>NZ_JADUCM010000009.1 GCF_016009175.1 Pseudomonas alkylphenolica
CCCCCCGCCCCCCCCCCCCCCGCCCGCCCACCCCCCCGGGCCCCCCCGGGGGGTTCCATCCACACCCCCCCAAAAAACCCCCCGGGCAATGCCCGGCGTTTTTGTGTCTGCGGATCAGGCGCGGTTGCGCTTGGGCAGCACGTCCTTGAGTTTGGCGTGCATGCTGCGCAGGGTTTTTTCGGTAGCGTCCCAGTCGATGCAGGCGTCGGTGATCGAAACACCGTACTGCAGGTCTTCGAGGTTTTTCGGAATCGCCTGGCAGCCCCAGTTCAAGTGGCTTTCGACCATCAGGCCGATGATCGACTGGTTGCCTTCGAGGATCTGGTTGGCGACGTTCTCCATCACCAGTGGCTGCAGGGCCGGGTCCTTGTTGGAGTTGGCGTGGCTGCAGTCGACCATGATGTTCGGCTTGATCTTGGCTTTGGCCAGCGCTTGCTCGCACAGCGCGACGCTGACCGAGTCATAGTTCGGCTTGCCGTTGCCGCCACGCAGCACCACGTGACCGTAGGCGTTGCCTTTGGTGGTGACGATGGACACGCCACCTTCCTGGTTGATACCCAGGAATCGGTGCGGGCTGGAAACCGACTGCAGGGCGTTGATGGCGACGGTCAGACCGCCATCGGTACCGTTCTTGAAGCCCACGGCCGACGACAGGCCGGACGCCATTTCGCGGTGGGTCTGGGATTCGGTGGTACGTGCGCCGATGGCCGACCAGCTGATCAGGTCCTGCAGGTATTGCGGGGAGATCGGGTCGAGCGCTTCGGTGGCGGTCGGCAGGCCCATTTCTGCCAGGTCCAGCAACAGCTGGCGGCCAATGTGCAGGCCGTCCTGGATCTTGAACGAGTCATCCAGGTACGGGTCGTTGATCAAGCCCTTCCAGCCCACGGTGGTACGTGGCTTTTCGAAGTACACACGCATGACCAGGTACAGGGTGTCGGAGACTTCGGCGGCGAGGGCCTTGAGGCGCTCGGCGTATTCATGGGCCGCTTTGATGTCGTGGATCGAGCAGGGACCGATCACCACAAACAGGCGGTGATCCTTGCCATCAAGGATATTGCGCACAACTTCACGGCCCGCAGTCACGGTCTTGAGCGCGGTGGCGCTGAGGGGAATTTCCTTCTTGAGCTGATCGGGGGTGATCAAGGTCTCGTTGGAGGCAACGTTTAGGTCATCGATCGGTAAATCAGCCATCGTGTTACTCGTCAGGTCACGGGTGCCGGCCGCCAGCGATCCCCGTGCGGCGGAGCAGCAAGATTGTACGCAGCGGGGAGCCGAACCTTAGCGCGTTACACCGTGGCTCGACAATGGGTAGCAGCCGCTTTCCTGCGTCGGAAAGCCCACGGGTGCAGGGTTTTTGTCCTTAAATGAGAATCTGTCGGGTATGGCTGGCTTCAAGGCTGGCTTCGGAGAATTCACCGGCATGCTGTTTGACCCACTGCTGGGCCAGGGCATCGAGATCGATCAGCGCGGTTTGCGCCCTCATGTGTTGCTGGTAAAGGTGCTGGATCTGGCACACCTGTTCGCTCATTCGCGCGCCGAACAGTGCCTGTTCATCGACGAAGGCAATACCGACCCGGTAGCCGTCCTGCTGTTTCTGGCACCAGGCCACGTATCCCGGGTAACGGGCGCTTTCGCCCAGGGAAGGGATGATCATCTCAACTGCCATTCCGCGGCGGTACGCGCGGGGATGGTTGCAGGCGATACCGCCCAGGCTGATAGTGTGCAGCCGCTGGCGGAACAGGCTGGGCGACTGACGTAACGCCAGTTCGACCGGAACATCGTCCGGGTGAGGCAGAAAACCACGCATGCTCGACTCCGTGTCGATTTTTTGACCTTGTTCGCCTGAGTATAGTGATGGATCGTAAGGCTGTTGATTTGCGTGTGAAAAAATTGAACAAAAATTGAACGTTCGGGGGAAGCAGTATGACGAGCAAACGTCCGCGTATCGGCATCATCGGAACAGGTGCCATTGGTGGCTTCTATGGGGTGATGCTGGCCAGGGCCGGATTTGATGTGCATTTCCTCCTGCGTACCGAGTTTGATGCAGTCAATGCCAACGGCATACGCATCGACAGCGCGGTGCACGGAACGCTGCAGTTGGCGGTGCAGGCCTACGCCTCTGTTGCCGACATGCCGTCCTGCGACTGGTTGCTGGTGGGCGCCAAGGCCACCAGCAATGCCGAGCTCGCCCCGGTCATCGCCAAGGCGGCGGCCGCGGATGGCAAAGTGGTGTTGCTGCAGAACGGTCTCGGCGTCGAAGAACAACTGCGGCCGTTGCTGCCGGACAGCCTGCATTTGCTCGGTGGGCTGTGCTACATCTGCGTCAATCGCGAGGCGCCGGGCGTGATCCGTCACCAGGCCCTGGGTGCAGTGAACCTGGGGTACCACAGCGGCCCGGCTGGCGACGCCGCACGTCAGACAATTACCCAGCAGGGTGCTGAACTGTTTCGCGCTGCCGGTATCGACTCGCACGCCATGAGCGACCTGGCGTGTGCGCGCTGGCAGAAACTGGTCTGGAATGTGCCTTATAACGGACTGTCGGTGCTCCTTCAGGGCGGCACCACGCCCCTGATGGCAGACTCCCACAGCCGGGCGTTGATCCAGGCGTTGATGGCTGAAGTGGTTGAAGGTGCCCGTGCCTGCGGTCATGAAGTGCCACAGGGCTATGCCGAGCAGTTGTTCGCCGGCACCGAGAAGATGCCTGACTACTGGCCAAGCATGTATTACGACTATGTCCATAATCGCCCGCTGGAACTTGAGGGGATCTACGCCGAGCCGTTGGCCAGGGCGCGTGCAGCCGGTTGCAGTCTGCCGCGCATCGAGGCGCTCTATCAGGCGCTGGCGTTCATCGACCGGCGTAACCAGAAGACGGTGCAGTAACAGCCAGCGGCTACAGTGGATATTCCTGGCACAAGAGGAAGCGTGCATGAGCAAAAACCTGGGTGACAAACTGGTCGTCGCCATCTCGTCAAGGGCACTGTTTGACCTGAGCGAAAGCCATCGGATCTACCTGGCGCAAGGCGTCGAGGCTTACCGCCAGTACCAGATCGAGCACGAGGACGAAGTGCTCAAGCCCGGGGATGCATTTTTGCTCGTGCAAAAACTGCTGGGTATCAATGCTCACCTTGGTCATCCCCGGGTCGAGGTGGTGCTGGTGTCGCGCAACAGTGCCGACACCGGCCTGCGGGTGTTCAACTCCATCGAACACCACGGCCTGGGTATTTACCGCGCGGCGTTTGTCGGCGGGCGCAGCCCTTACCCTTACCTTGCAGCGTTTGGTTGTCACCTGTTCCTGTCCACCGATGCCGACGATGTGCGCAGTGCGCTCGAAGCGGGTTTTGCAGCGGCGACCATTCTCTCCGGCGGCGCGCAGCGTGCGGCCAGCGATGAATTGCGAATCGCATTTGATGGCGATGCGGTGCTGTTTTCCGATGAGTCCGAGCGTGTGTATCAATTGGGTGGCCTGGAAGCGTTTCAGGCCAGTGAGCGTGAGGCTGCCCGCGAGCCGTTGCGGGGAGGGCCGTTCAAGCCGTTCCTCGCTGCGCTGAATCAGTTGCAGAGCGAGTTTCCCGACGGTGCCTGCCCCATCCGCACCGCGTTGGTCACTGCGCGGTCGGCGCCTGCCCACGAACGGGTGATTCGCACCCTGCGCGAATGGGATATTCGCCTGGACGAGTCACTGTTTCTCGGCGGCCTGGACAAGTCGGCGTTCCTCGAGGCGTTTGCCGCCGACGTGTTTTTTGACGATCAGGCGGGCCACTGCGAGCGGGCGCGCAGTGTGGTCGCAACCGGTCATGTGCCGCATGGCATCAGCAACGAACCGACCCTTGGCTAGTGGCCGTTTGCCGGAGCGCCGGACGGAACGGCGCGTGATTCGGGCGCTGCTAAGCTGAAGCTTGCTCTGCCCAAGCGGCAGTCGAGGAGGTCGAATGATCCGTTCCATGCTCTATGCCACCGACCTCGGTGTGTACGCGCCTTTTGTCATGCAGCATGCGCTGGCGCTGGCGCGCACATTCAATGCAGAGCTCTATGTGATTCATGCCGTGGAACCGATGGGGCAGTTCGCCGAGTCGCTGTTGCAAAGTTACCTGGATGAACAAACGCTGGACCAACTGCATCGTCAGGGGGTCAACAACGTTATGGCCAACATCGAGCAGCGGGTGCTGGAAAACTTTCGTGACGAATTGGGCGAAGAGGCCGACCTGGCCCTGATCAAGGCGGTGCGCGTGCGTCAGGGGGACCCGGCCCAGGTGATTCTTGAGCAGGCTCAGCGCTTGAGTGTCGACCTGCTGATCTTCGGCAGTCACAGCCAGGGCGCGGGTGTCGATATCCCTCTTGGGCGTACGGCCGTACGCCTGTTGCAGTTGTCGCCGGTGCCGGTGTACATGGTGCCGCTGGCCCAACACCTTGGGCGTCGGAAGACTTAACGCTGCGTTGTCGGGGGTTTCCTACTAGACTGCTAAAATAGTTCTAGATTTATTCTTCAAACCACTAATATAGTTATAAATCGTCACTGCTGCCGGTGACGCCCAGCTGATTTGAGGGATACCTATGAAGCTTCAACAATTGCGCTACATCTGGGAAGTGGCGCACCACGACCTCAATGTCTCTGCGACAGCGCAGAGTCTGTACACCTCCCAGCCGGGCATCAGCAAACAGATCCGCCTGCTCGAAGATGAACTGGGCGTTGAAGTGTTCGCCCGCAGCGGCAAGCACCTGACCCGCGTGACCCCGGCCGGTGAGCGAATCATCACCACCGCTGGCGAAATCCTGCGCAAGGTCGAGAGCATCAAGCAGATTGCCCAGGAATTCTCCAACGAGAAAAAAGGCACCCTGTCGATTGCCACCACCCACACCCAGGCGCGCTATGCACTGCCGCCGGTGATCAGCAGCTTCATCAAACAGTACCCGGAAGTGGCTCTGCACATGCATCAGGGCTCGCCGATGCAGATCGCCGAAATGGCCGCCGACGGCACGGTGGATTTTGCCATTGCCACTGAGGCCCTGGAGCTGTTCGGTGACCTGGTGATGATGCCGTGCTATCGCTGGAACCGTTGCGTAGTGGTTCCGCAGGGGCACCCGCTGACCAAGTTGCCGAAGCTTACACTCGAAGCCCTGGCTGAGTACCCGATCGTTACCTATGTGTTCGGTTTTACCGGTCGCTCCAAGCTCGACGAAGCGTTCAGTCATCGCGGCCTGACCCCGAAAGTGGTGTTCACCGCCGCCGATGCCGACGTCATCAAGACATACGTACGCCTGGGCCTGGGCGTCGGTATCGTGGCCAAGATGGCTGTCGACACCAAGCTCGACAATGACCTGGTCGTGCTGGATGCCAGCGAGCTGTTCGAATCGAGCATCACCAAGATCGGTTTCCGCCGCGGCACCTTCCTGCGCGGTTTCATGTGCGACTTCATCGAGAAGTTTGCACCGCACCTGACCCGCGAAGTGATGGCCAAGGCCATTCAGTGCCATAACAAGCAAGAGCTCGAAGAGCTGTTTGCCGATGTCGAGTTGCCCGTGCACTGACAGCGGGAGCGGACATGAAAAACCGGCCATCGTGCCGGTTTTTTCATGTCTCGGATTGTGCTCAGGCCATGTTCATTGCGGTGGTGCCAACAAACACTGAAAGCATTGCAGCTATGGTCCCGGCACCCAGCTGGCGGCGGCTGAGTGCGCCACGCCAGGCCAGCTTGGCCAGGCCCAGGCTGGCCACAACCATCATCGCGCTAAAGGCGATCGCTGGTAGTGGTTGGTGCAGGCCCGGGTCTTCATTCAGCGCGCCCATCGCGAGAATGATGAGCGTCATCAAGATCTGCTTCTCCAGCAGGCAGTTACGCAGTTGTCGCATCACTGACGCCTGTAACTGATCGCGCGCAGGCAGGCCAGGCATCAGTAACAGTTCGGCCAAGGTAGCTCGACCCTTATCGTGCAGGTCAATGAGGCGGCCAATGGAGCGCAGTGGTATCCAGATCAACAGAACGGCAACCCACATCGACAGGAATGGCCCGCTGTATGTCGGTTGCAGCGCATAGGCCACCACCGCAAAGCCGATCATGACCAGATAGCTCAAGTACTGCCGGCGCACGCCATGCGCTTGACGGATGGTCTGGTAGCCAAGGAGGGTGGCGATACGGTCCTGATACAGGCTGCCCGGGAGGGCGTTGGGCGTGTTCAAGCGCTGGGGTGCCGCAAGGCGCTCTTTCAATGGGCCGACTACCCCCAGGGTGGCTCCATCGAGCACTGCACCCAGCGGGGTGAGCAGTTCGCTGCGAGGTCGTTTCGCATGCCAGTGCCACAAGCCCGAGGTTAGCACCAGTGCCAGAACCCCAAGCATCGCGCTAAGACCGGGTTCAGCCAATACAGACCAGAAAAGGCCGAGCAGAGCGCTGGGAATGATCGACAGAGCCAGGGGCGTGCTGAGTGCCAGCAGAGCGAAACACGAGCCCAGCCAGACTGCCGCAGCGAGCTGCAGGACGTCCTGGTTAGCGGGCGGCCACAGCAGCAGGTAGAGCAGTGGTGGGCCGACGCTCAATGTCAGGTGCGCAACAATGCCGCGCAGCAATGTGCGGCGAACGCCTGGCAGCCGCAAGGCGATCATGGTGCAAGCCAGGTTGCACAGCCGTGGCCCAAGTAGTCCCCACCATGCCAAGGCCGCGCTCAGCGCCCAGGTCAATGGCCCGGCTAGAGGCATGCCGTCGGCGGGCCCCAGGTGCCCGAGAAAAACACCGAAACTCAGAAGCACTAAATAACTCAGCACACTCGAAGAGAGAATCCAGGGGCCAGGAAACAGGGAGTCCAGCGCCTTGATCATCATGCTGCCAGCTCCAGCATTAGGTCTTCCAGGCCAAGTCGGTGCAGGCTTGCTTGCTCGGGCAGTAGCGAGCGGGTTTCACCTTGGGCCAGGTTCAGTACCAGGCTCCAGCCGCCGTCGGGCAATGATCGCCGGGCTACTTCGCCAGGCAGTGGCCCGGCAGGCAGCGGACAGTGCTGGGGCCATTGCACGCGGCGCAATTCGTCTTTGAGTTGGTCGGTTTCGGCATGGAGCCGGACGCGGCCTTGGTGAATCAGCGCAACATGGGAGGCGATGCGCTCCAGATCAGAGAGGATGTGGGTTGAGAACACCACGGTGCTGCCCTGTTCGCTGGCCAGCTCGACAATTTCCCGCAGCAACTCACGCCGAGCCAGCGGGTCCAGGCTGGCGGCCGGCTCGTCCAGCACCAGCAGGCGGGGTCGCGGGGCCAGGGCGCGAATGATCGCCACTTGCTGGCGCTGGCCGGGGGACAGATTCTGGATCAGGCGCTGGCCGTCCAGGCCCCAGCGCTGCAGCAGGTTCGTCGCCAGGTCGTTGTCCCAGTTCGGGTACAGGTTGGCACAGAACGACAGGGCATCTGCGACTTTCATCCACTGCAGGCTGTCGCTGTGCTGCGGGACGTAAGCCAATGTGGCTTTGTCCTGGTCATCGATCTGCGTGGCGGCTTTGCCAAACAGCCTTGCCTCCCCACTGTCTGCCTGGCGCAGGCCCAGCAGGCATTCGATCAGGGTGCTTTTACCTGCGCCGTTGCGCCCGAGCAGGCCCAGTACAGAACCGGGTGCAATGCTCAGCGAAACATCGTCCAGTGCCTGGTGATTTTTATAACGTTTGCTCAGGGCGCAGGCTTCAATCAGCGGGTCCGGATTACTCATTGCGTTCCTTCGTGGGGCTGTTCTTCGTTCATGAGGGGGGTAAGGGCGTCGATCAATTGATCTAGGCTCAGGTCCAACTGCCGGGCCTGACGGGCCAGTTCCTGCAGGGTGGGCTGCAGGGCGTTCAGGCGTGTTTCGGTCGGGGTAACGGCTTGCTGGTGGGTGGCAACCTGCATGCCCTTGCCGCGCTGGCGTTCCAGTAAGCCCTGGGCTTCGAGCAGGGCGTAGGCTTTGGAAACGGTCATCGGGTTGATGGCATGGGCTGCGGCCACCTCACGTACTGACGGCAACCGAGTGCCGGCCGGGCAGCTGCCAGCGCTGATCAGGCGGGTGATCTGGCCGACAATCTGGCGATAGATCGGGTCGGGTGAGCTGGGTTCGATGTAGAGGGTCATGGCGTCCATGTGTATTGGTGTAGCAATACACATGGATATGAACGCAAGGGCTTTTCTTCAGGCAAGAACAAACCGGGGCTGCTACGCGCCCCCTTAGGCCGTGGTCGGATTTTCAGTTGCTCATGAAGTCGCTTCTGCGTGGGCGCCAGATGGGCCATGGGCACGCAGGCGTTGATGCGACCACAGTGCCACCAGCAGCACCAGTGCTGCAGCGCATAGCGCAACGATGAACCCGGCCCGGGCGCCGCCATCATCCACGGCGTATCCGGATGTCGCTGCACCCAGCGCGATGCCGATGTTCAGTCCGGCCAGCAGCCAGGTCATGCCTTCGGTCAGGCGTTGTTCGGGCACCAGGCGCTCAACCAGCGACATTGCCACGATCAGGGTGGGGGCAAAGAACAGGCCGGCCACCAGTACGGCGACAGCCAGCATGGGAATGCTCTCTGCCAGTAGCAGGGGCAGTGTGGTCGCAGCTGTCATCAGCCCACCCAGCAGCAGTAAACGATGCAATGGGGTTTGCAGCTTGAGCGTGCCGAACAGCAGCCCGGACAGGCACGAGCCCAGTGCGTAGGCAGATAGCACCAGCGTCGCTGCCGCGGGTTGGCCCAGTTGCTCGGCGAAGGCGACGCTGACGATATCCACAGTGCCGACAATAATGCCCATGGCCACCATCAGCAGTATCAGCAAGCGCACGTTTGCCGACCTGATCACCGATCCCGGGTGATCGCTGGCGGCGTTCTCCGACTGCACCGGCGGTTCGCTGCCACGCTGCGCGACAAGGGCGAGTACGCCAACGGCCAGCAACAACGCTGCAGCCAGTGGCCCGGCCTGTGGAAATACCGCCACACACAATCCGACCGAAAGGGGTGGCCCGGCGATGAAGGTGACTTCATCGAGTACCGTTTCCAGCGAGTAGGCCGTTTGCAGGCGAGGTTGACCCCGATAGATGCCTGTCCAGCGTGCCCGCACCATTGCCGACAGGCTGGGCATGAAGCCGGCAAGCAAGGCGCCGACGAACAGCGTCCAGTCCGGCGCCTGCCACCAGGTGCTGGCGGACAGAAGCAGCAGGCCGATGACGTTGACGGCGGTGGCGGCAGGCAGCACCCGGTGTTGCCCGTGGCTATCCACAAGGCGGGAGATCTGCGGTGACAGCAGCGCGTAGGCCAGTACGAAGGTGGCGGACACTGCGCCCGCCAGCGCGTAGCTGCCGCGCAGTTGCGCGAGCATGGTGATGATACCGATGCCGGTCATGGGCAGCGCCACCCGCGCCAGCAGCCCCGCCAGGGTAAAGCCGGTAGCACCGGGTGCGGTGAACAATGCGCGATAAGGGTTGGCCATCGGGTTCTCCAGGGACATCGTTTGCCAGGAACTGGCGGTGCGCTGAAAATACATACAGAGCGTATGAATAAAAGCGTATATTCATACGTATTGAATGTAAACAATCATACGGCTCGTATGTAAGGAGTTTGAATGGTTCGCCGCACTCGCGCCGAGATGGAAGAAACCCGTGCCACGCTGCTGGCCACTGCCCGCAAAGTCTTTAGCGAGCGAGGCTACGCCGATACCTCGATGGATGACCTCACCGCGCAGGCGAGCCTGACCCGTGGTGCGCTTTACCACCATTTTGGCGACAAGAAAGGCTTGTTGGCTGCTGTGGTGGCGCAGATCGATGCCGAGATGGACGAGCGTCTGCAGGCAATCTCCGACGCTGCCAATGATCCCTGGGAAGGCTTTTGCCAGCGCTGTCGTGTTTACCTGGAGATGGCCCTGGAGCCAGATATCCAGCGTATCGTGTTGCGCGATGCCAGGGGCGTGCTGGGCGGTGCTTCAGCGGACGCGCAACGTGATTGTGTCGAGTCTATGCAGAGGTTGATCGATGCACTCATGTGCCAGGGCATTGTTGCCCGGGCCAGCCCGCAGGCGTTGGCTTCGCTGATCTATGGCAGCCTGGCTGAAGCGGCGTTGTGGATCGCCGATGGTGAAGACGCAAGCACGCGGCTGGTGCAAAGTGTTGCGGCGCTGGAGTTGTTGCTGCGCGGGGTGCTGGTCAGGCCCTGATCACCTGCTGCCCGGCTTGCAGCAAGCCGAGGCAGGGCGATTGCTCAGGGCCGGAACTCAGCCTTTGGTGATCAGGTTGCCGGCGTGCAGGCCGCATTCTTTCTGGGTCGATTCCTCCCACCACCAGCGGCCTTCGCGCTCGTGCTGGTTCGGCAGCACGGGGCGGGTGCAAGGCTCGCAGCCAATGCTGATGAACCCGCGCTCGTGCAGGCTGTTGTAGGGCAGTTCGAGCATGCGGATGTAGCCCCATACCTCTTCACTGCTCATCTGCGCCAGCGGGTTGAACTTGTACAGGGTGCGCTCCGGGGTGGAGAAGGCGCTGTCGATTTCCAGTGCGGCCACCTGGCTGCGGGTGCCCGGGCTCTGGTCGCGACGCTGGCCGGTGGCCCAGGCGCTGACGGTGCTCAGCTTGCGGCGCAAGGGTTCGATCTTGCGGATGCCGCAGCACTCGCCGTGACCGTCCTTGTAGAAGCTGAACAGGCCTTTTTCTTTGACGAAGGGGTCAAGCTTGCTGCGATCAGGCGAGAGAATTTCGATCGGCAGGTTGTACTGCTCGCGAACCTGGTCGATGAAGCGGTAAGTCTCGGGGTGCAGGCGGCCGGTGTCGAGGCTGAACACTTTGACGTTCTTGTTCAGTTTCCAGGCCATGTCCACCAGCACCACGTCTTCGGCGCCGCTGAAGGAAATCCACAGGTCATCACCGAAGTGCTCGAAGGCGAGTTTGAGGATGTCTTGCGGGGACTTGTTGGCGTAGGTCGCGGCCAGGGCGGCGACGTCGAAGGGTTGGCTCATCAGGCGGCTTCCGATCATTGAATGGCGCTTGGCGCTCGTAATGCGTTGATGTTACCAAAAATTGCCCGCGCAGACGCCGCGCATGTAGAGTGCGGCTTCCCATTTTTGTCGTTCGAGGAGTGTGCTGTGGAAATTGCCTGTCTCGACCTGGAAGGCGTGCTGGTCCCTGAGATCTGGATCGCCTTTGCGGAAAAAACCGGAATCGAATCATTGCGGGCCACCACCCGTGATGTGCCCGATTACGACGTACTGATGAAACAGCGCCTGCGCATTCTCGATGAGCATGGCCTGAAGCTTTCCGATATCCAGGCGGTGATCGCCACGCTCAAGCCATTGGACGGTGCCATCGAATTTGTTGACTGGCTGCGCGAGCGCTTCCAGGTGGTGATCCTCTCCGACACATTCTACGAGTTTTCACAGCCGCTGATGCGCCAGCTGGGTTTCCCGACCTTGCTTTGCCATCGCCTGATCACCGATGAGACCGATCGGGTGACGGGTTACCAGCTGCGCCAGAAAGACCCTAAACGCCAGTCGGTGCTGGCTTTCAAGAGCCTGTACTATCGAGTGATAGCAGCAGGGGATTCGTACAACGACACCACCATGCTGGGCGAAGCCGATGCGGGCATTCTGTTCCATGCGCCGGAGAATGTGATCCGCGAGTTTCCGCAGTTTCCGGCCGTGCATGATTTCGACGCGCTGAAGCAAGAGTTCATCAAGGCTTCGAACCGTTCACTGAGTCTTTGAGGGACCGGCTACTACGTTGTAGGAGCCAGGCTTGCCGGCGAAAAACGGTAACGCGGTGCCGCAGATTCACCGCAGTGCCTATTTCGTGGGCAAGCCTCGCTCCTACGGGGCGTGGGAAAGATTTTGCAGCGTGTCGAGCAGCACCTTGACCTTGGTGATCGACTCTTCGTATTCAGCCTGCCAATCCGAATCTGCCACCACGGCGCCACCTCCCCAGCAACACACCTGGCCATCCTTGACCAGCAAGCTGCGGATCGCAATCGAGCTGTCCATCTCGCCGCGCACGTCCACATACAGCAATGAGCCGCAATACAGCGCCCGGCGGCTGGGTTCCAGTTCGTCGATGATCTGCATCGCGCGAATCTTCGGTGCACCGGTGATCGAACCACCGGGGAAGCTGCCGGCGATCAGGTCCAGGGCGTCTTTGCCTTCGGCCAGTTGTCCGGTGACACTGCTCACCAGGTGATGCACGTTGGGATAGCTTTCCAGGTTGAACAACTCCGGCACTTTCACTGAGCCGATCTCACATGTTCGCCCCAGATCGTTGCGCAGCAAGTCGACGATCATCAGGTTTTCCGCGCGGTCCTTGTTGCTTGCCAGCAGTTCGGCGGCATTCGCGGCGTCCTGCGTGGCATCCGGGCTGCGCGGGCGGGTACCTTTGATCGGTCGGGTTTCGACCCGGCCACCACTGACCTGGATGAAACGTTCCGGCGAGAAGCTCAGCAGCGCGCTGCCATCATCCAGCACCTGGAAGCCCGAAAAGGGGGTAGGGCACACCCGGCGAATGGCCTGGTACGCCTGCCAGGGGTCGCCTTGGCACGGTGCGCGAAACCGTTGCGTGAGGTTGATCTGGTAGCAGTCGCCGGCATGGATATACGCCTGCACCCGGTCGAAGGCCTGGTGGTAGTCGTCGGCGCTGATGTCGCCGCGCATCGGTGCCAGCAGGGAAAACTGCGCCGTGCAGGCGGGAGCAGGCGCTTCGAACAGGCGGATCAGGCGTTGGCGCTCGGCGTCGGCGAGGCTTGGGTGAAACAGCAACTGGCTGCGTTCAAGCTGATGGTCGCTGATCAATGCCCAGGCATACAGCCCCAGGCTGGCGTCGGCCATTCCCAGGTCGTTGGCGGCCAGGCTCGGCAGCGGCTCCAGGCGGCGACCGAAATCGTAGCTCAGGTAGCCGATCAGCCCGCCGGCAAAGGGCAGCTCGACGCCTTGGGGCAATTCTGCCCGGCCCAGTTCGTCCAGGCTTGCGCGCAGGCGTTGCAAGTAGGCTTCACCGCCTTCAGTGGCCTGGGGCGTCAGGGTCTGCAGTGGCCACGCGCTGAGCAGGTCAAAACGGCCACGCGCGGCAGTTGGGCGCGCGCTGTCGAGCATGACGGCGCCTGGTGCCAGGCGGATACGGGCGAAATAGGCCGCAGGGTCGGCCAGGTAGGGCAGGGCGTGAAGCGTACAGGTCGGCATGCAAGTAACAGCTATGGATGCGGGGAGGCGATTGTAGTCCTGTGTAGGAAATGCGCCTAGCGTTGGCTGCGACCTTGAGTGTGTCCGGCTGCGCCAACCGGGGTGGAGGGCGCAGCCGGGGGTGTTCTCACTCAGATGGCACGTGGCCGAATAGCTCTTGAGCGAAGCGCACGCGCTCTTCCGGGGTTTCCTGGATGCCGTCTTTGGCGAGTTTTTCCAGGTGCGCCTCGACGGCGTGGGTGCGCAGGGTCAGGCCGCAGTCGTTGGCGATCTGGATGTTCAGGCCAGGGCGGGCGTTGAGCTCGAGGATCAACGGTCCCTTGTCCTGGTCCAGCACCATGTCGACACCGATATAGCCCAGCCCGCACAACTCATAGCAGCCAGCGGCCAGCTTCATGAAGCCGTCCCAGTTCGGCAACTGCACACCGTCCACCGCGTTGGTGGTGTCCGGGTGCTTGCTGATGATGTTGTTCAGCCAGGTACCACGCAGGGTCACGCCTGTGGCCAGGTCGACACCGACACCGATGGCACCCTGGTGCAGGTTGGCCTTGCCGCCCGACTGGCGGGTCGGCAGGCGCAGCATGGCCATCACCGGGTAGCCCATCAGCACGATGATGCGGATGTCCGGCACACCTTCGTAGCTGATGCTCTTGAAGATCTGGTCGGGGGTCACCCGGTACTCGATCAGGGCGCGGTCGCGGTGACCGCCCAGGGAGTACAGGCCGGTGAGGATGCTGGAGATCTGGTGCTCGATTTCCTCGTGGCTGATGATCTTGCCCGAGACCGTGCGATAACGGTCTTCAAAGCGATCGGCCACCACCAGGATGCCGTCACCGCCGGCACCCTGTGCCGGCTTGATGACGAAGTCGTTGCGTTCGCCAATGATCTCGCCGAGTTTTTCGATCTCTTTTTCGGTAGAGATGATCCCGTACATCTCCGGCACATGGATGCCGGCCTGGATCGCACGCTCTTTGGTGATGATCTTGTCATCGACGATCGGGTACAGGTGGCGCTTGTTGTACTTGAGGACGTAGTCCGCATTGCGCCGGTTGATACCCATGATGCCCCGGGCCTCCAGGGCTTTCCAGGTTTTCCAGAGACCGAACATCAGGCGTCAGCCTTCACGAAAGCTTTGAAACGTACCAGCTCCGTCAGGCGGTAGCCGCGGTAGCGACCCATTGCCAGCATGAAGCCCACCAGGATCAGCAGCACGGCCGGGAAGGTGAAGACGAAGTACACCAGTTCCGGCACGCTCATCAGCAGGTGCGCAAGGGAGGCAGCGAACAGGGTGCCGATGGCAACTTTCATCGCATGGCCACCGCCACGTTCTTCCCAGGTGATCGACAGGCGTTCGATGGTCATGGTCAGGATCACCATCGGGAACAGGGCCACCGACAGGCCGCGCTCCAGGCCCAGCTTGTGGCTGAACAGGCTGATGGCGGCAATCAGTACCACGACGAAGGTCAGTACCACCGACAGCCGCGGCAGCATCTGCAACTTCAGGTGTTCAAGGTAGGAGCGTAGCGACAGGCCCAAAGCCGTGATGACCGTGAACAGCACGATACCGAAGCCCAGCTGGGTTTCGCGGAAGGCCAGGGCGATCAGCACCGGGGTGAAGGTCCCCAGGGTCTGCAGGCCGATCAGGTTGCGCAGCACCAGGATCACCAGCACGCCGATCGGGATCATCACCATGATCATGAAGGTTTGCTGGGTCTGCAGTGGCAGGCCGTAGAGCGAGTATTCGAGGAAGTCGGCGTCGGTGTTCTCGTCCGTCAGCTTGGCCAGGCGGATGGCGTTCATCTCGCTGTTGTTCAGGCTGAAGCTGACGTTGGCTTTCTTGCCGCCATCGACGGTGATCAGGTTGTCATCGCCGGTCCACCACAGCAGGCGGTCGGCAGGCAGCCCTTGTTCGCCGGTGTCCGGGTTGAAGTACAGCCAGTCGGTGCCGTTGAAGCTGCGCAGCCACAGTTCAGGGGTTTGTGGCTGGTCGGCGATCAGGCGGATGGTATGGACCTTTTCCACCGGAACGTGGGCGATGGACAGCAGCAGGTCAATGATCTTGGCTTTGTTCAGCGACGAGGTGTCACCGGCCAGCAGCAGCTTGACGTTGTCGTCATTGAGGTTGTTGACGCGCTTGATGGTCTCGCTGACAAAGGTTTCGACGTCGGCCGAATGCTGGCGAATCGGCGCCATCAGGGCTTCGGCGGCGATTTTTTCCGGGCCCTCTACGGCCAGGCTGTCGCGGAAGGTCGGGCCCTTGATCTTGGCTTTTTCAGTGCTGTAGCGCTTGGTCAGCACCAGGCGGTAGTACAGGGTCTGGTTGCCGCTGGCACGGCGGGCCGACCAGGTTACCTTGCGGTTGCCGTCGACGCGGTTGACGCTGACCCCGTAGTTGTTGGAGATGAAGCTCTCGTTGAGGCTGACGTAGTCACGGCTCAGTGGCGGCACGAACATCTGGACCTTGATCGGGTCCTTGGGGTTGGCGACGAACTCGACCTTGGCGTCAATGTTCCACAGGTCGTCGGTCTCGTCTTCGGTCACCGGGATGCCGAGAAAGAAGATCTGATAGGCCGTGACGATGATGCCCAGTAGCACCAGTACGGTGATCAGGACTTTCAGGTGAAGGGTAAGAGAGCGCATCGGGATTACTCTGCGGTGTGAGCGTCAGGGGCGCAGGCAGGTTTGCCGGCCGCGTATTTAAGGCTTGGGTCGACCAGCGCGTCGAAGTGCTTGAGCGCCTCTGAGCCGATCAGCAGCGGGTACTGGAATGCGCTGCGGTCTGTCAGGTTCACTTCGATCACGCGTTGGGCCGTCCCCATGCAGATGTTCAATTCGATCACCGGGCGGGCGGTGTAGGCCTTGCCTTCGTCCGGGTTGTAATCGCCGGCGCGTCGCTTGATTTTGCTGACGCGGGCCAGGGGGCGTTCTATCGGATGCGCGTGGGCGGCGTCAATTGCCAGGTAGAAGCGTACCCATGATTCGCCGTTGCGCTTGAAACGCTTGATATCGCGGGCGCTGAGCGAGGCGGTCTTGGCGCCAGTGTCGAGCTTGGCGGCAACCTCCAGGTCGATATCGGCAAGGCGGGCGTATTCATTAAGACCGTACACGGTCTTTTCCGCGGCCTGACCCAGGGCAGGCAACAAAAACAGGCTGAGCAACAGTGGAAGGGGTGTAAGTCTCATAAATCCTGGCGCGGTGCTGTGCGATGTTCGGGTAAAGGCCACTGGCAAGTACTGCGCAAGCTTCCTCGATTTGCTGTCATCACCACAAAATGATGACAAACACACTATTCGTGCCCTGTGTAAGGGCGCGGCATTCTATCACGCTGGTGTGATGGCGCCAGCGGCTGCACTCAGACAACACCCGCACTGGTGAAGTTCGTTCTTAGACGATTGTCGACAATATTTATTTTGTCTTTGACTCCGCTTGCCAATTTGGCTAGTTTTGGCCTCATTGATTTGTGAGGTGTCGACAATATGTTGGACGCAGCCTTGGTTCCCGGTGCCATCGCGGAGGATTCCGAAACACTCTCGGAAAACGTCTTCCGCCGCATCCAGGCCGCTATCGTCAAGGGTGAAATCGCCCCTGGCAGCAAAATCTCCGAGCCTGAGCTGGCGCGCACCTACGGTATCAGCCGCGGGCCACTGCGCGAGGCCATTCATCGCCTTGAGGGCCAGCGCCTGTTGGTGCGCGTGCCCCACGTCGGTGCGCGGGTCGTGTCGCTCAGCCATGCCGAGCTGATCGAGCTGTATGAGATCCGCGAGTCGCTGGAAGGCATGGCCTGTCGCCTGGCTGCCGAGCGTATGAGCGTAGCCGAGATCGACGAGCTGCGCCGGGTGCTCGACACCCATGAGCGCGACGCTACGTTCCAGGCCGGCCTGGGTTACTACCAGCAGGAAGGCGACTACGACTTCCACTACCGGATCATTCAGGGCAGCGGCAACCGCACATTGGTGCAGATGCTCTGTGGCGAGCTGTATCAGCTGGTGCGCATGTACCGCATCCAGTTCTCTGCCACGCCCAACCGGCCGCGCCAGGCGTTCGCCGAACACCACCGCATTCTCGATGCCATCGCCGACCGTGACGGTGAACTGGCCGAGCTCTTGATGCGCCGTCACATCGGCGCCTCCAAACGCAACATCGAGCGTCATTATCAGGACGCGTCTAGCCCACGAGGTGATTCATGAGTCAGAAAAGTCCCGGCCAGCGTTTTCGTGATGCCGTCGCCGCCGAGCACCCGCTGCAGGTTGTCGGTGCGATCAATGCCAACCATGCGCTGTTGGCCAAGCGTGCCGGCTTCAAGGCTATCTATCTGTCCGGTGGCGGTGTAGCAGCCGGCTCGCTGGGCCTGCCTGACCTGGGTATTACCGGCCTTGACGACGTACTCACCGATGTACGCCGTATCACCGACGTGTGCGACCTGCCATTGCTGGTGGACGTCGACACCGGTTTCGGTTCCTCGGCCTTCAACGTTGCCCGTACCATCAAGTCGATGATCAAGTTCGGCGCTGCGGCCATTCATATCGAAGACCAGGTCGGCGCCAAGCGTTGCGGCCACCGCCCGAACAAGGAAATCGTCTCCCAGCAGGAGATGGTCGACCGCATCAAGGCGGCGGTAGATGCCCGTACCGATGACAGCTTCGTGATCATGGCGCGTACCGATGCCCTGGCCGTAGAAGGCCTGAACGCTGCCCTGGACCGCGCTGCCGCCTGCATCGAAGCCGGTGCCGACATGATTTTCCCGGAAGCGATCACTGAGCTGGCGATGTACAAGACCTTCGCTGACCGTGTGAAAGCCCCGATCCTGGCCAACATCACCGAATTCGGCGCCACTCCGCTGTACACCACCGAAGAGCTGGCCTCGGTCGATGTGTCGCTGGCGCTGTACCCGCTGTCGGCCTTCCGCGCCATGAACAAGGCGGCCGATAACGTCTATAACGCGCTGCGCCGCGACGGTACCCAGAAAAATGTCGTCGACACCATGCAAACCCGCATGGAGCTGTATGACGCCATCAACTACCACGCGTTCGAGCAAAGCCTCGATGCGCTGTTTGCCCAGAAGAAGGGCTGAAACGCGGTTTGAACCCGTGATGCATTGCCGTTTCCCATAACAAATTCAAGAGTGGAGAAAAACATGGCCGAAGCAAAAGTACTCAGTGGTGCCGGCCTGCGTGGTCAAGTGGCCGGGCAAACCGCACTGTCGACAGTCGGACAGGCCGGTGCCGGCCTGACCTACCGTGGTTACGACGTCCGCGACCTGGCCGCGGGTGCCGAGTTCGAAGAAGTGGCCTACCTGCTGCTGTACGGCGAACTGCCGAGCGCTGCTCAGCTGGCCGAATACAAGGGTCGGCTGAAAACCCTGCGTGACCTGCCTCAGGCGTTGAAGGAAGTGCTTGAGCGCATTCCGGCAGATGCCCATCCGATGGACGTGATGCGCACCGGTTGCTCGGTACTGGGCACCCTGGAGCCCGAGCTGACGTTCGAGCAGCAACGCGACAAGACCGACCGCCTGCTGGCACTGTTCCCGGCGGTGATGTGCTACTGGTACCGCTTCACTCACCATGGCGTGCGCATCGAGTGCACCAGCGATGAAGACACCATTGGCGGTCACTTCCTGCACCTGCTGCATGGCAAGAAGCCGAGCGAGCTACACGTAAAAGTGATGAACGTCTCGCTGATCCTGTACGCAGAGCACGAATTCAACGCCTCGACCTTCACTGCCCGTGTGTGCGCCTCGACCTTGTCGGACCTGTATTCGTGCATCACCGCCGCCATCGGCTCGCTGCGCGGCCCGCTGCATGGCGGTGCCAACGAAGCGGCGATGGAGCTGATCGAGCGCTTCCAGAGCCCGCAGGACGCGGTGACAGAACTGCTGCAGATGCTTGAGCGCAAAGACAAGATCATGGGCTTTGGTCATGCGATCTACAAAGAGTCCGATCCGCGTAACGAAGTGATCAAGGGCTGGTCGAAGCAGCTCGCCGACGAAGTGGGCGATACCGTGCTGTACCCGGTGTCCGAAGCGATCGACAAGACCATGTGGGAGCAGAAGAAGCTGTTCCCGAACGCCGACTTCTACCATGCCTCGGCGTATCACTTCATGGGCATTCCGACCAAGCTGTTCACGCCAATCTTTGTCTGCTCGCGTCTGACCGGCTGGGCCGCTCACGTGTTCGAGCAGCGCGCCAACAACCGCATCATCCGTCCAAGCGCCGAATACACCGGCGTTGAGCAGCGCAAGTTCGTGCCAATCGAGCAACGCTGAGACCGGCTTTGAGCGGCCAGCACTGGCCTCAGTGCTGGCCCTCACGCCACCGAACTTACCGTGATTGAGTCCCTGTGCCATGAATACTGAATTTCGCAAGAACCTGCCGGGCACCGGCCTGGATTATTTCGACGCCCGTGCGGCGGTCGACGCGATCAAGCCCGGCGCCTACGACACGCTTCCCTACACCTCGCGCGTACTGGCAGAAAACCTGGTGCGCCGTTGCGATCCGGCCAGCCTCAATGCCTCGTTGAGCCAACTGATTGAGCGCAAGCGCGATCTCGACTTCCCGTGGTTCCCGGCCCGCGTCGTGTGCCATGACATTCTCGGCCAGACCGCGCTGGTGGACCTTGCCGGTCTGCGTGACGCTATCGCCGACAAGGGCGGCGATCCTGCCCAGGTCAACCCGGTAGTACCGGTGCAGTTGATTGTCGACCACTCGCTGGCCGTGGAGTGCGGTGGCTTTGATCCGCAGGCGTTCGAAAAGAACCGTGCCATCGAAGACCGTCGCAACGAAGACCGCTTCCATTTCATCAACTGGACCAAGAAGGCATTCAAGAATGTCGACGTGATCCAGCCCGGCAACGGCATCATGCACCAGATCAACCTGGAGAAGATGTCGCCGGTCATCCACGCCGAGCGCGGCGTGGCCTATCCGGACACCTGCGTCGGTACCGACAGCCACACCCCGCACGTTGATGCCCTGGGCGTGATCGCCATCGGTGTCGGCGGCCTGGAAGCCGAGAACGTCATGCTCGGCCGCGCCTCGTGGATGCGTCTGCCGGAAATCGTCGGCGTCGAGCTGAGCGGCAAGCCGCAGCCTGGCATCACCGCCACTGACGTGGTGCTGGCCCTGACCGAATTCCTGCGCAAGGAAAAAGTCGTTGGTGCCTACCTCGAGTTCTACGGCGAAGGCGCCCGTGCCCTGACCCTGGGTGACCGTGCGACCATCTCCAACATGGCCCCCGAATACGGCGCCACTGCGGCAATGTTCTCCATTGACCAGCAGACCATCGACTACCTCAAGCTCACCGGTCGTGACGACGAGCAGGTCAAACTGGTGGAAACCTACGCCAAGGTTGCCGGCCTGTGGTCTGACAGCCTGGCCAATGCCGAGTACGAGCGTGTGCTGCGCTTCGACCTGTCCAGCGTCGTGCGCAACATGGCTGGCCCGTCCAACCCGCATGCCCGCGTTGCAACCAGCGACCTGGCCAGCAAAGGTATCGCCGGCCAGTGGGAAGAGGTGCCGGGGCAGATGCCGGACGGCGCCGTGATCATTGCTGCGATCACCAGCTGCACCAACACCAGTAACCCGCGTAACGTGATCGCCGCCGGCCTGCTGGCGCGCAACGCCAACAAGCTCGGCCTGGTCCGCAAGCCATGGGTCAAGTCGTCCCTGGCGCCGGGCTCCAAGACGGTAGCCCTGTACCTGAAAGAAGCGGGCCTCGATGACGAGCTGGAGCAGCTTGGCTTCGGTATCGTGGCGTTTGCCTGCACCACCTGCAACGGGATGTCCGGTGCCCTGGATCCGGTTATCCAGCAGGAAATCATCGACCGTGACCTGTACGCCACTGCCGTGCTCTCGGGTAACCGCAACTTCGACGGGCGTATCCATCCGTACGCCAAGCAGGCGTTCCTGGCTTCGCCGCCGCTGGTAGTGGCTTATGCCATCGCCGGTACCATCCGCTTCGACATCGAGAAGGATGTGCTGGCGGTGGTCGACGGCAAGGAAATCCGCCTCAAGGATATCTGGCCGAGCGACGAAGAGATCGACGCCGTGGTCAAGGCAGCGGTCAAGCCGGAGCAGTTCCGCCAGGTCTACATCCCGATGTTTGCCATCGAGGAAGACACCGGGCCTAAAGTCGACCCGCTGTACGACTGGCGCCCGATGAGCACCTACATCCGCCGTCCGCCGTACTGGGAAGGCGCCCTGGCCGGCGAGCGCACGCTCAAGGGCATGCGCCCGCTGGCGGTGCTGCCGGACAACATCACCACCGACCACCTGTCGCCGTCGAACGCCATCATGCTCGACAGCGCCGCCGGTGAATACCTGGCGAAAATGGGCCTGCCGGAGGAAGACTTCAACTCCTACGCAACGCACCGTGGTGACCACCTCACCGCGCAGCGTGCGACCTTCGCCAACCCGAAACTGTTCAACGAAATGGTTCAGGAAGGCGGCAAGGTCAAGCAGGGTTCGCTGGCGCGGATCGAGCCGGAAGGCAAGGTCACCCGTATGTGGGAAGCCATCGAAACCTACATGGACCGCAAGCAGCCGCTGATCATCGTTGCCGGTGCCGATTACGGTCAGGGCTCGTCCCGTGACTGGGCGGCCAAGGGCGTGCGCCTGGCGGGTGTCGAGGCTATCGTTGCCGAAGGCTTCGAGCGTATTCACCGCACCAACCTGGTGGGCATGGGCGTGTTGCCGCTGGAGTTCAAGCCAGGCGTCAACCGCAAGACCCTGGACATCGACGGCACCGAAACCTTCGATGTGGTCGGCCAGCGCACCCCGCGCGCAACCTTGACCCTGGTGATCACCCGTCACAACGGCGAGCGCGTCGAAGTGCCGGTGACCTGCCGCCTGGACACCGCCGAAGAAGTCTCGATCTACGAAGCAGGCGGCGTGCTGCAGCGCTTTGCCCAGGACTTCCTCGAGTCGGCGACCGCCTGAGAAAAACTGTAGGGGCCGGCTTGCCGGCGATGAAATCGACGCCGATTGCGTGGCGTCTGCATCGCTGGCAAGCCAGCTCCTACGGGTTGTTGTCAGCCTTATGTTTACGTGTATTTTCCCAGGACAAGATTCCCATGGCTCACGTACCCCAGATCAAAATCCCCGCCACCTACATCCGTGGTGGCACCAGCAAAGGCGTTTTTTTCCGTCTGCAGGATCTGCCTGAGCGCGCACAGGTTCCGGGCGCGGCCCGCGATGCCCTGCTGCTGCGGGTGATCGGCAGCCCCGATCCGTATGGCAAGCAGATCGACGGCATGGGGGGCGCAACCTCCAGCACCAGCAAGACTGTGATCCTTTCGCACAGCAGCAAGGCCGATCACGACGTCGACTACCTGTTTGGTCAGGTGTCCATCGACAAGGCCTTCGTCGACTGGAGCGGCAACTGCGGTAACCTTTCGGCAGCCGTTGGCTCCTTCGCCATCAGTGCCGGCCTGGTCGACAGCAGTCGTATCCCGCAGGACGGCATCGCCACGGTGCGTATCTGGCAAGCCAACATCGGCAAGACCATCATTGCCCATGTGCCGATCACCAACGGTGAAGTGCAGGAGACCGGCGACTTCGAGCTGGATGGCGTGACCTTCCCGGCGGCCGAAGTGCAACTCGAGTTCATGGACCCGGCTGCCGACGAAGACGGTGAGGGCGGTTCGATGTTCCCGACCGGCAACCTGATCGATGACCTGGAAGTGCCTGGTATCGGTACCCTCAAGGCGACGCTGATCAACGCTGGCATCCCGACCATCTTCATCCAGGCCGAAGCCATCGGTTACACCGGTACCGAGTTGCAGGACGCGATCAACAGCGATCCTCAAGCCTTGGCCAAGTTCGAGACCATCCGTGCCTATGGCGCCGTGCGCATGGGCTTGATCGAACACATCGATGAAGCGGCCAAGCGTCAGCACACGCCGAAAGTTGCCTTTGTTGCACCGCCGACGGCTTACCAGTCGTCCAGCGGCAAAGCGGTGGCGGCGTCAGACGTTGACCTGTTGGTGCGTGCGCTGTCGATGGGCAAGCTGCACCACGCCATGATGGGTACCGCTGCGGTGGCCATTGGCACGGCGGCGGCAGTCCCGGGCACGCTGGTCAATCTCGCGGCCGGTGGCGGCGAGCGCAGTGCCGTTCGTTTCGGTCACCCGTCGGGCACCCTGCGCGTTGGCGCTGAAGCCCGTCAGGTGAATGGCGAGTGGACGGTCACCAAGGCCATCATGAGCCGCAGTGCGCGGATTCTGATGGAGGGTTGGGTGCGTGTGCCGGGTGATGCCTTCTAAGGCTTCTGATCAGTACAAGCGCTCAATAAAAAACCCCGCCGATTGGCGGGGTTTTTTTACGCTAAGTCAGCTTACGCTTGAACGACCGGAATGTTGGCGCTCGCAGCAGCTTCACGGAACTCGGCGATCTGGTCGAAGCTCAGGTAGCGGTAAACGTCGGCAGCCATGCTGTCGATGTTCTTCGCGTACTCCATGTACTCTTCGACGGTTGGCAGCTTGCCCAGGATCGAGGCAACAGCAGCCAGCTCGGCCGAGGCCAGGTAGACGTTAGTGGCGTCGCCCAGGCGGTTCGGGAAGTTACGGGTCGAGGTGGAAACCACGGTCGAACCGGTCTGTACGCGTGCCTGGTTACCCATGCACAGCGAGCAGCCTGGCATTTCCATGCGCGCACCGGCTTTGCCGTAGATGCCGTAGTAGCCTTCTTCGGTCAGCTGGTGAGCGTCCATCTTGGTTGGCGGAGCCAGCCACAGACGGGTAGGGATGCCACCCTTGACCTTCTCCAGCAGTTTACCGGCAGCGCGGAAGTGACCGATGTTGGTCATGCACGAACCGATGAACACTTCGTCGATCTTCTCGCCCTGAACGGTCGACAGCAGACGGGCGTCGTCCGGGTCGTTCGGCGCGCAGAGCACAGGCTCTTTGACGTCGGCCAGGTCGATCTCGATGATCTCGGCGTATTCGGCGTCCTTGTCGGCTTCCAGCAGAACCGGGTTGGCCAGCCAGGCTTCCATCGCTTGTGCGCGGCGCTCCAGGGTACGCGGGTCACCGTAGCCTTCGCTGATCATCCAGCGCAGCAGGGTGATGTTCGACTGCAGGTACTCGGCGATAGCCTTTTCTGGCAGCTTGATCGAGCAGCCGGCAGCGGAACGTTCAGCCGAGGCGTCCGACAGTTCGAACGCTTGCTCGACGGTCAGTTCATCCAGGCCTTCGATTTCCAGGATGCGGCCGGAGAAGGCGTTGATCTTGCCTTTCTTCTCGACGGTCAGCAGGCCTTTCTGGATGGCGTAGTAAGGGATTGCATGAACCAGGTCACGCAGGGTGATGCCCGGTTGCAGTTTGCCCTTGAAGCGCACCAGTACCGACTCCGGCATGTCCAGCGGCATGACGCCGGTGGCAGCGGCGAAGGCGACCAGGCCGGAACCGGCCGGGAACGAGATGCCGATCGGGAAACGGGTGTGCGAGTCACCACCGGTACCGACGGTGTCCGGCAGCAGCATGCGGTTCAGCCAGCTGTGGATGATGCCGTCGCCAGGACGCAGGGACACGCCGCCACGGGTGCGGATGAAATCCGGCAGGGTGTGGTGGGTGGTGACGTCGATTGGCTTCGGATAGGCCGCGGTGTGGCAGAACGACTGCATGACCAGGTCGGCAGAGAAGCCCAGGCACGCCAGGTCTTTCAGCTCGTCACGGGTCATCGGGCCAGTGGTGTCCTGGGAGCCGACGGTGGTCATCTTCGGTTCGCAGTAGGTGCCAGGGCGTACGCCTTTGCCTTCCGGCAGGCCGCAGGCCTTGCCGACCATTTTCTGCGCCAGGCTGTAGCCTTTGCCGGTATCGACCGGGGCTTCAGGCAGCTTGAACAGGTCGGTTGCACCCAGGCCCAGTTCGGCACGGGCTTTCTCGGTCAGGCCACGGCCGACGATCAGCGGGATACGGCCGCCAGCGCGGACTTCGTCGAGCAGCACCGGGGTCTTCAGTTCGAAGGTGGTGATGACCTCGTCGGTGCCGTGCTTGCAGACTTTGCCGGCGTACGGGTACACGTCGATGACGTCGCCCATGCCCAGGTTGGTGCAGTCGAATTCGATCGGCAGGGCGCCGGCGTCTTCCATGGTGTTGTAGAAGATCGGGGCGATCTTGGTGCCGAAGCAGAAACCACCGGCGCGCTTGTTCGGCACGTACGGGATGTCGTCGCCGAAGAACCACAGCACCGAGTTGGTGGCGGATTTACGCGAGGAACCGGTACCGACCACGTCACCGACGTAGGCGACCGGGAAGCCTTTGGCTTTGACTTCTTCGATCTGCTTCAGCGGACCGACGGCGCCTGGTTGCTCAGGCACGATGCCGTCACGGGCCATTTTCAGCATGGCCAGGGCGTGCAGCGGGATATCAGGGCGCGACCAGGCGTCCGGAGCAGGGGACAGGTCGTCGGTGTTGGTTTCGCCAGGGACCTTGAATACGGTCAGGCTGTACTTTTCTTCGATCGCAGGACGGGCGGTGAACCACTCGCCGGCGGCCCAGGATTCCAGTACGGCTTTGGCGTGAGCATTGCCAGCCTTGGCTTTTTCGGCAACGTCGTGGAACGCATCGAACATCAGCAGGGTGTGCTTCAGTTGCTCGGCGGCAACGGCAGCCAGCTCGGCGTCATCCAGCAGTTCAACCATGGTGGCGATGTTGTAGCCGCCCTGCATGGTGCCCAACAGCTCTACCGCGCGCTTTTTGTCGATCAGCGGGGAAGTGGCTTCGCCCTTGGCGACAGCAGAGAGGAAACCGGCCTTGACGTAGGCAGCTTCGTCCACTCCTGGTGGAACGCGGTTGGTGATCAGGTCGACGAGGACTGCTTCTTCGCCAGCAGGGGGATTCTTCAGCAGCTCGACCAGGCCTGCGGTTTGTTCGGCGTTAAGCGGCTGGGGCACGATGCCCAGGGCGGCACGCTCTTCGATGTGTTTGCGGTAGGCTTCAAGCACAGTTATTACCCTCATCAGTGGTCCCAAATGGGTGTCCGGGACGCTCATCCAGAAAATCCGGCACCCATGCGCAATACGGCTTCTTGGGCCGCGTAGCCAGGGTTGCAGGAGATCCTCACAGAAGCTGCTTTCAAAGTTTTACGCCTGTAGAACGGAGGCTGATGAGGGCTGGCGCGGAATATGCGATGAGGCGTATATCCCGGGCCAACGCCGTTCTACCGGATCAACTGTGCTCGTGACGCTTTGAAAACAGCTTCTAACGGACATTGGCGCCTTAAAAAGGCCGGATGATTCTACGGTAAAAACTCGATAAAGGTAAGGCGCGCACGATGACTTTAACGGGTGACCCCCGTTAGACAAAGGGCTAACATGGCAGGCTGTTCCACCGTTCGGTTGTTGGTTTTTTCATGTCCAATCAGTCAATTAAAACGCCTTGTGTTGGCCTCTGTTCCACGGTTTACGGGGACTTGGTGTGCCGTGGCTGCAAGCGTTTTCATCATGAAGTGATCAACTGGAACGGCTACAACGAAGACGAAAAGCGTGCGGTCTGGCTGCGCCTCGAGCAATTGCTGGTGCAGGTCATGGTGGCCAAACTTGAGGTCTTTGATGCCGCGCGGCTGCGTTCGCAACTTGAAGTGCGCAAGATCCGCTTCGTGCCGCACCAGTCCGAGTATTGCTGGGCATACCAGCTGATCGCTCGTGGCGCACGGGTTATTCGTGAGATCGAGGCCTACGGCATGGTGCTGTTGCCGGAGTTTCGCGACTGGGAGCTGCCCGAGCTGCGTGACGCCATTGATCGGGAGTTTTTCTTGCTGTCCGAGGCCCACTACCAGCGCTACATCGCGCCGGGGTTCCTCAAGGATGCGCTGGGCTGAATCGCCGTAGGCGCGAGGCTTGCCCGCGAAGAACAATGGCGGTGTAGCAGATACACCGCAGCGTCTGGTTCGCCGGCAAGCCTGGCTCCTACCTAGCAATGCGGCCCTTAGCCTTGCGCCAGCTCGGTCAGGTGGACCCGTGCTTCTTCGCTTTTAAGCACCAGCACATCGCATTCCAGCGAATCGAGCACGACCTCCGCCGTATTGCCGATCAGGGCCCCGGATATCCCGGTGCGGGCCACGGTGCCGATGACGGTGACCGCCGCCTTGTATTTACTGGCGGTGTACGGGATCAGTACGTCAGCCGGGCCTTCGGCAACGTGCAGGCGATCATCGCTGATATCGAATTCGGCCTGGAACGCGGCGCATTCCTCGCGGTAGCGCTGTTCGATAGTCTCCTTGAGCTGGTACACCGGATCAGCGGCCGACAGCATTGGTGAGGGATGGGCGCTGATCACATGCAGGTTGCCCTTGGCGAGGTTGGCGATCTTGTAGCCGTGATCGATGATGCTCTTGTGCAGCAGGCGGTGCGTTTCGTCATGGTTGCCGACGTCCACTGCAGCGAGGATCACGCCACCGGTCCAGGGGGTTTCGGTCTTGACCATCAGCACCGCGCTGGGGCACTGGCGCAACAGCTTCCAGTCGGTCGGGGTGAGCAGAGCCCGCTTCAGCGGGTTGTCCGGGCGGTGTTCCTTGATCACCAGGTCACAGCCTTCTGCCTGCTGCACATCGACAATCGACTCGTGCAGCGAGTCGTGCCAGGCCTGCTCATGGGTGACGTTGTTGTAGCCGTCGTCATGCAGCTGGCTGGCGAGCAGGCTGAGCAGGGCGCTGTGGTCCTGTTTCTTGTCGCACATCAATAGGTGCAGGCGCGCACCCGTGGCGCCTGCGATCAGCTTCGCCCGCTTGAGCGCGCGGCTGTGGGCGTGTTCAGGGTCGAGTACCACCAGGATGCTGCGTACTTCTTGCATGAGCGTGAACTCCCTTCAGAAATGGCGACCGATGCCTGACTATAGTCGGCGCCAAGTGCTATGGGCGTTGATATGTATCAAGCATAGTTCACTGGTGATCGCCGCCGCTGCCGGTATAATCGCCGGTCTTGCCGTTTGCCCTGCCTGTTTGTGAGCCTATGCACCTTATTCCCGAAATTGATGCGTTCCTTGGTTGCCGTACTCCCGATGCCTGGGTCCAGGCGGCGCTCGCCGACCAGGAAACCCTGCTGATCGACCACAAGAACTGCGAGTTCAAGGCCGCCAGCACCGCGTTGAGCCTGATGGCCAAGTACAACACGCACCTGGACCTGATCAACATGATGTCGCGCCTTGCCCGTGAAGAGCTGGTGCACCACGAGCAGGTGCTGCGCTTGATGAAGCGCCGCAAGATCGCCCTGCGTCCGCTGTCCGCCGGCCGTTATGCCTCGGGTCTGCGCCGTGTGGTGCGCACCCATGAGCCGGTGAAGCTGGTCGACACGCTGGTGGTGGGCGCCTTTATCGAAGCCCGTAGCTGTGAGCGTTTTGCCGCGCTGGTGCCGCACCTGGATGAAGAGCTCGGCAAGTTCTACCACGGTCTGCTCAACAGCGAGGCCCGTCACTACCAGGGTTACCTGAAGCTGGCTCATCAATATGGCGAGCGGGCGGATATCGAGCGGGTAGTGGAGAAGGTCAGGGCGGTCGAGGCCGAGCTGATCAGCACCCCCGATGAAGAGTTTCGCTTCCATAGCGGCATTCCCGCCTGAGACTTTTCGGTTGAACAAGGGCTGCCTCGGCAGCCTTTTTTATCGCCTAAATAGAAAGCAAGCTAATTAATGCCTTGACGATAACTGTCTAAGCAGTAACATTATGTTACTAGCTGCCTAAGCAGGGATCTTGTTCATGCCGCATTACACCCCGGAAAACTTTCAGACCTGCACCCTGGGCTTGCTCCTGGGGCGTGCGGCGTTGGTCAAAGACCGCATTCTTGACAGCCATCTGCAGGCGTTCGGCGTTACCGCAGCGCAATTCAAGGTGCTGATCATCGTCGCCCAGTTCGGGGTCGACACCCCGGCCGAGCTGTGTCGCTACCTGGCGCTGGACAGCGGATCGATGACGCGCATGCTCGACCGCCTGGAGCAAAAAGACCTGCTGGTTCGCCGGCGCTGCCCCGATGACCGTCGTCAGGTGCGCCTGGCGCTGAGTGAGGAAGGCAACAAGCTCGCCGACCAATTGCCGCACATCGGCGCGGCGGCAATGAACGAACTGCTCGGGGTACTGGCCCCGGGCGAACTGGCCAGCCTGGAACACCTGCTGACCAAAATGCTGCTGGCCGCGGGTGACAGCCTCACGGCGTTGCGCGTAAGTGCGGCAAACGAGCACAAGGCTGCCCTGCAGTCCTGTGCTGCTGATTCTGAGTAAGACAAGGTATTCGACATGGCCACTGCCACTCCCCAAGACACTGCCGATTCCGTGCAGGCACTCGATAACACGCGCAAACGCAAGACCTGGCTGCTCGCCCTGGCCTTGCTGGTCGTGCTTGGCGCCGCGGCGGTATGGGCCTGGCACGAGTTGTACGGGCGCTGGAACGAAGAAACCGACGACGCCTATGTCAACGGCAACGTGGTGGAAATCACCCCGTTGGTGACCGGTACGGTAGTCAGCATCGGCGCCGACGACGGCGACCTGGTGCATGAAGGCCAGGTACTGCTGGAGTTCGACCCCAGCGATGCCCAGGTCGGGCTGCAGGCCGCTCAGGCCCAGCTGGCCCGTGCCGTGCGCCAGGTACGCGGCCTGTACAGCGATGTCGATGGCAAGAAAGCCCAGGTGCAGGCGCGTCAGGCCGAGCTGAGCAAGGCCCAGGAAAACTACACCCGACGCAAGACCCTGGCGGCTGGCGGAGCGATTTCCCTGGAGGAGCTGTCCCACTCCCGTGATGACCTGACCTCGGCTCAGGGCGCCTTCGACACGGCCAAGCAGCAACTCAACACCACCTCGGCACTGGTCGATGACACCGTGGTGTCGTCTCATCCACAAGTGATGGCGGCGGCCGCGGATTTGCGCCAGGCGTACCTGAACGCCGCACGCACCACCTTGGTGGCACCGGTCACCGGCTATGTCGCCAAGCGCACGGTGCAACTGGGCCAGCGGTTGCAGCCGGGCACCGCGACCATGGCCGTCATCCCCCTGGATCAGTTGTGGATCGACGCCAACTTCAAGGAAACACAGCTGCGCCACATGCGCATCGGTCAGCCGGTGGACATCATCGCCGACCTGTACGGCAGCGAAATCAAATACAGCGGCACCATCGACAGCCTCGGCGCCGGTACCGGCAGCGCCTTTGCCTTGCTGCCGGCACAGAATGCCACCGGCAACTGGATCAAGATCGTCCAGCGCGTACCGGTGCGTGTCCATATCAACCCTGAACAACTGGCGGCGCACCCGCTGCGTATCGGCCTGTCGACGCAGGTTACGGTCGACCTGCACGACCAGAGCGGCCCGGTGCTGGCCCAGTTGCCGCCGCAAAAGGCATCGTTTGCTACCCGTGTCTACGACAGTCAACTGGTCGAGGCCGATGCCTTGATCGCGCGGCTGATCCATGACAACAGCGCAGGCACCAGCAAGACGGCGCTGCGATGAGCAACACGGCTTCATTCAGCCCGCCGAGCCTGCTGCTGACGACCATCGGGCTGTCGCTGGCGACGTTCATGCAGGTGCTCGATACCACCATCGCCAACGTCGCCTTGCCGACCATCTCCGGCAACCTCGGCGTCAGTTCGGAGCAGGGCACCTGGGTGATCACCTCGTTTGCGGTAAGCAACGCAATTGCCTTGCCGCTGACCGGCTGGCTGAGCCGGCGCTTCGGCGAGGTCAAACTGTTTCTCTGGGCCACACTGCTGTTCGTGCTGGCCTCTTTTCTCTGTGGTATTGCGCGGTCGATGCCCGAGCTGGTTGGTTTTCGGGTGCTGCAAGGCATTGTCGCCGGCCCGTTGTACCCGATGACCCAGACCTTGCTGATTGCCGTCTATCCGCCGGCCAAACGCGGCATGGCGCTTGCGTTGCTGGCGATGGTCACCGTGGTGGCGCCGATTGCCGGGCCTATCCTCGGAGGCTGGATTACCGACAGCTACAGCTGGCCGTGGATCTTCTTCATCAATGTGCCCATCGGCCTGTTTGCCGCCGCCGTCGTGCGTCAACAGATGCGCTCGCGGCCGGTCAGCACGCAGCGTCAGCCCATGGACTACATTGGCTTGCTGAGCCTGATCATCGGCGTCGGGGCCTTGCAGATCGTACTGGACAAGGGCAATGACCTGGACTGGTTCGAGTCCGGGTTTATCGTGATTGGCAGCCTGATTTCGGTGGTGTTCATCGCCGTGTTCATCATCTGGGAGCTAACCGACAAGCACCCGGTGGTCAACCTGCGGTTGTTCGTGCACCGTAACTTTCGCATCGGCACGATCGTGCTGGTGGGCGGCTACGCGGGCTTTTTCGGCATCAACCTGATCCTGCCGCAGTGGCTGCAAACGCAGATGGGCTACACCGCTACCTGGGCCGGCCTTGCCGTGGCGCCGATCGGTTTGCTGCCGGTGCTGATGTCGCCCTTTGTCGGCAAATATGCGCACAAGTTCGACCTGCGCGTGTTGGCGGGGGTGGCGTTTCTGGCCATCGGCACCAGTTGTTTCATGCGTGCCGGCTTCACCAATGAAGTGGACTTTCAGCACATTGCCCTGGTGCAGTTGTTCATGGGCATCGGCGTGGCGCTGTTCTTCATGCCCACCTTGAGCATCCTGCTGTCGGACCTTCCACCGCATCAGATCGCCGACGGCTCGGGGCTGGCTACCTTCCTGCGCACCCTGGGGGGGAGTTTCGCCGCCTCGTTGACCACCTGGATCTGGATTCGCCGGGCGGACCAGCACCATGCCTACCTGAGTGAAAGCATCAGTACCTACGAACCAGCCACCCGCGAAGCACTGAATCACCTGGGCGGTGCGAACGGGCAGTCGTATGCGCAGCTGGAGCGGATGCTCAGCAGCCAGGCCTACATGATGTCGACGGTGGATTACTTCACCTTGATGGGCTGGGTGTTTGCCGGGCTGATACTGCTGGTGTGGCTGGCCAAACCACCGTTTGCGGCCAAAGCCGGGCCGGCGTCCGCAGGGCATTGAGCGCAAGCATCGCCGGCAAGCCGACGCCTACAAAACCGCGAGTGTAGGAGCCGGCTTGCTGGCGAAAAGGCCCGAAGGGCTTTCAATCAGGGAAACGCAAAAGGCTGCAGCTGAAACCCTTGCTCATCCACTTCCAGCGCCCAACCCTGGCGGTCCCAATCGCCCAGCACGATACGTCGCGCCGGCTGATCATTGACCATCAGCTTGTGAATCGCCGGGCGATGGGTGTGGCCGTGCACCAGCGTGAGCACGCCATGTTCGGCCATGACCCGCGGCACTTCTTCCGGCGTCACATCGACGATGTCGTTGGCCTTCATTCGTACCTGGGTGCGGCTTTCATTGCGTAGCTTGCGCGCCAGCTTCCGGCGGGTGCCGAGCGGCAGGTGCCGCAGGATCCACATGCTCACAGGGTTGCGCAGGTAACGACGCATTTTCATGTAGCCCAGGTCCAGGGTGCACAAGCTGTCGCCGTGCATCAGCAGGACCGGTTCGCCGCCCAGCGTCACCACGCTCGGGTCGCGTAGCAGTGTGCAGCCAGCGGCCTTGCAAAAGGCTTCGCCGATCAGGAAGTCACGGTTGCCATGCATCAGGTAGACCTGCGTGCCGCTGTCGCTGAGGGCGCGCAGGGCTTGGCAGATCGTGGTCTGGAAGGGCGTCATGGCGTCGTCGCCGATCCACACCTCGAAAAAGTCGCCAAGGATGTACAGCGCCTTGGCGTGGCGGGCACGACCGTCGAGCAGATCAAGAAACGCCCGGGTAATGTCCGGGCGTTCTTCTTGCAGGTGCAGATCAGAGATCAGCAGTATCACTCAACGATCTCGGCTTTCTCGATGATCACGTCATCAACCGGAACGTCCTGGTGGCCGGACTTGGAACCGGTGGCAACGGCTTTGATCTTGTCGACAACGTCGGTGCCTTCGGTGACTTTACCGAATACCGCGTAGCCCCAGCCTTGAACGTTCTTGCCGCTGTGGTTGAGGAAGCTGTTGTCGGTAACGTTGATGAAGAACTGTGCCGATGCCGAATGCGGCTCCATGGTACGGGCCATGGCGATGGTGTACTTGTCGTTGCTCAGGCCGTTGTCGGCTTCGTTCTGGATGCTTGGGCGCTTGTCTTTCTTCTCTTTCATGCCTGGCTCGAAACCGCCGCCCTGGATCATGAAGTTACCGATGACGCGGTGGAATACGGTGTTGCTGTAGTGGCCAGCGTTTACGTATTCGATGAAGTTGGCCACGGTGATCGGGGCTTTTTCAGCGTTCAGTTCGATGACGATGTCGCCGAAGTTGGTGCTCAGTTTGACTTTGGACATGCTGGAATTCGCTCTTTCAAGGCATTTGAAATAGGGCCGCGCGGGGGCGCGATACACACTTGACGCACAGTCTACAGCCCGCGATACGTGATTTGCGGCAGTTTTTTCGCATTGCCTGCCGAATATCGCGGCTGTTTGTCGGCCCGACGCTGTCGGCAGCTCGACCGCTTCGGCTATGATAAGCGCTTTGATTCAGTCGGCCTACCCAGGCCGTGCACCCCGTATTCAAGGATCCTATGAGCAAGCCCACTGCCGACACCGCTCCCAACGCCGCTGCCAAAGGCGCCCCAGCCGTTCCTGCAAACTTCCTGCGCCCGATCGTGCAGGCTGACCTGGACGCGGGCAAGCACAGCAGCATCGTCACCCGTTTCCCGCCAGAGCCCAACGGTTACCTGCACATCGGCCACGCCAAGTCGATCTGCGTGAACTTCGGTCTGGCCCAGGAGTTCGGTGGAGCCTGTCACCTGCGTTTCGATGACACCAACCCGGCCAAAGAGGACCAGGAGTACATCGACGCCATCCAGAGCGATGTGAAGTGGCTGGGCTTCGAGTGGACCGGCCCGGTGCGCTACGCCTCGGAATACTTCGACCAGCTGCACCTGTGGGCGATCGACCTGATCAAGGCCGGCAAGGCCTATGTCTGCGACCTGACCCCGGAGCAGGCCAAGGAATACCGCGGCAACCTGACCGAGCCCGGCAAGAACAGCCCGTTCCGCGAGCGCAGCGTCGAGGAAAACCTCGACCTGTTCGCGCGCATGAAGGCCGGCGAGTTCAAGGACGGCCAGTGCGTGCTGCGTGCCAAGATCGACATGGCATCGCCGAACATGAACATGCGCGACCCGATCCTGTACCGCATCCGTCATGCCCACCACCACCAGACCGGTGACAAGTGGTGCATCTACCCGAACTACGACTTCACCCATGGTCAGTCGGACGCCATCGAAGGCATCACCCACTCGATCTGCACCCTGGAGTTCGAAGGTCACCGTCCGCTGTACGAGTGGTTCCTGGACAACCTGCCGGTGCCGGCCAAGCCGCGTCAGTACGAGTTCAGCCGCCTGAACCTGAACTACACCATCACCAGCAAGCGCAAGCTCAAGCAGCTGGTCGACGAACAGCACGTCAACGGCTGGGACGACCCGCGCATGTCGACCCTGTCCGGTTTCCGTCGCCGTGGCTACACCCCGGCGTCGATCCGCAACTTCTGCGAAATGATCGGCACCAACCGTTCCGACGGCGTGGTCGACATGTCGATGCTCGAGTTCAGCATCCGTGACGACCTCGACCGTACCGCGCCACGTGCCATGTGCGTGCTGCGTCCGTTGAAGGTAGTGATCACCAACTACCCGGAAGGTCAGGTCGAGAACCTCGAGCTACCACGTCACCCGAAAGAAGACATGGGCGTGCGTGCGCTGCCGTTTGCGCGCGAAATCTACATCGATCGCGACGACTTCATGGAAGAGCCGCCTAAAGGCTACAAGCGCCTGGAACCCGCCGGTGAAGTGCGCCTGCGTGGCAGCTACGTGATCCGCGCCGACGAGGCCATCAAGGACGCCGACGGCAACATCGTCGAGCTGCGTTGCTCCTACGATCCGGACACCCTGGGCAAAAACCCTGAAGGCCGTAAAGTCAAAGGCGTGATCCACTGGGTGCCGGCTGCGGCCAGCGTCGAGTGCGAAGTGCGTCTGTACGACCGCCTGTTCCGCTCGGCCAACCCCGAGAAGACCGAAGATGGCGGCAGCTTCCTCGACAACATCAATCCCGATTCGCTGCAGGTACTCACCGGTTGTCGTGCGGAACCTTCGCTGGGCCAGGCCCAGGCAGAAGACCGCTTCCAGTTCGAGCGCGAAGGTTACTTCTGCGCCGACCTGAAAGACTCCCAGCCGGGTCGCCCGGTATTCAACCGGACTGTGACCCTGCGCGATTCGTGGGGCAGCTGAGGAACGCTCGTGCTTACCATCTACAACACGCTTAGCAAGACCAAAGAAGTTTTCAAACCGCTGGACGGCAACAATGTGCGGATGTACGTCTGCGGCATGACCGTGTACGACTTCTGCCACCTGGGCCATGGCCGCAGCATGGTTGCCTTCGACCTGGTCACCCGCTGGTTGCGTTACAGCGGCTACAACCTGACTTATGTGCGCAACATCACCGACATCGATGACAAGATCATCAACCGTGCCAACGAAAACGGCGAGTCGTTCGACGCGCTGACGGCGCGCATGATCGACGCGATGCACGAAGACGAGCGTCGCCTGAACATCCTGCCGCCCGATCTGGAGCCGCGTGCCACCGACCATATCCCGGGCATGCACGCGATGATCCAGACCCTGATCGACAAGGGCTACGCCTACGCGCCGGGTAACGGCGACGTGTACTACCGGGTCGGCAAGTTTGTCGGTTACGGAAAGCTGTCGCGCAAGAAGATTGAAGACCTGCGCATTGGCGCACGTATCGAGGTCGACGAGGCCAAGCAGGACCCGCTGGACTTCGTCCTCTGGAAAGGCGTCAAGCCGGGCGAGCCGAGCTGGGAATCGCCGTGGGGCGCCGGTCGTCCGGGCTGGCACATCGAGTGCTCGGTGATGTCCACCTGCTGCCTGGGTGAAAGTTTCGACATCCATGGCGGCGGCAACGACCTGGAGTTTCCGCACCACGAGAACGAAATCGCCCAGAGCGAGGCCGCGACCGGCAAGCAGTACGCCAATTCGTGGATGCATTGCGGCATGATCCGCATCAATGGCGAGAAGATGTCCAAGTCCTTGAACAACTTCTTCACCATTCGCGATGTACTCGACAAGTATCACCCGGAGGTTGTTCGTTACCTGCTGGTGTCGAGTCACTACCGCAGCTCGATCAACTATTCCGAAGACAGCCTGCGCGAGTCCAAGGGTGCGCTGGAGCGTTTCTATCATGCGCTGCGTGGCTTGCCACGGGTCGAGGCCAAGGGCGGCGACAGTTATGTCGAACGCTTTACCCTGGCGATGAACGATGACTTCGGTACCCCGGAAGCGTGCGCCGTGCTGTTTGACCTGGTGCGTGAAATCAACCGCCTGCGCGAAAGCGAGCCGGAGGTTGCGGCGGGCCTGGCGGGTCGTTTGCGTGAGCTGGGCGACTTGCTGGGCGTGCTGCAGCTGGATGCGGATGACTTCCTGCGTGCCGGTGCCGAAGGCAAGGTCGATGCGGCTGAAGTCGAAGCCTTGATCCAGGCGCGCTTGCAGGCGCGCGCCGACAAGAACTGGGCAGAGTCCGACCGCATTCGCGACCAGATCACCGCCATGGGTGTGGTGCTGGAAGACAGCAAAGGCGCAACCACCTGGCGCCTGGCTGACTGATCGGCAGTGAATTCATCGCTGGCAAGCCAGCTCCCACAGGTACGAATGCACGCCCCTGTGGGAGCGGGTTTACCCGCGATGAGGCCTTAACTGGCAACGCCAGTACGGCAATGAACCACCAGCTTCGCCCCGCCCAGTTCGCTCTCCCCGACCTCAAGCGCATAGCCATGCAGGTCGACAATCGCCGCAACAACCGACAGTCCCAGCCCGAACCCCGGGTGGCGATGGCCTTCCTCGCTGCGGTAAAAGCGCTTTAACACCGCCTCACGCTCATCCTCGGGAATCCCCGGTCCGCTGTCTTCCACCGCAATCCGTAACGTACCGGCCTCGCTGCTGGCGCGCATGCGCACCTGGCCGCCGGGTGGGGTGAACTTGATGGCGTTCCCCAGCAAGTTGGCCAACGCCTCGAACAACAGTTCGCGATCACCATGCAGCGGTGGCAGCTGCGCGGGCAGCTCAAGGCTGAGGCTGATTTCGCCGTCCTCGGCCAGCGGCAGGTAGAAGTCGTGCATCTCGATCAGCAATGTGCGTGGGTCCAGTTCGACGAAGCCGGCCCGGCGCTGGCGATCCTCCAGCTCGCTGATACGCAGCAAGCCGCGAAAACGCGCCATCAAGGTGTCGGTTTCGCCAATCGCCTGCTCCAGGGCTTCGGCCTGGGGCGATGCGTCGCCGGCTTGCTGGCGGATGCGGTAGAGCTGGGCGCGCAGGCGAGTCAGTGGGGTGCGCAGGTCGTGGGCGATGTTGTCGCACACCCCTTTGACTTCGTGCATCAAGCGTTCGATACGGTCGAGCATGGCGTTGACGATGGCGGCGAGCATGTCCAGCTCATCCCGGCGCGGCGACAACGGCAGGCGCCGGGTCAGGTCGCCGGCGACGATCTGTTCGGCGGTGGCCTGAATGGCGCGGATACGTTTGAGCGGCCGGCGTCGTAGCAGGTACCAGCCGGCAATTCCGGGAATGATGGTCAGCGACAGGCCCCAGAGCAGGGCATGCAGGATGATGCGGGTGACCACGAACAGCGAGCCGTTGTCGCGCACCAGTACCAGCCAGCGGCCGTCACGCACTTTCAGGGCTACCGCATCGCAGCTGTCACGAGGCAGGTGAGGATCGTCGGCGTCCAGGCAGCGGCTCAGTTCATGAATCTTGCCGTCCAGGCCCAGGTCAGTCGGCAGCTGGCGGATCTGCCCGCCGAGCGGATTGAACTGCGCATCGAACAGGCCGTAGGCATCAAAGCTGCGCTCTTCGAAGGCCTGGCTGGCAATCAGCGCATCGTCCAGCTGCTTGCCGCTCATGTGCGCGAACAGGTGCTGGCGTTGCATGAGTGAGTGGCGCGTCAGCTTGTTCAGGTAGCCTGAGACCTCGAAGTACAGCACCCCCATGAGGATGCTGCTCCAGGCCACAAACAGAAAACTGTACAGCGCCAACAAACGACTGGTGGACGAACTCCAACCCTTAGACGGGTTCGGCAATGGCATAGCCCGAGCCCCGCACGGTCCGAATCAGCGGAGTCTGGCCAGCGGCGTCGATTTTTTTGCGCAAGCGTCCGATATGCACATCAATCAGGTTGGTACCGGGGTCGAAGTGATAGCCCCAGACCTCTTCGAAAATCATCATCCGGGTGATCACCTGGCCGGCGTGGCGCATCAGGAACTCAAGCAACTTGTACTCGGTGGGCAACAGGTTGAGGGTGTGTTCGCCACGCTTGGCTTCGTGGCTGATCAGGTCCAGCTCCAGGTCGCCCACCTGCAGGCGGGTTTGCGCCATCGGTACGCTGTTGCGGCGCAACAGCACTTCGACCCGGGCGGCCATTTCGTCGGAGGCAAAGGGTTTGGTCAGGTAGTCGTCGCCACCGGCACGCAGGCCGCGCACCCGCTCGTCGACATCGGAGAGGGCGCTGATCATCAGGATCGGCGTTGCGATCTTCAGGTTGCGCAGGGTGGTGACGATCGTCAGGCCGTCGAGCTCCGGGAGCATGCGGTCCAGGGTGATCAGGTCGTAGCCACCGGCAATGGCTTTGGACAGGCCTTCACGGCCATTGTCGGCCCAGTCCACCTCCAGGCCATGGCTGGAAAGCTCGGCGACGATCTCCTGGGCGGTGACGGCGTCATCTTCAATGGTCAGTACGCGGGGCATGCTATTACCTGGGCGGCGAGTAGATGACTGATTGTGCCAAAGAATAGGCGGTGCCCGGGTTAAAGAAAAATTCATGTATTTGAGGGCTGCCGTGCAGCCCACAAAAACAAACCCCGCCATCAGGCGGGGTTTGTGGTTCAGGCGACCTTGACAATCCAGCCTGCTGGCGCTTCGACATCGCCGCTCTGGATGCCGGTCAGCTCGTTGTAGAGCTTCTGGGTGACCGGGCCGACTTCGGTTTCGCTGTGGAAGACGTGCAGCTCACCGTTGTACTGGATGCCGCCGATCGGGGTGATCACCGCTGCGGTGCCGCACGCCCCGGCTTCTTTGAAGCGCTTCAGGTCGTTGATCAGCACGTCGCCTTCGATCACTTTCAGGCCCAGGCGCGATTCGGCCAGTTCCATCAGCGACAGGCGGGTGATGCCCGGCAGTACCGAGATGGATTTTGGCGTGACGAATTCGTCGTTGTTGGTGATGCCAAAGAAGTTTGCCGAACCGACTTCTTCGATCTTGGAATGAGTCAGCGGATCGAGGTAGATGCAGTCGGCAAAGCCGGCTTTCTTCGCTTCGTAGCCCGGTTGCAGGCTGGCCGCATAGTTGCCGCCGACCTTGGCGGCGCCGGTGCCCTGAGGCGCGGCACGGTCGTAATCGGAGATCAGGAACTTGTGCGGGGTCATGCCGCCTTTGAAGTACGAACCAACCGGAATGGCGAAGATCGAGAAGATGAACTCCGGCGCGGTGCGCACGCCGATGTTGTCACCCACGCCGATGACGAAGGGACGCAGGTACAGGGCGCCCTTGCCGTACGGCGGAATGAAGCGCTCGTTGGCCTTGACCACCTGTTTGCAGGCTTCGACGAACACGTCGGTTGGTACCCGCGGCATCAGCAGGCGATCGCAGCTGCGCTGCATGCGTTCGGCGTTCTTGTCCGGGCGGAACAGGTTGATCGAGCCGTCCTTGCAGCGGTAGGCCTTCATGCCTTCGAAGCATTGCTGGCCATAATGCAGCGCGGTCGAGCCTTCGCTGATGTGCAGTACGTTGTCGTCAGTCAGGGTGCCCTGGTCCCACTCGCCATTGCGGAAGTTGGACAGGTAGCGCTTGTCGGTCTTGATGTAGTCGAAGCCCAGCTTGTCCCAGTTAATTTCGTTACTCATGGCACCCTCGAATCGGTTTGCATTTGCCTGATGTTTCAGGCGTTTGTTATTGCGCACGCAGCCACGATAATACATCCCGTGCGGATCGGGAACGCCCAGTCATAGGATTGGACCATGGTCGCAGTGAAAATCTTTGAAAATTGCCCCGGCAAGGCTCAGCAACGGGCTGTTGAGGCCGTTTTACGACCCGACGAAGGGCTACCTCAAAGGCGTTGACCTGCTGCAGAAGCAGGCGCAGTATCAAACCATCAAGCTTTGCCTGCTGACCTCGTTCGTACTACGACCATCGCCAAACGCGAGGCGGGTACGCAAGATTCACGCCTAAGGCAGCAGGTAATCCAAGGCCCCGCCAGCAATGACGGGGCCTTGTCTTTTCTGGCTGTTCAGTCTTCGATCTGCTGACAGAACCGCAGGCGATTGCCGAACGGGTCGGCGATCTCCATCTGCAGGCCCCAACCGACGCGCACCGCCTCAGGGCGGGAGTAACCGTAGCGCTTTTCCGCCAGCTCGTGCTGCAGGGCGAGGATGTCTTCGACACGGGCAAATACCGTCGAACCAGGGGTGGCATCGCCGTGATGCTCGCTCAGGTGCAGGATCAGGCCGTCGCGGTGTACCTGGGCATACAGGGGCAGGTCGGGTTCGAAACGGTGTTCCCAGTCCAGGCTGAAACCGAGGAAGTCCTGGTAGAACTCTTTGGCTTTTTCGACGGAAAAGATACGCAGGACCGGGATGGCGGGAGCAAGGTGCATAGCAAGGACTCGTCAGATGTCAGTCGGCGGCGTTGGGCAAACCGTAGCGTTACTTCACGGTCTGCAGGCGCAGATCACTGTAGTAGAAGTCGTACTTGGGTGTTCTGGCAAATCTGTAGCAAAAGACGCCTTGACCTCTACTTAACTCAAGGTTCGATACTGCCCGCTCTTTCGTAAAGGAGTACATCCATGAGCCTGGAAACATTCCCCGGCGCCTTTCAGTTGTCCAACCCCGAAGGCCTCTACGACCCCAGCGCCAACGCCTATTCCCATGTCGCCGAGATCCGCCCTCAAGCCCGGCTCCTGTACGTTGCCGGGCAAGGGGGTGAAGACATCGAAGGGCGGCTGCCAGCCGACTTTGCCGAGCAGGCCAGGCACGCCCTGGCCAATCTGCAGACAGCGTTGCGCAGTAAAGGCGCCGGGCTAGAGGATGTGTTCAAGCTGACGCTGTTGATTGTCGACCACTCAGAGGCAAAGCTGCGCCACTGGGTGGCCGAGGCCGACCGTGCGTGGGGGCCTCGAAAGAAGCCCACCTGCACCTTGATCCCGGTACCCAGGCTGGCGCTCGATGGCATGTTGATCGAAGTCGAAGCCATCGCCGCGCTGACGGATCAGCACGCTTAGAAAGTGGCTTTGACCTGCAGGCCCAGCACCAGCGCATTGTCGATGTCCTGACCGGAAAATGCGCCGGGCTCGATGATGTACTGCACATCCGGGCGCAGGGTCAGCCAGGGCGTGGCCTGGTAGCCGTAGCTGAGTTCCAGCAGCTGTTCGGCGCTGTTCAGGTCGGGGTAGGCGATGCCAGCGGCGAGCGCGGCATCTTGCTGCACATCGCGGCTGCGCGGGTTGGGTACCGCGCGGCCGTAGCCCAGGGCGAGGGTGTCACGCGGGCGGCCTTCAAACGGCTTGTACAGGACCATCCCGGCGCCGTACCACGTGCTGAAGGGCGACGCGGCGCTGCTGGCAGCCGAGTACTGGCCGAAGGCGTGCAGGCTGCGTCCGGCTGAAACCGGCGAGTTCCACAGCGCCTGGTCGATCAGCAGGTAGTGGCCCGAGCGGCCGGCCACGTCCTTGTCGCTGCCGATGCGTTGGGCGTCGGAGCTGTCGTAGTAGTAACCCAGCTTGTACTCGCCCGGCAGTTTTGCCTGATGCTTGTACACCAGCTCGATCGGCACCACGGTGCCGGTGGTGTGCTTGGGCCCCAGATGCCAGGCGCGGCTGGAATTGCCGTTGCTTTGCGGGTCGACATTGAAGGCGGCTACGCGCAGTTGCCAGGCCGGTGACAAGTCGTACTTCACCCGCGCGCCGAGGTGGGAATTGGGGTAGTTGGTCCAGCCACTGCCGCCCGACATGTTCAGCGGGTGACCGCAGAAGCCGGCGTTCATAAAATTGCACAGTATGCCGCTGTCAAGGCCACCAAGGTCGTTGCCCATGGCCATGTAGCCGAGCTTGACGTTAAGTGCCGGGGTAAACAGGGTGCGTTCGTAGCTCAGCTCGGTCAGGCGGGTGTACAGGCCGCCGTAGTTTTCCTGGATGGGCAGGCGGTTGCCGACCAGGTCTTCCGAGGCGCTGTTGCCGCGGCGGTCGTTGACCGTCAGCTGGATTTTGCCGGCGTTTTCCATGCCATACAGCTTGCTCAGGTCGAACTGTACGCCGAGCTTGAGGTTCTGCGAATAACGCACCGAGCGGTGCAGGCCGCCGTCCGCGTTGTAGGCTGTTTCGCCGCTGTAGTCACCGGTGAATTTGACACCTTGTTCATCCAGCTGGTGGCGCAGGCCGCCCCAGTCACCGGTGAGGGTGCTGCGGCTCAACAGGTCCGGGCTTTCATTGGCCAGCGCAGGGAGGCTGGAACTGCAGGTCAGGCCGAGCAGCAGGCCGGTGATCAGGCGGGGAGGGGAAAAGCAAAAAACGGAAGACATGCGCAACCTTTCAAACGAAATCGCGAGCGACAGATAAAAAGAGGAGTGCGCGGTGCAAAAGCACCGCGCGGGTAGAGCGATGGTGGGTTACGGCAGCGCGTAGGCGATGACGTAGTCACCCCGGTCGGGCGACTGGCGAGCGCCGCCAGCGGTAATGACGATGTACTGCTTGCCGGTTTTCGGTGACACATAGGTCATCGGGCCGCCCTGGCTGCCCACGGGCAGGCGGGCTTTCCAGGCTTCTTCACCGTTGCCGCTGTTGAAGGCGCGCAGGTAGAAATCCTGGGTGCCGGCAATGAATACCAGGCCGCCCTGGGTCGACAGGGTGCCACCAAGGGTCGGCAGGCCGACCTTGATCGGCAGGTGCATGCGGATGCCCAGTGGCCCGGTGTCTTCCACGGTGCCGACCGGTACCTGCCAGGCGACCTTCCGGGTTTTCATGTCGATTGCGGTCAGGGTGCCGAATGGCGGTGCCTGGCAGGGAATACCGGCCACCGACAGGAAGCGGTTCTTGTTTACTGCATACGGGGTGCCCTTGAGCGGCACCGCGCCCATGCCGGTATTCAGCGCTTCGCCACCCGAGGCGGCCTGGGCTTTGTTTTGCGAGGGGATCATCTGGATCCAAAGGCCCAGGCGCATGTCGTTGACGAAGATGAAGCCATGCACCGGGTCGGTGGACAGGCTGCCCCAGTTCATGCCGCCCAGCGATCCCGGGAAGCTCAGCGACAGGTCGGTGCCTGGCGCGGTGTACAGGCCGTCGTAGCGCATCTTCTTGAAGTCGATGCGGCACAGCAACTGGTCGTACGGCGTGGCGCCCCACATGTCCGATTCTGTCAACTGCTGGGCACCGATCTGCGGCATGCCGACCGACTTGGGCTGGGTGGGCGAGTAGGGTTCGTAGGGGATGTTGCCTGGCTTGACCGGTACTTCATCGACCTGGGTCAGCGGCTTGCCGGTGGCGCGGTCGAGCACAAAGATCTGCCCGGCCTTGGTGCCGATCACCACCGCAGGCACCGACTGGCCGTCTGCCTTGGTGAAGTCGATCAGGCTTGGCTGCATCGGCAGGTCGAAGTCCCAGAGGTCGTTGTGCACGGTCTGGTACACCCACTTTTCTGCACCGCTGGTGGCGTCCAGCGCCAGTACCGACGCGCCGTACTTGTGGTTCAGTACCGTACGTTCGACGCCATAGATGTCGGTGGACGAACCGCCCATGGGCAGGAACAGGGTGTTCATGGCCGGGTCATACGACATCGGCGCCCAGCTGTTGGGGGTGCTGCGTACGTAGGTGCTGTCGCCAGTCGGGGCGCTCTTGTCTTCGGGGTTGCCCGGGTCGAAAGCCCAGCGCATCTGGCCGCTGATCACGTCGAAACCGCGGATGACGCCGCCCGGCATGTCGGTCTGGACGTTGTCGGCAACGCGGCCACCGACGACGACAGTGGTGCCGGCCATCAGCGGGGCCGATGACAGTTGGTAGTAGCTGTCCGGAACGTTGCCCAGGCCGGCCTTCAGATCAACCTGGCCATTGTTGCCAAAGCCTTCGCAGAAGGCGCCGGTGTCGGCATCGACGGCGATCAGGCGGGCATCGATGGTGTTGGTCAGCAGGCGACGCTGGCAGTTGGCGCCGGCCGGTACACTGGCAGCAATGATCGCCGAGCTGTTCGGTTGCGTCGGTTGCGCAATGGGTGCGGTGGCGTCGAAGTAGGCCATGCCGCGACAGCGCTGCCAGACCGCCGACTTGGCGTTGATTTCGTTTTTCCACAGCTCTTTGCCAGTGTCGGCATCGAGTGCGATCAGGTTGTTGTGCGGTGTGCAGATGAACACCTTGTTGCCAACCTGCAGCGGCGTCAGCTGGTCTTCGGCGCCGTTGCCATCACTGATGGCGACATCGCCGGTGTGATAGGTCCAGGCCACTTTCAACTGGTTGACGTTGTCACGATTGATCTGGTCCAGCGCCGCGAAACGGCTACCACCCTCGGTGTTGCCGTAATGCGCCCAGTCTTTTTGCGCTTTGGCCGGGTCGACCGCGGTCAGTCCCGGGCCGGTGCCAGTGGGGGCTACGCTCGGGTGGGCAACAAACATGTTGCCGGCGGCAATCACCACGGCAATCGCCAGCACGCCGGCCACACCATAAGCACCACGACCGGGCGTGGCACCGGCGGCGCGAGCCAGCATCGGGTACACCAGGGCCAGCGCCAGGCCGATGACGCCGAACATGAACAGACGCGAGAACAGCGGCCAGAACACCAGGCCGACATCGGCCAGGGCCCACAGCGCGGTACCGATCAGGAACGCGGCGAAAACCCAGGCTCCGGCTGGCTTGCGACGGGCGACCAGCAGGCCGGAAATGGCCATCACCAGGCCGCCGATCAGGAAGTACCAGGAACCACCCAGACTGACTAGTTTCACGCCACCGGCGGCCAGTGCCAGGCCGAGCAGGGCAATGATGATGCCCAGGCCTGTCAGGATGAAAGTTGAGGCGCCAGAGGTGCGCGGTGTTTGCTTCATATCGAAAAAAACTCGAAGAGGAGGGTGGCGGAATTATACCCTTAGCAAGCTAATTAACAAGTTAGTCCATTTTTTGGTGTTTAAAAAAATTGACGCCTCTGTTGCTTTAAATGCGCCTTCAGGGTTTTATGATGCGCATTGAATTGCATCAACCTTCAGCAGCAGGCAGTAACAGTATGATTGAAGTCACCGAAGTCTCCATTGCCGATCTACGCGCTGCGCTCGAATCGGGTCAGACCACTGCGGTCGAGCTGGTTCAGGCTTATCTGGCGCGTATCGAGGCCTATGACGGTCCCGACACGGCCACCGCGCTCAATGCCGTAGTGGTCCGTAACCCCGAAGCGCTGAACGAAGCCCGGGCGTCCGACGCCCGTCGGGCCAAGGGTGAATTGTTGGGCCCACTGGATGGTATTCCTTACACCGCCAAGGACAGCTATCTGGTGAAGGGACTCACCGCTGCTTCCGGCAGCCCGGCGTTTGCCGACCTGGTTGCCTACCGTGATGCGTTCACCATCGAGCGCTTGCGCGCTGCGGGTGCCATCTGCCTGGGTAAAACCAACATGCCGCCGATGGCTAACGGCGGCATGCAGCGTGGCGTGTATGGCCGGGCCGAAAGCCCGTATAACGCCGACTACCTCACTGCGCCGTTTGCGTCGGGCTCCTCCAATGGTGCCGGTACGGCCACGGCTGCCAGCTTCTCGGCATTCGGCCTGGCGGAAGAAACCTGGTCGAGTGGGCGTGGGCCTGCAACCAATAACGGACTGTGTGCCTACACGCCTTCGCGTGGGGTGATTTCGGTGCGCGGTAACTGGCCGCTGACGCCGACCATGGACGTCGTCGTGCCGTTTGCCCGGACCATGGCTGACCTGCTTGAAGTGCTCGACGTGGTGGTTGCCGAAGACCCCGACACTCGCGGCGACCTGTGGCGCATGCAGCCTTGGGTGCCGATCCCGAGCGTTGCCGAGGTGCGCCCGGCGTCCTATCTGGACCTGGCTGCCGACCCTACGGCGCTGGTCGGCAAGCGCCTGGGCGTGCCGCGTATGTACATCAATGCCGATCCTGAGGCCGGTACCAGCGAAGCGCCGGGTATCGGCGGCCCGACCGGGCAGCGCATCAACACCCGGCCATCGGTCATCAGCCTGTGGGAAGCGGCGCGCAAAGCCCTGGAAGCTGCAGGTGCCGAAGTGATCGAGGTGGATTTCCCGCTGGTGTCCAACTGTGAAGGTGATCGCCCTGGCGCGCCAACCGTGTTCAATCGCGGCCTGGTCTCCAAGGAGTTCCTGCACCATGAACTGTGGGACCTGACGGCCTGGGCCTTCGATGATTTCCTGCAGGCCAACGGTGACCCCAAGTTGAACCGCCTGGTCGACGTGGATGGCCCGAAAATCTTCCCCCACGACCCGGGCACGCTGCCTAACCGCGAAGGTGACCTGGCGGCGGGCATGGACGAGTACGTGCGCATGGCCGAGCGCGGCATTACCCCATGGGACCAGATCAGTACGGTGCCGGACGGGCTGCGCGGGCTGGAACACACCCGTCGTATCGATCTGGAAGACTGGATGGATGGCTTGCGGCTCGATGCCGTGCTGTTCCCGACCGTGGCCGACGTGGGCCCGGCCGATGCGGATGTCAATCCGGCGTCGGCGGACATTGCCTGGAGCAACGGTGTGTGGGTTGCCAACGGTAACCTCGCCATCCGTCATCTGGGTGTGCCGACCGTGACCGTGCCGATGGGGATCATGGCTGATATCGGCATGCCGATCGGCCTGACCTTTGCCGGGCGCGCGTATGACGACTCGTCGTTGCTGCGCCTGGCGTCGGCCTACGAGTCGACCGGCTCCAAGCGTCAGGTGCCGCCACGCACGCCACCGCTGGTGTCGGGCAAGTAACAGAGACGCCGGGGTTGAAGCAGCAATGCTCCAATCCCGGCTGTTCATGGCCGAGGCGAGCTGTATGTTCGGTGCGTACGAGTGCCGGGCTGTAAATGCCGGTCGGGGGAGAGTTTGATACGGAAGAAGAAAATGGCAGGGGCGGCTGGATTCGAACCAACGCATGGCAGGATCAAAACCTGCTGCCTTACCGCTTGGCGACGCCCCTGTAGGTGTTGCGACGAGTGCCTGGCACCCGCTGGATGACATTCGCTGCTGTGCCGTAAATGACCCGTTGCAGGAATGCGCGGAAATTTACCAACTTTTTTCCCGTCTGGGAAGAGTCTGTACAGATAAATTGTTTTTAAAACAGCTGGTTAGTGTTGGGCGAGGGCAGGCGTCATAATGCCTGCGATGCGTTACCCCACTTTTTTCAGGAAATACTCATGGCAAACCACGACCTCACCTTTACCCCTGACCCGGACCCGGAATCCATCTCCAGCGACGTCGTCGGCTTTGCCGGCGTGCTGGTTTCTACCCAGATCCCGACCCGCGCCGACGGCAGCCTGGAACTGGGCGACATCACCCTGCAAAGCGAGTGCACCCTGCAGGCGCTGAAGGTGGCCTTGGAGCGCGCTGGCAGCTCGATGGACCGGGTGATGCACCTGACCATCTACCTCACCGACATGGCGGACCGCGCGGCGTTCAACGAGGTGTACCAGCGTTTCTTCGCCAAGCCCTGGCCGGTGCGTGCTGCCGTTGGCGTGGCCTCGCTGGCCGTTGAAGGCATGCGCGTGGAAGTGACGGCGATGGCGGCAAAGGCCTAGGCCCGCACAGCTCTCCAGATTCCATCGATCCCGTGGGAGCTGGCGCTAGCCGGCGATGGACTGCGCAGCAGGCCCGGCTCGGTACCGGACGAACAGCATTCGCGGGTAAACCCGCTCCCACAAAGACAATTGCTCCTACAAAGTCAGTGGCCCAAAGCAATCAGGGTCATCCTGCATGCAGCTCGGCAGCCGACGGGTGCCTGTCACGCGTTTCGCGCTACAATGCGCGCCTTGACCGTGACAAGCCTGACTAAAAAAACATGTCCTTACCCAAGCATCACCTGGAATTGCTCAGCCCTGCCCGCGATGTAGCCATTGCCCGCGAGGCCATCCTGCATGGCGCCGACGCTATCTACATCGGCGGCCCAAGCTTCGGCGCCCGCCACAACGCCTGCAACGAGGTGGGCGAAATCGCCCAGTTGGTGGAGTTCGCCCGTCGCTACCATGCCCGGGTGTTCACCACCATCAACACCATCCTGCACGACAACGAGCTGGAGCCGGCGCGCAAGCTGATCCACCAGCTCTACGACGCCGGTGTCGACGCGCTGATCGTCCAGGACCTGGGGGTGATGGAGCTGGACATTCCGCCGATTGAGCTGCATGCCAGTACCCAGACCGACATCCGCACCCTGGCGCGGGCAAAGTTCCTCGATCAGGCCGGTTTCTCGCAGCTGGTGCTGGCCCGTGAGCTGAACCTGAAGGAAATCCGCGCCATCGCCGATGAAACCGATGCCGCCATCGAGTTTTTCATTCACGGCGCCTTGTGTGTGGCGTTCTCCGGTCAGTGCAACATTTCCCACGCCCAGACCGGCCGCAGTGCCAACCGCGGCGACTGCTCACAGGCCTGCCGCCTGCCCTACACCCTCAAAGATGAGAAGGGTGGGGTGATCGCTTACGAAAAACACCTGTTGTCGATGAAGGACAACAACCAGAGCGCCAACATCCGCGCGCTGGTCGAAGCAGGCGTGCGCTCGTTCAAGATCGAAGGGCGCTACAAGGACATGGGCTATGTGAAGAACATCACCGCCTACTACCGCCAGCGCCTGGATGCCGTGCTCGAAGACCGCCCGGACCTCGCCCGTGCCTCCAGCGGCCGTACCGCGCACTTCTTCCTGCCCGATCCGGACAAGACTTTCCACCGCGGCAGCACCGACTATTTTGTCAGCGAGCGCAAGATCGACATCGGCGCGTTCGACTCACCCACCTTTACCGGTCTGCCGGTAGGCGTGGTGGAAAAGGTCGGCAAGCGCGACATGCAGGTAGTCACCCACGAGCCGCTGTCCAACGGTGATGGCCTCAACGTGCTGGTCAAGCGTGAAGTCGTGGGTTTCCGCGCCAACATCGCCGAGCCCAAAGGCGAGTTCGATGAAGACGGCGAGAAGCGCTACCGCTACCGCGTCGAGCCCAACGAAATGCCTGCCGGGATGTATCAGCTGCGGCCTAACCACCCGTTGAGCCGCAACCTGGACCACAACTGGCAACAGGCCTTGCAGAAAACCTCCGCCGAGCGCCGTATCGGCCTGGGCTGGGTGGCACGCTTGCGCGAAGACCGCCTGGAACTGACCGCCACCAGCGAAGAGGGTATCAGCGCCACTGTTGGCCTGGACGGCCCGTTCGGTACGGCCAACAAGCCGGAGCAGGCCCTGGAGCAACTGCACGACCTGCTCGGCCAGCTGGGCACCACCCAGTACCACGCCACCACGATCAAGCTGGATGCGCCACAGGCGTTTTTCATTCCCAACTCGCAGCTCAAGGCCCTGCGCCGCGAGGTGATCGAATCGCTGACCGCCGCGCGTGTTGCCGCGCACCCACGCGGCGCGCGCAAAGCCGAGACCACGCCACCGCCGGTGTACCCGGAGTCGCACCTGTCGTTCTTGGCCAACGTCTACAACCAGAAGGCCCGCGACTTCTACCACCGTCACGGGGTCAAGCTGATCGACGCCGCCTACGAGGCACATGAAGAGAAGGGTGAAGTGCCGGTGATGATCACCAAGCACTGCCTGCGCTTCTCCTTCAACCTGTGCCCCAAACAGGCCAAGGGCGTCACCGGTGTGCGCACCAAGGTCGCACCGATGCAGCTGATTCACGGTGATGAAGTGCTGACCCTGAAGTTCGACTGCAAGCCGTGCGAAATGCACGTGATCGGCAAGATGAAGGGCCACATCTTCGATCTGCCGCAGCCGGGCAGCGCCGTGCAGCAACAGGTCGTTGGCCATATCAGCCCGGAAGACCTGCTCAAGACCATCCCCCGCGCTCCGCACTGAGTGCCAGCGAGCGCGGCGTTACAACGTCGCGCTCGCCGTCAGTCCCCCAGCTCCGTTCCCGCCTTGTCCAGCAGCCAGCCACGAAACGCTTGCAGCGCTGGCAGCGCCTGGTTGCGGGGTGGATATACCAGGTAGTAACTGCGCGCGCTGGCATAGGGCAGGGCGGGGCAGCTCAGCTCGCCGCTGGCCAGTTCGTCGGTGATCAGGATGCGGGGCACCAGGCCGATGCCGATGTCGGCACGCACGGCCTGGATCAAGTGCGACGTCAGTTCGAAGCTCGGTCCCAGGCGCATGGCGTGATGGGCCAGGCCGTGGTGGGTGAACCATTCGCCCCAGGCATTGGCATTGTTGGCGACACTGAGCAGCACCTGCTGGCTGATGTCCTTCGCGCTCCAGATGGCGCGGCTGGCCGCCAGGGTGGGTGAGAGAATCACCATCAGCTCTTCGGCATGCAGGCGATGGCAGATCAGCCCCGGCAATTCGCCGGTGGCAACGACGATGGCGGCGTCGATACCGCTGGTGGCGAAGTCGACGGGTTCGATGCGTGAATTGATATGCACCAGCACATCCGGGTGGCTGCGGTAGAACGCATGCAGGCGTGGCAACAACCATTTCGAGCCAAAGGTCGGTAGCGTTGCCAGGCGCAGGTTGCCACCACCGGCCTGGTGGGCAACTGCGTGCAGGGTAGCGCTGCGCACCCGCCCCAGGGCCTCGCTGATTTCGCGCTGATACAGGCGGCCGACGTCGGTCAGCTTGACCGTGCGGCCTTCACGGCGGAACAGGGTCACCCCCAGTTGCTGTTCCAGGGCTTGCACCTGGCGGCTGACAGCGCTCTGGGTCAACGACAGCTCGACCGCCGCGCGGGTGTAGCTTTCATGGCGCGCTGCCGCTTCGAATGCCAGCAGCAAGGACATGGACGGGGTGAGATTGCGGTAATTCATTCGTAAAAGTCATCAAAGGCTGCGGGATTATCCGTTTGTGCCTGGCTCAAGGCTGCGGGATCATTGGCATCATCCACTACCTGGCGGTGTACTGACCATACCGTTTCAGCAAGTATTCATGATTAGCCTGACATAAATGAGGCCATCCCCCGATGATCGCCCGACTGACCGGCACTGCACCGGCCACGTTGTACCCTGATTTCCTTGAAGCCCTGCGCACTGCCGGTTTCCGTGGCCAGCTCAGTGCTGACTACGCCACCCGTACGGTGTTGGCCACCGATAACTCGATTTACCAGCGCCTGCCCCAGGCGGCGGTGTTCCCGCAGGATGCCGACGACGTCGCACGCATTGCGGCGCTGATGGCCGAGCCGCGATTCAAAGAGGTGAAGCTGACCCCGCGCGGCGGCGGCACCGGCACTAACGGCCAGTCGCTGACCGACGGCATTGTTGTCGACCTGTCGCGGCACATGAACAGCATCCTTGAGATCAACGCCGAAGCGCGTTGGGTGCGGGTGCAGGCCGGTGTCGTCAAGGACCAGCTCAACGCTGCGCTCAAGCCTCACGGGCTGTTTTTTGCCCCGGAGCTGTCGACCTCCAACCGCGCCACTGTCGGCGGCATGATCAACACCGACGCCAGCGGCCAGGGCAGCTGCACCTACGGCAAGACACGTGACCACGTGCTCGAGCTGCACAGCGTGCTGCTCGGTGGTCAACGTCTGCACACACGTCCCTTGAGCGACGCCGAGCTGGACCAGGCCTGTGCCGAACCAGGCCGTGCCGGGGAGGTGTACCGTACCGCCCGGCAGATCCAGGAAACCCAGGCCGAGCTGATCGAGCAGACCTTCCCCAAACTCAACCGCTGCCTGACCGGCTACGACCTGGCGCACCTGCGCGACGAGCAGGGGCGTTTCAACCTCAATAGCGTGCTGTGTGGCGCTGAAGGTTCGTTGGGCTATGTGGTCGAAGCCAAGCTCAATGTGCTGCCGATTCCCAAGTACGCAGTGCTGGTCAACGTCCGTTACACCAGCTTCATGGACGCCCTGCGCGACGCCAATGCATTGATGGCGCACAAGCCGCTGTCGATTGAAACCGTCGACTCCAAGGTGTTGATGCTGGCGATGAAAGACATCGTCTGGCACAGCGTCGCCGAGTATTTCCCCGCCGACGCCGAGCGCCCGACCCTGGGGATCAACCTGGTGGAGTTCTGCGGTGACGACCCGGCCGAGGTCAATGCGCGGGTCCAGGCTTTCGTTGGCCACTTGCAGGCCGATTCCAGCGTCGAGCGCCTGGGTCATACCCTGGCCGAAGGTGCCGAGGCCGTGACGCGGGTGTACACCATGCGTAAGCGTTCGGTGGGCTTGCTCGGCAACGTCGAGGGCGAAGTGCGTCCGCAGCCGTTTGTCGAAGACACCGCGGTACCGCCGGAGCAACTGGCGGACTACATTGCCGATTTTCGTGCCCTGCTCGACAGCTACGGGCTGGCCTATGGCATGTTCGGCCACGTCGACGCCGGTGTGCTTCACGTGCGTCCGGCCCTGGACATGAAAGACCCGGCCCAGGCAGCGCTGGTCAAGCCGATTTCCGATGCAGTGGCAACCTTGACCCTGCGTTATAGCGGCCTGCTGTGGGGTGAACACGGCAAGGGCCTGCGCTCGGAATACGTGCCGGAATACTTCGGTGAGCTGTACCCGTCGCTGCAAGCGCTCAAAGGCGCTTTCGATCCGCACAACCAGCTCAATCCCGGCAAGATCTGCACCCCGCCCGACAGCGCCCAGGGCCTGATCAAGGTCAACGAGGCGCCCATGCGCGGTGACTTTGACCGCCAGATTGATGAGCGTGTATGGCAAAGCTTTGGCAGCGCCGTGCACTGCAATGGCAACGGCGCCTGCTACAACTACGACCCTAACGACGCCATGTGCCCGTCGTGGAAAGCCACGCGCGAACGCCAGCATTCGCCCAAGGGCCGCGCTTCGCTGATCCGCGAATGGCTGCGCCTGCAGGGGGCTGCCAATATCGACGTGCTGGCTGCGGCGAAAGGCAAGACCGCCTGGCTTAAAGGCTTGCCGGCGCGCCTGCGCAACAACCTGTCGCGCAGCAAGGGCGAGGCCGACTTCTCCCATGAGGTCTACGACGCCATGGCCGGTTGCCTGGCCTGTAAATCCTGTGCGGGGCAGTGCCCGATCAAGGTCAACGTGCCGGAGTTTCGCTCACGCTTCCTTGAGCTTTATCACGGGCGCTATCAGCGGCCGCTGCGCGACTACCTGATCGGTTCGCTGGAATTCACCATCCCGTACCTGGCGCATGCGCCGGGCCTGTACAACGCGGTGATGGGTTCGAAATGGGTGAGCAAGCTGCTTGAACGCCACATCGGTATGCTCGACAGCCCGCTGATCAGCCGTTACAACTTCCAGGCCACCCTGGCCCGTTGCAATGTACGTGTGGCCAGTATTCCGGCCCTGCGCGAACTCACCCCGGCCCAGCGCGAACGCAGCATCGTGCTGGTTCAGGACGCCTTCACCCGATACTTCGAAACCCCGGTGCTGGCGGCGTTTATCGACCTGGCACATCGCCTCGGCCACCGTATCTACCTGGCGCCTTACAGCGCCAACGGCAAGCCGCTGCACGTCCAGGGTTTCCTGGGTGCGTTCAACAAGGCGGCGATCCGCAACGCCCGGCAACTCAGTGCCCTGGCCGACTGCGGCGTGCCGTTGGTGGGGCTGGACCCGGCCATGACCCTGGTGTATCGCCAGGAGTATCAAAAAGTGCCGGGCCTGGGCGACTGCCCGAAGGTGGCGCTGCCTCAGGAGTGGCTGATGGACGTGCTGCCCGAGCAGCCCGGCAAGGCTGCTGGCACCTTCCGCCTGATGGCCCACTGCACCGAGAAAACCAACGTGCCCGCCAGTACGCGTCAGTGGGAACAGGTGTTTGCCCGCCTGGGTCTGAAGCTGGTCACCGAGGCCACCGGTTGCTGCGGCATGTCTGGCACTTACGGCCACGAAGCGCGTAACCAGGAAACCTCGAAGACCATCTTCGAACAGTCCTGGGGCACCAAGCTGGACAAAGAGGGCGAGGCCTTGGCCACCGGTTATTCCTGCCGTAGCCAGGTCAAGCGCATGGCCGACCGCAGTCTGCGCCATCCTCTGGAAGTGGTGCTGCAACAGTTGAGCCGCTGACGATCAGGCAGCGTTGTCCAGGTTCGCCTTGGACAACGCTGCCGTTCACGTGCGCTTGGCCGTCGCGCAGGTCAGCCGATAACCGAAATGATCAAGCGCCTTCCGACCGTCAAAAATGCAGATCGCTCTATTTTAGGGCTTTTCAGATAGCGTCAAAAAAATGGAAAAAATGCCATAAAAAATATGGCGAATTGCTATCAAATTTTCCTTTGTCTTGTTGTATCGTTCGCCGGTTTGGCTCCGTGCCCTGTGCTGTACCACCGGGAATTTCTCTTCCAAGACAAGGAAGTTACTGCAATGAATCATGTGTTTGCGTTGGTATGGAATGCGTCACAGGGCGCATGGACTGTCACCCATGAGTACAGCAAGCGTTGCGGCAAAGGCACTCGACGCCTGAGCAAGCTGGCGTTGGCTTCGCTGTTGTTGAGTGCGGGTTTCAGTTCATCTGCGTTCGCCGCTTGTGCCGTGACCAACCTGGTTGTGGACTGCTCCGGTATCGCTGATCTAATCATCGCCAACAACTTTTCCAGCCCGTTTGATGGCCTGACGGTCAACGTAAATCCGGGTTCGTTGATGAACGCGCCGATTGGCGGCACGGCGATGAACCTCACCGGTAACAACATCACCCTCAACAACCGGGGGGCCATCGACCCGTCGGCTGTTGGCCTGGTTACCCTGCTGAGCAACGGCGCAGTGATCGGTAATGGCCTCTCGGGGGCAGTGCTAATCAACAATGAAATGACGGGAAGCCTCGTCGGTACTGTCGGCTTGATGGGCCTGACCCTCAACACCCTCCAGGGCATGGCGCTCAACGTTAACAACGGTGCTTCTGGCTCCACCACTATTGTCAATAACGGCACCATCAGCTCCAGGGCCCTACTGGGGCTCTACGTGCCGGGCGCCGACGCACCGGTGGTGGCGGTTCATGGCGGCTCCCGGGTCAACATGACCAATAACGGAACCGTCATTGGCCGGATCGCCTTCGAGGCCTCGCCCGACGGCAACACCTTCGTCAATGCCGGCTCCATCCAGGGCAGCGTGTCGCTCGGTGCTCACAGTACCGGCACCAACCGTTTTACAGCCATCACCGGCTCCAGCGTGTCAGCGGGTGGAGGCATTGGTTCGAGTCTGGGTGGTCTGCCAGGGGGCGACTTGACTTTCGCTGCTACCGGACAGGTCGACGGCGGTGCTGGCGGCAACAACGAACTGATCCTGCAAAACAGCCTGCTCGGTTTTGGTGGTGGTCTCGGGGGCAGCGGCACGGTGTCCAGCGCTAACTACGTCAACTTCAACCAGTTGACCGTCAACAGCGGCACCTGGATGTTGCAGGGGCCCTTGACGAGTGGCTCTACAAGACTCAATGGTGGTTTAGCCCGATTCGACAACAATGGCGCATTCGGTAGTGGGGTGTTGACCTCCAATGGCGGAGCCATCGAAGCGGTTACCAACGGCCTGACGCTTTACAATCCGATTGATGTAGGGCCGTTTGGCGGTCTGACCGTGGCCGGTGATAATTCCCTGGCGCTGGCCGGCGGGATCTATGGGGTGGGTGGCCTGACTAAACTCGGCACGGGCAACTTGACACTAGCGGGTTTTAACGCGCTCTCAGGCCCGTTGAACATTCAAGCGGGTAGTGTCACGACGCTCTTGAACAACTCATGGTCATACTCCCCCAGCGTCAACGTAAGCGCTGGCGCCAGCCTCAACCTCGACAGCGATTTCAGTATCGGCTCCTTGGCTGGTAGTGGCAGCGTACGGACCGGTGTCAGCACCTTGACCGTGGGCGGTGACAACACGACTACCACCTTTTCCGGTGACCTCAGTGGTACCGGCAATCTGAGCAAAACCGGCTCGGGGACGCTGAGCCTGATTGGAACCAAAACCTACACCGGTACCACCTCGATCAATGCAGGCACCCTGTACCTCAGCGGTTCACTGGCCAGCTCGCAAGTCAGTGTCAACAGTGGCGGTACCCTCAGAGGGAACGGCACGTTGTCGGGTGCGCTGAGCATCAACAATGGCGGCAGTCTGGCGCTGGTCTCGGGTAGCAACCTGACAGCCGATTCACTGGCCCTTAACGCCTACAGCGGTCTGGACGTAGTACTGGGCGCGCCTTCGACCACTTCTCTGCTCAATGTCGGTGATCTCACGCTCGATGGAAACCTCTACGTAACTGACACCTTTGGCTTCGGCGCCGGTGTGTACCGTTTGATCGACTACACCGGTAGCCTGGTCGATAACGGCCTCGAGCTGGCCGGCCTACCGAATGGCTTTGGTCTGAGTGACCTCGTGGTGCAGACGGCAATCGGCAACCAGGTCAACTTGCTGGTGGCGGCGCCCAACCAAAACATTCGTTTCTGGGACGGCAGCCAGACTATCCCCAATGGTGTGATCGACGGTGGCAACGGCACCTGGAACGCGCTCGGTACCAACTGGACCGACGTCAACGGCGTAGTCAACCGGTCTTGGGCCGGCGACTTCGCGGTGTTCCAGGGCACCGCCGGTACCGTGACCGTGAATGGCACCCAACTGCTGACCGGCATGCAATTTGTCACTGATGGCTACAACCTGGTCAGCGGCGCGGCGGGGCAGCTGACAGCGGTCAACGGCACCAACGGCAGCACGGCAGTGCGGGTCGATTCGGGCGCGACTGCGACGGTTGGCGTCGCTATCAACGGTAGCGGCACCCTCAACAAAATCGACAGCGGCACCCTGGTACTCAGCGGCGCCAATACCTATACCGGCGGTACCCTGCTCAGTGGCGGTACGCTGGTGGTGGGCAGCAACAACGCGCTGGGCTCGGGACAGTTGACCGCTGCACACGGTACGCAACTGGACAGCAACACGACCGTGGTTCTGGGTAACGCCCTGACCCTCGCCGGCGATCTCAACGTCAACGGCAGCAATGCGCTTACCCTCAACGGTGTGGTTGGTGGTGTCGGTGGGCTGATCAAAAACGGTGTCAGCACGCTGACCCTCGGCGCCAACAACACCTTTCTTGGCCCGGTGCTATTGAATGGCGGTGGGCTGGTGGTGGGCGCCGACTCGGCATTGAGCACGGGCATACTGTCTACGGCCGATGGCACCACGCTGGACGCCAGCACGGCGGTCGCCCTGAGCAACACGGTCATTGTGACGGGCAACCTGGGCATTGGCGGCACTGCCGACCTGACGCTGAATGGCTTCCTACTCGGTAATGGCGGCCTGATCAAGTATGGCGCGGCTGGCTTGACCCTGAGCGGTTCCAACGCTTACATCGGTGGTACCACGCTCACTGCTGGCACGCTGACTGTCGGCGGCAACGGTGCGCTGGGGATGGGCAACCTGAGGGTAACGGGTGCGTCTAACCTGGACAGCAGCACAGCTGTCAGCTTGAACAATTATCTGGAACTCGACGCAACCCTGACTAACACCGCCAGCAATGACCTGACCCTGGGCGGTGTCATCAGTGGCGCCGGCGCCTTGAGCAAAAGCGGTAACGCCAACCTGACGCTCAACGGCCTCAATACCTACCAAGGTGGCACCACGTTGAATGCCGGTACCCTGACGCTAGGCACCGCCAGCGCACTGGGCAGCGGCGCACTGACCGCCACCGGCAATGCGACCCTGGACACCAGCGCTGCGCTGCTGCTGGCCAACAACGTCAATGTCAACGCCAACCTGAATGTGGCAGGTAGCAACCATCTGACCTTGACCGGTGTAGTCGCCGGCGCTGGTACCTTGAGCAAAAGCGGGCAGGCCGACCTTACCCTCACAGGTAACAACACCTTCAGCGGTATGTTCGATGTAACAGGTGGCCGGCTCTTGACGCTAGGCAACAATGCACTGGGCAACGGCTCCAGTGCCAACGTCGATGCTTCTGCCAGCCTCAATCTTGGCGGCAACGCCAGTCTCGAGGCATTGACCGGGAATGGCACAGTGCAGACCCTTGCCGGTAATACCTTGACGCTTGGCGGGATAAACCACACCGGTACCTTCGATGGTTCCATCGTTGGTGGCGGCAACTTGAGCAAAGTTGGCAGTGGCACACTGACCTTGAGCGGTATGAGCGGCATCACCGGCACCACCCAGGTCAATGGCGGTACGTTGAACCTCAGCGGCTCTCTGGCCAGCGCGCAGGTCAACGTTACCAGTGGCAGTACCCTGACCGGCGAGGGCACGGTACTCGGTGCGGTCAGTGTCAACAACGGGGGGCACCTGGCGCTGTCTTCAGGCAGCACCCTGTCGACCGGCTCGTTGATTCTCGACGCCAACAGCAACTTCGATGCAACGCTGGGCGCGCCTACGCTCACGCCACTGCTCACGGTCAACGGCAACCTGTTGCTGGACGGCAACCTGAACGTCACTGATGCAGGAGGCTTCGGTGTCGGCGTGTACCGTTTGATCGACTACACCGGTGCCCTGATCGACAACGGCCTCGAGTTTGCCGGCCTGCCGAACGGTTATGGCCTGGGCGATCTCGTGCTTCAGACGGCAATCGGCAGTCAGGTCAATCTGCTGGTTTCGGCGCCTAACTACGACATTCGGTTCTGGGACGGCAGCCAGAGCATTGCCAACGGCTCCGTGGAAGGCGGCAGCGGTACCTGGAATGCGGGCAGCACCAACTGGACCAGCGTCAATGGCACGATCAACCAGACATGGGCCGGCGACTTCGCGGTGTTCCAGGGTGCCGCCGGTACCGTGACGGTGAACGGCACTCAGCTGCTGACCGGCATGCAATTTGTCACTGATGGCTACGACCTCGTCAGCGGCACGGCGGGGCAACTGACGGCGGTCAACGGCACCAGTGGCACCACGGCGGTGCGGGTCGATCCGGGCGTGACGGCGACGGTTGGCGTCGCTATCAATGGTAGCGGCATTCTCAACAAGCTCGACAACGGTACCCTGGTACTCAACGGTGCCAATACCTACACCGGTGGTACCCTGCTCAATGGCGGCACCCTGGTAGTGGGCAGCAATAACGCGCTGGGCTCGGGACAGTTGACCGCTGCAGGCGGTACGCAACTGGACAGCAACACCGCCGTCGTTCTGGGCAACGGTGTGACCCTTGACGGCAACCTCAACGTTAGCGGCAGTAATGCGCTGACGCTCAACGGTGTGATTGACGGTGCCGGTGGCCTGACCAAAAACGGTGCCAGCCTGCTTACCCTGGGTGCCAGCAACACCTTTGTTGGCCCGGTGCTATTGAATGACGGTGGGCTGGTGCTGGGCGCCGACTCGGCGTTGGGCGCAGGCACATTGGCTGTGGCCAATGGCACTACGCTGGACGCCAGCACGGCGGTCGCCCTGAGCAACGCAGTCAGTTTGACGGGCAGCCTGGGCATTGGCGGCACTGCCGACCTGACCCTGAACGGGACCGTCAACGGCATTGGCAGCCTGGTCAAGTACGGTGTGGCGGGCTTGACCCTTACCGGTAACAACGCCTACTCCGGCGGCACCACGCTCGCTGCCGGCGCGCTGACCGTCGGTAGCAACAGCGCGTTGGGGCTGGGTAACCTCACTGTTGGCGGTGCATCGACCCTGGACAGCAGCACGGCCGTCACCCTGGGCAATGATATGGTGCTCAATGCCAGCCTGACGAACGTGGGTAGCCATGACCTGACCCTGGGCGGTGTAATCAGTGGCACCGGAGGCTTGAGCAAAAATGGCAACGCCAACCTGACACTCAATGGCACCAATCTGTTCCAGGGTGGCACGCTGTTGAACGCTGGCACCCTGACGCTCGGCACTGCCAGTGCACTGGGTAGCGGCGCAATGACCGTTGCCGGCAATGCGACCCTCGCAACCGGTGCACCGCTGGTGCTGGCCAACAACGTCAACGTCAACGCCAACCTGAACATCGCCGGGGTCAACAACCTGACCCTCGGTGGCGTAATCGCCGGCGCCGGTACCTTGAGCAAAAGCGGCCTGGCTGACCTGACCCTGTCGGGTAACAACACCTTCAGCGGTGCCTTCGACGTCTTGAGCGGCAGCCTCTCCACACTGGGCAACTCGGCGCTGGGCAACGACGCCAGCGTCAACCTCGGCTCGGGTGCCGCGCTGAACCTTGGCGGCTCAGCAAACATTGCCAGCCTGAGCGGCGGCGGTACTGCAAACGTTGGTGCAGGCAACACACTGAGCCTCGGCGCCAGCAACCTGAGCAACACCTTCGTGGGTACCCTTAGCGGTAGTGGTGCGCTGGCCAAGCTTGGCACGGGCACCCTGACCCTGACCGGGAGCAACACCCTGACAGGCGGAACCACGATCGATGCCGGTACCCTGAAGGTCGACGGTTCGCTGGACAGTGCCCATGTGCAGGTCAACAGCGGTGCCACCCTTACCGGCGCTGGTTCTCTAGGTGGGGCTGTGACCGTGGCCGACGGCGGGCACCTGGCCGTGTCCAGCGGTAGCGCCCTGGCGATGAACGCGCTGGTGCTGGAAAACAGCGCCAACCTGGATGTCGACCTCAGCGCCCCGGTGACCGGTGGCGGCAATGGCCTGCTGGATGTGGCGGGCAACCTGACCCTTGACGGCACCCTGAATGTCAGCGACCTCGGCGGCTTTGGTACCGGTGTGTATCGCCTGATCAATTACACCGGCACCCTGACCGACAACGGCCTGGCGATCGGCAGTGTGCCGGGCAACGTGACGCTGGCTGACCTGCAGTTGCAGACCGTCATTGCCAACCAGCTCAATCTGCTGGTCGCTGCGCCCGATGTCGCTGTGCAGTTCTGGGATGGTGCTCAGCAGTCGAGCAATGGTGCCGTGGATGGCGGCAGTGGCAGCTGGGGAACCGGCAACGCCAACTGGACGTCGGTTGACGGTACTTCGAACCAGGCCTGGGCCCAGAACTTTGCGGTGTTCCAAGGCACACCGGGCACGGTCACGGTAAACGGCACGCAAGGTCTCACGGGCATGCAGTTTGTCTCCGATGGTTACCATCTGGTTGCCGGCGCTGGCGCTGAGTTGACTTTGAGCAATGGCAGCCTGGGTACGGCGTCGGTACGAGTCGATCCCAAAGCTACGGCTACGATTGACATCGCAGTCAATGGTGCCGGCACGTTGGGCAAATACGACAGCGGAACCCTGGTCCTCAATGGTAACAACGGCTACACCGGCGGCACTGCACTGAACGGTGGCACGCTGGTCGTCGGTCATGACAATGCCTTGGGCACGGGCGGCCTCACAGTGGCAGACGGCACGACGCTGGACAGCAATTCCGCCGTGACCCTGCGTAACGCGGTGGCGCTGAACGGTAACCTGACCCTGGCCGGTAGCCATGACCTGACCCTCAGCGGCGTGATCAGCGGCAACGGTGCCTTGAACAAACAAGGCGATAGCGAATTGACCCTGAGCGGCAACAACACCTTCAGCGGGGCGCTCAATGTACTGAATGGCACCCTGAACCTGATTGGCAACACCGCGCTGGGCAACGCCAACCTGAATGTCGCTGATACTGCATCGGTCAGTGTCGGCGGCCTCAACATCCTCAACGCGCTCGGTGGCACCGGTGCACTGACGCTGGCGGCGGGCAGTACGCTGCAGGTGGGTGCCAGCGGTGCCAGCAGCGTCTATGACGGCTTCATCAATGGCGCCGGCCGTCTGGTCAAAGTGGGCGATGGCAAGCAAGTACTGAACAACAGTGTGGCGCTGGGCGGCGGCACCCTGGTCGCCGGTGGCAGTCTGATCGTCGGCGGTGCGGCCGGCTCCAGTGCGCTGCTGGGCAGCGATGTCGATGTAGCCCAGGGCGCCATGCTCGGCGGCCACGGCCGCATTGTCGGGGATGTCGAGCTGGGCAATGGTGCAACCCTGAACCCAGGCAACTCCATTGGCACCCTGACGGTCGATGGCGACATCAGCTTCGACAGTGGCTCGACCCTGGTGATCGAGGCCGATCCTGACGGCCGTTCAGACCGGCTGGTGTCCACCGGTACCGTCTCGCTGGGCGGCGCTAACCTGAGCGTGCAGGCCGGCACCGGTAGCTGGGCGCCGAGCACGCAGTACAACATTATCCAGGCCAGCAGCCTGAACGGTACCTTCGGTAGCGTCAGCAGCAACCTGGCATTCCTGACGCCGCAGCTGACCTACGCCAGCAATGGGGTGACGCTGAACCTGGCGCGCAACGACGTTGCGTTCACGTCGGTTGCACAGACCTACAACCAGCGCGCTGTATCCGGTGCGCTGGATGCCGCCGATGCCGGTGGTGTGTATGACGCCATCGCTGTGCTCAGTGCCGATGAGGCGCGTGCGGCATACGACAGCCTGTCCGGCGAAATTCACGCCAGCACCCGCGGCGCGCTATTCGACGACAGCCGTTACGTGCGTGATGCAATCGGCACGCGCTTGCGCAGTGCCCAGGGCCAGGCCCCCGGCGAAGGTATTCTGCACGTCGACGCCGACAGCGGCATGACCTTCTGGATACAGGGCTACGGCGGCTGGGGTGACAGCAACGGCAACCACAACGTTGCCGATCTGGACCACAACAGCCAGGGCATGTTGCTGGGTGTCGACATCCCGTTGAACGACACCTGGCGTGCAGGGCTGGCGGCCGGCTATGGCAGCAGCGACCTCGACGTCGATGGCCGCAACTCGTCCGCACAGGTCGACAGCACATCGCTGACGGCCTACCTGGGCGGCCAGTGGGATGCGCTGCATGTGCGCCTGGGCGCCTCTTATGCCTGGAATGAGGTCGACAGCAGCCGTCACGTCAAGGCCGGCAGCCTGCAGGAGCACGTCAAGGCGAACTACGACGCCAGCACCCGTCAGGTGTTTGGCGAGTTGGGCTATGCCGTACAGGCCGGTGACCTGACCCTGGAGCCGTTCGTGGGCCTGGCCCATGTTGAAGTGAGCACTGACAGCTTCAGCGAAAAAGGCGGCAGTACCGCGCTGAAAGGTGATAGCGAGAAAGACCGTGCCACCTACACCAGCCTCGGGGTGCGCGCTAGCACTCCGGCAGCCGACGTGGCCGGTGTGCCGGTCAGCGTACAGAGCAGCCTGGCCTGGCAGCGAGTGCTGGATGAGCCCGGCGAAAGCAGCCGCATGACCCTGGCGGGCTATGACAGCTTCACCGTCAAGGGCGTGCCGGTTGCCCAGGACACGGCGCTGGTACAGCTTGGGGTCAGTGCAAAAATCGCCCCGCAAGCAAGTGTCGATCTGGGCTACTCCGGGCAACTCGGCGATGGCTACAGCGATCACGGCGTACGTCTGGGGCTCAACATCGCGTTCTAGTGACAGAAGCCTGCGCGGTGCACTACCGCGCAGGCTTTGCTGCCGGCCAGCAACCCCTACAGGCCCGTGGTAGCGAGCAACTGCTCGGGATAACGTTCGCCTTCAATCTGGATCGCTGCGGCGGCCTGCTCGATGCCGGCCAGTTCTTCAGCGCTCAGCTGCACGTTGGCGGCGCCGAGGTTTTCTTCCAGACGGTGCAGTTTGGTGGTGCCGGGAATCGGTACGATCCACGGCTTTTGCATGAGCAACCAGGCCAGGGCGATTTGCGCAGGGGTAGCGTCTTTAACGCTGGCAATGCGCTTGAGCAGATCAATCAGGGCCTGGTTCTTGGCCATGGCCTCTGGTGTGAAGCGCGGGAGCAGATGGCGAAAGTCGCCCTCGCCCAACGCGGTGTCCTTGCTCATGGCGCCGGTCAGGAAGCCTTTGCCAAGCGGGCTGTATGGCACCAGGCCGATGCCCAGTTCTTCGCACGTTTGCAAGATACCGTTGCTTTCCACGCCGCGCGTCCACAGCGAGTATTCGTTTTGCAGCACGCTGACCGGTTGCACGGCATGGGCGCGGCGAACCGTATTCGCCCCCGGCTCCGACAGCCCGAAATGCTTGACCTTGCCTTCGGCGATCAGGTCCTTGACCGCTCCGGCCACGTCTTCAATCGGTACGTTGGGATCGACACGGTGCTGGTAGAACAGGTCGATCTGTTCAATACCCAGGCGCTTGAGCGAGGCTTCGGCCACTTCGCGAATGTGCTCGGGACGGCTGTTCATTCCGGCCAGTTTGCCATCGACGATGTTGAAGCCGAATTTGGTCGCGATCACCACCTGGTCGCGCACAGGGCGCAGGGCCTCGCCGACCATTTGCTCATTGGTGAACGGGCCGTAGGCCTCGGCGGTGTCGAAGAGGGTGACGCCGCGCTCCACGGCCTGGCGGATCAGGGTAACGCCTTGCTGTTTACTGACCGTGTTGGCGTAGCCGAAGTCCAGCCCCATGCAGCCGTAGCCAAGGGCTGAGACGAGCGGGCCGTTGCTGCCGAGTTTTCGCAGTTGCATAGGGGGATCTCCGAAAGGTGAGCCCATCAGCGTAGGCGTGGTGGATTACCTTGATAAGTAGCTGAATGCCGATTGCAGTTATACCGGGATTTTATAAATGCCCCGGGGCGCGTTCGGCCACCAGCAGCAAGGACTGCGGCACCGGGCTTTGCGGGTGTTGCGGTTCTTGCAACGTGGTTAGCCGAAAGCCCGCCATGTCCAGCGCGTTGAGCCAGCTGGAGAGGGTGCGAAAATACCACGGCATCGGCTGCCACTGCCCCGCAAGCCCGGCGAAGGTTTCCTCGCGCCAACCATCCTGATAGCTGTTCTGCGCCACGGCCCAGGGGTGCAGGGTCTGGATGACCAGCGCGCCGCCGGGGGCGAGCAGGGCATTCATGGCGGCGAGCAGCGGGATGATGTCCTGGTGCAGCAAGGAAAAATTCGCGCAGATCAGGTCATAGCCACTGCCAATGTCGATCTGGCCCTCGACCAGTGCCTCATAGCTCGCGCAGTGTACCGGCGCATCGCCTGCAGCGCGCGCCGCAGCGGTCAGGCTGGCATCGCCGTCAACACCGACGGCCTCGATGCCCCGTTCGCTCAGGGCACGCAACAGCCAGCCCTCGCCGCAGCCAAGGTCGAGTACGCGCCCGGGTTGGCGGCCCAGCACCGCCAGGAGGATCGCCTGGTTGGTAACCTGCTGGCGGCTTTCAATGCTGCCCGAGCGGATCGCCTTGATCCAGGCGTCGGCATTGTGCTGCCAGCTTTGCAGGAGCGTGGTGTCATCAGTAGGCATGGGCGTACTCCGGCGTGAGGGCGGGATACACAGCATAGGTCAGCCACCCCGGGTATTTGCGCGTAGAATGGCGGTTTTTTCACGGGCGTTGCCATGTCCTGCTTCACTGAGCAGTCTCCGCTTCGGCGCTACCAGCAGGCCATCGAGCGTGACGGGTTTGTCAGCGACCCCGCGCAGCTGCAAGCCGCCAACGCGCTGAATGCGTGTTTTCTCGCACTGCAGCAAGGTGAGACGCCGCAGGGCGTATACCTCTGGGGCCCGGTGGGGCGTGGCAAGACCTGGCTGATGGACCAGTTTCATGGCTGCCTCACGGTGCCCGCCCGGCGTCAGCATTTTCACCACTTCATGCGCTGGGTTCATCAGCGCCTGTTCCAGCTCAATGGCACCGCCGACCCCTTGCATGCGCTGGCTTTGTCGTTGGCCGAAGAGATACGGGTGCTGTGCTTTGACGAGTTGTTCGTCAACGATATCGGCGACGCGATCATCCTCGGGCGGCTGTTCCAGGTATTGTTCGAAGCGGGCGTGGTGATCGTTGCCACCTCCAACCAGCCGCCAGGCCAGCTCTATTCCGACGGTTTCAACCGTGAGCGCTTCCTGCCGGCGATTGCCGCCATCGAGCGGCACATGCAGGTGGTGGCAGTGGCTGGCGAGCAGGACCATCGCCTGCATCCGGGCGCTGCCCGGCAACGTTACTGGGTGCGGGACACGACGCAGGCGCAGGTGTTGGGTGAAGTCTTTGTCCAGCTGAGCGATGACCTGCCTTGCACGGATCAGCCGTTGCAGATCGGCGCACGGCAGCTGACGGTGGTGCAGCGCAGTGCCACCGTGCTGTGGTGCCGGTACGCCGACCTGTGTGAGCAGCCATTCGCCGCCATGGACTTCATGGCGCTGTGCGATCACTTTAAGGCGATTCTCATCGGCGAAGTGCCGGCCCTGGGCGCCCGCCAGCGCGAGGCCAAGATTGCCCGCGGTACCGAAGACGGTGCCAGCCGCGTGGTCGCCGGCGACCGGGAGCTGCCGCAGTTATCGGTGCACGACGACAGCGTGCGGCGCTTCATCGCGTTGGTCGATGAGTGCTACGACCGTCGGATCGCCCTGTACCTGGAGGCCGAGGTCGAGCTGGATGCGCTCTACACTCAAGGGTATCTGGAGTTCCCGTTCCGGCGCACCCTGAGCCGCCTGCGGGAGATGCAACTGCAACGCTTCTGCTGAAGGAGTCGATCATGCAGCCACTTTCGCATCATTTGCTGACCATGGCCTACCAGAACGGCTGGGCCAACCACAGGCTTTACAAAGCCTGCCTGCAATTGAGCCAGGACGAGTTCGGGGAGCCGCGCTGCAGTTTCTTTGGCTCGATCAAAGCGACCCTCAACCACATCCTGACCGTCGACTGGTTCTACCTCAATGCCCTGGAGTCCGAGCAACGCGGCGAGGCGCCGGAAGCCGACAGTGAACGGTTTTTTGAACCGCAAGAACCCTTTGCCTCCAGCGAAGAACTGTATGCCGAGCAGGCTCAGGCCGATCACCGCCTGATTGCCTATTGCAGCCAGCTGCGCGATGACCAGTTGCAGCGTTACGTAAGTGTCGTACGCCCCGACTGGGTCCAGCGTGAACAACGTCTGCGGTTGTTGTCGCACCTGTTCGAGCACCAGATCCATCACCGTGGGCAAGTGCATACCCTGCTCAGTGAAACGTCGGTGCGGCCCCCGCAGCTGGATGAGTTTTTCTGCGAGGACGAAGCGCACCTGCGTGCCCAGGACTTTGCCGAGCTGGGCTGGACCGAAGCCCAGATCTGGGGGCGTTAGCGGCCCAGCCAGTCCAGCAGCGCCTTATGGAAGCGCTCCGGCTGTTCGATCTGTGGGGCATGGCCGAGACCGGGAAATTCCACCAGGCTGCCTTGGGGAATGGTCTTTGCCACCTGCTGGCCCAGTTGCTGGTAGTGGCCCAACCTGGCTTTTACTTCAGGTGCAGCGATGTCGCTGCCGATCGCAGTGGTATCGGCATCGCCAATCAACAGCAGGGTCGGCATCTGCAGGTGCTTGAACTCGTAGACCACCGGTTGGGTGAAGATCATGTCGTAGATCAGCGCCGAGTTCCACGCCACTGCCTCGTGCCCTGGCCCCTGGTTCAGGCCCACGAGCATTTGCACCCAGCGTTCGTACTCAGGCTTCCAGCGCCCGTCGTAGTAAGTTTTGCGCTCGTAATTGCGCACCCCTTCGGCATCGAGTTTCAGCTCGCGCTGGTACCACTGATCCACGGTGCGGTAGGGCACGCCGAGGGCTTTCCAGTCTTCCAGGCCGATCGGGTTGACCATTGCCAGGCGTTCGACCTGTTGCGGGTAGAGCAGGGCGTAGCGGGTGGCAAGCATGCCGCCGGTGGAGTGGCCGAGCAGGCTGGCCTTGTCCACACCCAGCCGGGTGACCAGGGCATGGGTGTTGTCGGCCAGTTGCTGGAAACTGTACTGATAATGCGCGGGTTTGCTCGAGGTGCAAAAGCCGATCTGGTCGGGGGCGATCACCCGGTATCCGGCCTGGCTCAAGGCCTCGATGCTGGTTTCCCAGGTCGCGGCGCAAAAATTCTTGCCGTGCATCAACACCACGGTCCGGCCATTGGCAGTGCCACGGGCGGCAACATCCATGTAGCCCATTTGCAGGGTCTGGCGCTGGGACGTGAAAGTGAAGTGCTTGAGCGGGTGGGGGTAGTCGAAGCCTTCGAGCTGCTGGCCGTAGGTCGGGGCTTGGGCGGCAAACGAGCTGCTGGCGAACAGGCAGGTCAGGGCCAGGGCGGGCAAGCGCAGCATGGGCACACTCCGTGTCGGGCGGTGGGTTCAACCCCGGACTGTACCTGTTTGCGTCGGGTCAGTGGGCAATCCAGCCCAGGGTCAGCAGGGCGAGCACCGCATAACGTCCGGCTTTGGCAATTGTGACCAGGATGACAAAGCGCCAGAAAGGTTCGCGCATGATCCCGGCAATCAGGGTCAGCGGATCGCCGATCACCGGCATCCAGCTCAGCAGCAACGACCATTGGCCATAGCGCTGGTAGCGTTGCTGGGCCTTGTCGAGCTGCGCCTGCGTGAAGGGAAACCAGCGGCGGTCACGCAAGTGCTCGATGCCACGGCCCAGCAGCCAGTTGACGATCGAACCCAGTACATTACCGAGTGTGGCAATCAGTAGCAGGCTGGCAACAGCCTGTGGCTCGCGCACCAGCAAGCCGACCAGCACGGCCTCCGATTGCAGCGGCAACAGGGTCGCCGCGCCAAAGGCGCTGAAGAACAGCGCCCATTCACTCAACATGCCGAGCGGATCAGTAGTTGGCGACCACTTCGTCCTGGCCGTCCTGTGTCAGGCCGATGACCTTGTAGGCGTCCTTGTGATCACCCATTTCCATGCCGGGCGAGCCCATCGGCATCCCCGGCACGGCCAGGCCGCGCAGGTCTGGGCGCTTGGCCAGCAGCTTGATCTGTTCGGCCGGTACGTGGCCTTCGACAAACTTGCCGTCGATCACACCGGTGTGGCACGAAGCCAGGCGAGGTGCCACACCCAGGCGTTGCTTGACCGCGCTCATGTTGGCTTCTTCATGGTCGTTTACGGTGAAGCCGTTGTCGCGCAAGTGGCTGATCCAGGCCTTGCAGCAACCGCAGTTAGGGTCGCGGTAGACGTCGATGGTTTGCCCGGCCTGGGCCAGGGTGCTCAGGGCCAGCAGGCCAAAGGCGATGACTTTCTTGCTCAGCATGGTGATTCTCCAATTCTAGAAACGCAGGCGCACGCCCGCGAGCACGCGGGTCTGGCTGATATCGCCGTCATCATCGCGCAGCTGTTCGGCGGTATTGCCGTAGCTGCGGTTGAAGCTGACGCCCAGGTAGGGGGCGAAGCCGCGGGTGATCTCGTAACGCAGGCGCAGGCCGATTTCACTGTCTGCCAGGCCCGGGCCCTGATCGCGCGAGGCATCGTTGCGACCGTAGAGGTTAGCTTCCAGCGAGGGTTCGAGTATCCAGCGATTGGTCAGCAGGATAGCGTAACTGCTCTCCAGGCGCAGCGCGGTCTGTTGCCGCTCTCCGACATAGGCCGTGGCTTCCAGTTCCAGGCCATACAGCGGCGTGCCCTGGATGCCGAACGCCGCCCACGTCTGGCCGCTGGCCGGCTTGAAATCCTGGCGCAGGCCGCCCACCAGTTCCCACCAGGGGCTGATGGCATGACCCCAGAGTGTCTGCAGTTCGGCTTTATGGGTGACGCCCTGTTCGCGCTCGCCTTCGGTGCGCAGCCAGAGGCGGTCGATGTCGCCGCCGATCCAGGCGTTGGCGTTCCAGTTCAGGGCGCTGCTGCTCTCGAAGTTCTGGTACTCAAGCTGCTCGACGATCACCGCCCAGTTGACCTGTCGATCGTGCACCTGATGGCCGGGCAGGGGCGGGAAGGCGGCGCGGCGGTCGGCTTCGCTGATCGGCCGCAGCGGTGTGCGCGGTGTGTCTTGCGCCTGGACGTGGCCCATGCTGCTGTGGTCCATGGCAGAAGGGGGCATGCTGCCATGGTTCATGGCTCCGTGGTTCATCGCGCCATGATCCATCTCCTGCGCCCGGACCTCTTCACTGACCAGCAGGGCCAGCAGTGCCAGCAGTGCCAGGCTGCCGAGCAGCGGACGGTTGATTACTTCATTCATCGACGCGTACCTCGCGGAACATGCCCATTTCCATGTGGTAGAGCAGGTGGCAGTGGTAGGCCCAACGGCCCAGTGCGTCGGCACTGACGCGGTAACTGCGGCGGCTGCCGGGCGGAATGTCGAGGGTGTGTTTGCGCACCTGGAAGCGCCCGTGCTCATCCTCAAGGTCACTCCACAGCCCGTGCAGGTGGATCGGGTGGGCCATCATCGTGTCGTTGACCAAAGTGATGCGCAGGCGCTCGCCATAACGCAGGCGCAAGGGTTCGGCGTCAGAGAACTTGATGCCATTGAACGACCAGGCAAAGCGCTCCATGTGCCCGGTCAGGTGCAGTTCGATCTCCCGTGAGGGTTCGCGGCCGTCGGGGTCGGCGAAGGTACTTTTCAGGTCGGCGTAGGTCAGCACCCGGTGGCCGTTGTTGCGCAGGCCGATACCGGGGTCGGCGAGGTTCGGCTTGGGCGACATGGTCTGCATGTCGACCAGTGGATTGCCGGTTTCACTGGCCGGGTGCTGTTGCATGCCACCCATCCCGGCCATGCCGGCGTGGTCCATCGCGCCCATCTGGCTATGGTCCATGCCGGCCATGGCGTCCATGCCACCGTGGCCCATGTCGGCCATGGTCAGTACCGGCCGCGGGTCGGGCTGTGGCACGGGGGCCTCGAGGCCAGGGCGGCGTGCCAGGGTGCCCCGGGCGTATCCGCTGCGGTCCATGCTTTGCGCATACAGGGTGTAGGCGGGCAAATCGCCCACTTGCACCAGCACGTCATAGGTTTCGGCCACGGCAATGCGCAGTTCATCAACACTGACCGGCTGCACCGGTTGCCCGTCTGCAGCGATCACTGTCAGCTTCAGGCCAGGAATGCGGAAGTCGAAATAGCTCATCGCCGAGCCGTTGATCAGGCGCAAGCGTACGGTTTCACCCGGTTGGAACAGGCACGTGAAGTTGCCGTCGGGCGGCTGGCCGTTGAGCAGGTAGGTGTAGGTGGCCGCGCTGATGTCGGCGAGATCGGTAGGGCTCATGCGCATGGCAGCCCAGGCCTTGCGTTCGGCCAGGGTCTTCGACCAGCCGTGGTCGGCAACGTCGTTGATGAAGTCGCCGACGGTGCGCTTGTGAAAGTTGTAGGCGTCGGACTGCTTTTTCAGGGTGGCCATCAGCGCCTCGGGCGTCTGATCGCTCCAGTCGCTGAGCAGCAGCACATAGTCACGCTGGTAGCGGTGTGGCTCGGGGGCTTTCGGTTCGATGACAATCGCCCCGTAGACGCCCGCCTGTTCCTGCAGGCCGGAGTGGCTGTGGTACCAGTAGGTGCCGCTTTGCTCGAGGGTGAAGCGATAGAGGTAGTCGCCACCGGGCTCGATGCCGGCAAAGCTCAAGCCCGGTACGCCGTCCATGTTGGCTGGCAGGATGATGCCGTGCCAGTGCAGCGATGTCGGTTCGGCCAGGCGATTGCGCACGCGCAGGGTCACGGTATCGCCTTCGCGCCAGCGCAGTACCGGGCCGGGCAGGCTGTTGTTGATGGTCAATGCCGTGCGCGGTCGACCGGTGATATTGACCGGGGTCTGGCCGATAAACAGCTCAAAGTCGCGCCCGCTGAGCTCATGGCCCAGGGGGGATTCGGCGGCGAAAGCGGGCAGGCGCCAGAGGCCAAGGCCGGCCAAGGCGCTGCCGGCGGCGAAGCCTTTGACGAACGTGCGGCGGGTCGGGTGTACAAGCATGGTCGGTGCCAATCCATCAGCGAGAATGACATGACCTTAGCGAGCGCAGACTGTCAGTTATCTGAGTGCCAGATTACAGATTTGTCAGTGTCCCCGAGCGTTGTATGGCTTTGCGCCAACCTCGTCCTGCGTTAGCCTTGATTCGCAATCATCACTGGGGGCAAGGAGTATCCATGGATAACGTCATCGTCATCACCGGCGCCAGCCGCGGCATTGGTGCTGCGACCGCACGTCTGGCTGCGCGTGAAGGCTATCGGATCTGTATCAACTACGTGAGCGATGATCAGGCCGCCCAGCGGGTGCTGGCCGATGTGCGTGAACTGGGGGCCGAGGCCATTGCGGTCAAGGCCGATGTCAGTGTCGAAGACGAGATCATCCAGTTGTTCCAGCGCGTCGATGCCGAGCTGGGACCGGTCACTGCGCTGGTCAACAATGCCGGCACCATTGGCCAGAAAAGCCCGCTCGAGCAGATGTCGGAATTTCGCCTGCTCAAGTTGATGAAAACCAATGTGGTCGGGCCGATGCTGTGCAGCAAGCATGCGCTGCAGCGTATGTCGACACGTCACGGTGGCCAGGGCGGCAGTATCGTCAACGTGTCGTCGGTGGCTGCCCGGTTGGGCTCACCCAACGAGTATGTCGACTACGCGGCGTCCAAGGGGGCGCTGGACACCTTCACGCTGGGATTGGCCAAGGAGGTCGCCGATCAGGGGGTGCGTGTCAATGGCGTACGTCCCGGCTATATCTTTACCGATTTCCATGCGCTCAGCGGTGACCCGCACCGTGTCAGCAAACTTGAGTCGAGCATTCCCATGGGGCGGGGTGGTCAAGCCGAAGAGGTGGCCGAAGCCATTATCTGGCTGTTGTCCGACAAGGCTTCGTATTCCACCGGCAGCTTTATCGATCTCGGCGGCGGGCGCTGAACCGGCCCAGGCATGCCGCTCAGTCGAGCATCTGTGCAATGCGTTGGGTCAGGGTGTCGAAGCCGAACGGTTTGGTCAGTACCCGCGTGGAGTGATCGAACAGATTGTCGCCGAACACCGAGTGTTCCGAGTAGCCGGTAATGAACAGTACTTTGAGCCCGGGGCGCAGCTTGCGGGCTGCGCTGACCAGCTGATGGCCATTGATGCCCGGCATGCCGACATCGCTGATCAACAGGTCAATGGCCGTTTCACTTTCAAGGACCTGCAGGGCACTGTGGCCATCGCTGAACGTCAGGGCGGTATGGCCCAGATCACCAAGCACTTCGCTAACCAAAAGGCGCACGGTGGCCTCATCGTCCACCAGCATCACCGTTTTGCTGCGTTGCCCGTTCGCCGGCCCGGTAACAGGTTCCAGGGGCGGTACGTCCAGCGCCGCAGTGTGGATGCGTGGCAGATACAGATGAACATGGGTGCCATGCCCGGGATCGGATTGCAGGCGCACCTGACCGCCGGATTGCCGTACAAACCCATACACCATCGATAAGCCGAGCCCGGTTCCCTGACCCGGTGGTTTTGTGGTGAAAAAAGGGTCGAACGCGCGGGTTTGCACGCTGGCCGACATGCCTGTGCCGGTGTCGCTGACCGTCAGCCTGAGGTACTGCCCCGCTGACAGTTCAAGGGTGGCAGCAGCCTGCTCATCCAGGTCCATCGTGCTGGTTTCGACAATCATCTGCCCACCCTCTTGCAAGGCGTCGCGGGCGTTGATGCACAGGTTGAGCAGGGCGCTTTCCAGTTGCGGCGGATCAATGTTGCTCAGCCAGCGCGCCGTGCTGCCGATGACCTTGACCTCAATGTGCGGCCCGACACTGCGCCGGATCAGGTCTTCCATGCCTGTCACCAGGTGATTGATATCGGTGGGGCGCGGCTCCAGGGCCTGGCGTCGTGAAAATGCCAGCAACCGCTGGATCAACGAGGCGGCGCGAAGTGAGCTTTCTTCGGCTGCCATCAGCATTCTGCCGATTTCTGCGTGCCGACCTTTAATGAGCAACTTTTGTGATATCTCCAGGGCACCAAGGATACCGGTCAGCAAGTTGTTGAAGTCATGGGCGATGCCGCCGGTGAGCTGTCCTACCGCCTCCATTTTCTGCGATTGGCGCAAGGCCTCTTCAGCCTTGCGCAACCGCTGTTGCTCGCTGACGCGTTCGCTGATGTCATAGGCAAACAGATAGGCGCCGATCAGCTGCCCCTCGCTGTCGTGCAGCGCACTGAAACGAAGTTCGTAGTGGTGCGGCTGATCATCCACGTTGAAAGTGTCGATTTCGGTGAAGGTTTCACCGTGCAGGGCGCGATTCCACAAAGCCATGCCGCGAGCGCTGTCCTCGGGGCGATGGCGCATGCACGCAAGAAGATCATCACCGACGGTTGGTGCCACGCCGAAAATGCGCTGGAACTCGTCGCGCGCGGCGCTGTTGATTGCCATCCAGCGTCCATCACTGCCCACCACCTGAATCTGTGCCAGTGTGGCCTCCACCACATCGGTAAGCACTTTACGCTCGGCCACGGCCTTGGCGACGCGTACCTCCAGATCTTCATTGAGCCGGTTGAGTGCTGCTTCGGCACGTTTGCGCGCGGTGACATCCTGGAACAGTACAGCGACCTGATTACGCCTGGCCGGCTCCATGCGAAACGCACAGATACTCAAAAAGTGGCCGGTGGCCACAAGTTCCTGCTCAAAGCGAATCGGTTCTCCCGTGATCAACACGGGACGGTAGCGGGCAATCCAGTCATCGGCCTCTACCGGCACCATTTGCCGTAGCGTTTGCCCCACGACGTTTTCGATGCCGGCATGTTTGGCGTAGGCGGCATTGGCTTCGGTATGGATGTAATCGCTCAGCGGGCCATGGGGGCCATCGAAGAACTCGATGATGCAGAAGCCTTCGTCCATGGTGTCGAAGAGAAAGCGGTAGCGCTGCTGCGCTTCGAACAGCGCTTGTTCGGTATGCGCCTGCAACTGCACCGACCCGTGCTGTTGTGCAAGCTGGGCCTGGAGCCGGGTATTTTCCTGCTGCAGCAGGTCAAGTTGCTGGCGCAGGGACTGAAGTTCGCTTGGCGGCATATCGGGGTGTTCCGGCCTGGGTTACCGACCAATATAGCGCTCGTGCGAAACAGAACAATGCCGGCGGGCTAAAACGAGCGCACGATCCTGCCCAGGGTTTCCATGGCTTTTTCCGATTGCTCGGTCCACGGGCTGCCGTAGTTCAGGCGGATGCAGTTGCGAAAGCGTTGGGTCGGCGAAAAGATCGGCCCGGGGGCGATGCTGATGCCTTGTGCCAGGGCCATCTGGAACAGCTTGAGCGAGTCCATCTGCTCGGGCAGTTCCAGCCACAGGAAGTAACCGCCGGAGGGATGACTGACCCGGGTCTGCGCCGGAAAGTGCCGGGCAATGGCGGCGAGCATGGCGTTCTGTTGCTCTTCCAGGGCATAGCGCAGTTTGCGCAGGTGCCGATCGTAACCACCGTGCTGCAAATAGTCGGCAATCGCCGCTTGCGCTGGCATCGAGGCGCACAGTGAAGTCATCAGTTTCAGGCGTTCGATTTTCTGTGCAAAGCGTCCGGCCGCGACCCAGCCTATGCGGTAGCCTGGTGCCAGGCTCTTGGAGAACGAACCACAGTGCATCACCAGGCCATCGGTATCGAAGGCCTTGGCTGGTTTGGGTGCCTGCGCGGCGTAGTACAGCTCGGCATAAACGTCATCTTCGATCAGCGGCACCTGATGCTGGCGCAGCAGTTCGACCAGTTGCTGCTTTTTCTCCTCCGGCATGCTTGCGCCCACCGGGTTCTGGAAGTTGGTCATGCACCAGACGGCCTTGACCGGGTGCTTGGCCAGGGTTTGCCCGAGTACGCCAAGGTCGATGCCTTCGCGCGGGTGCACCGGAATTTCCACTGCCTTGAGCTTGAGCCGTTCGAGCACCTGCAGGCAGGCGTAGAAGGCCGGGGCCTCGATCGCCACCAGGTCACCCGGCTCGGTCACCGCCTGCAGGCACAGGTTGAGTGCCTCCAGCGCACCGTTGGTGATCAGTAGCTCTTCCATCGGCAGCATCAGCCCGCCAACCACGTAGCGCAGGGCTATCTGGCGACGCAGGTGCGGGTTGCCCGGTGACAGGTCGGTCACGACCATGCGCGGGTCCATCTCGCGGCTGGCGCTGGCGATGGAGCGGGCCAGGCGCGGCAGCGGGAACAGGTGGGGGCTGGGGAAAGCGGAGCCAAATGCGACGGTTTGCGGGTCTTTGATCGAGTCGAGAATCGAGAACACCAGTTCACTGACATCCACTTCGGTGGACTCGCTGGCCTGTTCGATGATCTGCGGCTCGCTGAACGGGCGCGGGACATGGGCATTGACGAAGTAGCCCGAACGCGGCCGTGCCCGGATCAGCCCGCGGCGTTCCAGCAGGTAGTAGGCCTGGAACACCGTGGACGGGCTGACGCCGTGCGTCTGGCTGGCGTAGCGCACTGACGGCACGCGCTGGCCGGGACCCAGGACCCCGGAGCGAATCAGTTCGGCAATGTCGTCGGCGAATTTTTCGTAGCGTTTCATCATGGCTCAAAAGGTTTCGACTGCTGCAGAGTGTATGTGATCAGCGGTTCATCGGCGCGACAAAACGGCTGTGGGCGACGCTGGAAATACCCGGCTGGTCGCTGTCGGTGATTTCGAAGCCAATCGCCTGGGCGCTGCTTTTCGCGCGTTCCGTCAGCATGGCTACCGAAACGGGGATCTCACTCATCTCGCCGGCGGCCAGGGTAAACGCCGTCTTGCCATGCAGCTCGAAGCCTTCGGCGTCCACCAGGCGCAGGCGATAATGCTGCGCTTGCTGGGTTTTGTTGATGACTTTGAGGGTGTAGATGTTCTCGATCTGCCCCAGGTTGTTTTCGCGGAACAGGCCACGGTCCTTGATGACGTCCATCGACACCATCGGCCGCTGCTGCAGGGCGATGACCAGGGCGCCGATCATTACCACCAGGACGGTGACATAGCCGAGCAGGCGCGGGCGCAGCCAGTTGGTCTTGCCACCCTGCAGGTTGTGCTCGGACTTGTAGCCCACCAGGCCACGGGCATAGCCCATTTTGTCCATGATCGAGTCACAGGCGTCGATACAGGCTGCGCAGCCAATGCATTCCATCTGCAGGCCGTCACGGATGTCGATACCGGTCGGGCACACCTGCACGCACATCTGGCAATCGATGCAGTCGCCCAGGCCGTTGGCCTGGTAGTCGCTGCCTTTCTTGCGCGGGCCACGTGATTCGCCGCGCGCCGGGTCGTAGGCAATGGCCAGGGTGTCCTTGTCGAACATCACGCTCTGAAAGCGCGCATAGGGGCACATGTGCATGCACACCGCTTCACGCAGCCAGCCGGCATTGATGTAGGTGGCGCCGGTGAAGAACAGGATCCAGAACAGGCTGATGCCGCCCAGTTGCAGGGTGAACAGCTCTTCGGCCAGCGGCCGGATCGGGGTGAAATAGCCGACAAAGGTCAGGCCGGTGAGCACGCTGATGGCCAGCCACAGGGTGTGCTTGGCCGAGCGCCGCGCCAGCTTGTTGAGGGACCAGGGCGCTGCATCGAGTTTGATGCGCTGGTTGCGATCGCCTTCGGTGACTTTCTCGCACCACATGAAAATCCAGGTCCAGGAGCTTTGTGGGCAGGTGTAGCCACACCATACCCGGCCGGCAAACACGGTGATGGCGAACAGGCCGAACGCGCAGATGATCAACAGCGCCGACAGGAGAATGAAGTCCTGCGGCCAGAAGGTCGCACCGAAAATGTGGAACTTGCTGTCGGCCAGGTCCCAGAGTACCGCCTGGCGACCGTTCCAGTTCAACCAGACGGTGCCGAAGAACAGCAGAAACAAAAAGCCCGCGCCACCCAGGCGCAGGTTGCGAAACAACCCGGTGAAGCTGCGGGTGTGGATGTGTTTGTCACTGCTGGCGTTCTTCTTCTTGGCGTGAGAAGGCTCGGCAATTTCGACAATCTGGACAGGAATTCGATCGCTCATGGTTCGTCGCTCATCAGGCCTCGATCAGGCCAGAGCACTATGGCGCCGCATCTGTTTGCATAACAGGTTCAGGTATTTCTATAAAAACCGTATCAGATTTCACTCTGGAGCGTTGAAGCCCCGGGTTTGCGGTGCTTTGCCCACGGGTATCGAGGTGGCTGCGACCATCCACCGCACCCGCTACAGTCGCTGGCATCGTTGCGGGGACAAGCAGGTCGTCGGCGCCCGGCGCGCACTGCCGCACTAGCACCCCGGCGGGTGGTCCATCGAGAAAGGGCCCGTTCCTGGAGCGCGCTGATGGATGCCTGGTGGCAACAAATCTGGACGACACTGATCGCCGAGTTCGCCGACCTCAGGGATATCAAGCAACTGACCCAGGTCACCGTGCGCCTGCTGATGGCGGCGCTGCTCGGTGGCATCCTGGGCTTTGAACGTGAGCTCAAGGGCAAGGCTGCCGGGGTACGTACGCATATGCTGGTGGCAATGGGGGCTGCGCTGTTCGTGCTGGTCCCGCGCATGGCCGGGGTCGATGATGCCGCCTTGAGCCGGGTGGTGCAGGGTATCGTTGCCGGTATCGGTTTTCTTGGCGCCGGCACCATTTTGAAAGGTCATCACCAGCAACTTGATCACGTCAAAGGCCTGACCACGGCTGCGGGCTTGTGGATGACGGCGGCCATCGGTATTGCCGCGGGGATGGGGCGTGAGGCCACTGCGGTGATCAGCACGCTGCTGGCACTGCTGGTGCTGGGCATGATGCCGTGGGTGGTGAACCGCTTCGAGAAGGACGATGAGGACGAAAACGAGGAGGGCAGGAAGCACTGAGGGGAGCCTAAGCTCCCCTCAAAGATTGTTGCGTGCTCTTTTTTTGTTATTGGAGGGCGGCCTGTTGTTGTTTTTGGTGACCGTTGCCTCTGTATCACTGGCGATCCCCATCCGGGATCAAGAGCAAACGTATTTTTTTGAGCGCTGATCTACTCTTATCATTGCTGATCCAACCGTGACCTTCGCTACCTTGGGGTAGTTTTATTGTTTTTTGTCAGGTTGCGGGGGCGAACCCCGGAAAAGCACATCTTCTCCAAAAAAATCTGTTAGCTGCGTCTCTGCCGTGTTGTTCTTGTTATGTCAGAGTCGTTACGTCTTGTTTTTATTGGTGTGTCGCACTTTTTATTATTCTTGTACCAAAGATATAGCAGTTGCCGTGCCAACTTTTTAAAACCTAGTAAAATCAATGGCTTACGATTTTTGGCAGGAAAGGCGAGCGGGGATTTCTGTCGAATTGTTTCCGTGTTACCCGGTTTTTTCCGGTGAAGCGTGGGGGCGGTAACACTCAGACATGCCGTCTGCTGTTACCGCCCCGCTGTTTCAGGCCGCGCTGCGGGCGCGGGCCACACGCGAGCCGTTGGCGCGCCCCAATACGTTGCTGATGCGCTGGCCGGCGAGGATCAACTGCTCAAGGTCAATGCCGGTATTGATGCCCAGGCCTTGCAGCATGTAGAGCACGTCTTCGCTGGCAACGTTACCGCTGGCGCCCTTGGCATAAGGGCAACCGCCGAGGCCTGCGACCGAGCTGTCGAACACGCTGATGCCTTCAAGCAGGCTGGCATAGACGTTGGCCAGGGCCTGCCCGTAGGTATCATGGAAGTGTCCGGCCAGCTGTGCTCGCGGTACATGCGCCGCCACCACCTCGAACAGGCGGCGGGTAGCACCCGGGGTACCGGTACCGATGGTGTCGCCCAGGGATACCTCGTAGCAGCCCATCTCGAACAGCTCGCGGGCCACCGGTGCGACCTGCTCGGCAGTCACCGCGCCCTCATACGGGCAACCCAGTACACAGGACACGTAACCGCGCACGCGTACACCGTGCTCGCGTGCCGCTTCCATGATGGGCACAAAGCGCTGCAGGCTTTCGCTGATCGAGCAGTTGATGTTGCGCTGGGAGAAGGCCTCGGATGCCGCCGCAAATACCGCCACTTCCTTTACACCGGCGGCCAGGGCATCTTCGAAACCACGCAGGTTAGGCGACAGGGCAGCATAGGTAACGCCGGCTTTTTGTTGAATGCGCGAGAATACCTCGGCAGAGCCTGCCATCTGCGGTACCCACTTTGGTGACACGAAGCTGCCCACCTCTATATAGGACAGGCCGGCTGCCGTCAGGTCGTCGACCAGGCGAACCTTGTCGTCGACGCTGATGGGCTGGGCTTCGTTCTGCAGGCCGTCGCGCGGGCCAACTTCGACCAGGCGAACGTTTTCAGGCAATGACATGGCAGGGGTCCTCAGGGCTCAGTGGCTGTTTTTCTGGTTGTTCAGGGTGGCTGCCAGGGCTTGCTCGCAACGTTCCTGGGCGGTGTCGAGCTCCAGTTGCATCTGCTGGATATCGAGCAATTGTTGTTCGAGCTGGCTGCGCCGGTTGGCGATCTTGTCCAGCATGCTGTGCAATTGCTTGAGATTGCCGCTGGAGGGGTCGTAGAGCTCGATCAGCTCGCGGCATTCGGCCAGCGAAAAGCCAATGCGCTTGCCACGCAAGATCAGCTTCAGGCTGACTTTGTCGCGGGCCGAATAGACCCGCTCAAGGCCCCGGCGCTCGGGGCTGAGCAAGCCTTGTTCTTCATAAAAACGGATGGCCCGGGTGGTGATGTCGAGCTCGCGGGACAGGTCGGAAATGCTGTAGGTCTGGACGCTCATGGTCAGGCTCGGGAAAAGGGCATGAGCTAACCTACTGGCAGGTTGACGTATACGTCAAGCAAGGATTGGCCAACGTTGCGCGGGACGCCATTGGCCATCCCGCGGCAGAGCGTTTAGGCCGTGGCTTTGCTCGTGCGCTCATCGTGTGCCACCACTGCCTGGCACAATTCGATGATCTGCTCGCGCATCCAGCGATTGGCCGGATCCTGGTCGGTGCTTTCGTGCCAGTACAGGTGAGTTTCCAGGGGCGGTACGTCGTTGACCGGCAGGCTCAGGTAGTTGAGTTGATGGCGGCGGGCGAATCGCTCCGGCACAGTCATGACCATGTCGGTCTGCTGCAGTACTTGCGAAGCCATCAAGTAGTGCTGGGAGCGCAGGGCGATCTTGCGTTGCACCCCCATCTTGCCCAGCGCCAGGTCGACATAGCCCAGCCCGTTGCGCCGGCTGGAGATATGAATGTGGGTCAGGCCCAGGTAGTCGTCGAGGCTGAGTTTGTCTTTGGCCAGTGGGTGGCCCTGGCGCATGGCGCACACGTACTGGTCCTGCATCAATTTGACATGGCGCACCTGAGGGTCGGTGTTCAGCGGTGCATCCACGGCAAAATCCAGTCGCCCGGCCGCCAGTTCCTTGGTGGTCTCGCGGCGTTTGCACAGAAAACTCTCGATGATCACCGCCGGCGCCAGCCGCCGCAGGCGTTGGAACAGGGGCGGGAGAATCACAGCTTCGGTGAGGTCGGTCATGCTGATACGGAAGGTCTTGTTCGCCTGCAGCGGGGTGAAAATCCGGCTTTCCTGGACCGATACGCGTAGCAGCGACAGCGCGTTGCGCACCGGGCCGATGATGTTCTGCGCCATCGGTGTTGGCACCATGCCCTGGGCGGTACGCACGAACAACGGATCGTTGAAGGTTTCACGCAGCCGCGCCAGGGCATTGGAGACTGCTGGCTGGGTAATGCCGACGATCTGCCCGGCGCGCGTCAGGTTGGCTTCGGTGTAGATGGCATCGAAGACGATGAACAGATTCAGGTCGACCTTGCTCAGGTTCATGGGCGCTGCTCTTGTTGGTGTTATGGGTGGATCATATATTGGTTATGAATGTTTATACACGCCGAGAATAGACTAGGTGGATTTTGCTGGCTGATCTAGGCTCTTTACCAGATCCCCTTTCCACTGAAGGTACTGCCCATGGATTTCGCCTATTCACCCAAGGTCCAGGCGTTGCGCGAACGTGTCACGGCGTTTATGGACGCTTATGTCTATCCCGCCGAGGCGGTGTTCGAGCAACAGGTTGCCGAGGGCGACCGTTGGCAGCCGACCGCGATCATGGAAGAACTGAAGAACAAGGCCAAGGCTGAAGGGTTGTGGAACCTGTTCCTGCCCGAGTCGGAGCTGGGGGCCGGGCTGAGCAACCTCGAATATGCACCGCTGGCCGAAATCATGGGCCGTTCGCTGTTGGGGCCAGAGCCCTTCAACTGCTCGGCGCCGGACACCGGCAACATGGAAGTGCTGGTGCGTTATGGCAGCGAGGCGCAAAAGCGTCAGTGGCTGGAGCCATTGCTGCGTGGCGATATTCGCTCGGCGTTTGCCATGACCGAACCGGACGTGGCGTCGTCCGATGCCACCAACATGGCGGCGCGGGCGGAGCGCGACGGTGACGAGTGGGTGATCAACGGCCGCAAGTGGTGGACTTCCGGCGCCTGCGATCCGCGCTGCAAGATCATGATCTTCATGGGGCTGAGCAACCCGGACGGCCCGCGTCACCAGCAGCATTCGATGATCCTCGTGCCCACCGACACTCCGGGGGTAAAAATCGTTCGGCCGCTACCGGTCTTCGGCTACGACGATGCGCCACATGGTCATGCCGAAGTGCTGTTCGAGAATGTGCGCGTGCCGTACGAAAACGTGTTGCTTGGCGAAGGGCGTGGATTTGAAATCGCTCAAGGGCGGCTTGGCCCGGGCCGGATTCACCACTGTATGCGCTCGATCGGCATGGCCGAGCGTGCCCTGGAGCTGATGTGCAAACGTTCGGTAGAGCGCACCGCGTTTGGCCGGCCACTGGCGCGTTTGGGCGGTAACGTCGACAAGATCGCCGACTCGCGCATGGAAATCGACATGGCCCGGCTGCTGACGCTCAAGGCCGCCTACATGATGGACACCGTGGGTAACAAGGTGGCGCGCAGCGAGATCGCGCAGATCAAGGTCGTGGCGCCGAACGTAGCATTGAAGGTCATCGACCGGGCGATCCAGATTCATGGCGGCGCCGGCGTCAGTGGTGACTTCCCGCTGGCCTACATGTACGCCATGCAGCGGACCCTGCGCCTGGCCGACGGCCCGGATGAAGTGCACCGGGCAGCGATCGGCAAGTATGAAATCGGCAAGTACGTCCCCAAGGAGATGCTGCGTAGCGGTCATTGACCGACGCGCTTCACCGTTCAGGCCCGCTCATGCGGGCCTGAATCATTTGTGGCTGTGGGAATTGACCGGCTGGGGCGGCTGGTCGCGGGTTTTCAGCAGTGACAACACCACGCCACCCGACAGCAACGCCATGGTCACGCCCAGCGAAAGCAGGGCAGGCACCGCACCGATCAGGCCGTGGTAGAAGATCTTGCAGCCGATGAAAATCAGCACCAGTGCCAGCGCGTACTTGAGATAGACAAAGCGGTGCATCAGCGCCGCGAGGGCAAAATACAGCGCGCGCAGGCCAAGGATTGCAAAGATGTTCGAGGTGTAGACGATGAACGGGTCCTGGGGGATGGCGAAGATGGCGGGGACGCTGTCGACGGCGAACACCAGGTCGGCCAGCTCGATCAGCACCAGCGCCAGGAACAGGGGGGTGGCGTACAGCACCGCCTTGTGCTGCCCGGCAGCTTTGAGCCGGACAAAAAAATGCGGGCCGTGCAAATCGTCGGTAACGCGCATATGGCGGCGTACGAACTTCAGTACCGGGTTGTTGCCAAGGTCCGGGTGGGCCTCTTCGCGGGTAAACAGCATTTTTATCCCGGTCAGCAGCAGGAAGGCCCCGAACACATAGAGTATCCAGGCAAACTCCTGGACCAGCGTGCTGCCGATGCCGATCATGATCGCGCGCAACACCACCACGCCAAGGATGCCCCAGAACAGCACCCGGTGCTGGTACAGGCGGGGGATGGCGAAGTAACTGAAGATCATTGCCATCACAAAGACGTTGTCCATGGACAACGACTGCTCGACCAGAAAGCCGGTGTAGAATTCCAGGGCACGTTGCGTCCCCAGTTCCAGCCAGACCCAGCCGCCAAACAGTACCCCGACACTGAAATACCCGGTGTAAAGCAGCAGGCTTTCGCGCATTTCAATTTCGTGGGCCTTGCGGTGCAGCACGCCCAGGTCCAGGAACAGCAGGAACAGGACAATGCCAATGAATGCCAGCCAGAACCAGGCGCTGGTGCCGAGAAAGTCGTTTTCGAGAAATGCCTCTAGAGTCGCCATGCGCCCCTCCGTAATTGTCGTCGTTGCTGTAGCAACAGTGACTCCGACATGGCGGCTTGGCAGCCGTCAGAGGGGCCCGGCGTCACGTATTAAAGCGTAGTTGCGATCCGAGGGGGCGTGGGGACGGGCCTGTAACAAATGGTTGCGCAACCCTCAATAGACCCACACCTCGACACGCCGATTACGGATGCGGCCTTCTTCTGCAAGGTTGGTGGCCACCGGCAGTTCATCGCCCAGGCCGATGACTTCGCGCAACGTCACCCCTTCTTTAGCCAGCTCCCGACGCACCGCCATGGCGCGCAGGCGCGAGAGCAGGGCGGCGCGCTGCGGATCATGCTTGGCATCGCCAAAGCCGACCAGCACGGCACCGTGTTCGAGCTTGTCATTGCGTCGCAGAAACTCCGCTACGCGCTGCACATCGCGCAGCGCCTTGTTGTCCAGGCTGGCGTTGCCTTCCTGAAAACGAAAGTTCACCGACAGGCGCTGGGCATCGCGCACCAGCGCCTGGTAAGGCTTGGGCATGCCCTCTGCGGGCGGGACTTTGAGTGCGTGAACCTGCTGCCCGACAAACCCGTTGCCCGTGACGATGGCCTGGCCTTTGGCGCTCTGGGCAAACTCCACCAGGGCGCGGGCCCACGGATTGTTCTGGCTGGGGGGCAGGTAGAAGTACAAGCGCCGTGACAAGGGGTAGTCTTCGCTGGCGACCAGGGCCGGGCTGGGCAGCATCGGCCTGGAAGCGCCGTCGGCGATTGCCAGGACCTTGGCGCCATGTACCGAAGCCAGGCTGCTGAAGCCGATGGCCTGGCGGTCTGCGCGCACATGAGCGGCCAGTTGTTCACCCGACTCGAAACGCTGTGCCGAGGGGGCCAGGCGCTGGCCTGCAGCATCCAGCACCAACGCCTTGAAGGTTTCGAAGGTGCCCGAGCGATCGTCGCGGGCGTACAGGTGAATGGGGCCGCTGCCCAGGCCCAGCGTCTCCCAGGAGGTAATCTGCCCGGCAAATATCTGTGCCAGCTGCTGGGTGCTCAATTGCGGCAGCGGGTTGTCGGGGTGAACGATGACGGCGACGCCGTCCAGGCCGATGATATGTTCGGCTGCGGCACTGTTGAGGTCGCCCAGTGCCTGCAGTTCGCTCAACTCACTGGTTTTGATCGGGCGAGAGGCCGCCGCCAGTTCTGCCTGGCCGGACTTGAGTGCGGCAAACCCTGTGCTTGAACCGTGGGCCGCGATATCGAAACGCAGGGGCTGGCCGTCCGGGGCCTGGGCACGCACCTGGATTTCGTTGGCCGTCGCGGTGGCTTCAATCGAAATCTTGCGGGCGCCCTGGAACTCCAGCAGACCTTTGACCAGTGCCGGCGCCAGGGACGCTCCGATGGTGTTCGAGCCCTGGATGCGCAGTTGCGCCTGATCTTCAGGCGCAGCGCGGGCAAGGAGGGGAATCAGGCACAGCAGGAGCAGGCTGAGGGGGCGGAACATGCCGGCAGACACTCTTCAGGCAAAGGATGTGCCGCAGATTAAGACGGTTAGATGACTGCAAGATGACAGTCATCTGCCTGCCCTCAGCTTTATCAAGCGTTACGCCAACTCCAGCCAGATCGGCGCATGGTCCGAAGGCTTTTCCATGCTGCGCAGGTCATAGTCGACGCCCGCCGCCTTGATGCGCGGTAGCAGCGCCTGGGAGGCCATGATCAGGTCGATACGCAGGCCGCGCTTGGGCTCGTCTTCAAAGCCACGGCTGCGGTAGTCGAACCAGCTGAAGCGGTCGGCGACCTCAGGGTGCAGGTGGCGGAAACTGTCGACCAGGCCCCAGTTTTTAAGGCGGGCCATCCACTCGCGTTCTTCGGGCAGGAAGCTGCATTTTCCGGTCTTCAGCCAGCGTTTGGCGTTGTCCGCGCCGATACCGATGTCACAGTCTTCTGGCGAAATGTTGACATCGCCCATCACCAGCAGCGGCTGGTCGTTCTTGAACTGGGTTTCCAGCAAAGCCTGCAGGTCGCTGTAGAAGCGCTGTTTGGCCGGGAATTTGGTCGGGTGGTCGCGACTTTCGCCTTGAGGGAAGTAGCCGTTCATGATGGTGATCGGCGTGCCGTCGGCATCGGCGAAGGTGCCCCAGATAAAACGGCGCTGGGCATCTTCATCATCCGTGCTGAAACCCTTGTGCAGGCTCAGTGGCGCCTGGCGCGACAGCAGGGCAACCCCGTAGTGACCTTTCTGGCCATGAAAATGTACGTGATAGCCCAGTGCCTGGACTTCGGCCAGCGGGAACTGCTCGTCGCTGACTTTGGTTTCCTGCAGGCCGATGACATCCGGCTGATGTTTGTCGATCAACGCCGCCAACTGATGGGGCCGGGCGCGCAGGCCATTGATGTTGAACGAGACGATCTTCATGGGAAACACAATCCTGGTAAAACCCAGGATGCTAGCCGACAACGGCGGCGGCGGCCAGCGTGGCGCTGCAACCGATAGGCTGCTAACGTGGTGCTCGGGGTGAACGTCGGCGCAACGTCTACCTCAAAGGCAATGAATGCCCTTTTGCGGAGGTCTGCCCGATGACCGAATCAACTGCTGCTGTGGCTCAGATCCGTCTGCTCGACGGGGGGTACAGCCGCGAAGCACGTTCCCTGTTGTACCACGCCTATCGCCACGAGCCGACCTATGCCTTTCTGTTCGAGGCGCAGCGGCCGGGCTTTGACCAGCGCATCCGCGCGACGGTGCGTGAGCGGGTCAAACAGCATTTCTTTCAGGAGTTGCCGGCACTTGGGTTGTTGCTCGACGACCGGCTGATCGGCATCGCCCTGATCGCGCCGCCGCAGCGTCGCCTGGGCGTGACCGACAGCTGGGCCTGGCGCATGCGCATGGTGCTCAGTACCGGTTTTCGCTGCACCCGGCGCTACCTTGATTATCAGGCGGCACTGATGGCCTGCCTGCCGGGTGATGCGGTGCACATCCTGCCGCTGCTGGGCATTCATCCGCAGTTTCAGGGCAAGCACTATGGTGAACAATTGTTACAAGCCGTTCACGACTGGTGTGCCGAAGACGAGCATTCGCAAGGCGTTGTGCTCGATACCGGCAATGAACACTACCTGGCCTTTTACCAGCGCCAGGGCTACCAGGAAATTGGTGAAATTGCTGTAGGGCCGGTGCGAGAGCATGTGTTCTTTCATCCCAATCCCCAGTCATCTCAACGTGCATCGGCCGTGCCTGCATAGCAGGCGGGAGAGCCTCGGACTCCATGCTGGCGCCAAGCTCTGGTAGCATCCGCGCCTATGACGTATTCAGGACGATTCACCTGCGGTTTGATTCTGTTGTTTGCCAGCGTTGCCGCGTATGCGCAAAGCGAGCTGGTGGTACGGATCAAACCTGCCAATAAAGAACTCAAGGCCAATGTCGAAGGCTACATCGGCAACCTTGGAAAACGCGATGAAGAGGCTTTGCTGCGCTTTAGCCGCGGTGCCATGGAGCAGGCGCGCAAAGCCGCCCAGGCGCTGGGTTACTACCAGGCGCGGATCGACAGCGAAGTCAAACCGGCCAAAGGCGATAAAGAGCCGCAACTGGTGCTCAGCATTGACCCTGGCGAGCCGGTGCACTTGCGCGATGTGACCATTCGTATCGACGGTCCCGCCAGCGAGATGAAGGCATTTCGCCTGCCCGACAGCAAGGCGCTGCGCTCAGGGGAAGTGCTCAATCACGGTCATTACGAAGACGCCAAACGCCTGATCCAGAACCAGGCAGCGCGTTACGGCTTTTTCAGCGGGCGTTTTGTGCGCCAGCGCCTGGCCGTCGATCCACAGGCCGGTGTGGCCGATATCGAACTCATCTATGACAGTGGCCCGCGTTATCGCCTGGGCGCGGTCAGCTTTGCCGGCGATACGCCGTTTGACGAAACCCTGCTGCAGCGCATGGTGCCTTTCAAGGCCGACACCCCCTACGATTCCGAACTGATCGCCGAACTCAACAACGCCCTGCAGTCCAGTGGCTATTTCGAAGGCGTGCGGGTTGATGCTGCGCCCACGGCTGCCGTCGAGCAGCGCATTCCCGTGGCGGTTCAGTTGAGCACCCGCAAACCCCGGACCATGGGCCTGGGTCTGGGTTTTTCGACCGACGTCGGCCCGCGTGGCAAGGCCAACTGGACGCGCCACTGGGTCAACCCGCAAGGTCATAGCTATGGCTGGGAAACCGAATTGTCGGCGCCGCGCCAGAACGTCGGGCTGTGGTACGACATTCCCCTCGATCCGCCGCTGACCGACAAATTGCGCTTTGCCGGGGGCTACCAGAACGAAGAAATCGCCGGCACCGACACCTTGAGCAAGCTGCTCACCGTCGGCCCGGAATGGCACAGCAAACTGCCCAGCGGCTGGCAGCGGGTGATATCGCTCAAGTACCAGCGAGAGGAATACCGCCTGGGCGATGACTCGGGCCTGAGCAACCTGTTGATGCCGGGTGTCAGCTATTCGTACCTGCGCAGTGACAACCGCATCGACCCGCACAACGGCTACCGCCTGCAGTTCGATCTTCAGGCCGCCAAAGAAGGGCTGGTATCGGATACCAACCTGTTGCATGGCAATGTCGTGCTCAAGGGTTTGACCACCCTGGCGCACAACCACCGTTTTCTGGGGCGTATTCAATTTGGCGGAAGCGCCACCAACGACTATCAAAGTTCCCTGCCGCCGTCGCTGCGCTTCTTTGCCGGTGGCGACCAGAGTGTGCGGGGCTACGACTATCAGAGCCTGTCGCCGAAAAACTCCGACGGTGACCGCATCGGCGGCCGCTACCTGGTAGCAGGCAGTGCCGAGTATCAGTACCAGATTGTAGACAAGTGGCGGGTGGCGACCTTTGTCGACCAAGGTAACTCGTTCAACAACCTGGAACTGCCCAGCCTCAAGACCGGTGTCGGTATTGGCGTGCGCTGGGTCTCACCTGTTGGGCCGCTGCGACTGGATCTGGCCCACGCGCTGGATGACGACGGCGGTTTCCGTTTGCACTTCTCCATGGGGCCGGAACTGTGAGCCGCGTTTTCAGAAACATCCTGCTCGGTGTGCTGGCACTGCTGCTGTTGGTCCTGCTTGCACTGGGCCTGGTACTTGGAACCCAGGCGGGCAGCCGCTGGGCCCTGGGACTGGTGCCAGGCTTGCAGCTTGAGCAATTTCAGGGGCGGCTGGCGGGCCAGTGGCACGCCGACCGTGTGTTATGGGAGCAGGGCGGCGATCGGGTAGAACTGGTCAAGCCGGTGTTTGCCTGGTCACCCGCTTGTCTGCTGGGCATGACGCTGTGTATCGACCGATTGCAGGCCGAGCAGGTCAATCTCGCGTTTGCCCCGGGTGAGTCCACACCTGACGCCGGGCCCTTGCAGTTGCCAGCATTGAAGCTGCCCGTGGCAATCAAGCTGGGTGACGTTCAAATCGGTCACCTGCGCCTGGATGGCAACGAGCAACTGAGCCAGTTGCAGCTGTCGGCGCACTGGACTGTTGCGGGTATGCAGATCGACAGTCTCGCGCTGCAGCGAGATGACCTGCAGGTAAACCTGCATGGGCTGCTGCGACCAGAAGGCGATTGGCCGTTGCAGGTTCAGGGGCAGATACAGCTGCCGAAGGTCGATGGGCAGGACTGGCAACTGTCGGTAAAGGTTGATGGCCAACTGCAAAAAAGCCTCACGCTCAGCGCTGACAGCAGCGGTTACCTGAACGCCCGGTTGAACGGGGAAGTGCAAGCATTGGCCGAGCAACTGCCGGCCACCCTGCAGATCAGCGCCAAGGCCTTCAAACCCGGCGCCGATCTGCCGGATACCCTGCAACTGAATGACCTTGAACTCAATGCCAAGGGCGATTTGAAGAACGGCTATCGATTGCTGGGTACGGCCAGCCTGCCGGCAGAGCAAGGGCCGGTAGCCTTGAGCCTGCAGGGAAAGGTTGATGCCAAAGGGGCCCAGTTGAGCGCTCTGGATCTCGCCGCTGGTGCGGACCAGCACCTCAAGCTGACGGCCAATGCCGATTGGCAACAAGGCTTGAGTGCCGATGCGACCCTGGACTGGCTGGATTTCCCATGGCTGCGGTTGTACCCGCTGGAGCAAGCACCCCAGGTGACCTTGCGCCGTTTCAATGCCCAGGTGCAGTACCGCGACGGCAACTATAGCGGTGAGTTCAAAGGCGACCTGGACGGCCCCGCTGGCGCGTTCAGCCTGAGTAGCCCGTTCAAGGGTGATTTGCAGCAGGTTAGCTTGCCGCAACTGGCGCTCACTGCTGGCCAGGGCAAGCTTGCCGGCAGTGTCGGTGTGCAGTTTGCCGAAGGCGTGGCCTGGGATGCCGCGCTCGAGCTGTCAGCGCTGAACCCGGCCTACTGGCTCGCCGAACTGCCGGGCACCCTGGCGGGGCCACTGCGCAGCAAGGGACAGATGAAAAACGGCGAACTGCGCCTGGATGCCGACCTTGACCTGAAGGGGCGCCTGCGTGGTCAGAGCGCTGTCTTCAAGGCGGTCGCCCAGGGCGCGGGGCAGAACTGGACGCTGGGCACTCTGGATATCCGTCTGGGTGACAATCACATCCAGGGTAGCGGCAGCATGCAGCAACGGCTGGCGGGCAAGCTCGAACTCAATTTGCCCCGTCTCGGCCAGCTATGGCCGCAGTTACAGGGTCAGCTCGCCGGTACGCTGGACGTAGCCGGCACCTTGAGCGCGCCGCAAGGCACACTGGTCTTGAACGGCCAACGACTGGCCCAGGCGGACAATCACGTGCAGCGCTTGTCTTTGGACGCCAAACTGGACAATGCCCAGCGCGCGTTGATCGAACTGCAGGCAAGCGGCATTCAGCTAGGCGATACCAATCTCGGTGTGCTCAGCGCCAAGGGGCGTGGTGACATACGTCAGCAACAGCTGGAGCTGGCCCTGGACGGGCCGCAGCTCAAGCTCGACCTTGGCCTGGACGGGCAACTGGACAAGGGCAATTGGCGCGGGCGCCTGGCCACCGGGCAGATTCAGGCAGGCGGCCAGGACTGGCGCTTGCAGGCTCCGGCCAAACTGCAGCGCCTGGCCAGCGGCCAACTGGACTTTGGCGCGCACTGCTGGCGTTCCGGCGAGGCCAGCCTGTGCGGTGAGGACCAGCGACTGGCGCCGGAACCGCGCTTGCGTTACCACCTCAAGCAATTCCCGTTGCAAAGCCTGGCCCAGTGGCTACCCAATGACTTTGCCTGGCAAGGGCTGCTCAATGCCGACATCAATCTCGATGTGCCGGCTAGCGGCCCTAAAGGCACCATTGTGGTAGACGCCAGTGGTGGCACGTTGCGCATGCGCGAAAAGGGCCAATGGCTCGATTTCCCGTACCAGACCCTGCGCCTGGAAAGCAATCTGGCCCCACGCCGGATTGACACCCGCCTGAATTTTCGTGGTGACCGCCTGGGCGAGCTGGCGCTGGTCACCCGGCTTGATCCGGTGGCGCGCAACAAGCCGCTGAGCGGTGACTTCCGCCTGACCGGGCTGGACATCGGCATCGCCCGTCCATTTGCACCGATGGTCGAGCGCCTGGCCGGGCAACTGAATGGCAGTGGAACATTGTCTGGTACCTTGCTGGCGCCGCAAGTCAACGGCAGCCTCAACCTGAGTGGGGGTGAAGTCGCTGGCGCGGAGCTGCCGATCAGCCTCGAGGCGCTGACTGTACAGGCGTTGATCGCTGGTGAGCACGTGCAGCTCAATGGTGCCTGGAAAAGCGGTAAGGCCGGACAGGGCAGCCTGAGTGGCCAGATCGGCTGGGGGCAGGTACTGGCGGTCGATTTGCAACTGCAAGGGCAGCAGCTCCCGGTCACCGTCGAGCCTTATGCAAACCTTGAGGTCGCGCCGGACCTGAAGATTACCCTTGAAAATGACAAGCTGGCGGTTTCCGGCAAGGTGCTGGTGCCCCGGGGCGAGATCATCGTACGTGAATTGCCGCCTTCCACGGTCAAGGTGTCTGATGACACGGTCATCGTCGGCCATCAGACCGAAGAGGGCAAGGCGCCGATGGCGATTGCCATGGACATCGATGTCGAGGTGGGCAAAGACAAGCTGTCGTTCAGCGGTTTCGGGCTGACGGCCAATTTGCTTGGGCATGTGCACATCGGCGATGACCTGGATACGCGCGGGGAGCTGAGCCTGACCGATGGCCGTTACCGGGCGTACGGTCAGCGCCTGACCATCCGCCGCGCGCGGTTGCTGTTTGCCGGTCCTATCGATCAGCCGTACCTGGACATCGAAGCCATTCGCCAGACCGATGATGTGATTGCCGGTATCCGCCTCAGCGGCAGTGCAGAACAGCCCACAACCCAAGTGTTCTCGGAGCCGGCCATGAGCCAGGAGCAGGCGCTTTCGTACCTGGTGCTGGGGCGTCCGCTGGGCACTACCGGTGAAGACAACAACATGCTCGCCGAAGCGGCGCTGGGCCTGGGCCTGGCTACCAGTGCAGGGGTTACCGGCAGCCTGGCATCAAGCCTGGGTATCGATGATTTCCAGCTCGATACCCAGGGCAGCGGTAACAGTACCAGCGTGGTCGCCAGTGGCAACCTGACCGAACGGCTGAGCCTGCGCTACGGGGTAGGCGTGTTTGAACCGGTGAATACGGTTGCGCTGCGCTACAAACTGAGCAAGAAGGTCTATCTGGAGGCTGCCAGTGGCCTGGCAAGTTCACTGGATATTTTTTACAAGCGCGATTTCTGATCGTTACCCACCGCGCACGGTCGCCGCTTCGATGAATTCGTTGCTGTCGGCCGGGGGCGGAGGTGGGTCAGGCAGGCGCCGCGGGCTGATCAGGTTGGTGTATTCCTCGATCAGACGGTTGAGGGCTTCAGGCGGGTCACAAGCCTGAAACTGCATGCGGATCTGCACCTCATCAGGGTCGCGGGCATCACCGCTGCGCTTGTTTTGCCCGCCGACGGTCACGTAGAAGCGCTCGCGCTGCAGGTCCTCGCTGGCCGGGGTGGTTTCAGTGTTCTGGATTCTCACCGACAGATCGACCTGCATGCGCTCCAGTGCCAGTCCCCGCGGTGAAACCAGGGCAATCAACGGCACCTGCATGGTGTGCTGATCGTCCATCGCCACTTCGACCATCTTGGCCTTCATGGGGGTGCCCAGCGCCTGGGCATCGTAGTCGAAGAACTGGTCGAACAGCTTGATGTACTGTTGGGCAATCAGCTGGTTGGTAGCGGCGGCAGCTTCCTGCAGGCCCCGGGTGATGTCGCACAGGTCACTGGCGGTTATGGGGGCGTTGTTCGCGGCGGGATGATCCAAGGGTTCCTGCTCCTTAGGGGGCGAGCCAAGGGCCTCTCATGCGCGAGAGGCCGGGTGTCTGGCAGTGAGGCGTGTTGAAGCAGCGGGCGAAAGTTATGGGGTGTTGGCGCTACTGTCCGCTTCGTCGGGCATCGGCAAGACCGACGGCGGCAGTGCGTCAATGTTCTGCGTGGTGGTATCACTCATCATGACCGGTTTGGTGGCTGCGTCGGTCAGGAAGTCGATGACGCGCATCAAGGCTTCCGGTGGATCCTGACGACGTACCTTGGTGTTGAACGCGTACCTTGCGCGCGTGTCGGTCTTGCGGGTCTGACTGGACTTGTGGCTGACCTGGCCTTTGATATCCAGCTTGAACGCCCCCCAGCCCAGCGAGGCGCCGAAGCTCGCTTCACCCCCTGTTTCGCTGGTGCTTTCGGCTTGCTGGCTGATGGTCAGCTCGAATTCGATGGTGCCTTCTTCAATAACGATGTTGGGGTGGGCAATGGCTGCCAGCAGAGGAATCTGCATCTTCTTGGCGACCGTACCCTTGTAGACGCCTTGCTCATCAGTGAGGGTTTCGTCGTAGTCGAACTGGATGGCAACAGCTTTACCGTCCTGGATGCAAACCCCCATCAGGAAGTCGGCATAGGACTTGCTCGCGGTGACTTGCGCTTGAATCATCGCCTGCAGGGGGCCGGAGATCATCCGGTCCAGTGGCAGCGCATTCATTACAGAGCCAATCAGGCTGGTATCGATGGTCATGGAGTAGTCCCTTGTGTTGAGTGCACGTCATTGTGCGGGTGGTGAAATTGACGTCGCGTTGTCCGGATCAGATGAGGCCGGCGCGAGCGCACGACTCCTGCCGGCGGATATTGCCGATCTGGCGCAGGCTCAATCCGTACTTGTCGGCGAGCATGCTGCGCGACAGGCCTTCGGCACTTTCCTGCTGTATTTGCTGATTGCGCAGCTGACGCAGAAAATGATCGGCCTTGGGGATCTCAAGGGCCATGCCGGCGAAGCGCTTGATCAGTGCGTCCAGGGCCGCTGGCGGAAGTACGTTGGCGAGGGCGGTACGTTCACGGTGTTTGGGAATGTACTTGGGGCGTCCGCCAAAGGCGCAGGTCAGGTGGTAGGCGTTCTCAATACCCAGGCATTCGATCAGCATCTGCAGTGAATGAGGCAGTTGATGAATATCGATACGGTCGAGCTCATGCAGTTCCATGAAGACATCCTTGTAGGTGTTGGCTTGACAACGTCATGGTTGAATATTCAGAACGGTTCCGACAGGCAGCAAGCGCGGCACGGGCGGTGGGCATCGGGCACTCGGTATGTAGGCAGTGCGCGTCAAGCAGATAGGACTATTAGGGAAGATTCGACGTAACTCGTTGATTTTGTGTGCAGGGTGCAAGGGTGAAGGTGGCCAGGTTTGGCCACCCATGTTCATTGGCAAGGGCGGGTCAGCAGCAAGCTGATTTGTCCGAGCCAGGGGGTGGGCCGGTTCACCGCATGTTCTGGCAGCGTGCGCCAGTCAACCCAGAGGCAGATGGCCGTGTAGGAGGTATTGCCCTGCTTGCCCACGGTCTGGGGTGAAAAATCCCGGCGATACATTGCCTGTGTCTGATTGTGCGGTTGTGTCTGGTCGGGTTGTGACAAAGTCAGTCGCAGCGAATCGATCAGTTGCGGGGGAGCAAGGCTGAAATAGGGAACATCTGGATTCTCAAGCAGGTGCCCGGCTTGCCGTGAACGTTGCCAGAGCTGTTGCCATTGGCTGGCCCCTGCATGTTCGGCGAGTTGCCTGCCCAGGGCCAGGTGTTGCTCTGGAGACAGTGTGGTGGTGGGAAGCGCCTGGGCCTGCAAGGCGACCATCAAGGTGATGCAGCTAACGATGCGTAAGATGAACATGGCGTGGGTCCTTTCGTCGGGGGGATCACCCGGGACGCCATGGTTTCAGGAGGCAGGGGGCTGCAAAAGGAGGAAATTGTCCGCCCGCGGCAAAGCAGCGTTGTATGATACGCCCGGGCTGTTGTGGCCCTTTCCCCGATGTTGCAAGGAACTATCAATGACTCAAGGTCAACGCCTGAAATATTCCATTCTGATCTCCCTGCTGGTGCTGGGGATCATGCTCGGCCTGTCTTACCTGCAAAAGCAGGGCATTATCACTGAGCAAGTGTTCCAGTACGTCGCAATTGGCGTCGCCATCGTTGTTGTGGTGGTCAACGGCATCATGCGTCGCAAGGTCAAGGTCTGAGACCCTCTGCACGGCCGGCATGTACCGGCCTGCTGCCTAGCGTGGGCAGGCGTGCGCGAGGATGCTGCGGGCCTCGGGGTTGAGGCTGTAGCATTTGTCGCTGCCCAGGCTGATCACACCTTCGGCGCACAAGCGCTTGAGCACTTCGCGAACGCTCAGGAACGACAGCGGAATATCCAGCTGTTCAAGCTGGCTATGGACGCCACGCACGCCGATGGTGCGGCCGTTCTTGTCGGCCGTATGCAGGGCATCGATGACTTTCAGGCGTATCAGGCTGGTGCGCAGCCCATACGATTTGAGTAGTTCGCGAATGTGCTCGTTACCTGGACGCTCGCTGTCGGCGGCATCGCTTTTAGCTGCCGGTGCCGGCTGAGCCTTGCGCACGGGCCTGTCGATGATCGCCGTGTGTTGCTGGTTAAACATGTGAACACTCCCTTTCGTGGTCAGTCCAGATACCGATTTATTCACGCCTGTACCCTATAAGACGAATGAGCAGGGCAAAACTGCAGTACCTGGCGAAAAAAAATTGCGCCACTCAGGTAAAGACGTATTGCAACGGCATATTCCGTAAATTTATTCCCCGGGTTTCGTTCAATCAGGATCAACCGTTCCCTGATCAGAGCAGGAGTACCCGTGATCTCACCCCGTCCGTTGGCGAGCGTCTGTCTGGCTGGACTGCTCATTGGCCTGAGCGGTAGCGCCCAGGGCCGTGTTGCACCTGGCGATGCCAGTGCCGAAATCCGTCGTACCAGTTTTGGTGTTCCGCACATCCTCGCCCGCGACGAGCAAGGGCTGGGCTATGGCATCGGCTACGCCTACGGCCAGGACAACCTGTGCCTGCTGGCCAACGAAGTGGTTACCGTCAATGCCGAACGGTCGCGGTACTTTGGCCCCGATCAGCTCACGCTCGAGCAGCGCAAGAATATCGCCAGCGATCTGTTTTTCAGCTGGCTCAATACGCCCGCCGAGGTGTTCGGTTTCTGGCAGGCGCAGCCCGCACCGGTGCGGGCCTTGCTTGATGGCTATGCCAAGGGATACAACCGCGCACGGGCCGAGCGCGTGGCCCAAGGGCAAGGCGCACAGTGCCTGCAAGCGCCGTGGTTGCGGCCGATCACAGCGCTGGATCTGGTCAAGCTGACACGACGCCTGTTGGTTGAGGGGGGAGTAGGGCAGTTTGCCGAGGCGCTGGCGGCGGCCGCGCCGCCCACAGCCGTTGCCGGGCTTGAGTTCGACATGAGCGTGGCCCAGGCACAGCAGGACAATTTTTCCCTTGAACGCGGCAGCAATGCAGTCGCCGTTGGCCGTGAGCGTTCGGCCAGCGGGCGTGGCATGTTGCTGGCAAACCCGCACTTCCCTTGGTCAGGCGGCATGCGTTTTTACCAGATGCAACTGACCATACCGGGCAAGCTGGATGTGATGGGCGCGGCGTTGCCGGGGTTGCCGTTGATCAATATCGGGTTCAACCGCCACCTGGCCTGGACGCATACCGTGGATACCTCCAGGCATTTCACCCTTTACCGGCTTGAACTCGACCCAAAGGATCCGGCGCGCTACCTGCTTGATGGCAAATCTGTACCGTTGACCCGCCAGCAACTGACAGTGACCGTCAAAGGGGAGGATGGCACGCTCAAGCCGGTTACCCGCGAAGTGTACAGCTCGGTATTCGGGCCCGTGGTGCAATGGCCAGGACGCCTGGACTGGAACAGGCAGCATGCCTTCAGCCTGCGCGATGCCAACCTGGCCAACACCCGCGTGCTGCAGCAGTGGTACAGCATGAATCAGGCTGACAGCCTGAAGGCCATGCAGGATTCGGTTCAGCGCCTGCAGGGTATTCCCTGGGTCAACACCCTGGCCGTCGATGCGCAAGGGCAAACCCTGTACTTGAACCAGTCGGTTGTGCCCTACGTGGATGCCTCGATGCTCGCCCGATGCGGTGACCCGGCTGCCGGGCAGGAGATGGTGGTTCTCGACGGCTCGCGCAGCGCCTGTAACTGGAAAGTGGATGCCCGTGCGGCACAGCCGGGGATCTTCCCGACACAGTTGCAACCTAGCCTGAGCCGTAAGGATTTCATTCAACACGCCAACGACTCGGCGTGGATGGTGAACCCGGCGCAGCCCCTGCGCGGCTTCTCGCCCCTGATCAGTCGTGAGGACCAGCCACTGGGTGCGCGCAGCCGCTATGCGCTGCAGCGTCTTGCTGGCAATGACAAACTGACAGGCGCCGATCTGCAGCAAATGGTGATGGGCAATCAGGTCTACCTGGCCGAACTGCTGATGCCCGATGTGTTGCAATGGTGTGGTATTCAGCCGCACGACACGACATTGGCCGGGCTCTGCACCAGCCTCAAGGCCTGGAACCTGCGTGCCGACCTGGACAGCGGCATCGGCTGGGTGCATTTCCAGAACATTTTGCAGAGCCTGCTCAAGCGCAGCGATATCTGGCGTGTTGGCTTTGATCCGGCCGATCCGCAGCACACCCCACGCGGGCTGGCGGTCGAACGCCCCGAAGTGGCCGAGGCATTGAACCTGGCGGCGCAGGCTTCGCTGGCGGCGGTGAAGCAGGCCGGGCTGGCGGACGACGTACGCTGGGAGCAGATCCAGCAAGCGTCGGACGGCACGCCCATCCATGGCGGGCCGGCGAGCCTTGGCGTTTACAACGCCATCCAGAGCGTGCCGAGTGGGGCCGGCAAACGACAAGTGGTCAGCGGCACCAGCTACCTGCAAGTGGTGACCTTCGAGGCCAACGGGCCGCAAGCCCGGGGCCTGCTGGCGTTCTCGCAGTCCAGTGAGGCGCAGTCGCCGCATGGCGGTGACCAGACGCGGGCGTTTTCGGCCAAGCAATGGCACCTGATGCCCTTCACCGAGGCGCAAATCAAGGCGGACCCGCAGTACCGTGTGCAGGTGATTCGCGAGGCCGCATCAGTGGCTGACGCGGCACGATGATACAAGGGGCCTGCTGCAGACCGGCCCCGAACAGTCAGGCAATCAGTTCTCTGAGCAACAGCCCGAACGCCAGGTCGACCTGCTCAGGGATGGGCAGATAGACCGTATGCCCATCACCGGGCGCCACTTCGATGGCCGCACCCTGACGGTCGCGCAACTGGTGCAGGTCGAAGTGGTAGTTACCGCGCGGCGTCATCAGCTCCAGGTGATCGCCCAGGGCAAAGCGATTTTTCACCCGCACTTCAGCCAGTCCGTCGACACGCTTGCCTGTGAGTTCACCGACAAACTGCTGACGATCGGACACAGAATTGCCACGTTGATAATTCTGATACTCGTCATGCACATGCCGTCGCAGGAAGCCTTCGGTGTAACCGCGTTGGGCCAGTGACTCCAGGTTGAGCATCAGGCTGCGGTCGAACTCACGGCCAGCCACGGCATCGTCGATGGCCTGGCGATAGGCCTGGGTGGTGCGCGCGCAGTAGAAGTGCGACTTGGTCCGGCCTTCGATCTTCAGCGAGTGTACGCCTATGCGGGTCAGCCGTTCGACATGCTGGACGGCGCGCAGGTCTTTGGCGTTCATGATGTAGGTGCCGTGTTCATCCTCGAAGGCCGGCATGTCTTCATCGGGGCGATTGCTTTCCTGCAGCAGGAACACCTGGTCGGTGGGTGCGCCGATGCCCAGGGTGGGCTGCACTTCACGCACGATGTCGCCGCTGGCGTCTTCAGTGGCCGGTGTGGCGCTGTACTTCCAGCGGCAGGCATTGGTGCAACTGCCCTGGTTGGCATCGCGACGGTTGAGGTAGCCCGACAGCAGGCAGCGACCGGAATAGGCCATGCACAACGCACCATGCACGAAAACCTCGAGTTCCATCGCCGGCACTTGCTGGCGAATTTCTTCGATCTCTTCCAGCGACAGCTCGCGTGACAGGATCACCCGTGTCAGCCCCTGGCTGCGCCAGAATTCGACGCTCGCCCAGTTCACGGTATTGGCCTGGACGGAGAGGTGAATGGGCATCTGCGGGAAGTGCTGGCGCACCAGCATGATCAAACCCGGGTCCGACATGATCAGGGCATCCGGCGCCATCTCGATGACGGGGGCGAGGTCTTTGAGGAAGGTCTTGAGCTTGGCGTTGTGCGGGGCGATGTTGACCACCACGTAGAAACGTTTGCCCTGGCTTTGGGCTTCCTTGATCCCCAGCGCGAGATTGGCGTGGTCGAATTCGTTGTTGCGCACCCGCAGGCTGTAGCGTGGTTGCCCTGCATAAACGGCGTCGGCGCCATAGGCGAAGGCGTAACGCATGTTCTTCAGGGTGCCGGCTGGGGCGAGTAATTCAGGTTTGGCAAGCGGGGTCATGTTCGGGTCGCGGCTAAAGGCGCGGATGCTATCGACACTGCACGGCGGGCTTGTTGATCTGCATCAACTTCACGCGCTCTGCTGCCGGCTTTTGCGTGGGTTGCTGGTGGTTATGAGATTATTATTTATTCAATAAAATCAATGCTTTGATATGAAATGACGATTGTTGAGGGGTGTTTCAAGGTGGTGCGCGGGACACTGAACGGGTTGTTAAAGCGCGCCTGATTGAGACTGGTTCAGGCACATGGGTGTTATTCCATAAGGACCTGATAAATGTCGGAGCCCGTTAGGTTGCACGCTCACCGCCAGACGCAATGCAAGACCTGCCGACTGGCGCCGGTCTGCTTGCCCGGTTCAGTGAGTCACGAAGAAGTCGACATACTCGATGGCCTGGTCAAACACACCCGCTTGCTGAAAAAAGGGGAGTTCCTGTTTCGCCAGGGCGACAGTTTCAGCGCTATTTATTCGATTCGTTCCGGCGTGTTGAAGTCCGTAAGCCTGAGTGCAAACGGTCAGGAAAAGATCATCGCCCTGCATTTTCCAGGTGAGCTGATCGGCCTGTCGGGCATGGATTCTGACACCTATCTGGTCACGGTCCAGGCACTGGAAGTTACCGATGTCTGCGAGTTGCCTTTCGCCCCGCTCGATGAGCGCTTGATACGCTTGCCGCAAGTGCGCCGGCACCTCATGCGGACAATGAGCCGTGAAATTCGCAATACCCAGCAAATGACCCGGTTGCTCTCGAACAAGGCGGCTGATACGCGGGTCATCAGCTTGCTGGTCAACCTGTCGGCACGCTTTCGCAGCCTGGGTTATGCGGCCAATGAGTTGAACCTGAGCATTTCACGCAACGAGATTGGCAATTACCTGGGCCTGGCCTCGGAAACGGTCTCCCGGGTACTCACCCGTCTTCAGGACGACGGCTTGATCGAAGTGGAGGGCAAGGAGGTCCGCATTCTTGATGTGCTACCCGGCAAGAGCGGGTGCAACGTAGACAGCAGCGGGCTGAGCCCGCATTAAGGAACCTCAATGACCTTGACTCTATCGCACGGCACCTGGTCCGTCACAATCGCCAGGCCAACCGGTCCGGCCTTTCAAATGCAGTACCTCCTCACTGAACGTATCCCCATGGACACCACTTACCAGTGGAACCTGAAGGGGCAACGCTTGAGTGCCGTGAGCAACTGCACGTTCTCCTTTGCCAATCACAACGTGCCCAGCCCGTTTACCTGGAAACCCTCACTCGCTCAGTGCGCCTGGGAAGACGCAGCCAGCGCGCAGGCCCCCGAAAGTCTCCAGGATGCGGCCGAGAACAATGACGGTCAGCGCCATGTGCAGATTGAGCTGGTCGCGCAATTTTGTTGGGAAAGTGACCTGGCCATGGGGCAAGCCAGGGCGAACTGGCACGCGGGGTAAATGCTGCCGCAGGGGAATGTGCTGTGTCGGCGGCACTTTTTCCCCTGTGCTGCGCACTAATGTTGACAACGACATCGGTGCACACATGAACGAAACCGCCCTGCAGCACAAAGCCTTGATCCTGTTACTGGCCCTGGTGACCATTGCCTTCATCTGGATTCTGCTGCCGTTCTATGGCGCCGTGTTCTGGGCGGTGATCCTCGGGATCGTGTTTGCTCCACTGCAGCGGCGCTTGTTGTTGCGCCTGGGCTGGCGGCGCAACCTGGCAGCCGGGGCAACCCTGCTGGTGTGCCTGGTGATTGCCATCTTTCCGGTGATTGTCATCAGCACCTTGCTGGTGCAGGAAGGCGCGGCGCTGTACAGCAACATCGAAAGCGGTCATCTGGACATTGCCAGCTACCTGGAGCGCTTCAAGGACCTGCTTCCGGCCTTTGCACAGACGGGCCTGGAACGGATGGGCATGAGCGATCTGGAAGGCCTGCGTGACAAAATCGCCAAGGGCCTGATGCAGGGCAGCCAGTTCGTTGCGACTCAGGTGTTCAGCTTCGGCCAGGGCACGTTCGAGTTTGTGGTGAGCTTCGGCATCATGCTCTATCTGCTGTTCTTCTTTCTGCGCGACGGTGCCGAGCTTGCCCGCAAGGTGCGCGCGGCAGTACCGCTGGCCGAGCACCAGAAACGTCGCCTGCAATTGAAGTTCAACCGGGTGGTGCGCGCCACGGTCAAGGGCAACCTGGTGGTGGCCGTGACCCAGGGCACACTGGGCGGGATCATCTTCTGGGTACTCGACATTCCCAGTGCGCTGGTGTGGGGCGTCCTGATGGCGTTTCTTTCGTTACTCCCGGCCGTGGGCGCCGGCATCGTCTGGGCGCCGGTAGCGGCCTACTTCCTGTTGGCCGGAGCCTTCTGGCAGGGGATAGTGCTGACTGCGTTCGGCGTATTGGTCATCGGTCTGGTGGACAACCTGCTGCGCCCGATCCTGGTGGGCAAGGACACAAAAATGCCCGACTATCTGATTCTGATCTCGACACTGGGGGGGCTGGCGGTGTTCGGTTTGAACGGCTTCGTCATCGGGCCGTTGATCGCCGCGCTGTTCATGTCCAGCTGGGCGATCTTCGTGTCCACCAAACCCCAGGTGCAGTTGCCCGGTTAACGGAAACTGTAGGACACCCCGGCATACACCCCGAAACCTTCGCCAGGTGTCGAGTGGGCTACATCCTTGCCGTTATCGTTGTAGCCTGGCGTGACCGTGGCGGCATAGCGTTTGTTGGTCAGGTTGCGCAGGTCGAGCCAGGTCTGCCAGTCCTGTTTTGCCGAGTTGTAGCCCAGCGTTGCCCCAAGCAGGGCGTAGGCGTCGGTCGGGTAGCTATTGGCGTAGTCAACCTGGACTTTGGACGCCATCTGCGTGTTGATTCCGGCGTAAAGGCCACTCGGCAAATCGAAGCGCAGCTCGGCCTGGTAGTAGTGCATCGGGATGCCCGGCAGACGGTTGTCGCCGAAGGTATCGTCGTCGCGGTAGTGGAAGTCGCTGAAGGTGTAGGCCTGGCGCAGGGACAGTTTGCCCACACCCGCGTCTTCCCAGAGCAAGCTGTCCAGCCCCGCTTCGATACCTTGGTGCACCGTGGGGCTGGCGTTGAATTCCTTGGCCGGCAGTCCCTGTACGATCTCCACGGCCAGCAGCTCATGGCGCACGTCCGAGTAGTACCAGGCCAGGTCCCAGCGGCCGATGGAGGATTCACCGCGTGCGCCCAACTCCAGGGTGGTGGCAGTCTGGTTCTGCATTTCGATCGGCTGGGTGAAACTGGTCGAGCTCCAGATCAGCGACCAGGGGTGCGGCGGCTCTACCGAGCGGCTGAGGTTGCCATAGACCTGCAGCTGAGGGCTGATGTCGTAGCGCAGGCCCAGGCGCGGGGCGTAGTCCCAGTCGTGCTGGCTGACCTTGCCGCCATTGGCCGGATAGCTCACGTCGCTTTCGCGGCGGGTATAGATCATTGCCAGGCCGCTGGTCAGCCACAGGTCTGGTACCAGCTCGAGGTCGTTGCCTACGTGCAGCACGGTGTCCGAGCCCTGGTAGCTGAAGTCCCGGGTGCGGGCACCGGTGATGTCGTCTTTGCGTTCAAACTGCGAAGCGCCGCTGTTGGGCAGGTGCTTGGTGGTCCGCCAGCCCACCGTCGTCTTGGTTTCGTGCCCGAGCAGGGTGTCTGTGCGGAAATAATTCAGTGTCCCGCTGACGTCAGAATAGGCAACCTTGAGGCGCATCGGGCCTTCGCGCAGGTCCATCGGGTAGTCGTGATAAACCAGCCCGGTTTCCAGGCGTGAATCGTCGTCGAGGTAGAACGTGGTCTTGTTGCCCACCCAGGTGCTGCCCGGTTGCGGGCGGCTGTCATCGCGGGCCAGGTAGGCGGGGTTGGCGTCGCGTGGGTGGTGCTTGATCTGATCCTTGGTCAGACGCCCGGCCAGGTCATTCTCGGTTTCCCGATACCGCAGATAGAAACGGGTCTCCAGGTTCGGGTTGAAACGGTAACCGACATTGGCCGCGATGCCCTTGCTGCTGCCGCTGCTGTGGTCCTGGTAACCGTCATACTCGGAGTCGGTCAGTGCCACGTAGTAGTCCAGATCCCCCAGCACCTGGCCCGAACTGATCTGGCGCTTGGCGTAACCGCGGCTGCCGAGCTCATAGCGAACCTGCAAGGGCGCCGCATCGTAGCCGGTGTGGGTGATGTAATCGATGGCGCCGCCCAGGGCCAGCGCTCCTCTGTCGAAACCATTGGCGCCGCGCAGTACTTCCGCGCGGCTCAGCCACAAGGGTTCGAATAGCTCGTAGGGCGTACCGCCGGGACCGGTCAGCGGCAGGCCGTCGAACATCGTATAGACACCCGAACCATGCGCACCGGGTGCGCGGTTGATACCCGAGCCCCTGATCGACAACTTGATGCCGTCGTTGCCCGCCGATTGGGCAAATACGCCTGGCTGGTAGGCGAGGACGTCCTGATTGGTGGCCACCCGACCTTGTTCTACCCGCTGCATGTCCACCAGGTTGGTGGCGCCCGGTACCTGATGCAGGCGCTCCTGGGCAGTTTCCACTTCACTTTGCTGGCGGTCTTCGATCAGCACCTGGCCCAGCTCCAGCGGCGCAACCGTTTGTGCCTGGCTCACGGGAACGAACAACCCGAGGAGGCCAAGGGAGGAGGGGAAGAGTAAAGCGGGGCGCATCGCGGGACTCCAACGACAAAGGGACTGCAGAGATAGAGGGTCAGACGCCGCAAGGGCGGGGTAAAGCACGCGCCAGGGCGCTAAAAACCGCGTTAGCCGTTATCGCGTTGAATTGTGGTATGGCGCCGTACAAGTCACTTGGCTGGCGGCGTCGCAGTCGCTGTTCGTATCGTGGAAGCAACTCCCGAGCGGGAAAACTCCGCCGGAGAACTTCTGGAGATCAACCATGACATTGACCCCTGCTGCTACCTGCCCATCTGAGGCGTATGCCGATGGCACCAAGGCGCCCATCAAACTCACTTCACGCGAACAAGAGGTACTGCTGTGGTGCGCCTACGCCAAAAGCTCGTGGGAGATCGGGAGGATCCTTGGTTGCAAGGAGTCCACGGTGAACTTCCATATCAGCAACATCCTGCGCAAGTTCAACGTGAGCAACCGTGTCGCTGCGGTGGTCAAGGCCTTGCGCTACGGAATGCTACAGCACCTGTGACCTGGAGCGGTACTAATGAACGTGAGGAGCGTTTCATGCCAAGTAAAAACGATACAACTGAGCCGATCCGTCGACGCGACCTATTGGTGAGCGATGACCCGTTCTGGCCCAGTATCAGTCTGCTGAGGTTACGTCGGCAGCTGCTGCTTCCCCCTTCCGTCAGTGATGCGCGACTGGAAGTCGCCGCGCAGATAGCGGTGCGCAAGGCCGGCGGTGAATTCGCGCAATGGCGCCGCGTGCTCAGGGCACGTGGCTACAAGCGATTGCAGGACATGAAGGCGCATGGCCCATTGTCTTGTTGCTACGTACATGCGGTTGAGGCGTATGCGATCAAAGCGTTGCAGTACAACGTGCGGGTTATCGAGCGCCTTCGCGGTTTAGCGGGGAGACAGGTCGATGAGTGAGCCAACCAGTACCAGTTTACTAAGCCTGCTCGTTGGTTTGGGGCTCGCCACATCCGTACCGACGGTTGAGGGGGATATAGTGTTCGGCGCATTGCTGGGTGCCTGGCTGGTCACCAGTACGCGAAGCTTACTCAAGGCCTGGCAACGAATTGGAACGCTTTTTCTCTCGGCAGGTGTCGGGTATCTGTTCACGCCGCTGGTGGTGCAACTGGCGCCCTTTTTGTCAAATGGTGTCGCGGCATTCATTGCTGCAGTGGTGGTGATTCCGATCAGCATCAAGGTCATGATCTGGCTGGATACCGCGGACCTGCGCGATATTCTTCAGCGGCTGCGTAACGGTTCATGAAGTTGTCAGCGGTCAGGGGGTAATGTGCAATTGTTTGCTCAACGCCTCGACCTGACGCTCCAGCTGACGAATGTGTTGTTTTTCTTTGACTGCAATTGCAATCGCTTGTCGATCCAGTGGGCCCAATGTGCGCAGTTGATCGATCAGTTGAGTTTCCCAGTCCTCTGCCTGTTCGTTCGTGGCAGTTGCGTCGGGGTTACGAGTAAGCCAGCGCTGTGGGCCATTGCCAAGCAACAGCCAGTCCAGCGACACGTTGTAGTGCACGGCAAGGTCTATGCATAACGAGTAGGGCGTGCTGTTGCGTCCTTTCCAGGTGCTCAAGGTTTGCGGGCTGATCTTCAGCGCGTAAGACAATTCCGCATCCGTTGTTGTGCCGGTGATGAGTTTCATCCGACTCAGTACAGCAGCAAATCCATTTGTACTCATTTTGAGTAATCCATTGCGATAGTCTTATAATGTTCGACAAAATAATATTCGTTTTGAGTACTCGTTATTCGGAACATTAAGTGCAACTCATAAGGAAGTTATCGACCTATGGCAAATTCCGGGAGAAAAAGTAAAAAGTACTCTTTTCATTTCCACTTGAGCTTACGTCACAGTATGGAATGTATGAATTTGTACCGGATGATGAGGTTTTTTACTGAGAAAAGCGTGGAGTTTTTTCAATTGCTGATGTGCTTCAGCGGGAGGCGGTCGTGAGCACTTACAAATTGGTGTGCCCTCATTGCAAAAGCCGTATGCGCATTCGTACCAGTGAGGGGCGGCATATCTTCTTGCGTGTGGCCTACCTGCAATGCACGACCGAGGCATGCGGTTGGTCGGTGCGCGCCGAGTTTGAAATGACTCATGAACTGTCTCCCAGTGGCATGCCTGATCCCGCTGTTCGCCTGCCGTGTGCAGGGGGTGAACTGCGCCAGGCAGCACTGCGTGCGGAACCTGCGCCAAGCAGTTCGCTGAGCGAAAAACGCGGTGTTCGCCGAAAGGGCAATGCGGCCTCAGCCTCGCCTGCGCCGCAACTCAACAAAGCGTAGCCCCCATAACAGAACACCCCGCCGAAGCGGGGTGTTCTGTATGCCACAGCAGATCAGGCAATCAGCCGATCAGTTGCAAGCCGGCATGTTGAACCATGTCCAGCAACGGCTGCGGGTACACACCCAGGACGAAGGCCAGAATGGCAATCGCCAGCAGCATGACGCCACCGGTGCGCTGCTCCCAGTTCAGCGGAGCATCGTGACGGCGCAGGTTCGGCTCGATCAGGTACAGGGTGACCATGACGCGCAGGTAGTAGAACACGCCGATGGCGCTACCGATAACCAGCGCACCGACCAACCACCACAGTTGCGACTCAACGCCGGTGGCGATGATGTAGAACTTGCCGATGAAGCCTGCGGTCAGCGGGATACCGGCCAGCGACAGCATCATCACGGTCAGTACGGCGGTCAGGTACGGACGGCGCCAGAACAGGCCGCGGTATTCGTACAGGGCGTCAGCGTCACGGCCGTTGTACGGCGAGGACATCAGGGTGATTACACCGAAGGCACCCAGGCTGGTGATCACGTAGGTGACCAGGTATACGCCAATGGCTTCAACGGCCAGACCCTTGCTCGCCACCAGGGCAATCAGCAGGTAACCGAAGTGGGCGATGGACGAGTAACCGAGCAGACGCTTGAGGTTGCTCTGGGTCAGCGCCAGCAGGTTACCGATCAGGATCGAGGCTACGGCAATCACCGACAGCACGGTGGTCAGCACGCCGCTGCTGGCAGCAGGGGAGAGCATGAACAGGCGTACCACGACGGCGAACACGGCAACCTTGCTGGCAGTGGCCAGGAAGGCCGCGACAGGTGCCGGAGCACCTTCGTACACGTCCGGGGTCCACAGGTGGAAGGGTACCAGCGACAGTTTGAATGCCAGGCCGACCAGCATCATGCCCAGGCCCAGCTGTGCCAGCAGGCTTGGCATGTTGGTGGCGGCCAGCGCCTTGCCGATACCGTCGAAGCTCAGGCTGCCCGCGTCAGCGTACAGCAGGGCCATACCGAACAGCAGGAAAGCGGAACCGGCGGCCGACAGCACCATGTACTTGATGCCGGCTTCCAGCGAGCGTTTGTTGAAGAAGGCATAGGCGACCAGGCCGTACACCGGTACCGAGAGCAGCTCCAGGCCGATGAACAGGCCCGCCAGGTGCTGCGCGCTGACCAGTACCAGACCACCCAGGGCAGCCATCAGGATCAGCAGGTACAGTTCTTCGCGGTTGCCCGGGTAGCCTTTGCCGCCTTCACCCAGGTAGGCATGGGCGAGGGTAACGCAGGCCAGGGTGGCGACCAGGATCAGCGCCATGTACAGGCAGGCGAATTTGTCGATGGTCAGCAGCGGGGTGACTGCCAGCGGCACGACTTTCAGTACCGGCAGGATCGACAGCAGGGCCAGGTTCAGGCCTACCGTCGACAGCAGGAAGGTTTGCGAGTGGTTGCGGCGCCAGGCGATTGCCAGCATCACCACGACAACGGTGATGGTGGTTATCAGCAGCGGCGCAAGCGCGATAAAGTGTTGAATCGTCAGGTCCATAGCGCTCTTACCGGGCCGAAGCGAGTTGAGTGAAAGCGGAGCCGAGCCACTGCTGCACACCACTCATGGTGGCGGCGGAAGTGTCCAGGAACGGCTGCGGGTAGACGCCCAGCAGGATCAGCAGGCCGGCCAGGCCCAGTACCATGATCATTTCGCGGGAATCCATGCCAGCCAGGACTTCGTCCGACTTCGCCGGGCCGAAGTAGGCACGGTGAATCATGATCAGCGAGTAGACCGAACCGAACACCAGACCGGTGGTGGCGATGACGGTGACCCACGGCGAAGCCACGAAGCTGCCGATCAGGATCAGGAATTCGCCAACGAAGTTACCGGTGCCCGGCAGGCCCAGCGACGCCGCAGCGAAGAACAGGCTGATGGCCGGCAGGTAGGCGATGCGGTGCCACAGGCCACCCATCTGACGCATGTCACGGGTGTGCAGGCGCTCATACAGCTGGCCGCTGAGGATAAACAGTGCCGCTGCCGAGAGGCCGTGAGCCAGCATCTGGATCACCGCACCTTGCAGGGCTTGCTGGCTGCCGGAGTAGATGCCGATCAGCACGAAGCCCATGTGCGAAACGCTGGAGAACGCGATCAGACGCTTGATGTCGGTCTGGGCGAAAGCCAGGAACGCGCCGTAGAAAATCCCGATCAGACCGAGGGTCATGGCGATCGGCGCGAACTCGGCCGAAGCATTCGGGAACAACGGCAGGGCGAAGCGCAGCAGGCCGTAGGCAGCGGTTTTCAGCAAGATACCCGCCAGGTCAACAGAACCTGCGGTCGGTGCCTGGGCGTGTGCATCAGGCAGCCAGGAGTGGAACGGTACTACCGGCAGCTTGACCGCGAAGGCGATGAAGAAGCCGAGCATCAGTATGTATTCGGTGCCGGCCGGCAGTTCGGCCTTGAGCAACTGGGTGTAGTCGAAGGTGATCACACCGGTGTTGCTGTAGTTGACCAGTACCAGACCGAGGATCGCCACCAACATGATCAGGCCGCTGGCCTGGGTGAAGATGAAGAACTTGGTGGCGGCATAGATCCGGGTCTTCTTGCCGTCGGAGGAGCTGTGACCCCAGAGCGCGATGAGGAAATACATCGGCACCAGCATCATTTCCCAGAAGAAGAAGAACAGGAACAGGTCCAGGGCCAGGAACACACCGACCACGCCGCCCAGGATCCACATCAGGTTGAGGTGGAAGAAGCCGACGTGACGCTGGATCTCTTTCCAGGAGCACAGTACCGAAAGCACACCGAGCAGGCCGGTGAGCAGGATCATCAGCAGCGACAGGCCATCGAGGGCCAGGTGCAGGCTGATGCCGAAGCGCTCGATCCACAGCACTTTGAATTCGACCGCCCACTCAGGCGCAGCGCCTGGAGCAGGGGCCAGGGTGTAGTCCCCGTTGGCCCACAGCCAGAGGCCGATACCAAGCAGCAGGGACATGGTCAGCAGCGCAATCCAGCGTGGCAGGGTGGCGCCGAAGCGCTCACCCAGCCAGCACAGCAGGCCGCCGATAAAGGGGATCAGGATCAGCCAAGGCAAAATCATGACGGGCTCAATTCCTTTCGCAAAGTCGCAAGGTTCATATCAGACCGCAGCCATTACAACGGCGCCGAGTACAAGCACGGCACCTACGGCGATCGAAGCGGTGTACCAGCGCAGCTGACCGGTTTCGGTTTTGCTCATGGCGGCATGACCGCCTTTCGCCATACGCGGAATCAGGCCAATGGTGCGGTCAACCGGATCCTTGCGCAGGATGTGGGCGATCAGCAGGTAAGGTTTGACGAACAGCTTGTCGTAGATCCAGTCGAAGCCCCAGGCGGCGAACCACCAGGCCGACAGCACACGACCGATACCGCTGTTTGCAATCGCAGTCACCAGGCGACGCTTGCCGAGGAACAGCACGGCGGCGAGCAGGATGCCGGCGATGGCGATGGCGCCCGAGGCAATTTCCAGGCTGTGCTTGGCTTCACCACCGGCATGGCCGACGCTCTGCGGCAGCACGCCTGCCAGTGGTGGATGAATCCAGGCACCGACGAAGGTCGACAGCACGATCAGCACGCCCAGCGGCAGCCAGTGGGAAATCCCGTGGCCAGCATGGGCTTCGGTCTTGGCTTCGCCGTGGAAGGCGATGAAGATCAGGCGGAAGGTGTACAGCGAGGTCATGAAGGCACCGACCAGGCCGGCGTACAGCAGACCGTTGTTGCCGCTGGCGAAGGCTTCCCAGAGGATCTCGTCCTTGGAGTAGAAACCGGCGGTCAGCAGCGGCAGGGCAGCCAGGGCGGCACCACCGACGATGAAGCTGGCGTAGGCCAGTGGCAGTTTCTTCCACAGACCGCCCATCTTGAAGATGTTCTGCTCGTGGTGGCAGGCAACGATCACCGCACCGGAGGCAAGGAACAGCAGGGCCTTGAAGAAAGCGTGGGTCATCAGGTGGAAGATCGCGCCTTCCCAGGCACCTACGCCCAGGGCCAGGAACATGTAGCCGATCTGGCTCATGGTCGAGTAGGCGAGGATACGCTTGATGTCGGTCTGCACCAGGGCGGCGAAGCCGGCCAGCACCAGGGTCACACCGCCGACCACACCGACCAGGTGCAGCACGTCAGGGGCCAGGGCGAACAGGCCGTGGGTACGGGCGATCAGGTAGACACCGGCGGTCACCATGGTCGCGGCGTGGATCAGTGCCGAAACCGGGGTAGGGCCGGCCATCGCGTCCGCAAGCCAGGTCTGCAGCGGCAGCTGGGCGGATTTACCGACCGCACCACCGAGCAGCATCAGGGTCGCCAGAACCATCCAGAAATCACCGGCCTGGAACTTCTGCGGCGCCAGTACCAGCAGCTCTTGCACGTTCAGGGTGCCGAGCTGGGCGAACAGGATGAACAGGCCGATGGCCATGAACACGTCGCCGATACGGGTAACGATGAAGGCTTTGAGTGCGGCGTTACCGTTGTTGCGGTTGCTGTAGTAGAAACCGATCAACAGGTACGAGCACAGGCCTACGCCTTCCCAACCGAAGTAGATGAACAGCAGGTTGTCGCCCAGTACCAGGAACAGCATGCTGGCGATGAACAGGTTGGTGTAGGCGAAGAAACGCGAGTAACCGGTTTCACCGCGCATGTACCAGGAAGCGAACAGGTGGATCAGGAAGCCGACACCGGTGACCACACCGAGCATGGTGACCGACAGGCCATCCACGTACAGGGTGAAGTTCGGCGCAAAGCCGTCCACCGACATCCACTGCCACAGCAGCTGGCTGTACGCGCCGCCTTCCGGCGGTGCGACGTTGAACTGCCAGATCACGTAGGCAGCGGTGGCGGCCGAAAGGCCTACCGAGCCGACACCGACCAGCGCCGACAGGTTCTCGGACCAGCGGCCGCGCGAAAACGACAGCAGCAGGAAGCCGATCAGGGGGAATACGAACGTCAGGAAGATAAGGTTCATCCGCGCATCTCACTGGCAGCATCGATGTCGAGAGTGTGGAAGCGGCGATACAGCTGCAGCAGGATCGCCAGGCCGATACTGGCCTCGGCGGCTGCCAGGCTGATCACCAGGATGAACATGATCTGTCCATCCGGCTGCGCCCAACGGCTGCCCGCGACAATGAACGCCAGAGCCGAGGCGTTCATCATGATTTCCAGGCTCATCAGCACGAAAAGAATGTTGCGGCGCACCATCAGGCCGACAAGGCCGAGGCAGAACAGGATGCCGGCGACTGCCAGGCCATGCTCGAGAGGAATTGCAGGCATGTGATTACTCCTTCGCCTCGTTGCGGCCGAGGTGGAAAGCCGTCACCGCTGCAGCGAGCAGCAGCATCGAGGCCAGTTCCACCACCAGCAGGTAAGGACCATACAGGCTGATGCCGACTGCCTTGGCGTCGACCGTGGTGTGGCCGATGCCAGCACCGCTTTCATTGCTGAACAGCACGTACAGCAATTCGAGCAGCAGCAGCGCGGCGAGCACCACAGGACCCAGCCAGATACCCGGCTTGAGCCAGCCGCGCTCCTGGGCGACCGAAGCCGGCCCGAGGTTGAGCATCATCACCACGAAGACGAACAGCACCATGATGGCGCCAGCGTAGGCGATCACTTCCAGGACACCGGCGAACGGAGCGCCGAGGGCGAAGAACGTCATCGCCACGGAGATCAGCGAAATGATCAGGTAGAGCAGGGCGTGCACGGGGTTGGTGTTGGTGATCACCCGAAGGGTGGACACCACAGCGACACCGGATGCGAAATAGAAAGCGAATTCCATCTTTCTTCCTTAAGGGAGCAAGCTCTTCACGTTGATCGGCTCGGCTTCGTTCTGCGCAGCGCCTTTCGGCTTGCCGGCAACCGCCATACCTGCAACACGGTAGAAGTTGTAGTCAGGGTTCTTGCCGGGACCGGAGATCAGCAGATCTTCTTTCTCGTACACCAGATCCTGACGTTTGAACTCGGCCATTTCGAAATCCGGTGTCAGCTGGATTGCGGTGGTCGGGCAGGCTTCCTCGCAGAGGCCGCAGAAAATGCAACGGGAGAAGTTGATGCGGAAGAACTCCGGGTACCAACGACCGTCTTCTGTCTCGGCTTTCTGCAGCGAGATGCAACCGACCGGGCAAGCCACGGCACACAGGTTGCACGCTACACAGCGCTCTTCGCCATCCGGGTCACGGGTCAGGACAATGCGGCCACGGTAGCGTGGCGGCAGGTAGACCGGCTCTTCGGGGTACTGCAGGGTGTCACGTTTGCGAAACCCGTGGGAGAACACCATCACCAGGCTGCGCAGCTGGGTGCCGGTGCCTTTAACGATGTCGCCAATATACTTGAACATGGGTCAAATCCTCACTGGGCCGCAACAGCTGGCGTGTTGAGCAACACGAGCGCAGCGGTCACCAGCAAATTGATCAGGGTCAGCGGCAGGCAGAACTTCCAGCTGAAGTCCATCACCTGGTCATAGCGTGGGCGCGGAATCGAGGCGCGCAGCAAAATGAACAGCATGATGAAGAACGCGGTCTTCAGGGCGAACCACAGGAACGGTACTTGCGGCAAGATGCCGAACGGACCGTGCCAGCCACCGAAGAACAGGGTGACCAGCAGTGCCGAGATCAGGATGATGCCGATGTACTCACCGACGAAGAACATGCCCCATTTCATACCGGCATATTCAATGTGGTAACCGTCGGCCAGTTCCTGTTCCGCTTCCGGCTGGTCGAACGGGTGACGGTGAGTCACGGCGACGCCAGCGATGAAGAAGGTGCAGAAACCGAAGAACTGCGGAATGATGAACCACAGGTTCTGAGCCTGATAGTCAACGATATCGCGCATGTTGAACGAGCCGACCTGCGCCACGATGCCCATCAGCGCCAGGCCCATGAACACCTCGTACGACACGGTCTGCGCCGAAGCCCGCAGGCTGCCGAGCAGGGCGTACTTGTTGTTCGACGACCAGCCGGCGAACAGTACGGCGTACACCGACAGACCGGCCATGGCGAAGAAGAACAGCAGGCCGATGTTCAGGTCCGCGACACCCCAGGTCGGGGTGATCGGGATGATGGCGAAAGCGATCAGCAAGGCACTCATGGCCACGACCGGCGCCAGGGTGAAGATCATCTTGTCGACAAACGGCGGGTTCCAGTCTTCTTTGAAGAACATTTTCAGCATGTCTGCTGCGATCTGGAACATACCGAACGGGCCGACGCGGTTCGGACCGTAACGGTCCTGCCACCAGCCCAGCAGGCGCCGCTCGACGAAGCTGAGCAGCGCACCGCAGACCACTACCGCCAGCAAGACCACGATGGCCTTGACGACAGTGATGATCACATCGATCACTTCAGGGGTGAACCAGGTCATTGTGCTGCCTCCTGCAGGCCTTCAACGGATGCACCGAAGATGGCAGGCGGGATGCCGGCCAGGCCTTTGGGCAGGGCAACCAGGCCTGCGCCCAGTTCTTCATTGATGCGCAGCGGCAGACGCAGGGTCTGGCCCGCCACGTTCAGGCTGAGCATCGCGCCGTCGTTGACGCCCAGGCGATCTGCTTCGGACTTGGCCAGGCCAACGTAAGCCTGCGGAATGCGCTCTTGCACCGGTGCTGCGCGCGAGGAGTTTTCTTCGCTGCCGAACAGGTGATAGAACGGCACAACCTGCCAGGTGCCACGCGCCGGAGAGAACGCGGCCGGTACGCTGGCGAACCAGTTCAGCTTGTCGCCCTGGGTTTCGATCAGGCGGGTGCCCGGGTCGCCTGCACGCAGGTGACCACCGACCTCGTCCTGGAACTTGTTCCAGGCTTGCGGCGAGTTCCAGCCCGGAGACCAGGCGAACGGCACTTGCGAGCGCGGTTCGGCCGAACCCGAGTAGCCTTCCATGGAAAAGGCGAAGGCGGTGTCTTTGTCTTGCGGGGTACGCGGCTCGTGCACGCTGATGTTGGCGCGCATGGCGGTACGGCCAGAGTAGCGCAGCGGCTCACGCGCGATCTTCATGCCCTTGATGCGGAACGAAGCGGACGGCGCGGCGTTGACGATACCGGTCAGTTGCGGTGCGGCAGTGGCGCAAGCGCTGGTGACGTGGTCCAGTTGGGTCCAGTCCACCGGCTTGTTGAGCAGGGTTGCACGCAGGGCGTGCATCCAGCGCCAGCCTTCGTGAACCAGGATGCTGCTGTCCAGGTAGGTCGGATCGAACACCTGGAAGAAGCGCTGGGCACGGCCCTCCTGGCTGACCAGGGTGCCATCGCCTTCGGCGAAGGTGGCGGCTGGCAGGACCAGGTGCGCGCGTTCGACAGTCGCGGTGCGCTGGTGGTCGGCGACGATCACCACCTTGGCGGCGGCCAGGGCAGCGTCGACCTTGGCTGCAGGTACGCGGCTGTAGAGGTCGTTTTCGAGCACGACGATGGCGTCGGCTTTACCGGAAATCACGGCGTCCAGGGCGGCGTCGACGGACTCGCCACCGAGCATGGCCAGGCCGAGGCGGTTGGCCTCTGGAACGACCAGGCTCAGGGAACCGTTTTTCTCGCGCAGCTTCAGGGCCTTGGCGATGTTGGCGGCCGCTTCGATCAGCGCGCTGGACGCCAGCGAGGTGCCGGCTACGACCAGTGGGCGGTTGGCAGCAACCAGGGCGTCGGCGATGCGCTTGGCCAGTGCCAGGGCTTCGGCATCCAGGCCTTCTACGGCAGGTGCGCTCGGGTCGATGGCGTGGGCAACGGCGAAGCCGATGCGGGCCAGGTCGTCCGGAGCTGCGTGTACGCACTCTTCGGCAACGTCGTCGAGCTTGGTTTCAGCCAGGCTGGCGATGAACAGCGGGTACATGGCGTGCTGGCCGATGTTCTTCACCGCAGCATCGAGCCACGGCTGAACGCGCATGGCATCGGCCATGGCTTCGGCCTTGCCCTTGACCGACTGGCGCAGGGCCAGGGCGACGCGGGCAGCAGTCTGGGTCAGGTCTTCGCCGAGGACGAACACGGCATCGTGGTCTTCCATCTCGCGCAGGGTCGGAACCGGCAGCGGGCTGTCGTTCAGCACTTGCAGCGCCAGGCGTACACGGGCCAGTTCACCGGCTTCCATGCCCGAGTAGAAGTGCTCGGCACCAACCAGCTCGCGCAGGCCGTAGTTGCTTTCGAGGCTGGCGCGTGGCGAACCGATACCGACGATGTTGCGACCGCGCAGCATGTCGGCGGCTTTGTCCAGGGCAGCATCCAGGCTCAGCTTGGTGCCATCGGCCAGCAACGGCTGACGCGGACGGTCGGTGCGGTTGACGTAGCCATAGCCAAAACGGCCACGGTCACACAGGAAGTACTGGTTGACCGAACCGTTGAAGCGGTTTTCGATACGGCGCAGTTCGCCATAACGCTCACCCGGGCTGATGTTGCAACCGCTGGAGCAACCATGGCAGATGCTCGGGGCAAACTGCATGTCCCACTTGCGGTTGTAGCGCTCGGAGTGGGTTTTGTCGGTGAACACACCGGTCGGGCAGACCTCGGTGAGGTTGCCGGAGAACTCGCTTTCCAGCACGCCGTCTTCAACGCGACCGAAGTAGACGTTGTCGTGGGCGCCGTACACGCCAAGGTCGGTACCGCCGGCGTAGTCCTTGTAGTAACGCACGCAGCGGTAGCAGGCGATGCAGCGGTTCATCTCGTGGGCGATGAACGGGCCGAGCTCCTGGTTCTGGTGGGTACGCTTGGTGAAACGGTAGCGGCGCTCGTTGTGGCCGGTCATTACCGTCATGTCTTGCAGGTGGCAGTGACCGCCTTCCTCGCAGACCGGGCAGTCGTGCGGGTGGTTGGTCATCAGCCATTCAACGACGCTGGCGCGAAACGCCTTGGACTCGTCGTCGTCGATGGAAATCCAGGTGCCATCGGTGGCAGGGGTCATGCAGGACATGACGATACGACCACGGGTGTCGTTTTCGTCGGTGTACTGCTTGACCGCGCACTGGCGGCAGGCGCCGACGCTACCGAGCGCCGGGTGCCAGCAAAAATAGGGGATGTCGAGGCCTAGCGACAGACACGCCTGTAACAGGTTGTCTGCACCGTTGACTTCGAGCGCTTTGCCGTCTACGTGGATAGTGGCCATGGTTCAAAGTTCTTCGTTGGCCCGCGTCTGCGGGCGTGGCTAATGGAAATCTGTGTGCCTGCGGCCCGCACAGGGACTACCTGGCGAGCTGCGTGGCAGCGGGTGGCACGGGCCACCCGCATTTCATTTTTTATGCGCCGCCTACGATCGGCTTGGCCAGGTTCGGGCGCAGGGCTTCGCTGCCTGTAACAGGGGCGACGCCGGCCTCGAACTCCGGACGGAAATACTTGATGGCACTGCCCAGCGGCTCGACGGCGCCCGGTGCGTGGGCGCAGAAAGTGCGGCCAGGGCCGAGGAAGTTGACCAGACCCAGCAGGGTCTCGATGTCTTCCGCCTTGCCTTGACCCTTCTCCAGGGCGCGCAGCATTTTCACGCTCCACGGCAAACCATCGCGACACGGGGTGCACCAGCCGCAGGATTCGCGGGCGAAGAACTCTTCCATGTTGCGCAGCAGCGAGACCATGCTGATGCTGTCGTCCACCGCCATCGCCAGGCCTGTACCCATGCGGGTGCCGACCTTGGCAATGCCGCCGGCATACATCTGGGCATCCAGGTGCTCGGGCAGCAGGAAGCCTGTGCCGGCGCCACCAGGCTGCCAGCACTTGAGCTTGAAGCCGTCGCGCATGCCACCGGCGTAGTCTTCGAACAGTTCGCGGGCGGTAACGCCGAAGGGCAGTTCCCACAGGCCCGGGTTCTTGACCTTGCCGGAGAAGCCCATCAGCTTGGTGCCGTGGTCTTCGGAGCCTTCGCGTGCCAGCGACTTGTACCAGTCAACGCCGTTGCCGACGATGGCAGGGACGTTGCACAGGGTTTCGACGTTGTTCACGCAGGTCGGCTTGCCCCAGACGCCAACGGCGGCAGGGAAGGGCGGCTTGGAGCGCGGGTTGGCACGGCGGCCTTCGAGGGAGTTGATCAGTGCGGTTTCTTCACCGCAGATGTAACGCCCGGCGCCGGTGTGCACGAACAGTTCGAAGTCGAAGCCGCTGCCAAGAATGTTCTTGCCCAGCAGGCCTGCGGCCTTGGCTTCGTCGATGGCGCGGTTGAGGTTCTTCGCTGCCGTGGTGTACTCACCGCGCAGGAAGATGTAGCCGCGGTAGGCTTTCAGCGCACGGGCGCTGATCAGCATGCCTTCGACCAGCAGATGGGGCTGTTGCTCCATCAGCATGCGGTCTTTCCAGGTGTTCGGTTCCATTTCGTCCGCGTTGCACAGCAGGTAGCGGATGTTCATGGATTCGTCTTTGGGCATCAGGCCCCATTTGATGCCGGTGGGGAAGCCCGCACCGCCACGGCCCTTGAGGCCGGAATCTTTAACGGTCTGGACGATATCGTCCTGGGACATCTGCGCAAAGGCCTTGCGGGCGGCAGCGTAGCCGTCCTTGGCCTGGTACTCGTCGAACCACACCGGCTCGCCGTCGTCACGCAGGCGCCAGGTCAGCGGATGGGTCTCGGCCGAACGGGCGATGCGGTTGGCAGGGCCGAAGGAAGTGATGGTCATACGTAACCCTCCAGCAACTTGGAGACGCCAGCAGGCTGGACATCGCCAAAGGTGTCGTCGTCGATCATCAGTGCCGGGGCCTTGTCGCAGTTACCCAGGCAGCAGACCGGCAGCAGCGTGAAGCGGCCATCGGCGGTGGTCTGGCCGAGGCCAATGCCCAGCTCGCTCTGGATCTGGCTGACCACGGACTCGTGGCCGCCGATGTAGCAGACCATGCTGTCGCAGACGCGGATGATGTGCCGGCCAACCGGCTGACGGAAGATCTGACTATAGAAGGTGGCCACGCCTTCGACGTCGCTGGCAGGGATGCCGAGCACTTCGCCAATGGCGTAGATGGCGCCGTCCGGCACCCAGCCGCGTTCCTTCTGAACGATCTTCAGGGCTTCGATGGACGCCGCGCGCGGGTCCTCGTAGTGATGCATCTCGTGCTCGATGGCCGAGCGCTCGGTTTCGCTCAGGGCGAAACGGTCGGTTTGGATAAGCGTGCTGTTCATGCTTAGCGGTCCACGTCAGCCATAACGAAGTCGATACTGCCCAGGTACGCAATGAGGTCCGCGACCATGCTGCCGCGGATCACCGAAGGGATCTGCTGCAGGTGCGGGTAGCTCGGGGTACGAATCCGGGTGCGGTAGCTCATGGTGCCGCCGTCGCTCGTCAGGTAGTAACTGTTGATGCCCTTGGTCGCTTCAATCATCTGGAAGGATTCGTTGGCCGGCATGACCGGGCCCCACGACACTTGCAGGAAGTGAGTGATCAGGGTTTCGATGTGCTGCAGGGTGCGCTCTTTCGGCGGCGGCGTGGTCAGCGGGTGATCCGCCTTGTACGGGCCTTCCGGCATGTTGCGCAGGCACTGGTCGATGATGCGGATACTCTGGCGCATCTCCTCGACACGGACCATGCAGCGATCGTAGGCATCGCCGTTGTGGGCCAGCGGTACTTCGAACTCGAAGTTCTCGTAGCCGGAGTAAGGGCGCGCTTTGCGCAGGTCGAAGTCCAGACCGGTGGAACGCAGGCCGGCACCGGTGACGCCCCATTCCAGGGCCTCTTTGGTGTTGTACTGGGCAACGCCGATGGTCCGGCCTTTGAGGATGCTGTTCTGCAGGGCCGCCTTGGTGTACTCGTCGAGGCGCTTTGGCAGCCATTCGACGAAGTCTTTCACCAGTTTGTCCCAGCCGCGTGGCAGGTCGTGGGCAACACCACCGATGCGGTACCAGGCCGGGTGCAGACGGAAGCCGGTGATGGCTTCGATCACGGTGTAGGCGCGCTGGCGGTCGGTGAAGGTGAAGAACACCGGGGTCATGGCGCCAACGTCCTGGATGTAGGTACCCAGGAACAGCAGGTGGCTGGTGATCCGGAAGAACTCGGCGAGCATGATGCGGATCACGTCGACTTTTTGCGGCACCTGGATGCCGGCCAGCTTCTCGACCGCGAGCACGTACGGCAGGTTGTTCATTACCCCGCCGAGGTAGTCGATACGGTCGGTGTAGGGAATGAAGCTGTGCCAGGACTGACGCTCGGCCATCTTCTCGGCACCACGGTGGTGGTAACCGATGTCCGGGACGCAGTCGACGATCTCTTCACCGTCCAGCTGCAGCACGATACGGAACGCACCGTGAGCCGAAGGGTGGTTCGGGCCGAGGTTGAGGAACATGTAGTCCTCGTTGGCGCCGTGGCGTTTCATGCCCCAGGCTTCCGGGTTGAAGCGCGCGGCTTCTTCCTCGAGCTGCTGCTTGGCCAGGGTCAGGCTGTACGGATCGAACTCGGTGGCACGGGCAGGGTAGTCCTTGCGCAGCGGGTGGCCTTCCCAGGTGGGCGGCATCATGATCCGGGTCAGGTGCGGGTGGCCGGCAAAGTCGATGCCGAACATGTCCCAGACTTCACGCTCGTACCAGTTGGCGTTGGGCCAGATACCGGTGACGGTCGGCAGGTTCAGGTCGCCTTCGCTCAAGGCCACCTTGATCATCACGTCGCTGTTCCGCTCCACCGACAGCAGGTGGTAGAACACGCTGAAGTCGGCGCCTGGCAGGCCACGGCGCTGGGTACGCAGACGCTCGTCCACACCGTGCAGGTCGTAGAGCATGCTGTACGGCTTGGCGACGTTGCGCAGGAAGGTCAGCACGTCTTTGAGTTTGGCACGGGTAACCCAAAGCACCGGCATGCCGGTGCGGGTTTCCTGGGCGACGAACGCCTCGGGGCCAAACTTGTTGTTCAGTTCGACAACCACATCCTGGTCGTCAGCCTTGTAAGGCGGGATATAAATAGCGGTGTCCGCTGTCATGGTCTCGGTCGCTTTCGGTCAACGTAGAGAATGAAGCCAGGCTGCCTGTCGCGCATGCGCAGGCAACAGGTCGCTGGATCAGACTTCGTCGGGGCTGCGCAGGTTGGTGACCTGGATGCGCTGTTCACGGCGTTGCTCTTTCTGCGACGGCATCTCGGCACGGTAAATGCCTTGATCACCGACAACCCAGGAAAGAGGACGACGCTCCTGGCCAATCGACTCCTGCAACAGCATCAAGCCTTGCAGGAAGGCTTCAGGGCGAGGCGGGCAGCCGGGCACATAGACATCCACGGGGAGGAACTTGTCGACCCCCTGAACGACCGAGTAAATGTCGTACATGCCGCCGGAGTTGGCGCACGAACCCATGGAGATGACCCACTTCGGCTCAAGCATCTGCTCGTACAGGCGCTGGATGATCGGCGCCATCTTGATGAAGCAGGTGCCGGCGATGACCATGAAGTCGGCCTGACGCGGCGATGCCCGGATGACCTCGGCGCCGAAGCGGGCGATGTCGTGGGGCGCCGTGAACGCCGTGGTCATTTCCACGTAGCAGCAAGAGAGGCCGAAGTTGTACGGCCACAGGGAGTTTTTACGCCCCCAGTTGACCGCACCACTGAGCACATCTTCAAGTTTGCCCATGAAGATGTTCTTGTGGACCTGGTCCTCTAGCAGCGAATCGGAGACGGTTTCCCGCTCTCCGATTGGATATTGCTCGTTAGGCGCATCCGGGTCGATTCTGGTGAGATTGTATTGCATTGCCAAAGCCTCATTGTTTCAGCTTCGCTTGCCGCTTACGGCGGGATTCCGGCGCCCAATCAAGAGCCCCCACCCGATAAAGGTAGACAAGACCTGCCAACAGAATTGCTATGAAAACGAGAGCTTCGACGAATCCGGTCCAGCCGCTTTCGCGGACGGACACAGACCATGCAAAGAGAAAGAGGGCTTCGATATCGAAGATCACGAACAGCATCGCGACCAGATAGAATTTGGCTGACAGGCGCAAGCGGGCGCCGCCAGTAGGCAGCATGCCGGATTCGAACGGTTCGTTTTTGCTGCGGCCCCAGGCCTTGCTACCGAGCAGGGCAGACAGACCGAGCATGAAGGCACACAGGCCAACGACACCGAAAAGGAAAATGGCAAAGCCCCAGTTGTGGGCGATGAGTCCTGTCGAATCGGGCATGCTGAAAATCCTTATACAGAGACCAGTCTCTGCGGCTTGGAAAGTAGTGGAGCAGTGACGATATGTCGCAGCGGAATCTATCGTGCTGATTTTATGGGTAAACCCGGTGCAAGTAAAATTTCTGCAGCAAATTTATTCGTAGCATTAAGAACAAAAATCTTTCGTAACACGCTGCAGGCCGCATGGGACGGGCATTGTCCCGGGTTTTGTTAATTATGTTTCTTGCACGGTGTAATGAAGTTGTAAATTCGTAATGATAATTAATATCATTTGACTCGATACAATTCATCCCACTGTTACGGTCAACTACAAAGTTGTGCGGCATGAGTATCTCCCGCAAGTTTCGGTGCCGGGTGTTTTAACCGAATTTATCCTGGCGTGCCGCGGTCTGGATCAAGGTTTTTGCCGATCGCTGGGTGTGCACTGAAGCGGCAATGGCCCATTGTCCCAGCCAGTAGGCGAGGATGATCAGGTAGGGCGCGGCTTGAAAATGGCCGACAAAGCGGTCAATGCCGATCAGGCTGTCGGAAAATACAAAGGCGATGGCGCCCAGCGCGGCCGGGCCACCACACGCCAGGGCGCGCCAGAGCATGGCGCTGATGGCCAGGGCGTATACCGTCACCGGGATCAGCAGTTCACCCAGGCCGTGACTAATCAGTACGCTCAGCAGTACACCGCCAACCACTGCCGACACCGCCAGCGCCCAGGTGGCCAACCGGCGTGTTTCGCTCAGGTAGGCGCGCAAATAGGCCAGGTGGGCGCAGAGAAACGCCGCCAGGCCAAATACGAACAGGTCGCCTGGAACGGCCAGGAGGATGTCGCCGAGGAGTGAGAAACCCAGGCCTACGGCAATCCAGCGTCGGTAAGCGCAAGGTGCTGCGGTCCGGAGCCAGACAATAAGGGCGATGACAGGAATGGGTTTGACGGCAAGACCGAGCAGCGCGTTCTGGCTGGCCAGTGCATATATATAGATGGCTGCAGCTGTCAGGGCCAGGCTGAGCAGCGTAACGGGGCGGGGCATGGCCAGTCCTTGGTGTTGTTGTGCACCTAGCATAGCCACTGGGGATTTATAGGGAAGGGGTGAATCGGCCGAATCACGCGGCACTGTGGAAGTCCGCGGCCACAAAAAACAAGACCCGGAGCCCCATCACAGGCCCCGGGTTTTGTCTGTTACCCGAATTTCAGCAACCGATCAATGATCAGTGGAACTGCTCTTCTTCAGTCGAGCCGGTCAGTGCGGTTACCGAAGACTTGCCACCCTGGATAACGGTGGTCATGTCGTCGAAGTAGCCGGTGCCGACTTCTTGCTGGTGAGCAACGAAGGTGTAGCCTTTCGAAGCGTCAGCGAACTCTTGCTCTTGCAGTTTCACGTAGGCGGTCATGTCGTTGCGGGCGTAGTCGTGCGCCAGGTTGAACATGCCGTGCCACATGTTGTGGATACCGGCCAGGGTGATGAACTGGTGCTTGTAACCCATGGCCGACAGTTCGCGCTGGAACTTGGCAATGGTGGCGTCGTCCAGGTTCTTCTTCCAGTTGAAGGAAGGCGAGCAGTTGTACGACAGGATCTGGTCCGGGTATTCCTTCTTGATCGCTTCGGCGAAGCGACGGGCTTCTTCCAGGTCCGGCTTGGCGGTTTCGCACCAGATCAGGTCGGCGTAAGGGGCGTAGGCCAGGCCACGGGCAATGGCTTGGTCCAGGCCGGCACGCACTTTGTAGAAACCTTCCTGGGTACGCTCACCGATTACGAACGGCTGGTCGTACGGGTCGCAGTCGCTGGTCAGCAGGTCAGCGGCGTTGGCGTCGGTACGGGCCAGGATGATGGTCGGTACGCCGGCAACGTCGGCTGCCAGACGGGCAGCGGTCAGCTTCTGTACAGCTTCCTGGGTCGGTACCAGAACTTTGCCGCCCATGTGGCCGCATTTCTTCACCGAAGCCAGCTGGTCTTCGAAGTGAACGCCGGCGGCGCCTGCTTCGATCATGTTCTTCATCAGTTCGTAGGCGTTCAGAACGCCGCCGAAACCGGCTTCGGCGTCAGCCACGATTGGTGCGAAGTAGTCGACGTAGCCTTCGTCACCCGGGTTCTTGCCCGCTTTCCACTGGATCTGGTCAGCGCGGCGGAACGAGTTGTTGATGCGCTTGACCACGGTTGGAACCGAATCCACCGGGTACAGCGACTGGTCTGGGTACATGGACTCGGCCGAGTTGTTGTCGGCAGCCACTTGCCAGCCGGACAGGTAGATAGCCTGGATACCGGCTTTAACCTGTTGTACAGCCTGGCCGCCGGTCAGGGCGCCCATGCAGTTGACGAAATCTTTTTCCGGGCGGAAGGATGGGTGTGCACCCTGGGTGACCAGCTTCCACAGCTTCTCGGCACCCATGCGGGCCAGGGTGTGCTCAGGCTGGACCGAGCCACGCAGACGTACGACATCAGCGGCGGTGTAGGTACGGGTCACGCCTTTCCAGCGCGGGTTTTCGGCCCAGTCTTTTTCGAGGGCTGCAATTTGCTGTTCGCGTGTCAGTGCCATGGAAATAAACCTCGTCGCATCGGTCTTGGAAAAATTCTCGCTCACACAGCGCAGATCAGAAGCCTGGCGTCAGTCATGTTCAGCGATTTTGCGACGGTCGAACGATGGGGCTCGACGGGGGAAGTGAGCAGGGGCGGGCGAGGTCTTCGCTGCAGGGTGGCTCGTGGTTGCCGAACTGCAGTGAACAGTGCTGCCGGGTGCCTCTTGATGCGCTTCCGTCCCTCGGGACAACTTCGTTCCAGTCGCAATCTCGTCAAACTGCCTTGTGGGCTGTACAGACACGAGTCGGCTCAGGTGGGTAGGTTAGAGCGCGGCTCGAAGGCCCTTGCCAGGGCCTCTGATTAGCGGGAGCGGGGCCATCATGCCTTTACCAAATGTGGTCGTCAAATGTTTTGTAGTGCTTTTTTATCACCACTACATCTTTTGTCTAATACGACCCATCAGTCAGTTCCGAGGCCGTTGGTCGAGGCCTTGATTTACCTGGGTTCAGTCCAGCGCGTCGACTTTTACACGTAGTGTCACGTTTTCACCGCGCTGGGTACTGTAATTGAGGCTTGACGCGTTGCGATCAGACTGGCTCTGCTGGTTCACACCCGCCAGGGTGATCCATTCACCCAGCTTGCCACTGACGGTTGTGTCGGTACTTTGAACCTTCACTACATCGGGACGTTCCTGGCTCATCCGGTCATTATTGGTGCTGATGCTCAGGTTGACGGTGTCGCCATTGACCCGCGCGGTGACGTAAAAGCCCTGGGTGACATTGCGGTATTCAGTGTCGCTTTGCAGTCGGCCATAACCGTCGGTGCTGGTACTGGTGACGGGAATGCTCTGGCCGGTCTGGATCAGTGCCGGGCTGCCTTCGGTGGCCTGGATCTGCTGCATGCCGCCTTCGCGGTTGGCGGTACCGTAGTGAATGATGCGGGCGTTGCCGCGGTTGTCCTGGAAATTGCTGTCGTTGTTGTCGACGCTGATCAGCAGGCGGCGCTGGGCGGTGTCGAGCTGTTGCAGCAGTGCGCGCAGGTCATCGATCCGTTCAGGGGCTGCGTTGACGATCAGTTTGTTTTCGAAGGCGCTGACGGTGCCGTCTTTGCCGAGAAAGGACTGTGCGGTGGGGAGCAGTTCGGCGCTGGTGCGGTGGTTCAGCGGCAGGACTTCGGTGGCAGCCAGGGTGCTGAGGCTGAACGACAGAAGCAGGGAGGCAAGCAGGGGGCGTAGCGGCATGTCCGTAATCTCCGCGGGTAGAGCGGACATGATGGCAAATTTGTCGGGGTTTTGCTCAAGAGCAGGAGCCGGCATGCCGGCTCCTGCATCCTTCAGGCCAGCTCGCGGGACTCGCGAACCATGTCCACGTGCGGAATTCCTGCTTCGAGGAACTCCTCGCTGACCACCTTGAAGCCAAGGCGCTCGTAAAACGGCGTGGCATGCACCTGGGCGCTGAGCATCTGCTGCTTGAGGTCGCGGTTTTGCGCTTCGACGATAACCGCCTGCATCAGTGCGTCACCGACTTTCAGGCCGCGCCAGTCCTTGAGGACCGACACACGACCGATCTGGCCGTCAGGCAGCAGGCGGGCGGTGCCGATCGGGTAGTCACCCTCAAGGGCCAGAAAATGCACGGCGCTGTCATCGTCGGCATCCCACTCCAGTTCCGGCGGTACGCTTTGCTCGGCGATGAACACGGCTTCGCGAATGCGGCGGATATCAGTGTTGTCTTTGTGCCAGTCGGCAAGGCGGACGCGGATCTTATTCATTGGCAAATCCCAAACTTCCCTGTTTGACCAGTTCGCAGATCAATGTAATGCCTTGATCGTTTTCAAGCCACTGTTCCAGGTTTTCGATATGCAATGCATCGGCGGCGCAGATCAGCTTCAGCAGCTCGCGCAGGTCGCCCGGCAGCAGACGGCTCTGGCCGCTGGCGAACAGCAGCAGGTTGTCGTCGACTTCGGACCAGGCCAGGCGTGCGCTCGGGTTGCGGATCAGGATCGCGCCCTGGGCCAGGCTTTCGATCAACTCGACTTCATCCAGCGGCTCGCCGCTGACCAGTTCCGGGTAGCGTGGCTCGGTCATGAACTGGCCGAACCAGGTCAGCAGCAGGCGCTCGTCGCCCATGTGCTCGGTGAGCAGGCTTTTCAGGCGGTCCAGTGCGTCGTGCTGGATCTGGTGCGGGTCGCTGACCGGCTGGGCGTCGGCATCGCTGTAGCGCTCTTCGTCCGGCAGGAATTGGCTGAGGAAGTCGGTGAAGTGGGTCAGTACTTCTGCGGCGCTCGGGGCGCGGAAGCCTACCGAGTAGGTCAGGCAGTCGTCTTCGGCGACGCCGAAGTGAGCCAGGCGTGGCGGCAGGTAGAGCATGTCGCCAGGCTCCAGGGTCCACTCGTCGCTTTGTTCGAATTCGGCGAGGATGCGCAGGTCGGCGTGCTCAAGCAGCGGGCTGTCGCTGTTGCACATCTGGCCGATCTTCCAGTTGCGTTTGCCCTGGCCTTGCAGCAGGAACACATCGTAGTTGTCGAAGTGCGGGCCAACACTGCCACCCGGGGCGGCAAAGCTGATCATCACGTCATCGACGCGCCAGCTCGGCAGGAAGCGGAAATGCTCCAGCAGCTCGCCGACTTCCGGAACAAACTGGTCGACTGCCTGCACCAGCAGGGTCCAGTCACGCTCGGGCAGGGTGCTGAACGCGTCTTCCTCGAACGGACCGCGACGCAGCTCCCACGGGCGCTCGCCGTGCTCGATGACCAGGCGCGATTCGACTTCTTCTTCCAGGGCCAGGCCGGCCAGTTCGTCGGCATCGATCGGGCTTTCGAAGTCCGGGAAGGCCTGGCGTACCAGCAGGGGTTTCTTCTGCCAGTAGTCGCGCATGAATTCACGGGCGGTGAGACCGCCCAGCAGCTGCAGTGGAGTATCAGGATTCATGTGTAACCTATTGAAAAAAAGTAATTTTCTTTCGGTAAAAAACACGCCCGGCTAAGCCGGGCGTTTACGCGCAGGGCGTAGATCAGATGCGTTTGGCTTGAGCCGCAGCGTTACCGATGTAATTGGCTGGGGTCAGCTTCTTCAGTTCTTCGCGCGCTTCAAGCGGCATATCCAGGCCGTCGATGAAAGTCTGCAGCGCTTCAGGGCTGATGCCCTTGCCACGGGTCAGCTCTTTGAGCTTCTCGTAGGGGTTTTCGATGTCGTAGCGACGCATGACCGTCTGGATCGGCTCGGCCAGTACTTCCCAGCACGCGTCCAGGTCTTCGGCAATGCGCTGGGTGTTGATTTCCAGCTTGCTGATGCCCTTGAGGCTGGCTTCGTAGGCGATCACGCTGTGAGCAAAACCAACGCCCAGGTTACGCAGGACGGTGGAGTCGGTCAGGTCACGCTGCCAGCGCGAGATCGGCAGCTTGCTGGCGAGGTGCTGGAACAGTGCGTTGGCGATACCCAGGTTGCCTTCGGAGTTTTCGAAGTCGATCGGGTTGACCTTGTGCGGCATGGTCGACGAACCGATTTCGCCAGCGATGGTGCGCTGTTTGAAGTAACCCAGGGAAATGTAGCCCCAGATGTCGCGGTCGAAGTCGATCAGGATGGTGTTGAAGCGGGCGATCGCGTCGAACAGCTCGGCGATGTAGTCGTGCGGTTCGATCTGTGTGGTGTACGGGTTGAACACCAGGCCCAGCTCGTCTTCGATGAAGGCGCGGGCATTGGCCTCCCAGTCGATCTGCGGGTAGGCCGACAGGTGGGCGTTGTAGTTGCCTACGGCGCCGTTGATCTTGCCCAGCAGCGGTACGGCGGCAACCTGTGCAATCTGGCGCGCGAGGCGGTAGACGACGTTGGCCAGCTCTTTACCCAGGGTGGTCGGCGAAGCCGGTTGGCCGTGGGTGCGCGACAGCATCGGCACGTCGGCGAAGCGGTGGGCCAGCTCACGGATCGCCTGGGCGATCTGGCGCATCAGCGGCAGCAGCACGTCGTCACGGCCGGCGCGCAGCATCAGGGCGTGGGACAGGTTGTTGATGTCTTCACTGGTGCAGGCGAAGTGGATGAATTCACTTACCTTGGCCAGTTCCGGCAGCTTGGCGGCCTGCTCTTTGAGCAGGTACTCGATGGCCTTGACGTCGTGGTTGGTGGTGCGCTCGATTTCTTTCACGCGCTCGGCGTGCTTGAGGGCGAACTCATCGGCCAGGCCATTGAGCAGGGCGTTGGCTTCGGCAGAAAACGCTGGAACTTCAGCGACTTGCGGATGAGCGGCGAGGCGTTGCAACCAACGTACCTCGACCAGGGCGCGGAAACGGATCAGACCGTATTCGCTGAAAATAGGGCGCAGGGCCTGGGTTTTGCCGGCATAACGGCCGTCAACAGGGGAAACCGCAGTGAGCGAGGAAAGCTGCATGGGGTGTTCTCGGACAGTCAGGCTTTGAAGAGGGCGCATATCATACATGAAAAACGCGCCCGAGTCGGGTGGCTGACAAAAGGTAATGCCAGCAGATCAATCAAACAGTGGGTCGGCATACACCGGGTCTAGTGGGAGCTGGCGTAGCCGGCGATGGGCTGCGCTGCAGCCCCTGAAAATCAGCCGCGCAACATCGGATACAGTTCTTTGAGCAGCTTGCGCCGGCTGACCACCAGTTGCCAGCGGTGGCCGCCCAGCTGTCGCCACAGGCGCGCAGCGCGAATACCGGCGAGCAGCAGGGCGCGGATCTTCGAAGCATTGCTCGGTTGCTGCAGGTGGCGCATGTCGCCATGCACCTGGATGCGCTGGCGCAAGGTGCTCAGCGTGTCTTGATACAGCGCGCCACTGGAGGCGATGACATTTTCATGGACCAGGCCAAAGTGGTCGGCCTGGGACTGAATTTGCGGCAGGCGATTGCCGATCACATCGAGCATGTCGCCGCGCTTGGCCAGCTGGCGCTCAAGGCCGAGCATCGACAGCGCGTAGCGCAGTGGCTCGCGTTGCAGGCTGCCCGGATCGCGTTCCAGGGCGCTGGCCAGTGCGCGGTAACCGTCGCGCAGGTTGAGGTCGTCGCCACCGAACACCTCCAGGGTGTTCTGCGGGTCGCGCACCAGCAGGCTGCCCAGCATGCAGCCGAGGTTGGCCTCGCTGGCCTGGCCGGTGCGGGCAATGCGATCGACCAGCACCGCCGCCTGGAACACGCCACCGAGGGCGATCAGTTGCTCCTGGATCGAGCTCATCAGCGCGCGCTCCACGGCTCGGCCGTTTCGATCACGCCGCCGCCCAGGCAGATTTCGCCGTCATAGAACACTACCGACTGGCCAGGGGTCACTGCCCGTTGAGGCTCGTCGAAGACGGCGCGGTAGCCGTTTTCGGTGCGCTCCAGAGTGCAGGTCTGGTCGCTTTGGCGATAGCGCACTTTGGCGGTCAGCTGGCGCGGGCTGGTCAGGTCGATCGGGTTGACCCAGAAAATTTCCGACGCCAGCAGGGCGCGGGAGAACAGCCATGGGTGCTCGTTGCCCTGGCCGACCACCAGCACGTTACGGCCGAGGTCTTTTTCCAGCACGTACCAAGGCTCGTCACTGGCGTCCTTGAGGCCGCCGATGCCCAGGCCCTGGCGCTGGCCGATGGTGTGGTACATCAGGCCATGATGGCGGCCGATGACTTCACCGTCGGTGGTCTGGATTTCACCGGGTTGCGCCGGCAGGTACTGCTTGAGGAAGTCGCTGAAGCGGCGTTCGCCAATAAAGCAGATGCCGGTAGAGTCTTTTTTCTTTGCCGTGGCCAGGCCATGTTTCTCGGCGATGGCGCGAACTTCGGGCTTTTCCAGTTCGCCTACGGGGAACAGAGTGCGGGCAATTTCCTTGCCGCCGACGGCGTGCAGGAAGTAGCTCTGGTCCTTGTTCGGGTCCAGGCCCTTGAGCAGTTCGGTGCGGCCATCGGTGTCGCGTCGGCGCACGTAGTGGCCGGTGGCGATCAGGTCGGCGCCGAGCATCATGGCGTAGTCGAGGAACGCCTTGAACTTGATTTCACGGTTGCAGAGGATGTCCGGGTTCGGCGTGCGTCCGGCCTTGTACTCTTCCAGGAAGTGCTCGAAGACGTGGTCCCAGTACTCGGCGGCAAAGTTGGCGGTGTGCAGCTTGATGCCGATGCGGTCGCACACGGCCTGGGCGTCGGCCAGGTCTTCGCGGGCGGTGCAGTATTCGGTGCCGTCGTCTTCTTCCCAGTTCTTCATGAACAGGCCTTCCACCTGGTAGCCCTGCTCCATCAGCAGGAGGGCGGAGACGGAAGAGTCCACGCCGCCGGACATGCCGACAATAACGCGTGTCTTTTCGGGTTCGTAAAGTGCTGGACTGGTCATAGGTACCGGCTGTGTATCTGGAAAAAGACAACGATTCTATCAGGCTGCGGCCTTCTCGGCATCGTCACTGTCAGTCGCGGATCAGTGCCAGGCTGTGCAGCGGCCCGGCCAGGTAATCGTCGATGCAGCGCGGCACCAGTTCGCTGCGCCAGCGTTCGGGGTCGGCCAGCAGTTCATCACGGGTCAGCCACACGGCGCGCACGATGTCGCTGTCCAGGGCGCGTCCGGCGTGGTGCTTGAGCGGGCGGGCGGCAAAGCAGATGCGCTGGTAGGTCACGCCATTGCTCGGGGCGGTATACAGGTAGATGCCGACAATGCCGGTCAGTTCGACGTCCCAGGCGGTTTCTTCGAGGGTTTCGCGCCGCGCGGCGTCCAGCAGGCTTTCGTTGGCTTCCAGGTGGCCGGCGGGCTGGTTGTACACGTGTTTGCCGGCCTTGAATTCCTCGACCATGAGGAAGCGGCCCTGGTCTTCGACGATGGTGGCGACGGTGATGTGCGGTTGCCAGGTCATGCAGTGATTCCTTGAGTCCGGAAAAGCGAAAGCCCCGGTGCGTGGCCGGGGCTTTCGATGTTACGTCAAGCGAACCTTACAGGGCGGCAATCGCGCTGTTGAGGGTCTGGCTTGGGCGCATCACTTTGCTGGTCAGCTCGGCATCCGGGTAGTAGTAACCACCGATTTCTGCCGGCTTGCCCTGAACGGCGTTGAGCTCGGCGACGATGGTCGCTTCGTTCTCGGCCAGGGCTTTTGCCAGTGGGGCGAAACGTGCTTGCAGGGCAGTGTCGTCGCTCTGGGCAGCCAGGGCCTGGGCCCAATACAAGGTCAGGTAGAAGTGGCTACCGCGGTTGTCGATACCGCCAACCTTGCGGGCAGGGGACTTGTTGGTGTCCAGGAACTGGCCGGTGGCCTGGTCCAGGGTCGCCGCCAGTACCTTGGCCTTAGGGTTTGCGTAAGCGTTGCCCAGGTGCTCCAGCGAAGCTGCCAGTGCCAGGAATTCGCCCAGCGAGTCCCAGCGCAGGAAGTTTTCTTCGACCAGTTGCTGTACGTGCTTCGGTGCCGAACCGCCGGCGCCGGTTTCGAACAGGCCGCCGTTGTTCATCAGCGGTACGATCGACAGCATCTTGGCGCTGGTGCCCAGCTCCATGATCGGGAACAGGTCGGTCAGGTAGTCGCGCAGTACGTTGCCGGTGACCGAGATGGTGTCCTGGCCAGCACGGATGCGCTGCAGGGAAACCTTCATGGCCTCGACAGGCGACAGGACGCGGATGTCCAGGCCGGTGGTGTCGTGGTCTTTCAGGTACTTCTGGACCTTTTCGATCAGGACGCCGTCGTGGGCGCGCTGCGGGTCGAGCCAGAACAGCGCCGGGGTGTTGCTGGCGCGGGCGCGGTTGACGGCCAGTTTGACCCAGTCCTGGATCGGTGCGTCTTTGGTCTGGCACATGCGGAAGATGTCGCCAGCTTCGACTTCCTGCGACAGCACCAGGTTGCCTTTGCCGTCAACGATGCGGATCACGCCGTCGGTCTTGGCCTGGAAGGTCTTGTCGTGCGAGCCGTACTCTTCGGCTTTTTGCGCCATCAGGCCAACGTTCGGTACGCTGCCCATGGTGGTCGGATCGAAGGCGCCGTGTTGCTTGCAGTCTTCGATGACGGCCTGGTAGATGGTCGCGTAGCAGCGATCCGGGATCACGGCCTTGGTGTCTTGCAGCTGGCCTTCGGTGTTCCACATCTTGCCCGAGTCACGGATCATCGCCGGCATGGAGGCGTCAACGATCACGTCGCTTGGTACGTGCAGGTTGGTGATGCCTTTGTCGGAGTTGACCATGGCCAGCGCTGGACGCACGTCGTAGACGGCTTTGACGTCGGCTTCGATCTGCGCTTGCTGCTCAGCCGGCAGGGCTTTGATGCGGGCGTACAGGTCGCCGATGCCGTTGTTCAGGTTGAAACCGATTTCTGCCAGTACGTCAGCGTGCTTGTTCAGCGCGTCCTGGTAGTATTCGGCAACGATCTGGCCAAACATGATCGGGTCGGAGACTTTCATCATGGTGGCTTTGAGGTGTACCGAGAACAGTACGCCCTTGGCCTTGGCATCTTCGATTTCGGCGGCGACGAAGGCGCGCAGGGCCTTGGTGCTCATGACGGCGCAGTCGATGATCTCGCCGGCCTTGACCGAAGTCTTTTCTTTTAGAACGGTGGTGTTGCCGTTCTTGTCCAGCAGTTCGATGCGCAGGCTGTCATCGGCTTCGATCAGTGCGGCTTTTTCGCTGCCGTAGAAGTCGCCCTGGCTCATGTGAGCAACGTGGGACTTGGAGTCGGCAGCCCAGGCGCCCATTTTGTGCGGGTGCTTGCGCGCGTAGTTCTTGACCGACAGCGGGGCGCGGCGGTCGGAGTTGCCTTCACGCAGTACCGGGTTTACAGCGCTGCCCTTGATGCGGTCGTAGCGAGCCTTGGCTTCTTTCTCGGCATCGGTGCTGGCGGCTTCAGGGTAGTCGGGAACGTTGAAGCCCTTGGCTTGCAGTTCCTTGATCGCGGCCTTGAGCTGCGGTACCGAGGCGCTGATGTTCGGCAGCTTGATGATGTTGGCTTCTGGCGTGGTAGCCAGTTGGCCCAGTTCTGCCAGGTGGTCGGCCACTTGCTTGTCGGCGCCGAGCTGTTCAGGGAAGGCAGAAAGGATGCGGCCGGCCAGAGAGATGTCCCGGGTTTCTACGGCGATGTCGGCGCAAGCGGTAAAGGCTTCGACGATAGGGAGCAGTGAATAGGTGGCGAGGGCAGGGGCTTCGTCGGTGAAGGTGTAGATGATCTTGGATCGGGTGGGCATATTCGGGTTAACTCTCTGTTTTGCTGAGCGTGCGCAGAATCTCGAAGTGCGCAGGGTAGGCGCTTCGCTCAGACACATCTATGAGCAGAAGGTCGAGGGTTCTGTGCGGTGATGGTGGATTGCATCAGTCGAGTGTCAAACGGCTGAACTGCGGTAACAGCCCAGTCAGGTCGGGGTCGCGTTTCAGACGGTTTGCCCCAGTGACCCTTTGGTCACCGGCGGAGTATACCAAATCCTTGGTCGTAATCATCAATCTCAACGTGTATCTGCGGGTTTTTTAGACCAAAGATGTAGGCGTGATGGCCCCAAAATGGTGCATTGGCCACCATGGTTCCCGTTGCCGTGCAACTGGGGTACGCTCTGGGGATCCAGATGACGTACCACACCAAAAAAAACGGAGTGCAGCATGGGATACCAGAAAATCAAGGTTCCGGCAGTCGGCGACAAAATCACCGTCAATGCGGACCATTCTCTCAATGTTCCTGATAATCCGATCATCCCGTTCATCGAAGGCGACGGCATTGGCGTAGACGTCAGTCCCGTCATGATCAAAGTGGTCGATGCTGCTGTAGAAAAAGCCTATGGGGGCAAGCGCAAGATTTCCTGGATGGAAGTCTATGCCGGTGAAAAAGCCACCCAGGTGTATGACCAGGATACCTGGCTGCCCCAGGAGACCCTGGATGCGGTCAAGGATTACGTCGTCTCCATCAAAGGCCCGCTGACCACGCCGGTCGGTGGCGGGATCCGCTCGCTCAACGTTGCCCTGCGCCAGCAACTGGACCTGTACGTGTGCCTGCGTCCGGTGGTGTGGTTCGATGGCGTACCGAGCCCGGTGAAAAAACCGGGTGATGTCGACATGGTGATCTTCCGCGAGAACTCCGAAGACATTTATGCCGGTATCGAATGGAAAGCCGGCTCGCCTGAAGCCAACAAGGTCATCAAGTTCCTTAAAGAAGAAATGGGCGTCACCAAGATCCGTTTCGACCAGGACTGCGGCATCGGCATCAAGCCGGTTTCCAAGGAAGGCACCCAGCGCCTGGTGCGCAAGGCCCTGCAATATGTCGTGGACAACGACCGCAAGTCGCTGACCATCGTGCACAAAGGCAACATCATGAAGTTCACCGAAGGTGCCTTCAAGGACTGGGGTTACGAGGTCGCGAAGAACGAATTCGGCGCCGAACTGCTCGACGGCGGCCCGTGGATGAAGTTCAAGAACCCGAAAACCGGTCGCGAGGTCGTCGTCAAGGATGCCATCGCCGACGCCATGCTCCAGCAAATCCTGCTGCGCCCGGCCGAATACGATGTGATCGCTACCCTCAACCTCAACGGTGACTACCTCTCTGATGCCCTGGCGGCAGAAGTGGGCGGCATCGGTATTGCGCCAGGTGCCAACCTGTCCGACACCGTGGCGATGTTCGAAGCTACCCACGGCACCGCGCCTAAATACGCGGGTAAAGACCAGGTCAACCCGGGCTCGGTGATTCTTTCGGCCGAAATGATGCTGCGTCACCTGGGCTGGACCGAGGCGGCGGACCTGATCATCAAGGGCACCAACGGCGCCATCAAGGCCAAGACCGTGACCTATGACTTCGAGCGCCTGATGGACGGCGCCACCCTGGTCAGCAGCTCCGGTTTCGGTGAGGCCCTGATCAAGCACATGTAAGCTAGGCAAACAAAAGCCGGTCCGTTCGCAAGAGCGGGCCGGCTTTTTTATGTACTGTGTTGCTGTTGAGTTGTAGTGTTTAGGCGGTAGTGGTGGCGGTAGTGGATGGTGCGGCTACCGGATCGGTGGCTGCTTTGGCGCCGGTGATCTTCACCGCATGCAGTCCCTTTGGCCCCTGGATGATCTCAAAGCTGACGGCCTGTCCGGCCTTCAGGGTTTTATAACCGTCCATCTCGATAGCCGAGTAATGGGCGAAGAGGTCTTCGCTTTTCCCCTCTTCATTGATGAATCCATAGCCCTTGGCATTGTTGAACCACTTGACTTTACCGCTTGCCATCCTCATATCCCTCTGCAAAGGACTCCATCACTGGAGTATCATCCACTCCATCCGCATATGAACCTGCGAAAATTTGGTTGACTGCGCGGATCTTTATCGACCACGGTGGGTTCTTATTGGTTGTAACACCGTTTTGCCGATAGTCAAGGTGAGGTGACGGCAGTCCCGCGTCGCCTGTGCAGTCAATCCATAATCCAACCTGTCGAAATGATGAAATTCTTTCCATGCATGCACATAGCCAGATTCGACTAACATTCAATCAGGATCGCCCGCAATCGCATGAGGACGATGGTTCTGGCCTGGCGGTACAGGAGGCCAAACCGGCCCTGCAGGCACCACCTATGTACAAGGTGGTTTTGTTCAACGATGACTACACACCGATGGATTTCGTCGTCGAAGTGCTCGAGGTGTTTTTTAACCTGAATCGCGAGCTGGCGACCAAGGTCATGCTGGCCGTTCATACAGAAGGACGGGCAGTGTGCGGATTGTTTACCCGCGACATCGCCGAAACAAAGGCCATGCAGGTCAATCAATACGCGAGAGAAAGCCAGCATCCGCTACTCTGTGAAATCGAGAAGGACGGTTAATCGCCGACCACTTGGGTATGAGGTGAAGCTATGTTAAACCGCGAGCTCGAAGTCACCCTCAATCTGGCCTTCAAGGAGGCGCGCTCGAAACGTCATGAGTTCATGACCGTCGAGCACCTGCTGCTGGCACTATTGGATAATGAGGCCGCCGCGACCGTTTTGCGCGCCTGCGGCGCGAACCTCGACAAACTCAAACACGACCTGCAGGAGTTCATTGACTCCACCACGCCGTTGATCCCCGTGCACGACGAGGATCGCGAAACCCAGCCGACCCTGGGCTTTCAGCGGGTGTTGCAGCGCGCAGTATTCCATGTCCAGAGCTCGGGCAAACGTGAAGTCACCGGCGCCAATGTACTGGTAGCGATTTTCAGCGAACAGGAAAGCCAGGCTGTGTTTCTGCTCAAGCAGCAGAGCGTGGCACGTATCGATGTGGTCAATTACATCGCCCATGGCATCTCCAAGGTGCCGGGTCATGGTGAGCACTCCGACGGTGAGCAGGACATGCAGGACGAAGAGGGTGGTGAAACCTCATCCTCGGGCAATCCGCTGGATGCCTATGCCAGCAACCTCAATGAGCAGGCCCGTCAGGGGCGCATTGATCCGCTGGTCGGGCGTGAGCTTGAGGTGGAGCGCGTAGCGCAGATCCTCGCGCGTCGGCGCAAGAACAACCCGTTGCTGGTCGGTGAGGCCGGTGTCGGTAAAACCGCCATTGCCGAAGGCCTGGCCAAGCGCATCGTCGATGGTCAGGTGCCGGACCTGCTGGCACAAAGCGTGGTCTACTCCCTGGACCTGGGGGCCTTGCTGGCCGGTACCAAGTACCGCGGCGACTTCGAGAAGCGCTTCAAGGCGTTGCTCGGCGAGCTGAAAAAACGTCCGCAGGCGATTCTGTTCATTGACGAGATTCACACCATTATCGGTGCCGGTGCTGCCTCTGGCGGGGTGATGGATGCGTCCAACCTGCTCAAGCCGCTGCTGTCTTCGGGTGATATCCGCTGCATCGGTTCGACCACGTTCCAGGAATTTCGCGGGATCTTTGAGAAAGACCGTGCCCTTGCGCGGCGTTTCCAGAAGGTTGATGTCAGCGAGCCGTCGGTGGAAGACACCGTGGGCATCCTGCGTGGGCTCAAGGGGCGTTTCGAGTCGCATCACAACATCGAATACAGTGATGAGGCGCTGCGCGCGGCTGCCGAGCTTGCTGCGCGCTACATCAACGATCGCCACATGCCCGACAAGGCCATCGATGTGATCGACGAGGCGGGTGCCTACCAGCGCCTGCAGCCGGTCGAAATGCGCGTCAAGCGTATCGACGTGCCGCAAGTCGAAGACATTGTCGCCAAAATCGCGAGGATTCCGCCGAAGCACGTCACCAGCTCCGACAAAGAGCTGCTGCGTAACCTTGAGCGTGACCTGAAGCTGACGGTGTTTGGTCAGGATGCGGCGATCGATTCGCTGGCGACCGCCATCAAGCTGTCGCGTGCAGGGCTGAAGTCGCCCGACAAGCCGGTTGGTTCGTTCCTGTTCGCAGGGCCTACCGGTGTCGGTAAAACCGAAGCGGCACGGCAACTGGCCAAGGCGCTGGGCGTCGAACTGGTGCGTTTCGACATGTCCGAGTACATGGAGCGTCATACCGTTTCGCGTCTGATCGGTGCGCCTCCGGGCTACGTCGGTTTCGACCAGGGCGGCCTGCTCACCGAAGCGATCACCAAGCAGCCGCACTGCGTACTGCTGCTCGATGAAATCGAGAAGGCGCACCCGGAAGTCTTCAACCTGCTGCTGCAGGTGATGGACCACGGCACCCTGACCGACAACAACGGGCGCAAGGCGGACTTCCGCAACGTCATCGTCATCATGACCACCAACGCCGGTGCTGAAACCGCTGCGCGAGCCTCGATCGGCTTCACCCAGCAGGATCACTCTTCCGACGCCATGGAAGTGATCAAGAAGAGCTTCACGCCAGAGTTCCGCAACCGTCTGGACACCATTATCCAGTTTGGCCGCCTCAGTCACGAGACGATCAAGAGCGTGGTGGACAAGTTCCTCATCGAGCTGCAGGCGCAACTGGAAGACAAGCGCGTGTTGCTTGAGGTGAGCGATGCGGCGCGTAGCTGGCTGGCAGCTGGCGGTTATGACGCAATGATGGGCGCGCGACCTATGGCGCGGTTGATCCAGGACAAGATCAAGCGGCCGCTGGCTGAAGAGATCCTGTTTGGTGAGTTGGCCGAGCACGGCGGTGTGGTGCACATCGACATTCGCGAAGGCGAGCTGGTATTCGAGTTCGAGACCACCGCTGAAATGGCCTGACGGCCTGTGGGGGCGGATAACTCCGCCCCTGACAGGTGTCTGGATGAAGCAACAAAAACGCCCGGCATATAGCCGGGCGTTTTTGTTGGTGTCGCTTAGCGGGCGCGGTAGGTGATGCGCCCCTTGCTCAGGTCATAAGGCGTCAGTTCGACGCGGACCTTGTCACCGGTCAGAATACGAATGTAGTTCTTGCGCATTTTTCCAGAGATATGCGCGGTAACGACGTGCCCATTTTCCAACTCCACACGGAACATGGTGTTGGGCAGGGTGTCGACGACAGTGCCTTCCATTTCGAAGCTGTCTTCTTTCGACATGCAGTAAAGCCCTCGGTGTCCAGTTAATGGCCCGGTGCACGACTGCGCCAGGCAAAAAAAGTGGCGTGCATTGTGCCCGAAAAATGGGCTTTAAGCCAATGATTTCAATTGAGTGTTACCCAGCGCTGATTGATCAGGAGCTCGATCGGGCGGTACTGGGTCTTGTAGTTCATTTTTTTGCAGTTTTTGATCCAGTAGCCGAGATATACCGCGTCCAGCCCCTGGCGCAGGGCTTCGGTGATCTGCCAGAGGATGGCAAAACGCCCCAGGCTGCGCCGCTCTTCGTCGGGATCGTAGAACGTATAAACCGCCGAAAGGCCATTGGGCAGCAGGTCGGTGACCGCCACGGCGACCAGGCGCTCGCCCAGGCGGAACTCATAGAAGCGTGAAAACGGCAGGTCGCGCACCAGGAAGGTGGCGAACTGGTCGCGGCTCGGGGGGTACATGTCGCCATCGGCGTGGCGCTGCTCGATGTAGCGCCGGTACAGGTCGAAGTATTCTTCCTTGAAGCTCGGGCGCGCAGCGCTGACTGTAAGGTCGGCATTGCGTTTGAGAATGCGTTTTTGCTGGCGGTTGGGTAGAAAGCGCGCAGCCGGTATCCGCGCCGGCACGCAGGCATTGCAGTTCTGGCAGTGCGGGCGATACAGGTGGTCACCGCTACGCCGAAAACCCATCTCCGACAGGTCTGCATAGACATTCACATCCATCGGCTGGCTCGGGTCGAGAAACAGCGTGGTGGCCTGTTCGTCTGGCAGGTAGCTGCAGGAATGGGGTTGAGTGGCATAAAACTTCAACCGCGCCAACTCTGTCATGATCAACCCCTCGGGAGGTGCTTTAGATTTAAGTGTAAGCCAGCTGGAAAAACTCGCCTAGCAAACCCAGGTGGCGCTATTGGGTTGATCCAGGTAACGCTGCAGATAATCGGCAAAGGTGGCCCGGGCAATCGCCCGGGCCCCGAGGCTGTGCAGGTGATCGGTCGGCATCTGGCAGTCGATCAGCACGAACCCGGCCTGCTGCAGGTGCTCCACCAGCGCCACAAAGCCGACCTTGGAGGCATTGTCGGCGCGGCTGAACATGGATTCGCCGAAAAACAACCGGCCCATGGCCAGCCCGTAGAGGCCGCCGACCAGCTCGCCGTTCTGGCGCACCTCGACTGAATGGGCAAAGCCCTGCTGGTGCAGCTTGAGGTAGGCGGCCTGCATGCTGTCGGTGATCCAGGTGCCGTCGGCGTAGTCACGGGGTGCGGCGCAGGCCTGAATCACGGCAGCAAAGTCCTGGTCGAAGCTGACCTGGTAATGGCCCTGGCGGATGAATTTGCGCAGCGAGCGCGACACATGCAGCTCATCGGGAAACAGCACGGTGCGCGGATCGGGCGACCACCAGAGGATCGGCTGGCCGTCCTGGTACCAGGGGAAGCAGCCGTGTCGGTAGGCCTGCACCAGGCGCTCTGCGCTCAGGTCGCCGCCTGCGGCAAGCAGGCCGTTGGGGTCGCGCATGGCTTTGTCCAGCGCAGGGAACGTCAGGGAGTCGCGGCTCAACCAGGTCAGCATCGTCATTCTGTGATGGAGAAGGGCAGGGCACCCAGCATCGCTCCATTCCAGAGCCTTAGCAACTTGCTTGGGGCTTTGTTGTCACACTTGCGTAAAAACCCCGCATAAGCCTTTGTCACAAAAGAGAATGCGTGCTCAAATTGCGATATAGGAAATTGGCCCCCGTTTACGCGTGTTTCTGGCGTGCCGCCATGGCGGTAGGCGGGCAGTAATGTTAAAAGTAATGGTTTGTTGACCGTTCAAATCAGGTCAATCACTGTTGGACGCGCATTGAGCGCAGGAATAGACGCGTTTTGAAGAAATCCACCGCAACACCGAATCCCTTGCCTGTGCCGCTGTGGCGCCAGCAGCTGCATTATCGCCTCAAGGAAGGCGCGCTGATCGCCATGGGGGCGCTGTGCCTGTACTTGTGGATGGCCCTGCTGACCTATGACCAGGCCGACCCGGGTTTCAGCCACACCAGCAACGTCGAGCAGGTGCAGAATGCGGCCGGGCGTGCCGGTGCCTATTTCGCCGATGTGCTGTTCATGGTGCTGGGCTACTTCGCCTACATCTTCCCGCTGTTGCTGGCGATCAAGACCTGGCAGATCTTCCGCGAGCGTCACCAGCCGTGGCAGTGGAGCGGCTGGTTGTTCTCCTGGCGCCTGATCGGCCTGGTGTTTCTGGTGCTATCCGGCGCCGCACTGGCCCATATCCATTTCCATTCAGCCTCCAGCCTGCCGGCGTCGGCGGGTGGTGCGCTGGGCGAAAGCCTGGGTGACCTGGCCAAGAACGCGCTGAACGTGCAGGGCAGCACCCTGATGTTCATTGCCCTGTTCCTGTTCGGCCTGACGGTGTTTACCGACCTGTCGTGGTTCAAGGTCATGGATGTGACGGGCAAGATCACCCTCGACCTGTTCGAGCTGTTCCAGGGCGCGGCCAATCGCTGGTGGGCGGCACGCAACGAGCGCAAGCGCCTGGTGGCGCAACTTCGCGAGGTCGATGACCAGGTCCAGGAGGTCGTCGCACCGGTGGTGTCCGACCGCCGTGAACAGGCCAAGGCCAAGGAGCGCATCATCGAGCGTGACCAGGCCCTGACCAAGCATGTGGCCGAGCGTGCGCAGCAGCCCGCACCGGTGATCATGCCGGCCCCGGCCAAAGCGCCAGAGCCGAGCAAACGCGTGCAGAAGGAAAAGCAGGCACCGCTGTTTGTCGACAGCGCCATCGAAGGCACCTTGCCGCCAATCTCGATCCTCGATCCTGCCGAGAAAAAGCAGGTCAATTACTCGCCCGAGTCGCTGGCCGGTGTCGGTCACCTGCTGGAAATCAAGCTCAAGGAGTTCGGTGTTGAAGTCTCGGTAGACTCCATCCACCCGGGCCCGGTGATTACCCGTTACGAAATCCAGCCGGCCGCAGGCGTCAAGGTCAGCCGTATCGCCAACCTGGCCAAAGACCTTGCCCGTTCCCTGGCAGTGACCAGCGTGCGTGTGGTTGAAGTGATTCCCGGCAAGACCACCGTCGGTATCGAGATTCCCAACGAAGACCGGCAGATCGTGCGCTTCTCCGAAGTGCTGTCGTCGCCGCAATACGACGAAGCCAAGTCGCCGGTCACCATGGCCCTGGGTCACGACATCGGCGGCAAGCCGGTGATCACCGACCTGGCGAAGATGCCGCACTTGCTGGTAGCCGGTACCACCGGTTCCGGTAAGTCGGTGGGCGTTAACGCCATGATCCTCTCGATCCTGTTCAAGTCGGGCCCGGAAGACGCCAAACTGATCATGATCGACCCGAAAATGCTTGAACTGTCGATCTACGAAGGCATTCCGCACCTGCTTTGCCCGGTGGTCACCGACATGAAGGACGCCGCCAACGCCCTGCGCTGGAGCGTGGCCGAGATGGAGCGGCGCTACAAGCTGATGGCGGCCATGGGCGTACGTAACCTGGCGGGCTTCAACCGCAAGGTCAAAGACGCCGAAGAAGCGGGCGAGCCGATCTACGACCCGATGTTCAAGCGCGAAAGCATGGACGACGTGCCGCCGCTGCTGAAAACCCTGCCGACCATCGTGGTGGTGGTCGACGAATTCGCCGACATGATGATGATCGTCGGCAAGAAGGTCGAAGAGCTGATCGCCCGTATCGCCCAGAAGGCCCGTGCCGCCGGTATCCACCTGATTCTTGCCACCCAGCGGCCTTCGGTGGACGTCATCACCGGCCTGATCAAGGCCAACATCCCCACCCGGATGGCCTTCCAGGTATCGAGCAAGATCGACTCGCGGACCATCATCGACCAGGGCGGCGCCGAACAGTTGCTCGGCCACGGTGACATGCTCTACATGCCGCCAGGTACCAGCCTGCCGATTCGTGTCCACGGTGCCTTCGTTTCCGATGACGAGGTTCACCGTGTGGTCGAGGCGTGGAAGCACCGTGGCGCGCCGGACTACAACGACGACATCCTCAACGGCGTCGAAGAAGCCGGTAGCGGCTTTGAAGGCGGTGGCGGCGGTGGTGACGGCGATGATGCCGAAACCGACGCGCTGTACGATGAAGCCGTACAATTCGTTCTGGAAAGCCGTCGTGCTTCCATCTCTGCCGTGCAGCGCAAGCTGAAAATCGGCTACAACCGCGCCGCGCGGATGATCGAGGCGATGGAAATGGCCGGTGTGGTCACCGCCATGAACACCAACGGCGCGCGCGAAGTGATTGCCCCCGGGCCGCCCCGCGACTGATGAACCCCCCAGCCTGGGGCCCCTGACGGCCACTGGCCCATTCATACTGCAACGAGGATTGCCATGCGCCTGATTCGCATGATGTTGGTTTCCGCTTTGGCCCTGTCCAGCGCGTCGGTATTCGCCGGTGAGCAGGATGTGGCGCGCCTGACCCAGTTGCTGGAAAAGTCCCGGACCATCGAAGCCCGCTTCTCGCAGCTGACCCTGGACGCCAGCGGCACCAGCCTGCAGGAAACCGCAGGGCAGATGTCGGTACAGCGCCCGGGCCTGTTCTACTGGCACACCGATGCGCCGCAGGAGCAGATCGTGGTGTCGGATGGTGCGAAGGTCACCTTGTGGGATCCGGACCTGGAACAGGCGACCATCAAGAAGCTCGACCAGCGCCTGACCGAAACCCCGGCACTGCTGCTGTCCGGTGACGTATCGAAGATCAGCCAGAGCTTCGACATCACCTCCAAGGAGCAGGGCGATGTCATGGACTTCACCCTCAAGCCGAAAACCAAAGACACGCTGTTCGACTCGTTGCGTCTATCGTTCCGTAAAGGTCTGGTCAATGACATGCAACTGATCGATAGCGTCGGTCAGCGTACTAACATTCTGTTCACCGGGGTGAAAGCCAACGAGGCCATTCCGGCGAGCAAATTCAAGTTTGATATCCCCAAAGGCGCGGATGTCATTTCCGAGTAAGAGGTTGTAACGCCGTCCATGGACCTGTTTCGTAGTGACCCCGTAGCCCAGCCCCTGGCCGCGCGTCTGCGCCCGGCCAACCTGGACGAGTACGTTGGCCAGGAGCACCTGCTGGCCCGCGGCAAGCCGCTGCGCGAGGCACTGGAAGCGGGCGCACTGCACTCGATGATCTTCTGGGGCCCGCCCGGGGTTGGCAAGACCACCCTGGCGCGGCTGCTGGCGCAGTTCTGTGACGCCCACTTCGAGACCGTTTCGGCGGTGCTGGCCGGGGTCAAGGAAATCCGCCACGCGGTGGAGATCGCCAAGCAGCAGGCCGGTCAATACGGGCGGCGCACCATCCTGTTCGTCGACGAAGTGCACCGCTTCAACAAGTCGCAACAGGACGCCTTCCTGCCGTACGTCGAGGACGGCACGCTGATCTTCATCGGTGCCACCACTGAAAACCCCTCGTTCGAGCTGAACAACGCGCTGCTGTCGCGGGCGCGGGTGTATGTGCTGAAAAGCCTCGACGAAGCGGCGCTGCGCAAGCTGGTCAACCGCGCCCTCACCGAAGAGCGCGGCCTGGGCAAGCGTCAGCTGCGCGTCGGCGACGAAGCCTTCCAGATGCTCATGGCCGCTGCCGATGGCGATGGCCGGCGCATGCTCAACTTCCTTGAAAACGCCTCGGACCTGGCTGAAGACGGCGGCGAAATCGCGGTCGAGCTGCTGCAGAGCCTGCTCGGAGACAGCCGTCGCCGCTTCGACAAGGGCGGTGAAGCCTTCTACGACCAGATCTCGGCACTGCACAAGTCGGTGCGCGGTTCAAACCCCGACGGTGCGCTGTACTGGTTTGCGCGCATGCTCGACGGCGGCTGCGATCCGTTGTACATCGCCCGGCGCGTAGTGCGCATGGCCAGCGAAGATATCGGCAACGCCGACCCGCGCGCCCTCAGCCTGTGCCTGGCGGCGTGGGATGTGCAGGAGCGCCTGGGTAGCCCCGAAGGCGAGCTGGCGGTGGCCCAGGCCATTACCTACCTGGCCTGTGCGCCGAAAAGCAACGCCGTGTACATGGGCTTCAAGACCGCCCTGCGCGAAGCCGGCGAGCACGGTTCGCTGGAAGTCCCGCTGCATCTGCGCAATGCCCCGACCAAGCTGATGAAGCAACTGGGGTATGGCGACGAATACCGCTACGCTCATGATGAGCCGGATGCCTACGCGGCCGGCGAAGATTACTTCCCCGACAACCTTGAACCGCGCCACTACTATCAACCGGTGCCGCGCGGCCTGGAGTTGAAGATCGGCGAGAAGCTCAAACACCTGGCCGAACTTGACCGCAACAGCCCGCGGCAACGGAGAAAACCATGATTGCCGTAATCGCTGCCGTCAGCGCGGGAGGCATTGCCGGCACCTTGTTGCGTTTTGCCACCGCCAATTGGGTCAACGCCCACTGGCCACGCCACTTCTATCTCGGTACGCTGGCGGTCAATCTGATTGGCTGCCTGCTGATCGGCCTGCTCTACGGGTTGTTTCTGCATCGCCCGCTGGTGCCGGTCGAGCTGCGCGCGGGCCTGATCGTCGGGTTTCTCGGCGGTCTGACGACATTTTCATCCTTTTCACTGGATACCGTGCGCCTGCTCGAAAGCGGGCAGGCGCCGCTGGCGTTCGGCTATGCCGGCATCAGCGTATTTGGCGGGCTGCTCGCGACCTGGGCTGGCCTGTCTTTGACCAAATTCTGAACCAACGAGAGAACGACATGCTCGATTCCAAACTGTTACGCGGCCAACTTCAGGAAGTGGCGGACCGCCTGGCCTCCCGTGGCTTCAGCCTGGATGTCGCGCGCATCGAGGCACTGGAAGAACGCCGCAAGGTGGTGCAGACCCGTACCGAACAACTACAGGCCGAGCGTAATGCCCGTTCCAAGTCCATTGGCCAGGCCAAGGCCCGCGGCGAAGACATTGCGCCGCTGATGGCCGACGTCGAGCGCATGGCCAACGAACTGGCCAGCGGTAAAGTCGAGCTGGACGGCATTCAGGCCGAGCTGGATTCGATCCTGCTGGGCATCCCGAACCTTCCGGACGAAAGCGTACCGGTCGGTGCCGACGAAGATCACAACGTTGAAGTCCGTCGTTGGGGCACCCCACGCAGCTTCGACTTTGAAATCAAGGACCACGTTGCCCTGGGCGAAATCAGCGGTGGCCTGGATTTCGAAACCGCTGCCAAGCTGTCGGGTGCCCGTTTCGCCCTGCTGCGCGGCCCGATCGCACGCCTGCACCGCGCCCTGGCGCAGTTCATGATCAACCTGCACACCAGCGAGCACGGTTACGAAGAAGCCTACACGCCGTACCTGGTTCAGGCGCCGGCGCTGCAAGGCACCGGCCAGTTGCCCAAGTTCGAGGAAGACCTGTTCAAGATCAGCCGCGAAGGCGAAGCCGACTTCTACCTGATCCCGACTGCCGAAGTGTCGCTGACCAACATCGTTGCCGGCGAGATCCTCGATGCCAAGCAGCTGCCGATCAAGTTCGTTGCCCACACCCCGTGCTTCCGCAGTGAAGCCGGTGCGTCGGGCCGTGACACTCGCGGCATGATCCGTCAGCACCAGTTCGACAAGGTCGAAATGGTCCAGATCGTCGAGCCGGGCAAGTCCATGGAAGCCCTGGAAGGCCTGACTGCCAACGCCGAGCGCGTGCTGCAGGCACTGGAGCTGCCGTACCGCGTACTGGCCCTGTGCACCGGCGACATGGGCTTCAGCGCGGTCAAAACCTACGACCTGGAAGTCTGGGTACCGAGCCAGGACAAGTACCGCGAGATTTCCTCGTGCTCCAACTGCGGTGATTTCCAGGCCCGTCGCATGCAGGCGCGCTGGCGCAACCCGGAAACCGGCAAGCCGGAGCTGGTCCACACCCTAAACGGTTCGGGCCTGGCAGTCGGGCGTACGCTGGTAGCGGTGCTGGAAAACTACCAGCAGGCCGACGGCTCGATCCGTGTACCGGAGGTGCTCAAGCCGTACATGGGTGGCCTGGAGGTCATCGCTTAAATGGAGTTTCTGCCGCTGTTCCACAAACTGCGCGGCAGCCGTGTGCTGGTCGTCGGTGGAGGCGAAATTGCCTTGCGCAAATCGCGTCTGCTGGCCGATGCCGGCGCGGTGCTGCGGGTGGTCGCGCCCGAAATTGAAGCGCAACTGGCCGAGTTGGTCCGGCACAGCGGTGGTGAAATGCTCAGCCGTGGTTATCAGCCGGGCGACCTTGACGGTTGCCAGCTGATCATTGCAGCAACCGATGACCAGGCGCTCAACGCCCAGGTCTCGGCGGATGCTCACCAGCGCTGCGTGCCGGTCAATGTGGTGGATGCGCCGGCGCTGTGCTCGGTGATCTTCCCGGCCATTGTCGACCGTTCACCCTTGGTGGTGGCTGTGTCCAGCGGCGGCGATGCGCCGGTGTTGGCGCGGCTGATCCGGGCCAAGCTGGAAACCTGGATTCCGGCAGCCTACGGCGAACTGGCCGGGCTTGGCGCGCGCTTTCGCGACAAGGTCAAGGCACTCTATCCGGACGTCAATCAGCGTCGTGGCTTCTGGGAGGATGTGTTCCAGGGTCCGATCGCCGAGCGGCAACTGGCCGGGCAGGGTGCTGAAGCCGAGCGTTTGCTGCAGGCCAAGATCGACGGTGCGACCCATCAGGCGCCCGGTGAGGTGTACCTGGTGGGTGCAGGCCCCGGTGATCCGGACCTGCTGACCTTCCGCGCCCTGCGCTTGATGCAGCAGGCCGATGTGGTGCTGTACGACCGTCTGGTGGCCCCGGCCATCATCGAGTTGTGCCGCCGTGATGCCGAGCGCATCTACGTCGGCAAGCGCCGCGCCGACCATGCCGTGCCGCAGGACCAGATCAACCAGCTGCTGGTGGACCTGGCGCGTCAGGGCAAGCGGGTGTTGCGCCTCAAGGGCGGTGATCCGTTCATCTTCGGCCGTGGTGGCGAAGAGATCGAAGAACTGGCCGAGCAGGGCATTCCGTTTCAGGTGGTGCCGGGTATCACGGCTGCCAGTGGCTGCTCGGCGTATGCCGGGATTCCGCTGACCCACCGTGATTACGCCCAGTCAGTGCGCTTTGTCACCGGTCACCTCAAGGACGGCACCAGTAACCTGCCGTGGAACGACCTGGTCGCTCCAGCGCAGACTCTGGTGTTCTACATGGGCCTGGTCGGCTTGCCGACCATCTGTGCCGAGCTGATTCGCCACGGTCGTGCTGCTGACACGCCAGCGGCGCTGGTTCAGCAGGGCACCACGCCGAACCAGCGGGTGTTCACCGGTACGCTGGCTGACCTGCCTACCTTGGTGGCTGAGCATGAGGTCCATGCACCGACGTTGGTAATCGTCGGCGAAGTGGTCCAGCTGCGTGACAAGCTGGCCTGGTTCGAAGGCTCTCAAGGCTGAAATGCATCACCGGCGAGCCATCTCCTGCGAATTGTAGGAGCCGGCTTGCCGGCGATGATGCCAGCAAATACACCCTCAAACCCCAGCCTTGCTCCAGATCCCTTTCCCCGCCAGCCTTTCCCGATCATGTACCCGGGTAAAGTCCTGCAACGGCCCTTTGGGCACAATCCCGTTCGGGTTGATGGTCTTGTGGCTCATGTAATAGTGCTTCTGGATGTGCTCGAAGTTCACCGTTTCGGCCACCCCCGGCCACTGGTACAGCTCCCGTAGCCAGTTCGACAGGTTTTGATAATCGGCCAGGCGCCGCAGGTTGCACTTGAAGTGCCCGTGGTACACCGCGTCGAAACGAATCAGCGTGGTGAACAGTCGCCAGTCAGCCTCGGTCAGGTATTCACCGGCCAGGTAGCGGTGCGCGCCCAGATGCTGCTCCAGGCAGTCCAGTTCGGCAAACACCTCATCAAACGCCTGCTCGTACGCCTGTTGCGAGGTGGCAAAGCCTGCGCGGTACACGCCGTTGTTGATGGCCGGGTAGATCCGCTCGTTGAGCGCATCAATCTTGGCCTGCAGGGGCTCCGGATAGAGGTCCAGGCGGTTGCCGGTCAAGTCATCGAAGGCATGGTTGAAGATGCGGATGATCTCAGCCGACTCGTTGTTGACGATGCGCTGTTCCTGCTTGTCCCACAGCACCGGCACGGTGACCCGGCCGCTGTAGTGCGGGTCGTCACGGGTGTAGCGCTGATGGAGGAAGTCCAGGTGCTCGACCTTGTCGCCGGTGGAGCCCAGGTGGGTGTCGAAGGTCCAGCCGTTTTCGCCCATCAGCCAGCTGACCACCGAGACATCAATCAGGCTTTCCAGCCCTTTGAGCTTGCGAAAGATCAGGGTGCGGTGGGCCCAGGGGCAGGCCAGGGACACATAGAGGTGGTAGCGCCCGGCTTCGGCTGCGGGCAATTGATTGCGTCGCTGCGCATTTTCGCGCTGGAACGCACCGTCTTTGCTGCTTTCATACCACTGGTCATGCCAGCGTCCGTCGATCAACAGGCCCATGGTGAGCTCCTTGGCGATTCGTTCGAATATAGAACCTAGTCTACGGCGTCAGGTTCGAACGAATAGCGCAAAGTCTGCGCCTGTATGATCGACTTTATTGATGCATTGCCTTAACGCGTGCGGCTATCCCAGTAGGCTTGCGCTTGAGCAAAGGCGTCATCGCGAGCCTGACCCAGGCCACGCAAGGCCAGGGCCATGGTCGCCACCACAGCGAGTTCGCCGTAGCTGTCGCGTGCGTCGCCGCGCCACACCGTCAACAGGTGCTCGGGTTCAAGGCTTGCCGGTTTGACATGGCGCTGAGCGGCCAGGGCCGGCCATTCTTCGTCCCAGTCGATGCCGTGGGCGGTGCCGTACAGATGGCTGCTGGTGTCCGGGTTGATCTCGATCTCGCCACCGTCGCCCTTGACCACAATGGCGGTATCGCCGAGCAGGCGGCTGGCTTCGCGGTGCACGGCCTGGTAGCCCGGGTGGAAGATGCTCTGCAGGCCGCAGCGGGCGCCCAGCGGGTTGAGCACGCGGGCCAGCGAGTGGATCGGTGAGCGCAGGCCCAGGGTGTTGCGCAGGTCGATCATCCGCTGCAGGCGTGGTGCCCAGTCCTGCAGGGGGATGAAGGCCAGTTGCTGGCTGTCGAGTGCCCCGGCAACCGCGTTCCAGTCGCGACACAGCGGGATCTGCAGCAGCTCGAGCACCTGCTCGGTGTACAGGCGCCCGGCGGTGTGCGCGCCGCCGCCGTGCAGCAGGATGCGCACGCCGTTGGCAGCCAGGCATTTGGCCGCCAGCAGGTACCAGGGGAGGTGACGCTTCTTGCCGGCATAGCTCGGCCAGTCGATGTCGACCGCAATCGACGGCGCGTTCAGGCGCTGGCGCAGCGCCTCGGTGAAGCCGGCGAGTTCCTCCGGGCTTTCTTCCTTGTGCCGCAGCAGCATCAGGAAGGCGCCCAGCTGGGTTTCCTCGACCTTGCCGTCGAGCAGCATACCCATGGCCTCGCGGGCCTCTTCACGGCTCAAGCCGCGGGCCCCGCGCTTGCCCTTGCCAAGGATGCGCACGAACTGGGCAAAGGGGTGTTCGGCCGGGGTTTCGGTGATTAGCGGGCGAGGATCGGTCATATGCAATTGGTCGGCTTCGGCAGGCCCGCAAGCTTTGCGGCGAGTTTGGCGGGAGTGCCTTTGAACAAGCGGTTGAGGTGCATGCTGTTGCCTTTTTCCGGGCCCAGCTTGAGCGCGGTGTACTTGATCAGCGGGCGGGTGGCCGGCGACAGCTCGAACTCCTGGTAGAACGCGCGCAGCAGCGTCAGCACTTCCCAGTGTTCGGGGGTCAGTTCCAGTTCCTCGTGGGCAGCGAGGGCAGCGGCAACCTCGTCAGACCAGTCGCCGAGCTCAACCAGGTAGCCATCCTTGTCCAGGGCGATGCTGCGCTCGCCTACGGTCAGCGTATTCATAGCCAGCTGTTGACCTTGTCGTAGTCCAGCGACAGCGCGACAAAGCCCGGGTAGTCGATGGCCCGGGTGGTGTCGCCAGCGCTGATGGCGCGCGCGCTCAGGTCTTCTTCAAGGGCGAACAGGCGGCCCTGCAGGTTGCTCGCCTCCAGCCTGGCCAGTGGTTCGCTGCCGGGCTGCAGGGCATACACAGCATCGCCGCAGAGCAACAGGCCATCGTCGCTGCCCAGCAGGCGCAGGCAGCTGCTCAGGCGATTGTCGCCGAACGGCGAGTGGGAAACTACGTGCAAGGTGCTCATCAGAGGGTAATCACCTGGTCAAAACGGTCGATCAACGCGGCCAGCGCGACGTCATCCAGTGCTTGAACCGGCAGGCTCAGGGTCGCTGCGCTCAGGCCGCGTTCCTGCAGGCTGCGGCTGGCGACAAACAGCTCTTCGACGCCGAACATCGGCAAGGCCTGCAGGTTGGCGGCGAGGTTCTTTTGCTGCAGCTGGGCGGGTTGCTGGTCGGGCGCAAGCTGGAACACGCCGTCATCGAGAAACAGCATGCCCAGCGGCAGGTCAAAGGCGCCACCGGCCAGGGCAATGTCCAGCGCCTCACGGGCAGACGGGCCGGCCCAGGGGGCCTGACGGCTGATTATCAGTAAAGACTTGGCCATCTCAGTCGCCTCCAAAGCACATCAGGCGGTCTGCGCTTTGTGCGCCTTCATGCAGCTGGCCCAGGCCAGACAGCTCCCACGGCGCCGGCAGGTTGACCGCCGGGCGCTGATAGCGTTGCGCTTCTTCGGCATTGAGCACGCCACGGCGCAGGGCGGCGGCAATGCACACCACCGCATCAAGCTGGTGCTCCGTGATGAAGGAGCGCCATTGACTGGCGACATCCAGCTCATCCTGTGGCGCGACCACGTTGGCCGAGGCGCTGTGCACGCCGTCCTGATAGAAAAACAGCCGGACAATTTCGTGTCCGCCAGCCAGCGCGGCCTGGGCAAACAGCAAGGCGCGGCGCGAGGAGGGCGCGTGGGCTGGAGAAAAAACCGCGATGGCGAACTTCATGGAAGGCTCATTCAGCAAAACTGCGCCAATAATAAAGCAAAAAGCCCGCAGCAACATGCCACGGGCCCTCGATCCTGCTGCTCCCTATCTGTGGGAGTTGGCGCAGCCTGCGATTGGGCCGCAAAGCGGCCCCACCAGACTCAAGCCTTCTCTTTAGACTCCGGCAAGAACCAGTTCAGCACCAGGGCACAAATCCCCCCGGTCGCCACACCCGACTCCAGCACATTGCGCAGCGCCGACGGCATATGCGCGAGGAACTCCGGCACCTGCGCAACACCCAGCCCCAGGGCCAGCGACACCGCGATGATCAGCAGCGCGCGACGATCCAGGCTGATGCTGGCAAGAATATTGATCCCCGAAGCAGCCACTGCGCCGAACATCACCATCGCCGCACCGCCGAGCACCGGCTCAGGCACCGCCTGGATCACCCCGGCAACGCTTGGGAACAGGCCGAGAATCACCAGCATCGCGGCAATCCACACACCGATATGACGGCTGGCGATACCGGTCAGCTGAATCACCCCGTTGTTCTGGGCAAAGATCGAGCTGGGGAAGGTGTTGAACACCCCGGCCAGCAGCGAGTTGGCGCCGTTCACCAGAACACCGCCCTTGATGCGCTGCATCCACAGCGGGCCTTCGACCGGCTGGCGCGACACCTTGCTGGTAGCGGTAACGTCACCGATGGCTTCCAGCGAGGTCACCAGGTAGATCACCAGCATCGGAATGAACAGCGCCCAGGAGAAGCCCAGGCCGAAATGCAGCGGCATCGGCACCTGGAACAGCTCGGCTTCGTGCATGCCGGTGAAGTCCAGTCGGCCCAGGTAACCGGCCAGGGCGTAGCCCACAGCCAGGGCGATGACGATGGCGCAGCTGCGCATCCACACCACTGGAATACGGTTGAGCACCACGATAATGGCCAGCACCACACCCGACAGCAGCAGGTTCTCGCCGTTGGCGAAGGTGCCGTTGCTCATGGCGCCGAAACCACCGCCCATGCTGATCAGGCCGACCTTGATCAAGGTCAGGCCGATCATCAGCACCACGATACCGGTCACCAGCGGGGTAATCAGGCGCTTAACAAACGGCAAAATCCGCGAAATACCCATTTCAACGAACGAACCGGCGATCACCACGCCGAAAATCGCTGCCATCACCGCTTCAACCGGCGTGCCTTGCTTGACCATCAGCGCGCCACCGGCGATCAACGGTCCGACAAAGTTGAAACTGGTGCCCTGAACAATCAGCAGCCCGGCGCCGAACGGCCCGAAGCGGCGGCACTGAACAAAAGTGGCGATCCCGGAAATGACCAGCGACATCGACACGATCAGGTTGGTGTCACGCGGCGACACCCCCAGCGCCTGGCAGATCAATAGGCCTGGCGTCACGATCGGCACGATGATCGCCAGCAGATGCTGCAGTGCGGCCAGCATCGCGATCAGCGGCCGCGGCCGGTCTTCAAGGCCAAGAACCAGCTCATTGGCCTGCGCGGGTGCGCCAGGTTGCTCGATTGAACTCATGGGAGTGCTGCCCCGGAAGAAAAAAGGAGCGCATTCTACGGGGCAATGGCCATTAGGGGTAGCCATAGATGTCACCCCAGTAGGAGCTGGCGCAGCCTGCGATGCAAGGCAAAGCCTTGCCAACCCCTGCGCCAACCCACTTCAACAAACCCGCCCCATAAAAAAAGCCCGCCGAAGCGGGCTTTCTCACAATCAACCAACCACTGAATCAGTCATCCCGACCCATCAGGCCGAACAGCTGCAGCAGGCTGACGAACAGGTTGTAGATCGATACATACAGGCTGATGGTCGCCATGATGTAGTTACGCTCGCCACCGTGAATGATCGCGCTGGTCTGGAACAGGATGCACACCGACGAGAACAGCACGAAGCCGGCGCTGATTGCCAGTTGCAGGCCGCTGATCTGGAAGAACAGGCTGGCCAGCACCGCACCCATCAGCACGAAGAAGCCGGCGGTGATGAAGCCACCGAGGAAGCTCATGTCCTTGCGGGTGATCAGCACATAGGCCGACAGGCCGCCGAACACCAGCGCGGTCATGGCGAAGGCCGAGCTGACCACTTCAGCGCCACCGGCCATGCCCAGGTAACGGTTGAGGATAGGGCCGAGGATAAAGCCCATGAAACCGGTGAGGGCGAAGGTAGACACCAGGCCCCAGGCCGAATCACGCAGCTTGTTGGTGAGGAAGAACAGGCCATAGAAGCCGATCAGCACCACAAAGATGTTTGGGTAGCCAACACGCATTTGCTGCGCGATGAAAGCCATGACGCCACTGAAGGCGAGGGTGATGGCCAGCAGCCCGTACGTATTGCGCAGGACCCGGCTGACCTCCTGTTGCTCGACCTGCTGGCCGTGATTGACGGCGTAATCCTGTTCGCGCATGGCGACACTCCTGTGGGTTTGTTACGTTCAGATGCAAAGATCATAACAGAGCCACGCAAACCGGCTACACAGAGAGTTTGACAGCTTGTTTCATTTCGGTATTATGGCGCCCGCAATACGAGGAAGCGTGGCCGAGTGGTTTAAGGCAACGGTCTTGAAAACCGTCGATGGGCAACTATCCTAGAGTTCGAATCTCTACGCTTCCGCCACCCATATTCTGAAAAAGCCCGTCTTAGACGGGCTTTTTCGTTTTCGTAGTATATCGGTCCCCCCAACTGGTCCCCCATTTTTTGGTCGGCTTTCCTTTGTAATCTGCGGATTGTCATGGATGCCGTACTGCGGGTGCAGTACACCTAAACTCTTACTCCGACGAGTTATGGAATGGCCAGGCCGGTTCTTTCAATTCCCATCAGGGCTACGTGGCGCAGGGCAAGCCCTGCTCGTCAATGTCGACGAGGCAGGCTGAGACACGGACTACAGTTTTGACAGGAGGGGCTCGGGTTACTGGCGCTTCATAGCCTGCTCCGACGACGCTACCGTGCCACTCCCACAATTAATGTAAGAAGAAGACTTCAGCCAGCGTTGATCGGGATAGTAGGAAAACAGTAACTGCCCATCTTTCATGGCGTCGATCAGCCGATGCGCAATCGCCGGTCTCACTGCCGGGCAGCCGAGGCTTCTGCCGATGCGACCGTTGGCGCGGGCCAGCACCGGACTGACGTACGGTGCGCCGTGGATAACGATTGCCCGATCAAAAGCGTTATCGTTGAAGCCCGGTTCCAGACCTTTCATGCGCAAGGAATAGCCGTTCTGGCCACGGTAGCTTTCCTGGGTACGGAAAAGCCCGAGGCTGGTGGCAAAGCTTTCGTTCTGGTTGGAGAACTGGGTGGCCATGTTCTCGCCGCTGTTACGGCCATGGGCGACGAGTTCGTGGAACAGCAATTTGCGCTGTTTCAGATCGAATACCCACAACCGTTGTTCGGTCGAGGGCAGGGAATAATCGATCACGGCTAGCCTCCGTGCCGGCGCAGCGCCTTGGGCGCGGATACATTGGGTGGCACGAACTCCCAGGGCGATAACCTTGGCATTGGCATTTGGAGCGGCTTTGGCCAGCGCGACTTCAAGCGAATCGGCGTAGGCTGTGGGTATGAAGGCCGACGTCAACAGCAGCGCTGTGAGTGGAAAGCCAAAGCGATCTAGCGCCATAGGTGAATCTCATCAAGAATATGTCGAGTCTAGCAGCGGTTTGCACGCCAGCTTTTTGATTTGCGAGAGATTAAGGATTATCCATGGCGCAATTAACAAAGTTATTCGTCATAAGTAGTGCTTTTTTAGTGGTCCTTCTGATCAGCTGCACTGCGCTGGCTGAAACGTCGCAGATCGTGTCGGAATCTCCTCAAGTCAGTCCGGCGACTGCTGCGCCTGACGATATCGTTGGTCAAGCGATCCAGGCCGCGTTTGAACCCCTGGAGTCGTCATTTCCTCCCTTGATTACCTCTCGCAAGCATCAGCGCGCGGACATCAATCGCGTTGTTCTCGATTTCTATTCCCATCGCAACTATCGCGCCGCCTGGACAGATGGGCGCGATGTCACCCAGTTGCTCAAGAGCCTGAATGACACACACGCCGACGGCCTGAACCCGGCGGACTTCCGGGGTGGCGAGTTGGCCGAGGCTCAATTGTTGTTGCAGGCCTCCGCGCCGACGCCAGCGCAAGCGGCGGCTTTTGATATCGCGCTGACCCGCACCTACATCACCGCGCTTCTGCAATTGCGGCGCGGCAAGGTCAACCCGTCGCGGCTGGATTTTCATTGGAACTTCGACCCGATCGGTGTTGATCCCCGTGAAGATGTGAACAGTTTCTTTGCTGCCCTGGATGCTCACGATGTAGCCCGTGCGTTCGCCCAGGCTCCGCCGCAAGAGCCGGTTTATAGCAGCATGCGTGATGCATTGGCGCAGTTGCGTCAGGTTCGTGATGCCGGCGGTTGGCCGAAAGTCGCCGAAGGGCAGTCACTCAAGCCGGGAATGGACGGCGCTGTGGTCGCACAGTTGCGTGCCCGTCTGGTGGCCGGTGGTTATCTGGAACCACATAAGGGCAAGCGCAACGATTACGACGATAAAGTCATTGCTGCGGTGAAGCAGTATCAGGCCGATCAGTATCTTGGTGTGGATGGCGTGGCTGGCGCGGCGACCCTGGCGGCGCTGAATGTGCCTGTCGAGGCACGGATTGATCAGGTCCGGGTGAACATGGAACGGGCGCGCTGGCTGCTCTACAAACTCCATGGCACTTTTGTCGTTGTCGATATCGCCGGCTACAAAGTGGCGTTTTACCGCGACGGTAAACCCATCTGGCGTTCCCGGGTGCAGGTCGGCAAGCCTGTGCGCAGCACCCCGGTGTTTCAGTCCGAGATCACCTACATTACCTTCAACCCCACCTGGACTGTGCCGCCGACGATTCTGGTCAAGGATATGCTGCCCAAGATTCAGCAGAATCCAGGTTACCTGGCGGCCAGCCGGATCAGGGTCCTTGATCGGGCTGGCAATGAACTCGATCCGGCGAACGTCGACTGGTATAACGCGCGCGGCCTCACGCTGCGCCAGGATGCCGGCCCTACCAACTCGTTAGGGCAGGTGGTCATTCGTTTCCCCAACGACTATGCGATTTTCCTGCACGACACGCCGCATCGCGAGTTGTTCGCCAAGTCCGTGCGCACCACCAGCTCCGGATGTATTCGGGTGGAGAATCCACTGCAGTTGGTCGAGCTGTTGTTCAACGACCCCGTGCGCTGGAACAGCGAGGGGATTCAAAAGCAGTTGGCCAGTGGCAGGACCGAGAACATCAAGCTTCCGGTCAAGATACCGGTGTTGTTGGCCTATTGGACGGTCGATTTGAGCACCGAGGGGCGGGTGACGTTCAAACCCGACATTTATGGCTACGACACGCCGCTATTGCGGCAGTTGAATCTGCCTTCAAAATTGCCCGCCTTGGCGTTGCCGCAGGCAGAAACGACTATGGTGGTCACAGGGCAAACCCAGATGTAGACAGCGCGTGAGCAACCAGCAATTGCGGCGCCCAACGATTGGAGCATGCCTTGTGGGCCTGCTTCTGCGTCACGCTCAATGTCTTCCTTCCTCATCACCAGTACGTCCGCTGGACGCTGGCCCGTCAGATACGCCAAATCCATGGCTACGGTCGTCTGAAATCGAACAGGACACGGCTCATCCTCGCCCGCCTACCGGCAGGCTGAAATATGTGTAGGAAATGTCGGTAACTGCCGGATCGACCGGCGAATCCGGGCTTCAAGTGCTTTCCTAAAGGCTCGCGTGCAGAGGAACGGATTCCATGAAAGCGCTTGAGGAGATATCCAGGGTGATGAAGCTGGTGACAATGAGGGTGTTACTGGTTGTGGCCTGCGCCAACTGGCTGCTAGAGGAGCGTGGCGTGCCATGGCACCGGGCAGTGTGGGTTGTTGTCGAGTGTGCCCTTGTGATGCTGACGGTTGCGATCATTGCCGACCTGGTGCGGTGGTGTGCGGCGACCAAAAAACGGCAGGCTCGAGGGGAGGCTTGAGAGACTGCCAGTACGAGTGGAACCCCACAGGGTTTCAAATGCTTACTTAACGTTAGAAGGAAAGTTGGATGGCAACTCCATTTGAATCAATTCAGCAACTGATCAAAACCATGAATGGATCTTCGTCGATCTCGACTGAGATTAAGGCCGCAGCCGCAGAAGGTCTTGGCTACGCAGGGGGAGCAGACGCGAGGGCGGCGCTGATCAAAGTAATCAATGGAAGCTCTTCAATATCCGTTGAAGTGAAGGCCGCAGCCGCCAAGGCGCTGGGGCATGCGGCTAGTCGCTGAAAAAGATTCGGCTTGATAAAGTTCTGCTGAACGCCGATGGGGTCAGGGTGATACTTACCCTGGCCCTGGTGATTACTGGTTGGCGCCGTATGGACCATCTCCGGACGTGAATCGCTATGGCGTCGCCAAAGCACTTACCTGAATGGCAACTGCCTCGAGTCCGTCACCAGCACGGGTTGAACAAAACCTTCGATATCACCCTCCAGCCACGCCTCTGAGTCGTTTAGCTTTTTGTATTTCAACCGCATGTTGACGGATTTGGACACGTCGATGAAGGCCGCATTTCGCTCCGGCCCATACGCTCTCACCCACACCGATTCCGTGCGATTATCGGTCACCGTCTCTTCTCATAAATTATCGACATAGTGATAATTCTGTCATGGATGTGAAAACAGCAGCCCGTGTATTCGACGTGATCAACTTGTTTGCCGAAGTCCGGCAGCCGATGACCTACAGCGAAATTGCACGCCGAACCGAGATTCCCCTGTCCAGTTGCCATGCGCTGCTGCAGACCATGGTGGCCAAGGGTTTCCTTTATGCCCCCGGGGTCAAGGCTGGCTATTACCCGACTCAACGCTTGTTGCACGTCGCCCGCGACATCTGCAGTCAGGACCCCCTGGCCCTTGTGTTCCAGCCACTTTTGGCGGGCCTGCGCGATGCCACTGGCGAGACCGCCGCGCTGGCGACGCTGGCGGGCAACCGGGTGGTGTACCTGGAAGTGGTCGAGTCACGGCAGAAGATCCGCTACAGCGACGAGCCGGGTGGCTTTATGTACGTGCACGTCAGCGCAGCCGGCAAGGCGCTGCTGGGGGCGTTGAGCGTCAAGGCGCGCCGGCGTCTGCTCGACAGCTGCGAGCCCTTGCCGCTATCGACCGACGGCTCGGCCACCGAGCGTGGTGTCTTGGAGCAGGAGATCGAGCAAGGCCTTGAGGACGGCTGGCACCGCTCTACGGGGGAGAACGTGGAGGATGTGGCGGCAGTAGCCCGCGGCTTCCTGATCAATGGCGAGCCTTTCGCGTTGGTCATCGCCGGCCCCAAGGCCCGGCTGCTGAAACATGAACACAGCACCGTCGAGGCACTGCTGGAAACCTATAAGCAAATCCCTGCATCACTGCTTGGCTGAACGTCCCTGGTGGATGTAGGCGGGTGGGGCGGGGTTTAAAAGCAGCGTGCCTGAAGGCGCTGGCAACACCGGCGCACAGGGTTTAACTGCACGCATCTCGTGTCCAACACCTACTACAACAACAGAGATTCATCCATGCAAAAGATCACCAACTTCTTCACCGAGCTGATGCGTCGGTATCTGCCCGATCCTTTTGTCTTTGCCATTGGCCTGACCCTGCTCACCATGCTCCTGGCTGTCGTCGTACAGAACCAGGCGATTACCGCATTGACCACCAGTTGGGGCTCGGGGTTTTGGGCATTGCTGGCGTTCACCACGCAAATGGCGGTGATTCTCGCGATGGGCTATGTGTTGGCAACCGCGCCGCTGACCGAGCGCTTGCTCGATCGCCTGGTGGTACGTGTCAGCGACCCGCGCATGGCGATCATCGTCGCTACCCTGGTAGGCGGTATTGGTAGCTATTTGAACTGGGGTTTTGGCCTGGTGGTGGGTGGCGTCGTCGCGCGCAAGCTCGCGCTGCACGTCAAAGGCGTGCATTACCCGCTGATTATTGCCTCGGCCTACAGCGGTTTCACCCTGTATGGCCTGGGGCTGTCGGCGAGCATCCCGGTGCTGATCTCCACCAAGGGCCACCCGATGCAGGATCAGATGGGGGTGATCCCTCTGTCGGAAACCATCTTCTCGCCGGCCATGCTGCTGACCAGCCTGGTGGTGGTCGTCACGCTGCCGCTGCTCAATGCATGGCTGCATCCCAAGGCAGGCCAGCCGGTCAAGGAACTCGAACGCAACGTGCCGGTGGAGAAGCCAGCCGCGCCGGTGCTGGACATTGATGAAGACAATACTTTTGCCAGCCGTCTGAACAACAGCCGCCTGCTGAGTTACCTGATCGGCCTGATCGGCATGGGTTACGTGGGGTTGCACTTCTACGAGGGCGGCTCGGTCGACCTTAACCTGATCAACTTCTTCATCCTGTTCCTGGGCATCATCCTGCTCGGCACACCGATCCAGTACGTCGAAAAACTCAACGAAGGCATTCGCACCATTGGCGGGATCATCCTGCAGTACCCCTTCTACGCCGGCATCATGGCAATCATGGCTGCCTCGGGGCTGGTGAACACCTTCTCCCATGCATTTACCCAGGTGGCCACGCCCGAGACGCTGCCTTTCTGGGGGTTGCTGAGCTCCTTTGTGATCAACTTTTTCGCCCCCTCCGGTGGCGGCCACTGGATGGTGCAAGGGCCTTTCATGATCGAGGCAGCCAAGACCCTGGGTGCCTCCGTCAGCCACACCGCAATGGCGGTCATGCTGGGCAATGCCTGGAACGATCTGGTCCAGCCGTTCTGGATCCTGCCGGCGTTGGCGCTTTCCAAGCTCAAGCTCAAGGACATCATGGGCTACACCGTAATCATGATGATCTGGGTCGGCCTGGTGTATGCGGTTGCCATTCTTGCCTGGGCCTGAGCCCGGCTTTCAACCAAGGAGAAACCCATGCTGTTTCTGGTTCACATGCAAGTGCGGATTCCGCCTGATGCCGACAAGGCTTTCACCGATGCGCTCAAGGCCGAGGAGAAAGCCTTCTCGCAGCAGCTACAGCGCGACGGCAAATGGCGGCACTTGTGGCGAGTGGCGGGCGAGTATGCGAACTACAGCGTGTTCGATGTCGGCTCCAACGACGAGCTGCACGAGGTGCTCAGTGCATTGCCGCTGTTCCCGTACATGCAGATCAGCGTGACACCCCTGGCTCAGCACCCATCTGCCATTGCGACCAACTGAGGCATAGTTGCCATGCCCTTTCTGATCGAGACCTTCGACAAGCCCGGTCATGCCCAGGTACGCGCGCGGGAACGCGACGTCCACCTGGCGTTCCTTGAGCGGCACAAAGCGTTGTTGCTGGCCTGTGGCGCCAAGCTGAGCGACGAGGGCGGTGATGCGGGCGGTGGTGTGTACATCGTTGATGTGGACAGCCGCGAAGCAGCCGAACGTTTCATTTCCCTGGACCCGTTCAGCCTGGCGGGGCTGTTCGAGCGCGTGACCATCATCCGCTGGCGTAAAGCCTATCTGGACGGTCAGTGCCGCCTCGGTGGCTGATGCCCCCGGCGTCAAAATCAGACCCTCGATGTTGCTGATTTTCAGGCACCATCCATCGATTGGGGTGGCGGACTGAGGCGCGGTTCGGTAAGGTCCGCGCTTTTTTTTGATGGGCAGGAGCGCCAGATGAGCAGCAGAACACTTTCGGTAATTTTCGGTCTGGCCCTGGTTGCCGCATCCACGACCACCGCGTACTGCGCCTACGAAACAAGCCAGATCGTGCTGAAGACCTATTACATCGGTTTCGAAACTACCCAGCAGATCTGATTGCGACCTCGGAATGGTTCACCCTCTCAGCATCCCGCAGTATCGCTCAGGGTCAGAGAGGGTGAGCCATGCCAGCCACATCGGTTGTGATCGTCTGCGTTAAACCACAAACCTCATCACCAGACCGTTAAGCGACACCGCCAGGCGAGACAGGTCCTGACTGGCCGCGCTGGTTTGTTTTGCACCGGTGGCGGTCTGCGCCGCCAGGTCGCGGATGTTGGCGAGGTTGCCATCCACTTCCCGGGCGACCTGTGCCTGCTGCTCGGCAGCGCTGGCGATCACCAGATTGCGTTCGTTGATCTGGGTGAACGACGAAGCCATCTGGTCGAGCGCCTGGCCCGCGGCGTGGGCCACGTCGAGCGTGTCGCGCGCGTGGGTGTTGCTGCCTTTCATGGCATTCACCGCTGCCACGGTGCCTTCTTCGATGGCCATGACCAGTTGTTCGATTTCCTGGGTCGAGCGCTGGGTCCGGTGGGCCAGGCTGCGCACCTCATCGGCGACCACTGCAAAGCCACGACCTGCCTCGCCGGCCCTGGCCGCTTCGATGGCGGCGTTGAGTGCGAGCAAGTTGGTTTGCTCGGCCACCGTGCGAATCACATCGACGACCTGGCTGATGTCGCGTACCCGGCCTGCCAGGCTTTCTACCTCGCCAGCGGTTGCGGTTACGCCGTTGGCCAGTTCGGCAATGGCGTCGACGGTACGCAAGACCTGCTGGCGGCCTTGCTGCGCGGTCAGATCGGAGGTGCGGGTGGCGTCGGCGGTGGAGCTCGCGTTGCGGGCGACGTCTTCGGCGGCGCTGGTCATTTCGTTGATCGCAGTGGCCGCTTGCTCGATTTCGCCATTTTGCTGATTCAGCCCACGGCTGGCATCTTCGGTTACGGCACTCAACTCCTCTGCCGCAGACGCCAGCTGGTTGGACGATTCGGCGATGGCCATGATGGTGCTGCGCAGGTTGCTCTGCATGGTCGCCAAGGCGCTCATCAGGCGTGCAGGCTCATCGTTGCCATAAGCCACGACGGGGGTGGTGAGGTTGCCGGTGGCCACGGTCTCGGCCAGTTGCACCGATTGGCGCAGCGGCAGGACGATACTGCGAATCAAGCTGACCGCTACAACGCATGACGCCAGTGCAACGAGCAACAACGCGGCGATAACGCCGCTGCGCGCACTTTTGAACACGTCGACGCTGTTGGCGGCCGCCTGATTGGCACCACGGTTGTTCAGCTCGATCAGCTCGGCGAGTGCCTTGCTCAACTCGTCTGCGCGCGGGTTCATTTCGCCGTTGATCAGGTTGCGGGCTTCATCGAGTTGATTCTTGCGCGACAAGTCGATGACTTTGACCTGCAGCGCCATATAGGCAGCTTCGGCCGCCTTGAAGCGCTCGTACAGCACCCGGTCTTCATCGAGGATGATGGTTTTCTCGTACTCCGCCATCGCTTTGCGGGTTTCAGCCTTGAGCACGTCGATCTTGCTGTAGTTCTGCTCAAGGGTTGCCGGGTCGCGGCTGATCATGATGCGCAGGGTCAGGGCACGGATACGTTGTACGTTTTGCGCGCCCTGGCTCAAGACCATGACGCCGGGTAGCCAGTCATCACTTATCTGTCGCGTGCTTTCTCGCATGTCCTCCAGTTTTATCAGCGCGAAAATTCCCAAGACTGCGGTTAGCGCAGTTACCAGAGTAAAACCAATGGATGCACGCCAGGCGATATTGATTTTTCTGAACATATTATTCTTCTTGTGGGCGAGCGGAGGTCGTTTATAGAGTTGCCTTCGATGTGGCTGGCGACTGATTTATCTACGCGCTTTTTCTGAAATCGACTTTTCTTTCGACGTCATTTGCTTTTCTTTCCGTGACAAATTGTCGCCAGCACACAGGTTGCCGACTGTCCCCACCCACACGGAACCCCCCGGATAGAGGGGTAAAATAGGTGTGCTACCTCATCAGAAGGAGCCGCACATGGACACCGCCCAGCTGAATCAACCGTTGTCGGCGCAAGCCGTCTGGGATCAGTACTTCTGCGCAGCGCTGATTGCCGAAAGCAATCTGACCGCACCGGTGGTAGGAGGCGCCACGCATGAAGACCGGCAGAATCTGCTGATAGAACGGGCCAAAGCGCTCGCTGACAAAATGATGGAAAACAGGAAATAGCCTTCGCCCAGCCTTCGTGCTGGGCGTTTACGCTTTTACATCGAGCACACGCAGGCTCATCTGCAAAAAATGCGCTTCAAGACGGGTCGCGGTCCAGCTTGGCGAGCTGCCGCGCAGCGCATCGGCAGTGCGCAGCAACGCCATGATCGCCAGGGCGGCCGACTCGACGTCGATGTTGCCCAGGGCGCTTTTTTGCAAGCCGCGGCGCAGCAGGTTGTGCAGGCGAGACTCCAGGCTGTGGGTGCGCTGGGCGAGCCAGCCTTGCTGCTGGGCGTCGAGGTGACGGTGTTCGTGTTCCAGCACCTTGGCGTCATTGGGGTGCGCCACCTGCCAGGCCAGCACAAAGCGAATCAAACCCTGCAGTTCGCCGAGGAAGGTTTTTTTGCGCGGGAATTGCCGCCAGGCACTGTCGCGCTCTTCCAGCAGGTCTTGCAGTACCAGCAACAGCAGGTCCTGCTTGCTTGCCACATGGTGGTAGAGGCTGCCCGGCAGGATGCCCGCGCGGCTGGCCAGTTGGCGCATCGACATGGCGCCATAGCCGACTTCGGCAAGCAGCTCTTTGGCGGCGACGATGATGAATTGCGCGCTTTCGGTGTTGTGCGCCAGGGCGCCGGCTTTAGGCATAGGCAGAGAGTCTCGAGGGGGCGGTGAGGTGCTGGTAAGTACGCCAGAGCAAAAAGATCGGGATGACGATGGTCAGGTTGACCAGCAGCAGGGCGTAGCGCAGCGATTCTTCGGCCAGCATCGGCATCAGCGCATCGCTGAGCAGCCCGGTTGCCAGCGGGCCGATGCCGACCCCGAGCAAGGTCGAGACGATGGTCTGCAAGGCCACGGCAGTTGCACGGCGATGCGCAGGCACCAGTTGGGTCAACAGCGAAAAGCACGGGCCTACCCACCACACTGAGAAGAAGCTGCCCAGCGCGCACCAGAGCATCGCGCTGGGCACCGGCACGGCACCGGCATACAGCAGGATGTCCCGCGGCCAGAGCAGGTAAACGATGAGCGCGCAGTTGCCGAGCACATGGCCGATCAGCGGAATGCCGATCTGCCACTGTTGGCTGCGAATTGCCAGGCGGTCGGTCAGCCAGCCGCTGAACAGGGTGCCGAGCCCGGCACAGGTGCCACCGACCAGGCCGGCAAGGATGCCGGCGTATTGCAGCGGCATGGCATGCGAGCGCACCAGGAAGCTGGCGTTCCACATGGCAAAGGCGTAGGCACTGAAGGTAGTGATGCCGCAGGCCAGCACCAGGCAACGGTAGGCCGGTTGCGCCATGAGCGCACGGGCGCTGCCCAGCAGGCTTTGTATGGGCGGCGCGGCGTGGCTGGCATGGGGCAGGTCGAAGCGCCCGCGTACCGGGTCGCGCATCACAAAGGCGAACACCGCGCTGATCAGCAGCGAGGGCAGGGCGACAGCAAAAAACGCGCTGCGCCAGCCATACTGGTCGACCACCCAGGCGCCGACACACAGGGCGATGATGGTCGAGAAGGTCGGCGCGGCGGTATAGCAACTGATGGCAAAGGAGCGCCGGTGCGGCGGGTAGATGTCGGCGATGATCGACATCGAGGTCGAGGTGCTCGGCGACTCGAACACAGCCACCGCCATGCGCGCGATCACCAGCATCGCGAAACTGGTGGCCAGGCCGCAGAGCACGGTGGCCAGCGCCCATAACAGGCAGGTGACGGCAAGCAGGCGTGTGCGCGGCAGGCGGTCGGCCAGGCGCCCGGCCGGCAGGCCCAGCAGCACATAGACCGCCGCGAAGGCCAGGCCCGAAACCAGGCCCATGGCGCTATCGCTGGCACCGAACTCGCGCTTCAGCGGTTCGATCATCACCGCGATGATCTGCCGGCCGACAAAGTTGTCGGCATACATCATCGCCAGCACAAACAGCAGGCCATGGCTGCGCCAGCCAATGGCTTCAGAGGGCGTACTGCGCATGGGGGCTCCCGGTCAAACCGCAGAGGTGGGCAATGCAATCGCCGCGTGACGGTAGTCGGTCCTGGATGCATGGCGCGCCGTGCGTGCCAGCAACAGTACCGCGCCGAGCACCGGCAGGCTCATCAGCATCAGTGCATAGCGCAGCGACTCCTGGCCGTAGGCCGGCACCAGCAGGTCGCTGCACAGGCCGACGACCAACGGCCCGACACCGACGCCGAGCAATGTGCTGACGATGGTTTGCAAGGCCATGGCGCTGCCGCGTCGGCCGGGGGCCACCAGTTGGCTGACCAGGTTGTAGGACGGCGCCACCCACCACACGGTAAAAAACGCATACAAGGCGCACCAGAGCATCGCCGTGGGGATCGGCACCGCGCCGATGCGGATCAGTACGGTGTCGGACCACAGCAGGTATGGCACCAGCGCGCAGAGGGCAGTCACATGGCCAAGCACCGGGATGGAAACCTGCCAGTGCGGGTGACGCCGGCTCAGGCGGTCGCTCAACCAGCCGCTGAACAGTCCGCCGAAGCCCGCCGAGATTCCGCAGACCACGCCGACCAGCAGCCCGGCGTGTTGCAGCGACAAACCATGGGAGCGCACCAGAAAGCTGGTGTTCCACATGCCGATGGCATAGGAACTGAGTGTGGTCAGCCCGCCCGCGAGGATCAGGCAGCGATACGCCGGCTGCGCCCAGAGTTCGCCTGCCTCGGCACGCATGCCCAGCAACGGGGCGGTTGCCTGAGCGTGGGGGGTGAGGTCCCAGCGGCCACGTTGCGGGTCGCGCACCACAAAGGCCAGCAGGGCGCTGAACAGCAACGCCGGGGCGCCCAGGGCGATAAAGCCGCTGCGCCAGCCATAGTGTTCAACGACCCAGGCGCCGATGCTCAGGCCGACGATCGAGGAAAAGGTCGGAGCGCTGGTAAAGCAGCTGATCGCGAATGAACGCCGCTGTGGCGGGTACAGGTCAGCGATCATCGACAGCGAGGCCGAGGTGGTTGGCGATTCACTGACCGCCACCAGCATGCGCGCAATGGCCAGCGTCAGGAAACCGCCCGCCAGGCCGCAAGCCATGGTCGCCACGGCCCAGAGCAGGCAGGCCATGGCCAGCAGCCGGGTGCGCGGCATGCGGTCCACCAGCCGTCCGGCTGGCAGGCCCATGACCGCATACACGGCAGCGAACGCCAGGCCGGAGATCAAGCCCATGGCGGTGTCGCTGACGCCGAACTCGGATTTGATCGGCTCGATCATCACCGCGAGTATCTGCCGGCCGACAAAGTTGTCGGCGAACACTGCGGCCAGCAGCAACAGCACACCGTGGCTGCGCCATCCGACGCTGGCCGCTGGCAGGGTGCTCTGCGTGGTGTTCATCGTGGGGCCCAGAGGTCCGGCAAGCCAGGGTCGCTGACCACGATCAGGCGCTTGAGCAACACTTTGAGCGCCTGCGCATCGGCAGGGCCGAGCTTGGACGTGAGGTCTTCTTCCACGGCCTTGGCCAGCGCCAGTTGATGCAGCGACACTTCCCGGCCCTGGGCGGTGAGCACAAAGCGCAGGGCGTCGGCCGAACCTTCGATGGCCACCAGGCGCTGGTGTTCGAGGAAACGCATGCTCGCCAAGGTCACTTCGCGGCCGGTGTAGGTCACGAAGGTATTGATCTCTTCAAGGCTCAGGTTGTCGCGGATGCACAGGATCGACAGGATGAAGAACGCCATTTCATCCAGTTGCTGGTTACTCAGCAGCTGCTGCAGGGCGTTTAGCACCTGATAGTGGCCGCGCCCCAACAGGTAGCCGAGCAAGTCTTCGGTGTAGCTGCACTCCGGTGGCGGCGGCGTGGTGGCCAGGCGCAGTTCGCTGCGTGGCTTGCGGGTTGCCAGGGCATATTGGCCGCTCTGGAACGCCAGTGGTGCGCGGTCGCTGTGATCGAAGGCAAGCACTTCGCCGACAAAAATCACATGGTCGCCACCTTCGTACTGGAACGCCGTGCGGCATTGAAAGCGTGCGGTGCAGTCCTGCAGCAGCGGCGCTTCACTGACGCCGTTATCGAGTTGCACTTCAGAAAACTTGTCTTCGCCCTGGGTAGCGAAACGCCCCGACAGGGTTTCCTGTTCGGTGGACAGCACGTGCACGTTCCAGTGCTTGCCACTGGTGAACACCGGCAGGCTGCGGGCCTTCTTCGACAGGCTCCAGAGCACCAGCGGCGGGTTGAGCGAAACCGAATTGAAACTGTTGGCCGTGATCCCCACGGGCGAGCCGTCTTCAGACTGGGTGGTGATGATCGTGACCCCGGTGGTAAAGGTGCCGAGTGCGGCACGAAAAGCCTGGGGATCGAAACTGACGTTTGGCGTTGCCATGATTGGCCTCATGGAGTGGGATTTTCGTAGGGCCAGTATTGGTCGCAACACGCCGTTAAACATCGTCTCAACGGACTAACAGATTTGGCCGAACCTCGTCCGATCGGACGAGGCGACACAGGGGGTGCAGGGCTAGTGTGGCGGCAAGCGCATCGGGCGCTTCCCGGCCATGGGGCCAGTACCTGCAAGGGGCCACGAATGAGTTCTGTCACATCATCCGTCCAAGGGCTTTCCAGCCTGCTATCCCGGCAAAAAAGCGCGTTCGCCAGCGCCGGTGCGGTAAGTGCCGATACCCGCCGCCGACGACTCCAGCAAGTGATCGACCTGCTGGTTCGTCACCATGGCGCGTTGACCGATGCCATCGACGAAGATTTTGGCGGGCGGCCTGCCGGCTTCTCGCTGATGAATGATGTGGTGGGCGCCCTGGGCTCGCTCAAATATGCCCGGGATCATGTGCAGGGCTGGATGCAGGACGAGCAGCGCGAACCGTTCTCGCCTTACGACCAGCTTGGTGCCAAGGCCTGGGTGATGCACCAGCCCAAGGGTTCGGTGGGCATTCTCGGTACCTGGAACGCGCCGTTGTTTACCCTGTTCAGCCCGTTGGCCTCGGTGCTGGCGGCGGGCAACCGGGCCATCCTCAGGCCGTCGGACGTGGTGCCACGTACCGCTGAGCTGGTGGCGCAGCTGTTTGCTGAGCACATCGATCCACTGGAGATTGCCGTGGTCACCGGCGACGTCGAACTCGCCGAAGCCTTCAGCGCGCAGCCGTTCGATCATCTGGTGTACACCGGCAGTACGTCGACCGGACGCCTGGTGATGCGCAATGCCGCGCTGAACCTGGTACCGGTAACGCTGGAGCTGGGTGGCAAGTCGCCGGTCATCGTCACCGCCAGCGCCGACCTGAAAAAGGCTGCCTTCAATATCGCCGCGGGCAAGGCCTGCAACGGCGGGCAGATCTGCATCAACCCGGATTTGGTGTATGTGCCCAAGGCACAGCTCGAACCGTTCCTGGACGCCCTGCGCAGCAGCTACGCCGAACTCAATCCAACGGTGGCCGGCAACCCGGATGTGGTGGCGGTGGTCAACCAGCGTCACCTCGACCGCGTCGAAGGTTACGTGCTGGATGCCCAGAATCGTGGCGCTCGGGTCGAGAGTGTGCCAGAGCCGTTGGCGGTGAATGCCCAGGACCGTCGTCGTCCGTTGCGCGTGGTGGTCGATCCGGCGCCGGACAGCGTGATCATGCGCGAAGAAATTTTCGGCCCGGCCGTGGTGGTGCTGACCTACGAAGACCTTGACTACGTCATCGACGACATCAATGCGCGGCCACGGCCGTTGGCCCTGTACTACTTCGGCGAAGACCTGCAACAGCAGCAGTACGTACTCGAGCGCACGCTGTCCGGCGGGGTAACCATCAACGATGTGATGATGCACCCGGCGATGCACAACGCGCCGTTCGGCGGCATCGGCGCCTCGGGCATGGGCCATTACCACGGCCGCGAAGGCTTCCTCGAATTCAGCCACCAACGCACTGTGTTCAAGGCCCCGGCACACGACCCGCGTCGTGAATGGGGGCTGTTGCCGCCCTATGGCGAGCACTTCCTGGCGGCCATGCTGGCCAGCGTGACAGCCGACTGACCGAGCGCGGGGGGGGGGGGGGGGGGGGGGCGGCCCCCCCCCCCCCCCCCCGGCGGGTGAGTGTAGGGTGCTCGCGGTCACGCCGACCGGGGGGGGGGGGGGGGGCGCGGGGGGCGGGGGGGGG
>NZ_JADUCM010000010.1 GCF_016009175.1 Pseudomonas alkylphenolica
ATGAGTCAGCTCCTACGGTAGGAGCCAGGCTTGCCGGCGAACCCCGGTTACGCTTTCACCGCCGGTTCCTCGCTCGGCGGGTCCCCCACGGTGGGAGGCACGGTCGGCTTGACCGGCATTTCATCGGGCTCTTCCTCTGGCACTGCAGGTGGCAGGGTCGGGTCGTCTATATTCGGATCGGGTGTTTCAGCCGGAATGGGAATGTTCATGGCCTGACCTCACACTGGGTTCTGGATCAATGGGCTCAGTTTTTTTCGACCGCACACCGCGCCAATCAGTCATTTTTTTTGAACCCCACGCTGCTCACCCGCTCTGAACCCTTACTGCACCCCGTAACGGAGCAAGGATCGATGACCCGCGATGAGCCCTTCGAAACTGACCGTACAGCCCCGGCAAACGATCATCCCGACCAGGCAATCAGCCTGTCCCAGGCCCTGTTGGCACCGCGCGTGGTGATCGAGGATACCCAGCCACTGCTCGATGGCGGGGTGTTTGCGGTCAAGGCGGTGGTCGGTGAAACCGTCCAGGTCAGCAGCAAGGTTTACATCGACGGCCACGACACCCTGGCGGTGATGCTCAACTGGCGCCAGGCGCACAGCCGGCGCTGGCATTGCGAGCCAATGACCTTTGCCGGCAATGACCTGTGGCTGGGCGCGCTGCCGGTAACGGAAATGGGGCACTACCTGTTCAGTATCGAAGCCTGGGTCGACCCGTTCGCCACCTATTGCCACGATTTGCTGAAAAATGTCAGCGCGGGCCTGGACGTGACACTGGAGTTGCAAGAGGGCGTGTTGCTGCTTGAGCAGAACCTGCAGCGCAGCCAGGGGCCGCTACGCGATCAGTTGCAGGCGCTGTGCCGGCGGCTGCCGACCCTGCCGGCCGAACAACAAGTGGCCCAGCTGCTGCACGCCGACACCGCCTTGCTGATGCGCAAAGCCGATCACCGTCCCCACCTGAGTCGCAGCCCGGAATACCCGCTGGACGTCGAGCGCCGGCAGGCGCTGTTTGCCAGCTGGTATGAGCTGTTTCCCCGCTCGGTCACCGATGACCCCACGCGGCACGGCACCTTCAATACGGTGCAGGAACGTTTGCCGATGATCCGCGACATGGGCTTTGACGTCCTCTATTTTCCGCCGATTCACCCGATTGGCATGCGCTACCGCAAGGGCCGCAACAACGCCTTGCAGGCCGAGCCCGGCGACCCGGGCAGCCCGTACGCCATCGGTAGCGAAGACGGCGGGCACGAGGCGATTCACCCGCAACTGGGCAGCCGCGAGGATTTTCGCCGGCTGGTGGCTGCCGCAGCCGAACACGGCCTGGAGATTGCCCTGGACTTCGCCATCCAGTGTTCCCAGGACCACCCCTGGCTCAGGGAACACCCCGGGTGGTTCTCCTGGCGCCCGGACGGCAGCATTCGCTACGCGCAAAACCCGCCGAAAAAGTACCAGGACATCGTCAACGTCGAGTTCTATGCCGCCGAGGCCGTGCCGTCGCTGTGGCTGGCCTTGCGCGATGTGGTGGTGGGCTGGGTGGAGGAGGGGGTGAAGATGTTCCGGGTCGATAACCCGCACACCAAACCGCTGCCGTTCTGGCAATGGCTGATCGCCAATGTGCGCAGCCAGCACCCGGACGTGATCTTCCTCGCCGAGGCGTTCACCAAGCCTGCGATGATGGCGCGCCTGGGCAAGGTCGGTTACTCGCAGAGCTACACCTATTTCACCTGGCGCAACACCAAGGCCGAGCTGCAAAGCTACTTCGAGGAACTCAACCAGCCGCCATGGCGGTACTGCTACCGGCCGAACTTCTTCGTCAACACTCCCGACATCAACCCGTTTTTCCTGCATGAGTCCGGTCGTGCCGGGTTTCTCATCCGCGCGGCGCTGGCGACCATGGGTTCGGGGCTGTGGGGCATGTATTCAGGCTTTGAACTGTGCGAGGCAACGCCCATTCCAGGCAAGGAGGAATACCTGGATTCGGAGAAATACGAAATTCGTCCACGCGACTTCAGCCAGCCGGGCAACATCATTGCCGAGATCGCCCAGCTCAATCGCATCCGTCGCCAGAACCCCGCCTTGCAGACCCACCTGGGCGTGACCTTCTACAACGCCTGGAACGACAACATCCTGTATTTCGGCAAGCGCAGCAGCGACGGCGAAAACTTCATCCTCGTCGCCATCAGTCTCGACCCGCACAACGCCCAGGAGGCGCACTTCGAGCTGCCGTTGTGGGAACTGGGCCTGGATGACCACGCCGACACCCTTGGCGAAGACCTGATGACCGGTCACCGCTGGACCTGGCACGGCAAGACCCAATGGATGCGAATCGAACCGTGGGTGATGCCGTTCGGTATCTGGCGCATCGAGACGCTCCGCTAAACGCCGGCTAGCCGCTGAAGGGCTGCACAGCAGCCCCACCTCAGACACACAAAGGAGATGCACATGGCCAAGCGCAGCCGCCAGGCAGCCTTTATCGACGACCCGCTCTGGTACAAGGACGCGATCATCTACCAGGTGCACATCAAGTCCTTTTTCGACTCCAACAACGACGGTATCGGTGATTTTCCCGGTCTGATCGCCAAACTCGACTACATCGCCGAACTCGGCGTCAACACCCTGTGGCTGTTGCCGTTCTACCCCTCGCCACGGCGCGACGACGGCTACGACATTGCCGAGTACAAGGCCGTGCATCCTGACTACGGCACCCTGGCCGATGTAAAACGCTTTATCGCCCAGGCGCACCAGCGTGGCCTGCGGGTGATCACCGAACTGGTCATCAACCACACCTCCGACCAGCACCCGTGGTTCCAGAAGGCGCGTCATGCCAAGCGGGGCAGCAAGGCCCGGGATTTTTACGTGTGGTCCGACAGCGATCAGAAATACGACGGTACGCGGATCATCTTTCTCGACACCGAAAAGTCCAACTGGACCTGGGACCCGGTGGCCGGGCAGTATTTCTGGCACCGCTTCTATTCGCACCAGCCCGACCTGAACTTCGACAACCCGCAGGTGATGAAGGCGGTGATCGACGTGATGCGCTACTGGCTCGACCTGGGTGTGGACGGCCTGCGCCTCGACGCCATCCCGTACCTGATCGAACGGGACGGCACGAACAACGAGAACCTGCCCGAGACCCATCAGGTGCTCAAGCAGATCCGCGCCGAAATCGATGCCAACTACCCGGATCGCATGCTCCTGGCCGAAGCCAACCAGTGGCCGGAGGACACCCAGCTGTATTTTGGCGAAGGGCAGGGCGACGAATGCCACATGGCCTTTCATTTTCCGCTGATGCCGCGCATGTACATGGCCGTGGCCCAGGAAGACCGCTTTCCGATCACCGACATCCTGCGCCAGACCCCGGACATTCCCGCCAACTGCCAGTGGGCGATCTTTCTGCGTAACCACGATGAGCTGACCCTGGAAATGGTCACCGACCGTGAACGCGACTACTTGTGGAACTACTACGCCGAAGACCGCCGGGCGCGCATCAACCTCGGCATTCGCCGCCGTCTGGCGCCGTTGCTGCAACGCGACCGGCGCCGGGTTGAACTGCTGACCAGCATGCTTCTGTCGATGCCGGGGACGCCGACCCTGTATTACGGCGACGAAATCGGCATGGGTGACAACATATACCTGGGCGACCGCGATGGCGTGCGCACCCCCATGCAGTGGTCGATTGACCGCAACGGCGGGTTCTCCCGCGCGGACCCGGCACGCCTGGTGCTGCCGCCGATCATGGACCCGTTGTACGGTTACACGGCAGTGAACGTCGAAGCCCAGGCCCATGACCCGCACTCGCTGCTGAACTGGAACCGGCGCTTGCTGGCGGTGCGCAAACAGCAGAAGGCCTTCGGCCGGGGCACGCTGAAAATGCTGTCGCCGAGCAACCGGCGGATTCTGGCCTACGTGCGCGAGTACAGCGACGGTAACGGCAACAGCGAGATCATCCTCTGCGTGGCCAACGTGTCGCGGGCTGCGCAAGCCGCCGAGCTCGACCTGTCCCAATACGCGGACTGCGTGCCGGTGGAAATGCTTGGCGGCAGTGCCTTTCCGCCGATTGGCCAGCTGCCGTTTTTGCTCACCCTGGCGCCCTATGGGTTCTATTGGTTTCTGCTGGCGCCCAAGGACCAGATGCCCAGCTGGCACGTGGAGCCGGCCCAGAGCCTGCCGGAGTTCACCACGCTGGTGCTGAAAAAGCGCATGGAAGAGTTGCTCGATGCGCCGTCCCGCGATGCCCTGCAAAACAGCATCCTGCCCCAGTACCTGCCCAAGCGGCGCTGGTTTGCCAACAAGGACTCGGCAATCGAGCAGGTGCAGATTGCCTACGGCGTACGCCTGACCACCGCTGCCAACCCGGTGCTGTTCAGCGAGATCGAAGTGAGCTCCGCTGGCCAGAGCACGCGCTATCTGTTGCCGTTCGGCCTGATCGCAGAAGAGCAGATCAACACCGCGCCACCGCAGCAACTGGCGTTGGCGCGGGTGCGGCGGGGGCGGCAGGTGGGCCTGATCACCGATGCGTTCGTGCTGGAAAGCTTTGTGCGCGCGGTGCTGCTGGCCTGCCAGAACGGCAGCCGCCTGCCGTGCAGCGAAGGTGAGGTGCAGTTCAACGCGACGCCGCAGCTGGCTGACCTGAACCTGGGCGAAGAGGCCGCAGTGCGTTACCTCTCGGCCGAACAGTCGAACAGTTCGGTGGTGGTGGGGGGCAGCCTGGTGCTGAAGATGATCCGCCGGGTCAATGCCGGGGTGCACCCGGAACTGGAAATGAGCGCTTACCTGACCGCCGCCGGCTTCAACAATATTTCGCCCTTGCTGGCCTGGGTAAGCCGGGTCGACGCCGAAGGCGAGCCGCATTTGCTGATGATCGCCCAGGGGTACCTGAACAATCAGGGCGATGCCTGGGACTGGACCCAGAACAACCTCGAACGGGCGATCCGCGACGAGCTGGAACCCGGTACCGCAGATGGCCACACCGATGCCTTGCACGACCTGGCGGCCTTCGCGGCGTTGCTGGGCCAGCGCCTGGGCGAACTTCACCGGGTGCTGGCCGCGCCAACCCAGGACCCTGCGTTCCAGTCACGCACCTGCACCGCACGCGAATGCACCGCCTGGGGCGAGCAGATCGGCGAGCAACTGACACGTGCCCTGGAACTGCTGGAAGCACATCGCGGCGAGCTGGACAGCGACAGCCAGGTGCTGGTCGATGATCTGCTCCAGCAGCATCAGGCACTGCTGGAGCACATCAAGGCCTTGAGTGCACAGGTTGAGGGCGGCCTGCTCATGCGTGTGCACGGTGACCTGCACCTGGGCCAGGTGCTGGTGGTGCAGGGCGATGCCTACCTGATCGACTTCGAGGGTGAGCCGGCCCGTCCACTTGGCGCGCGGCGCGCGCGGCACAGCCCCTACAAAGACGTAAGCGGCATACTGCGATCCTTCGACTATGCTGCTGCCATGGTGCTGCGCAGTGCCTCCAGTGTCGACCTCTCGGACAGTGCCCGCCAGGCCCGTCAGCGAGTCGCCAGGCGTTATCTGCACCAGGCCCGACATGCCTTTGTCGAGGCCTACGGGCTGGCCACCGCTGCCATGCCTCATGCCTGGGAACATGCCGACGGCGAGCGTGCGGCACTGGAACTGTTCAGCCTGGAAAAGGCTGCCTACGAAATTCTGTATGAAGCCGAGAACCGCCCAAGTTGGCTGGCCGTGCCTTTGCATGGCCTCCATGGCCTGACAAGTACCTGGGGAGAAATGTGAATGAATCAACGCAAGCGCGAGGACGGCGGGCTGGATCAACGGGACATCGACGCGCTGGTGCGGGCTGAACATGCAGACCCGTTCGCGGTGCTCGGTCCGCACCCGGATGGGACCGGCGGCCAGTTTGTCCGCGCCTACCTGCCCGGTGCGCTGTCGGTACAGGCCCTGGCCGCGGACGACAACCGCGTGTTGGGCGAACTGGAACAGCAGTCGACACCGGGGCTGTTCATTGGCCGCATGAGCGAGCAGCCGGCGTACGTGCTGCGCATCCAGTGGGCCAGTGGCGAGCAAGTTACCGAAGACCCTTACAGCTTTGGCCCGCAACTGGGCGACATGGACCTCTACCTGTTTGCCGAAGGCAATCACCGTGACCTGTCGTCGAGCATGGGTGCCCAGCCGGTACAGGCCATGGGTATCGACGGCGTGCGTTTTTCGGTGTGGGCACCGAATGCCAGACGGGTGTCGGTGGTGGGCGATTTCAACAACTGGGACGGTCGCCGCCACCCCATGCGCCTGCGCCACAGTGCCGGCGTGTGGGAGCTGTTCGTGCCGCGCCTGAAAGCGGGCGAAGCGTACAAATATGAAGTGCTGGGGCGCGAGGGCATCCTGCCGCTCAAAGCCGACCCGCTGGCCCGCGCCACCGAGCTGCCGCCCAGCACCGCCTCGAAAGTGGCCGGTCCCTTGGCCCATGACTGGCAGGATCAGCACTGGATGCAGGTACGCGCAGAGCGTCAGGCGACCACCGCGCCGCTGTCGATCTACGAACTGCATGCCGGCTCCTGGCAATGCGAGCTGGACGATGCCGGGGAGGTGACGCGCTTTTACAACTGGCGTGAGCTGGCCGACCGCCTGGTGCCCTACATCCAGCAAATGGGCTTCACCCACATTGAGCTGATGCCGATCATGGAGCACCCCTTTGGTGGCTCCTGGGGCTACCAGCCGCTGTCGTTGTTCGCGCCCACGGCTCGCTACGGCTCGGCCGAAGACTTTGCAGCGTTCATCGATGCCTGCCACCAGGCCTCGATCGGCGTCATTCTCGACTGGGTGCCGGCACATTTCCCCACCGACAGCCATGGCCTGGCGCGCTTCGACGGCACCGCACTGTACGAATATGAAAACCCGCTGGAAGGCTTTCATCAGGACTGGGACACGCTGATCTACAACCTGGGCCGCAACGAAGTGCACGGCTTCATGCTGGCTTCGGCGTTGCACTGGCTGAAGCACTTTCACATCGACGGCTTGCGGGTCGATGCCGTGGCGTCGATGCTCTACCGCGATTACTCACGCAAGGCCGGGGAGTGGGTGCCCAACCGCCATGGTGGGCGGGAAAACCTTGAAGCCATCGATTTTCTTCGCCACCTCAACGACGTGGTTGCCCTTGAAACGCCCGGCGCCCTGGTAATCGCCGAAGAGTCCACGGCGTGGCCCGGGGTCAGCCAGCCCACCCAGCAAGGCGGGCTGGGATTTGCCTACAAGTGGAACATGGGCTGGATGCACGACACCCTGCACTACATCCAGAACGACCCGATCCATCGCACCTATCACCACAACGAGATGAGCTTTGGCCTGATCTACGCCTACACCGAGCATTTCATCCTGCCGATCTCCCACGACGAGGTGGTGCATGGCAAGCACTCGCTGATCGACAAGATGCCCGGCGACCGCTGGCAGAAGTTTGCCAACCTGCGTGCCTACCTCACGTTCATGTGGACCCACCCGGGCAAGAAGCTGCTGTTCATGGGCTGCGAATTCGGCCAGTGGCGGGAGTGGAACCATGACAGCGAGCTGGACTGGTACCTGCTCAAATACCCCGAGCACCTGGGGGTGCAACGCCTGGTCAGCGACCTCAACCGGCTGTACCGCGACGAGCGCGCCCTGCACCAGCAGGACTGCCTGCCCCAGGGCTTCCAGTGGCTGATTGGCGATGATGCGCACAACAGCGTCTATGCCTGGCTGCGCTGGAGTGCCAATGGTGAGCCGTTACTGGTGGTGGCCAACTTCACTCCCGTGCCGCGTGAGGGCTACCGCATTGGCGTGCCGTTTGGCGAGCGCTGGGTCGAAGTGCTCAACAGCGATGCCGAGGGCTATGCCGGGTCCAACTATGGCAACCTCGGGGCGGTGACCAGCAAGGCCGTGCCCAGCCATGGTCAGCCGTTGTCGTTGGGGTTGAACCTGCCACCGCTGGGGGTGCTGATCTTGCGGCCGCAATAAACGTCTCGCGCAGCGCCCGGTAGGCCGTGCACTGCGCGACGCTTACACCAGTGTGGCTTGCAACGACTCGAGAAATACCGCTTCGGCGCGGCTCATGCGTTGCTCGCGATTCCACAGCAGGTGAATGTCGACATCGGCGATGCCTTCGCGGGGTGGCAGGGGCCAGAGCAAACCGGCTTCGACGTCCGCCGCGACGACATGCGCGGGCAGGCAGCCAATACCAAAGCCGGCAACCACCAGCCGGCGAACTTCTTCCAGGCTTGGCGAAGAAGCGACGATCCGCCCGCTGAACCCCTGCTGGTCACGAAAAATCGTCAGCGGCGAAAGCATCCCGCCGATCTGGTCGCTAGCAAAGCTGACAAAATTCTCCCGTTGCAAGTCACCTTCGGCAACGTCCTGCTTGCCGAACAATGCATGGTGCTTGCCACAGAAAAAGCCGTAGCGCTGGCGCAGAAACAGGCGTTGTTCCAGGCGCGGTTGCGGGCGGCGGTTGAGGCTCAGGCCCAGGGTCGCGGTTTTCTCCTGCAGGGCGGCGACGATGTCGGTGCTGCGCATCACGTCAATCTCGACATCCACCCGTGGGTGCTGGCGGTGAAAGCCGGCCAGAAAGCTGTCAAAGCGATCGCAGGACACCCGGCTGATGATCAGTATCCGCACCTTGCCGATGACTTCGTCCACCGGCTCGTCCAGCACGCTGCTGACCTGGGACATCTGCCCGTAGATTTCCCCGGCCAGGTGGAAAATCTGTTCGCCTACTTCAGTCAGTGCAAAGCGTGGGCCGCGGCGCGCGATCAGCTGGCGTCCGAGCTGTTCTTCCAGGCGCTTGAGCGCCTGGCTGACCGCCGGCTGGGTCAGGTGCAAGCGGGCCGCAGCCCGGCTGATGCTGAGTTCCTGGCCAATCACCCGGAACGTTCGCAGCAGGTTCCAGTCCAGACGGTCGTTGAGCAGGCGTTCGGACATAACGGGGCCTCGGTCAGTCAATATAACTGTGGTTAATACTGCGAATAATAAATAGAAAATTGACTAATCATAGCCCCGGGACGAAAAATTGGTCCTACACAGGCGCCGTCCAGAGCGCCCTCGACAACCGTTCTCTCCTGCCAGAAAAATAATCATAGGAGCCTGACCCATGAAGCCTTCCGCTTCGCCCCAGCCACGCCGGGCTGCGGCTGCCGCCTTTATCGGCACCATGATCGAGTGGTACGACTTCTACATTTACGCCACCGCCGCCGCCCTGGTGTTTGGCGCCTTGTTCTTCCCCTCCGACGACCCGCTGTTCAGCACCATGGCCGCGTTCGGCACCTTTGCCGTGGGCTTTTTCGCCCGACCGTTGGGCGGCATCGTGTTCGGTCACATCGGTGACCGCATCGGCCGGAAAAAATCCCTGGTGATCACCTTGCTGATGATGGGCGTGGTCACCGTGTGCATCGGCTTGCTGCCGACCTATGCGCAGATCGGCGCGGGCGCGCCGGTGCTGCTGATTATCCTGCGCGTCGTTCAAGGCATTGCCGTGGGCGGGGAGTGGGGCGGTGCGGTATTGATGGCCGGCGAGCATGCACCCAAGGGCCGGCGCAATTTCTTTGCCTCTTTCGCCCAACTGGGCAGCCCGGCGGGTCTGATCCTGTCGCTGCTGGCCTTCAGTGCGGTGACTCGCCTGCCTGAAGAAGACCTGATGAGCTGGGGCTGGCGCCTGCCGTTTCTGGCCAGCGCATTGCTGTTGCTGGTAGGCCTTGCGATTCGCCTCGGGGTCAATGAATCGCCGGAGTTCCTCGCCAGCCGCGAACAGGCCAGCAAGGCCAAGCGCAAAGAGCAGGCGCCGGTGATGGAAGTGCTGCGCACTGCCTGGCGGCCGCTGCTGCTGTGCATCGGCGCCAACACCCTGGGCATTGCCGGGGTGTATTTCACCAACACCTTCATGATCGCCTACAGCACGCAGCAACTGGGCTTGCCGCGCTCGTTGATCCTCGAGTGCCTGTTCGTGGTGGCGATCGTCCAGTTCTGCATTCAGCCGATGGCGGCCTGGATCGCGGAAAAGATCGGTGCCACGCGTTTCCTCTGTCTGGTTTCGCTGCTGGCCATGGCCTCGCCGTATCCGATGTTCGTGCTGGTCAGCTCGGGCCAGGCGCCGTTGATCATCGTCGGCATTGCCTTGGCGGTGGTGTGCATGGCGTCGTTCTACGCGGTGATCGCCGGCTATGTCAGCGGCATGTTCGACACCCGTGTGCGCTACACCGCGATTTCCATGGCCTACCAGGTATGTGGCGCGATCGCCGGCGGGCTGACGCCGCTGGTAGGCACCTGGCTTGCGCACAAATTTGCCGGCCAGTGGTGGCCGATGGCGCTGTTCTACAGCGTGATCGCCGCGATCTCCCTGCTGTGCGTACTTGCCCTGGCGCGCCGTCATGCCGCCGCCCATCGCCTGGAAATGGCCTGATTACTGATGATTGCTGGAGTAGCTGACATGTTGAAATCCAACGGCGAACGCCTGTGGGCAAGCCTGATGGCCATGGCCGAAATCGGTGCCACCGCCCGTGGCGGCAGTTGCCGTCTGGCGTTGAGCGCAGAAGACAAAGCCGGGCGCGACCTGTTCGCACATTGGTGCCGCGAAGCGGGCATGACGTTGAGTGTGGACCCCATCGGCAACCTGTTTGCCCGTCGCCCTGGCAGCAACCCGGAGGCTGCGCCGGTGATGATGGGCAGCCACCTCGATACGCAGCCTGAAGGCGGGCGTTTCGATGGCGTGTATGGCGTGCTCGCCGGGCTTGAGGTGGTACGCCGTCTCAACGACCTGCAGATCCAGACGCGCAATCCGCTGGAAATCGCGGTGTGGACCAATGAAGAGGGCGCGCGCTTTACCCCGGCGATGTTCGGCTCGGCGGTGTTCACCGGCGTCATGCAGCTCGAGGACGCACTGGCGGTGCGCGATGCCGATGGCATTAGCGTTGCCGAAGCCTTGCAACAGACCGGGTTCGCCGGCAAGCGCCTGCTGGGCGGTGCGGTGGATGCGTATTTCGAGGCGCATATCGAGCAGGGCCCGATCCTTGAGGACAACGCCAAGAGCATTGGTGTGGTCAGCGGCGGCCAGGCCATTCGCTGGCTCGATGTGCAGGTCGAAGGCATGGCTGCCCACGCGGGCACCACGCCGATGCCGCTGCGCAAGGATGCCCTGTACGGTGCGGCGCCGATGATTCAGGCGATTGAGCAACTGGCCGGCGATTTTGCCCCCCAGGGCCTGACCACCGTCGGCGAGCTGAGCATCAGCAAGTCGTCGCGCAACACCATTCCCGGGCTGTTGCAGTTTACCGTCGACCTGCGTCATCACCTCGACAGCGCGATTGACGACATGGAGCAGCAGGTAACCAAGCGCCTGCAGGTCATTGCCGCCCAGCGCGGCCTGAAGGTCAGCATCAGCCGCCACTGGGTCAGCCCGGCGACGCCGTTTGATGCCGAGTGCGTCGCTGCGGTGCAAGCGGCGGTGGACGGTCTGGGCTATGCCCAGCAGGCCATCGTCAGCGGCGCCGGCCACGATGCGATCCTGCTCGCGCGCTATTGCCCGACCGCGATGATCTTCATTCCGTGTGTCGGTGGCCTGAGCCATAACGAGGCTGAAGACGTACTGCCTGACGACGTGCGTCAGGGCGCCGATGTGCTGCTCAATGCGGTGTTGGCCCGAGCCGGTCAGGTCGGGTGATAAAGCGCTCATGCCTTTCCTGGCGATTGGAAGGGCATGAGCCTTTGACAAGGCCGCAACATGTCTAGAACGGGCTACAGCAAAACGTAAGTTTCGTAAATAATATTTAATCTCATTTGTAAATCATTATATTTGGCGCCCTCAGTAGCTACCTAAGCATTTTTTGCCGGTAGCAACGGGCGCAGGTCTGCGGCGCTTCAGGCCAGCATTTGCCCGGTCGTTCTTGAAGTGTCCGGAGTTGTCACATGCAGCCCAGAAATGCCCCTCACCGTTTGACCCTGGCCTTTGTCGCGCTGTCATCACCTGTACTGATGGTCCAGTCGGCACAGGCTGAGGAGGCGAACAACGCCATGGTGATCGAAAACACCATGGTCACCGCCGAGGAGGAAGCCAAGCAGGCACTGGGTTCGTCGATCATTACCGCTGAAGACATCAAGCGTCACCCGCCCGCCAACGACTTGTCGGATATCATCCGCCGCGAGCCGGGGGTCAACCTGTCCGGCAACAGCGCCAGCGGCGCCCGTGGCAACAACCGGCAGATCGACCTGCGCGGCATGGGCCCGGAAAACACCCTGATCCTGATTGACGGCAAACCGTCCAGCGCCCGTAACGCCGTGCGCTATGGCTGGAACGGCGATCGCGATACCCGTGGCGAAACCAACTGGGTGCCGGCCGAAGCCGTGGAGCGCATCGAGATCCTGCGCGGCCCGGCGGCGGCGCGCTACGGCTCCGGTGCCATGGGCGGGGTGGTCAACATCATCACCAAACGCCCGACTCAGGAGCTTAAAGGCAACGTCAGCCTGTACACCCTGCTGCCCGAAGACAAGGCCGAAGGCGCCAGCAAGCGCACCAACTTCAACCTCAGCGGCGGCCTGACCGACGCCCTGGCGTTTCGCGTGTACGGCGGCCTGGCCAAGACCGACGCCGACGATGCCGAAATCAACGCCGACCACGCCAACAGCGCACTGGCAGCAGGGCGTGAAGGGGTGCGCAACAAGGACATCAACGGCCTGCTCAGCTGGCACCTCAACGATGCCCACCGCCTGGAGCTGAGCAGTGGCTACAGCCGCCAGGGCAACATCTATGCCGGCGACACCATGAACAGCAACGGTGGCGGCGACATCGAGCTGATCAACAGCCTGTATGGCCATGAAACCAACGTCATGCAGCGCAGCACCTACGACATCACGCACCTGGGGGATTTCGACTGGGGCACCAGCAAGTCGTCGCTGGCTTACGAATACGTGCGCAACTGGCGCATGAACGAAGGCCTGGCCGGCGGCCCGGAAGGTGCCATCAATGACAGCGGTGCCGACGTGTCGCGCTTGCGCAACACGCGCCTGTCCAGCGAGGTCAATCTGCCGATGAGCCTGGGCAACACCGAGCATGTGCTGACCCTGGGCGGCGAGTACCTGTACGAGAGCCTTAACGATCAGGGCTCGTTCCGGCCACAGAGCTTTGACCCGTCCGGCGGCAACGGTGACCAGATCAGTGGTTTTGATCGCAGTGAAACCAAGATGACGGCGAAAAGCTTTGCGCTGTTCAGCGAAGACAACATCGTCATCGGCGACACCACCATCACCCCTGGGCTGCGCCTGGACCACCATGAAGAATTCGGCGACAACCTAAGCCCGAGCCTGAACGTGGCTCACAAGCTCACTGACGACCTTACCCTCAAGGGCGGTATTGCCCGCGCTTACAAAACGCCCAACCTGTACCAGTCCAACCCCAACTACCTGCTGTACAGCCGCGGCCAGGGCTGCAGCAGCGCGCAGACCAACAGCGGTGGCTGCTACCTGCAGGGCAATGCCGACCTCGATCCGGAAACCAGCGTGAACAAGGAAATCGGTCTGCTGTATGACCGTGGCACCTGGCGTACCAGCGCGACTTACTTTCGCAACGACTACAAGAACAAGATCATCGGTGGCACCGATGTCGTGTATGACGTCAATGGCGGTCGCCGCGTGACCCAGTGGGAAAACGCCGGCAAGGCCCTGGTCGAAGGCGTTGAAGGCAACCTGTTTGTCGAGCTGACGCCGTCGCTGGACTGGAACACCAACTTCACCGTGATGCTGGAAAACGACAACCGCGACACCGGCGAACCGCTAAGCGTGGTGCCCAAGTACACGGTCAACAGCACCCTGGACTGGCGCGCAACCGAGAAGCTGTCGTTCCAGGTGGCCGGCACCTATTACGGCAAGCAAGCGTCGCCGACTTACAACTACCGCACCCTCGAGAACTACGACGAAGCGGCCCAGCAGGATGTCGAGGCCTACGGTCTGGTCGATGTCAGCACCGGCTACACCTTCAACAAGCATTACGACGTGCGCGTAGGCGTGAACAACGTGTTCGACAAACAGATCTACCGCGGCGGCAACGCCAGCAGTTCCGGCGCCAATACCTATAACCAGCCGGGCCGGGCGCTCTTTGCGGCGTTGAACATCTCGTTCTGACGCCAACCAGGCATCGCAAGGCTGCTGGTGACCGGTTGCGCATCGACCGTTCGCGGCAGCCTTGTGGCGCTTTACCGTGATGTGACACGCCTGTTGCGGAGGATTCCCTGATGAGCAAGCCCCGACCTGCCTGGTTGACCATCGCTTCGCGTTGCGCGGCGGGGTTGCTGGGCGGTTACGCCTTTACCTATGCGATCACCGCCTTTCTTGCCCGTGTGCTGCCGATGGCTGCAACCGACGCGGTGATTGTCGCCACCTTGCCGGCTTTTGTGTTCTACACCCTGGCCGTGCTCTGGGCCTTCGCCTGTCGTAGCGAGCGCCGGGCGTGGGCGTTGGCCGGCATCTCGGGCCCGCTGGCGCTGGTCGCGTTCTGGCCGCAGCTGTGGAGCAATTGAGATGAAAAAAACCTTCACTCTATCGATGGCATGGTTGCACACCTGGGCCGGGCTCATTGCCGGCTGGTTGCTGTTTGCGATTTTCGCCACCGGCACCCTGGCGGTATTCGATAAGGAAATCGATCACTGGATGCGGCCGGAAATCCCGCGTGTGCAACTGAGCCCGTTCGAGGCTACCCAGCGTGCCCTGGGCTACTTGCAGAATCCCCATGCCGACGCCAGTAGCTGGAACATCAGCCTGCCTACCGAGCGTACCCCGGGCATGCAGGTATCCGCCGGCGAGCGGCGGCGCGGCGGTGGCGTGCATCTTGATCCGGCGACCGGCGAGCCGATTGCAGTGCGCGACAGTGTCGGCGGGACGTTTTTCTTCCGTTTCCACTTCACCCTGAACCTGCCACGCCTGTGGGGCATCTTCACCGTGGGCGCGCTGGGGCTGATGATGCTGGTCGCGCTGGTCAGCGGCGTGGTGATACACAAGAAGATCTTCAAGGAGTTCTTCACCTTCAGGCCGAACAAGGGCCAGCGTTCCTGGCTGGACTTTCACAACGCCAGCGCCGTGCTGTTGTTGCCGTTTCATTTGATGATCACCTACACCGGGCTGGTGATCTTCATGCTCATCTACGTGCCGGCAGCCGTGGACACCCTGTTTTCCGGCAACAACCAGGCCTACTTCAAGGCGCAGCAGGGCGGCGCGCGAATCGAACAACCTCGTGATGCACTCAAACAGCCTGCAACGCTGACGGACCTGCAGCCACTGCTGATACAGGCCGAGCAGCGCCTGGGCAGCCTCGGCGGACTCAGCATCCAGCATCCCGGTACCGCGGCGGCGCGGGTCGAGCTCCGTCCGGAGCTGGGCAACCGGATTGCCTTGAGCAAAGGTCAGGCGATGGTCTTCGATGGTGTCAGCGGTGCGTTGCTGCGTGATGTGCCGCAGATGCCTGCCAGCGTTTTGACCCAGCGGGTGATGGTCGGTTTGCACTTTGCCCAGTTTGGCGGTTACCCGATGCGCTGGCTGTATTTCCTTTGCGCGCTGGTCAGCAGCGCCATGATCGCCAGCGGCCTGGTGCTGTTCTGCGTCAAGCGCCAGCGTAAGTACGCGGGTGTCTCGAGTGCGGCGGCGCGGTGGTACCGGCTGGCTGAGGTACTGAACGTTGCCTTTGTTGCCGGGTTGCTGCTGGCGTGTGCCGGTTTGCTCTGGGCCAACCGGCTATTGCCGGCGGAACTGGCCCAGCGCGGCGGCTGGGAGCTGCGCGCGTTCTTTGGCGTATGGTTGCTGAGTGCGCTGCATGCGGCGTTGCGTCCGGCGCGGCGGGCCTGGAGCGAACAGCTGGGCGCTACGGCATTGTTGTGCATGGCGCTACCGTTGCTTGGACCGCTGACGGCGGGGTTGCCGCCGGATGCCTCACGCAAGGCGCTGGAAACGACCAGCCTGGTACTGGGGTTGGCTCTGGCCTTTGCCGCCTGGCGCAGCAGCCGGCCGCAACTGCAAACCCGCGCAGTGAAGTCGCGTGCTGCGGTGCTGGAGAGCGAATGACATGATGATTATCGGCGCGTTGTTGTTCGCCTATGGCGGGATGCTTGGCCTGTGCCTGGGGTTGGGGCGGCACTACAAGCAGGTCTGGGGCAAGCCTGGGCCGTTGTGGTTGCTGCGGTTGTTGAGGTATTCCGGCTGGGCGGCCCTGGTCGCGAGCCTGCTGTTGAGTGTGGCAGCCTGGGGATGGGCCATGGGGCCGGTGGGATGGTTCGGGGCGCTGTCGCTGGCCGGCGTGGCACTGGTGATGGGGCTGCCTTACGCGCCCCGTTCGGCGGTGCTGGTGGTGGCAGCGCTGCCGTGCTGGGGGCTGTGGGGCTGGCTGGTGGGCGGCTAGGTGAGCGCTTTGCGCTCAATCGCAGGCTGTCGCCAGCTCCCACCACCCCTTCGCGTCTTATTGTGGGAGCTGGCGATAGCCTGCGATCGAGTGCATAGCGCTCGCGATCTTCGTTTAGTCTGTGAGTCGGTTTTCACGTTTTTACAAGGACACCCATGAGCCCCTCGCGTTCGGCAGGCCTCGATCTGGTCAAGTGGCTGGCCATGCTCAGCATGGTGATCGATCATCTGCGGTTTATCTGGCCGACCGCCGAGTGGCTGTTTGTGATCGGCCGTCTGGCCTTTCCGCTGTTCTGCCTGGGCATTGCCGCCAATGTCGCACGTTCAGCACAGGGCCAGCTGTTCACCCGCGCCAATGGCCGCTACCTGGGCTGGATGCTGACTTTCTCGCTACTGTCCGAGTGGCCTTACCAGGCCCTGGATGTCGGCACCGGGACGTTCAGCATCATGCCCACGCTGACCCTCGGGCTGCTGCTGGCGTGGGGCGTGCATCACCACCGCTGGGGCCTGTTGAGCGTACTGTTGGTGGCGCTGCTGGTCAGCGATGTGTTGATGTACGGCTGGCCCGGTGTGGTGTTGCCGTCGGCATTTTTACTGGCGTTGCGCGGCGGCGCGGGCACCTGGCTGGTACCGGGTTTCATCGCCGTCGCGGCGAACCTCACCAACCGCTGGCTGCAGGTCAACCCGGGCGAGCCGATCACCTTGATGGCGCTGGGTGCCGCCTTGGTGTCGGCACCGCTAGGGCTTTGGATGTTGTGCAGGCAGTACCGCATGCCGGTCTGGCGGGTAGGGCGGTGGGGGTACTGGTTCTACCCGCTGCACCTGGTGGTCATCAGGTTGCTGGCGCGGTAGGTCGCTCAGTCGTGATTGATCACCCGGTTTCTGCCGCCCTGTTTGCCTGCATACAGCCGCCGGTCTGCAGTGGCAACGAGCTCTTCAAGCCCCTCGCAACCGTCGACGCGTAACTCGGCGACGCCGATCGATACGGTCAGGCGAATGTCCAGCGACGGAGCACCGGCCAGCAGGGTACCTGCATCGGGCACGCACACCGATTGCTCGGTGGCCGCCCGCAGGTGCTCGGCGATCTGTGTTGCGTCTTCCAGCGTAGTGTCAGGCATCAGCACACAGAACTCCTCACCGCCATAGCGCACCACCAGATCCTGAGGCCGTACCAGGGCGCGCAGCAGCGTTGCCAGGTGTTTGATCACCTCGTCGCCGGCGCTGTGGCCCCAGGTGTCGTTGATACGCTTGAAACGGTCGATGTCGAGCATCCACAAAGCCACGGGTTGCTCCGGTTGCAGGCGCTTGAGCAACCCGCCAAAGTCCGACTGCAGGCGTCGGCGGTTAGCAAGCTGGGTCAGGCCGTCGACCAGCCCCAGTTCGCGCAATTGGCGATTCAGGCGCAGCTGGCCTTTGAACAGGCGGTCGACGATGTACAGGGTCAGCACCATCAGCAGTGCCAGCAACGCCCAGATACCGAAGAATAACGCGCTCATCTGCGCGTTGGCCGCCGCACGCAAATCGCTGCTGCTCATGTAGCTGGCGAGCATCAGGTCGATCCCTTGCAGCTCGCGATATTGCAGGTAGCCATCGCCCAGGTCGAGCGTACCGGTATCACGCTGGAGCAGCATCGGCATCGAAAGGCGGACACCTGAGGCCGGCAAGCTGTTCAGCCAGTTGCCCTTGACCGGTTTCAGCGCCGGGTCGCTGCTGGCGACCAGGTTACCGTCGCCGTCGATCAGGGCGGTGTGCTCGTCGGCCTGGGTGGTTTGATAGAGGTAGTTCTGCAGCCTGACTTGCGGCACGTCGTAGATCAGCGCCCCGCGCATCACCGCATTCAGGTACACCGGGGTACTCAGCAGCAGGTGCGGCATGGTCCCCAGCTCGGTGCCCGGCAGGGGGTAGAAGGTGATGTCCAGGCCTTCGCTGTTGGCGCGGCTGGTGTGCATCAGCGGTGTGCTGGAGAACTTGCGCAGCACCGGCTCCAGCTGCGTGTCGCGCAGCGGCGGGTAGGCGATGACGACCCCCGAGGTGCTCAGGTACAGGATGCGCGTGAGGTGGGTTTCGCCCTGGAACTGCGCCGGGAACAGCTGGCTGATGGCGCGTGACAGGTGCAGGTCTTCGGCCAGTTGCTCTGGCTCGCGGCCCAGTCCCGGGATGTTCGCCACCTGGGCATCGCCGATGGCCCGCACCGGGGCATCGGATTTGGGTACCGGCATGCCCCAGACGGGCTGGCGGGCATTGGCCATGGCCGCATCGATGGCACCGTTGTGACGCAGGTCGGGTTGGGTGTGGGCTTCGATCAGTTGCCGCTCGGCAATGTGGCGCAAGAACTTCAGCTGGCTCTTGCCACTGCTGATGACCGCCTCGATGGCCAGGGCCTGCACGTGCAGCTGGTGCTGACGGTCCTGCAGTTCGCGCTGCTGAAGCTGGTAGTACTGATGGCCGGCGAGCACCAGGGTGATGATGAAGGCGATGAGAAAGCACAGGATCACGGTACGTCGCGGGTGTGTGCAGGCTCGGGGCAGGAATCGTCGTAGGGTCGGCGACGGTCGCGTCATCAGGGCTTTCCACGGGTAAGGACGCCGTGATTATAGATGCTCTGGCAGCGACGGTTTCGAACGTGCTGAAATCGCAACCCCCGCCAGGTGGGACCTGACGGGGGATCATGCTTAGAACGGGTTGTTCAGGTCGATCCCGGACTTGCCCGGGGCGAGGATGTTGTTGGGGTCAAGGGCGCGTTTGATTGCGTGCTCGACCTTGCGTTTGACCGGCCCGTAGCTTTGCGCAACACGCTCCTGGAACGCCGTGTTGACGCGGTAAACGGCGTAACCCTGTTGCTCGAAGGCATCCAGCAGCTCGGCGAAGCAGGCGTTGGCGCGCTGGGTCTCCTCAGGGTTGGTGCGGTCGTACAGTACGTCGATGACATGGTGCATGTCGCGCCAGCCGACGATGAATTCGCCGACGTAGTCCAGGCCGTGTTTGTTGAGAATCTTCTTGGCCAGGGCTTGCTGCTTGTCGCACTCGCTGCCCCGTGCCTGGCTCACCGGCGCGAACCACATCGAGCCACCGCCGCCACGCCAGTTGTACAGACCGAATTCCTGCAGGTTGGGCACGCCGGACATCAGCTGTGCACGGTACTTGAAGGGTTGCGTATCGCCCGCTTCCTCCTCGGTGACGATCCGGCCCTTGCCCAGTTGCTTGAGCGCGCCGGTGACGATCTGCCAGTTCACATCGACCTGTTCCTGGGTGCCGTAGAGCGCGGCATATACGTTCCAGGCACCGAGGTTCTTGTCTTTCTGGATCTGCTTGAGGATGGCGTCCGGGGTGGCGCCGGGTTCGAGGGTGTAGTCGCTGCGCTTTGTGTTGCAGGTCGACGCTTCCCACAGCACACCGGCAATCACCACCGAGTTGGGGATGACCTGGGCAATCCGCAAGGGGCGGATGAATTCGACGATCTCGGCGATGTCCGACGCGTTGTCGAACTTGATCTCGAACGGTTTGAACACCGGTGGCTTGGGCATCAGCCAGAAGCCCATCTTGGTGCAGATGCCGTAGTTGGCCTGGGTGAACATGCCGTCGAGGGTCGGGCCGTAACCCCACTTGAACACCTGCCAGGCATTGTCGCCTTTGACCCCGCCCATGCCGGTGCGATAGACGTCGCCGTTGGCCAGCACCACTTCCATGCCGCATTGCATGAGAAAGTGCTCGCCGTAGGGCGTGTAGCCGACGCCGCGGTCCATCGTGTTGCCCAGCGGCCCGGCAATGGCCGAAGGCGCAGAAAACGACAGCATCAGCGGCAGCTTGTGTTCCTGGATGTAGTCGTAGAGCTGCTGGTAGGTGACCCCGGGTTCGACCAAGGCGGTACACAACTCGGGGTCGACGTGGAGGATCTTGTTCATTTTCTTCAGGTCGAGGATCACTTGCCCGCGCTGGCCGGGAGCAGCCGAGCCGTAACCGAAGTTGCGGCCGGTGGAGATGGTCCAGACCGGAATCTTGAACTGGTTGCAGATCTTCACCACCCCCTGCACCTGCTCGACCGAGGTGGCGGTGATGGCGGCCGATGGCGCGTGGCCGGCATTGTCTACCGCCATCATGATCTTGTTGTAGGGGATCAGTTGCTCGTCCTTGACCAGAACGTTCTCATCGCCCAACAAGGCGCGGAACTGGGCAAGCGCCTGCGCGAATTGGCTGGCATCGACGCCGCGCGGCAGCAGGGTATTGGCAGTTGTTTGGCTCATCGTGGAATCCTTCAGACTTCGATCGAGAACGACATGTAGGTGCCGGTCAGTGTCGAGGGGTGGCTGGCAACCAGGGGCGCCTGACCGGTGTCGGTGCTGCCCAGCATGCTCAAGGCGTAACCCAGCGTGGCGGCCCATTGGTCGCTGCCCTGGCCGTGACGGGCGCTGGCCAGTTGCAGGGTCGGCGTCGGGGTGTGCAGGCGTTGTTCGTGCAGGCTGAAGCCCTGGCCGCAGGTGGGCAGCTGCTGGCCGAGCTGCAGGGCGCAACCGTGCGCGGGCTGGGCGCTGAGCAGGCGGTGGGGCGATCGGCCAGCGGTGCTGCTGTGCTGCCCGAGCCATTGCACCCGTGCGCCGGCGCTGCGGGCCAGGTCGACGCGCAGCGCGGCGCTGGCATCGTCGAGCAGGCCGATCAGGCGCTGCGGTTGGCCACTGCCAAGGCGTTGCTGCAGCGCCAGCAGGGCAGCCAGGTCCAGCCCTGTCGGCATGACCTGCAGCGCTGGCGCCGCCGGGCTGGCCTGCAGGCCCTGGATAAATGCTGAGCCGGCGACTTCAGCGCTGACCAGCGCCAGGCTTGCGGCCTGAGCCGGAACATGGCGGCCCAGCACGCTGTTGGCCAGGCTCAGGCCGGAGCTGCTCAGGGCGACCCCGGCGATGCCGCCGAGGGCCATGCCCTTGAGCAGCGAACGACGTTCGACGTTCATCATCGCAGTGCCCTCACGGTTTGGCCGACGGTGCAGGGGAGGTAGCGATATAGTCGCCTACCTGTTGCAGGGCGTGGTCGTCGATGAAGGAGGCGGGGAAGGCAGGCATGGCACGAAAGCCGTTGCGCACCACGGCGCTGATATAGGCCGCAGGCAATTGCCGGCCTTTGAGTTGCGGGCCGACCTGGCCTTCATGGCAGTGGCCGCAGACTTTCGCATAGACATTTTCGCCGCTCTTCCACACCCCGTCGCCATCGGCGGCGGCAATGCCGCAGAGCAGGACCAGGGGCAAGGCAAGGCAACGGGTGACGGCCCGTCGTACAGCTGGACGGTTGGGCAGTAGGGACATTGCGGACTCCTTATTGTTATGGGTAGATCAGGCAATCAGAACGGGTAGTGGCGCGGTTGGTGTTGCACGGTGATCCAGTGGTCGGTGGTGAATTCCTCGATCGCCCAGTCGCCGTTGAAGCGGCCCAGCCCGGAGTTTTTCTCGCCGCCAAAGGGCGCGTTGGGCTCATCGTTGACCGGGATGTCGTTGATGTGGGTCATGCCGGCATGCAGGCGCTGGGCGAACTGCACACCACGCTCGACACTGGCGCTGAACACGGCGCTGGACAGCCCGTATTCACTGCGGTTGGCCAGTTCCAGGGCATGCTCGGCATCGCGGGCAACCTGGATGCCCACCAGCGGGCCGAAGATTTCTTCATGGGCGATGCTCATGTCGGCCGTAACGTTGCCGAACACATGCGGTGGCAGCACATTGCCCTGGGCCTGGCCGCCGAGCAGCAGCTCGGCGCCTTCACCGAGTGCCATGGCAATCTTGTCGTGCAGGCCCGACAGCTGGCGGGCATTGATTACCGGGCCGATCACCGTACCGGGCAGGCTCGGGTCGCCGCAGGGCAGGGCCTTGACCCGTTCGACGAAACGTTGGGTGAACGCTTCGAGCAACGGCTGTTCGACGATGATGCGGTTGACCGCCATGCAGATTTGCCCCTGATGCAGGAACTTGCCCACCACCGCGGCATTGACCGCTTGTTCCAGGTCGGCGTCGGCCAGCACCACGAACGGGCTGTTGCCACCCAGTTCCAGCGCCAGGTGCTTGAGGTGTTCGCCGCCGCTGGCGATGCGGCCGATGCTGCGCCCGACCTGGGTCGAGCCGGTGAACGAAATGAACGCCGGAACCGGGTGCTCGACAAAGGCATCACCAATTTCGGCGCCGGCACCGACCACGACGCTCAAGGCGCCGGCAGGCAAACCGGCCTCTTCGAAGATGCGTGCCAGTAGCAGCCCGCCGCTGACCGGGGTGTCACTGGCCGGCTTGACCACCACGGTGTTGCCCAGCGCCAGGGCGGGTGCCAGAGAACGGGCGGTCAGGTGCAGGGGGAAGTTCCACGGGCTGATGACGCCAATCACACCAAGCGGTTTGCGGTACACCCGGCTTTCCTTGCCCGGGATATTGGAGCTGACGATGCGCCCGTGGACACGGCTGGGCAGGCTCGCCGACTCCAGGGTAATGGCACGGGCGGCGCCCCACTCGATCTGTGCTTTGATCCGCGTGCTGCCGGACTCGCGGATGATCCAGTCGATGATCTCTTCGCGGCGCTCATCAAAAATGCGCACCGCCTGCAGCAACACCTGGCTGCGCGTGGCCGGCGACTGCGCGGCCCAGGCCGGTTGTACCTCGCGGGCGCAGCGGTAGGCGGCATCGAGGTCATCGCGGTTGGCCAGGGGGATGTCGAGCAGGGTGTGCTGGTTGAACGGGTCGAGCACCGTCAACGCGCGTTCGGCGCTGCCGACACGCCAGCGTCCGGCCAGCGGTTGCAGGTGAAGGTTCTGGTAGGCAGGGCGGGTATGAGTCATCGGCTTCTCTCTTGTTGTGTCGAAAAGGATTCGATGAACAGCCCATAACAACTATCGTGCCATGTCGTTTTATAGGGAAATAAACGTTATAAAACAGATAGATAGAGTTTTTTGTGAGGGTGAGGCGAACAGTCTGCAGGCGGCCGGTGCGAAAATTTATGCAGAGAAGTCGCCGGGTGCAGAAAGCTCGACGCGGGTGCTTCGGGGCAAAATCCGGGCGGTAATCGGCCATTTGTGCAGCCTGACGGTGCCCTTTGCTGTCTGGCCAATTGACCCGGCCGGGGCGGGCGGCATACTGCAAGGCTTACCTTCTGCCTTTGGTATTGCCTATGACACTTACAACACCTGGCAAGCCTGGCCGTACCGTGGATGAAGCGTTTTTCAGACAGGTACTGGGCCGCCAGAAAAGCCTGATTGTCGACCGCACCAACCAGTTCGGCAGCAGTGGCTTGCCGTCCGCCGAGCAACTGGCACAGTCTGTCGCCTTTGCCCCGCAGGACGGCAGCATCTGGCTGTGTGGTCAGCGCATGATGTTGCTGCAGGGCTCGGCTTTCGGTGCTATCCGCCGTGAACTGGTCGACGCCCTGGGCCTGGACAAGGCCCGCGGCCTGCTCACGCGCATTGGCTGGCAAGCCGGCGCGCGGGACGCGGCCCAGGTCAGCGAGCAGTGGCCGGAAGGCGATCACGCCAGCCTGTACAGCGCCGGCCCTCGTCTGCACATGCTCGAAGGCATGGTCAATGTCGAGGTGGTGCGTTTTGAAATCGACTCGGGCATCGGCCACTTCTATTCGGAGTTTCTCTGGCACAACTCCCTGGAGGTGGACGAGCACATCGCCGCCTATGGCCTGGGCGGAGAGCCGGCGTGCTGGATGGAAATCGGCTATGCCAGTGGCTACGCCTCGTCACTGCTTGGGCGCCTGGTGGTGTTTCGCGAGATGCAGTGCCGGGCCATGGGGCATCCGGCGTGCCGCATTGTCGGCAAGCCCGCCGAGCAGTGGGAGGACATCGACGTCGACCTGGCCTACCTGGACCCGGGCGATTTTCTCAGCCGCAGTACCTATACCTCAGCGGTCGACACGCGAGTCGCCGAGATTGAAGTACCGGCTGACGGCAAGCAACTGGTGGGCATCTCGGCCAGCTTCGTGGCCGCCAGCCAGTTGCTGCAGCGCGTGGCACCGACCCAGGCCACGGTGCTGCTGACCGGTGAGTCCGGGGTCGGCAAGGAGTTGTTCGCGCATACCCTGCATCAAGCCAGCCGCCGCCAGCACACGCCGATGGTCGCGTTGAACTGTGCAACCCTGCCGGAGAACCTGGTCGAGGCCGAGCTCTTCGGGGTCGAGCGCGGTGCCTTTACGGGGGCTGAGCGATCGCGGCCAGGGCGCTTCGAACGAGCGCATGGCGGCACGCTGTTCCTCGATGAAATCGGCACCCTGAGCCTGCACGCCCAGAGCAAGATCCTGCGGGCCTTGCAGGAAGGTGAAATCGAGCGGGTGGGCGGCACGACGCCGATTCAGGTTGACGTGCGGGTGATCGCTGCGACCAACCTCGACTTGCGCCAGGAGGTCGCGGCGGGGCGCTTTCGTGAAGACCTGTTCTATCGCCTGAACGTGTTCCCGATTCACTTGCCGCCGTTGCGCGAGCGACGTGAAGACATACCGCTGCTGATGAGTTATTTCCTCCGCCGTTTCAGCCAGCGCCATGGCCGTCAGCTGGCGGGCTTCAGCATGCGCCTGGTGAATGCGCTGTTGACCTATCGCTTTCCCGGCAATATCCGTGAGCTGCAGAACCTGGGGGAGCGCGGGGTGATTGCTGCCAGCGACGGTGAGGTGATCGACGTGGGGCACCTGGCGGAAGCCGGCGCACCACTGATCGACTCGGCCATCGGCCTGACCGCCGAGGGCCGATTGGCCCTGGATACGGCGCCGCTGTCGGCGGCAACGACTGAAGCCAGCCCTGGCGAGGCGCCTGGCAGCGCCCCGGAACTGGCCAGCTTGCAGGCGTTTTTCACCGGGCAGGAACGGGTATTGGGTACGTCTCTGGAAGAAATCGAGCGGCGTTTGGTGCGCCTGGCGCTGGAGCGTTCTGGCGGTAACGTCACCGCCGCGGCGCAAATGCTTGGTATGAGCCGCGCCCAGGTCAGCTACCGGCTCAAGGGCAGCTGACCTGGGCGCGGGGCGGCCTTACAAAGGCGTGGTGAACTTGAGCCAGTAAGCCTGGCCTTCGGCGCGGTTGCGCACACCGGACTCGTCCTGCCATTTGGCGCTGAACATCCAGCCTTGCTTGCTGCTGTACTGCACGGCAGGGCCGATGGAGAACGAGCGACCGCGGTTGCCGTCACTGGCCTGCACCAGGGCGGCGGCCGAGCAGTCGCCAGCGCTGCATTTGTCGTCGCTGACCTGCTGGTAAGCATGCCCGCCAACCCCCAGCACCCAACCGTTACCCAGGCCCCAGCCGAGGGTGTAGTCGGCATGCAACTCGCGGCCGGACTGATAGTCGGTGGCTGTGTTCTCGAAGTTGTAGTCGTACATCAGGCGCACGTCGGCATTCAGCCCCTTGGGGTCAAGGTAAGTCATCGCCAGCACGCCCTGCACGGTGTAGTAGTGGTTGCCAAGGTTGATCAGGTCATCCTTGTCGTACTCGCTGGCGGTGGGCAGAACGAAGTCGACACCGGTAGCAATGTGCAGTTTGTCACTGGGGTGAAAGCCGATCACCGGGCCCAGGTGAGCGTCACCGATGCCGCGCTTGTGATCGTGTGGGCCGCCCTTGATGTTCAGGCGCATGTCATTGAGGGGTAGCAGGGCATGGAAGCCCAGGTCGCCACCGAAAATCTTTTGCTCGGTGACCCAGACAAAGCGCGGCACCAGAGTGGTCACGCGCAGGTCGATATCGGCAGCCTTGGCGCCGCTGTTGTCACGCAGGCTGTCGGCCAGGTAGTTGCCGACAAACAGTTGGCCGTAGGTGCCCGGTGGCGGCAGGATGCCCATGCCATACAGTTCGATGCCCATGGGCCAGGAGGAAATACCGCCTTCGGTGGCCTGGGCCTGCCAGGCGCAGGTGGACAGCAACAGGCTGGTGGCGAGGTGCAGCGGGGCGCGTTTGAACATGAGAGGGTCAACCTTATTGTTATGGGTGTGGCGCCGTCAGGCGGCGCCTGTGACAGCCCTCTCAAATTGCGTGCCATATTTATTTTCATTATTTATCAATAGGTTGTGGTTCTTCTCTGGTGTTTCTCACGCGCTATTGGCGGGCTTTGTTAAGAAAATTCGGCGGTCTGCATAAAAAGTCGCGATCAGGACACGCCCGCCTGACGAAACGCATTCGGCGTTTGCCCGCACAGCCGGCGGAAAAAACGTGAGAAGTAGGTGGGGTCGCTGAAGCCCAGGCTGTCTGACAGCTGGCTGATGCTCATGTTGGTGTAGATCAGGTTGCGCCGCGCCTCGAGCAACAGGCGCTGGTGGACAATCTGCAGTGCCGTCTGCCCGGCCAGTTCGCGGCAAAGGTTGTTCAGGTGCACGCTGGAGATACCCAGGCGATGCGCAAACAACTCGACCGACAGGTGTTCGCGGTAGTGCTGTTCGACCAGTTTGATAAAGCGTGCCAGCAACTGCTGGTTACGTTCGTCACGGTTATTCGACGGGTTGATCTGCAGGCTGCGACGGCTGATCCAGACGATTAAAGAGGTGACCAGCGAGTGCAGCAGCAGGTCGCGCGCCGGCGCGCTGCCTTCGTATTCCTCATGCAATACACGGATCAGGGTGTGCAACGCTGCGCGGTCAGCGCCCAGCCGATAGCAACCGGCAGAGGCCAATACCGTGAGCGGAGCCCCCAGTTGCGCTTCCAGCTGGGCCACCAGCGGAGCGCCGAGGGTGAGCACGTACCCATCGATGTCTTCGGAAAACTGAAAGCCGTGCACGGTCATCGGCGGGATCACCTGGATCGCCGCTTCCTGCACGGTGCTGCGCCGGCCTTCGAGTTCGATCAGGGCCTGGCCGCGACGCACGTACAACAGCTGGAACAGGTCGGCATGGCGATGCGCTTTGATTTCCCAATGGTGCAGGCTGCTGCGTTTGGGGATCGATTCGCAGTGCAGCAAGTCGGGTGTCGGCCAGGCCTGGCTTTCGCCGTAAAGCTTGAACACGGGGATTTTGGGGAGGCTGGATCTTGTCATTGTGAGCCTGTCCGATAATCGAACTGTATTTGTAAAAGTGCAATTTGTTGGATGAATATCACCTTTTTCTACGGTTTTTGTCAGCAAAAATGCAGGGGCACACAACAACAATAGCTACCAGACGGTCGCAGCCAGGCGTCTGGAGCCCCACAGCGAGACAAGAATAATGAAAACTCAGGTAGCCATTATCGGCGCCGGTCCTTCGGGCCTTCTGCTTGGTCAACTGCTGCAGAACGCCGGTATCGATACGGTGATCGTCGAACGCCAGACCCCCGAGTATGTACTGGGGCGCATCCGCGCCGGCGTGCTCGAGCAAGGCACTGTCGATCTGCTGCGCGAAGCCGGTGTGTCGGAGCGTATGGACGCTGAAGGTCTGGTGCACGATGGCGTGGAACTGCTGGTGGGCGGCAAGCGCATTCGTGTCGACCTCAAGGCGCTGACCGGCGGCAAGACGGTGATGGTCTACGGTCAGACCGAAGTGACCCGCGATCTGATGCACGCGCGTACCGTCAGCGAAGCGCCGATCATCTATTCGGCCGACAATGTGCAGCCGCACGAGATGAAAGGCGAACGGCCCTACGTCACTTATGAGAAAGATGGCAAGACCCACCGTATCGATTGCGATTACATCGCCGGCTGTGACGGCTTTCACGGTGTGGCGCGCAAGAGCATCCCTGAATCGGTGCTGACCCACTATGAGCGCGTCTATCCCTTCGGCTGGCTGGGCATGTTGTCCGATACGCCACCGGTCAACCATGAGCTGATCTACGCCCACCACGACCGTGGCTTTGTCCTGTGCAGCCAGCGCTCGTTGACCCGCAGCCGCTACTACCTGCAGGTGCCGCTGACCGATCACGTCGATGACTGGTCCGATGAGCGCTTCTGGACCGAGCTCAAGGCACGTCTGCCCGAGGACGTCGGTGCACGCCTGGTCACCGGCCCTGCGCTGGAGAAGAGCATCGCGCCGCTGCGCAGTTACGTGGTTGAGCCGATGCAGTACGGCAAGCTGTTCCTGGTCGGCGACGCCGCCCACATCGTGCCGCCAACCGGTGCCAAAGGCCTGAACCTGGCCGCCTCGGATGTTTGCTACCTGTACCGCATCCTGGTCAAGGTGTACCGCGAAGGGCGCACCGACCTGCTCGACAAATACTCGGAACTGGCCTTGCGCCGGGTGTGGAAAGGCGAGCGCTTCAGCTGGTTCATGACCAACCTGCTGCATGATTTTGGCGAGCACAAGGATGCCTGGGACCAGAAGATGCAGCAGGCCGATCGCGAGTATTTCTTCACCTCCCACGCCGGCCTGGTGAACATTGCCGAAAACTATGTAGGCCTGCCATTCGAAGCCATTGAATAAGCGAAGGAGGGTGCGGCATGGGTGTATTCGACTGGAAACACTGGGCGGTACTGCTGGTTGTGGTGGTACTGGTGTTCGGCAGCAAGCGGCTCAAGACCCTGGGCAGCGACCTGGGGGAAACGATCAAGGGGTTTCGGCGGTCGGTGAATGACGTCGAGGCGTTGCCCGAGAAAATCGACCCCCAGAACACCGCAGACCTGTAGGAGCGTGGCTTGCCCGCGAAAAACGACGACGCAGTGCATCTGGGGCACCGCAGTGCCTGGTTCGCCGGCAAGCCTGGCTCCTACAGGGCCGATTCGAGGATTTTCACCATCTCGGCATAGCCGCGCTGGCGCGCGTGGGCCAGTGGCGTCACGCCGTCCTTGTCGGCAATGTTCACATCGGCGCCGGCCTTCACCAGCATCTCGACGATCTGCACATGACGCGGACCGCCGTCGCTGAGCACGATGGCTTCCATCAACGCCGTCCAGTGCAGGCGGTTCAGGTGGTTCACATCGACGCCTGCTTCAATCAGCGTACGCACGGTGTCGACATGGCCACGCTCGGCGGCCGGGATCAGTGCCGTGCCGCCGTAGCGGTTGGTGCTTTTCAGGTCGGCGCCGTGGGCCAGGGTCAGGCGCAGGATCTGCTCGTAGCCACGGGCACCGGCATACAGGTAAGGGCTGTCGTCGATGTTGTCCTTGGCATTGACGTTGGCACCGGCCTCGATCAATACCCGGGCTGCATCGACCTGGTTGCGGTGGGTGGCCAGCAGCAGCGGCGTACGCCCCTGTTTGTCGCGGGCTTCGCGGTCGGCGCCCTGTTCCAGCAGGCTGCGCACGCGTGCGGCATCGCCGCGTTCAGCCGCTTCGCGTAATTGGCTTTCCAGCGCGCCCCCTTCGGCACTGGCGGTGATCGAGGTCATCATGGCGAGCAGGAATGCAAAAAAGACGCTGAGGTGTTCCATACGCATCCGCTTGTCTCCGTGTGTTGTCCTGTAAGAGGGGGCATGATAAAAATCCCGCTTTGCATTTAGAAGTTAAATATCCGCATGGACATCAGTGTAAAGCCAAATAGGTCGTTGTTTGATCTCGACCTGCTCCGGGCCATTGTCGTGGTGGCTGACTGCGGCAGCTTTACTACCGCCGCCGCACGCCTGCACTCTACCCAGTCCACGGTGAGCCAGAAGGTCAAGCGCCTGGAAGACATGGTCGGCCATCGCCTGTTGGTGCGCGGCAACCGTGATGTACTGCCCACCGACGCCGGCCAGACGTTGCTCGGTTATGCCCGGCACATGCTGGCACTCAATGACCAGATGCTCGAAGCCCTGGCGGGCGCCACGGTCGGTGTGACAGTACGTCTGGGTGTGCCGGAAGATTTTGTAGGCGGACGTACGACCAATGCCTTGTCGGCCTTCAATCGCAAGTACCAGCAGGTCAAACTGGAAGTCACCAGCGGCCTGTGCCGCGACCTGAGCCAGAGTTACGACAACGGCGAGCTTGACCTGGTGCTGCTCAAGCAGCGGCGCAACAGCCGTGAGGGCGTGGCCTGCTGGCCGGAAGAGTTGCAATGGATCGACAGCGCCCGCACGCCCTCGATCGAACTCGACCCGATCCCGCTGGTGACGTTCCCGCCACGCGGCCTGTACCGCGACGACATGATCAACGCCATCGAAAGCATGGGGCGGCGCTGGCGCATCAGTTTTACCAGCTCCAGCCTCAGCGGCATTCAGGCGGCGGTGGCGGACGGCATGGGTATCAGCCTGCTGCCGCCACGGGCAGCGACCCGTGACCACGCCGTGCTCGGTGAGCAGAATGGCCTGCCGGTGATCGACAGCTATGAGATTGTCATCGTTCATCGGCCGACAGCCGATCCGATGGTCAAGGAGTTGGCCGGGGTACTGGCTGGCCTGCTTGAGGCCCACGCGGTTTAGCTCAGGGCTGCGTGGTGTCGTCGCTCGGGCGCAGGCCCTGGCGCTCGGCCACTGCGCGCAGGGTGCGCAGCGACACCATCGGCGCATCGATAACAAACTGATTGGCCAGCCATGAAGGAATGTCGCCTGCAGGGTCGGCCTCCAATTGATAGGTGACTTCGGTCAGGTGATCGCTTTTGGGGGTCAGGGTCCACAGGCCTTCGAGCCTGGTGACCCGGACGAACCCCGGTTGGCGCGCCATTTTGCCGCTGACAGCGCTCAAATGACGGATCAGCGTGCCATCGTCGGCGCGCTCGGTACGCACCTGGATCACCATGTCACGCGGGTTGGTCGGCCAGGGCAGCTCGGTGGTCATGTAGACCCATGTGGTGTCGCCCTCGACATCCAGCAGTCGCATGCTGGCGCAGCCATACAACCACTTGCAGGCCACCCGCAGGTTCTCCTGCAGGTCGCTCAAGGTACGCACATCGGCCTTGATCTGGGTGACGCCGCGAAAGCGCTGGTACTTGGAGCCCGGCACGTCACTGAGGTACACCTGGATACCACTGCGGTCCTGGGCCAATGCCCAGTCCTGGGCCTGCGCGCCGCTGCACAGGAGCAAGACCAGAAGCGTGCTGCAGGCAGCGCGAAGGTTCATCAGCCAGGCTCCATGAGGCAATGGGTCGAACTCAAGCATAGGCCAGTGGTGCCATAACGAAAAAACCCGCCGGTGAAGGCGGGTTTTTTGTACATCGAGCCTAGGCTTAACGCTGCGGGTTGAGCACCAGGTTCATGTGACGGTTGACGTCCTTGTACAGCAGGTAGCTGAACGGGCCCGGGCCGCCGGCGTAGCAGGCCTGCGGGCAGAAAGCGCGCAGCCACATGAAGTCGCCGGCTTCGACCTCGACCCAGTCCTGGTTCAGGCGGTACACCGCTTTACCTTCCAGGACGTACAGGCCGTGTTCCATGACGTGGGTTTCGGCGAACGGAATCACGCCGCCTGGCAGGAAGGTCACGATGTTGACGTGCATGTCGTGGCGCATGTCAGCCATGTCGACGAAGCGGGTGGTGACCCAGCGGCCTTCGGTACCCGGCATCTCGATGACGGTGGCGTTGTCGCGGTGGGTAACGAACGACTCAGGAACCGCCACACCTTCGACTTTCTGGTAGTGCTTGCGCAGCCAGTGGAAGGTGACGTTGGATTTGCTGTTGTTGCGCAGGCTCCACTCGGCGCCTGGTGCCAGGAAGGCGTAGCCGCCCGGTGCCAGGGTGTGGTGCTTGCCTTCGACGGTGACGTCGATCTCGCCTTCAACCACGAACAGCACCGCTTCGGCGTTCGGGTCCAGCTCCGGGCGTTCGCTGCCGCCTTCAGGCGCGACTTCGACGATGTACTGGGAGAAGGTCTCGGCGAAACCGGTCAGCGGGCGGGCGATGACCCACATGCGCATCTTGTCCCAGAATGGCAGGTGGCTGGTGACGATGTCACGCATCACGCCTTTAGGGATGACGGCATAGGCTTCGGTGAACATGGCACGGTCTGTCAGCAGCTCGGTTTGAGCCGGGTGCCCACCGTGAGGGGCGTAGTAAGAAGATTTCGACATGGACAGTCTCGACTTGTTGTTGTGTCCCCGTGCCTGGCAGCGCCATCTGGCGTTGCTTGGGGATGCATCAACACGATATAGACAAGCTCGTACTATCCACAAATTAAATGTTGAAATACCCGGTATTTGATTGGTGAATGCCGACCGGGTGTGTCCGCGTGTCGGCATCGGTCACTCAGCTAATCACGGTAAAACCGACACCGGGTACACCGCATCCGCTACGCGCAGCGCCTTGGGAATCAGGCCCAGGCCCTGAAAAGTGTCGGCCAGTTTCTGCTGTTCGGCGGTGATGCTGCTGTCGATCGGCACGGCATTGTAGTTGCGGCGTTCACTGGCCACTTGCAGCACATCGGCACTGATGCCCAGTTGCGGGGCGAGCAGGGCGGCGACTTCATCCGGCTTTTGATTGGCCCAGGCGCTGACCTTGGCCAGTTCGCTGAAGAACGTTTTCAGCAGGGCGCGGTTGTTGTCGGCAAAGGCGGCCGACGACAGGTAGAAGGTACGGTTGTTGGACAGGCCGCTGCCGTCACGCAGGTTCTTCAAGCCAGGCTGTTTCTCCGCGGCGGCGAGGAACGGATCCCACAGGGTGACGGCCTGCACGCTACCCGATTGCAGGGCGGCCACGGCATCGGCGGCGTTGTTGACGTAGGCCGGAGTAATGTCCTTGTAGCTCAGGCCGGCGTCCTGCAGCGCCACGGCGAGCAGGTACTGGGCATTCCAGCCCCGGCCGGTGGCAACGCGCTGACCTTTGAGTGCCTGGACGTTGGCGATCTTGTCCTGCTCCCGCACCACCAGCCCGATACCGTGAGGGTAGGGCTGTTCGGCCGCCAGGTAGACCACCGGCTTGCCGGCGGCCTGGGCGAACACCGACGGCGCATCGGCAGCATGGCCCAGGTCGATGGCGCCGGTGCTCAAGGCTTCGAGCAACTGCGGGCCGGCAGCGAATTCATACCAGCTGACACTCACGCCTTGCGGTGCCAGGGCCTTTTCCAGGGCACCGCTGCCTTTGAGAATGTTGATGCTGTTGAATTTCTGGTAGCCGATGCGCAGGGTTTTGCTCGGTTCGGCCAGTGCACTTTGGCCGGGTAGCCACAAGGCGGCGAAGGCTGCGAGCAGGCCGCCGGTCAGCAGGCGGCGCAGGGGGGAATGGGGCGTGTGCGACATGGGCGAACTCCTGGTATGCAAGGTCAGTTGATGACCGAAAATATAAGGAGGCGCCGAGGGCGTATCAATTTGTTTATTCCGTTTTGTTAGATTGTTTTGTTATTTTTATATCCTTTTGTTTTTAAGTGCATGTGTCCGCGAAGCCCTGAAAGGCCGCAGTCAGGTGCCGGCAATCGGCACCTGTAGCGTCGACTTCACCCGCTCCAGCACCACGATGGTCCGAAACCACTTCACGTTCGGGTTGTCATGGAACAGCCGCTGGGTCAGGGCCTGGAACTCGCTCATGCTCGCCACCGTCAGCACCAGCATGAAATCGGCGTCGCCAGTGACGTAATAGCACTGCTGGATCTCGGGCCCGGAGAAGGTCTGTTTCATCAGCTCAAGGTCGGCCGACTGGGTGCGTTCGGCATGCACTTCGACCATCAGGGTAATGACCTGGCCGACCTTCTCCGGGTCGATCACCGCCACGTTGGCCTGGATGAAACCGTTGCTTTTGAGGCGCTGGATGCGCCGCTGCACCGAAGCGCTGGACAGGTGCACACGCTCGGCCAGTTCGCGCAGGGGCAGACTGTTGTCCTGCTGTAAGGCCGTGAGCAGGGCCAGGTCGAAGTCGTCCAGTGCAGGTTTCATGTGCAAAAATTTCTCATCTTGACGCTGAAAAACGAGGGCACTTTTCAGACTGTACGCAATAAATTATCACGCTCTGAAACCCATCGTGAAGGACTCTGTCATGCACCGGCCTGCTTCCGCCAACGTCGCGTTGGGCGTATTGCTGAACGTTCTGGCGTCGGTGCTGTTTGCCGTAATGTACGCTTACACCCACTTGCTCAAACCTTTGGGCGGCGAAGAAATCTACGGCTGGCGCATGCTCCTGACCGCGCCGTGCCTGACACTGATGCTGCTCGTCAGCGGCCGTTGGCACGAAGTGCGCCGCTTGTTCCAGCGACTGCGCAACGAGCACGGGTTCTGGATCGTTCGCTTGCTGTCGTCGGCATTGCTGGGGGCGCAGCTGTGGTTGTTCATGTGGGCGCCGATCAACGGCTACGGGCTGGATGTGTCCCTTGGCTATTTCCTCATGCCGCTGACCATGGCGATCTTCGGCCGCCTGGCCTTCAAAGACAACATCAGCCGTTTGCAACTGCTCGCCTGTGCTATCGCCGCGGTGGGGGTGATCAACCAGATCGCCATCGCCAAGGCCATCACCTGGCCTGTGCTGGCGGTCAGCCTCGGCTACCCGGTGTACTTCTGGTTGCGGCGGGTCAGTGACAGCAACACCATGGGCGGGCTGTGGTTCGACATGACGTTGAGCCTGCCGGTGAGCCTGTACTTTGTGCTCAAGGGCGGGGTGGTGCTGGGTGTGGCCGGCAGTGGTTCGGCGCTGCCCTGGCTGGTGGCCGGGCTGGGCGCGATCAGTGCGTCGGCGTTGGCCCTGCAGGCGCTGTCCGGGCCACGGTTGAACCTGACCCTGTTCGGCCTGCTGATTTACGTTGAGCCGGTGCTGCTGGTGCTGGCCTCGGTCCTGCTGGGTGAAACCATTGCCCCGGCGCAGTGGCCGACCTACATCGCCATCTGGCTGGCGATGCTGGTGTTGATGGTCGAAGGTGGCCTGAGCCTGAACGGTGCGCGGCGCGATTACTCGCCCAGTCGTTGTTCCCGCGAGGGCGGATAACCAAAGAAGGCGCTGTAGCATTTGCTGAAATGCGACACCGAGACAAAGCCGCAGGCAATTGCCACGTCCATCAGCGCCAGGTCGGAGTACTGCAGCAGGCGGCGGCTTTTGGTGATGCGCAACTCCATGTAATAGCGGCTGGGCGAGGTGCCCAGCTGTGCCTGGAACAGGCGGTCGATCTGCCGGCGGGAGCGCCCGCAGTAAGTGGCCAGCTGATCCAGGCTGAGGGTTTCTTCGAGGTTGTTTTCCATCAGCTCGACGATGGTGCGCAGAGGCGCGCTCATGGACTTTTTCGAGTGGCTGTCGACCCGCCGGAAGCGTGCCCCGGAGAACGCCAGGATTTCCTCGACGCCGCCGGCCAGCGCTTCGCCCTGTTGCTGCCTGAGCAGCGCCAGCATCAGTTCCAGCGCGCCGTTGGGGCTGGCGGCGGTCAGGCGGTCGCGGTCCAGCACATGGCTTGCCGGGGTGATGGTGCTGTGTGCACTGCGTTCGGCAAGGCTGGCCCGCTGCTCGGGGTGAATGGTGCACTGGTAGTCCGCCAGCACCCCGGCGCGACCGAGAAAATACGCGCCGTTCCATAGCCCGCCGAGCGCCAGGCCATGCTGCGCGGCATCGCTCAGCAGGCGATCGAGTTCGGGAAACTTGAGTGGGGTGCGCAAGCCACCGCACACCACCAGCATGTCCAGTGCTGCCAGCTGCGAGCGTTGAAACGCAGTGGCATAAATTTCGAGGCCAAGGTCGCTCATCACCCGCTCGCCAACCAGTGACAGCGGGGTAATGGTGAACAGATTGTTCTGCAGCAGGTTCGCGGTGACCAGCACATCCATGGCCACGGTGAAGCTGGCCATGGAGAAATTCTCCAGCAACAGAAAGCCTACCCGGTAGGCGGGTGATGTGGCGGCTTCGGGCTGCTTGCGGTTCAGCATGTTGCTGCTGCTGGATTTCTGGCTGAACTGGCGAGGGGTGGGCAATGTCGGCTCCGCTGGGCATGGCTTGGCGCCGCCGAGTGTGCGTTCAGTGCAGGGGAAAAACAATAAGGGCGTTCACTGTGCCGCAGCGCGTTCGCATTGGCCTTGCAGGCCCGGGCGAGGCGGATGGGGCGCCTCGCCCTTAACGGCAGCGCACGGTTCAGTTCACGTGCGTCATTGCCATTGTCCGTTTACCACCTGACCCGTACCCCGAGGTTGCCAACCATGCCACTAAGATCGCTGTTATCGACATCGCGGCTGTAGTCGGCGCTGACAAACAGCGCGACGGTGGGGCTGACCCGGGCAACCAGGCCCATTCCCAACTCCACGGTGGTGGCGCTGCGGCCGCTGTTGAGCTTGTCGACGTTGTCCACCCTGACGATGTCGGTCTTGGCGTAGTCGTACCAGACGTTGGTGCGCACGAAGGGCTCGATTGGCATGCCGCTGAGGTTGTAGCGCGCAGACAGCTTGGCGCCGATACGGCCGGTCCAGTTTGGCTGTTGGTCGAATGCCTGGCGGGTATCGGTCTGGGTCTGGCTACCGGGGAAGTACTGCTGGTTGATCAACTGCGCCTGTGGTTCGAGGGTCCAGGTGTTGCCCAGGGCGACCGGGTAGCCACCCTCTACCGACAGGGTAATGGCATGACCGTCACCATCCAGACGCTGGCCGTTTTCACTGCGGCCGTTGACGTCGAAGCGGGTACCCATGGCCACGGCGTCCACATGCCAGCCTTGTTCGTGGGTCATGCTCCAGTACATCCCCAGGCTTTCGCCTTCAAGGCTCACGCTGTTTTTGCGGTCGCCTACCTGCGGTTTGCGCATGCCATCGAAGCCGCTTTGCAGGTTGCTGTGGCCGACGAAGAAACCGATGCGGTGAGTATTGCCGCCGGCGGTTTCGCGCACGAACAGGTCCGGGCTGATCTGCATGCTCTGGTTGCTCGCCTCCAGCCGCAAGGTTGCCGGTGCGCCCGTGGCGATCGGGGCCGGGTAGAACTGGCCCCAATGGCTGGCTATGGCGTCAGTATCGGCAGCGGCGTTGCGCTCGGCCATGCGGTCGGAAAAGGCGTTCAAGGTGCTCAGGCCCAGGCCGCTGGCACTGACCGGGATCAGCGACGGCGATTGCTGCAGCGTCACAGGCACTCGATTGAACGCGTTCGGCGCTTGGATGAACGCGTGGAGCGGGTCGTTATCCTCCAGGCTCCATGCACGGGTTTCCAACGGGGTTGCCAAAAGCAGCGACGTGGAAACCGCATAGAAAACATACTCAAAGCCTGACGGATTCGGAGCTTTTTTCATGGCGGATCTCCTCTGGTTGTTGCAGCCAATGTTTCTGGCCTGATGTCACGGGCTGTAATGCAAAACCAGAGGGCGACTCAAACCAGCAATACCGCTCCCGTCGCGCGCTGAAAGGCGCGAGCTAGAGGCTCGGAATGGGGATCTGCATTGCTGCATTACATGTAGCTAAGGAGAGGAGAGGTCGTGCGTCAAGAAAGCGTTAAATATCCGTTGTCAAGCTATTCACTCGGTCAATTCGCTGAAATTAAACAAAAATTTACATTTGATAGTGTCGACTGCTCTTTCGGCCCTGGCGGCTATGCCGAATCGTTGCTAACGCAGGCGCCAAAAGGCGCCCAGCGGTGGTAAGACCCTGTGACTTTTTTGCACTAAGCCTATAGCTGCACTTCTACCGCGAGGGGCAAATGGTCGGAGAGATGGCTCCAGGGTTTGCTCCCAAGGATGCGCGGCGCGTGGCTGTTGGCATTGCGCAGGTAGATGCGATCCAGGCGCAGCAGCGGCAAGCGTGCAGGGTAGGTGCGGGCCAGCAGCCCGTGGTGACGCTCAAAGGCTTCATGCAGACCACGGTGCAGGCCCAGGGCGCGGTTACCGTGCAGCTTCCAGTCGTTGAAGTCGCCAGCGATGATCACCGGCGCATCCGCGGGCAACGAGTCGAGCAACCGGCGCAACAACTGCAGCTGCTTCTGCCGGTGGCTTTCCAGCAGCGACAGGTGCACGCAGATCGCATGCACCTGATGCTGGCCGGGCACATCCAGCACGCAATGGAGCAGGCCGCGCCGTTCGGGGCCGGTGATCGACACATCGAGGTTGCGGTGTTCGATGATCGGGTATTTGGACAGCAATGCATTGCCGTGGTGGCCGTCGGGGTAGACGGCATTGCGCCCATAGGCGAAGTCGCTCCACATGCTGTCGGCCAGAAACTCGTACTGCGAGGTTTGTGGCCAGCCGGCATAGCGAGCGGCATGGCGGTCGTGGCTGCCGAGCACTTCCTGGAGAAAGACGATATCGGCCTGTGTGCTGCGTACCGCCTCGCGCAGTTCCGGCAGGATGAAGCGGCGGTTGAAGGCGGTAAAGCCTTTGTGGGTGTTGACGGTCAGCACCCGCAAACGCTGTACGGCAGGCGACGCTTGGGGGGATGGTGGCAGCTTCGGATCCGGGTCGAAATTCACGCTGACTCCTGGTCTTCAAACCTATTGCATGAGACGGGGCCCGGGGCAATGAGTTCCCGCGCTTCAACTGTCGTCTTCGTGTTGCAACTCCAACAGCGTCAGTGATCGCCCGCTGACATTCAGCGCACTGCCAAATGCATGCTGTTCGCCCTTGCGCAATTGCGGCCGGTCGGTGTCGATCAGGCTGTGCCAGTACTCGCCTTCAGGCACCTGCGGCAGGGTGAAGGTCACGGTGTCGTGATGGGCATTGACGATCAGCAGCAAGGTGGCGTCTGCACCCGGCCGCGGGATGCCGCTGACCTGTGCACGGCCATCCATCAACATGCCCAGGCAGCGGCCATGACTGTCGTGCCACTGCTCGATACTCATTTCCTCGCCAGCAGGTGTCAGCCAGGTAACGTCCTTGACCCCGATGGCTTCATTGTAGTCACCGACCAGAAAGCGCGAACGGCGCAGCACCGGGTAGGCCAGGCGCAGCTTGGTCAGCTTTTTGACGAACTTGAGCAGCGCAGTGCCCTCGTCATCGAGGGTCCAGTTGACCCAGCCGATCTCGCTGTCCTGGCAGTAGGCGTTGTTGTTGCCATGCTGGGTGCGGCTGAACTCGTCGCCGGCGACGATCATCGGCGTGCCCTGGGCCAGCAGCAGGGTGGCAAAGAAGTTGCGCATCTGGCGCAGGCGCAGGGCCTTGATTTCCGGGTCGTCGGTGGGGCCTTCGACACCATGGTTCCACGACAGGTTGTTGTTGCTGCCGTCCTGATTGTTTTCGTCGTTGTCCTCGTTGTGTTTGTCGTTGTACGAAACCAGGTCGCGTAAGGTAAAACCGTCGTGGGCGGTAACGAAATTGATCGAAGCCCAGGCCCGGCGCCCGCGACGGTTGAACAGCTCACCCGAGGCGGTCATGCGCGAAGCAAAGTCGGCCAGCTGGCCTTCGTCGCCTTTCCAGAAGGCCCTGACCGTATCGCGAAAGCGGTCGTTCCACTCGGCCCAGCCGGGTGCAAAATTGCCCACCTGATAACCACCGGGGCCGCAGTCCCAGGGTTCGGCGATCAGTTTGACCTGGCTCAGCAGCGGGTCTTGCCGACAGGCGACGAGAAAGCTGTGACGCTCGTCGAAGCCTTCATGGTAGCGGCCAAGAATGGTCGCCAGGTCGAAGCGGAAGCCGTCCACATGCATCTCGCCCGCCCAGTAACGCAGCGAGTCGGTGACCAGCTGCAACACGCACGGGTGGCTCAGGTCGAGGGTATTGCCGGTGCCGGAATCATTGATGTAGAGACGTTTGTCGTCAGGCATCAAACGGTAGTAGGAGGCGTTGTCGATGCCGCGCATCGACAACGTCGGGCCCAGCTCGTTGCCCTCGGCGGTGTGGTTGTAGACGACGTCGAGGATCACCTCCAGGCCGGCATCGTGCAGGTGCGCGACCATCTCCTTGAACTCGGCGATCTTGCCGTTGGCCAGGTAGTGCGGGTGGGGGGCAAAAAAGGCGATGCTGTTGTAGCCCCAATAATTGTTCAGGCCTTTTTGCAACAGATGCTGGTCATTGACGAAAGCATGAATCGGCAGCAGTTCGATGGACGACACGCCGAGCTGTTTGATGTGATCGAGCAGCTCGTCGCACATCAGGCCGGCGAAGGTGCCGCGGTTCCCCTCGGGCACTGCCGGGTGGGTCATGCTGATGCCACGTACGTGGGCTTCGTAAAGAATCGTACGCTCCCAGGGTACGCCAACCCGCTGGTCGCGACCCCAGGTGTAGGCCGGGTCGATCACCTTGCATTTAGGCACGAACGGGGCGCTGTCGCGTTCATCAAAGCTGAGGTCACCCTCCGCGTGGCCGATGGTGTAGCCGAACAGGGCTTCGGACCATTTCAGGCTGCCGACCAGTTGCTTGGCATAGGGGTCGATCAGCAGTTTGTTGGGGTTGAAGCGATGGCCATCCTGCGGCGCATAGGGGCCGTGAACCCGGTAGCCATAGATTTGTCCCGGGTGGGCATCGGGCAGGTAGCCGTGGAAAATTTCATCGGTGTATTCCGGCAGCTCGATACGCTCCAGCTCCACCTCGCCGCTGGCATCGAACAGGCACAGCTCAACCTTGGTGGCGTGGGCCGAAAACAGCGCGAAATTGACCCCAAGACCGTCCCAGGTGGCGCCCAGCGGGAACGGCAGGCCTTCGCGGATACGCGAGGGTTCGACAGTGGGCGTGGGCTTTTTCATGGGGTTCCTTTACCGGTCGGGTAGCGTGTGGGCATGCCCGTGCCCACAGCCCTGAGGGGCTGTGGAAGCGAGGCTGCCCTGCGTCAGAGGTCAGGCAACAGGTGGCTTCTTTGTCGTGCGTGGCTTTTTCACCGTCACCGGTTTGCTCGCCGGTTGAGCCGGCTGAGCGAGTGTTGGCGACTTGGCTTTGGCCTTGCGCGGTGTGGCCTTCGGCGCCAGGGATTCGGCTTCGGCAAGCTTGCGGGCCATGTCCCAGTGTCGGGATTCCTGGCCTTCAGGCTTACCTTCCGATTCCCAGATCTGGTAGGCGAATTCGCGGATACGTTTTTCTTCGATACTCATCTCGACGCTCCTGATGGTTTAGGCATGATCAATCAACAGGTTGACTGGAAACTCCTTGAGGACGGCGCTGAGCAACAACTCCTTTGAGGCTGTGACTACAGCGCTGGCAAAAAGTCCCGAGCAATTGGCAGGTGACAAGGCAAACGGCAACAGCAGCCGCGTATCGTCCCAGGTCTGTGCCGGGATCAGGGGAATCGGGGAATCACCAAGCAAGCCACAGGCCAGGCGCGGCACGATCACGATCGCCCGTTCGGCGTCGCCCAGGCGGGCAAACGCCAGCACCTTGTCGGCGTGCCTGCCCTCTACCTGCAGCGGCAGGTAGCGGCCCTCGCCGAACAGCTCGGGGTAGGCCAGGCGGCGCTCCAGCACCTGGCTGATCAGCGCCTGCTTGATCCGCCCGCTGCGCCAGTCCTGGAGCAACTGAGCGGTAGTGGTGCCGGCATCCAGGCCCTGGCGGCGCGCGGCGTAATCCACCTCGCGGCGGTTGTCCGGGTCGACCAGGCTCAAGTCCCAGAACTCCGTGCCCTGGTACAGGTCAGGCACACCAGGAACGCTCATGCGCAGCAGGCACTGGCTCAAACCGTTCAGCGCACCGGGGCAGGCGATGGCGCGTGCCGCCTGGGCCAGTGAATGGCGCAGTTGCTGGCTTTGCGGGTCGGTCAGTAGGCCGTGGGTATAGGCCAGGCAAGCGTGTTCGTAGGCGTCGTTCGGTGCGCTCCAGCTGCTGTGCAGTTTGGCCTCGCGCAAGGCTTTGCGCTGCCACTGCTGCAGGCGTTCGGCATAGGCCTGCAGCGCCAGCGGGTCACCCTCGTCGAATGCCATCGGCCAACTGCCCAGCAGGGTCTGATACAGCAGCCACTCATCGGCGGGTGTCGGTGCCACACCTTCGGCCAGGCGACTGCGCAACGGCGAAGCCAGTTCGCGCCAATGTTCGATCCGGCTGACCAGCCAGGCGCTGCGTTCACTCAATACCGCCAGCCGGGAGCGGCTGTCTTCGCCGCGCTTGTGGTCGTGGGTGGCAGTGCACAGCAGGTTGTGCGGGAAGTGTTGCAAGCGCTGCTGGTTGGCGTGGTGAAAAGCCGCGACCGGGGCACTGAACTGCTCGGCATCAAAGCCCACGTCATTGCGTGACAGCAGCAGCGCCGAGCGGTAGAACGCGGTGTCTTCGACAGCCTTGGCGGCTGTTGGCGCGGTCAGCTGCTGGAAGCGGATACCGGCATGGCGCAGGTGCTTGCGCGCGCGGCCAGGCGGGACGCTACGCCAGGGTTGGCCGCCGAGCCAACGCTGAAGGGCATCGAGTACCGGCCAGTCGCCTTCGCCCAATTGTTGCCGGGCCGCCGATATGGCGTGCTGAAAGAACGGCTCGTCCTCGGCGCAACGTCCACCAGCGTGCAGGTAGGTGCGGTACACCGGGTAATGCTCGACCAGAGCCTGCAGGGCCCGGCGAATGGCGCCCAGGGTCAGGTCGCGGCTCATCAGGTCGTTGCGGGCTACCTGCAGGAGGGCCTGGGCGACCGATTCAAAGTCGCCGGCAAGGCTGGTGTTGAGTACCTGCTGACGCGCCAGGCGTACCTCCTCGGTAAACGCCGGGCGCTCGCTGAGGTCACTCCAGGCTTCGGCCAGTACGGCCTCACCGGCGGGGTCATGCTGCAGCAGGCTGACCTGGTTCATGAACTCGTAGCCCGTGGTGCCATCCACACCCCAATCGCGGTGCAATTGCGCGGTAGCGCCGAGAATTTTTTCGACGTAGATCGGCAGGTGTTCCAGTGCCGCATTCAGCGGGCGACGGGCCAGCAGGGCGTCGACCCGGCGCCGTAGTTTGCGGCAGTAACCGCGCGGATCGGCCAGCCCGTCGATGTGGTCGATGCGCAGGCCGTCGACCAGACCATTGGCGATCAGGGCGAAGATCTTTTCATGGGTGGCTTCGAACACCGCGTGGCGCTCTACCCGCAACCCGCCCAGTTCGTTGATATCAAAAAAGCGCCGCCAGTTGATGTCGTCGGCAGCGGTTCGCCAGCTGGCCAGGCGATAGGCCTGGCGTTCGAGCAGATCGTGCAGGCGGCTAAAGCCTGCCGGGGTGCGACCGTCAAAATCCTTCAGCATCTGATCGAACGGTATTTGTCTGGCCAGGGTGGCCAATGCCTGTTGCAGTTGAGCGGCGAGGTCACTGGCTTGCCGGGTGTTCGGCAAGGCGCTGAAGCGCCCGGCCAGGGCTTGCACCGACGTGTGCTCACTGCGGCTCAGGATCAGCCCGTAGTCGCGTGGGCAGATCGGAAAGCGGTGTTCGTGGTGGTGGACAAAAAAGCTGCCGTCACGGGCCTGGAAGCACAGCTGCAAATCCCCGGCCTGCAACGACGCCCCGTAGTCGCTGGCCAGAAAAGGCACCAGCAACTGGCCTTCGAGCAAGGGATCAGTGGAGTGCCACTGGATATCGAAGAACTCGGCATAGCGGCTGTCCCGTCCCCAGGTCAGCAAGTCTTGCCACCAGGGATTGTCGCTGCCGACCGCCATGTGATTGGAAACGATGTCCAGGATCAGGCCCATGTTGTGCAGGCGCAGCGCCGCAACCAGGCGCTCCAGCGCCGGCTCGCCGCCGAGCTCCGGGTTGATCCGGGTCGGGTCGATGACGTCGTAGCCATGCCGCGAACCCGGGCGGGCGCAGAGCAGGGGCGAGGCGTACAGGTGACTGATGCCCAGGCGGGCGAAATAAGGCACCAGCGGCAGGGCATCGTCCAGGGTGAAACCTGCATGGAACTGCAAACGCAGGGTGGCGGTGAGGGCGTTCACCGGTCGCGCTCCCACGCCTGTTCCCGGGCCTGGGCCAACAGTTCGAGACGGCGCGCGGCATCGCTGTCGTCGAGCAGTGTGGTGGCGGGCAGGGCAAAACGGCGGCGCCAGTTGGGATGGCTGTCGATGGTGCCCGGCAGATTGGGCTGTTCATCGACGCCCAGCAAGTCCTCAAGGGGTACCAGGACCAACGGCGCTCGGGTATGCCCCAGGAAGCGTATGCACGCGTCGATGGCATGGTCGCTGTCGGCCTGTGGGCCGTAGTTACGCTCAAGCGTATGCAGCAGGCCCTGACGCTCCTGCTGGCGGGTGTCCCGCCAGAGCCGTTCAACGAGAGCGTCGATCAAGGCCAGACGCTGGTTCCAGTCGATGTCGCGGGCTTGCAACCAGCCGGCCAGGGTCGGTGTGTCGTGGGTGCTGGGTGTGGCCAGGGCGTTGTCGGGCCAGTCGAGGATGGCTTTGAAGTGGCCGGGCCGGTCTTGTTCGAACTGCAGCACGCGCATGCCCAGAATGGCCCGCTGGGCCAGTTGTTCCCGCAGCCCTTCCGGTACGGTGCCGAGGTCTTCACCAAGGACAATGGCCTGGTGGCGAACCGACTCCAGGCACAGCAGGCGCAGCAGGTCGTCCAGCGGGTAGTGCAGGTAGGCGCCCTCGCTGGCGTGGCCGCCCAACGGGATCAGCCACAGGCGTTGCAGGCCCATCACATGATCGATGCGCAGCCCGCCGGCATGGGCAAAGTTGGCCCGCAGCATCTCGATAAAGGCGCGGTAGCCATTGCGTCGCAAGCCTTCGGGCGAGAAGGCGCAGATACCCCAGTTCTGTCCCGTGCGGTTGAGGACATCGGGTGGCGCACCCACGTTGAGCCCGGCAAGCAGCTCATCCTGGCGACTCCAGGCCTGACTGCCGGCACCGTCGGCGCCCACGGCCAGGTCGGCGATCAGGCCGACCGCCATGCCATGGCTGCGGGCGGCGTCCTGGGCACGCTGCAGGCTGCGCTCGATCAGCCATTGGCAGAAGGCATGAAACTGGACCTGCGTTGAGTGCTGTGCGGCAAATTCCGCTACTTGCGGGCTGTGCGGATCGTGCCAGGCGCTGGGCCATTGCCGCCAGTCCTGGCTCAAGCCGCGCGACTGGGCCTCTTCCTGCAAGGCTTCAAATCGGCAGTGCTGCTCCAGCGCTTCACCGGCTTGCTGGCGGTAGCTGTCAAAGTCGACGCGCAACGGATGGTCGCCGTCGATGAAGTCATCGAACAGGCACTGCAGTAGTTGATAGCGTGCACTTGCGGCCGCGGGCCAGTCGATCAAAGGCAGCTGTTCGAGCTGCGCCAGTTTGCCTTCCAGGCCCAGCGTGTCGATGGCCATGCGTACGATGCGGTCGCCGAGCTGCGTCGACGGGCTGGCATACAGGCTGTTGAGGAACAGACGGCTGGACGGCGAATAGGGGCTGTAGCGCTGCGGGTCGCTGGCGAACATGGCGTGCACCGGGCTGATGGCCAGGGCATCGGCGCCACGCTCGGCGGCGCTGCGGGCCAGGTGCTCAAGGGCCTGGCAGTCGCCGAAGCCACCACCATTGTCACGTCGCAGGCTGTAGAGCTGGGCGCTGATGCCCCAGCAACGCGGGGTGGCTGTGTTCAGGGCGTCGCTCAGGCTGAAGCAGCGCACCGGGGCCACCGCCAGGGTGAACTGCCGCCCGCCGATGTCCAGTTGGTGATAGCCCGGCGGCAGGCCCGGGGCGAGTGCCGCGTGGGCATCCAGCTGAAGTTGTTGTGTGCTGCCGTCTTCGAGTTGCACCCGGCAGGGGCTCTGCGCGGCAAAATAGCCCGACAGGTCCAGTGGCTGATCCACCTCGACGGTCAGCAGCGGCGGCAGGTGCCGGGCATCGTGGGCAGTCTTGAGCAATTGCAGGCTGGCGGCGATCTGCCCCGGGTCGTCGGCGCCCAGGCCAAGCCCTGCCAGCACCCGGCGCAAGGCCGGGTCAGTCACCCGGCGCGGCTGGCCGTTGGCATCGATCCAGTCCACGGCGATGCCTGCCAGGTCCGCCAGTTGCTGCAGCTTATGGTCAGTCATGGGCAGGCTCCGTTGCGTGAGGGGGGAGTAGACTGACCAAGGCGCAGTAAGGCGGTAGCCGATCCTGGCCAAAGGGTTCATCTGCGCAATAGTGTAGGTGGCTTGCCGTGTCAGGCAGGCTACAGGGCACCGGTTCTGAACCCAGATTCAGGTCGATGCGCAGCACACGGCCGTCGGCCATTCGCCAGCGAGCAGTCAGGGCCTTGTCGGCCAGTACTTCAGTGCCCAGGGCACGACAGCCAGGTAGTAGCGGGCTGATGTGCTGGTGACGCAGCGCCAGCAGTTGCTGGTATAGCGCTTGCCACGGCGTGGCGTGACCGTCGGGTACCTCTGGGCGCGAGGCCGTGAACGTGGCCAGTGCGTTCGGGTCTGGAATCGTCGCGCGTTGCGCTGGGTCTGCAAAGGCACTGAAACAGGCAAACTCGGCCCGGCGCCCCTCGCGCACGGCATCGGCCAACGCCGGGTCATGGTCGGTAAAAAACAGGAAGGGCTGCTCGCTGCCCCATTCCTCGCCCATGAACAGCAACGGAATCATCGGTGACAGCAGCAGCAGGGTGACGGCTGCCCGCAGCGCCTGGGGCGGGCACAGCTGCATCAGGCGCTCGCCCTGGGCACGGTTGCCGACCTGATCGTGGTTCTGCAGAAACAACACGAAGGCACTCGGAGGCAAGTGTGCGCTGGATTCGCCGCGCGGCGTGCCGTTGCAGTCGGGTTCGCCCTGAAAAACGAAGCCTTCGCCCAGGCACCTGGCCAGTTTGTAAATGGTCGCTTCACTAAAGTGCGCGTAATAGGCTTCGTGCTCGTCGGTCAGCAGCACATGCAAGGCATTGTGGCCATCATCGTTCCATTGAGCGTCGAACGCACCCTCGAGCAGGTTCGCCTGGTTGTGCTCGTTCTCAAGCACCAGCCACACCTGTCGGCCCGGTGTCACGGTACGGCGTACCCGCTGGCTGAACACGCGCAGAAACTCCGGGTCGTCGATGGCATGCACCGCGTCCAGGCGCAAACCGTCGAAGCGGTAGTCGTGCAGCCACATCAGGGCATTCTCGATAAAGAACTCTCGCACCTGGCGGCGGCGAAAGTCGATGGCGGCGCCCCACGGGGTTTGCCGGTCCTGACGAAAGAAGTCGCCGGCGTACTGGCCCAGGTAATTACCGTCGGGACCGAAGTGGTTGTAGACCACGTCCAGCAGCACCATCAGGCCATGTCCATGGGCGGCATCGATCAACTGGCAGAGCTGTTCCGGGGTGCCATAACTGTGGTGGGGGGCAAACGGCAGCACGCCGTCATAGCCCCAGTTGCGTTCGCCGGGAAACTGCCCGAGGGGCATCAGTTCGAGCGCTGTCACGCCCAGTGCGGCCAGGCGTGGCAAGTGCTCGATCAGTTGCAGGTAGCCGCCCAGCACGCCGACGTGTACCTCGTAGATCACCGCTTCATGCCAGGGCCGGCCCTGCCAGTGCCTGTGCTGCCAGGAATGTGCGGCCGGGTCGACCACCTGGCTGGGCCCGTGCACGCCCTGGGGCTGAAAACGCGATGCCGGGTCGGGCACCTGCACCTCACCGTCGATGCAATAGTGGTAGTGACTGCCGGCGACAGCAGGCCAACGCGCGCGAAACCAGCCATCGGCACCGCGCTGCAGGGGCAGGCGCCGGTCGGGCGCCAGGCACACCTCGACGCTGCGGGCAGCGGGTGCCCACAGCGCGAAACGCACGGTGTTGCTGTCCAGCATCACGGCCCCGTGGGTCGCGAACTGATCTGACCTCAAGGGCATACCCGCACCTCGCGTTTAGCGGGCCGTTACCTGCGACCGCTCGACCAGTTCTTCGTACAGGCGCGCATAGGGTTCCACCGCCTGGCACCAGTTGAAGGGCTGGGTCATGGCCAGGCAGCGCATGGCGCCCAGCAGGTCCTTCTTGCCGTATACATAGAACGCCCGGCTCAAGGCCTCGCGGTAGCTGTCGACAGTGGACTCGTCGAACAGGAAACCGGTGACGCCATTTTCAATGGTGTCAGCCAGGCCACCGGTATTGCGCGCCACCGGCAGTGAACCGAAGCGCTGCGCGTACATCTGGCTCAGGCCGCACGGCTCGTAGCGCGAGGGCATCAGCAAAAAATCGCTGCCGGCGAACATGCGCCTGGCGTCGGTTTCGTTGAAGCCGATGCGTACACCGACCTGGCCGGGATGACGCAGGGCCAATTCGCGCATGGCCTGTTCTTCCTCCGGTTCGCCACGGCCGATGATCGCAATCTGTCCGCCCTGGCTGACGATGTAGTCGGCCACGCCGAGGGTCAGGTCCAGGCCTTTCTGGTAGACCAGTCGCGAGACCACGGCGAACAGCGGGCCGGTCGACGGCTCGAGCTCGAACAGTTCACGGACCTGGCGGCTGTTGGCGGCCTTGCCGTCCCAATCGTTGAGACTGAAGGGGTGTGCCAGGTGCGGGTCGCTGGCCGAGTCCCAGCTTTCGTCAATGCCGTTGGGAATGCCGCTGAGCAGGCCCTGCTGGGCCTTGCTGCCAAGGAAGCCATCCAGTCCGCAGCCAAACGCCGGGGTGGTGATTTCGCGGGCGTAGGTGGCGCTGACCGTGGTGATGTGGCTGGCATAGGCCAGACCTGCCTTGAGGAACGACAGCTTGCCGTAAAACTCCATGCCTTCCTGTTGCAGGGCGTGGTGGGGAATGGCAAGTTCCGGGCAGCAGGCGCGGCTGACCACGCCTTGATAGGCCAGGTTATGGATGGTGAACAGCGTGGGTGTCTGCAGGCCGCGCCAGTGCATGTAGGCAGGCGCCAGTCCGGCGGGCCAGTCATGGGCGTGGACCAGGTCGGGCTTCCAGTGAACCATGCCTTCACCGGCAGCGATCTCGGCGGCTGCCAGGCCCAGGCGGGCAAAGCGGATGTGATTGTCCGGCCAGTCACGGCCGTTGTTGGCACCATAGGGAGTGCCTTCGCGCTGATACAGCTCCGGGCAGATCAACACATAGATGACCAGTCCGTCGGCCAGGTCCATGCGCCCGATCTTGCACGGCGGCAGCGCCGCGTGCCCGCCCAGTTCACCCACCAGGTGAATGGGGTTGTCGCTCTCCAGCACTTGCGGGTAGCCGGGAATCAGGACCCGTACATCATGCAGGTGGCGCATCGCCCGGGGCAGGGCAGCGGAAACGTCGCCCAGGCCGCCGGTCTTGACCAGGTCGGCAATTTCAGAAGTCACGAACAGCACTTTGCGCTTGTTCGGGTTGTGCCGGGAGTCTGTGCCAGGTGCCATGGCTGTCGTATTGAAGTCCGTGGCCAACGGCGCACGGTTGTCCGGGTTGAAGTGTTCTACGTTCGGTTCGACAGCGGCACTGATCATACTTCTTCCGTCCCTATATGGCGGGTGTGGGCACCCGTTGTTGTGTATGCAGAAGTTGTCTCTCTGTGTGTGGTACTGCGTTGCGTCCTTGCACCTTATCCGTGCGTGCAAGCGCTATGCCACGCGGCATGGCTGCCGTGGGCGTGGTGACTGACCGGGGTGGGTGGCCGCGTCTGGATGACCAGAAACGATGACCGTCTTATTTGCTGACCGACTGCGATGCCAAGGAGTTCGACTTTTTTTGCCAAATTTTCCAGGCAGTCCTGTGGCCGGTACTGAGTGTAGGAGAGAAATGTGAAGATTTGTGACCAGCTGGTCATTTTACTTTCGTTGGCGTCCAGACCGTGCAGCAATCGCTTGCACGGTGCCTGTCGGGTTACATCGGCAGTAGCCGATCCTGAATCACTTCCTTCATCACCAGGGTCGAGCTCAGGCGTTGCACGTTCGGCAGGCTGGTGAGTTGTTCGTCATAGAGCTTCTGGAAGGCCGGCAAGTCGCGCGCGACCACATGCAGCAGGTAGTCCGGGTCGCCGAACAGGCGCTGCGCCTCGACAATCTGCGCCACCTCGCCCAGCGCTGACTCGAAATCCGCCACCGGCTGGCGGGTCACCTCGCGCAGGGTGACGAACACCAGCGCCGCAAAGTTCAGACCCAGCGCAGCAGGCGCCAACCGCGCGTGGTAGCCAAGGATCGCGCCAGATTCCTCCAGTGCCTTGAGACGCCGATGGCAGGGCGACAGGCTCAGCCCCACGCGGTCGGCCAGCTCGGTCACGGACAGGCGCCCGTCTTTTTGCAATTCGGCAAGAATTTTTCTGTCTGTTCTGTCCATTGAGAAGGATCTTCCAGTGATTGGCTTGTAATAGGGAATATACGAAAGAAAATCCCCGGACGGAATCCGTACGCTGTGTTCATCTCAAAACAGTGTGGAAGGAAGACTGAAGTGGCGATCAGCGTGCTGACGGCGTTCTGGGCCGTGTCCTTGTTATTCGTGATCACCCCGGGCGCAGATTGGGCCTATGCCATTTCTGCGGGCATGCGCGGGCGCTGGGTAATGCCGGCGGTGGCGGGCATGCTCTCGGGGCATTTCCTGGCGACGCTGGTGGTGGCGGCCGGGGTTGGCAGCCTGATTGCGGGGCACCCGCTGGCCTTGACGCTGCTCACGCTCGCGGGGTGCACGTACCTGTTGTGGCTGGGCGCCAATCTGTTGCTCAGCCCGGCAGTGCCAGACGCCGAACGCGCCGGCGGGGAGGAGAGCGGCAAGCGTTGGGCGTTCAAGGGCTTTTGCGTGAGCGGGCTCAACCCCAAGGTATTCCTGTTGTTCCTGGCCTTGCTGCCGCAGTTCACCGACCCGCAATCGGCATGGCCGCTGCCACTGCAGATCATGGTGTTGGGCTTGGTGCACCTGTGCAGTTCATTGGTGGTTTACCTGGCGGTGGGTTATGGCGCCAAAGCGGTGCTGAGCACGCGACCGGATGTCGCGAAGGCGGTGGGTCGAGCGTCCGGCGTGGCAATGATCGTGGTGGCGTTGGGGCTGATTGCCGGGCAATTGCACTGAGGCGGGGAGGTAAGGCGCAGTGCGTCCCGATTTTGGTCCACTGGATGGCGCCGCGCACCGTGATGGTGCAAGGCGCCACGGGCCCTGGCATGGGGTCAGGCGTGTGAAGTGGTGTTGCCGGCCTGGGCTTGCTGCAGCTGCAGGCTCAGTTTGGCCACTTGTTGCAGGAGTTGGTCGCGTTCTTCGCGCAAACGCTGCAGTTCATCACGGTGAACGGACACGTAGAGGGTCTGGGGCGGCATTTTCGGTAGAAGGGTTCCCATTGCACACCTCGCAAATGGCTGGTCGTTGTTACAAGCGTAGCCGCTCAATCGGGCGCGATTCTGAATTCTTTCTCTTCGCTTGGGAACTTTTTTGTTTGTTGCTGTCTTGCCGTCTGTCGATGAACCAAGCACGCCTGCTCTGGACTAACCTTGAAGGCCTGAACGGTCAGTTTTCATCTTTAGGGGAGCATCGGCACATGCAACTGGGAATCGTCGGGCTGGGCCGCATGGGCGGTAATATCGCAAGGCGCTTGATGCGTAACGGTCATCGCATGGTGGTGCATGATCGTGATCGCCAGGCGGTGGAGACCCTGGTAGCAGAAGGCGCCAGTGGTGCGCACGACCTGGGCGCACTCGTGGGCAAGCTGGAAAAGCCACGCGCGGTCTGGGTGATGTTGCCCGCCGGCGAGCCCACCGAGCAGACCATCGCGCAACTGGCCGACCTGCTCGACGCCGACGATGTCATCATCGATGGCGGCAATACCTTCTACAAGGACGACATCCGCCGCGCGGCCGACCTGGCCGGGCGCCAGCTGCATTATGTCGATGTCGGTACTTCGGGCGGCGTCTGGGGCCTGGAGCGCGGCTACTGCATGATGATCGGCGGCGAAAAGGCGGTGGTCGAGCGCTTTGATCCGCTGTTCGCAGCCCTCGCACCCGGTGTCGGCAGCATTCCCCGTACCCGGGGCCGCCAGGGGCCGGCCGGGCGCGCCGAGCAGGGGTACATCCATGCAGGTCCGGCAGGTGCCGGGCACTACGTGAAGATGATCCACAACGGCATCGAGTACGGCCTGATGCAGGCCTATGCCGAAGGCTTCGACATCCTCAAGAGCAAAGGCAGCGAGGCCTTGCCGGCGGAGCAACGCTTTGACCTTGATCTGGCCGAGATCGCCGAGGTGTGGCGCCGTGGCAGCGTGGTGACCTCCTGGCTGCTGGACCTGACGGCCGATGCGCTGGTGGCCGACCCGCAACTGGGCGGCTACAGCGGCTCGGTGGCCGACAGCGGAGAAGGGCGCTGGACCATTGATGCCGCCGTCGAGCAGGCGGTGCCGGTACCGGTGTTGTCGAGTGCGCTGTTTGCCCGTTTCCGTTCGCGCCAGCAACAGGGCACGTACGCCGACCGGATGCTCTCGGCCATGCGCTTCGGCTTTGGTGGACACGTTGAGAAGAAAGCCGAATGAGTAAACCTGCGATCGAAACCGCACCCCCGTGCACCCTGTTTCTGTTTGGCGGCAGCGGCGACCTGGTCAAGCGCCTGTTGATACCGGCCCTGTATAATCTCAGCCGCGACGGCCTGCTGGACAAGGGGCTGCGCATCGTCGGGGTGGACCACAACCCGCTCAGCGATGCTGACTTTGCCGGGCGTCTGGAAGCCTTCATGCGTGAACGCGACAAGGCCAGCCAGGGTGCCAACTGCCTGGATGACAAACTGTGGGGCCGGCTGGCAAAGCGCGTCGGCTACCTGACCGGTGATTTTCTCAGCGAGGCGACCTACCAGGCCATCGCCCGGCGCATTGAAAAGAACCCCAGTGAAAACGCGGTGTTTTACCTGGCCACCTCACCCGGCTTTTTCAGCGAAGTGGTACAGCGGCTGGGCGCTGCCGGCCTGCTCGACGAGTCCAAAGGCTTTCGCCGGGTGGTGGTGGAAAAGCCCTTTGGCTCCGACCTGGCCAGTGCCGAGGCGCTCAATGCCTGCCTGCTCAAGGTCATGAGCGAAAAGCAGATCTACCGCATCGATCACTACCTGGGCAAAGAGACGGTGCAGAACATCCTGGTCAGCCGTTTCTCCAACGGCCTGTTCGAAGCGTTCTGGAACAACCATTACATCGATCACGTGCAGATCACCGCGGCCGAGACCGTCGGCGTCGAAACCCGCGGTGCGTTCTACGACCACACCGGCGCCTTGCGCGACATGGTCCCCAACCACCTGTTCCAGTTGTTGGCGATGGTTGCCATGGAGCCACCGGCGGCATTCGGCGCCGATGCCGTGCGCAGCGAAAAAGCCAAGGTGGTGGGTGCCATCCGGCCCTGGTCAAAGGCCATGGCGCTGAAGAACTCGGTGCGTGGACAGTATGTGGCGGGCAAGCAAGGGCGCAAACCGTTGCCGGGCTACCGCGAAGAACCGCGGGTCGATCCGCACAGCCAGACGGAAACCTTCGTGGCCTTGAAGGTCATGATCGATAACTGGCGCTGGGTCGGGGTGCCGTTTTACTTGCGTACCGGCAAGCGCATGAGCGTGCGTGACACCGAAATTGCCATCTGCTTCAAGCCGGCGCCGTCGGCGCAGTTTCGTGCCACCGAGGGCGACAAGATTCAACCCAACTACCTGAGGATCCAGATCCAGCCCAACGAAGGCATGTGGTTCGACCTCCAGGCCAAACGCCCGGGGCCGGCGCTGGTAATGGAGAACATCGAACTGGGATTTGCCTACAAGGACTTCTTCACGATGCTGCCGTACACCGGGTACGAGACCTTGATCTATGACTGCCTGACCGGCGACCAGACGTTGTTCCAGCGCGCCGACAACATCGAGAACGGCTGGCGTGCGGTGCAGCCGTTTCTCGATGCCTGGAAGGAAGGGGGAGAGGTGCACACCTATGCAGCAGGAGAGGATGGCCCGGAGGCCGCCACCGAACTGATGAGCCGCGACCGGCGGGTGTGGCACTCGATCGGTTGAACCGCAAAAAGCTTCGCGGGTGAACCCGCTCCCACAGGGTAATGAGCTGTTCCTGTGGGAGCGGGTTTACCCGCGAATAACCGCCGCCTAAAGCCAGTAGGTCACCGCCCACCAACCCAGCCCACCCATGACCACGGTGTATGGCAGCGCCATCCACACCATCCGCCCGTATGACAACCGCACCAGTGGCGCGATCGCCGAGGTCAGCAGAAACAGGAAGGCAGCCTGGCCGTTGGGCGTGGCGACGCTGGGCAGGTTGGTGCCGGTGTTGATCGCCACCGCCAGGGTTTCGAAATGCTCGCGGCTCATGTGGCCGTCAAGGAACGCCTGTTTCACTTCGGTGATGTAGATCGTGGCAACGAAGACGTTGTCGCTGATCGCCGACAGCAGGCCGTTGGCGATGAACAGCATGCCCGGTTGTTGCTCGGCCGGCAGGGCCAGCACCCACTGGATCAACGGCGTGAACAATTGTTGGTCGTGGATCACCGCGACAATCGCAAAGAACACCACAAGCAGTGCGGTAAACGGCATCGCATCCTGAAAGGCACGGCCCAGGCGGTGCTCGTCGGTGATGCCGGTAAAAGCGGTGATCAGCACGATCACCAACAGGCCGATCAGGCCGACTTCAGCGATGTGCAGGCCCAGGCCGATGATCAGGATCAACGCAGCCAGGCCTTGCACCAGCAACGCGGCACGTTGATACACGGTACGCTGGGCGTCGTCCTCGGCGGCATAGGCGGCCAGTACCTGGCGTACGTTGTCCGGCAGCAAGGTGCCGTAGCCGAACAGGCGCAGCTTCTCCAGCAGCACACAGGTCACCAGGCCGGCAGCCAGCACCGGCAGGGACACCGGCGCGACCTTGGAGAAGAAGTCGCCGAAGTGCCAGCCCATCTCATGGCCGATCAACAGGTTCTGTGGCTCACCCACCAGTGTGCACACGCCACCCAGCGCAGTACCCACCGCGCCATGCATCAGCAGGCTGCGCAGGAAGGCGCGGAACTGTTGCAGGTCGTCGCGTTGCAACTGGGCGATGTCATGATCGCTGTCCAGGTTCGACTCTTCCCGCGGGTTGGCACCCGAGGCCACCCGGTGGTAAACCGAGTAGAAGCCGACGGCGGCGCTGATGATCACCGCTGTGACGGTCAGGGCATCGAGAAACGCCGAGAGAAAGGCCGAGAGAAAGCAGAACAGCAGCGACAGAACGGCCTTGGAGCGCACCCCCAGCAGGATCCGCGAGAACACGAACAGCAGCAGGTCCTTCATGAAGTAGATGCCGGCAACCATGAACATCAGCAGCAGGATCACCGGGAAGTTGTGCTGCAGTTCGTCATACAAGGCTTGGGGCGTGGTCATGCCCAGCACCAGGGCCTCGACGACCAGCAGGCCACCGGGCATCAGCGGGTAGCACTTGAGCGCCATGCCCAGGGTGAAAATGAACTGGACCACCAGCACCCAGCCGGTGACGACCGGCCCGAGGGTGAACAGCAACACCGGGTTGAGTACCAGGAACAGGCACAGGGTGGCCTTGTACCAAAGGGGTGACTGCCCGAGGAAGTTGTGGGCCAGAGCGCCGGCCAGGGAGCGGGACATGAATATGTATCCTTATAATTCAACAGGCGCGCAAAGTGCCGGATGTCGCCTTCGAGATCAAGGTAAAAGTCCGGGTTTTGGCACAAGCGCAGTCTTGGCCTTTGCCGGTGCCTTGATATAGTCCGCTGATTCCCGCCCCACCCAAGGAAACCACCCGTGAGCGACTTTCAGGCACTCGACATCGAACTGACCGAATTCCAAGCGTTCAAGGTCGAATTGAAGCACAACATTGCCCATGTCCAGATCAATCGCCCGGAAAAGGTCAACGCGATGAACGCGCCGTTCTGGAGCGAGATCGTTGACATCTTCAAGTGGATTGACGACACGGACGCGGTGCGTGCAGTGGTCATCAGCGGTGCCGGCAAGCATTTTTCGTCCGGCATCGACCTGATGCTGCTGGCCTCGGTGGCCAACGAGCTGGGCAAGGACGTGGGGCGCAATGCGCGGCTGTTGCGCCGCACAATTCTGCGTATGCAGGCGTCTTTCAATGCCGTCGACAATTGCCGCAAGCCGGTGCTCGCAGCAATTCAGGGCTACTGCATTGGTGGCGCCATCGACCTCGTCTCGGCGTGCGACATGCGTTACTGCAGCACTGATGCGCAGTTCTCGATTAAGGAAATCGACATGGGCATGGCGGCCGACGTCGGCACCTTGCAGCGCCTGCCGCGGATCATCGGCGATGGCATCATGCGTGAACTGGCCTACACCGGGCGTAATGTCGCCGCCGACGAAGCCCTGCGCATCGGCCTGGTCAACCGGGTGTACGACAGCCATGAGGCATTGCTTGAGGGAGTCTTTGCCATTGCCACCGAAATTGCGGGAAAATCCCCCATTGCTGTGGCCGGCACCAAGGAAATGCTCAGCTATATGCGCGATCACCGTATCGACGATGGCCTGGAGTACATTGCCACCTGGAACGCTGCCATGTTGCAATCCAACGATCTGCGGGTAGCCGTGGCTGCCCACATGAGCAAACAGAAACCCGAGTTCGCCGACTGATTGCAGCGGCGGGCCCGCGCAAGGAACCGGAACATGGCGTCGCGTTGGACCACCGCAGTACTGGACACGAACCTCGCTGGCGGCTGGGCAGTCGCCCGTTGCAGCGAGGGTTTCCTGGTTGACGACAACGGCGCGCTGTTCCCGCGCGACTGGCTCAAGCGTCAGGACCTCGATGTACTGTGCGAGCACGGCATCGGCCATTTCGATGGCCAGCCGGTGTTCCTGCTGGAACTCAAGGCGCCGCAAGCGGTAGCCGGCTGCCAGTGGCGCGGCTTGCGCCAGTTCATGCTTGACGGCGATTTCGACACCTACAAGATTCTTGGTTACGCCGCGCAAATCGGCACCTGGGCCCGCGAACACCGTTTTTGCGGCAGTTGCGGCCAGCCCATGACGCAGATTCACTGGGAACGGGCGATGTACTGCGCACCGTGCGATTTGCGCAGCTACCCGCGCATTTCACCGAGCATGATCGTGCTGATCACCCGTGGCGACGAGATTCTGCTGGCGCGTTCACCGCGTTTTGTCACCGGCGTCTACAGCACCCTGGCAGGCTTTGCCGAGCCCGGCGAGTCGGCCGAGGATTGCCTGGTGCGCGAGGTGCGTGAAGAGGTGGCCATCGAGGTGCAGAACATCCAGTACGTCGGCAGCCAGTGCTGGCCGTTCCCGCACTCGATGATGCTGGGTTTTCATGCCGAGTACGCGGGGGGCGAAATCATCATGCAGGCCGACGAGATCGAAGATGCGCAGTGGTTCCGGGTCGATGCGCTGCCGCCGTTGCCAGCGGGGCGCTCGATTGCCCGGTACCTGATCGACCTGTATGTGGCGCGGCGCTTAGGCCTGGCCGAACCAGTGCTGCCACGCTAGGCGCACGGTCAGCGCCAGCACCACGGTGATGAACACCGGGCGAATGAACTTGCTGCCGCCGCTGATGGCGGTGCGCGCACCGAAAAAGGCGCCGACCATCAGTGCCGAGCCCATGGACAGGCCCACCAGCCAGTCGACCTGGCCGGAGAAGATGAACACCGACAGCGCTGCGGCGTTACTGACGAAGTTCATGCTGCGCGCCACACCGCTGGCCTTCACCAGGTCGATGGGGTAGAGCAGCAAGGTGCTGACGGTCCAGAACGCACCGGTACCCGGGCCGGCCACGCCATCATAAAACCCGAGCGTCAGGCCCTGGGGCAGTTGCCATTTCTTTTTCACCGGCACGTCGGCGTCCAGCGGCGCTTTCGGGGTGCCACCAAACAGCAAGTAGACCCCGCACAGGAAGACGATCACCGGCAGCATCTTGTTCAGCCATTCTGCCGGCAGGTAATGCGCAACCACGGCACCGATCAAGGCGCCGACAAAGGTGCCGAACAGTGCGTGGCGCCATTGTGCCGGGTGGAACAGTTTGCGCCGGTAATAGGTGAAGCCGGCAGTGGCCGAGCCAAAGGTCGAGCTGAGTTTGTTGGTGCCCAGCACCAGGTGCGGCGGCATGCCGGCAGTGAGCAGGGCGGGGGTGGTCAGCAACCCGCCGCCACCGGCGATGGCATCGATGAATCCGGCAACAAAAGCGACGGCGGCGAGAATGGCGAGGGTGGTCAGATCTACGCTGAGTTCGAAAGGCATGGCATGAGCTTAATCGCGTGGGCGCAGAAGGGGCTGCGCCCTAAGGTCGCTATGGTAATGGAGATACAGGCCATCTGTCAGGGCCCGGTTCAGCCGGCTAACACCCCGCGCAGCACCAACCGGGTGATATGCGCCACTGCCTCCTGGTGTTCTTCGTTTCTACGTGTGCGCTTTTCGGCACGCAGGTGTGCGCCTGCGTTGGCATAGGCCTGGGTGGTCGCCCACACGCTGATCAACAGATGCCGGGCGTCGACGGCCACCAGCTGCCCGTGGGCCATCCACTGCTCAAGACATGCCACCCCTTGTTCGATCGCATTTTGCAGGCGTATGGCGTGAGCCGCAGGCAAGCGGCGGGCGCCGTGCATCATTTCGGTGACAAATACCCTGGCTGCCCAGGGTTGCTTGCGGATGATCTCGAGCTTGGCGCGAATCAGCTGTTCCATCGCCTGCGGGGGCGGGTTTTCAGGATTCAGCAGGGCGAACGCGTCCAGGTAACGCTGGGCGACGCTGTCGAGCACTTGCTGGTAAAGGTTTTCCTTGGAGTGGAAGTAGTAGTTGACGTTGGCCTTGGGCAGGCCACTGAGTTCGGCAATTTCACTCAGGGTGGCGGCGGCAAAACCCTTGCAGGCAAAAGACTTCGCCGCAACGCGCAAAATCAGGGCGCGATTGCGGCGGCCGGGTTCGTTGGGCTTCTTTTGCGCCGGTGTGTCGCATTCATAGGGCGAATCACCCGCCGTGCAGGCAAGGGCTTGATACAGCATGTGTTCCATTCGCGGTTTCGCTCAACCTGAAGATCTGTTTCGCAATATACAAAAATATATAGCGGTACAGGTAAGGTTTCCGAAACCTGGGGGCCCTGACACGCGGAAAAGGGTTCTTGTCACATTCTGCGACAACGGGCCGCACCCCGAAAACAAAGGGCTGCAGGCGTATGGGACGATAGGCGCTGGAACCTTGGCAGAGCGCCATGACAAAATGTCGCGCTTTTTCGACAGGCCTCGCATCCGAGGCACAACACCTTCCCAAAAGGATGGTTACATGACTGATTTACTGACCCGGCGCCAGATCATGGCCGGGATCAGCCTGCTGGGCCTTGGGGCCCTGGTAGGTTGCGACCCACGTTCCGGTGGCAAGCTCGACTTCAAATACGGCAAGGACATGAGCAACCAGATCCTCGGTCGCTCGTTCAAACTCAAAGACACCGAGGGCAACCCGCGTACCTTGTCGAGCTTCTGGGGCACGATGCCGATGGTGTTCTTCGGCTTCACGCAGTGCCCGGCAGTGTGCCCGACCACCCTGGCACGTGCGGCACAGATCAAGAAGCTGATGGGCCGCGATGGCGGTTTCCTGAAGGTGGTGTTCATCAGCCTGGACCCGGAGCGCGATACTCCCGAAGTGCTCGATGCCTACGTCAAGGCGTTCGACCCGTCGTTCGTGGCGTTGTCCGGCACCCTTGAAGAGACGGCTGCCGCCGCTCGCGAATTCGGCGTGTTTTACGAGAAGGTGCCCGCTGGCGATACCTACACCATCTCGCACACCTCGACCAGTTACGTCTTCGATTCCCGTGGCCAGTTGCGCCTGGGACTGTCCCATTCACTGACCGCCAAAGAGTGCACGGAAGATCTGCTCACGGTCATGGAGGTATGTTGATGCGTCATTTTGCCCAACCGTTCAAACGCACACTGGCCGCGCTGGCCCTGCTTGGCCTGGCACTGCCGGCCATGGCCGACACCACCGTCAGTGATGCCTGGGTGCGCGCCACCGTGCCGCACCAGCAGTCCACCGGTGCATTCATGACCCTGACCGCCAGCACCGACAGCACCCTGGTCGGCGTCAAGTCGGAGGTTGCCGAGATCGTCCAGGTCCACCAGATGACCATGGACAACGATGTCATGGGCATGAAGCAGGTGCAGCGCGTCGAGTTGCCGGCCGGCAAAGCGGTCACGCTCGACCCGAACGGCTACCACGTGATGCTGATGAAGCTCAAACAGCAGGTCAAGGAAGGTGACGTGGTGGCGCTGACCCTGGAGATCGAAGACGCCAAGGGCCAGAAGCAGAGCGTTGAAGTCAAGGCACCGGTAAAAGCACTGACTACTGAAATGCCGATGCACGATCACCAGCACATGCATTGATCGCCTGACTGCGATACCCAAGCCAGGCTGCCGTTAACACCGGCAGCCTGGCTTTTTTTTTGCTCGTCGCGCGCCATTGACGTAGGCGCCAGGCTTGCCGGCGAACCAGGCACCGCGCTGGCCCTGAAGCACCGCGTCATCGTTTCTCGCGGGCAAGCCACGCTCCTACAGGTGGTGTCGACGTAGGAGCCAGGCTTGCCGGCGAACCAGGCACCGCGCTGGCCCTGAAGCACCGCGTCATCGTTTATCGCGGGCAAGCCACGCTCCTACAGGTGGTGTCGGCGTAGGAGCCAGGCTTGCCGGCGAACCAGGCACTGCGCTGCCCCTGATGCACCGCCTTATCGTTTTTCGCGGGCAAGCCTCGCTCCTACAAAATCTAAAATAAAATAAGTCTTATTAGTATTTATTTCGTATTTACAAATCGTTACCATTTGCGTCCTTTACAATCTTTACACTTCACAAGGAACACATGGTGGCATTCTTGCGTATTCACCCGGCTTCCCTTTCCGTGTTTACCGCGTTGGTAGCGCCCGCGCTGCAGGCCGAAACCCTGGCCATTCCGGCCACGTCGGTCAACAGCAGCTACGAAGAACAAAGCTACAACCCTCGCGAAAGCAAGAGTGCGCTGAAAATCGACGCGCCGCTGCGTGATATTCCGCAGACGGTCAACGTCGTGCCGCAAAGTGTGATCAAAGACCAAGGCGCGCAGTCCATGGAGGACGTGCTCAAGAACGTGCCAGGCATTGGCCTGTCTTCGGGCGACGGCCAGCGTGACCAGGTCACCATTCGTGGTTTCAGTGCCATTGGCGATATGTACGTCGATGGCCTGCGCGACGATGCGCTGTACTACCGTGACCTGTCCAACGTCGAGCGGGTAGAGGTGATCAAGGGCCCGGCAGCGGTGTTGTACGGGCGTGGATCGTCGGGTGGCCTGATCAACAGCATCAGCAAGAAGCCCACTTTCAGCCCGGTGCAGGAAGTGGGCATGACCTTCGACAGTGAAGGCAAGCGCCGTACCCAGTTCGATGCCGGGTGGGCTGACGAGCAGCAGGGTGACAAGGCATTTCGCATTACCGGTGCACTGGAAGACAGCGACACCTTCCGCGACGACGGTTACATCGACCGCAAGGCCATTGCGCCAACGGCCTACTTCAAGCTGTCCGACGACCTCGACCTGACTGTCGGGGCCACCTACCTGTACGACAAGCGCCTGATTGATTTCGGCATCCCGGCCCTGGGCGATCGCCCGGTGGATGTCGACCGCGACAAGCGCTTTGGCGCCGGCGATCCGGACGATGACTACACCCGCAGCGAAGTGTTCTCGTTCACGGCCGGTGTCGACTACCGCCTCAACGACGACTTCACCCTGAGCAACACCAGCCGTTACTACCACTACGACCTGGACCGCAACAACACCCTGGCTGACACCAGCCCGACGCGCTTTGTCACCTCGCCCAGCGGCGAACTGCTGGTCAAGCTCAACCGGGGCAACGTGCAACGAACCGAGGACGGCTGGTTCAACCAGACCGAGCTCAAGCACCAGGCGCTGCTGGCCGGGATGAACCATAACCTGCTGTACGGCGTGGAGCTTGGCCGCCAGGTCAAGGACCAGTCGGTGTTTAGCCAGAACAACGTTGCCCAGGTACCGGTGTTCCGCGACGGGCTGGTCGATGTGCCGTTCCAGGCCAATCGCCAGACCGCCAAAGGCACTACCACCCAGGACACCGCCGGGTTCTACGTGCAGGACCTGATCGAGCTGGCCCCGCAGTGGAAGGCATTGGTCGGGGTACGCTACGACGTGTTCGACCAGGAATACGACGACGACCTCAGCGGTGCCAATCTGTCGCGTACCGACACCACCTGGAGCCCCCGTGTCGGCCTGGTTTACCAGCCTGACCAGATCCAGTCCTACTACATCTCGGTAAGCCGTTCCTACCAGCCGTCTTCGGAAGTGTTTGCCCTGAGCACGGGCAACCAGGGCCTGGAACCGGAAGAAACCACCAACTATGAAGTCGGTGCCAAGTGGGACCTGCTCGACAGCCGCCTGGCCGTCACCGCAGCCGTGTTCCGCCTGGAGCGCACCAACATGAAAACCGCCGATCCGGCCAACCCGGCCAACCTGGTGTTGTCGGGCGAGCAACGCACCGATGGTTTCGAGGCCACGGTCAGCGGCCAGTTGACCGACAAGTGGCAGGTGTACGGTGGCTTTGCCTTCCTCGACGCGGAAATCACCAAGTCCAACAGCAAAACCAACGGTGTACCTAACGAAGGCCAGACGCCAACGCTGACCCCACGCACCAGCGCCAACCTGTGGCTGGTCCGCTCGCTGACCGAAACCTGGCGCGTGGGCATGGGCGCCAACTACGTAGATGAGCGCTACACCGCGCTGGACAACGTGGTGGTGATGCCGTCGTACACTACGGTGGATGCGGCGCTGCTCTACAACCAGCCGAAGTGGGACATGGCCTTGCGCCTGCGCAACGTCTTCGACCGCGACTACTATGCCTCGGCCCACGGTTCGGTTGACCTGATCATGCCAGGTGCCCCGCGTACCCTGGAACTGAGCACCAACTTCCGCTTCTAACGCCGGCGACGCCTGCCGGTGATCATCGACATCGGCAGGTTTTCTTTCATGCGCAGGCTTTCCAGCAGCGCCGCGGCGATATGCACACAGACCAGCGCCAGCAAGGTGTTGGCCATGTACTCATGGATATCGCGCGGCAGCTGTTCACCCCAGAAGTAGTCAACTTCCTCCATCAAAAAACCGCTCAAGCCCAGGCCGAACATCAGCGTCAGCATCAACACCATCACCAGTGCGCCAATCGGCGAATGGCCCAGGCGGTGGTAGTCCTCGCCGCTGACCAGGGCACGTACATGCCACTTGAGGCGGGTGAGCGTCGGCCAGAAATCCTTCCAGCGTGCCGCCGGGGTGCCGACGAACCCCCACACCAGGCGGACCAGCACGATGGCCACCGCGTAGTACCCCAGCCAGCGGTGCGGGCCGTCACCTTCTTCGGTGAAAAAGTAGTCGCCGACAAACGCAATGACCAGCGACCAGTGACAGAGCCGGATGAGGGGGTCCCAGAGGCGCAGGGTATCGTTGCTCACCTCAGTCCTCGATCTCTGACTTCACCACTTTGCCATCGACCGGGTTGAAATAGATCTCGACTTTTTTCTTGTCCTTGTCCCAGCCGTAGATTTCGTAGCAGTTGCCTTCAGTGACCTTGAATTTCTTGATGTTGTAGCCCTGGGCCTTGAGGTTTTCCTGAAACTTGGCTTGATCTTGCCACTGTCCTTTGTCGGCAGTGGTGCATTCGGTTTTGGCCAGTGCCAGCGGGCTGGCGACAAGCAGTGCAACAAGCAGAAGGTTACGCATGACGAGTCCTCGTGATCGGGAATACACGTGGCAGCACAGCCATGAAGCCAGATTGAGCTTATGCCAGAGATGGCGACTTCGCGAGTGCGGCATCCACCAGTTCGATCCAGTGCCGGACCGGGGTGCGCCCGGCGCTGTCCAGGTGTGCCTGGCAGCCGATGTTGGCGGTGACAATGAGGTCTGGATGGCCGCTTTCCAGGGCGTCCAGGCGGTTGTCGCGCAGTTGCCGGGCGAGTGTCGGCTGGGTGAGTGAGTAGGTGCCCGCCGAGCCGCAGCACAGGTGGCTGTCGGCGACATTGCTGAGGTTGAAGCCCAGGCGTTTGAGCACGGCTTCCAGCGCGCCGCCCAGGTGCAGGGCATGCTGCAAGGTGCAGGGGCAGTGGACGGCCAGCAGTTGGTCGGCGTGACAGGCCAGCCGCTCAAGGGGCTCGGCACTGATCAGTTGCACCAGGTCTTTGCTGAGTTCGCTGACGCGCCGGGCCTTGGCGGCGTAGTGCGGGTCGTGCTGCAACAGTTTGCCGTAGTCTGCGACAAAGGCGCCGCAGCCACTGGCGGTCTGCACGATGGCTTCGGCACCGGCTTCAATCGCCGGCCACCAGGAGTCGATCAACTGCCGGGCGCGTTCGATGCCGGCCGTTTGCGCGTCCAGGTGATAGTCGATGGCACCGCAGCAACCGGCGGCGCGGGCAGGGATGACGCTGATGCCGAGGTGGTCCAGTACCCTTGCCGCCGCTGCATTGGTGTTTGGCGACAGGCCTGGCTGCACGCACCCTTCAAGCATCAATACCTGTCGCGTGTGGCGCCGGGGTGGGCGCGCAGTGTCGACGGGCGTGGGCCTGGGCAGCTTGGCCTTTACCGGGGCCGGTAGCAGGGCGTCGACGCTGCGCCCCACGTACACCAGGCGCTTGAATGCGTCGGGATGTGCTGCCAGTTGTCGCAAACTGCTGCGCATCAGGCGTTGCAGCGCGGGGCGTGGCACGGCCTGATCCACCACGGCGCGACCGATGTCCAGCAGGTTGTGATAATCGACACCCGACGGGCAGGTGGTTTCACAGTTGCGGCACGACAGGCAGCGGTCCAGGTGCAGCTGGGTCTTGGCACTGGCCGGATGACCTTCCAGCACCTGCTTGATCAGATAGATACGCCCGCGCGGCCCATCGAGTTCATCACCCAGTAGCTGGTAGGTCGGGCAAGTGGCATTGCAGAACCCGCAGTGCACGCAGGTGCGCAGGATGTGCTCGGCTTCTTCGGCACGGGCAAGCCGCTTGGCGCTGTCACTGAGGGTGGTTTGCATGGTTCAGAACTCCGCGTACATCCGCCCGGGGTTGAAAATGCCTTGCGGGTCGAGCCGCTGCTTGAGTTGCCGGTGGAAGCGCATCAGCGCGGCGGGCAGGGGCTGGAACGGACTGTCGGTAAGACCCGGGCTGTAGCAGGTGGCGTGGCCGCCCTGTGCACTGGAGACCTTGCGCAGATGCTCGGGCTCTGCATCGGACTTCAACCAGCGCTGCGCGCCAGCCCAGTCGAGTAGCTGTTCACCCGGTAGTTCCAGGTAGGCGGTGTTGTTGGGCAGCGACAGGCGCCACAGCGGTCGTGGATCGTGAAAAAAGTCCAGGCGCTGATGGTTCAGTGCCTGCCACCACTCGGGTGCAAACGGTTCACCGCCGAGGCGCTCGCATGCTCCGCGTACCGAGCCTTCACCGCCTTCGAGGCGCAAGCGCAGCACCTGCCCGTCATGACAGGCGGCACTGATCGGCAGTGGTTGCTGGCCCCATTGCCCGAGCTTGAGCAGGGCACCGCGCGCATCCATCTCCAGGGCGATATGTGCCTGGCAGCGGGGGATGGGCAGCACTTTCAGCGACACTTCGCTGATCAGGCCCAGGCAGCCAAAACTGCCGGCCATCAGGCGTGACAGGTCATAGCCGGCGACATTCTTCATTACCTCGCCGCCAAAGCGCAGGTGCAGGCCCAGGCCGGTGATGACCCGGGTGCCCAGCACTGCATCGCGGACTGCTCCGGCCCAAGGACGTCGCGGGCCGGACAGCCCGGCGGCGAGCAGGCCGCCGAGGGTGGCACCATCGTCACTGTGGGGCGGCTCGCAGGCGAGCATTTGCCCGTTGTCCTGCAACACTTGCGACAGGTCGGCAAGGCGTGTGCCGGCGCGTGCGGTGATCACCAGCTCGGTCGGGTCGTAGTTGACGATGCCACAGTGGCTGCGTGTGTCGATCACCGTTGCGCGCAGCGGCCGGCCCAGCCAGGACTTGCTCGCGCCGCCGCGAATCTGCAACGGTGAACTCATCGCGCGGGCATCATTGACCTGCTCCAGCAGCAAGGCGCTTGCATCCTGATCGGTCACGGCCATCAAAAGCGCTCCAGCTCCGGAAACGGCAGTTGCCCGGCATGTACATGCAGGGCGCCAAACTCGGCGCAGCGGTGCAAGGTCGGGATGTTCTTGCCGGGATTGAGCAGGCCCTTTGGGTCGAAGGCGGCTTTGACCGCATGGAACAGGGTCAGCTCGTCGCTGTTGAACTGCGCGCACATCTGGTTGATTTTCTCCCGTCCCACGCCGTGCTCGCCGGTGATGCTGCCGCCGACCTTCACGCACAGCTCAAGGATTTCACCGCCAAAGGCTTCGGCACGCTCCAGCTCGCCAGGCTGGTTGGCGTCGAAGAGGATCAACGGGTGCATATTGCCGTCGCCGGCATGGAACACGTTGGCCACACGCAGGTTGTATTTGCCGGACAGTCCGGCGATGGCATGCAACACACGGGGCAGTTCCCTGCGCGGGATGGTGCCGTCCATGCAGTAGTAATCGGCCGAAATGCGTCCGACGGCGGGAAAGGCGTTCTTGCGCCCGGCCCAGAAACGCACACGCTCGGCGTCGTCGCGGGCCTGGCGCACTTCGCTGGCACCGGCCTGCTCCAGCAAGTCCCGCACCCGCTGGCAGTCGTCGTGCACATCGGCTTCAACGCCATCGAGTTCGCAGAGCAAAATGGCCTGGGCCTCGACCGGATAACCCGCATGAATAAATTCTTCGGCGGCGCGAATGGCCAGGTTGTCCATCATTTCCAGGCCACCTGGAATGATCCCCGCGCCGATGATGCGGGCGACGGCAGCACCGGCTTTTTCCACCGCATCAAAGCTGGCCAACAGCACCTTGGCGACCTGAGGGCGGGGCAGCAGCTTGACCGTGACTTCGGTAATCACTCCAAGCATGCCCTCGGAGCCGTTGAACAGCGCGAGCAAATCGAAGCCCGGGGCGTCGAGGCTTTCGGCACCGAGGGTCAGGCACTCGCCTTCGACCGTGAGTACCTCAAGTTTCAGCACGTTATGTACGGTCAGGCCGTACTTCAGGCAGTGCACACCGCCAGCGTTTTCGGCGACGTTACCGCCAATCGAGCAGGCTATCTGCGACGAAGGATCGGGCGCGTAGTACAGGTTATAGGGCGCTGCGGCCTGGGAGATCGCCAGGTTGCGCACACCGGGCTGCACGCGGGCAGTGCGCGCAACCGGGTCGATTTCAAGGATCTTGTTGAACCGCGCCATGACCAGCAGTACACCTTGAGCCAGCGGCAGGGCCCCACCGGACAGGCCTGTGCCGGCGCCGCGGGCGACCACGGGTACACCACGCTGGTGGCAGATGGAGAGGATCGCCTTGACCTGCTCGAGATGCTGCGGCAACACCACCAGCAGGGGCGTTGTGCGATAGGCCGACAGGCCATCGCACTCATAGGGCTTGAGGTCTTCGTCGTCGGCGAGAATTTCCAGATCCGGCAGTTCGCTGCGCAGTGTCTGCAGCAGTGCCGGCTTGTCGACCTGTGGCAATGCCCCGTCAAGATGTTCGTCATGGAGGATGTTCATGGGCGCCCCCGATCCTTCGGTACGGCAAATACCAGCGCGAGTGGCTGGTACGTTCGACACCGGGTCTTCAGCGAGGGCACACCGGCCTGCGGGCGCTGTTCAACGGAAGCGCGGCAGGGGGCGCTCGACCTTCAGCGAGGTCAGGGTTTTCTTGACCAGTGCTTCATCGGCTTCCACTGCTTTGAGGCGATCGCGGATCTTGCCGGCAACCGGCATGTCGCCCTGGCGATCGATCCAGTTGGCAATTTCCTTGCAGGCGGTGGTCAGCTCGCTTTGCCGGTGGTCGATGAGCGTCAGCAGCCGGGTGATTTCTTTGTCGGACATGGGGTAATCCTCCATTGCGCGAATTCAGTGTAGCAGCGCCCGCGGAATCTGCAGGCACACTGCGGTTGTGACCCACTGGTCGCTGACGTACTATCCTTGCCAGCAAGCGATACTCCGCAGACTAATAATCCATTCCTCAGCGCACACGCTTCCACTCGGGCCCCCGCAGCCTGGGTGCTTAATGCTGGGCGCTGTTATGCACCTGGTGACTGCAATCGATCTGGAGCAACACCTCCACTCATGAATACTCCTGTGGATACCCGAGCCGGTAGCTGGCTCAGTGTTATCGCCCTGGCGCTCGCCGCGTTCATCTTCAACACCACCGAGTTTGTGCCGGTGGCCCTGCTCAGTGATATCGGTGCGAGCTTCGACATGTCGACCGCTCAGGTCGGGCTGATGCTGACCATCTATGCCTGGGTGGTTGCCCTGGCATCGCTGCCGATGATGTTGCTGACGCGCAACGTCGAGCGGCGCAAATTGCTGATCATTGTCTTTGTGCTGTTTATCGGCAGCCACCTGGTGTCGTGGGTGGCGCAGAGTTTCGCCATGTTGTTGCTGAGCCGGATCGGTATCGCCCTGGCCCATGCGGTGTTCTGGGCGATCACCGCGTCCCTGGCCGTGCGTGTGGCACCGCCGGGGCAGCAGGCCAAGGCGTTGGGCTTGCTGGCAACCGGTACCACCCTGGCGATGGTGATGGGCATTCCCTTGGGGCGGGTGGTCGGTGAGGCGCTGGGCTGGCGCGTAACCTTCCTGGCAATTGCCGGCGTGGCACTGGCGACCTTGCTGTGCCTGGTCAAGTCGCTGCCGTTGCTGCCCAGCCAGAACTCCGGCTCGTTGCGCAGTGTGCCGGTGCTGTTCAAGCGCCCGGCGCTGGTGACGGTGTATGTGTTGGTGGCGTTGGTGATTGCCGCGCAGTTCACCGCGTACAGCTACATCGAACCCTTTGCCCTGCATGTCGCACAGGTAGGTGGCGAGCGCACGACGTTGTTGCTGTTGCTGTTCGGTGGTGCCGGCGTGTTTGGCTCGGTGCTGTTCAGTCGCTACAGCGAACGCTTTCCGAGCGGTTTTCTGATCGCTGCCATTGGCTTGCTGGCCGCGTGTTTGCTGCTGTTGTTGCCCGTGTCAGGAAGTTTTGCGCTGCTGGGTACCTTGAGCGTGTTCTGGGGCATCGCGATCATGTGTTTCAGCCTGTCGCTGCAGTCGAAAGTATTGATCCTGGCCAAGGATGCGACGGATGTCGCCATGGCAATGTTCTCTGGCATCTACAACATCGGCATCGGTGCCGGGGCCCTGATCGGCAGTGTGGTCAGCGTGCAGATGGGGCAGGCCGACATCGGCTATGTCGGCGGATCTTTGGCGTTGCTGGGGCTGTTGCTGTGCGCGGTTACCACCTACCGGTTTGCCCGCCAGGCCTGATGCCGGGACGCTAGTGGATGGTCATGCCGCGCTCTTCGAAATAGGCGTCGAGTTCGTCCGGCCCGGCATTGTTCCAGACCATGGCAATGTAGGTGTCCGGGCGTATCAGGTAGACCGCATCGCGTACCAGCCCGGCCTCCTGATAGGCGTCGCTCCACATGAACACATCCACCGGCACGCCGTGGCCGCTGCACCATTGCACCAAGGCGGCGCTGACCGCACCGTATACCTGTAGCTGCCAGCAGATGCGCGACAGGCCGCTGTAGTTGTCGCGGCCGCTCTCGGCAACCCAGGGTAGCCGGTCGCCGCCCTGCAGTACGCCGGCATTGCCCGCGCTCAGGGGCATGTAGCGGTAGTTGAGGTTGATCTGCGAGACCGTCCTGAAGAGAAACTCACGGGCTGACCTGAAGGCCACCAGCCGTGGTATCACCCGTGGTGCCAGGCGGGTGCGCAGCAGGGTGGCCAGGCGGCTGTCGGCGGTGACGAAACTGAACACCTGATCGGTGCTCGACACCAGCCGATGGGCAAAGGCACTGCGTTCAATTTCGTAAGTGTCCAGCAAGCTGTCCGTGGCCATGCGCTGCAAGACGCTGGCGAGCTTCCAGGCCAGGTTGATCGCATCACCAATACCGGTATTCATGCCCTGGCCGCCGGCAGGGCTGTGGACATGCGCCGCGTCACCGAGCAAGAAAGCGCGCTGCTGGCGGAACTGTGCGGCAACCCGGTGATGTACACGGTAAGTGGAAAACCAGTTGACCTGCTGCACCTGCACCTTGAGGTGGTCGATGGCCCGCCGGCTGACGTCCTCGAAGCGCAGTTTGTCCGGGTGTTCGGCACGCTCGTCGCGTACGGTGCCGATCAGCCGCGCGCGGCCACCGGCATCCAGCGGGAAGACCGCGAGAAAGTCTGCTTCGTCCAGGTCGACATGCAGTTCGCCATTGAGCGCAGGCCCCGTGGCGACGACGTCGGCAACATAAAACACCTGCTGGTAGGTGCCGCCGGGGAAGCCGATACCCAGGGCTTTGCGCACTGTCGAGCGGGCACCGTCGCAGCCGGCCAGGTAGGCTGCTTCGCAGCGATCTTCCAGGCCGCTGGCATGGCGCAGCTGGGCGCTGATGCCCTGGCTATCCTGGTTGAACCCGAGCAACTCGGTGTCACGCTCTACCTCGACGCCGAAGGTCTTCAGGCGTTCGATCAGCAGCTGTTCGTGTTCATCCTGGGCAAAGATGTGCAGAAACGGGTAGGGCGTAAAGCCACCGCCGATGTCGCCAAAGGGCAGGCGTGCTGCAGGTTGACCCTTGACCCAGAGGTTGGCGGCGGGCACCTGGTGGCCGAGCTTGATGACCGCGCCAGTCAGGTCCAGCTGGCGGTACAGCTCCAGGGTCCGCGCCTGCACGGCGAGGGCGCGAGAAGTAGTGCCGGGGCCCGGGGTGCGGTCGATGATGCGCACCTTCACGCCCAGTTTGCTCAGCCACAGGGCCAGCACCAACCCGGTAGGGCCGGCTCCGACAATCAATACCTCGCAGCGGCTCGGCATTGTGTTTCGCTCCGTGCATCCGCAGTGACACATGTTAAGTGTATGCCTGATACCGGGATTTGCGCGCTGATCAGCGCCGTTGATTACTCGGCCTTGGCGCGCACGATACGCCCGCTTTTGATTTCGTCGGCGTAGGCGTGGAGCTTGTCGGAGTCCTTGTACAGACGGTTCATCAGGTGCAATACGGCGACCACATCGACACCGTCGATACGTTCGGCCAGCCTGCTGATCTCGCCGGCGGTGCGTTCCAGGTTGGCGGCAACGCTTTTCAGGTCGCGCTTGAGCTCTGCGGATGATTTTTTTAGGGCCATGGGCACCTCGTGAGGGAGTGGGCAACAGCACGTTGCAGGTCGTAGCCCGTTCAGGCCTGAAGGTTTTCAGGCCGCTGTGACAATCGATGCAGTGCTGGGCGAAAAGGTGATTTTCACATATCTCTTATAGTTCTATTAAAATTATTATTTATTCTTTTTAATTTTATTAGCTTGCGTGCACTCTGCACCTCAAGCACTGCGCGGCAGTGCACCACGAAATGAGGAAGCAGAGTATGACTATCAAGGCGATCAATGTACGCAACCAGTTCAAGGGCACGGTCAAGGAGATCATCGAAGGGCCAGTGGTATCGGAAATCGATGTACAGACCTCGGCGGGCATTGTCACCTCGGTGATCACCACCCGTTCGGTGCACGAGCTGGAGTTGCGCGTGGGCAGCGAAGTGATTGCTTTCGTGAAATCCACCGAGGTGTCGATCGCCAAGCTATGAGGTGTTGCGGGTCAGTTGAAAGCGACACACCTGTCCACCACGCAACATGCATTCCTGATGTTGCACCTGCCCACCGCCAAGGCTGCCAATCAGCGCCAGGTCGAGCTCACAGACTTCAGGGTGAGCCTCGGCCAGCTGATGGAACACACAGTTATGAGCGACGATCTGCGCTGGGCTTCCTGAGCGAAAAAATACCTCGGCTTCGTAGCCGACGTCCTTCATGAGACTCGCAATTTGCGGTTCATCGAGCACGGTGGCGCTCAGGTCTTCCGCCATTTTCTTACCCAGGTTACGCAACAAGGCTACCAGTGCCTCATGCCCGATGAGGCTGGCGACTTCATCGATCAGCAGGTTGGCCAGCAACTGGTAATGACGCGGGAACAGCTCCCGACCACGCGGGCTGAGCCGGTGCAACTGTTCGGGACGCCGGCCGGTGGCACGCAATTCGCCGCGCACCACCAGCCCATCCCGTTCAAGCGCCGCCAGATGCTGACGCACGGCTGTGCGCGTGACCGACAGTTGCCTGGCCAGCTCTTCAATGCTCATACCCGCCGCTGCGTGCAGCAGGGCTGACAACAGCTCTTGTTGAGTGTGCCCCAAGCCTTCGAACATCGGTTGGCTCCGTTCAGAACTTGTCTGGAAACTGCTTGACCAAGGCCGCAGTCAGCGCGTCGGCCAGGCCAAGAATATGCTCGCGCATCTGTTTCCAGGTGGCGGCTTCTGCCTTGTAGTCCTTTTTCCCAAGTTCGTCGATCTGGGCAATGTGGTGCCCCCCGTGAGCGGCCAGCAATGTCGTCAGCGTCGCCTCTGGCAAGTATGGGTTGGCCGTGGCGAGGAACTTGGCCAGGGCCTTGGCATTGCTGGTCAGGTCGTTGACGGCAGCCTGTTTGCCCGAGGCCGACTGGCTGACACTGGCATCACTGTAGTGCTTGACCGCACCCCAGTGCCCGGCCAGCAGCTTGAGCAACTGATCGGCAGCCGGCTGGCCATAGAGCGGAGCAATGCTGTTGGCAATGGCAGTGGCGTTGCTGACCACCTCCTGGCTGGCGACTTCGGCTTGCTGATGATTGCCAGCCTGGTTGGCGATGGCGTAGTTGCGAATCCAGAAAATATGCTCCACCCACAGGTCCCGCAGGGCCAGGCGGGTGCTCAGCGCTGCAGATTCGGCGGGCGGCGGCGGGGTTTGCGCTGCGGGGCTCAGGGAAGGGAGCACACACAAAGCTGCAAGCAGCAGCATGACTGACAGTCCGGTTTTCATGGCAGTACCCTCGGCGGGTGAAGTGGCCTACAGAGTCAATTACAGCATAAAAATATGCCGTAATTGATTCTGGCGCCGAACGGTCATGGCGGCGTGATGATTGATACACACGTCGCTGGCAAGGATGCGATCCCCCCCTCTGTGCCATTATGCTGTTGCGAAATATTACAAGGGTGGGTAGGGGACAATGCCATTAAAGGACTTGCTGTTGGCACTCGTGGTAATCGTCGCGTGGGGGCTCAATTTCGTTGTCATCAAGGTCGGCCTCGATGGCCTGCCGCCCATGCTCCTGGGTGCTCTGCGATTTGCCCTGGTGGCCCTGCCGGCGGTGTTCCTGATCAAGCGCCCGCAGTTGCCATGGCGCTGGTTGATTGCCTATGGGGCGACCATTTCCCTGGGCCAGTTCGCCTTTCTCTTCGAGGCCATGCACAACGGCATGCCACCGGGGCTGGCGTCGTTGGTGCTGCAGTCCCAGGCGTTTTTTACCCTGTTTTTCGCCGCGCTGTTTCTCGGTGAGCGGCTGCGCGCCGCGAGTGTCTCGGGGTTAATGGTGGCGGCGGCGGGGCTGGCGCTGATCGGCAGCGAAAACAGTGCCAGCGTGCCGTTCTTCGCCTTGGTCCTGACCCTGTGCGCGGCGTCGATGTGGGCCATGGGCAACATCATCACGCGGCGCTTTGGCTCGGTTGACCTGGTGGCGCTGGTGATCTGGGGAGCGCTGATTCCGCCGCTACCTTTTCTTGCGCTGTCCTGGTGGCTGGAAGGCCCGGCACTGATTGAAAGCTCGCTGCGCGGCATTGGCTGGAATTCGATCCTGGCGTTGGCTTACCTGGCGTTCATCGCCACCTTGCTCGGCTACAGCTTGTGGGGTTCGTTGCTGTCACGCTACCCGGCGGGGAAAGTTGCACCGTTCTCGCTGCTGGTGCCGGTGGTGGGCTTGAGCTCTGCAGCGTTGCTCCTTGATGAGCGCCTGACGGCGCTGCAGGGCTGGGGAGCGTTGCTGGTGATGGCCGGGCTGTTGATCAACGTGTTCGGTTCGCGCCTTGTCCGGTTTGTACGCCCGCAGGCCGTGGATGAGGGCAACGCCTGATTTGCTACCATGGCCGCTTTTGTCCGCCGGCCTTTACGGCGACGAACGTTATCAGCGCGGGAGAGCACGATGATCATCACCACCACCGGCACCATCGAAGGTCGCCAGATTGCGGCTTATCTTGACGTGGTCAGCGCCGAATCGGTTCAGGGGATCAATGTGGTGCGCGACGTGTTTACCCGCTTTCGCGATGTATTCGGCGGTCGCTCGCAAACCCTGGAAAGCGCCTTGAAAGAAGCCCGCAGCCAGGCCACCGAAGAGATCAAGGCGCGGGCGCGCAGCCTGCAGGCCGACGCGATTGTCGGGCTGGACTACGAAATCAGCATGCCATCCGCTGCTGGCGGGATGGTCGTGGTGTTCGTCACAGGTACGGCCGTGAAGCTCAGGTAAGCCCGCAGGTGCGACAAAATAGCCCGGCCATTGGTCGGGCTTTTTTGTTTTCGTCTGAGCGGTCCGTAAATGACCGGCTAGTCTGAAAATCACTTGGTCGGTGCTTGTCTGGGCAATCCAGCTGGTTGCCGGTACCGACCTGACATCAGCAGGAGCCAGGACATGAGTGAAGGTTACGTTGAGGACAACGGCGACGAATTTCCCATCAACAGTCAGGTGCGGTGTGGTCAGGCGGCGTTCCGCCTGGGCTTTGCCCACATGACCCTGGACGACTCCGACCAGGCCAGGCCAAGCCATCTGCAGCGCGTCAAGAAGGGGCGATTCATGCCCAGGATTCCTGTGAAAAAGTGAACCCGTTCTCATCACCCCGCCGCAAAAGGCGGGGTTTTTTATGCATTGCTTGACCTTGCTCAACGCTTGCGACGCGGGCGCTCGCCTGAATCGCACTTGTATGCGTTACTTGTCCGGCTGTTATCAATTCAGGGGGTAATGATGCGCATCAGGGAAGAGATATACTGGCAATGGGCGGACGCGCAACTGCACAGCCGCAGCCACGACGAACAACTCAGTGACGGCACCAGCATCGATGTGCAGGTCAGGCTGTCACGTACAGGCGCCACGCAACTGTTCCTGGGGGTGTATTCAGGTGCAGGCAAGGCGATGGTGGAGGAGTATTACCAGAACCGTCCGGGTGAAACCATGACCCGGGCGATGGTCTGGGGCGTCGACCGCGCCAGGGCGCTGCTGACGGGTGACTTTCCCCTGACCGAGGCCCCGCTACGGCGTCAGGCCTGAGCGTGGCGGTTGCGGCTGGCCTGGACAATGCGCTGGGCCGGTACGCGCAACTGGCTCAACAGGTAGTCGGCAAATGCGGGTGAGTAGCCTTGCAGGGTAATGGCCTGCGCCATGCAGTTCAGCCAGATTTCGCTGTGGGATTCATCGATTGGCCAGCGCGCATGGAAGGCCGGAATGGCAATCGAACCGTAACGCTCGCTGAACAGCGACGGGCCGCCAAGCCAGCCACTTAGAAAACAGGCCAGCTTGTCCCGGGAAAGCTCAAGATTGGCCGGGTGCATCTGACGCACCGCGTGCGCTTCTTCGGACTGATCCATCAACCGGTAGAAATCATCGACCAGACGACGCAGGCCGTCGATGCCGCCGGCTGCCTGGTAGGAGGCATCGCCAGTGCCGAAAGCTGGACTGTTCATGGCTTGACCCTTGACTGAAAGCGCTAGTGTAAACGGGCAGGGCAGAAATGAAAAAACCCGATCCTGGCGGATCGGGTTTTGTTGTCACAAGGTACCGGCTTGCGTTTCAAGCACTCAGCAGAGGCGGTCGATTACCGCGACGCCGGGCTTGTTTTGCAGCGTTGCCCATTCGTGTTGCAGGGTTTGCAGTACACGCTCGACGTACTGGGTGTCGGCGGCGGCTTTCTTGCCGACATAGCCCTGGCCTCGACGGTACATCTTCAACCGGGCGCGCATGTTCGGGGTGTGCTGCTCGAACTGCGCTTCATCGGTGAGTGGCCCCAGGCTGTCCAGGCGAACTTCGCCCGCTTCGCAAACCCAGAGAATGTGGCTGTCGAGTGTGTCGCGGCGCGCGGCGAACAGCCGGGCCAGTTCGTCAACAGTCGGTTGATTGTTCAGATTCATCATAAAGCCCCCTTGACCATTCGTAGTTGAGTAAAACTCGGCGCACGTCATGTAGCGTTGAAATACAGCTGCTACAGCAGCGTCACAACTGGGGGCTTTTACCTGCTGCCTTTTGGGCAGTACCCATCCGCATACAGCTCCTGGATCCTTCGAGCTGCCTGGAACACCCTTGCCAGTGCCTCCGATCGGGGAGACAGCCTCATCATGCAAGGACCGATGAACGGCGTCAACAGGTTTTGTAGTGATTTTTTTTAGGCACTACATATTGTCTGACAATGCGTGCTTTGCTTGTGTTGATGCGTATCAGTTCTTACGCCCGGGAAGTGGTCGATCATCACTCCACATGCACCGCAGGGAGATGTTCATGAGTTCATCGGTAAACGCACCGGAAGCGCAAACCAACCGCGTGAAAATTCCATTGGGGCTATGGGTGGGTGTCGCCGTCATGATCGGCGTGTTGCTGTTGCCACTGCCGCCAGACCTGCCGGTGGCCGGCCACCGCGTGCTGGCGATCCTGGCGTTTGCGGTGGTGGTGTGGATCACCGAGGCGGTGTCCTACGAAGCGAGTGCGATCATGATCACCTCGCTGATGGCCTTTCTACTTGGTACCGCGCCGACAGTGGCCGACCCCTCGGTGACCTACGGTTCGTCTGCAGCTATCAGCCTGGCGCTGACCGGGTTCTCCAACAGTGCCCTGGCGCTGGTGGTGGGTGCCTTGTTCATCGCGGCGGCCATGACCCATACCGGGCTGGACCGACGTATCGCCCTGGTCACGCTGAACAGTATCGGTGTCAGCACCCGGCGGATCTTGCTCGGTGCCGTGGCGGTGACCATCCTGCTCAGCCTCGTGGTACCCAGTGCCACGGCCCGCAGTGCCTGTGTCGTGCCGATCATGATGGGGGTGATAGCCGCTTTCGGCGTCGACAAGCGCTCCAATATCGCCGCCGGGATCATGATCATCGTCGCGCAGGGCACCAGTATCTGGAACATCGGTATTCAGACCGCAGCTGCGCAAAACCTGCTGACCGTGGGTTTCATGGACAAAATGCTGGGCGCCCGGGTGTCGTGGATCGACTGGCTGATTGCCGGGGCGCCCTGGGCCGTGATCATGTCGGCGGTGCTGATTTTCATCGTGCTCAAGCTGCTACCACCTGAGAGCGACAGCATTCCCGGCGGCAAGGCTGCCGTGAGCGCGACCCTGACGGAACTCGGGCCCATGAGCGGGGCGCAGAAACGCCTGCTCGCTGTCTCGGTGCTGTTGCTGCTGGCGTGGGCCACCGAGGGCAAGCTGCATCGCTTCGACACCACTACCACCACCTATGCCGGGCTGGTGATCCTGTTGATGCCGCGCATCGGGGTGATGACCTGGAAAGACGTGCAGGCGAGGATTCCCTGGGGCACGGTGATTGTCTTCGGGGTCGGTATCAGCCTGGGTACAACCTTGCTGACCACACAGGCGGGGCAATGGCTGGGCGCGCAGGTGGTGGCCCACACCGGGCTGGATCAGTTGGGCACGCTGGGGGTGTTCTCGATCCTGGCGGCGTTCCTGATCCTGATCCACCTGGGCTTTGCCAGTGCCACGGCGCTGACCTCGGCGCTGCTGCCGATCCTGATCGCCGTGTTGCAAACCTTGCCGGGTGACTTCAGTCGACTGGGCATGACTATGGCTTTGGGCTTCGTGGTCAGCTATGGCTTTATTCTGCCGATCAATGCGCCGCAGAACATGGTGTGCCTGGGGACCGAAACCTTCAACGCCAAGCAGTTCGCGCGCGTAGGCATTCTGGTGACCGTGGTGGGTTACCTGCTGATGCTGGTGTTTGCGGCAACCTGGTGGCACTGGCTGGGCTGGATGTAGCGCCAACGCAAAAAACCGCGCCTGCTGAGGCAGGCGCGTTTGTCGTGAAGCGGGTGTCCGGGGTTGGCGCTAGAAGTTCGCCGGGGTGTTGGCGCTGATGATTTCTGCTTCATCCTGGCCAATGTTCTTGAAACTGTGGGGCAGGGTAGTGGGAAAGTAGTAGCCGTCACCCGAGTTGAGGATGCTGACCTGGCCGTCAACCCGCAGCTCGATGGTGCCGCGGGTGACCAAGCCGCACTCTTCACCTTCGGAGTGCACGATCGGCTCGTCGCCCGAGTCGGCACCGGGTGCATAGAGCTCGCGCAGCATACGCATCTGCCGACCTTCGACGCTGGCGCCGACCAGCAGCATGCGCAGACCGCTGTTACCCAGGTCTGGCTGTTCGGTCGAGCGGAACACGAAACGTTCTTCGCGGATCGGCTCGTCGAAGCTGAAGAACTCCGCCAGGGACATGGGAATGCCTTCAAGCAGCTTTTTCAGGGAACTGACCGAGGGGCTGACGCGATTCTGCTCGATCTGGGAAATCGTCGAGTTAGTCAGCCCACTACGGCGGGCCAGCTCCCGCTGGGAGAGTTTGTTGCGTTCACGCACCAGTTTGAGTCGTGTCCCCGTGTCCATAGCCGCCTTATAAGTCAAAAATTTTTGGCGAAGCATTAAAGCACATTCTGCAACGCTTTAGCGGTCCGCCTTACTCTTTGGCTTCCGATGGTTGGCGCCGGATCGGGCCAGGCCACATGCTGCGTAATACGCCATCACGGCGTATCAGCGCATGCACCAGCGCTGCACCCAAATGCACCAGCACGGTTGCGAACAGCAGATAGGCCAGCCAGCCATGGGCCCGGCGCAACACAGCATATAGCTGCAAATCATGCGGCAGCAGCGCGGGCAGTTGCAGCGGCAGGGGGTAACCACCGGCCGAGAGCATGCCCCAGCCAATCAGCGGCATGGCCAGCATCAAGGCATACAGCAGCAGGTGCGAGGCGCCAGCGGCCAGGCGTTGCAGGGGCGGCAGGTCGGCGGGCAAGGGTGGGTGAGGCAGCGTCAGGCGCAGGATGATGCGTACCAGCACCAGCAGCAGCAACGCCAGGCCGATCGCCTTGTGAGCACTGATCTGCAGGGTATGACGTGGCGACAGGTCGGCGATCATGCTCACCCCGACAAACAGCATGGCGATGATCAGTACCGCCATTAACCAGTGCAGCAGGCGCGCAAGGGGATGAAAGGCAACAGGTGCGGGCTTCATGGGCGTGCTCCCAATTGGGCCGCTTCGCGGCTGCGGCGGTTGAACGACTCCGAATAGGCGGCCGAGCGGGCGGCCAGGATCGGATCGGCGGAGGGCTCGATGCCGCTGGGCAGGATCAGCGGGTCGAAGTTGAGGTCGCGGCAAGCACCTTGTTCGGGAGCATCGACGTGGTTGATGACCAGGGTGCCGGCATCAACCGTGCGGCGCTCTGCAGGCCAGGGCTGGCTCGGGTCGTCGACGGGGTCGTCAGCGGCTGCCAGGGTGAGGCGCAAGTTCCAGCGCAGCGGGCCTTGGCTCAGGCGCTTCTGCAGGTCGTGCTGCAGGTATAGCGGGTCGTCTACCGGGGCCGGCAGGGCGACGAACGGCGTTTCCGGCATCAGGCTCCAGCGTACGTACTGGCGGTTGCCGGCTTTATTGACCAAGGCAAAGGCATTGATGCTGTTGTAGCTGGAGTTGGCAAAGCTGTCCGGCGCTTTGTAGTCCTTGGCCCATTGGCGAAAGGCGGCGCTTTCCGGGGGGGCGGCGAAGAATGCCTGAATGCGCGCGGGGGCGGGCTTGCCGGTGGCGGGGTCCGGGGTCATGGCCAGTACTTGCTGGTAAAAGGCTTCCGGGGTGCTGACGGCCAGCACAGGCGGGGTGTTCATGCCGGTGCGCCAGACGTCGCCGTCATCGCTGCTCAGTTGCAGCGCCAGGCTGCGCACCGGCACGCTGGTGTCGGCGCTGTGTGGGTTGGCTCCGCCGATGGCGAAGCGGCCGATCACCGGCACCTGTGCCTGGCTGAACACCCGCGCCCGGGACAGTGGCTCGGCCTGGCCGTTGCTAAGAAAGTAGCCGCTCACACACAGGCCTTTGGCGTGATTCTTACGGTAGCCGGGGAAGTGTCCGGCCTGGTTTTCGAAGGTGTCGATGATGCGTCTGGGGGTGAGGGCGGCGCTGCCGATCCAGCCTGCGGCGTAGGCGAAGCCCGCCGCCAGGGCGGCCAGGACCAGGCCGATTGCAGCCAGGCGCAGGGCCCGGGGGAGACCGTGTAACGGAGTGCTCATGGCGACGATCCAGGTCAGTGAATGAGCCGGTATGACGCTGCAGCCAAATTTTTATTCCAGCGCTCTGGAATAAATTTTTGTCTGCAGCGTCTGCCTCGTACACTGATCGCCTGAAGGCCAAGATCCTGGCAATGAACGACCTCGATGATGACCAATTACGCGCCCTGATCGAGCGCCTGCGCCGTTTTGCTTTGTCGCTCACGCGCGAGGCCAGCAGTGCCGATGACCTGGTCCAGGCCACGATCGAACGCGCCCTCAGCCGTCGTGCCCAGCAACGCGAGCAAGACAGCCTGCGGGCCTGGCTGTTTTCGATCCTGTACCGGCAGTTTATCGACGGCAAGCGCCGGGAGCGCCGTCATGCCCGCTGGCTGGCCTGGTTTGGCAGGGGCGAGGAGACGGGCGATGCCACCGAGGATATCGTCATGGCCCGGTCCGGGCTGGCCGCCTTCGACCGGCTGCCCGCTGAGCAGCGGGCGTTGTTGCTGTTGATCAGTGTCGAGGGGCTGAGTTACCAGGAAGCCGCTCAGGCGTTGGGGGTGCCAATAGGTACGGTGATGTCGCGTTTGTCACGGGCGCGTACCGCGTTGCGTGCGCTGGCCGAGGGCGCTGTTGCGTCCCCGGCGTTGCGGAGGTTGAAATGAGTGAGTTGATCCCGTCTGAAGATGAGCTGCATGCCTATGTCGACGAGCGCCTGGACCCGGAGCGCCGTCGCGCGGTCGCGCGGTACCTGGCAGCCAACCCGGACCAGGCCCTGCGCGTAGAGGGTTGGCAGCACGACGCCAGGCAGTTGCGTGCGGCGTTGTCTGGACTTGCCGGGCAAACGGCCAGCCCGCAGCTGGACCCGGCCCACATTCGCCGTGACCTGCGTCGACGTCGCCAGCGCCAGTGGGCGAACGCTGCCGTGCTGTTGATTACGTTGGGAGTCGGCGGCCTTGGCGGCTGGCAGGCGCGGGAGGCGAGCCTGCTGGCCAGCAATTTGCCAATGGCCGACGCGCTCCAGGCACATCGGCTGTTCGCCGACGCCACTGCGCTTGACCTCAGTGCCCGTGATCCGCAGCGCCTGCAAGCCTGGCTGGGGCAACATTTTCGACATGTCGGCAACCTGCCGGACCTCTCTGCCTATGGCTTCACGCCGCTGGGCGCGCGGTTGCTGAGTAATGAACAAGGGCCAGCCGCATTGCTGGTGTTCGAGGATGCCCAGGGGCAGCGGGTCAGCCTGTTTCTGCGCTCACCGGGCGAACACTTTGCGCGCATGCCCAGTGGCGAGCGCGTAGATGGGCAGTTGCAGGCACGTTATTGGTCGCGAGGTGACTACAACTACGCCTTGGTCAGCGCGGCATCCGATGGCCGCGGTGCGGACCTGCGCAAGGCGCTGGATATTGCCTTGTAGCCGCGCGTTAGCGCTGTTCGTTGATCTTGCGCACTTGGTTTGTACACGGTGATTAAATAGAATCACTCTCGTTTGATTCCATTGCCCGTACAGGTGCGTTGAGATGACCCGAGCCATTCCCCTTTTCGCCCTTGCCTGTGGCTAGCCCGGATCGCCCCCGAACCGGCCGCCGCGACCTGCTTCAGGGCGGTCTTGCCCTGGCTGCGCTGGTGCCGGCAGGCTGGCTGTTCAGCCCGTATTCGCCGCTGGCCGGGTGGCAAGCAGACCTTAACACGGCGGTGGGGGAGCGGCGCGGCATACGCCTGGTGGATGGCAGTGTGTTGCAGCTCAACACCGACACGGCCGCCGACCTGAACATGGCCCGTCACCGCCTGACGCTGATCCAGGGTGAAATCGCCCTGAGTGTCAGCCGTGCCCAGCCAATTGAAGCGGACTTTGGCCTGGGCCGCGTCACCATCGGCCAGGCTCAAGTGTGTTTGCGCCGCGAAGCTGATACCTGTCGCATATCGGTGCTGTATGGCTCGGTGCAGGTACGCCCCGAGCAAGGCATGGCACTGACGCTGCAGTACGGTGACCAATTGACCTTGTATCCCGATGGTAGCGGTTACATGGGCCGCTTCGATCCCCACAAACCGGACTGGCGTGACGGTGTACTCAGCGTAGATAACTTGCCGTTGGCGGACTTCTTGCGGGAAATTTCGCGTTATCGTCCCGGCATGTTGCGGTGGGCCCCGGCACTGGAGTCGCTGACGGTGACCGGTACATTCCAGTTGGCTGATACCGACCGGATTCTCGCCGAACTGGTTCACAACCTGCCGGTGGCGGTGCAATCACGCAGCCGTTACTGGGTCACCCTGGTACCGCGACAAGCTGCTGCGTGAAGCCTGCGCCAGGATGAAGTGATCTGCAGCACGCCGCAGTGCCAGAAAACAGTCCTTCTCACTGCACAGTGTGCCGGGTCAGATAACGCCCTGTATTAATTGGGAATGATCCCCACTGGCACGGCAAGTCTGCGCCGAAAACACGCTGTTTTTCCTCAAAATGGCTAAATTGCCTTGATTTCTGCCATGACGTTGTCGGTGGAATTACCTTGACATCACCTTGGCCACGCTAGCAAAATTCGCATAAACTTTGCGCACAAAGTAATAGGTTAAAACGCAAAGCTCGTGTCAGTGATGTGCAACCAACGTTGAAGCCAATCCGCTAGGGCGCGTGTACGAAAGCGCTTACACGCCGGGGCCGGGAGCACTGGCTGGGCGGGCCACTATAAGAATCAAGGGAGCAACAGATGAAGCTTTCTAAAGCGCTGGTCCTCCAGGCAAAGGCGACGTTCGGGACACCGACCTACCTCTACGATGAAGCCGTACTGCGCAGCAGTTTCAACGAATTGCGCAATGCGTTGCCGGACTGCGTAGACATCTTCTATGCGTTGAAGGTCAACCCCAATCTGTCCCTGGTGAAGTTGATCCGTTCCTACGGCGGCAACACCGAAGTGTGTTCGCTGGGCGAGCTGGAAATTGCCCTGAAGGCCGGGGTTCCGGCGCAGGACATCATCTTTCTGGGCCCTTATAAAAAGCCTGAAGAGCACCGCCGGGCGCTGGAAGTCGGCGTATTTGCCATTGTCGTCGAATCGGAAAGCGAGTTGCGCAAGTTGTCTGCCCTGGCTGGGGAGCTGGGCTGCGACGCACCGGTGGCAATTCGCATCAACCCGAATTTTTCGGCCGCAGGCTCGCCCTGGAAGATGGGCGGGCGGCCCACGCACTTCGGTATCCAGGAAGACACCGCCGTCGCCAATTTCGCCGAGTACGTGGCGCTGCCCAACATCAGGGTCAAGGGCATCCACGTTTATAACGGCACCAAGATCCTCGATGCCCAGTCGGTCTACGACAACGCGGCGTACATTCTCGACCTGTTCCGCACGTTGTCCCAGCGCTATCAACTGGACATGCGCATGGTCGATGTCGGTGGCGGCCTGGGCATCAAATATTACGAGAACGAAAAAGAGCTGGACACCGTGCAGCTAAAAGCGCTGCTTACGCCGCTGTTCAGCGCATTTCACCAGCAATTTCCACGCACCCGCATCATCCTCGAGTCGGGGCGATTCATTGCCGGCAAGTGCGGCTCGCTGCTGGTCACCGTCGACACGATCAAAGACAACCACGGCAAGACGTTCGCGGTCACCGATGGCGGTACCCATTGTCATGGCGCCGCAGCAGGCAGCGGCCAGGTTCTCAAGCGCAACTTCTGCATCCTCAAGGTGAGCGGCAACAGCGGCGCGCCGTTGCGCGAATACCATATCTCCGGCCCGCTCTGTACGCCGGATGACCTGTTGGGCCGCGACGTGCAGATCGAGACCCTGGAAGAAGGCGACCTGCTCGCGGTGACGGCATCCGGGGCTTATGGCCCTTCGGCATCACCGACGCTGTTTCACAGCCATGGCCACCCGGCCGAAGTGCTGGTCAGCCATGACCAGCTGTTTCTGGTGCGGGCGCGGCAGACGGCGCTGGAGATCCGCGACAGTCATGCCGACGTTTCCCTTGAGGCCATGCTCGGTGCCGGCACGGTTGCCGGAGCTGCAGCGGCTGCGCAGGTGGCCACCCAGCGCCAGTTGAGCGACATTTTGCGGGTGGTGCTGAATCTCTCCGCAGATACGGTGGTCGATGCCGACTCGCGCCTGCGCGACGACCTGGGGCTTGATTCACTGACCTCCATGGAGCTGCTGATCAGCCTGGAAGACGAACTGGAAGGTTTTTTTGTAAACCCGGACACCATTACCCCGGGTCACTTCAACACGGTTGCAAGCCTGGCGGGCTATATCGATGCACATCGCCAGCCTCAGGCTGTGCGTCAATCCACGGAGGCTGTCGAGGTGCACCATGAACGCGTCTGAAGTGCTGTTGCAGGATGTGCTGGAAACCCGCAACGGTTTGCACCCCGACAAGCCCGCGATCATCTACGCCGATGAAACCTACACCTATGCGCAACTCGATGACGCCAGTTCGCGACTGGCGGCAGGTTTGCAGGTAAACGGCCTGCTGCGTCAGGAACGGGTGGTGGTATGCCTGGGCAACCGGGTGGAAACGGTCTGCGCGTTCTGGGGCATCCTCAAGGCGGGCGGTGTGGTGGTCAACGTCGGGTTGGACACTCCGCCAGACACGCTCGACTATATCGTGCGCGATGCTGAAGCGTCGGTGCTGATCACCACCAGCGAGAAAATCGCCACGCTGTCGGTGAGTGCTGATGAAGTGGAGCACCTCAGGCTTATCGTGCTGCTAGATGGTGAAGCCGGCTCGGCTGCTGCGCAAACCTTCGAAAGCCTGCTCGGGCAGGGTGCCGGGGTGCCATTGCCGTGTGGCAATCTTGACCTGGACCTGGCAGCGATCATCTACACCTCAGGCTCCACCGGCTCGCCGAAGGGAGTGATGTTGACGCACCGCAACATGCTCGCAGCGCTGGGGTCACTGCATACCTACCTGCAATACAACGATGCCGACAACGTGCTGTGTTCGTTGCCGCTGTCGTTTGACTACGGTCTGTACCAGATGATCATGGCCATCAACGCCGGGGCCACGCTGGTGCTGGAGAAAGAGTTCACCTGGCCGCTGTTTCTGATTCGCAAGATCCGTCAGTACCAGATCACGGTGATTCCGTTTGTACCGACCATGCTGATGTTGCTGCATGAGTATGCACATAAGCGTGGCGCGGTGTTCACCGATGTGCGTATGGTCACCAATACCGGGGCAGCGCTCAAGCCCGCCCACATTGGCCAGATGAAGGCGTTGTTTCCCCAGGCGCAGATTTTTTCCATGTACGGCCTGACCGAGTGCAAACGCTGCACCTATTTGCCACCGGAAGACATCGACAGCAAACCCGGCAGTGTCGGCATTGCCATTCCCAATACCGAGTTGTGGCTGGTTGACGAGCAGGACCGCCGCATCGACCAGCCTCATCACGTGGGCCAGCTGGTGATCCGAGGCGCCACGGTCATGGCCGGCTACTGGCGCAACCCGACCGCCACCGCACTGGCGCTCAAGCCGGGGCGCTACCCGGGCGAAAGTGTGCTCTATACCGGTGATTACTGCAGCCTTGACGAAGATGGCTACCTGTACTTTCGCGGTCGCATGGACCACATGATCAAGTCCCGCGGGATGAAGGTCAGCCCTAGCGAAGTGGAGGGCTTTCTCTACAGCATTGAGGGGGTCGAGGCTGCTGCTGTGGTCGGAATCGAGCATGCGACGGTGGGCGAAGGGTTGTGTGCATTCATCTCTCTGGGGCAGGGCGCATCGCTGAGCGCCGAACAGCTGCTTGAGCGTTGCCGTCAGGGCCTGGAGGCACACAAGGTGCCGCTGTCGATCAGTATTGAAAACAGTTTGCCGCGCACCGCCAACGGCAAGGTCGACCTGCAACGCTTGCAGCAGTTGGCGCGTAACGCACAGGTGGCGCTGGTCGGATGAATGCCAAGGCCATGTCAGGGTGCTAAAAGGAGGTAATGGTATGAACCCGGGACACAAGGGACGTGACCAGTCACTGGACGTTAACGGCATTCACTTCGCGTTGCGGACGTGGGGCAATGAAGATGGGTACCCGGTGCTGGCACTGCATGGCTGGCTCGACAATGCTGCGTCGTTCGAGCGCATTGCACCGTTGCTGCGCGATTGCTTTGTGGTGGCCCCGGACCTTGCCGGGCATGGGCGCTCGGATCACCGCCGTGCCGACAGTGGCTATTACCTGTGGGAGCATGCCGACGACATGAACGCCCTGGTCGAATGCCTGGGCTGGAAGCGCTTTGCAGTACTGGCCCATTCGATGGGGACGGGGGTCGCTTCGATTCTTGCTGCGATGAACCGCAATATCGACCGCATGGTGTTCCTCGACGGCATGGGCGCGCCCTTTACCCTGGCACAAGGCAATACTGTCGAGCATTTGCGAAAGTCTCAGCGCCTGCTGCGTCTGGCATTGCGCACGCGGATGCATGGCTTCAGCGGGCCCGAGTATGCCCAGTTCAGCAGTCTGGAAGCTGCCGTCAACGAGCGACGCAACGGCATTGGTGGCAGCTTGAGTGAAGAGGGCGCACGCTTGCTGGCTCTGCGTGACCTGATCAACCTGGGGCATGGTTATCGCTGGCGTCATGACCCGCGTCTGGTGCTGCCCGAGCTACTGCCTCTGACCGAACAGCAAGCCTGTGAGTTTTTGCAGCAGATCACCTGCCCGTTGTATCTGTTGCTCGGGCTTCAAGGGCTGTTTGCCGGCCCCGGGTTCGATAAAAGAAAAGCCGCCTTGCCCCTGGACGCCCGCGTACGCTGGTACGAAGGGGGTCATCATTTTCATCTGGATACCCCGGCACCGGGGTTGATCGAGCAGCTTAACGCAGCGCTTGGGGCAAGCCAGGGGCGCGAGAATGTTCATTCATTGAGTAATGGAGTACACAGGTGAGCGCATTCTGCAGCGATAAGGCAGGCGTAGTGGCCGCCGGATACCACCGGTCAGCTGGTGGCCGAGCGCAGCGCGATGTGCATCGCCGGCCTGCGTATAGTTGCCCAGAATAACGAGTACCACGGTATGTGCTGCGCACCTTGAGTGCACACGGTGCTGTGGCCAACCGCTATTGACCGGCGGTGATTACAACGACAATTGCGAATTCAAAATGAGTTACCTGCCCTTGCACACCAAAAAAGAAACCATGTTGCAGCTGATGCTTCGGATCAGGGGAGGCGGGCATGCTTGACCCGACCTTTGATTTTGACAAGATGCTGTGCTTTTCGCTGTATGCGACCGCCAACGCCATGGTTCGTGACTATGCCGAGCCGTTGAAGCAGCAGGGCATCACCTATCCCCAGTTGCTGGTGATGGCGGGGCTATGGAACAAGGACGATGTGTCGATCAGCACCTTGAGCGAACTGACCCTGTTCGACCTCGGCACACTGACTCCGATCGTCAGGCGTCTGGCCAATAACGGCTTTATCACGGTCTACCTTGACCCGGAAGATCGCCGTCGGCGCAATGTGTTGCTGACGGACAAAGGGCGCGCACTCAAAGCGGAAGCCGCCAAAGTGTTCAACAACATGGCGTGCAAGATCGAGCTTGAGGAGAGTCAGGTGCAGCAAGTGCTCGACGTGTGTCAGCGGATTCGTTCGCGCTTGCGTTGAGCCTCACAGGGGCGAGGTTCAGCCCTGAAGGAACGCCGGCGTATTGAAGTTGCACAATCGCCGGTCGTCGTCGGCAACGTCCAGCGCCCGTACCGGGTGCTTGAGCAGGACATGTTGAAGGCTGCGGTCGCCCTGTCGCCAGGCCTGCTCAAGGGTGTCGCGCAACGCGCAGGGAATCAGGCTGAACATCGGCTGCCAGTAGCCCGCCTGACGGGCCATCGTCGGCTCATTGTGGGCATTGGCCCGGGCCATCAGTGCAAGGATCAGCTCACGGTCGATCAGGGGTGCATCGCCGGCCAGCACCAGCAGCCATGGATGACGCGCCACGCCAAGGCCAGCCAGCACGCCGGCCAGTGGCCCGGGAAAACCGGCTTCGGCATCACCGACCAGTTGATCCGCATACGACCGGTAGCGGTCCTGGTTGCGGTTGCAGGAGATGATCAGGTCATCGGTCAGTGGCCGCACCACGGTTTGCACATGAGCAATCAACGGCTTGCCTTGCCAGCTCACCAGGCCTTTGTCCTGCCCCCCCATGCGCTGGCCGCGACCACCGGCCAGCAGAAGAATGGAACAAGCGGCGGCGGGCATCGGCAGGGCTCCAGGCAGTCTCGGCTGCTCACGATCCCATGCCCGCGGGCGCCTGTCCAGATCACTGCTCCTGTGCGGTGGCCTGAGCGTCTTGTGCTTTCGCCCGGCGTTTGCCGGTCAGGCGCATGACGACGACGAAGAACACCGGTACAAACACCACGGCGAGGGTGGCGCTGAGCATGCCGCCGATCACGCCGGTGCCGATCGCCTGCTGGCTGGCCGAGCTGGCGCCGCTGGCAATCGCCAGGGGCACCACGCCGAGGATGAACGCCAGCGAGGTCATGACGATCGGGCGCAGGCGCAGGCGTGCCGCCTGTACCGTGGCGTCGACCAGGTCATGGCCTTCATCGACCAGGTGCTTGGCGAACTCGATGATCAGGATGGCGTTCTTCGCCGACAGGCCGATCAGGGTGATCAGGCCGACCTTGAAGAACACATCGTTGGGCATGCCGCGCAGGCTCACCGCGATCACTGCGCCAAGTACCCCCAAAGGTACGACCAGCAGCACCGAGGTCGGGATCGACCAGCTCTCGTACAGTGCCGCCAGGCACAGGAATACCACCAGCAGCGACAAGGCCATGAGCATCGGCGCCTGCGAGCCGGACAGTCGTTCCTGCAGCGACAGCCCGGTCCATTCCAGGCCCATACCCAGCGGTAACTGGTCTACCAGGCGCTGCACTTCTTCCATGGCCTGGCCCGAGCTGTAGCCCGGTGCCGGTTCGCCCGACACGGCAATCGCCGGGTAACCGTTGTAGCGCGTCAGTTGTACCGGGCCGGTGACCCACTTGGCCTGGACAAAGGCAGACAACGGCACCATCTTGCCGCTGCTGTTGCGCACATGGATCTTCAGCAGGTCTTCGACCTGGGCACGCTGGTCACCTTCGGCCTGTACCACCACGCGTTGCATGCGGCCCTGGTTGGGGAAGTCGTTGACGTAGTTGGAGCCCACTGCAGTGTTGAGCACATTGCCGATATCGGCAAAGGACACGCCCAGGGCGTTGGCTTGCTTGCGGTCAACTTCAAGCTGTACTTGCGGGCTTTCTGCCAGGGCACTTTCGCGCACGTTGGCCAGCATCGGGCTCTTTTCGGCATTGGCCAGCAACTGGTCGCGGGCGGCCATCAAGGCGGCATGCCCCAGGCCGCCGCGGTCTTGCAGGCGGAACTCGAAGCCGCTGGAGGTACCCAGGCCGTCTACGGGCGGCGGCAGCACCGAATAGGCAATCGCATCCTTGAGCTGGCTGAAGGCGGCGTTGGCGCGGTCGGCAATCGACTGGGCGCTGTCGTCGGCACCGCGTTCGGACCAGTCCTTGAGGGTGGTGAATGCCAGTGCCGCGTTCTGGCCGTTGCCGGAGAAGCTGAAGCCCAGAATCAGCGTGCTGTTGCTAACGCCCGGCTCGGTGGCATTGTGCGCCTCGATCTGCGCCGCCACCGCTTCGGTCCGCGCGCGGCTGGCGCCTGGCGGCAGCTGGATGTCGGTGATGGTGTAGCCCTGGTCTTCGGTAGGCAGGAACGAGGAGGGCAGCTGGCTGAAGCCGTATACCAGGCCTGCAACCAGCACCAGGTACACCATCAGGTAGCGGCCGCTGCGCTTCAGGGCCTGAATGACCCAGCGCTGGTAGCCGTTGGTCAGGCGCTCGAAGCGGCGGTTGAACCAGCCGAAGAACCCGCGTTTTTCGTGGTGTTCACCCTTGGCGACCGGCTTGAGCAGGGTGGCGCACAGCGCCGGGGTCAGGCTCAGGGCGAGGAACGCCGAGAACAGGATCGACACCGCCATGGACAGCGAGAACTGCTGGTAGATGACGCCGACCGAGCCTTTCATGAAGGCCATGGGCAGGAACACCGCGACCAATACCAGGGTGATGCCGACAATGGCGCCGCTGATCTGGCTCATGGCCTTTTTGGTCGCGTCCCGGGGCGACAGGCCTTCTTCGCTCATGATGCGCTCGACGTTCTCCACCACGACGATGGCGTCGTCAACCAAGATGCCGATGGCCAGGACCATGCCGAACAAGGTCAGTACGTTGACCGAGAACCCCATCGCCAGCATGACGGCAAAGGTGCCCATCAGTGCCACCGGTACCACCAGGGTCGGGATCAGGGTGTAGCGGATGTTCTGCAGGAACAGGAACATCACCGCGAACACCAGGGCCATGGCTTCGAGCAGGGTGGTAATCACTTGCTGGATCGACACCTTGACGAACGGCGAGGTGTCATAGGGGATGGCGAACTTGGCACCGGTCGGCAGGTAGCGCGACAGCTCGTCAAGTTTGTCCTGCACCAGGGTCGCCGTTTCCATGGCGTTGGCGCCAGGCGACAGCTGCACGCTGAAGGCGCTGGTGGGCTTGCCGTTGAGGCGGGTGCCGTACTGGTATTCCTGGCTGCCGATTTCAACCCGGGCAACGTCCCCGATGGTCAGGCGCGAACCGTCCGGGTTTGCGCGCAAGACAATGTCGGCGAACTCCTGGGCAGTGCTCAGCTGGCCCTTGATCACCACGTTGGCGGTGATCTCCTGGCTGCCGGTAGTGGGCAGGTCGCCGATGCTGCCGGGAGCCACCTGGGCATTCTGCGCAGCAATGGCCGCGTTGACGTCATCGGGGGTGAGGTTGTAGCCGATGAGTTTCTGCGGGTCGAGCCAGATACGCATTGCCCGTTCCGAGCCATACAGCTGCGCCTTGCCGACACCCTTCAGGCGACGGATTTCGTTCATCACGTTGCGCGCGAGAAAGTCGCTCAGGGTGACTTCGTCGAGGTTGCCGTCTTCGGCCGTAAGGGTCACCAGCAGCAGAAAGCCGGTGGAGACTTTTTCCACTTGCAGGCCTTGCTGGGTAACCGGACGCGGCAGGCGTGACTCGACCACCTTGAGGCGGTTCTGGACATCGACCTGGGCCAGGTCCGGGTTGGTGCCAGGCTCGAAGGTGGCCGTGATGGTGGCACTGCCCAGGCTGCTCTGGGAGCTGAAGTAGAGGAGGTTGTCGGCACCGTTCAGCTCTTCCTCGATGAGGCTGACCACGCTTTCGTCGATGGTCTGCGCCGAAGCGCCGGGGTACACGGCGTAAATCTCGACCTGTGGCGGCGCCACGTCGGGGTACTGGGCCACGGGCAACTGCGGAATCGCCAGGGCACCGGCGAGCAGGATGAACAGCGCGACAACCCAGGCAAACACCGGGCGATCAATAAAAAACTGCGGCATGAATCAGGCCCTCACTGGCCGTTGTGCTGAACGATCGCGGGGGCGTCTTTGCCCGCGTTATCGATCCGAACCTGGTCGCCCGGGTTGACGTGTTGCAGGCCTTCGATCACCACCTGATCACCCGGGGCCAGGCCCTGGATGACGATCCAGCGGTCGTTCTGTGCGGCCCCGAGTACCAGCGTGCGCTCGGCGATGCGTTGCTGGGCATCGACCAGCAGCACCCGTGGATGGCCGGCGCTGTCACGCAAGATGGCGCGCTGCGGCACGCTGATCGCTTGCTGCTTGACGGCCTGCTCCAGGCGCAGGCGGATAAAGCTGCCTGGCAACAGGTCCAGGTCCGGGTTCGGGAACTCGCTGCGCAAGGTGATCTGCCCGGTGCTCTGGTCGACACTGATGTCGGAGAACAACAGTTTGCCCGGCAACGGATAAGGGGTACCGTCGTCCTGGATCAGGGTGGCGCTGGCCTGGTTCTGGCCTACTTGCTGCAATTCGCCGGAGCGCAAGGCACGGCGCAGGGCATTGAGTTCGCGGGTCGACTGGGTGACATCGGCGTGAATCGGGTCCAGTTGCTGGATGGTGGCCAGCGGTGTGGTTTCGTTCTGACCGACGAGTGCACCTTCGGTCACCAGGGCGCGACCGATGCGCCCGGAAATCGGTGCGGTTACCGTGGCGTAGCCCAGGTTCAGTTGTGCGCGCTCCAGCGCTGCCTTGGCTTCGGCGACGGCGGCATCGGCCTGCATGAGGGCGGCGCGGGCGTTGTCATGGTCCTGGCGGCTGACGGCGTTGATGGTGATCAGCTCGCGGTAGCGGTCATCCTGCAGGCGCGCCTGGTAGCGGGTGGCCTCGGCCTTGGCCAGGATGGCACGGGCGCTGTCGACGTCGGCTTTGAACGGTGCCGGATCGATGCGGAACAGCACGTCGCCTTGCTTGACGTCACTGCCTTCACGGTACACGCGCTTGAGCACCACACCGGCCACCCGCGCGCGCACTTCAGCGGTGCGCGGGGCCAGGATGCGGCCATTGAGTTCGGTGCTGATGGACAGCGGCTGGGCGCGCACGGTTTCGATGCTCACGGCGCTTGGCGGTGCTTGCTCTTCACCTGGGTTGCTGTCATTGCAGGCACTGAGCGACAGCGGAATGACGAACAGCGCCAACAGGGCGCGCAGACGGGCAGGGCTTGGAATGGGCATGCGGATCTTCCATAAATGACCCGGCAATGCTAAGGCAGGAGGCCAACGTCCAACTGTTAAGCTGTGTAGGCCGAGTGTGAAAAAGTGTGAAGGATTGCACTGGCTGTGCAGAAGGTCCTATATCCTTGCCTGACTTTTCTTGTCTGTCAAATTGCCCATGCCCAACATCCTCCTGGTCGAAGACGACTGCGCCTTGTCTGAACTGATTGCCAGCTACCTGCAGCGCAACGATTTTTGCGTCAGCGTGATTGCCCGGGGTGACCACGTGCTGGCGGAGGCCCGGCGCAACAAACCGGACCTGGTCATTCTCGACCTGATGCTGCCAGGGCTCGATGGCTTGCAAGTCTGCCGCTTGCTGCGCGCCGAGTCGCAGTCGCTGCCGATCCTCATGCTCACCGCGCGCGACGACAGCCATGACCAGGTCCTGGGCCTGGAGATGGGCGCCGACGACTACGTCACCAAACCCTGCGAGCCGCGGGTACTGCTGGCCAGGGTCCGCACCTTGCTACGCCGCAGCAGCATCAACGAGCCACGCCTGGAAAGCGACCTGATCGTGGTCGGTGGCCTGCGTATCGACCTGGCCGAGCGCACGGTGTTCTGGCGTGAGCAGGAGGTCGAGCTGTCCAGCGGTGAGTACAACCTGCTGGTGGTGCTGGCGCGTAATGCCGGGGTGGTGCTCAGCCGTGACCGCATCCTGCAACAACTGCGCGGTATCGAGTTCAACGGCACCGACCGTTCGGTGGACGTGGCCATTTCCAAACTGCGCCGCAAGTTTGACGACAGCGCCGGCGAAGCGCGCAAGATCAAGACCGTGTGGGGCAAGGGCTACCTGTTCAGCCGCCTGGAATGGGAGTTCTGAGGCGGTCATGCTGAAGATCCTGGTTCGCCTGTATCTGGTAATCATCGTCGCTTACGCGGGCGCCTTGCTGCTTATTCCTGATGCCATTGTCGGCGCGTTCCATGATCGTTTCATCGCCTACAACCTGAACCAGGCCAAGGGTGTGCAGAAGCTGATCGTCGAGCGCTTTCGCCAGGTACCCGCAGACCAGTGGCCAGCAGTCGAGCACGAACTGGCGGCAGATTTCGCACCGTTGGAGATCGAGCTGCGACGCCAGGACCAGATCGGCCTGTCACATGCCGAGCGCGCACGCCTGGCAGCCGGGGAAAATGTCGTACGCCTGGGCGACTGGGGCTATTACAAGTCGGCCCTGGCGCCACTGGACCCGACCTGGGCGGTAGAGTTGCGCAACCCCCCGGACCCGCTGGACATCAACCTGATTTCCTGGGGCGTAACGGTGCTGATCGTTGCTGCCTTGCTCGGCTGTTTGCTGCTCTGGGTGTGGCCGCATTGGCGCGACCTTGAGCGGCTCAAGGAAACCGCGCGCAGCCTGGGCCAGGGGCGCCTGTCGGAGCGTACGCAGATCCCGGCGCGCTCAAACATCGGCGAACTGGCTGAGGTGTTCGACACCATGGCCCAGGACGTCGAGCGTTTGCTCACTCAACAACGCGAGTTGCTCAATGCCGTCTCCCATGAACTGCGCACGCCACTGACCCGGCTCGATTTCGGCCTGGTGCTGTTGTTCGACGAAGTCCCGCCGCATTGCCGCAAGCGCTTGCTGGAGCTGGTCGGGCATGTGCGTGAGCTGGACGAACTGGTGCTCGAGCTGCTGTCCTACAGCCGCCTGCAGAATGCCGATCAGGCCCGTGAACGGGTCGAGGTGTCGTTGCTTGAGCTGGTCGACAGCATCCTTGGCAGCTTTGCCGAAGAACTTGATGGCCGCAGTATTGAATGGCAAGTACGCGCCGACGACCACTTGCCGCGTTTTGTCCTTGACCCGCGCCTGACCGCCAGGGCCTTGCAGAACCTCGTGCGCAACGCCATGCGCTATTGCGACCGGCAACTGTTGCTACGCCTGAACCTGGACGCCGAAGGGCAGTGTCTGCTGACCGTCGAAGATGACGGCATCGGCATTCCCCCGGACCAGCGTGAACTGATTTTCCAGCCGTTCTATCGCCTGGATCGCAGCCGCGACCGCGCGACCGGTGGTTTCGGTCTGGGCCTGGCCATCAGCCGACGGGCCATCGAAAGCCAGGGTGGAACCCTGACGGTCGGGCAGTCGGCGCTGGGCGGGGCAAAGTTCATCATTCGCCTGCCGCGTGTATAGCGGCTAGACGCGGATCTCTTCCCGCCACAATACATAGCGGTCTTTGCCGGCATGCTTGGCCTCGTACAGGGCTTCATCAGCCTTGACCAGGGCGTTGGTCAGGCTGTCGTCCTGCAAGATGCGGGTCAGGCCGATGCTGATGGTCACCGGGTACTGCGCGGCGTCTTCACGGACCTGCGTGCACAGCGCCGCAACGCGCCGCTCGGCATCGGCTTGGTTGAGGCCCCAGAGGTAGATGACGAACTCCTCGCCGCCCAGCCGTGCATACTCGAATTCGGTCATCGACGCCTTGATGTTGGCCGCCGTGCGCTTGAGTACCACATCGCCGATATCGTGGCCGAACTGGTCGTTGACCTTCTTGAAGTTGTCGATGTCGATCATTGCCAGGTAGCGGCTTTGTGCGTCGTCTTCCTTCAGGTGGGTTTGTGCCTTGGCCATGAACGAACGGCGATTGGGGATTTCCGTCAGGGCGTCTATGTAGGCCTGGTCCAGCAGCACTTTCGACAGGTAGAAGTTGTACAGCTTGGCGCGGCGCATCTTCAGGTAGGTGTAGATGATCAGGCCGTTGATGAACACCAGGTAGCACACGAACATCAGGCCGCGCAGCTCGAGCAGGTGCATGTCGGCGACCTGAAACGGCTGGAGGTTGAGCCAGGTAACCGCCAGCACGGCAAAAAACGCCCAGCGTCGCACCGGCAGCACCGAGACGCTGTACAGCACACTGGAGCCGCCCAGCACCAGCCAGGCCGGGCGCAAGCCGATCGGCAGGCCTTCGATCACCAGTCGCATGGCCAGGGTTATGACTGCAATGAACACCAGGTTGAGCAGGTCAAAATGCGCGGCCTTGCGGGTGAAGGCGAGGATGATGGTGAGGGTCACCATCACCGTGATGAAGGCCATGGAAATCCAGGTGAAATCCTGTTGGCCGAGGTAGCTGACGATCAGGTCGAACAGGGTCCAGATGCCGATGCTGACACAGAAGATCAGGATGCAGAACGAGTGCAGGCTTTCGAAATCATGTTGGCGAAATTCCTGGCGAAGCTCGGGCGGTGCGACGTTCCTGCGCACCTGTTGCTCTATGGTCTTGTACATGCTGGCCTTGCGAATTCAATAAATGCTGGATGAAGGCAGTGGCAGTTGCAGGGGGCACAGGTTAGCGCAAATTTGAACGTTCCATTCATGCCTCAGGCACCTCACGCCCATGCTCCTCGAGCCAGCGGCTTAGCCGTTCGGCAATACGTCCGCTGGCGTTGCCGTCGCCATAGGGAGTGAACACCCGGCTCATCTGCTTGTAGACCGCCGGGTCGTCCAGCAGGGCGCTGGTTTCCTTGACGATCCGTTCGGTGAGGGTGCCGACCAGCTTCACGGTGCCGCCTTCCAGCACCGAGGGTCGGTCGGTGACTTTGCGCAGTACCAGCAACGGCTTGCCCAAGGCGGGCGCCTCCTCTTGAATACCGCCGGAGTCGGTGAGGATCAGGTAGGCGCGGTCCATCAGCCAGACGAAGTGCCGGTAGTCCTGGGGCGGCACCAGCAAAATATTGGGCTGGTGCGAGAGCAAGGCGTACACCGCGGTCTGCACGTTGGGGTTGAGATGCACCGGGTAGACGAACTGTACATCCGGGTAGCGCAGGGCCAGTTCGGCCAAGGCCAGGCAGATGCGTTCAAAGCCCTGACCGAAATTTTCCCGGCGGTGGCCGGTGATCAGCACCAGGCGCTGGTCATCACGCAGGTGTGTCAGTGGCGAGTCGGTGCCGGGTTTCCACTGGCTGTTTTTCAGGTAATCGCGCATCCAGAACAACGCATCGATCACCGTATTGCCGGTGACTTCGATCTGCTCCAGTGCCACGCCTTCGCGCAGCAGGTTGTCGCGAGACTTGGTGGTGGGCGGAAAGTGCAGGTCGGCGATCACCCCGGTCAGGCGCCGGTTGGCTTCCTCCGGCCAGGGCGCCTTGATATTGCCGGAACGCAGGCCGGCTTCGACATGCCCGATCGGGATTTGCCGGTTGAAGGCGGCGAGGGCGGCAATGAAACTGGTGGTGGTGTTGCCATGGACCAGGACGATTTCCGGCTTGATTCGCGCGTAGGTCGCATCCAGTTGTTCCATCAGTTGTTGGGACAGGCTGTTGAGGCTCTGGTTCTGGGTCATGACGTGCAGGTCTTCATCGACACTCAGGCCGAAATCGTTGAGCACCTGCTGGAGCATTTCCCGATGCTGGCCGGTCGAGCAGATGTTCAGGTCGATGTCTGGCCATTCGCGTAATACGCGGGCCAGGGGCGCCATTTTGATTGCTTCGGGGCGTGTGCCAAAAACCATCATGACTGTGTACGCCATCGTCGCGATCCTCGTCCCGGTCAGTGTGCAAAAGTGTGCGATTCGAAGGGGGTTCAACTGTTAGATACAAGCAGCAGAACGGGGGGTTGTCCACTGGCCGAGACAGATTGCTGGCGCCAGGGGAGCGGGCGCCAGAGCGGTTGCTGCGGGGTCAGCGGGCGTTGCCAAGCTGTGCCTGCAACCAGTCAAGAAACGCCCTGACGGCCGGGCGCCTCTCCTGCCCCGGAACGCACACGGCGCAGTAGTGCGCCGCGGGTAGGCGGATGTTTTCGCACCAGGGCTGCAGCAGGCCTTTGGTGACGCTATCTGCCACCAGCACGTTACTGGCCAGCACCGGACCATGGCCGGCCAGGGCCGCCTGCAAGGCATGGTGTTCGTCATCGTAATGGTGCAGGAGCGCCCGTTGCAGCCAGTGCGTTTTATCGGCCTGGGCGCACCAGCGAGGCCAGTCGATGGCAGCACCGCTGGCCGAAACCCAGGGTGCTTCGATCAGCGTCAGCGGCTGGTCGGTTGCAGGTTCCTGCCAGCCGGGCGGGGTATAGACGGCAAAGTACTCGGGCAGCAGTGTCAGGCGATACAGGCTCGGGTCGGCATTGAATTCAGCACGCAGAGCCAGGTCGAGGCCCCGGTCACGGTGCAGGTCGACCACCTCGTTGCCAGTGAGCACCCGCACCTGGATGTCAGGGTGGCGCTGATAAAAATCGCCGAGGCGCGGGATCAGCCAGAGGCTGGCGAAGGCCGCCGTGGTGGTCAGGGTCAGATGCTGCTGATCGCAGGGCGAAAGCAAGGACGCCAGGGCCTGCTGCAGGTCACCCAGGCCGGTGTGGACCTGCAGATAGAGTTGATCGCCAGTGGCCGTTAGCGTCACACGCTGCGCGCTGCGTTCGAACAGCATCAAACCGAGGTGGGTTTCCAGGCGCTTGATCTGGTGGGAAATGGCTGCCGGGGTCACCGCCAGTTCGTCGGCTGCAGCTTTAAAGCTACCCAGACGGGCCGCCGATTCGAAGGCACGCAGGGCGGTCAGTGGCAGCTTGGCGAACATGACGCTCAACCTGATTGAGGGAGGCTCAATCTAGCTCAATTGAAGGGCCCCCTCAACGCCATTACGGTGGAGCTACATTCATTCTGCAGAGCGAATATCATGCAAGGCAAGGCGCGCAAGGTGGTTCAGGCCATCCTGTATGAAAGCATCGCGGTGCTCTGCGTGTCGCCGGTGTTGTCCTGGGCGTTTGATGCCGACATGGCCCATTCGGCGGCGTTGTCGCTGATCCTGTCGGCCGTGGCCCTGGCCTGGAACATGCTCTACAACTGGCTTTTTGAGTATTGGGAGGCTCGCCAGGCGCAACGGCGTCGTACATTGTGGCGTCGGTTTATGCATGCCTTCGGTTTCGAAGGCGGGCTGGTGCTGATCTTGCTGCCGGTAGTGGCCGGCTGGATGCAGATCAGCCTGTGGGCGGCGTTGCTGACCAACCTGGCGCTGTTCCTGTTCTTCTTTGTGTACGCCTTTGTATTCCAGTGGGCGTTCGATCAGCTGTTCGATGTCCCCGACTCTGCGCGCGAGACGGCTTGACAGTGCCTGCGGGCCTGGGCTAGTTTCCCCGGCATGAACACATTCCTGCAGTTGCCTCAGCACAGCATTATTACCGCCATTATCAGTTTGGCGGGCTAGCTGGCACTTGCACAGAACCCGCCCTGGAGGCGGGTTTTTTCTCTCTCTCCTGGGCACTTTAAAAAACCAGGAGTCATCGATGACCAGCCTTGCCGTTAGCCCTCGCACACCGTCCGCGCCGCTGAACCTGCTGTCCGATTATGTGCGGCGCATTCTGGCTGCACCGGTGTACGACCTGGCCATCGAAACACCCCTGCAATTTGCGCCGGCATTGTCCGAGTCGCTGGGCAACCAGGTGCTGCTCAAGCGCGAAGACCTGCAACCGACGTTCTCGTTCAAGATCCGCGGTGCCTACAACCGCCTCAGCCGCCTGAGCCCGGCCCAGCGCGCACGTGGGGTGATCACCGCGTCGGCCGGTAACCATGCCCAGGGCGTGGCCCTGGCCGCGCGCGAGCTGGGCATGCGCGCCACGATCGTCATGCCAACCACTACCCCGGAGTTGAAAGTGGCCGGAGTGCGTTCGCGTGGAGGCAATGTGGTGCTGCACGGCGACAGTTTTCCGCACGCCCTGGCGCATGCCCTGAAACTCGCCGACAGCGAGGGTGCAACCTTTGTCCCGCCGTTTGACGATCCCGATGTGATCGCAGGCCAGGGCACCGTGGCCATGGAGATCCTGCGTCAGCAACCCGGTGCTCTGGATGCGATCTTCGTGCCGGTGGGCGGTGGCGGCTTGATCGCCGGAATCGCCGCCTATGTGAAATACCTGCGGCCCGAGGTGAAAGTGATCGGAGTCGAACCACATGACTCCAACTGCCTGCAGGCAGCCATGCTTGCAGGCGAGCGCGTGGTGCTGGCGCAGGTCGGCAGTTTTGCCGAAGGTGTGGCCGTGGCGCAGATTGGCGCGCATTGCTTCGAACTGTGTCGCCATTACGTCGACGAAGTCATCACGGTCAGCAGCGACGAACTGTGCGCGGCGATCAAGGACATCTACGACGACACCCGCTCGATCACCGAACCATCAGGTGCCTTGGCGGTTGCCGGGATCAAGAAGTACGTGGCACGTGAAAACGTCAGCGGCCAGACCCTGGTGGCAATCGATTCCGGTGCCAACGTCAATTTCGACCGTTTGCGCCATGTTGCCGAACGCGCCGAACTGGGTGAGCAGCGTGAAGCCATCATCGCCGTGACCATCCCCGAGCAGCCCGGCAGTTTTCGCGCCTTTTGCCAGGCGCTGGGCAAACGGCAGATCACCGAGTTCAACTACCGCTGCCAGCCTGGCAAGGAAGCGCGGTTGTTTGTGGGGGTACAGACCCATCCGCAGCACGACCCACGGGAGCGCTTGCTGGCCAGCCTGGCGGAGCAGGGCTACAGCGTACTCGACCTGACCGACAACGAACTGGCCAAGTTGCATGTGCGTCATACCGTGGGCGGGCATGCCGAACCGGGTAGTGATGAGCGCGTACTGTGTTTTGAGTTCCCCGAGCGCCCGGGGGCGTTGCTGGGCTTTCTCGAGCGACTGGGCAAACGCTGGAACATCAGCCTGTTCCACTATCGCAACCATGGCGCGGCGCAAGCACGGGTGTTTGCCGCCCTGCAGGTACCAGTGGAAGAACAGGCCGGTTTGCCGGGTGCGCTGGATGCGATGGGCTATTGCTACTGGGATGAGACCGATAATCCGGCCTATAAACTGTTTCTTGGTTGAGCATCACCAGGTGAGCGCTGCGCCAGCTTCTACAGATACCGGGTACACCACAGACCTGTAGGAGCCGTGCTTGCCGGCGAACCAGACGCTGCGGTGTGTCGGCTATACCGCGTTATCGTTCTTCGCGGGCAAGCTTCGCTCCTACAGGATGGCGGTGTAAATCGCAGCCGACTCCCCCTGTGGGAGCCAGGCTTGCCGGTGATGGACTGCGCAGCAGGCCTGGTTCGATGTCGCGCTTCCGGCCTTCGCGGCGGAGCCCTCAGACCACCAGCGACAACAGCATGATGAAGATGATGCCGACCACCGAAAGGATGGTCTCCATCATGCTCCAGGTCTTGAACGTCTCGGCAACGGTCATGTTGAAGTACTGTTTGACCAGCCAGAAACCGGCGTCGTTGACATGGGACAGGATCAACGAACCTGCACCGGTCGCCAGTACCAGCAACTCCCGGTTGACCCCGGGAATCATGCCGATCACCGGTGCAACGATGCCGGCGCCGGTGATGGTGGCAACCGTCGCGGAACCGGTGGCGATGCGAATCACCGCGGCCACTAGCCAGGCCAGCATGATCGGCGAGATCTGCGCATGCACGGCCATCTGGCCGATGACGTTACCGACCCCCGTGTCCACCAGCATCTGCTTGAAGCCACCACCGGCGCCGACGATCAGGATGATCGCCGCCGTGGGTGCCAGGCTCTGGTCGAGCAGTTTCATGATGTGCTGGCGGGAGAAGCCGCGCGCGGCGCCAAAGGTATAGAAGGCCAGCAACAGCGCGGCCAGCAGGGCGGTGATCGGGTGACCGATCAGGTCCATCCACTGGCGCACGATGTGCTCGGCCGGCAGCACTACATCGGCGAAGGTCTTGAGCAGCATCAGGAACACCGGCAGCAGCACGGTGATCAGGGTGATGCTGAAGCTGGGCAGGTTCTGGTGCTCGGATTCGCGAGCGATCTGGTCCATCAGTTCCTGGGACGGCGAGCCCGGAATGTAGCGGGAGATGAAGTTACCATACAGCGGGCCGGCGATGATCGCCGTGGGCAGGGCAACGATCAGGCCGTAGAAAATGGTTTTGCCGATGTCGGCATTGAATATGCCGATCGCCAGCAGCGGGCCTGGATGCGGCGGCACCAGCCCGTGGACCACCGACAAACCGGCCAGCAGCGGAATGCCGATCTTGATCAGCGAGACCCCGGAACGGCGGGCGACGATGAACACCAGCGGGATCAACAGCACGAATCCGATCTCGAAAAACAGCGGAATGCCCACCAGGAACGCGGAGAACATCATGGCCCAGTGCACTTTCTGCTTGCCGAAGGCGCGGATCAGCGTCTGGGCGATCTGGTCGGCACCGCCGGAGTCGGCCATCAGCTTGCCAAGCATGGTGCCCAGAGCCAGGACGATACCGACAAAGCCAAGCACGCCACCGAAGCCGTCCTGGAAAGATTTCATCACCTTGGCCACCGGCATGCCCGAGGTCAGGCCAAGAAAACCGGCCGCTAAGGTCAGCGCAACGAAGGGGTGGACCTTGAAGTGGGTGATCAGCAGCACGAGGCCGATGATGGTGACAATTGCATCGAGCAGCAAGTAGGTATCGTTTGCCAAACCAAACATGGTTCAGTGCCTCATCTTGTCATTGTTGTGGGCGTAGCGGGTACAGCGTTCCAATCTAAAGATAGCGCTATCTTTGGTGAGCTGGGAAACCGCCGGGTCAGGCCGTTCGCGCCAGTACCGGCTCACCGCAGGGCTTTAGCCACAGGTCAACCTGTACGGCCAGTTGCGCAACCGGCAAGGTAGCGTCCAGAGGCAGGGTCAGGGCTTCGCCGTTGGGGCGTTCGAGCGCGGCGAACTGGCTGTCGATCAGGCTGGCCGGCATGAAGTGCCCAGGGCGCGCCAATACGCGGCGGCTGGCTTCTTCAGGGGTAAGGTCGAGGAACACAAAGCCCAGGTCCGGCACGGCATGGCGCAAGGCGTCGCGGTAGCGCTTTTTTAGCGCGGAACAGGTGAGGATAGGGCGTTCGCCGGTTTTCAGGGTGGCTTGCATTTCTTCACCCAGACGGATCAGCCAACCGGCGCGGTCGTCGTCGTCAAGGGGAATGCCGGCACTCATCTTGTCGATGTTGGCCGCGGGGTGGAAATCATCGCCTTCGATCAGGCGGCCGCCGCTCAGGCCGGCAATGGCAGCGCCGACGTAGCTCTTGCCGCAGCCTGCTACGCCCATGACCACGATCGCGGATAGGGGTGGGTTCATCGGTACCTCCTGCAGAGTAAGATAGCGCTATCTTTGGCCGGGACGATGTTCGCCTCGGGCGCTTCCCACCCAGATGTTATTGATCTTGTAGAAGCAGTCTGGATGCTCATTTCAGGTCACTTGCAGTAATGCATTGCCTGCGTTCTGAGACAGCGCTACCTTAGTGCCCGTTCCCTATTCTTTGCAAGTCGAAAATAAAATTCCCCATGACCCGCATCGGCTCCCGTACTACCGGTCGTCCCACCCTGGCTGAAGTCGCCAGGCTTTCCGGGGTTTCCCCGATCACCGCCTCCCGAGCCCTGCGCGGGATCAGCACGGTTGCCCCGGAGCTGGTAGAGAAGGTCAAGCTGGCTGCAGCCACCCTTGGCTACGTTGCCAACCCGGCCGCCCGGGCACTGGCGTCGGCGCAGAGTGAGTCGATCGTGGTGTTGATTCCGTCGCTGTCGAACCAGCTGTTCATCGAAACCCTGGAGGCCGTGCACGAAGTCATGCGTCCTCGCGGGCTTGAAGTGCTGATCGGTAACTATCACTACGATATTGCCGAAGAAGAGAACCTGATCCGCAACTATCTGGCCTATCAGCCGCGTGGCATTTTGCTCACCGGCTTTGACCGCAGTGATGCGGCCAAGCAGATGCTCACGGCCAGCGGTGTGCCCTGCGTACACATGATGGAACTGGGCGATGCCGAACAAGGCATGTCGGTGGGCTTTTCCCAGCAGCAAGCGGGTGAGGCGGCTGCCCGGCATCTGCTGGAGCGCGGTTGCCAGCGTCCGGGCTTCATTGCCGCGCAGCTCGACCCACGGGTGATGCAGCGTGCCGAAGGGTTTCGCCAGGCGCTGATGACTGCCGGTCGTTATGCCCATGAGCTGGAGTTGTTGTCGCCGCAGCCCTCGTCGATTGGCCTGGGGGGTGAATTGTTCGGCCAGCTGCTGGGCCAGCATCCGGACGTCGACGGCATCTTCTTTTGCAACGACGACCTGGCCCAGGGCGCCACGCTCGAGGCCTTGCGCCTCGGGATCAAGGTGCCGCAACAGGTCGCCATGGTCGGTTTTAACGACTTGCCGGCCTCAGCGCACATGGTGCCGAGGTTAACCTCGATCCGCACCCCGCGTGCGGCCATTGGCCGCTGCGCTGCACAGGCTTTATTGGGCATGCTCGATGGCAAACGTGCCATGGTGACCAACCAGGACCTGGGCTTTGAACTGGTGGTGCGAGAAAGCAGCTAAGCCCGCGAAAAGTCAAGCGATAGGCGGTGATGTCAGACTGCTTGCACGCTGCCAACGCCCATCTATGCTCAGCAAATCCTGAACACAGAGGGCGGTACGATGTTTGACTTTCATCGCAAGTCCGATTTGGTAGCTATCGAGCAGTGCAACCGTGTTCTGGCCGGCATCAATGCCAAAATGGCCGCGATCAGCCGTTCCATGGCCATGATCGAGTTCAGTCCGGACGGCATCATTCTTGATGCCAATGAAAACTTCTGTAAGGCCATGGGCTACAGCATTGAAGCGATTCGTGGCAAGCACCATCGCATGTTCTGCGATCAGGAGTATGCCAACAGCGACGAGTACCGGCGTCTATGGCGCGACCTGGCGCGGGGCGAGCCGCAAAGCGGTACCTTTTCCCGGGTGAACCAGCAAGGCCGGGAAATCTGGCTTGAAGCCAGTTACATGCCGGTGTTCGGCCCCCAGCAGCAAGTGACCAGCGTGATCAAAGTGGCCTCGGACATTACCGAACGGGTACAGCAGGCGCACGAAAGCGCTAGCCAGATCAACGCCATCAGCCGCTCTATGGCGATGATCGAGTTCACCCCGGAGGGGAAGGTGATCAAGGCCAACCAGAACTTTCTCGACACCATGCGCTACCGCCATGAAGAGATTGTCGGCCAGCATCACAGCCTGTTCTGCCACAGGAGTGAAAGCGAGTCTGCAGCGTACAAGGCGTTCTGGGCGTCGCTCAACCGTGGCGAATACCACTCGCACCGGTTCGAACGGGTGAACAAACTGGGGCAGATGGTTTACCTGGAAGCGTCCTATAACCCGATTTTTGACACCAAGGGGCGCCTGTACAAGGTGGTCAAGTTCGCCAGCGACATCACCTCACAAGTCAGCACCCAGCAGACGGCCGCCGAGGCCGCGCATGCCACCTCGGTGCAAAACGATGCCTGCGCACGCAAAGGCTCCCAGGTGGTGCAGCAGACTGTGCAGGTGATCGAGGAGATTTCCCTGAACCTCAACGCTGCAGCGCGCAGCATCGATGCGGTAAGCAAGCAGTCTGAGCTGATCGGGCAGATCGTTCAGACCATCCGCGGCATTGCTGATCAGACTAATTTGCTGGCCCTGAACGCTGCCATCGAGGCGGCGCGAGCCGGTGAGCATGGACGCGGCTTCGCGGTGGTGGCCGACGAGGTACGCACCCTGGCAGCCCGAACCAGCAAGGCCACCCTGGAAATTGTCGAGGTGGTACGGCAGAACCATGACCTGTCGCTGACGGCAGTGGCCAGCATGCAGTCAAGCCTGAGCCGCACCGGTATCGGCGTGGAGCTGGCCAACGAAGCCGGCGAGGTGATCATGGAGATCCAGCAGGGTTCGCAGCACGTGGTCGATGCAATCAGCCAGATCAACTCGACCCTGCAATTGCATTAAGCCGCTGTCAGGGGGCAGCCGTGGCATGGGCCAGTTGCCGTAGCAATGCCAGCAGGCTGTCTTCCAATGCGTTCAGCAAGGTCATGAGCTGGTCAGTCGAGGCATCGCCTAGGCTGGCCTGCTCCAGTGCCTCGCAATGACGTACCACGCCCCGTGCCTTGAGCATTTTCGCGCCGCCCTTGATGCGGTGGGCGAGGGCGCGCAGCTGTTCGCGCGCAGGTGCAAGGCCAAGCCTGCGCAACGCATCGAGATCTTCCTGGGTGCTGTTTGACAGCTCTCGGATCAGCCGGTTGGTCAGGTTGGGGTCGCCCAGCGTCAGGTAGTGCAGGCTGTTGATGTCGAAGTCACTGGTGCTCGCGTCTGTTTCAACGCTCGGCGTCGGAACATTTGTCTCCATTGTGTGCAGGTGACGACGTAGCTCCGCCAGCCCGATGGGCTTGAACAGGCAGTCGTTCATGCCGCTGGCCAGGCAGCGCTCACGCTCTTGAGCCTGTGCGTTGGCCGTCAAACCGAGAATCAGGCAGGCCGGTCGCTGTAGCTCAGGTTCCAGCAGGCGGATCTGACGTGTCAGTTGATGACCATCCAGGCCTGGCATATGGCAATCGGTAATCACCACATCGAACGGTTGTTGCTGCCACAGCAGCAGGGCCTGTTGACCATCGCTGGCCTGCTGGACCTGGTGGCCGAGTACGCTTAGCTGGCGTTCGAGCAGCATCAGGTTGGCGGGATAGTCGTCCACCACCAGTATCGACAGGATGGGCATGGGGCTGCCTACGGGCACAGGCGAGGTGCCGATAACAGGCGTGGGCTTGGCCAGAGGCAAGGCCAGTCGCACTTGCAATTGCGTGCCCTGGTTAAGCGTGCTTTGCAATGTCAGGGTGCCGCCCATCAACTCGGTGAGGTTGCGGCTGATCACCAGGCCCAGGCCGGTGCCCACTCGCTCGGTGTTAGTGCCGACCTGGGTAAAGTGGTGAAACAACTGTTGTTGGTCTTCGGCACTGATACCGATGCCGGTGTCTTCGACAGTCAGTTGCACTTCTATTTGTTGCGCCTTTGCTTCATCCAGCCTGAGCCGGACAATTACCTGGCCTTGCTCGGTAAATTTGATCGCGTTGCTGATCAGGTTGGAGAGGATCTGCTTCAGGCGAAGCGGGTCAACGGCGACCAGGCACTCAATCGGCTGCAGGTCGGTAGCCAGCTTCAGGCCTTTGAGCCGGGCATTGCCCTCGAATACCCGAACAGTGGCTGCAACCAGGGCGTTGAGGTTGGTCGGCTGGGGTTCCAGGTGCATGTGCCCGGACTCGATTCGCGCGATGTCGAGAATATCGCCGATCAGGGCCAGCAGGCCGTTGGCCGATTCGAAGGCCACTTGCAGCGAGGCGCGGTCGGCGCGTCCTTGTTCGGCATCCTTGATGGCCAGTTCGAGCAGACCGATGACCGCATTCATCGGCGTGCGGATTTCATGGCTCATGGTCGCCAAAAAGGTGCTTTTCGCCCGGCTGGCGTCTTCTGCCTGCTCTTTTGCCAGGCGCAGTTCTTCAAGCAAGTGCTTGCTGAAGCCGAGTTCCGTTTGCAACGCCTGTTCGGCTTCGCTGCGCTGCCTGATCAACTTGCGCAAGTAGCGGTTCCAGGCAATCACGACGGCGATCAATACCCCGGCGCCGAGGATGATCTGCAGGATCAGGTCGCGGTAGTTGTACCAGAGGCTGTCACTGACCAGCGCGTTGGTGCGCCAGCGACCGGTCAGCTCGGTCATTTCTTCTGGCGGGATACTGAGCAGGGCCTTGTCGAGAATGGTGTGCAGCAGTGTGGCGTCACGGGCGACGGCAAACGCGGCCAGGCCAGGCTGATCGCCAAAGTTGGAGACTATCCGCAAGCGGTCCTTGAACATCCGGTTCACAAAGTAAGCGGCATTGATCTGCGAACTCAACGCCACATCGGCGTTGCCCTGGGCGACTTGCTCCATCAGGGCCAGGGGATTGTCCACCTCGATCAGCGTGGTTTTCGGGAAACGTTGGCGCAGCTCGGCGACCACCGGAATGTTGCGGATCAAGGCCAGGCGCTTGCCGTCGAGCTGGTCGGGGCCTTGCAACGCCTGGTTATCTGCACGGGTGACCAGCACGCGCGGACTGACCAGATAGGGGCGGGTAAAGCGCAATGTTGCTTCGCGTATCTGACTCGGCGACAACAGGCCTGCGATATCTATCCGGCCTTGTTCAATCTCTTTGATCATGTCGGCGATCGAGTCGACCACCTGGATGTCAAATTTCAGGCCCGTGCGCAGGCTGATCTGCTCGAGCACATCAGCGGTGATGCCGCGAAACTGGTGGTTGTCGTCATAAAAGCTGATCGGGGCAAAGTATTTGTTGATCGCCACCCGAACATGGGGATGTTGCTTGATCCAGGTACGTTCGGCAGCCGTCAGGCTCAAGGTGCCGCGGTTGAGCAGCACCCGCGTACTGCCACTGGTCCAGCGCCTGAGGATGTTCAGGCGATCATTGTCACCGATGCGATCCAGGGCCTGATCAACCAGGCGCAGCAAGGTAGGATCGTTGCGCGACACGGCAAACCCGAACGTCCCACGCAGATTCTTGATGAACTGGTTGATCTGCACGCTGCCCAGGTAGACGCGGGTAATCAGGTAGTCGCTGCTGACTGCATCGCCAAGAAACGCATCGGCTTGCCCCAGCGATACCGCAGACAGACCAGCCAGGTTGGAGCTATAGAGTTGCAGGTTGGCCTGCGGATACAGCGCGGTGACAACAGACGTGGGCAGGTAATGGTCGACCATGGCCAGCCGCTTGCCTTCGAGTTTGTCGTTGAGCGCGAGGGTTTTACCTGAGCCGATGACAATCACGGGTTGATCGTCGGCGTAAGGGTGGCTGAGTACCAGATGTGCGTCATCCGCTTCGAAGGCATTGGAGCTGCCGAGCAAGTCGATCTTGCCGTCATGCAGTGCGGCAAGGGCCTGAGAGCGGTCGGCAAAGCGCCGGACCTCGACAGGAATGCCCAGGAGTTCACTGATCAGTCCGGCATAGTCGGCGGTCAGGCCTTCATAGTCATGACTGCTGGCGTTGATATCGAAAGGCGGGTAGTCCGGAACGCTGGTGCCCAGCAACAAGAATTGCTTGCGCTTGAGCCAGGCGGCGTCGTCTTTGGACAAGGGCAATGCGGTACTGCTGCTCATGGAACGTGCCAGCAACTGACGGGGTTCGCCGACGTCAACGGCGAGGGCATTGAATGACAGCAGTGCCAGCAGGCAGGCAGATACAAAGGTCCTGGTCGTTGTCATGGCCGACTCAGGACAGGTGGCGCTTGGACAGCTCGAACAGCTCGACCAGAGACTTCAACTCAAGCTTCTCAAGGATTCGGGTTTTGTAAGTGCTGACGGTTTTCGCGCTCAGGTGCATATGCTCGGCAATGGCATTGTTCGAACGCCCTTCGGTCAATAGACGCAGCACTGCCAACTCCTGATCAGACAGTTTGCTCAGGCGCTGTTGTTCGGTTAATGCCGGGCCTTTTTGCGTGGACAGGTCGGGGAAGGTTGAATAGCCCCTGACCATTGCCTTGAGCGCAGACAGCAGCACCTCAAGGTCTTCGTCCTTGTGCACGAAGGCACTGGCACCGGCTTCGATGCAGCGACGGGCAATCAGGTCAGCCGGTTGACCGGTGAGCACCATGATGCGTGGCACAGGTTCAAGCCCATGCAGGCGTTTGATCACATTCAAGCCGTCGATGCCAGGCAAGCCGATGTCGAGAATCACTACGTCAGGCTTGAGATCGCGGGCCATTTGCGTTGCGCTGGAGCCGTCAGTGGCCTCACCGACTACGGTGAAATGCTGGCTTTCGCGGTGCAGCAACGTGCGTAAGGCAAGGCGGGTGGTGGGGTGGTCGTCGACGATCAAAACAGTGGTCAATGCGCAACTCCTTGTCGAGTTTGTGGGCGATTTCCCGAATCATTCAGGAGGGCGGATCGGGCAGAGGCCAGAGCGGCGCCAACGATACGTCGAATCAGGGAGCTTGAGTACGGGGAGTATAGTCTTGTTGGAAAATGCCGGCATCTCTTGAGGAAATTCCTACAAGTGATGTGACAAAAACTGTCAGTCAGTGCGTGGAGGTCAGCACTCTACGGGCTGTATGGCCCCTCAGTAGAGCGCTTGAGCTCTGTAGGTTGCATTTCATGCCGGGGGTAAAAAAAGGCCGTAACCACCCCCATCGGTAGTTACGGCCAAAGCGGGGAGAGGAACACGTTCGTCAGCTTTGGCTGACTCGGCTGTGGGAAAGGCCGCTACCCCTCCCGCAACCGTTAAACAACAACCTTACTGCTGCAGTACGGTGGCCTTGTTGCCCGTACCAAACTGATCGACCGTTGCGGTCATGCTTGCACCGCTCTGGTCGACGGTGGCCTGGTTGAAGGACCCGCCCTGGGTGACATAGGCGACATTGACACCGTCGGTTTGCTTGATGATGGCGCTGTTGTTGTCGCCATACAGCTGCCAGGTGGAGCTCTGGTTACCGTTACCCGACTGATCGAGCTTGATGCTGTTGCTCTCGCCGACGCTGGAACCGGTGGCGTAGTTGTTGCTACCACGCTGATCGGCAATCAGCAGGTTGTCGGTACCGTTTTGCTCAAAGTACAGCTCGTTGTTGGTATCGGCCTGGGTCAGTTCGGCGGTGTTGGTGGTACCGGACTGACTCAAACGCGCAATCTGGCCGACATCTTTCTGGGTCAGGTTGGCGCTGTTGCCGCTGCCGTTCTGGTCGATCTGCGCACGTTGCCCGCTGCCAAACTGGCCACCCGGCTTGTCACCTTTCCAGTTGCTCGCCAGCACCTTGTTACCGTCACCGGAAGAGGTGACTTCAAGCACATGGTTGTCGCCGTTCTGATAAGTGAAGCTGATGTTGCCACTACCGGACTGGGTCAGAGTGGTCTGCGACTGCAGCGACTCGAACTGGTCGGCGTAGATGGCGTTCAGGTCACCCACCTGAACAATGCTGGCGTAGTTGTTTTCACCAAAGCTCTGGTCAATGACACCTTCGTTGGTCTGGCCGTTCTGGTTGGCTGTTGCCTCGCTGGCCTTCTGGGTGTCCTGCCAGATTTCAATGGAGTTGGACTTGCCGTTCTGGTCAACCGTGGCAGTGCCACCCTGGCCTTCGCGCTGATCGGCATAGGCCCAGTTGCTTTCACCGGCCTGATAGATGCCGATCTGGCCGTTGGAGTGGTTGATGTGTTCGGCGGCGCTGTAGTTGTCGGTACCGCTTTGGGTCGATTGCGCGTTGTTGCCACCGCCACTGAACAACTGCTCCACGAAGGCACGGTTGTCGTTACCGTACTGTTCGGTGACACCCTGGCTGCCGTTCTGGCTGTCTTGATAGACAAACGAGAAGTTGCCGATGCCTTCCTGGGTTTGCTGGGCGGTGTTTTCGGTACCCAGCGACTGGCTGGCGTGGGTGTTGTTCAGCGAGCCTTGTTGTTGCTGGTTGATCTGGCTGCCGAACTCGTACAGTTGCTCGGCGTAGCCGGCGTTATAGTCACCGGTGGCATGCTGCAAGATGGCACTGTTGCCGCCTTCCTGCAGGGACGCGTGGTTATTGCCTTCGCCGTTCTGGGTCTGGGTGACGGTGCTTTGCGGCGCCGCTTTCTGTTTGACCTCGGCGATGTTCTCTTTGCCGTCCTGACTCTGGGTGGACTGGCTGTTGTCTGCCATTACCTGGCCGGCCAGGGCCAGGACAATGGCGGCGCTTAAGGGGGCGAGCTTGTTCATGGTGGAGCCTCCAGGGTTTAGCGGTATTGGTTGACTTGCACGCGCTGCCCGTTACCGGCCTGGGTCACGGAACTTTGTAGTCCCGAGCCGGCCTGGACGATGCTGGCGCTGTTGCTGTTTCCGTACTGCTCGATTTGTGCGCGGTTGTTGCTGCCGCTTTGAGCGATCGATGCGCTGTTGCCGTAGCCTTGCTGGTTGATGGTGGCCATCAGGTCACTGCCTTGCTGCAGGATGTACGCCTCCTGAGCACCGCCTGATTGCACGATGCGCCCCAGCAGGGCCTGGCCGTCCTGGCCGATGGCGGCGCGATTGGAGTCACCGTTCTGTGCGATCTGCGCCTGTTGTCCGGCACCGGCCGGCAGCGGCAGCATCGACAGTGGTTCCCCCAGGTCGCCGCCGGGGCCAAGGTCGGCGTTGTCCATCAGGTCGTCGGCCAGGGCGGCCTGACCGATCAGGGTCAGGCACATCAGCAAGGTGGTCAGGCGCGCCATGGTCAGGTCTCCCGAGGTTTACTGCACAGTGACCGGCACGGTACGAACGGTGCCCGGGACTGTGGTGAGGGTCGCTGTCGGTGATGCTGTCGGTGCCGCAGTGGTACTGGTGACAGTCAACCGCCAGCGTCCGGTCAGCGGTACAGGTGTGGTGCCCAGGGTGACCAGCCCGGTCGGGGTCGTGACCTGCACGGTCACCGAGTTGAGGAGGATGGCGGACGACGTACCGGAGATGTCCCAGGTGTAACGGTTGCCGGCGCGTACCGTGACCGTTGCAGCCGTGACGGTGAAGTTCTCCGAGATGATCGGCCGTGGCGTGACCTGCACGGTGACGGTGGCCGGTGCCGACAGGAGGCCTGTGCTGTCCCTGGCAATGTAGGTAAAGGTGGTGGTGAATGGCGCAAGTACTACCGCCGGTGGGGTGTAGGTGACCTGGGTGCCAGTGATGCTGACCGACCCTTGAGCGGGTTGGGTCACGCTGGCGATGGTCAACGGCAGATTGCCTTCCAGATCCGTGTCATTGGCCAGGACGTTGATCGGCAGGGCGACACCCTGGGTTGAGGCAGTGTCGTTGACTGCGGTTGGCGGCTGGTTAGGCGTTACGGTGACCGTCACCTTGGTGACCGCCGACTTCAACCCCTTGGTGTCCTGGGCACGGTAGGTAAAGGTCGCGGTCAATGGTGCGGTGACTACAGCTGGCGGCGTGTAGAGCACGGTCGTACTGTTGGTCAGCGCAACGGTGCCCTGGCCGGTTGCTGGCTGAGTAAGGTCAGTGATTGACAGCGGCACATCATTATCTGGGTCGCTGTCGTTGGCCAGCAGGCTCATGCTCAACGGCTGGTCGAAGCGGGTACTGCCGACATCCGGTTGCGCCACGGGCGCTCCGCTTGCCGGATCGACCGGTGCGTTACCAACCACCACCACCGCTTCGGTATCGCTGCCACCGGCGGCGGACTTGATCGTGACACTGGCTGGGGGTTGTGCCACATCGTTGACGGTCAGGGTTTGCAGGATGCCGGACTTGGACAGGCGGCCATAGCCCTGGGCAACCAGGTCGGGTACCTGAACTTCATCGCTGGAGCTGGCTTCGATCCGCAGGCGTTTATTGGCCCAGTCGTAGCGTGCGGTAGTGACTTTGACCACGTCACTGAGCTTGCGCGACAAGGCAGTTGGACGCAGCGCGCCGGACGGATCGGTAGCGGTCACCACTATCACCGGTGGTGGCGCGGCGTTGCTCAGGTGGTTGGCGAAGAACAGACCATTGTTGTCGGGTGCGAGGTCGAACTGGCAGGGGGTCGGCGGCGTGCCGGGGACCAGTGCCACGGTTTCACGGAAGCACAGGGTGGCATTGCTTGGTGCCTTGGCATACACCTCGACACGAGTACCGTCCGCGTTGCGCCGATAGGTAGCGCGCTCCAGCTCGGCAGGTGTCTGTTTACGATCATCATAGATTTTGCCGGACACGGTAAAGAGGTTGGTCTCGATTCGTCCGGCCGGGCCCTCGATACGTACGAAGTTGGTGTTAAAGGGGCTGCCGGTCACCTGTTCTGTCAGGTTCGGGTCGCCGATGAAGCGTTCGGTTGCACCGGTATCCGGGTTGACCGCCGTGTAGGGGGCGACAACGGCATTGACGCTTCGCAGGAACGGGCCTAGCGCACCATTGAGCGCACCGCTGAAGTTACCTGGCGCACCGATGCCGACATCACGGGTGATGTTGATGGCACGCCGCCCGGGGGTGGTGACGTTGACAGTCTCGACGCCATACGGGTGGGTGATTTTGTACGTACCGGCCTGCGGCACCGAGACGCGGATACGGATACGGGCAAAACTTTGCTGGTCGCCATCGACCGGGTTCTCGGCAGCGAACGCGGCCTCGACGCCGGCTACGTAGGCATCCATTTCGTAGCCGCTGTTGCCGACGGCCGGAATCGAAGTTTCCGCCAGGTACCAGAACATTTCCGGTGGCCAGTTATCCGGAAACACCAGCGGCAGGGCATCATCATAGATACCGGGCTCGGGCAGCAGTGTGCACATGTAGGCCGGTGGAGTCGACGCCGGAACCCGCGTACTGACGGCCCTTGATTGGCACAGCTCCATGGACAGGTTGTTGCTGTCCTGGTACCACATCGGGTAGCGCCCGGTGGCCAGGGTGTAGGGGCCGGGATCGACAGCCTTGAGGGCGGCCCAGGCGGTGCTGGTCAGCGTGAGGGAAAGCCCGGCGGCGCACAGCGCCAGGCGTGGCCAGTTGTTCATGTTGCCTCCTGCTACGGAACGTGGCGTGAAGATGTTCATGGCACGAGCTCCACTTCTTCGCTGTCGCTACCACCATTGGCGCTGGTCACGGTGACTGTGGCCGGCGGAATCGGACTGAGGGGGGTGCTGAGCGTCTTGACCGCGCCATCGCCAAGCAGGGTGCCGATCACTGCGCCGTTTCCGGTGCTGGCCTTGAGCGCTGGGGGGCTGGTCTCATCACTGGAGGATGCAGTCAGGGTCAGAAGGCCGGAAGTCAGGCTGTATTCGGCGCGTTGAATGACCACCAGGTCGGTCAGCGGCATTGTCAGCGTGGTCGGGGTGTTGCTGGCGATTGCCAACTGGTTGTCGGCCGTCACCTGCAGGTTCACTGGCAGGGTAGGGTTGAGCACTGACTGACCGTACCAGGCGCCGGTGGCGGTGGCTTCAGTGAGGCTCAGGCTCGGGGTCTGACTGATTAACGTGGCCGTGCCAGGGGGGGGAGGTGCCTGCACAAAGACGTCTTGCTGGGCGCGCAGGTTGCCGTTTTCGTTGTGGCGTGAGTAGGTGCTGCGCTGGGCAATCGCCGGGGTGGGGCGGACCACCTCGGAGAGTTTGCCGGAGACGGCAAACAGGTTGGTGCGCAGGTCCAGGCCGTTGGGCCCTTCGATGCGTACAAAGTTGGTGTTGAACGGGCTGCCGGTGACCGCTTCGCTCAGGTTCGGGTCGCCGATAAATTGTTCACTGGCGCCGGTCTGCGGGTTGCGCTCGATGTAAGGGCCACCGACACCACGCAAGAATGGGCCGACATCACCTTTCAGGGCGCCGGTGTAGGTTTTCGGTGAGCCGATGCCGATGTCACGGGTCATGTTGATTGCACGACGTCCGCCGGCAGGGACATCGAACACTTCCACGCCGTAGGGGTGGGTGACAATGTAGGTGCCAGCTGTCGGCACATCGACACGGATGCGCACCCGGGCAAAACTGATCTGGTCTCCATCATGCACTTCATCGGCGGCGAAGGCCGCCTCGACCGCCGCACCATAGGTCAGGTCGATACCGCGGGCGGCGTCGACAAGGGCAGCATCGGCGGCAAACCAGAAGGTCTCGTCGGGATAGTTGGTAGGAAAACTGATAGGTTTGGTGTCGTCGAATACCCCAGGTGCCGGATTCAGGATGCACATGTACGAAGGTGCACCGGGTGCGCCGGCCACCCGTGAGCTGACTGCCTTGGTCAGGCACAGGTCGAGGACCCGGCCATGGGTGTCTTGGTACCAGGCCGCAAAACCACCGGTGGCCGGTGCGTAAGGCCCGCGGTCTACGTCGTACAGCGCGGCCTGGGCCGGTGCCTGGGTCAGGCTGGCCAGTACCAGCAAGGCCAGTGGGTGGGGCGTTGGACGGTGCATGAGTGTTCCCTCTCGCGTGTGGGCCCATGGACTTGGGTCGTCTGCTGAGGGTTTGGCAACATCCGTACCAACATGCGCAAAGCCTTGTAGTGCCTGGCTTGTAGCAAAATTTGGGGTCGCTGGGGCTGGCGGCTGTCGGGGCCGGTGCCCCAGGGTTGGGGGCAAACGGGGGAGTGTGCGGGGCAATCGGAAGTAACTGCGCTATAAGATAAGAAGTCATCTGCCGGGAGTTTGCGATGGACCTGCAATCACGTCTGGAGTCGTCATCCCTGCCAGCAAGCGAGCACAGTCCGATAGCCAGCAAGCGGCCGTTCAACCTGCTGCGCTGGTATGCCTTTGTCAGCCTGGCGATCATCCTGTCGGTGGCCGTTGGGTTGGGGCTGATTTCCAGCCGTTTCGTGATCAACGAAAGCATCGAGCGTGACGCGCTGCTGACCGCCCAGTTCATTCAGTCCATCGCCCTGGCTGAAGTGCGTCATGTGTCCATTCCCAATGTGCGGACCATGGGCGAACTGCTCGATCCCCGGCTCGACGAGAGCTTCCCCGACGTCAACCCTGAAGCACGGCGCGGTGCCCGCGGCGAATTCCTCGACCATATTGCGCACTTGCCCGACATGCTGCTGGCCAATATCTATGCCCCGGACCGGATCGTGATCTGGTCGAGCAATCCGGCACTGGTGGGGCGGATGATCGAGTCCGACGAAGACCTTGAGCGTGCCTTCAACGACAAGATCCGGGTTTCGGCCAGTTATCACAGCGTTGATCAGGCGCGCGCCGAACAGAAATTCATTACCCCACCTGAACACCTGTTCATCGAGAACTACATTCCGCTGTTCGATGCTGATGGCGATAACGTCACTGCGATGGTCGAAATCTACAAGGAACCGCGCGACCTGATCGGGCGTATCGAGCGTGGCCTGATCCTGATCTGGATGGCCATCGCATTGGGGGCCGCTCTGGTGTATTGCGGCTTGTACTGGCTGATGTACCGGGCCAACCGGCAACTGGCGGTGCAACAAAAACGCTTGATCAACAATGAAACCTTCGTTGCCCTGGGCGAGATGTCGTCGGCAGTAGCGCACAGCCTGCGCAACCCGTTGGCAAGCATCCGTTCCAGTGCCGAACTGGCGCAGGAAATTGAAGAGGGGCCGGCGCAGAAAAACATCGGCGACATCATCAGCCAGGTCGACCGCATGTCGCACTGGGTACGGCAATTGCTGCAATCCTTGCGGCCACTCAATGACGCCGCAGAAGTGGTGGAGCTTGAGCGTGTATTGCAGGACAGCCTCCAGGCCTTCAGCCTGCAACTCAAGCGCCAGGGCATTGAAGTCCTGCGTGATGATCTGGCCCACGCCAAGGTGCTGAGCCAGCCGGTGTTGCTCGGGCAGATTTTCAACAGCCTGATCGCCAACGCCCTGGAAGCCATGGGCGAAGGCGGCACCTTGCGTGTCGAGCAGGTTCATCAAGGCCGCAAAACCCTGGTGCTGCGCCTGTGTGACAACGGCAAAGGCATGAACGACGCGCAGATGCGCATGGCCTTCAAACCCTTCTACACCACCAAGCAGGGCGGGTTGGGCGTTGGCCTGGTGCTGGTCAAGCGGATCATGGAGCGCTTTGGCGGGTCGGCACGCCTTCACAGTCGTGAAGGCAAGGGGACCTGCATGCAATTGACCTTTCGGGTGGCGCGTGAGGCGATGCATGACTGACGGCTTTCCCCGGTGAAAACCCGAAGCTGGGGGATGCATTCCCCACATTGTGTGAACATGGCTTCTCAGGCAGTAACGCTAACTGGTTGAAATTCAACAAATACACATCTTGAAATATCTTTGGCCAAGTAATTGCAAATCGACATTAGCGGTTCGCAATCACTGGGTGAAAGATCATGATCAAACGCCTGCATTACCCCTTGGGCCTGAGCGCCGCTCTGGCCCTGCTGCTGGTGGCTGAAGTACCTGCCAGCCCGATTGACGACGTCGATCCGCCGGAGCCTGGCGACCCGTCGGCCTACACCGATGTGCCCGCTGACCCTGCGGCGGCCTTGATAAATTTGCTGACGCTCCCTGAGGCCAATGTGGGCGCCTTTGACCTGCCGGAAGGCGAAGGCACGCGTGACACCCCACGCCAGGAAAACGAGCGGCCGCCAGCCCTGCAGACGTCGTTCAACTACCCCACCAACGGGGCCCCGAGCCCGATGTTTGGTGCGCAGCCGTTCAGCCAGCAGCTGTTGTTGTTCGAAGAATTCGGGCCAACCCGCCTGGACCCGACCACGCCGTCCGGCTTGCTGGTGTTCCCGGCCCCGACCACGGGGCCTGCGCCGCAGCAGGACCCGGTCAGCGTGACGCGCAGCGCACCCAGCGGGCCACAACTGGACGCCTTTCTCAAGCAGCCGGGCCTGACGCCATTTCCCAGCCAGTTTGCCAACGTCGTTGATCGTAACCCCTGGCAGGCGCAAATCGAGCAGTTCCTCAACCGGCACATCGGGGCGCCGGCCGAAGGGCGCCCACCAGGAAAAGGCTGGTCGCATCAGCGCTGGAACGAGTTCTACCCGCAAGCCGCCTACAAGACAGCCCAGGCCGGGGCGCGGATCAATGGCGGCCTGCGCGATGCCATGCAGATGCACCACTACAGTGTCGGCGAATTCGGCCCGGGCGGGCTGTATTACAACACCGCCGGGCAACCCAATACCCAAGGCACCACCAAGGGCATCGATACCCGCTTTCACCCCAATATGCCGTTGCAGGATCACAAGTCGGTCTGGACGTTCGACGGTACCTTGCCGCCCAAGCTGCTGATGGTGCGCTATGGCCAACCGCTGTTGATGCGTCATTACAACGCGTTGCCGATCGACCCGGCTGCCAACCATGGCTTTGGCCTGCACACCATCAGCACCCACGAGCACAACGGTCATTCGCCGGCTGAAAGCGACGGCTACGCCAACGCCTTTTTCTTCCCCGGACAGTATTACGACTACCGCTGGCCATTGCAGCTTGCCGGGTACGACAGCATCAACACCCGCGCCGAAGACCCGCGCGCTGCGTTCCCCTGCACCCCGGGGGAAAAACTCTGGGTCAACGACGCCGAGCCGGGTCTGAAGACCTGCGACAACGGCAGCATCAAGATCCGTGGCGACTGGCGCGAGACCATGAGCACCCACTGGTTCCACGACCACATGCTCGATTTCACCGCGCAGAACGTCTACAAGGGCAACGCGGCGATGATGAACTACTACAGTGCCCTGGACCGTGGCAACGAAGCCTTTGACGATGGTGTCAACCTGCGCTTGCCGAGCGGTTCGGCGCTGTCGTGGGGCAACCGCGACTATGACGTCAACCTGGTGATTGCCGACAAGGCCTGGGGGGCTAACGGGCAACTGTGGTTCAACCCCTTCAACACCGATGGCTTCCTCGGCGATCAGGTACTGGTCAACTGGCAGTACAAACCCTACCTCGACGTGCGCGCCCGCAGTTACCGCTTCCGCATCCTCAATGGCTCGGTGTCGCGCTACTTCAAGCTGGCACTGGTGCGTGAGATCAAGGGCAGCGGCGGTGAATTTCCCGGGCCCAAAGGCTCCGGGCTGTCGTATGCACGTGTGCCGTTCCACATGATCGCCAACGACGGCAACATCATGGAACATTCCGTGCCGTTCGACGGCAGCATGGACCTGGACGGCGACGGTGACCGCCAGAACCATAACGCGATCCTGCCGACGCAAGGCATCGCCGAGCGTTTCGACATCATCGTCAATTTTTCCAAGAACGGAATCAAAGCCGGCGACAAGCTGTTCTTCGTCAACGTCAAGGCGCATGACACTGGCAAGGGGCCCAAGGAAGACATCGAACTGGCCGACGTGCTGTCGGAGAAATACCTGGCCGTGATCAAGCAGGGCAGCAAGGGCCCGCAATGGGACAAGGGCGACCCGGCAGTAGGCAAGGTGCTGCAGCTCAATGTCAAAGTCTACACCGGCCAGGACCTGGCCATGGACCCGGCTGCGTATGAACCGGCCAAACCGGGCAAGGCTGAAGGCAAGGTGATGATTCCGCTCAAGCTGCACCGTGACAACCCGGCCGACCAGGCGCTGTTGGCACAGGCCCGGCACCGCACCTTCATCTTCGGTCGTTCTGACGGCACCGACCAGGTCCCCTGGACGATCAAGACCGACGGCAACCTTGGCTACAGCATGGACCCCCGCCGGCTCAGTGCCGCGACCAAGCTGGCCACCGGGCCGACCGATGCCGGTGCCAGCAACTTCGGCACGCTTGAGGTGTGGAAAATCCAGAATGGCGGCAATGGCTGGAGCCACCCGGTGCACGTGCACTTCGAGGAGGGCATCATCCTCAGCCGCGGCGGCAAGGCGCCACCGGAATGGGAGAAGTGGGCACGCAAGGATGTGTACCGCATCGGCACCGAAAAAGATGGCCTGGACAACGTCGAGCTGGCGATCAACTTCCGCGAGTTCGCCGGGACCTACATGGAGCACTGCCACAACACCCAGCATGAAGACAACTCGATGCTGCTGCGTTGGGACATCGAGCATCCCGGCCAACTGCAGATGATGCCAACGCCGTTGCCCAGCTGGGATGGCGTGCAGTACATCAACTCCGCCGCACTGCCGACCTGGCGGGTGGGGGACGGCTTCGGTCCACAGGTCAAGGTCACCAAGTAAGCAAAGGAGCGTGCATGATGAAGCGATTGTCACTGTGGCTCGGCAGCGTGTTGTTGTGCTGGGCCCTCCAGGGGCTGGCGGAGGAGGCCACCCCCTGGGGCGCGGGGTATTTTCCCAATACGGTACTGACTGATCAGGACGGGCAGCAACTGCGTTTTTTTGATGACCTGATCAAGGGCAAGGTGGTGGTGATCAATTTCATCTTCACCGGGTGCGGCGATTCCTGCCCGCTGGAAACCGCACGCCTGCGCCAGGTCCAGCAGTTGCTGGGGGACCGGGTCGGTCACGACGTGTTTTTCTACTCGATCAGTATCGACCCTATAAGCGACACGCCCGAGGTGCTCAAGGCCTATGCCGCGCGTTTCAAGGTCGGCCCGGGCTGGCGCTTTCTCACCGGTGACATCGACCAGATCAACGAGCTGCGCCGGCGCCTGGGGTTGTTCATCGAGGGCGTCGACAATGGCCGTAGCCGCGATCACAACCTGAGCCTGATCGTGGGTAACCAGGCGACCGGTCGCTGGATGAAAGCCTCGCCTTTTGAAAACCCGTGGATCCTCGCCGATCAGTTGGCCAACAGCCTGCAGAACTGGAAGCAGGCCAGCGAGGGCGAAAGCTATGCCGATGCGCCACAGATACGCCCACCCAGCAGTGGTGAGGAGTTGTTCCGTACCCGCTGCGCGGCGTGCCACAGTGTCGGCCCGCAAGACGGGCAAGGCATCGGCATGCGTGCAGTCGGGCCGGACCTGCTCGGGGTTACCCAGCGGCGCGACCGGGCCTGGCTGAGCCGCTGGATTCGTGAACCGGACCGTATGCTCGCCGAGCGTGAAGCCCTGGCCGTGTCGCTGTTTGAACAGTACAACCGGGTGGCCATGCCCAACCTGCGGTTGAATCAGCAGGACACCGACAACCTGCTCGAATTTCTTGAGAAGGAAACGCAGCGTCAAGGCGTGCTGGAACAGGCCAACGCCACGGAAAGCGGGGCTGCCAAGGCTCAGTAAAGGCAAAATACTATTACTTTGGCAGTAATCATTAGTATTGATGTAAAACAGCCGACGCTGGCTAGGCTATAAATTGTAAGAAAAAACAGCCCGCCAGGAAGAACCGATGCAGGTGCTGAATAAGAAACTGGCCGATGAGGGCCGTGATCCAAACGCAGTCTCCGAACCTGTACCGCGTGAGTTCAATCTGCTGCGCTGGTTTTCAGTGGTCAGCCTGTTGATCATTGCCACGGTGGCGGTGGGCCTGGGGTATGTCTCGACGCGCTTCGTGGTCAACGACAGTGTCGAGCGTGACGCCATGCTCACCGCCGAGTTCATCCAGGCGATGGCCAAGGCCGAGGTGCGCCATTCGCGGATTCCGCCGGGCACTACCATGGCCCAGTTGCTCGATCCGCGCATGGACAATCAGCACCCGGGCATCAGCCCTGATCTGGCGGCCTCGACCCGTATCGAGTTTCTCGATCATGTCGAACACCTGCCCGATACCCTGCTGTCCAATGTCTATGCCCTGGACCGCACCATTGTCTGGTCCACCAACCCCGATCTGGTGGGCAAGAAAATCGAGGGCGACGACGACCTCGATGAGTCGTTCAATTCGCAGAAGCCGGTATCGGCCAGTTACCACAAGGCCGATGAAGACCGCGACGAGCAGAAGTTCCAGCGTGAACCGGAATACCTGTTCATTGAAAACTACATTCCCATGTTCGACGAGAGCGGCACCCAGGTGCTGTCGATGGTGGAGGTGTACAAAGAGCCGCAAGACCTGGTACGTCGCATTCAACGTGGTTATGTGCTGATCTGGGCGTCGACCTTGATCGGCGGCGCGCTGATCTACTTTGGCCTGTTCTGGATCGTGCGCCGCGCCGCCAGCCTGTTGCGTACCCAGCAGACGCAGCTGGTTGCCAGCGAAACCTTTGTCGCCCTGGGCGAGATGTCGTCGGCTGTAGCCCATAGCCTGCGCAACCCGCTGGCCACCATCCGTTCCAGCGCCGAGTTGGCCCAGGAAGTTGCCAGCGAGCGCTCGCAGAAGAACATCGGCGACATCATCAGCCAGGTTGACCGTATGTCGCGCTGGGTGCGTGAGCTACTGGTGTCGTTACGGCCATTGAAGGACGATGCGGAAGCCGTTGACCTGGTCGCGGCGCTCGAAGATACCTGCAGTGCCTTCGCCCAGCAGACCGAGCGTACCAAGGTGCAGCTGAGCGTCAGCGCGCCACCTGCTGCCCAGGTGGTGAGCCAGCCGGTGCTGCTCACGCAGATTCTCAACAGTTTGTTTTCCAATGCCCTGGAGGCCATGCCCAACGGCGGTCGGTTGACACTCGAAGTGCTGGCGCTGGAGAGCGAGCGCAAGGTCCAGCTAACCTTCAGTGATACCGGCAAAGGCATGAGCCAGCAGCAGGAACGTATGGTCTTCAAACCGTTTTTCACCACCAAGCAGGGCGGCCTGGGTGTCGGGCTGGTGCTGGTCAAACGAATAATGGAGCGGTTTGGCGGCGCGGTCAGTCTGACCAGTCGCGAGGAGGAAGGAACCCGTGTTTGCCTGACGTTCAATGTTGCAACGGGAGGGGACCATGGAGCAGAGCATCCTGGTAGTGGAGGATGATGAAATCCTCGCGGAAAACATCCAGACCTATCTGGAGCGCAAGGGGTTTGAAGTCACGGTGTGCCACAGCGCGGAGCAGGCACTGGAGCAGTTGCAGCAGGTTCAACCTGATGCGGTGCTGACCGACAACTCGCTGCCGGGCATGAACGGTCATGAGCTGATCAAGGCCTTGGCAGTGCGTGCACCGGAGCTCAAGGTGATCATGATGACCGGTTACGGCAACGTCGAAGATGCCGTGCTGGCGATGAAGGAGGGCGCCTTTCACTACCTCACCAAACCGGTGGTACTGGCCGAGCTCAAGTTGACGCTGGAAAAGGCGCTGGCCACCGAGCGCCTGGAACGTACGCTGTCGTTCTATCAGGACCGAGAAGCGCAAAAGTCCGGAGGCCAGTCGCTGATTGGCGAGTCGCCGGCCATGCTGGGGCTCAAGCACACGCTCAAGCAATTGCTCGATGCCGAGCGGCGCATGGCCAGCGGTGACTTGCCGCCGGTGTTGGTGGAAGGTGAAACCGGTACCGGCAAGGAGCTGGTGGCCCGCGCCCTGCATTTTGACGGTGCGCGCGCAAAGGGGCCTTTTATCGAATTCAACTGCGCCTCGATTCCCGCCAACTTGCTCGAGGCCGAGCTGTTTGGTCACGAGAAGGGCGCGTTTACCGATGCCAAGGACCGTCGTGTCGGGCTGGTCGAAGCGGCCGATGGTGGCACGCTGTTTCTGGACGAAATCGGTGAAATGGACCTGATACTGCAGGCCAAATTGCTCAAGTTGCTGGAAGACCGCACCATTCGCCGCATTGGTGCAGTGAAGGAACGCAAGGTTGACCTGCGCATCATCAGCGCAACGAACTGCAACCTTGAACAGATGGTGCAACAGGGCAAGTTCCGTCGCGATCTGTTCTTTCGTTTGCGCATCATATCGATCAAGGTTCCCAGGCTGTATGCCCGGGGTGAAGACATCCTGCTGCTGGCGCGGCACTTCCTTGCCTTGCATGGCAAGCGTTATGGCAAGTCGCACCTTTACTTCAGTCCCGAGGCCGAGGAGTTGTTGCTCAATTACAGCTGGCCGGGCAACGTCCGCGAACTGCGCAACATGCTTGAGCAAACCGTGTTGCTGGCGCCGGTCGAGGAGATCGGTCCGCATCAGCTCAATGTCTGCATGAGCCTGGTCGATGAACCTTTCGATCCGCCCATGCCGATACCCCATGAACATCACGGCATGGGGGAGGTGCCGGGTACTACCAGCCTGCCGGAGGTGGAACGCGATATGGTGCGCAAGATGCTCGATCGCACCGACTGGAACGTCACCAAGTCTGCCCGCCTGCTGGGGTTGAGTCGTGACATGTTGCGCTACCGTATCGAGAAGCTCGGGCTGACCCGGCCGGACAAGCGTCAATGGTGATTGCGACCGCTGCGCTCTCGATCGCCGGCTGTAGGAGCGTGGCTTGCCCGAGAAAAACGATGACGCGGTGCATCAGGGGCCCCGCGGTGCCAGGTTCGCCGGCAAGCCTGGCTCCTACAGGCCGCGCATGAAGAAACCGGCGACGTATTTGCGGAAGGTGTCCAGGCTCTTGAAGTCGGCATAGCGCTTGAAGGTTTCGCCTTCGGGCTCCGGCCCCACCGGCCTGTCGGTCAGCGACACCGACAGGACCCGGTCCTGATTGGAACTCAGCACCAACGCATCCATGCCCTGGCCGCCGATGACCGGGCGGCGCATTATCACCCGCACGCCCTTGCTGGCCATCCAGTCGATCAGCGAAACGAGCATTTTCAAAGGTTCGCGCTCTTCATCGCGGAACACCGGGAACAGCTGCCCGCGCGACAGCACCGGTACGCTGGCAACATGAATCAGCTCGTAAAAATGACTGCCCGCGCTGGTGGTCGAATAGATGGCCAGGGCGAGCAATGGCCCCGGGGTTTTGCTGCCGCCCCAGAGTAAATGGTGGCCCTGAAAGTCGAAGCCGTCTTCGTTGCGCCCGTTGTACACCTTGCGCGCCTTGATCTGGCTGACGCAATCGAGCATCAGGCCGTAACGGCGGTGGTTGCCAAAGGCACTGGAATCGCGCAGCCGGGCCTTGAGCATCATCATGTGCTTCATGTCCAGGCGGGTTTCCAGGTAGTTGCTGGCCGGTACCCGCTCGATCAAGGGGTAACGGCTGGCGACATTGCGCAGTTCGGCAAACTGCCCGGTCAGGTCCTTTTTCAGGTGGGTGGCATAAACGTTCAGGCCACTGGCTTCGATCAATGTCAGCAGCAAGGACAACAAGCGGTGCTGATCGCGAGCTTCGCCGCTGTCGATACGCGCCACGTCGTCACCAGGGACGGTACGGCGAAAGTCGCTGATCAGGCGCAGCGGCGTATCCGGCGGCAGCCACGCTGCCGGCAGGGTGTCGGCATCATCGGGCCGACCGGCCTCGCGCTCATCCTTGATGAAAGCGCAGTCTGGAGCGTGCTCGGCTGTGCCGGGGTTGTTCTTGAGGAACAGCGTGCCGGTGTTGCCATTGAGGTTGACGTTGAGAATCGGCATCGCCCGCGCCTGGCAGTCGCAGGCCAGCCAGTGCCCGGCAGCGCGGATCTTGATCAGTAGCTGATTGGCCTGCAACAAGCGTGGGCCGGTCAGCGTGCCTTGCGCAAAACCGCGCAGCAACTCGTCTTCGCCCGGGGTAAGGGTGCGCACCAGCGCGGCGTTTTTCTCGATGATTCGCATGACAATCCTTGGCAACGGCACGTTATAAGCTGCAAGTAACAGCGGTGTGCGCTCTTGCTTGCAGCTTATCGCCGACAGCTTGCAGCTTTAGCCGCCTACGAGGCAAACATCCTGGCAGCACGGGCGCGTATTTCTTCCACCGACACGTCTTCAACATGGGAGGAGATAAACCAGAGGTTGCCAAAGGGGTCCTTCAGGGTGCCGCTACGGTCGCCGTAAAACTGGTTTTCAACTGCGCGCAGTTGTGTGCCACCGGCCTTGATGGCCTGGGCATACACCGCATCGACATCCTCGACATACAGGTGCAGGCCAATGGCGGCGCCGGGCAGTGACTGGCTGCTGGCCAGGCCGCCTTCCATGTCGCAGGGGTCGGCGAGCATGATCGATGAGGTGCCGATTTTCAGCTCGGCGTGGCCGATACGGCCATCCGGGCTTTCCAGGCGGAACATCTCGACCGCACCGAAGGCGGCCTTGTAGAACTCGATGGCTTTGCCGGCATCCTTGATGCCGAGGTAGGGGGTAATGCTGTGTTGCCCTTCGGGGATTGGTTTGACGGCCATTTTGTAGATCCTCCTTAGCGCGCCGCAGGGTGAATGGCGCGAAACTGTATATTTGTACAGTTTCGGCCATTGGGCAAATCAAAATCGGCGGCGCTGGACGGACGGCAGTCAGAAGATGTAATCGGTCGTCAGGAAGCTGGAATCACGGTTGCGGATGATGTCGCTGATCAGCTGCTTGTTGCTGTCCTGGAACTTGGTCGCGACCAGGGTGCGGATCGAAAACACCCGCAAGGCATCATGCACCGACAAGGTCCCTTCAGCCGAGTTCTTGCGGCCGTTGAACGGGTAGGTGTCCGGGCCACGCTGGCACTGGGCGTTGAGGTTGATGCGGCCGACCTGGTTGGCAAAGGTGTCGACCAGGCGCCCGACCTCGGCCGGGTTGGTGCCGAAGATGCTCAGTTGCTGGCCAAAGTCGGAGTCGAGCACGTAGTCGATGACTGTCTGCAGGTCGGAATACGGCACCACTGGTACCACCGGGCCGAACTGCTCTTCCTGGTACACACGCATCTGCGCGCTGACCGGGTACAGCAACGCCGGGTAGAAGAATGAACCGCGGCTGCTGCCGCCGCCGTCGTTGAGCACCTGCGCACCTTTTTCCACGGCGTCGGCGACCAGGCCATTGAGGTAGTCGATTTTACCGGCTTCCGGCAGCGGGGTCAGGCTCACCCCGGGCTCCCAGGGCATGCCCGGCTTGAGTGCGGCGAGCTTGCGCTGGAATTTCTCGAGAAAGCTGTCCACCACGGCCTCATGCACGAAGAGAATCTTCAGCGCCGTGCAGCGCTGACCATTGAACGACAGCGCGCCGGTGACGGCCTCGTTGACGGCATTGTCCAGATCGACTTCAGGCAGCACGATCCCGGGGTTCTTGGCATCCAGGCCAAGGGCTGCGCGCAGGCGGTGCGGGCGCGGGTGGAGTTTTTTCAGGTCGCTGGCGGCCTTGTTGGTGCCGATAAAGGCGAACACATCGATCTTGCCACTGGCCATCAATGCGCTGACGGTTTCGCGGCCGCGGCCATAGATGACGTTGATCACCCCGGCCGGGAAGCTGTCGCGGAAGGCTTCGAGCAACGGGCGAATCAGCAGGACACCGAACTTGGCCGGTTTGAACACCACCGTATTACCCATGATCAGCGCCGGAATCAGGGTGGTGAAGGTCTCGTTCAGCGGGTAGTTGTAAGGACCCATGCACAGCGCCACGCCCAGTGGTGCGCGACGGATCTGGCCGAGGGTGTCCTGTTCCAGTTCGAAGCGGCTGGAGCGCCGGTCGAGTTCCTTGAGGGCGTTGATGGTGTCGACGATGTAGTCGCAGGTGCGGTCGAACTCCTTTTCGGAGTCCTTGAGGTTCTTGCCGATTTCCCACATCAGGAGCTTGACCACGGCCTCACGCTGCTCGCGCATCTTGCCCAGGAAGGTCTCGACATGGCGGATGCGCTCGGCCACGCGCATCGTTGGCCAGGCACCGCGGCCTTTGTCGTAGGCATGTACGGCCGCATCCAGGGCAGTCAGGGCGGTGTCGGCATCCAGCAACGGGGTGCTACCGAGAGTGACCTGGCGCTCCTCGTCGTCCTCTTTGAGCCACACCGGGCTGCGTACGGTAGCCAACGGGCCATCCCAGCGCTGCAACTGACCGTTCACCAGGTACTCGCGTTGCACCAGCGGCTCGCCCAGGCGGTAGGCCTGGGGAATCTCGGCGGCAGTGGGAAACAGCGTATCGAGCAGACGGTCCATGGGCGCAGCACCTCTTTTTACTAGAATGGGTGAAACGTTTCAGTTCGAGCATAACGCCAGTGCATTAAAAAAATCCAGCGTCGCTCAACATTGCGCCGATGGCGCCGATAAAACATTAATTCGATGTGAATAACGGACCCATGAGCACAAGAATCCTCGCACTCGATGACAAACGGGTTTTGCCAACGGCCCTGGGTAACACCCTCAATCGTCTGTTGCCCATCGGTTTTGCGTTGATCGGCATCAGTTTGTCGGTGGTTCTTGGGCGTATGGATGTCCAGCGTCAGGAAAGCGAACTGGTGGCCAACGCCGGTGTGCGATTGTCTGGCGTGCGTGCCGCCCTCGAGGCCCAGTTGCGTTCAGCCTTCGGCGAGACCGAAGGCATCGCGCAACTGATCAGTGCCGACGGCCAGATCAGCGTCGAGCACTTTCATGACATGGCTCGCCAGGCCATCGCCTCGGTACCGCATATCCGCCACATTTCAGTGGCTCCGGGCGATGTGATCGCCGATGTCTATCCACTGCAGGGCAATCAAAGCGTAGTCGGTATCGACTATCGTCATCTGCCAGACCAGTACCCGATGTTGCAGCGTGCCCGCGACAACCACCGTGCGGTACTGGCCGGGCCGCTTCAGCTGTATCAGGGTGGTCGCGCCCTGGTCTACCGGCGCCCGGTGTTTCTCAAGGGACACAAGGGCGTATCGCTGTACTGGGGCAATGTCTCGATTGTGGCAGACATCGACCGTTTGCTCGGCACGGCAGGACTGGACCTGGACCCGGGATTCGAATTTGCCTTGCGCGGTGCCGACGGCCAAGGTTCGGTCGGGGCGATGATCTGGGGCGACCCCAAGCTGTTTGAGCAGCAGCCGGCCACCGTCAACGTCGACGTACCCGGTGGGCTCTGGCAACTGGCGGCAAGCCCGCTGGGGGGCTGGCCTAGCCTGAGCCTGTTCACCTCGCCGCTGTTCCTGTTCGCCTTGACCTGTACCGGGTTGTTCAGCGTATTCGTGGCGCAACTCAATCGCAGCAACCACCTGATCAAACTGCGCAACCGCGAGCTCAAGCAATCGCAAACGCAGTTGCAGCGCCTGGCGCACTACGACGCGATCACCGGTTTGCCGAACCGTTTGCTGTTCGCCCAACACCTGCACACCGCCATTGGCCGGGGCGAGCGCCTCGCTGTGCTGGTGCTGGACATCGACGGTTTCAAACAGGTCAACGACAGCCTCGGCCACCCGATGGGCGACCTGTTGCTGCAACAGGCCACCGCGCGCTTCATGCAGATCGTTGATGGCCAGGACAGCCTGTGCCGGTTGGGCGGCGACGAATTCGCCTTTTTGCTCAGCGGTACCGAGCAGGGCTGTATTGATCGGGTTCAGGGCCTGTTGCAAACACTGCAGCAACCGTTCGACCTCAAAGGTAACGCCGTACTGGTTACCGGCAGCATCGGCCTGGCCTGGTGCCCTGAGCACGGTGACAGCGGAGACCGTCTGTTGCGCCACGCCGACACGGCCATGTATGCAGCCAAAGAAAGTGGTCGCAACGCCTGGCGGCTGTATCACCCGGACATGACCCAGCGCTTGCAGGCGCGCCTGGGCCTGGAACTGAACCTGCGCCGGGCGTTGAAACACAACGAGTTCGAGCTCTGGTACCAGCCCAAGATCGACCTGTTCAGCGGTCGCCTGGAGGGCGCCGAGGCGCTGTTGCGCTGGCGCGATCCCGAGCATGGGCTGGTGTCCCCGGCACAGTTCATCCCGTTGGCCGAGCGTACCGGGCTGATCATTCCGCTGGGTGAAAAGGTGCTGGAACTCGCCTGCGCCCAGATTGCCGCCTGGCGTGCGGCTGACTGCCTGCCGGGGCCGGTGGCGATCAACGTGGCAGCCTTGCAGATCGAGCGCAGCGATTATGTCGCCAGCCTGTCGCGCAGCCTCAAGCGCTACGACTTGCCACCCACCTTGCTTGAGGTGGAGATCACCGAAAGCCTGCTGATGGAAAGTCAGCAACAAGCCTGCGCCGTGCTGGCTCAATTGCAGGCCATGGGTGTGGTGACGGCGGTGGATGACTTCGGTACCGGTTATTCCTCACTGGCCTACCTCAAGTCGTTGCCCATCGACCATCTGAAAATCGACCGTGCCTTCATCAAGGACCTGCCCGAAGATGATGACGCCATGGCCATAACCCGGGCGATTATCGACCTTGGCCATGCCTTGGGCTTCCGGATTACTGCCGAGGGCATCGAGACCCAGGCCCAGTACGACTACCTGCGCAATGCCGGTTGCGATCAGGGTCAGGGCTTTTTGATGGCACGGCCGATGCCGGCGGCCGAGTTGCAGCAGTGGATGGCGCAGAACCCGCAAAGGCACCGCTTGCCGGTGCCCTGGCAAACGGTGCCTTAGCCATGCTCAGAGCGGCAGTTCGAACAGCGCTCCGGCAGGTCGGCTCAGGGCCAGCCGACGAAACACCGGGTCATTGACGAACAGGTCGATACGCGCCCAGAAGCCGGCTCTCGCTTGCTGCGGGTCGGTCAGAAAAGGTTCGCCATTGAGAAGCTCACGCAGATCCCGGCGGTACTGCAGGGGTAACTGGCGCCACAGGTCCATCTGTGTCGGCGTGGCCGCTTCGAGCAATTCTTCATAGTCGCCATCGTCGACCAGCAGGTCGACGCCGAACCTTGTGTAGTAATCATCTATCTGCCTTCGGATTCCGGCGCCAAGCCAGTCGCTTTCAAGGCGCATGACTACAGCGTTGGCGGTAGGCAGGGTGAAACCGGGCGGCAGGTGGGTGAACTGGTTGTCCGACAGGTCCAGGCTGATGGGATCGCGAATGTCTGCCAGGCCCAGAGGCAGTTCGCTCAGGCTGCAGTTGTGCATGAACAGTGCGCGCAGATGCGGGAACGCCGGACTAGAAAGGTTGGGTGATCGCAGCAGCGGGTTATCTGACAGGTCCAGAATGCGCAGCTGGGTGAAGCGTTCCAGGCTCGCCTGGGCGTTGTCGTCCCAGGTGATACGGTTGCCGTCCATATCCAACCATTGCAGATTGCGAGGATTGGCCAGCTGGGGTAGGCGGTCGAACCGGCAATCGACAAGACGCAGGTTCTCCAGGTGCGGGCAGCGCGCAAACAAGGCATCGGGCAATTGGTTCAGTGCACGGTTGCCGTCAAGGACCAGGCGCTTCACCGACGGGAACTGGTTGAGCTGGGCAAGGCTGCTCAGGTCCTGGTTCTCCAGTTCCAGATTGGACAGGTCCAGGCCTAGCACCCGCTCACCGTTTTCCAGTTGCAGAGCGGGTGTTTGCCGCCAGGCGTTGATGACGCGTTGAATCGCCCGTTCACGGCGCGGTACCCCACGGGCCCAGGTGGCGAGTTCTGCGCGCAGGTCTTCCAGAGCCCGCTCACGGACCAGGATTTCGCGTTCTGCACTGTTCAAGCGCCTGCGCCAGTCTGCCAGCAGGTCCTCGATCTGCTCGTCGCTAATGTACGGGTAGAGCCGTCGCAGGCGAGCGGCAAGCGAGGTGCGAAACGGCGAAGGCGGTGCCAGAGGCTCCAGCGGTGCACCGCCGCGCAAGCCTATTTTGCGGGAGGCGGATTGAGCCTGTGTGCCCCAATGCCCGGGTGACCACACATGGCGACTGCGTTGCGCTTCGGTCAATACCTGGCTACGCAGCGTCTTTGCGCCTGCATCGCCGACCCATGCCGGCTGCGTCGTTTTCGGCAAAACGTCAACGATTGCCCGCAAGGGATCGCTTTTCTGACGGCCAGCCACCGGTCGTTCACCGCGGAAGGCTTCATAGCCTTGGCTGGATTTGAGTACGAGCCGTCGTGTACCCGCCGACACCTCGCCCAGTGCCGCCAGCAATGGGCCGTCCGGGCTGGCCTCACGCAGCTCCAGGCGCAGGTCGCCAGGCCACTCTGGCAAGCGCTCGAGGCAGGCAAACAGCAGGCGGTCGCTGTCGGCACTGGCAAATTGTGGTTGGTACAGACCTTCCAGGGCGCGCACTCGCGGTAGCTCGGCGTTCACCTGTTCGGCTTGAGCGCGTAGCCAGGCGGGCAGTGTACCTCGGTCGGTCCAGGCATTCAGTTTTTCCTCCGACAGGCGCCCGAGCAAGCGTCGCGCCAGCGGCGTGGAGAGTCGGGGGAAGTCGGCACACAGGCGCTGTTCCGCGGCGCTGGCAGCAGTGCCTGCGTACGCGCGTTCCAGTGCAGTACCTGTCAGCTCAGGCAGCTGGCGCGCCAATGTCAGGCGCTCCAGGGTATCGAGGAGCAGTGGCGGCGTTGCTTCGCCGCTCAGGTAAATCGCCTGCAGCTGTGCGCGGGTGGCTCCGCTGATGGCCATGGCTTCGCGCAGCGTGGTGTCGTCCAATTGGCCAAGGTGCTGACTAAGGCGACGCAGCAACTGGTCCTCGCCCCAGCGCTGCGGCTCCTCGAGTTGCAAGCGCCAGGCGCCGTCGCCATTGTGCTCCAGCAGTGGCTGGTAGGCGTTTGGCTGATCCGGATGGACAATGCGCCAGCGCTGAAGCGTAACGTCCAGCTGCTGCTCGTAAAGTGTGCCATCCAGGCGGATGAAACAACGGCCTTGATAGATGAACTGGCCCTGGGCGTTGGGTTCCAGTGCGTTGGGTAATACTTGCGCACTGCGGTAAGGCGCCAGCTCAGGGCGCCATAAGCGCAGGCTGCCATCGGCCCGCGTGATGGGCTCCAGTTCCTCCATCAGCGGGCTGCTGACGAGTTTACCGACGCCCTTGCCAGCCACATGCAAGCCAGCAATCAGTGCCAGGTTGAGGCCCACATTCTTGGCGTGTGCCAACGCCTCATGGCGATCGCCGATACGCCAGGCTTCGTAGCCCTCGAACACCTCGTCAAGCAATTGGTAGGCGGTGACAGCCAGCATCAACGCGCCGATCTCCGGCACAAACAATCCGGCCACCATCAATGTGTCGAAGCCAGCACTTTCCCAGTGCGCCAGGCGTTGACGGCGTGCTTTTTCGTCGGCGTCGGCGGTGGGCACAGCCAACTGGCGTGCCTCGGCTTTTAGCCGCGCCACCTGCTGGTTGTGGTGAAAGCTGAACAGCGGTGCGTCAATCACCCGTAATTCCAGGTGCAGATCCGCACCTTCACGCAACGGCCAGCGCTGGTCGGCCGGGGCACCGCCTGTGGCGTCAAGGTTTTGCTGCAGGCGGGAGAGAAAAGCGGGTCGCAGGTCGTGCGCCAGGTAGCTGCTCACGCGTTGACGCAAGGCCGGGTCGAGCAAGTCCTGACACAGCTGCCGGTGAAGCTGAGCCAGATCGGGAAACTGGCGCAACGCCGCTGTATGTCCTGGCAGGTGCAGCAACAGGCCGGCAGTATCGGTGTCGATGACGACTGCTTCCTGCAGTGTGAGGCCGAACAGGCTCAGTTGCTGGCAAGGCAGACTGCCAGGGTCTTCGGCAAGGACAAGCAGGGCATCCATCGCCGCGCCATCGAGGTGATGACGCAAGAACGCAATGTCTGCGTCCCGCTGCAGTTGCGCCCGATACATTGTGATGGCGAGCGGGGCGACGTCCGTGCGGGCGTACAGGCTTGTCAGGTGCTGTTGGTAACGTTGGCCAATGTCCAGGTCGCGGCAGGTCCGGGCGAAATCGTCGGGGCTGAGGGGCAGGGCCTTGATGCCATAGGCCTCGGAGTCCATGGCGTAGTCGACCAGGCTTTCGCTGTCGCCCAGTGGTGCTTTGCCGATGACCTGGGTTTTGCTGACCTGGATGTCACCCGCCAGCGCCAGGGCGCTGTCCGGGCTGAAACTGACGTCGTCGGCAAAGTTTTGCAGCGCAGCCTCCAGCAGGCTGTGCCGCTCATGCTCACTGACGTAGGTTTGCCAGGTGAAGAGGTGACGAATACGGATTAACTCGCTAGTACGCACGGGGGCGTCCAGTTGATGGTCGCTGAGCAGGCGTTCGCTTAACAGCGGCTCGGCAAATTCGGCGATCTGTTTGAGGCCCTTGAGTGCGCGTGCCAGCGCCTGTTGCGCAGCATCCAGGCGGGCGCCACTGGCCAGGACGGCCTCACGCAGGTCGGGGGCGGCATTGGCAAACCAGGGGGCGAGGTTATCGGCTAATCCCTGGGCGGGCGTCAGTGCCTTGCCCAGCGCGCGCCAGTTGTCTGCTGTGGCGTGGTGACTCCAGTGCGGGAGCTGCTGCTTGATCAATAGCAGGTGCGGGTTGAGCGGTGGTGTCGGTTGCATGCTGATGCTCCTTGGTCGAAGGACGGCATCAGGCCGCAGCGCATGCCCGCGCAGGTGGTAATCCTATAAAGCCTTTACGCCACGGGATGCTGGGCGCGAAACGCCTGCGCTTCTTCTACCAGCCAGTCGTGCACGGCGCGGGCGCTCGGGTGGGCCAGGCCGCCGGGCGGGTACAGCAGCACATAGCGCTTGTGATTGGCGATCGGCAGGCCGAACGGCACGATCAAGGTGCCTCGCTCCAGTTCGTCATTAAGCAGCGTGCGCCGGGCGATGGCCACGCCGATACCGGCAATCGCTGCTTCGATGGTCAGGTGGTTGCGGTTGAAGGTGTGCCCGCGACGCACATCCAGCCCGGCGGCGCCGATACCGTCGAGGTAGAACTCCCATTCGGCATATTCGGAACTGCCGCGCCAGGCGGTGATGTCGTGCAGCAGCGGGTAGTGGGCAAGGTCGGCCGGGCCGTGCAATGGCGGGCGCCCGCGTAGCAAGCCTGGCGAGCACACCGGGAAAATCAGCTCGTCCAGCAGTGGCGTTGAATGCATGCCCGGGTAGCTGCCGTCATTAAGGTCGATGGCCAGGTCGAAGTCGCCTTCATGCAACGCCTGGCTGCTGTCTTCGGCCACCAGGCGCAGCTGGATGTCCGGGTAGCGCTGTTGCAGGCGTGGCAGGCGCGGCGTCAGCCACTTGGCCAGAAACGAAGGGATCGAGCGCAGGCGCAGGGTTCCGCGAATCTCGCCGGCGTCCAGGCGCCGCAGTTCGGCATCGATGCTGCCGTAGGCTTCGCTGACCGTCTGCGCCAGGCGCTGGCCCTCGGCGGTCAGCTCAACGCCTCGCGCGCGGCGCAGGAACAACCGAAAGCCCAGGCGCTCTTCCAGTTGTCGGATTTGCTGGCTGACGGCCCCGGGGGTGATGTGCAGTTCTTCGGCGCAACGGGTGAACGACAAATGCCGCGCCGCGCAGGAAAACACGTGCAGCCAGACGTAGGTCTGGCCATTCATTTGTCGTCTCATGGTTTAGTTCTGCTAAAGGCTTGCTTAGAAAGATTCGTTGGTCAATGCCACAGTGACCGGGCAGTATCGCGCAACTTCGCGACACCCATCAATTTTTTCACAACGCCGCAGCGCAACAACAGTTGCCCAAGCGTGCAGGCATTAGCATGGCTATCAGTGTTTTCGACCTTTTCAAAATTGGTATCGGGCCTTCAAGTTCCCATACCGTAGGCCCGATGCGGGCGGCTGCAACCTTCGCCCAGGCCCTGCGCGAGGGCGGACAGTTGGCGCAGGTCAGCCGGGTCGAGGTTCGCCTGTATGGCTCGCTGTCGGCTACCGGCGTCGGCCATGCCACCGACCGCGCCTGCCTGTTGGGGTTGATGGGCGAATGGCCCGACCAGATAGACCCGCAACACATCGAACCGCTCATCAGCCAGCTCCAGCAGAGCCGGGTGTTGTCGCTGGATGGCCGCCATGCCATCGAATTCGACTGCAGCCGGGACCTACTGCTGCTCGACGAGAGCCTGCCGTATCACCCCAATGCCATGACCCTGGAAGCGTTCGCCGGCAGCACGTCGCTGCTGCATCAGACCTACTATTCGGTGGGTGGTGGCTTCATCGTCGAAGCGGCGCAACTCGAAGCTGCGCACGACAGCGCCGAGCAGGTCAAACTGCCCTATGACTTCGACAGTGCCGCCGAGCTGCTGGCGCTGTGCAAAGAGCACGGCTTGCGGGTCAGCCAGTTGATGATGGCCAACGAATGCGCCTGGCGCTCCGAGGCCGACGTGCGCAGCGGCTTGCTCAGGCTCTGGGAGGCTATGCGCGAGTGCGTCGACAACGGTTTGCGCAACGAGGGCATTTTGCCGGGTGGCCTCAAGGTCAAGCGCCGCGCAGCCAAATTGCACCGCAGCCTGCAGGTGCTGAGCAAACCCAACGTGATCGGTTCAACCTTGAGCGCCATGGAGTGGGTCAACCTGTTTGCCCTGGCGGTAAATGAAGAGAACGCCGCCGGTGGCCGCATGGTCACCGCGCCCACCAACGGTGCGGCGGGCATCATTCCGGCGGTGCTGCACTACTACATGAAGTTCAACCCGGACGGCTGCGACAACGACGTGGTCGACTTTCTGCTCAGCGCCGCCGCCGTCGGCATCTTGTGCAAGAAGAATGCGTCGATCTCCGGTGCCGAAGTGGGTTGCCAGGGTGAGGTCGGTTCGGCCTGCTCGAGGGCTGCCGCCGGCCGGGCCGACGTCCTGGGGGCGACCCCGATGCAGCTGGAGAACGCTGCCGAGATCGCCCTGGAACACAACCTCGGCCTGACCTGCGATCCGGTCGGCGGCCTGGGGCAGGTGCCGTGCATCGAGCGAAATGCCATCGCCGCGGTCATGGCCATCAATGCCGTGCAATTGGCCCTGCGCGGCGACGGCGAACACTTCATCTCGCTGGACCGGGTGATCCGCACCATGCGCGACACCGGTGCCGACATGCATGCCAACTACAAGGAGACTTCGCGCGGTGGCCTGGCGGTCGCTTTCGTCGAGTGCTGAACCCGTCGACAACCCCCAAGTGAGCGCTTTGCGCTCAATCGCAGGCTGTCGCCAGCTCCTACAGATCTGTGGGTGGGAGCTGGCGACAGCCTGCGATCGACCGCGAAGCGGTCGCAGATACGCGTAACGCAGTTCGTTCATAAGCAACAAAAACAACTACAAGGCAATATCGATGACTGATGTAAACACCACCACGAACCTTGGTGTGGGCGCTGCTGCGCCTGCACAAAGCACCAGCTGGAACCGCCACGACACCACCTGGGTGCTGGGCCTGTACGGTACTGCCATTGGCGCCGGTACCCTGTTCCTGCCCATCAACGCCGGGGTAGGGGGCTTCTGGCCGCTGCTGGTACTGGCGCTGCTGGCGTTCCCCATGACCTATTACGCGCACCGTGGCCTGACGCGCTTCGTGCTGTCCGGCAAGCGCGGCGCCAGTGAAGACATTACCGAAGTGGTCGAAGAACACTTCGGTGTCGGCGCGGGCAAGCTGATCACCTTGCTGTATTTCCTGGCGATCTTCCCGATTCTGCTGGTGTACAGCGTCGCGCTGACCAACACCCTGGGCAACTTCATGGAGCACCAGCTGCACATGACCCCGCCACCGCGGGCGCTGCTGTCGCTGCTGCTGATCTGCGGCCTGATGGTAGTGGTGCGCAGTGGCCAGGGCATCATCGTCAAAGTCATGAGCCTGTTGGTTTACCCGTTTGTCGCCGCCTTGCTGCTGTTGGCCCTGAGCCTGATTCCCAACTGGAACGGCGCCTTCTTCGCCCAGGCCGCCGACGGCATGCCGATGGATGCGTTCATCAAGACCTTGTGGCTGGCCATTCCGGTGATGGTGTTTTCATTCAACCACTCACCGATCATCTCGGCCTTCGCCGTGGACCAGAAGCACCGCTACGGTGAGCAGGCTGACCACAAAAGCGGCCGGATTCTGGCCTTCGCCCATGTGATGATGGTGCTGACGGTGATGTTCTTCTGCTTCAGCTGCGTGCTGGCGTTGAGCCCGGCGGACCTGGCTGCGGCCAAGCAACAGAACATTTCGATCCTGTCGTACCTGGCCAACCACTTCCAGACTCCGGTGATTGCCTTTGTCGCACCGTTGATTGCGCTGGTGGCGATCACCAAGTCGTTCCTCGGTCACTACATCGGCGCCAGCGAAGGCTTCCAGGGCATGATCGTGAAAAGCCTGCGCAGCCGTGGCAAACAGCTTTCGGCCAAGCGCCTGGAGCAGATGACCGCGCTGTTCATGGTACTGGCCTGCTGGGCAGTGGCGACCCTCAACCCGAGCATCCTCGGCATGATCGAGAACCTCGGTGGGCCGATCATCGCCTGCCTGCTGTTCCTGATGCCGATGTATGCAATCAACAAAGTGCCGTCGTTGCGCAAATACTCGGGCCGCGTGTCCAATGTGTTTGTGGTGCTGATCGGCCTGATCACCCTGTCGGCGATTCTCTACGGCCTGTTTGCCTGACCGGCTTTCCTTGGGCGGGGCTTGGCGCTAGTGTTAACGCACTCGCGTCGGGCCCCGTTGGCCTGGCCATCGCCAAGGAAGCCACCACCGATGTCCGATTCGACCGTTCACGCCGAGCTGGGTGAGATCCCGTACACCGTCAACCTGTCTGCTGGCGTCAACCAGTGGCTGGCCGATGAAAGCGAAAAGCTCGGTGGTCATGATCGCGGCCCTGATCCGCACCAGCTGTTGTTGTCGGCCCTGGGCGCCTGTACGGCGATTACCCTGTCGATGTACGCCAAGCGCAAGGAATGGCCATTGCAGCACGTGCATGTGCTGCTCGATATCGTCAAGGAAGAGAAAACCCAGCCGCAGCGCACCGAAATCAAGCGCGTGATCGAATTGCATGGCGAACTGGATGACGCCCAGCGCGAACGCTTGCTGGGCGTGGCCAATGCCTGTCCGGTCCACAAACTGCTCAGCGGCACCATCGTCATCGACAGCCAGCTGAGCGAGTAGGGCGCTTGCTTGCGCGGCGTCAGTCCTTGACCAGCGCCCGCAACGCCGCCTTCGCTTCAGGGGTATGCAGGCGCTCGATGAACAGCAGGCCTTCGCGTTCAACGCAGGCCTGAAGTTCTGCCCGATGGGTGTCCTTGAGCAGGCGTTTGCTCACCCGCAGCGCGGCCTGCGGCAAGCTTTGCAGGCGCTGCGCCAGTTGCCTGGCAGCGTTCAGGCACTGCTCTCCGTCTTCATGCAGTTCGTTGGCCAGCCCCCACTGCACGGCTTGCTCACCGTTGAGCAGCTCATTGCACAGCAGCAAGCGGGCGGCGCGGGCATGCCCGAGCAGGCGTGGCAGCAACAGGCTGGAGCCAAACTCCGGGCACAGCCCCAGCGGCACGAATGGCATCCTTAGCTTGGCCGAGCGGCTGACCAGTACCTGGTCGCAATGCAGCAGCAAGGTGGTGCCGATGCCGATGGCCGCGCCACTGACTGCCGCAATCAACGGTTTGTCCACCTCCATGACGATGCGCATCAGGCGAAACACCGGGCTGTCCATGTCGCTGGGCGGGTTGTCGAGAAAGTCCTTGAGGTCGTTGCCGGCGCTGAAGCACTGCGCGCCACCGGTCAGGATGATGACCTCCACCTGCGGGTCTTCGCTGGCGCTCAGCAACTGGTCGCCCAGCTGGCTGTACATGGCGTTGTTCATGGCGTTGAGCTTGTCGGGCCGGTTGAAGGTCAAGGTCAACAAGCCGTTGTTCAAGTCGCGGGTGATCAGGTCGTTCATGGCAAGCCTTTATTGTTGTTGTCCTGGGGGGTTAGAAAGTGGGTGGCGTGATGACCCAGATCACCACGGCATCCACGTCGCCAGGGTTGCCGTAGCGGTGCGGCTCCTGGCTGGAAAAACTGAAACTGTCGCCTTCGCTCAACTGAAAGTAACGATCGCCCACCCACAGTTCAAAACTGCCGGACAACAGGTAACCGGCTTCTTCGCCCTCGTGGCTGTAGCTTTGCTGGCTGTAGGTGCCGGGCGGGAAGCGCGAGTGGAGCATTTCCAGCTCGCGATTGGGCTGCGGGGTCAGTAGCTGGTCGACGATACCGTCTTCGTAATGCACGCTCAGGCGGCTGCTTTTGCGCACCACGTAGCCGTTGTCTTCAGGGGCGGTGCTGGCTTCGCTGGCGAAGAACCATTGAATGGTCACGCCGAGGCTGCGGGCAATATTGAACAGCGCCGGAATCGACGGGTACGACAGGTTGCGCTCCAGCTGGCTGATGTAGCCTGCCGTCAGCTCGCTCTGCTGCGCAAGCTCGGCCAGGGTCATGCCCCGGCGCTTGCGCAGGCCGCGGATGCGGGTGCCGAGAAACTGCGGTGCTGCGGCGCCTTCCTGGCCGGGAACGGCGCCGGCGGGCGGCATCTTGCTGCTGTTGCTCATTGGGGGCTCCATACCGCGCACGCTGCAAAGCCCCGGAGTATAAACAGGCTCAGAGCGTCCAGGCGACCTTCAATCCTTCGTAAATGGCTTCTTCGGCGGTGCGCGGGGCCAGGCAGTCGCCGATCCGTTTCACCTCGACCAGTCCCTTGAGTTCGTCAGCCAGGCTATCGACCGGTTGGTGGCCCTGGCACAACACCAGGGTGTCGATGCCTTCGAAGATCATCGGCTCACCGCTGGCCGTGTGCTGCAGGTACACGGTGTTGTCGTCGCAGCCGTAGAGGCGGGTGTAGGGGGTGATCGCGATACCCAGCTTGTGCAGCTCGCCGGCCATCTGGTCGCGTACATACAGCGGCAGGCTCTCGCCGCAGTGCGTGCCGTTGACCGCCAGTTGCACCTGGTGGCCGGCGCGCACCAGGCGCTCGGCGATGCCCGGGCCGATCCAGTCGCAACGCCAATCCACCACCATCACAGAGCGGCCCAGTGTGACCTCGTCGCGCAGCACCTGCCAGGCGTCGACCACCTGCAGTTCACCGCCGCGCTCGAACGCTGGCCAGTAGGGTTCGGCGCCGGTGGCCACGATCACCAGGTCAGGTTGTTCACGTTCCACCAGGGCCCGGTCGACCCGGGTGTTGCGTACCACCTCGACCCCGGCCCGTTGCATTTCGCGCTGCAGGTTGGTGCTGGCACCGCCGAACTCGGCGCGCCGTGGCAGCAGTTGCGCCAGCAGCACCTGGCCGCCCAGCTGCGCACTGGCTTCGTACAGCGTGACCTGATGCCCGCGCGCTGCCGCGACGGCGGCCGCCTTCATGCCGGCCGGCCCGCCACCGGCAACCAGAATGCGTTTGCGCACTGCAGCCGGGTGCAATTGGCCGAACTGTTGTTCACGTCCGGTTTCCGGGTGCTGAATGCAGGAGATCGGCAGGCCGCGATGGAAATGGCCGATGCAGGCCTGGTTGCAGGCAATGCAGGCACGCACATCCTCGGCACGGCCGCTGTCGGTCTTGTTCGGCATTTGCGGGTCGCAGATCAGTGCGCGGGTCATGCCGCAGACATCGGCCTGACCACGGGCCAGGATCAGTTCGGCTTCCTGCGGCTGGTTGATGCGCCCGGTGACAAACAGTGGAATCGACAGGCTGGCCTTGAAGGTGCCGGCCTCGCGCGCCAGGTAGGCCGCCTCGATGGCCATCGGCGGAACGATATGCACCGCGCCACCGAGGGAGGCCGAGGTGCCGGCAACGATGTGCACGTAGTCCAGTGTCGATTGCAGTGCCTGTACCGCCGCCAGCGATTCGCTCTCGGTGAGGCCTTCGGCATCGCGTTCATCGGCGCTGATACGCAAGCCGATGATGAAGTCTGCCGAGGTGGCGGCGCGCACGGCGGCAATCACTTCGCGAACAAAGCGCAAGCGCTGCTCCAGCTCGCCGTTGTAGCCGTCACTGCGACGGTTGACCCGCGGGTTGATGAATTGCGCCGGCAGGTAGCCATGGCTGGCAACCACTTCGACACCATCCAGACCCGCCTGGTGCAGGCGTCGGGCCGCGTCGGCATAGCCTTGTACGATCTCGTCGATCATCCCTTGGTCAAGTGCACGCGGCATCACCCTGAAGCGTTCATTGGGCACCGCCGACGCCGAATAGGCCACTGCCAGCAGGCCATCGCTGGACTCCATGATTTCCCGGCCCGGGTGAAAGATCTGCGACAGCACCACGGTGCCATGGGCATGACAGGTCTCGGCCAGTTGGCGGTAGCCCTCGATGCAGGCGTCATCGGTGGCCATCAGCACATGGGAGGTATAGCGCGCACTGTCGTGCACCCCGGCGACCTGCAGCACGATCAGGCCGACACCGCCTTCGGCGCGGGCCTTGTGGTAGGCGATCAGGCGGTCGTTGACCAGGTTGTCGGTGGGGATCGAGGTGTCGTGGCCGCTGGACATGATGCGGTTCTTCAGGCGTTTGCCACGGATGTGCAGCGGTTCGAACAGGTGCGTGAAGGTCGTCATGCGGTGCAGGCTCCAGCGGGTTGTTGTTTTTATTTTTCTATAAAAGTGTAGCGCCAGTAAAAAATCAACTTGTTTTTTTACTGGCCTTTGACTAGTTTTCGATTCACCCCGCGTCCTGGGGCACACCTCACAACAACAAGAAAACGGACCGCGTCTGACGCGGTACCAGCATGAGGATCCACCAATGACATTGAACCTGCTCAAACTGTCGCCCTGGTTGCTGGCCCTTGGTCTTGGCAGCGCTCAGGCGGCACCGGACATGGTGGTGGTCGCCTACGGCGGCGCCGGCCAGAAAGCCCAGGATGCGGCGATCTTCCAGCCGTTCAGCGCCCAGGACGGCAGCAAACTGATCCAGAGCGAATACAACGGTGAAATGGCGCGGATCAAGGTGATGGTCGACACCGGCAACGTTGACTGGGACCTGGTCATGATCGAGGCCCCGGACCTGATGCGTGGCTGTGAAGAGGGCATGTATGAGCGCCTCGACTGGGCCCGGCTCGGACGCGCTGACCAGTTGATCCCGGACGCTGCGCAGGAGTGCGGGTCAGCGGTGCTGGTGTGGAGCGTGGCGATTGCCTACGACCGGAACAAGCTGGCTCAGGCGCCAGCGTCGTGGGCCGACTTCTGGGACGTGCAGAAGATTCCCGGCAAGCGTGGGCTGCGCAAGCGCGCGGTGTACAACCTGGAGTTCGCGCTGATGGCCGACGGCGTCAAGGCCGAAGACGTCTACAAGGTGCTGGCCACCCCGCAGGGTGTTGATCGTGCCTTTGCCAAGCTCACCGAGCTCAAGCCCTATATCCAGTGGTGGGAAGCCGGTGCGCAACCGGCACAATGGCTGAGCGCCGGCGACGTGGTGATGACCTCGACCTACAGCGGCCGTATCGCCGTCGCGGCCCAAGAGGGCAGTTCCCTGGATGTGGTCTGGCCGGGCAGTCTGTATGGCATGGACTACTGGGCGATCATCAAGGGCTCGCGGCATGTCGACCAGGCCAAGCGCCTGATCGCCTTCGCCAACCAGCCCGACACCCAGGTGCGCTACGTCAACGCGATCCCGTACGGGCCAACCAACACCGTGGCTGCTGCAGAACTTGATCCGAAGCTGGCCAACTGGGTACCGACCTCGAAACAGAACCTTGAAGGCGCCCTGGCGATGAACGTCGAGTTCTGGGTCGACCATGGTGATGAGCTCGAAGAGCGCTTCAACGCCTGGGCCAGCAAGTAAACTGCCATGGCTGGACACCGCCGGGTGTCCAGCCCTATTGTCTGGCCAGCCTTTTGCCTGAGAACAACAACTATGCATCCGACTGACACCGAATTGCGCCTGCGCCAGGAACTGGCCGCCTGCTACCGCCTGATCGCGCACTTTCGCATGACCGACCTGATCTTCACCCACATCTCGGTGCGCATTCCCGGCCCCGAGCATCACTTTCTGATCAACCCCTACGGGTTGATGTTCGATGAGATCACCGCCTCCAACCTGGTCAAGATCGACCTCGACGGCAACGCCGTGGAGCCTTCGCCGTACCCGGTCAACCCGGCAGGCTTCGTGATTCACAGCGCCATCCACGGCGCCCGCGAAGACGCCCAGTGTGTGCTGCATACCCACACCAAGGCCGGTTGCGCCGTGGCCGCGCTCAAGTGCGGGTTGCTGCCGGTCAACCAGATCTCCATGGAGTTCTACGGCAAGGTGGCCTACCACGACTACGAAGGCGTGGCACTGGACATGGACGAGCAGCAGCGCCTGGTGCGCGACCTGGGCGATATGCCGGTGCTGATGCTGCGTAACCATGGCTTGCTGACGGTGGGCGAGAGCGTAAGCCAGGCGTTCTTGCGTATGTATTACCTGGAGAAAGCCTGTGAAATTCAGCTGGCAGCGCAAGCGGCCGGTGCGATCGTGCTGCCGCCTGATGACGTCTGCGCCCATACCGAGCGGCAATTCAACGAGCCTGCACGGCCGCTGAAGGAGGGCGAGCTGAGCGACCCGGACGGCATGCAGCTGGCGTGGAAGGCCTTGCTGCGGTTGCTGGAGCGGGTGGCACCGGACTATCGCGACTGAGCACGACTTGTTGTACAGTCGTTCAACTGCGCGGACGCTATCGCCAGCAAGCCGGCTCCTACAGAGGTTTTGTAGGAGCCGGCTTGCTGGCGATAGGGCACGCTGCATTTGCCAGCCCCTTTCGAGAGCCGCCGATGAGCCAGGAAGCCCGTTACAGCCGTATGGTCCCGGAGTTGCGCAAGGCCAACCTGGTCGAAGCAACGCTGGTGTGTCTGAAGCGTCACGGCTTTCAGGGCGCCTCGATTCGCAAGATATCGGCCGAGGCCGGGGTCTCGGTAGGGCTGATCAGCCACCACTATTCCGGCAAAGACGAACTGGTGGCCGAGGCCTACATGGCGGTCACCGGGCGGGTCATGGGCCTGATTCGCGAAGCCATGGCCCAGGCCGCACCGAATGCCCGCGAGCGGCTGTCGGCGTTCTTTCGCGCCTCGTTCTGCGCCGAACTGCTCGACCCGCAACTGCTGGACGCCTGGCTGGCGTTCTGGGGCGCGGTCAAAACCGCCGAGGCGATCAACCAGGTGCACGATCATTCCTACGGCGAGTACCGCAATGAGCTGGGCAGGCTGCTGCGTGAGCTGGCTGCTGATGAGGGCTGGCAGGCGTTTGACGCCGACCTCGCGGCGATCAGCCTGAGCGCCCTGCTCGACGGTTTGTGGCTGGAGTCCGGGCTCAACCCCGGCACCTTTACCCCGGAGCAGGGCGTGCAGATCTGCGAGGCCTGGGTCGATGGCCTGCAAGCGGGCGGGCGCCGGCGTTTCACCCTGACCGAGGGCTGTTGATCGATTGTTCAACAATGGGTAGTCTGCGGTCGCGAGTTACAAAACAATTCCTATAAGAGACAACACGCAATGACGCCTCGGGTACTGATCGTCGATGACGATCCGCTTATTCGCGACTTGCTGCACGCCTACCTGTCTCAGGAAGGCTACGACGTCCACTGTGCCGACACCGCCGAGCAGGCCGAGCAGTTCCTGGCCAGCCACAACGTCGACCTGGTGATGCTCGACATCCGTCTGCCAGGCAAAGACGGCCTGACCCTGACCCGCGAATTGCGCGTGCGCTCGGAGGTCGGGATCATCCTCATCACCGGTCGCAACGACGACATCGACCGCATCGTCGGCCTTGAATGCGGCGCCGATGACTACGTGATCAAACCCCTCAACCCTCGTGAGCTGGTGTCCCGCGCCAAGAACCTGGTGCGTCGCGTGCGTCATGCCCAAGCCTCGCGGCCGGTGGCGGCCAATACCCATGTGCTCAAGCAGTTCGCCGACTGGGCGCTGGACGTCGATCGCCGTCGCCTGATCGACGCCCAGGGGGCGGAAACCCTGCTGACCCACGGCGAATACCAGCTGCTCAGCGTGTTCCTGCGCAACAGTGGCCATACCTTGAGCCGCGACCAGCTGATGGACCAGATCCGCAACCGTGAGTGGGTGCCCAACGACCGCTCCATCGACGTACTGGTCGGCCGCCTGCGTCGCAAGCTGCACGATGATCCGGCCGAGCCGCAGTTGATCATCACCATTCATGGCGCCGGGTATCTGTTCACCGCCAGCGTGGCGGCCTGACGTCCATGTGGCGTCTGGCGGGGCTGCTGCTGTCGCTGCTGGTCTTGCCGGTGCAGGCTGCCGAACGCATTCGTTATTGCGATTACCCGGTGTACCCGCCGGTGTCCTGGAGCGATGGCAGGCAGGTGCGCGGCCTGGCACCGACGGTGGTACGCGAGCTGTTCGGGCGCCTGGGCTATGACGTGGAGATCGTGGTGCTGGGGAACTGGAAGCGCTGCCTGCTCGATGCTGCCGAGGGGCGGGTGGATGTCGTGCTCGCTTACGACAGTGACCAGCGTAACCAGAGCATGCGCTTTTCCAGCGTGCCGGTGCTGCGCGAAGAAGTCGCGGTGTTCTTCAATCGTCAGCGCCCGGTGAAGTTCGAACACCTTGATGACCTCGCCAGCTACCGCGGCGGCCTGTTGTTCGGCGAGAGCTACGGCGCCGAGTTCGACCGCCTGGTAGCCAAACACCAGAACATCGAATGGGTGTCCTCCAGCCAGCAGAACTTCGGCAAACTGATTCGCGGGCGTATCGATTTCGTCATTCAGGAACGGCGCACTGGCCAGCTGTATATCGAGCGTCTGCCGGGAGCCGAAGACATCCGCGTGCTGCCCATGGCGCTGAGTGTGGACTACCTGCGTGTCGCGGTATCTCGCCACAGTGAACTGAGCCAGCGCATGGCGCAGATCGACGCGCAACTGCAACGCATGGTGAATGCCGGTGAAATCGAGCGCTGGTTGCGCGAAAGCGAAGTCACTTACCGCGACATGGTCAACCTGCCGGCGGATGCCCGATGAAGCGCGTACCGACCGGCGGCCTGCTGCGGCGCCTGCTGTTGTTCATTTTGCTGTTCAGCCTGTGCTTTACCGTGCTGGCCAGCAGCGTGCAGCTGTATTTCGAGTACCGCCGTGAAATGCGCGACATCGACGCGCGCATGGCACTGATTCGCGGCGGTTACCTGGCGAGCCTGGAGCGTAGCCTGTGGGACCTCGACCAGGAGCAGCTCAACGTGCAGTTGCGCGGGTTGGTGGACTTTTCCGATGTCGCCCGGGTGCGCCTGAGCAGCGCCGATTTCAACCTCCTGCAGGGCGAAGCGAACCCGCCGGGGCCGTTGCGCATCGAGCGCTTTGCCCTGGACTTCCAGCCACCGTCCGGCCCGGCGCGGCACCTGGGCGAACTGGAAGTGAGCATCGATCTGGGCGCCGTGCATCGACGCCTGTTTGCCACCGGCCTGGCCAGCCTGCTGTGGATGAGCGTGTTTCTGTGCGGCCTGGCGGTGGCGTTGTCGGGCTTGTTCTACCGCCTGGTCACGCGTCACCTGCAGGTGATGGCCGAGTTTGCCCGGCGCATTGGCGCCGGTGACTGGCAAGAGCCATTGCGCCTGGGCAAGCGGCGTTCGGCGCGGCCCGATGAAATCGATACCGTGGCCGCCGCTTTGGAAGACATGCGCGGGGCGATCCTCAGTGATATCGAACGGCGTGAACAAGATCGCCTGGCCTTGCAGGACAAGCGCGACGAACTGCAGAAAATGGTCGAGCGCCGCACTGCCAGCCTGATGCGGGCCAAAGACGACGCCGAAGCGGCGAACCTGGCCAAATCACGCTTTTTGGCCACCATGAGCCATGAACTGCGCACTCCGCTCAACGGCATTCTCGGCATGGCCGAGCTGTTGCGCGGTGCCGGGCTGCACGGGCAGGACAGCAAGCGCCTGGACGCCTTGTACAAGGCAGGTGAAGGTCTGCTGACCATCCTCAACGAAGTGCTGTATTTCGCCCGCCTGGAAGAGGGAGAAAGCCACCCGGAAGCCGTCGGCTTTTCCCTGCGCCAGTTGTGCGACGAAGTCATGACCCTGCTTGAGCCCCGGGCGCTGGGCAACGGCACTGTCCTGGCGTGTGAGATCGATCCGCAGCTGGCGGTGCGTCAGCACGGCGCGGAGCAATACCTGCGTCAGGTGCTGAGCAACCTGCTGGCCAACGCCATCAAATTCACCAGCGCCGGCCAGGTCATGCTCAAGGTGCAGGTACTGGGCGAGCAGGGCGACCGTCAGCAACTGCGGGTCAGCGTCAGTGACAACGGCATCGGCATCGCCCCGGCGGTGCAGGCGAAGATCTTCGATCGTTTTGTCCAGGCCAGCGAGGCGGTAGCCCGGCAATATGGCGGCACGGGTCTGGGCCTGGCGATCTGCAAACACCTGGTCGAGAAGCTGGGTGGGCATATCGGGCTTGAAAGTGCCGAGGGGCAGGGCAGTTGTTTCTGGTTCGAGCTGGCATTGCAACGTTCAGGCCCGAGCGACATCACGCAGCCTGCGGCGCCCGCGGTCGCTGCCCTGGACATTCTGGTGGTCGAGGACGTCGAGTTGAACCGCGAAGTGGTACAGGGCCTGCTGCGCCGTGACGGCCATCGCGTGTGGCTGGCCGAGGAAGCCGAACAGGGGCGGGTGCTGTGCAGTCAACGGCGCTTCGACCTGATTCTGCTCGACGTGCATCTGCCGGGCATCAGCGGTGTCGAGCTGTGCCGGCAGATTCGCGCAATGCCCGGGCCCAATCGAGACAGCCGAATATTGGCGCTGACCGCCAGCGTCCAGCCGGCGCTGGTGCGCAGTTACCTGGATGCCGGCATGCAAGGCATTCTGGCCAAGCCGCTGAAACTGGACAGCCTGCGCCAGGCGCTGGCGCAGGAAGCGCCGCTGATCGAGGCGGTGCAGCTTGATCCGGGCATGGACTGGTCGCTGCTGGACACCCATCGCAACCTGCTTGGCGAACAGAAGGTGCAGGGGCTGCTGTCGGTGTTGCGCGAAGCCATCGAACAGCACCAGGAGGCGCTCGGCGAAGCGCTCAAAGCCAGTGACTGCACCGAGGTTGCCCACCTGGCGCATCGCCTGGCCGGTAGCAGCGACTCGCTCGGCTTTCGCGGGCTGGCCAGCGTGTTGCGTGAGCTTGAAGAGGCGGCACTGTGCAACGACGCGGGCGCGGTACACCGCCTGGTGGCGCCGATGAACCTGCAGATGCAGCAGGCGCTGCACACCCTCGAACGCCTGTTGCAGGGCTGATGTACAAAAAACTTACGACTTTTTACATCTTCGATCTTTACGTACAACAGCACCTTACATCGCTTTCCAATAATCGACGCTAACCGCACTGCACGCGGTCTTCGACGCTTATTGGAGATAATAATAATGAACCACCGTCAAGCTGATCGACCCTCGCGTTTTCGTACTTCCCCTTCGCACTTCAACCACTGTTGAGGTGCCGACATGACTGATTCGACCGAACGTAAAGGCATTCACCTGACCCGGGCGTTGAAGAGCCGGCATATCTTCATGCTGTCGCTGGGTGGCGTGATCGGTACCGGGCTGTTCATGGGCTCGGGGGTCACCATCAACCAGGGCGGGCCGGTGGGCGCGATCCTGGCCTACCTGGTGGCGGGTTTCCTGATGTACCTGGTGATGGTCTGCCTGGGCGAGCTGTCGGTGCAGATGCCGGTATCCGGCTCGTTCCAGGCCCACGCCACCAAGTACATCGGGCCGGCCACCGGCTTCATGATCGGCTGGGTGTACTGGATGAGCTGGGCGACCACGGTGGGGCTGGAGTTCACCGCTGCCGGCATGCTGATGGTGCGCTGGTTCCCCGAGGTGCCAATCTGGTACTGGTCGGCGCTGTTCGTGGTGGTGCTGTTTGGCCTCAACGCGCTGGCGACCCGGGCTTTTGGGGAGGCGGAGTACTGGTTCTCGGGGATCAAGGTGGCGGCGATCCTCGGCTTTATCATTGTTGGCGTGCTGGTGATCTTCGGTGCCATTCCGCTGACCAGCGGGGCGCCAGCGCCGATGATGAACAACCTGATCGGCGATTCGCTGTTCCCCAACGGCCTGTCGGCGGTGTTCGCGGTGATGATGACCGTGGTGTATGCCTTCCAGGGCTGCGAGATCATGGGCGTGGCAGCGGGCGAGACCGACCAGCCGGAGAAGAGCATTCCGCGCGCGGTGCGCAACGTGGTGTTCCGCGTGCTGATCTTTTATGTGCTGGCGATTGTGGTGCTGTCGGCCATTGTCCCGTGGCAGCAGGCCGGGCTGATGGAAAGCCCGTTCGTGCAGGTGTTCGACATGGTCGGCATTCCCTACGCGGCCGACCTGATGAACTTTGTGATCCTCACGGCGATTCTGTCGGTGGGCAACTCGGGGTTGTATGCGTCGACGCGGATTCTCTGGGCCATGTCCAAGACCGGCATGGCGCCCAAGAGCCTGTCGCCGCTGAGCAGCCGCGGTGTGCCGTTGCGGGCGTTGAGCATCACCCTGTGCTTTGCGCTGGTGTCGCTGATGACCAGCTTTATCGCTGCCGACACCCTGTTCATGGTGCTGATGGCGGTGAGCGGGATGTCCGGCACGGTGACCTGGATCGTGATCGCCCTGGCTCAGTACCGCTTTCGCAAGGCGTTCCTGCGCGACGGCGGCAAATTGAGCGAGCTCAAGTACCGGGCGCCTTTGTATCCGCTGGTGCCGCTGCTGTGCATCACCCTGTGCAGCTCGCTGTTCGTGTTCCTGGCGCTGGATGAGACTCAGCGGCCTTCGTTGTACTGGGGCTTTGGTTTTATCGCAGTGTGTTACGCGGCGTACTTCATGATTCACCGCAAGCGTCAGGTGGTGTTGGCGCCTTCGGTTTAACGGTGTAGGAGCAACTGTCTTTTTGGGAGCCACCAAGACGGGCCTGCTGCGCAGTCCATCGAAGTGGTGTCGGGTCAGCAATCCCACCTGTAGGCCATCGACGTAGGAGCCAGGCTTGCCGGCGAACCAGGCACCGCGGTGCCCCTGATGTACCGCGTCATCGTTTTTCGCGGGCAAGCCACGCTCCTACAGGTTGGTGGCGCCGCAGGCATGTAGGATTTATCCGCGATCGAGCGCGAAGCGCTCGTAATCCACGCAAAACGCGACAGGCACCTGTCGCGTTTTTTTATGCCTGTGGCAGTTGTGCGAAGTTGTAACAGCTGTCCTTAGGATAGATCTTGGATTTAGGTAAATTACTTTAAAAACAGTTAGTTATCGTTTGTTTTTAATCTATTACATAACAAGCGTTGCCCGATTGTCTCCTTGTTGAACACTCGTTTAGTATGGCCTCAAGTCCTACCCCCTCACGCCAACCACAATAATTCGAGGCCTCCCATGACTACTTCCCCGTCACTGCTGAGCAATGTCGAAGCCGGCGTTGCCTGGATCACCCTCAACCGTCCCGATCAGCGCAACGCGCTGGACATCCCCAGCCTGAAGAAGCTGCATGCCTTGCTTGAAGACTGTAACGCCGACCCCGCGGTGCGGGTGGTGGTGCTGACCGGCAGCGGGCGCAGTTTCTGCGCCGGCGCGGACCTCGCCGAGTGGGCTGAAGCCGAAGCCCGTGGTGCGCTGGAAAGCTACGGCTGGACCGAGACCGCCCACGCCCTGATGCAACGCCTGCACAGCCTCGACAAACCGACGATTGCCGCCATCAACGGCACTGCTGTTGGCGCCGGGATGGACCTGACCCTGTGCTGCGACCTGCGTGTGGCCGCCACCTCGGCGCGTTTCAAGGCGGGCTACACCAGCATGGCCTACAGCCCTGATGCCGGGGCCAGCTGGCATTTGCCACGGCTGATTGGCAGCGAGCAGGCCAAACGCCTGCTGTTCCTCGATGAACTCTGGGGCGCGGAGCGGGCGCTGGCCGCCGGGCTGGTTGGCGAGGTGTGCGCCGATGACCAGCTACTGGCGGTGACCGCCGAACTGGCCGGGCGCCTGGCCAATGGCCCGACCTTCGCCTTCGCCCAGACCAAACGCCTGATACGCGACGGCGCTCAACGCACCCTCAGCGAGCAGTTGCAGGCGGAACTGGCTGCCGGATTGCTGTGCGGGCGCAGTGAGGATGGCAACGAAGCATTGCGTGCGGCGGTTGAAAAACGCGCGGCAAAATTTGTTGGTAAATAAGTACTTACTCAACCTTCTTCAGGAACATTCCATGAATTTCCAACTGACCCAAGAACAAGAAATGTTGGTGGAAGCGGTACGTAGTTTCGTTGCCAAGGAGCTGCTGCCCCACGAGGAGGCTGTCGATCGCGCCGATGAGGTGTCGCCTGAGCTGGCGGCGCAGATTCGCGGCAAGGCGATCGCTGCAGGCTTTTACGCATTCAACATGCCCGAAGAAGTCGGCGGTGGCGGTCTCGATTACCTGTCCCAGGCATTGATCGAGCGTGAGCTGTCGAAGGTGTCGTGGGCGGTGCATGTGTTTGTCGCGCGCCCGTCGAAGATTCTCATGGCCTGCAAGGGCGAACAGATCAACGACTACCTGCTGCCGTGCATCCAGGGCGAGAAGGTCGACTGCTTTGCCTTGACCGAACCGGGCGCCGGTTCTGACGCCAACGCGATCAAGACCCGTGCCGTGCGTGAAGGGGACGATTTCGTTCTCAATGGCAGCAAACACTTCATCAGCCACGCCGGACATGCCGATTTCGCCATCGTCTTTGCCGTGACCGACACCTATGAGCACAACGGCCGCAAGCGCAACGCGGTTACCGCGTTCCTGGTCGACCGTGGTACGCCCGGCATGACCATTCGCCGTGGCCCCAAGTGTGTGAGCAACCGCGGTTATCACACCTACGAGCTGTTTTTCGACGATTGCCGCGTGCCAGCCAGCAAAGTGCTGGGCGAGGTGGGCAAGGGCTGGGAAGTGGCCAACGCCTGGCTCACCGCCGGGCGGGTAATGGTCGCTGCCAACTGCGTCGGCCAGGCCCAGCGCGCCCTGGATGTCTCGCTGCAATGGGCGGCGGACCGCAAGCAGTTCGGCCAGCCGATCGGTACCTACCAGGGCGTGTCGTTCAAGCTGGCCGACATGGCCACGCAGATCCGCGCCGCCGAGCTGTTGACCCTGCACACCGCCTGGAAGATGGACCAGGGCAGCATGACCGATGGTGAGGCCGGTATGGCCAAACTGTTTGCCAGTGAAGTGCTGGGCAAGGTCGCCGACGAAGCCGTGCAGATTTTCGGCGGCATGGGCCTGATGGATGAAGGCCCGGTGGAGCGGATCTGGCGCAATGCGCGGATCGAGCGGATCTGGGAGGGCACCTCGGAGATCCAGCGGCACATCATTTCCCGCGAACTGTTGCGCCCTCTGTTGCGTTGATCGGGTCGGAGAACTCCTATGTCGCAGTCGATTCGTGACAACCTCAAGCGCCTGCTGGCGCCACGTCATCTGGCCTTTGTCGGCGGACGCAGCATGGCCCGCGCGCTCAAGCGCTGTGCCGAAGGCGGTTATCAAGGCCAGATGTGGTTGGTCAACCCGCAGCACGACAGCATTGACGGCATTCCTTGCGTACGTAGCGTGGCTGAGTTGCCGTGTGGCCCGGATGCGGTGTTCATCGCTACCAACCGTGAACTGACGCTCACCTGCGTCGCCGAACTGGCCGCCATCGATGCCGGCGGGGCGATCTGCTACGCCTCGGGCTTTGCCGAAGCCGGTGCCGAAGGCCAGGCACTGCAACAGCAACTTCTGAAGGCCGCTGGCAACATGGCGTTGCTCGGCCCGAACTGCTACGGCTTGCTCGACTACCTGCACAACAGTGCGCTGTGGCCGGTGGCCCATGGTGGCAAGGCGGTGGACAAGGGCGTGGCGATCCTGACCCAAAGCGGCAACTTCGCCTACAACCTGTCGATGAGCGACCGCTCGTTGCCGGTGGCCTACATGGCCTCGGTCGGCAACCAGGCGCAGCTGGGCATCGCCGAACTGATGGATGTGCTGCTCGATGAACCGCGGGTAACGGCGATCGGCTTGCATCTTGAGGGCCTGAAGAACGTTCCGGGCTTTGCCCGCGCGGCACACAAGGCGCTGGAGAAGGGCATTCCGATCATCGCCCTGAAAACCGGGGTGTCGCAGATGGGTGCCGAGCTGGCCCTCAGTCATACCAGCTCGCTGTCCGGTTCCGATGCGCTCTACGACAGCCTGTTCCAGCGCCTGGGGGTGATTCGCGTCAGCGGCCCGGTGAGTTTTGCCGAAACCCTCAAGGCCGCTGCCTGTGGCAACTTGCCCAAAGGCCGCAGCCTGATCGCCCTGGCCTGTTCCGGTGGCGATGCCGGACTGATCGCCGATTACGCCGAACGCAACGACCTGAGCCTGCCCAAACTCGATGTAACTCAGGTTGATGAACTGGCTCAGGTACTGCCGGCCTATGCCAACCTGGTCAACCCGCTGGACTTCACCACGGCCATCTGGGGCGACGGCGCCGCCCTTGAGCGCATGCTCGACAGTGCCCTGCGCAGCGAGGCCGATGCGGCCATGCTGGTGCTTGACTACCCGGCCGAATTTACCGGCGAACGCAAGGAGTGCGACCTGCTGCTGGAACTGTACAGCGCTGCGCTCAAGCGCCACGGCAAGATCGGCTTTGTTACCTCGGCCTTCCCCGAGCTGCTGCCGGCCAGTGCCCGCGAACGCCTGCATGGCCATGGCATTGCGGCGTTGCAAGGGGTTGAGGACGGGCTGGCAGCCTGGGGGCGGATCGCCGGCTACCAGAGCCAGCGTCAGGCCTTGTTGGCATTGGGCGAGTCGGCGCTGGTGCCGCTGTGCCCGCATGCGCTGGCAGGTGAGGGCGAGTTGCTCAATGAGTGGGATTCCAAGCAGGCATTGAAGGCTTTCGGCCTGCCGGTTCCCGCGGGCGTACTGAGCAGCGCCGATCAGGCCGTCAAGGCTGCAGAGGCGGTGGGTTATCCCCTGGTGCTCAAGGCTGTCAGTGCGCAATTGCCGCACAAGACCGAAGCCGGGGCCGTGGCGTTGAACCTGCGCGATGCGCAAGCGCTGGACACCGCCGTAAAACAGATGCGCGAACGGATTGGCGCCTATGCGCCGCAGGTGGCGTTTGACCAGGTATTGCTCGAACCGATGGCCAGCGCGCCACTGGCCGAGCTGATCGTCGGTATCAAGCCTGAAAACGACTTCGGCCTGGCCTTGGTGATCGGTGCGGGCGGCATCCTCGTCGAACTGCTCAAGGACAGCAAGACTCTGCTGCTGCCAACCACCGATGGCGCCATTCGCGCAGCCGTGCTCGGTTTGCGCAGTGCCAGCCTGTTGCAGGGCTTTCGTGGCCGTGAACACGCCGACCTCGATGCCTTGGTCGCAGCCATCCGCGCCGTCGCCGACTACGCCTGCGAAAACGCCGGGCAATTGCTGGAACTGGATGTGAACCCATTAATGGTTGGTGCTCAAGGCACCACCGCGGTCGATGCCTTGATCCGCCTCGGCCAGGCGTAAGGAGCACAACATGCACAACACTCCATTGACTGGCGGCCAGGCACTGGTCCGCCTGTTGGCCAACTACGGTGTCGATACCGTGTTCGGCATTCCCGGGGTGCACACCCTGGAGTTGTACCGTGGCCTGCCCGGCAGCGGCATTCGTCACGTCCTCACCCGCCATGAGCAAGGCGCAGGCTTCATGGCCGACGGTTATGCACGGGTCAGCGGCAAGCCCGGTGTGTGCTTTGTCATCACTGGCCCGGGTGTCACCAACGCCGCCACGGCCATCGGCCAGGCTTATGCCGACTCGATCCCGATGCTGGTGATTTCCAGCGTCAACCACACTGCAAGCCTGGGCAAGGGCTGGGGCTGCCTGCACGAGACGCAGGACCAGCGCGCCATGACCGCGCCGATCACCGCGTTTTCTGCGGTGGCCTTGAGCGCCGAAGACCTGCCGGAACTGGTTGCCCGCGCCTATGCGGTGTTCGACAGCGAGCGGCCACGCCCGGTGCATATTTCCGTGCCGCTGGACGTGCTGGCGGCACCCGTCAAGCGTGACTGGAGCACCGAAGTGGTCCGCCGCCCAGGCCGTGGCCTGCCGTCCGGCAGCGTTCTGGAGCAGGCAGCGGCAAAACTGGCTGCAGCCAAACGGCCGATGATCATCGCCGGTGGTGGGGCACTGCAGGCCGCGGATGTACTGGAACAGCTGAGCACCCGCTTGGCGGCGCCGCTGTTCACCAGCGTTGCCGGCAAGGGCCTGCTGGCACCGGAAGCGCCGCTGAGTGCCGGCGCAAGCCTGTGTGTCGAGCCGGGCTGGAAACTGATTGCCGAAGCCGACGTGATTCTGGCCGTAGGCACCGAGATGGCCGCCACCGACTTCTGGCGCGAGCGCCTGGAGCTCAACGGCGAACTGCTGCGGGTGGACATCGACTCACGCAAGTTCAACGACTTCTATCCCTGTGCGCTGGCGTTGCAGGGCGATGCGCGGCTGACTGTCGGCGCGTTGCTGGAGCATTTGCCGGACAGCAAGCGTGACGCCGAGGCGGCTATCGCCAACGTTGCTGCCTTGCGCCAGGCTGTCAGGGCCAGCCATGGCCCGTTGCAGACCATTCACCAGGCGATTCTCGACCGGGTGGCGGCCGAGTTGCCGGCTAATGCCTTTATCAGTACGGACATGACCCAGCTGGCCTATACCGGCAACTATGCCTTTGCCAGCCGGGCGCCGCGCAGCTGGCTGCACCCGACCGGCTACGGGACCCTGGGTTACGGCGTGCCGGCGGGAATTGGCGGCATGTTTGCCACTGACGATCGCCCGGGCCTGGTGCTGGTCGGCGACGGCGGCTTCCTCTACACCGCCCAGGAACTGGCCACGGCCGTTGAAGAGCTGGACCGGCCACTGGTGGTGCTACTGTGGAACAACGACGCGCTGGGGCAGATTCGCGACGACATGCTCAACCTGGATATCGAGCCGATCGGGGTGCTGCCGCGCAACCCGGACTTCGCCGGGCTCGGGCGGGCGTATGGTTGCACCGTGGCCCAGCCTCGTAGCCTCGATGAACTGCAACAGGAACTGCGCACCGGCTTTGCCCGCAACAGCGTGACCCTGATCGAGCTCAAGCACGCCTGCGCTCGCTGACGTCCATACCCCATTAAGGAGGATTGCCATGCGCTTTTCCGCTCTGACCCAACGCATTGCCGGTGACGGCGCTGCCGCCTGGGATATTCACTACCGTGCCCTTGAGCTGCAGGCACAAGGCAAGGACATCCTTCTGCTGTCGGTTGGCGACCCGGACTTCGACACCCCGGCGCCCATCGTCCAGGCCGCTATCGACAGCCTGCACAACGGCCACACGCACTATTCGGACGTGCGCGGCAAACTTGCCCTGCGCCAGGCCATCGCCCGCCGTCATCAGCAACGCAGCGGCCAGCGGGTCGATGCCGACCAGGTAACGGTGCTGGCGGGTGCGCAGTGCGCACTGTTCTGTGTGGCGCAATGCGTGCTGAACCCCGGTGACGAGGTGATTGTTGCCGAACCGATGTATGTCACCTATGAAGCGGTGTTCGGCGCCTGTGGCGCAACGGTGATTCCGGTGCCGGTGCGTTCCGAGAACGGCTTTCGCGTGTGTCCCGAGGATGTTGCTGCGCGCATCACCCCGCGCACCCGTGCGCTGGCGTTGAACAGTCCACACAACCCCTCGGGCGCGAGCCTGCCGCGTTCGACCTGGGAGGCGCTGGCGGAACTGTGCATCGCCCATGACCTGTGGCTGATCAGCGACGAGGTCTACAGCGAGCTGCTTTACGAGGGTGAGCACATCAGCCCCGGCAGCCTGCCGGGCATGGCCGAGCGCACGGCGACCTTGAACAGCCTGTCCAAGTCGCACGCCATGACCGGCTGGCGGGTAGGCTGGGTGGTGGGCTCGACGGCGCTGGCCACACACCTGGAAAACCTGGCGCTGTGCATGCTCTATGGCTCGCCGGACTTTATCCAGGACGCCGCTGTAGTCGCCCTGGAGCAGCCGTTGCCAGCGCTGGTTGCAATGCGCGATGCCTATCGCCAGCGCCGCGACCTGGTCTGCGAGTGCCTGGCGGATAGCCCGGGGTTGAAAGCGCTCAAGCCTGACGGCGGCATGTTCGTGATGGTCGATATCCGCGAAACCGGTCTCAGTGCCCAGGACTTCTCAAACCGCTTGCTGGACCGTCACGGTGTATCAGTGCTGGCGGGGGAGGCCTTCGGGCCGAGTGCGGCGGGGCATATCCGTTTGGGCCTGGTACTCGGTGACGAGCCACTGCGTGATGCCTGCCAGCGCATTGCCTGTTGCGCGGCAGAACTGATGGAGGCGTGAGACCAAGCGCCGCCCGCCTGGCTACTCCAACCTGTAGGAGCGAGGCTTGCCCGCGAAAGGGGCACCGCGGTGCGTGCTTCGCGGGCAAGCCACGCTCCTACAGGTTGGCGTGTTCCTTGGGCGTATCGAACGCCACAAACAACTGGTCGGCGGTAATCGCACCGAGGTCCAGGCGCATGTTGGCTTCCAGCATCGCAAACAGCCGGGTGAACACCTCGAACACCTTGCAGTGGTCTTCCATGCCGGAGAAGGGGTTGTCGATCTTCTCGGCGATCAACGAGCTTTCCTGCACCGCGTCGTACACTTCGCGCAGGGTGATTTCACTGGCCGGACGGGCCAGGGTCAGGCCGCCGTGGGCGCCACGCCAGGACTTGAGGATGTTGGCCTTGACCATCAGCGAGACCAGGCTGCGCACGCGCGTGGGGTGGGTCTTGACCCATTTGGCAATAGTCTCGGTACGCAGCTTCTGCGGGGCGTTGGCAGCCACGAACGACAGAATGTACGAGGCGGTGATCAGGCGAGTCGACTGGCTCATGGTCTGCAGAATCCTGTGAAAATTCCATCCTGAAAGGGGCTTGGCAGCGGTGTGTGATTGAGTCTAATGTAATTGTCACGATGACAAATACAAATATTTGCAGCATCGATGCGTGCGAAGTTGGCTGAATCCTTTTCTCTGCGGTTCAACAGAGGCAATGCCATGAGCGATAACAACAACAAAATTACTCAAGCGATGCACGACGGCGGCTTGCCGCGTCGCGATTTTCTCAAATTCAGCGCCACGGCCGCCGCCGTCGCCGGTGCCTTCGGCCTTGGCTTGCCGATGCGCGGCTGGGCCGAGGAGGCCACGCCAAAAGCGGGGGGTGTGCTGCGCATGGGCCTGGCCGGTGGCAGTACCACCGACTCGCGGGACCCGGGGACCTGGGCCGATACCTTCACCTTTGTCGGTTTCTCGGCGGTGTACAACACCCTCAGCGAAATTGCCGTGGATGGCAGTGCCATTCCGGAACTGGCCGAGCGTTGGGAACTGAGCCCCGACGCACGCATCTGGACCTTCATCCTGCGCAAGGGCGTGACCTTCCATAACGGCAAGACCCTGGATGCCAACGACGTCGTGGCCTCGATCCAGCATCACCTGGGCGACACGTCCACCTCGGCGGCCAAGACCGTGCTCGGGGATGTGGCCCAGGTGCGCGCCGAAGGCAACGACACTGTGGTGTTCGAGTTGCATTCGGGCAACGTCGACTTTGCTTACGTGGTGGCTGACTATCACCTGGCGATCATGCCGGCCAAGGACGGTGTGGCCGACTGGCAATCTGGCGTTGGCACCGGCGGCTACCGCCTCAAGGGATTCGAGCCCGGCGTGCGCATGGACCTGGAGCGTAGCCCGGACTACTGGAAAGCGGGCAGGGCGCATTTCGCCAGCGCCGAATTGCTGGCCATTGCCGATGGTGCGGCGCGGGTCAACGCGCTGGTCACCGGTCAAGTCGATGTGATCAACAAGGTCGACCTGAAAACCGTGGCCTTGCTCAAGCGCAACCCCAACCTGGCCATCGAGGAAACCAAAGGCGCCCAGCACTACACCTTCCCGATGCTGACCGACAGCACACAGTTCCAGGACAACAACATCCGCCTGGCCCTCAAGCATGCAATCAACCGTGAAACCTTGCTCGCCTCGGTGCTCTATGGCTACGGCCAGATCGGCAACGATCACCCGATCCAGCCCGGCAGCCGCTTCATCAACAGCGCGCTGGAACAACGCGCTTATGACCCGGACAAGGCGCGTTTCTACCTGCGCCAGGCCGGGGTCGATTCGCTCAAGGTGCGCCTGCAGGCCTCCGATGCCGCCTACACCGGCGCGGTGGATGCCTCGGTGCTGTTCAAGGAGCAGGCGCGTCAGGCCGGTATCGACATCGATGTGGTGCGCGAGCCGGCCGACGGCTTCTTCAGCAATGTGTGGATGAAGCAACCCTTCACCACCTCGTTCTTCTACAGCAGCCTGACCGCCGACCGCATGTTCAGCATTGGCTACGCCAAGGGCGCGGCCTGGAACGAAACGCACTGGGACAACACGCGCTTCAACGAACTGCTCAATGCCGCCCGGGGCGAGATGAACGCGCCGCTGCGTCAGGAGATGTACAACGAAATGCAGGCCCTGTGCCGCGACGACGGCGGCGCCATCGTGCCGCTGTTCGCAAGCTCGGTAGCCGCCCGCTCCAGGCGCGTCACCCATGCCGGGGTGACCGCACCCTATGGCGAGCTGGACGGCCTGCGCCTGATCGAGCGCTGGTGGCAGGCCTGAGGGCCGGACCTGCCGCGTCACCTTTCGTTGTGTCTGTTCGAGGAGCTGTCCGGTGAATAGTCTTTACAAACTGCTTGTGCAGCGCCTGGCCCTGGGCCTGTTGTCGCTGTTTGCGGTGGCGGTGATCATCTTTCTGGCCGTGGGCATGCTGCCTGGCGACGTCGCCGAGGCCATGCTCGGCCAGGCTGCCACGCCCGAAACCGTTGCCGCACTGCGTGCCCAACTGGGCCTGGATGTACCGGCACTGACCCGCTTCGGCCAATGGGCCTGGCACCTGCTGCACGGTGATCTCGGCGTGTCGCTGGCCAACCAGCGGCCGATTGCCGAACTGATCGCCAGCCGCCTGGCCAACACCTTCAGCCTGGCGTTGCTGGCGGCACTGGTCTCGGTACCGGTGGCGCTGTTGCTGGGCATGCTCGCGGCGCTGTACCGCAACAGCTGGTTCGACCGCCTGCTCAATACCAGCGCCTTGAGTGCGGTGTCGTTCCCCGAATTCTTTGTCGCCTACATCCTGATCCTGGTGTTCGCGGTGAAGCTCAACTGGTTGCCAAGCATCTCCAACCTGGCCCCGGGAGCCGGCTTTGGCGAAGTGCTGGAGCGTTCACTGTTGCCGGTGCTGACCCTGAGCCTGGTGGTGATCGCGCAGATGATGCGCATGACCCGTGCAGCGCTGATCAACCTGCTGGCCAGCCCCTACATCGAAATGGCCCGGCTCAAGGGCATCAGTCCGGCACGGATCATCTTCCGCCATGCCTTGCCCAATGCCCTGGCACCGATCATCAACGTCGTGGCGCTGAACCTGGCTTACCTGGTGGTGGGTGTGGTGGTGGTCGAGGTGGTGTTCGTGTACCCGGGGCTCGGCCAGTTGCTGGTCGACTCGGTGGCCAAGCGTGACATCCCGGTGGTGCAGGCCTGCAGTCTGATCTTCGCCGCCACCTACATCCTGCTCAATACCACGGCCGATGTGCTGTCGATTGCCAGCAACCCACGCCTGATGCATCCGAAGGGGTAAGCCATGAGCCTGTTCAAGCAACTGCTGCGCGCACCGCTGAGTGCCAAGTTCGGCCTGGCGGTGATTGTCCTGTACGTGCTGGTGGCGCTGTTTGCGCCGGTGCTGGCGCCCTATGGCGAGACCCAGGTGGTCGGCGAGGGTTTCGCACCGTGGGGCAGCGAGTTCCTGCTGGGTACCGATAACCTTGGGCGCGACATGTTCAGTCGCCTGGTCTATGGCGCCCGCAACACCCTGGGCATCGCCTTTCTGACGACTGCTCTGGCCTTTGCCTTGGGCGGCTTTTGCGGGCTGGTAGCGGCGATCAAGGGTGGCTGGGTCGACCAGGGGCTGTCGCGGGTGGTGGACGTTCTCATGGCCATCCCGCAGCTGATCTTTGCCTTGCTGATCCTCAGCGTGGTCGGCACCACCGCCACCTCGCTGGTGCTGGTGATTGCCCTGCTGGACGCCACGCGGGTGTTTCGCCTGTCGCGGGCAGTGGCCATGACCGTGGTGGTCCAGGACTTTGTCGAAGCGGCGCGGCTGCGTGGCGAAGGGCTGTGGTGGCTGGTCAGCCGTGAAGTGTTGCCCAATGCCGCGGCCCCGTTGATTGCCGAGTTCGGCTTGCGCTTCTGCTTTGTCTTCCTGTTCATCAGTGCGCTGTCGTTCCTGGGCCTGGGTATCCAGCCGCCAACCGCCGACTGGGGCAGCATGGTGCGCGACAACGCGGTGCTGATCACCTTCGGTGATATCAGCCCATTGTTGCCGGCCCTGGCCGTGGCCCTGATCACTGTCAGCGTCAATTTCGTCGTGGACTGGGTGCTGCACGCATCCAGCGGCCTCAAGGAGTGCTGAGCATGACCCAAGTGAACATTCAAAAGCCGCTGCTGGAAATCCGCGACCTGCGCATCGAAGGTCACTATGAAGACGCCTGGCACCCGTTGCTCAAAGGCATTGACCTGACCCTGCAACGCGGTGAGGTGCTGGGCTTGATCGGCGAGTCGGGGGCGGGCAAGTCGACGCTGGGCCTGGCATCGATGGGTTATGTCCGCGACGGCTGCCGGATCACCGGCGGTTCGGTGCGCTTTGACGGCATGGAGCTGGTCGGCGCCCGTGCCGAAGCCTTGCGCAAGCTGCGCGGCCTGCGTATCGCCTATGTGGCGCAAAGCGCGGCGGCCTCGTTCAACCCGGCTCACCGGCTGATCGACCAGCATGTCGAAACCGCGGTGAAGAACGGCGGTATCGACCGTGCCCAGGCCGAAGCCGAAGCGGTAGAGCTGTACCGCGTGCTGCGCTTGCCCAATCCCGAGCAGATCGGCCAGCGCTATCCGCACCAGGTCTCCGGTGGCCAGCTGCAACGGGTGATGACGGCGATGGCCATGGCCTGCCACCCGGACCTGATCGTTTTCGACGAACCGACCACGGCGCTGGACGTCACCACCCAGATCGAAGTGCTGGCGGCGATTCGCGATGCGGTGAAAACCTATGGCAGCGCCGCGTTGTACATCAGCCACGACCTCGCGGTGGTGGCGCAGATGGCCGACCGCATCATGGTCTTGCGCCACGGCAAGCTGGTGGAGGAGGCCGACACCCGCAGCATGCTCGATGCACCGCAGCAGGAATACACCAGATCGCTGTGGGCGGTGCGCAGTTTCCGCACCGAACCGAAAACCTGTGCCGCGCAGCAACGGCCCTTGCTGGAGGTCCGTCAGGCGTGCGCCAGTTATGGCCAGCAACCGGTGCTGCATGATGTCTCGCTCACGCTCCATCGCGGCCAGACTCTGGCGGTGATCGGCGAGTCTGGCAGTGGCAAAAGCTCCACCGCGCGGCTGATCACCGGCCTGCTGCCGCCGACAGCGGGGCAGGTGCTGTATGACGGCGAAGCCTTGCCGGCCGATTTTCGCCGCCGCAGCAAGGAGCAACTGCGCCGTATCCAGATGATCTACCAGATCCCCGACACCGCGCTGAACCCACGCCAGCGCATCGTCGACATCATCGGCCGGCCGCTGACCTTCTACCTCGGGCTCAAGGGCCAGGCCATGCGCAAACGGGTGGCCGAGCTGCTGGAAATGATCGAGCTGGACCCGGCGGTGTACATGGAGCGCCAGCCGCGGGAACTGTCCGGCGGGCAGAAGCAGCGCATCTGCATTGCCCGAGCACTGGCCGCAGAGCCTCAGTTGATCATCTGCGACGAGGTCACCTCGGCGCTGGACCAACTGGTGGCCGAGGGCGTGCTCAAGTTGCTCAACCGCATCCAGCAGCAACTGGGGGTGGCCTACCTGTTCATTACCCACGATGTGGCCACGGTGCGTGCCATCGCCGACCAGGTGCTGGTGATGCAACGCGGACGCGTGGTGGATCACGGCAGCCGCGATGCCATCTTCAGCCCGCCGTACCGCGACTACACCGGGCTGCTGTTCTCGTCCGAGCCGGAAATGGACCCGGACTGGCTCAATCGCCTGCTGGCCAGCCGCGCAGCACCTTCTACATTGCAACCTGTTTAAGGAAATTCCTGATGAATGTCTTGATCGTTCACGCTCATCCCGAGCCGCAATCCTTTACCGCCGCCTTGCGTGACACCGCCGTGGAGACCTTCCAGGCGCAAGGGCATCAGGTACAGGTCAGTGACCTGTATGCGATGAACTGGAACCCGGTGGCCAGTGCCGACGATTTTGCCACCCGGGAGAACCCCGAGTACCTGGTGTATGCCCTGGAGCAGCGCCTGGGCGTCAAGAGCGGCTCGATTGCCGCCGATATCCAGGCCGAGCTGGACAAGCTGCTGTGGGCCGACCTGGTGGTGCTCAACTTCCCGATCTTCTGGTTCTCGGCGCCGGCCATCCTCAAGGGCTGGATCGACCGGGTGCTGGTGTCGGGCGTCTGTTATGGCGGCAAGCGCTTCTATGACCAGGGCGGGCTGGCCGGCAAGAAGGCCCTGGTGACCGTGACCCTCGGCGGGCGTGAGCACATGTTTGGTGAAGGGGCGATTCACGGGCCGCTGGAAGACATGCTGCGCCCGATTCTGCGTGGCACGCTGGCGTATGTCGGCTTTGATGTACTGGCGCCGTTTGTGGCGTGGCATGTGCCGTATATCAGTGACGAGGCGCGCAAAGACTTCCTGCGCAGTTATCAGCAGCGCCTGCAGCACCTGTCGGATGACCAGCCGCTGGCGTTTCCTCGCTTGTCGCAGTTCGACGAGGCGTTGTACCCCTTGGCTTGACCACACCGCCGTCCTGTACGCCGCGGTGTGTCGGCTGTACCGCGTTACCGTTGGGATTGCCTTGTGTATCCGTAGGAGCCAGGCTTGCCGGCGAACCAGGCGCCGCGGTGTACCTGTTGCACCGCGTTATCGTTCTTCGCGGGCAAGCCTCGCTCCTACAGAAGGAAGACCTACCCATTCGGGTTATGGTCGCGGCGCGCGAATGCTCAGATAGTAACCCCATCGGCTCATCCCGAGCAGTCACACGACGGAGTTGCTAATGCGCAAGGCAATGAAGGTGATGTGCGGTATGTTGCTGGCGTCTTCGGCCATGGTCACCCTGGCCGCTGAAGTGGACGCCAGCAACACACTCAGGCTGTACAACTGGACGGACTACATCGGCGAAACCACGCTGGCCGATTTCGAGAAGGCCACCGGCATCAAGGTGATCTACGACACCTTCGATGGCTACGAAACCGTGCAGACCAAATTGCTGACCGGCCGCTCCGGCTACGACCTGGTCATGCTCAACGCCTCCCTGGCGCCACCGTTGATCAAGGCCGGCGTTTTTCAGGCCCTCGACAAACAACAGCTGCCCAGCTGGCACAACCTCGATACCCAGGTGGTGCAGGCCCTGCAAGGCTACGACCCGGGCCTGACCTATTCGGCGCCCTACACCTGGGGCAGCAACGGCGTGACCTACAACGTCGACAAGATCAAGGCGCGCATGCCCGATGCCCCGATCGGCTCGCTGGCGATGCTGTTCGACCCGAAAATCGTCTCGCGTTTCGCCGACTGCGGCGTCACCCTGATGGACGCACCCACGGAGGTGATCCCGCTCGCGCTCAAATACCTCGGCAAAGCCCCGCGCAGCGCCGCCCCGGCCGACCTCAAGGCTGCCGAAAAACTGCTGCTGGACATCCGCCCCTATATCAAGAAATTCGACTCGGTGAACTACCTCACCAGCCTGCCCAATGGCGATGTGTGCATGGCCCTGACCTGGTCGGGCGACTATGCCATCGCCCAGGCCCGCGCCGAGGAAGCGAAGAAAGACATCAAGCTGTCGTTCTTCATCCCCAAAGAGGGTTCGCTGATCTGGTTCGACAACCTTTACCTGCCCAAAGACGCCCCGCACAGCGCCAATGCCCACCGCTTTATCGAGTTCCTGCTGCAGCCGCAGACCATGGCGCAGGTGACCAACTACATCCGCTACGCCAACAGCAATGCCGCGGCCACCACCCTGGTGCAGGCGGACATCCGCAACGACCCGGCGATCTACCCCGACGACGCCACCCGGGAACGCCTGTTTGCCCAGAAAACCCAGGATGCGCGTGACATGCGCGCCATCACCCGGGTCTGGAGCACGGTCAAGACCGGTCTCTGAAACCTTCCTTTTCCCTTCGCCAAGGAACTGACCATGGCTACGTCAAACAATGCGTTCGCAACACCGCTTGCCCATGACCCGCTGGTGGAAGCCGACAAGGCCCACTACATGCACGGCTATCACATGTTCGACGAGCACCGCGAACAGGGTGCTCTGAACATCGTTGCCGGTGAGGGCGCCTACATCCGCGACACCGACGGCAACCGCTTCCTCGATGCCGTGGGTGGCATGTGGTGCACCAACATCGGCCTGGGGCGTGAGGAAATGGCCCTGGCGATTGCCGACCAGGTTCGCCAGCTGGCGTACTCCAACCCGTTCTCGGACATGGCCAACAACGTCGCCATCGAACTCTGCGAAAAGCTCGCGCAACTGGCCCCGGGCGACCTTGATCACGTGTTCCTCACCACCGGGGGTTCCACCGCGGTCGATACTGCCTACCGCCTGATCCAGTACTACCAGAACTGCCGCGACAAGCCGCACAAGAAGCACATCATTGCCCGCTACAACGCCTATCACGGCTCCACCACCCTGACCATGTCAATCGGCAACAAGGCCGCCGACCGCGTGCCGGAGTTCGACTACGCGCATCCGTTGATCCACCACGTGTCCAACCCTAACCCGTACCGGGCGCCGGATGGCATGGACGAGGCGCAGTTCCTCGAGTTTCTGGTCGCCGAGTTCGAAGACAAGATCCTCTCGCTGGGTGCAGACAATGTCGCCGCCTTCTTTGCCGAGCCGATCATGGGCTCGGGCGGGGTGATCATCCCGCCCAAGGGCTATTTCCTGCGCATGTGGCAGGTGTGCCAGACCTACGACATCCTCTTTGTAGCGGATGAAGTGGTGACGTCCTTCGGACGCCTGGGCACCTTCTTTGCCAGTGAAGAACTGTTCGGTGTGCAGCCCGACATCATCACCACCGCCAAGGGGCTGACGTCGGCGTACCTGCCGCTGGGCGCCTGCATATTTTCCGATCGTATCTGGAAGGTGATCGCCGAGCCGGGCAAGGGCCGTTGCTTTACCCATGGCTTTACCTATAGCGGGCACCCGGTGTGCTGCACCGCGGCGTTGAAGAACATCGAGATCATCGAGCGCGAGCAACTGCTCGATCACGTCAAGGACGTTGGCGGTTACCTTGAGCAGCGCCTGCAAAGCCTGCGTGAACTGCCGCTGGTGGGGGATGTGCGTTGCATGAAGCTGATGGCCTGCGTCGAGTTTGTCGCCGACAAGGCCAGCAAGGCGTTGTTTGCCGATGCGGTGAACATCGGTGAACGCATCCATCGTCGGGCCCAGGCCAAAGGCTTGCTGGTACGGCCGATCATGCACTTGAACGTGATGTCGCCGCCGCTGATCATCACCCATGCCCAGGTGGACGAGATTGTCGAGATCTTGCGCCAGTGCATCCTCGACACCGCTGCCGAGCTGCGCAAAGAAGGGCTGTACAGCGGCAGCTAAGGCATAGGTTGCCGGCGCCCCCGCCCCCCCCCCCGCCCAGCAAGGAAGAGCGAGGGCGGGGCGATGGGCTAAAACACCGGGCGTGACAAAAACACCCCACCAAACGCGGGGGGGGGGGGGGGGTTGG
>NZ_JADUCM010000011.1 GCF_016009175.1 Pseudomonas alkylphenolica
TTAAAACCCCCCCGGGGGGGGTCCGGGTGGGCAAGCGTTCGCCGGGGGCTACGCCGGCTACCGCGCGCGCCGCGGCCGCCTATTGTTCCAACCTAAATCGGCCGGGGGGGGGGGGGCGCCCCCCATCGCCGGCGCTGCCGACTCCCACAGGGGGCAACTTACGGCGTCAGGCGCCCATGGCCTCGCGAATGTCCGCGGCCAGTTCGCGCACCCGCGCTTCATCGGTGTCCCACGAGCACATGAACCGCGCACCGCCGCTGCCAATGAAGGTGTAGAAGCGCCAGCCCTTGTTGCGCAACGCTTCCAGGGCCGGTTCAGACATTTGCAGAAACACCCCGTTGGCCTCGACCGGGAACATCAGCTCGACACCTGGCACATCGCTCACCAGCTTGCTGAGCAGTTGTGCGCAGCGGTTGGCGTGGTTGCCGTACTTCAGCCAGGCGTCACCTTCGAGCAAGCCTACCCAGGGGGCGGCCAGGAAGCGCATTTTCGACGCCAGTTGGCCGGCCTGCTTGCAGCGGTAGTCGAAGTCTTCGGCCAGCTTGCGGTTGAAAAACAGGATCGCCTCGCCGACCGCCATGCCGTTTTTGGTACCGCCAAAACACAACACGTCGACACCAGCCTTCCAGGTCAGCTCGGCTGGCGAACAGCCCAGGTAGGCGCAGGCGTTGCTGAAACGGGCGCCGTCCATGTGCAGGTTAAGGCCCAGTTCCTTGCAGGTAGCACTGATCGCCTTGAGCTCGTCGGGGCGGTACACGGTGCCGACTTCGGTGGCCTGGGTAATGGTCACGACCCGGGGCTTGGGGTAGTGGATGTCCTGGCGCTTGAGGGCAACTTCGCGAATCGATTCGGGAGTCAGCTTGCCGGCCACAGTGCGCGCGGTCAGCAGCTTCGAGCCGTTGGAGAAGAACTCCGGGGCGCCGCATTCGTCAGTCTCGACGTGGGCGGTCTCCGAGCAGATAACGCTGTGGTAGCTCTGGCACAAGGACGACAGCGCCAGGGAGTTGGCCGCGGTGCCGTTGAAGGCGAAGAACACTTCACAGTCGGTTTCGAACAGCTTGCGAAAGTACTCGGCGGCACGGGCGGTCCACTGGTCATCGCCGTAGGAACGGTCGTGCCCCTGGTTGGCTTTTTCCATCGCCGCCCAGGCTTCGGGACAGATGCCGGAGTAGTTGTCGCTGGCGAATTGTTGATTATTATCGGTCATGACGCCTTTCCTTGTTACGACTCACAAGGAGGCACTGTAAACCATTGATTTGAAGCTTGCCTATAAAGTTTTTGGCACCACGAAGCTGCGGTTGCGTAACTTCCCTGCTGCGGTGTTCGTCTTTCACGTTATAGCGGTTTATTTGATGTGGGCTTGCAGTCACACAAGCCCGCATCATCAAGTCTATTTGTTAGACGGGGTGAAGGCTGCCAAGCATTCGCACCGGGTTGAATCTAGGGCAGCCGGTTGCATGAAGTTCCAGGCGACCGAAATAAATCTCATATGCCTGGCCATCGATTTTTAGTTTATGGTTCTGCGGAAGTCCCATAATGCTGAGTGCGGAGTCACCAGCAATATCAAGGTAGGTTTCGGTGGCATAGTTATATAGAATGCACCTGGGGGAAAAGTTGGAAGTGTCGGCGTTTGCGGTGGGGGCGGTGTCACGGCCTTTTGGAACGGAAGTCTGGGTGCCGAAAATTTCGATAGTATCGATCTCGACAGTGCCATAATTTTCTTTGGTCAGAAAGTTGTGCGATTCGATTTTGACTTCGAAGCCCGTATCGTTATCGAGGAATACGGCAACCGAGCCAAGGCCTGAAAGCTTGGCGATTAGCCAGGCGATTCGATCGTGTACTTCGAATGTATGTTGTTCAAATTTGATTTTCATGGTGTGTTCTCCGGGTTGTTTGTTGGTTGCGAAGTAAATATCGGGCTTGGCGCGAATGTGTTCAACTGGTGAAGTTGTTAGTTGGCAGGTGGTGAGTTCTTGAGCTTTGCGATCCTGTTTATTGCAATTTTGACTCGAACGGTTGTCTGTTTCATCAATTGACCATCGCCAACGGATGGCACCGCGAAGCTGAGGCTGGGTAACTTCCCGATCGTGGTGTTCGTCTTTCGCGTTATAGTGATTTTTTGATGTGGGATGATGGGCTTGCAACTGCACAAGCCGATCATCAAATCTACTTGTCAGACGCGCTCAATGGTGCCAAGTAACTGCACTAGGTTAGATCCAGGCTGATCTACTATATGAAGTTCCAGGGAAGTGAATTCAATCTTATGCTCCGTGCTATCGATTTTTAGCCGTTGGTCCTGCGGGTATCCCATAATGCTAAGTGCGGAGTCGTCAAAAATATCAAGGTAAGTATTGGTGGTTCGGTTCCATAAAGTGACCCTGGGCGAGAAGCTGGAAATTTTGATGTCGCGAGTGTCGCCGGTGTCATGGTCTTGCGCAGCGAAATGCTTGGTGCCGAAAATTTCGATAGCCTCGATTCCGATGTTGCCATTAGTCTCTTTGGTTTGAAAATTGTGCGACTCGACACTGGCTGTGAAAATATGTTTATTTCCGTTGACTACTCTAATCGTGCCGCGGCCTGTAAGTTTGGTGATTGCCCAGGCGATTTGATCCTGTACTTCGAAAGTGTGTTGCTGAAATCTGAATTTCATGGTGTATTTTCCGGGTTGTATGTTGTTTGCGAAGTAAATATCGAGCCTGGCGCGAATGTGTACAACTGGTAAGGTTGTTAGTTACCAGGTAGTGGGTTCTTGAGCTTTGCAAACTTGTTTGATGCAATGTTGAGTCAAACAGTTGTCTGTTTTCATCAATCGACCTCGCCAGCGTATTGGCGCGGCGACTGCGGGTTCAAGGCCTGTCCTCCGAGGACACGCCTGCATCATGTTTGGTTGAGCAATGTCGTAAACGCGCCATTGCAAGGCGCGCGCAGGCATCTGGCTTGCCCGCTGCAGTCATACCATCGCTGCAAAAGGGCCAACGCCCGACAAGACCGATGCCGCTGCCGGGAGAGATGCAATGTTCAGCAAGCAAGACCAGATCCAGGGTTATGACGACGCACTGCTGGTGGCGATGAATGCCGAAGAACAACGCCAGGAAGATCACATCGAACTGATCGCCTCGGAAAACTACACCAGCAAACGCGTCATGCAGGCCCAGGGCAGCGGCCTGACCAACAAGTACGCCGAAGGCTACCCGGGCAAGCGCTACTACGGCGGCTGTGAGCACGTCGACAAAGTCGAGGCGCTGGCCATCGAGCGCGCCAAGCAGCTGTTCGGTGCCGACTACGCCAACGTCCAGCCGCACTCCGGCTCTTCGGCCAACGGCGCTGTGTACCTGGCCCTGCTGCAGGCCGGCGACACCATTCTGGGCATGAGCCTGGCCCACGGCGGTCACCTGACCCACGGCGCCAAGGTGTCGTCCTCGGGCAAGCTCTACAACGCGGTGCAGTACGGCATCGACACCGCCACCGGCCTGATCGACTACGATGAGGTCGAACGCCTGGCCGTGGAGCACAAGCCGAAGATGATCGTTGCCGGCTTCTCGGCCTACTCCAAGACCCTCGACTTCCCGCGTTTTCGTGCCATCGCCGACAAGGTCGGGGCGCTGCTGTTCGTCGACATGGCTCACGTTGCCGGCCTGGTTGCCGCCGGCTTGTACCCGAACCCGCTCCCGTTCGCCGATGTCGTCACCACCACTACTCACAAGACCCTGCGCGGCCCGCGTGGCGGCCTGATCCTGGCCAAGGCCAACGAAGAGATCGAGAAAAAGCTCAACGCCGCGGTGTTCCCCGGCGCTCAGGGCGGCCCGCTGATGCACGTAATCGCCGCCAAGGCGGTGTGCTTCAAGGAGGCGCTGGAGCCGGGCTTCAAAACCTATCAGCAGCAAGTCATCGACAACGCCCAGGCCATGGCCAAGGTGTTTATCGAGCGCGGCTATGACGTGGTCTCCGGTGGCACCGACAACCACCTGTTCCTGGTCAGCCTGATCCGCCAGGGCCTGACCGGCAAAGACGCCGACGCCGCCCTGGGCCGTGCGCATATCACCGTGAACAAGAACGCCGTCCCCAACGACCCGCAGTCGCCATTCGTTACCTCGGGCCTGCGCATCGGCACCCCGGCCGTCACCACCCGTGGCTTCAAGGTGGCCCAGTGTGTGGAGCTGGCCGGCTGGATCTGCGACATCCTCGACAACCTCGGCGATGCCGACGTCGAGGCGGATGTAGCGAAGAACGTGTCGGCACTCTGTGCAGATTTTCCGGTTTACCGCTGAGTGGGTCAGGAGTGAAAACTATGCAACGTTACTCGGGCTTCGGCCTTTTCAAACACTCGCTCAGCCACCACGAAAACTGGCAGCGCATGTGGCGCACGCCGACCCCGAAAAAGGTCTACGACGTGGTCATCGTCGGTGGTGGCGGGCACGGCCTGGCGACCGCCTATTACCTGGCCAAGGAGCACGGCATCACCAACGTTGCCGTGGTCGAGAAGGGCTGGCTGGGCGGTGGCAACACCGCGCGCAACACCACCATCGTGCGCTCCAACTACCTGTGGGACGAGTCGGCGCACCTGTATGAACACGCCATGAAGCTGTGGGAAGGCCTGTCGCAAGACATCAACTACAACGTGATGTTCTCCCAGCGCGGCGTCTACAACCTGTGCCACACCCTGCAGGACATGCGCGACTCCGAGCGCCGTGTCAGTGCCAACCGCCTCAACGGCGTGGACGGCGAACTGCTCAATGCCCAGCAGGTGGCCGACGAGATTCCGTACCTGGATTGCTCGAAAAACACCCGCTACCCGATCATTGGTGCCACTGTGCAACGACGCGGCGGCGTGGCCCGTCACGATGCCGTGGCCTGGGGCTTTGCCCGTGCCGCCGATGCCCTGGGTGTGGACCTGATCCAGCAGACCGAGGTGATTGGCTTTCGCAAGGAAAACGGTGTGGTCATCGGCGTCGAGACCAACAAGGGCTTCATCGGCGCCAAGCGCGTCGGTGTGGTCACTGCCGGTAACTCCGGGCACATGGCCAAGCTCGCCGGCTTCCGCCTGCCAATCGAATCGCATCCGCTGCAGGCGCTGGTGTCCGAACCGCTCAAGCCGATCATCGACAGCGTGATCATGTCCAACGCCGTACACGGCTACATCAGCCAGTCCGACAAGGGCGACCTGGTGATCGGTGCCGGCATCGACGGCTGGGTCGGCTACGGCCAACGTGGCTCGTATCCGGTCATCGAGCACACCCTGCAAGCAATTGTCGAAATGTTCCCGATCCTCTCGCGGGTGCGCATGAACCGCCAATGGGGCGGCATCGTCGACACCACGCCAGACGCCTGCCCGATCATCTCCAAGACCCCGGTGAAGAACATGTTCTTCAACTGCGGCTGGGGCACCGGTGGCTTCAAGGCCACGCCGGGCTCGGGCAACGTCTTTGCCGCCAGTCTGGCCAAGGGCGAAATGCACCCGCTGGCCAAACCTTTTTCCATCGACCGTTTCTACAACGGCGCCCTGATCGACGAACACGGCGCTGCCGCTGTCGCCCACTAACAGGAGAAATCCCCATGTTGCATATCTTCTGTCCCCACTGCGGCGAGTTGCGCTCCGAGGAAGAATTCCACGCCGCAGGCCAGGCGCACATTCCGCGGCCGCTGGACCCCAACGCCTGCTCTGACGAGGAGTGGGGCACCTACATGTTTTTCCGCGACAACCCGCGCGGCCTGCACCACGAACTGTGGATACACGCCGCCGGTTGCCGCCAGTACTTCAACGCCACCCGTGACACGGTGACCTACGAAATTCTGGAAACCTATCCGATCGGCGCCAAGCCGCAAGTGACCGGCAAAAACACCAGCCCGCAGTTGGCAGTCAGTGGTCAGGGAGAAAAGGTATGAGCCAGGTCTATCGCCTGTCCAATGGCGGTCGTATCGATCGCAGCAAAGTCTTGAACTTCACCTTCAACGGCCAGACCTACCAGGGCTTTGCCGGTGACACCCTGGCTGCAGCCTTGCTGGCCAACGGCGTCGACATTGTTGGCCGTAGCTTCAAGTACTCACGCCCGCGCGGGATCATCGCCGCAGGCGCTGAAGAGCCGAACGCCATTTTGCAGATCGGCGCCACCGAAGCCACCCAGGTACCCAACGTGCGCGCCACCCAGCAGGCCCTGTATGCAGGCCTGGTGGCAACCAGCACCAACGGCTGGCCCAGCGTGAACACCGACGTCATGGGGATTCTCGGCAAGGTTGGCGGCAAGCTGATGCCGCCGGGCTTCTACTACAAGACGTTCATGTACCCGCAATCGTTCTGGATGACCTACGAGAAGTACATCCGCAAGGCAGCGGGGCTGGGCCGTGCGCCGCTGGAACTCGACCCGGACACCTACGACTACATGAACCAGCACTGCGACGTGCTGGTGGTCGGCGCCGGCCCCGCCGGCCTGGCCGCAGCACTGGCCGCTGGCCGTAGCGGTGCGCGGGTGATCCTCGCCGACGAGCAGGAAGAGTTCGGCGGCAGCCTGCTCGACAGCCGTGAAAGCCTTGACGGCAAACCGGCTTCCGACTGGGTTGCCGCCGTGGTGGCCGAGCTGCGGGGCATGCGTGAAGTCACCCTGTTGCCGCGTGCCACCGTCAACGGCTACCACGACCACAACTTCCTCACCATTCACGAGCGCCTCACCGACCACCTGGGCGACCGTGCCCCGATCGGCACGGTGCGTCAGCGCATGCACCGGGTGCGCGCCAAGCGCGTGGTGCTGGCCACCGGCGCGCACGAGCGTCCGCTGGTGTACGGTAACAACGACGTGCCGGGCAACATGCTTGCCGGGGCGGTGTCTACCTACGTGCGCCGCTATGGCGTAGCGCCCGGCCGCAACCTGGTGCTGTCGACCAATAACGACCATGCCTACCGCGTGGCGCTGGACTGGCACGACGCCGGCCTGAAAGTGGTCGCTATCGCCGACGCCCGCCACAACCCTCGCGGCTCGCTGGTGGAAGAGGCGCGGGCCAAGGGCATGCGCATCCTCACCTCGAGTGCCGTGATCGAATCGCGTGGCAGCAAGCATGTCACCGCCGCCCGTGTTGCCGCCATCGACGTCAAGGCACACAAGGTCGCAAGCCCCGGCGAATGGCTGGACTGCGACCTGGTGGCTACTTCCGGCGGCTACAGCCCGGTTGTGCACCTGGCTTCGCACCTGGGCGGCAAGCCGGTCTGGCGCGAAGACATCCTCGGCTTCGTGCCGGGTGATGCGCCGCAAAAACGTGTGTGTGTCGGCGGCATCAATGGCGTGTTTGCCTTGGGCGACACCTTGGCCGACGGTTTCGAAGGCGGCGCGCGCGCGGCCACCGAAGCCGGCTTCAAGGCCGTGCAGGGCACTCTGCCCAAGGTGCTGGCGCGGCAGGAAGAGGCCACCGTGGCGCTGTTCCAGGTGCCGCACGACAAGAACACCGCACGGGCACCCAAGCAATTCGTCGACCAGCAGAACGACGTCACTGCCGCCGCCATCGAACTGGCCACGCGCGAAGGCTTTGAGTCGGTCGAGCACGTCAAACGCTACACCGCGCTGGGCTTCGGTACCGACCAGGGCAAACTGGGCAATATCAACGGCCTGGCCATTGCCGCCCGCTCGATGGGCATCACCATCCCGGAAATGGGCACCACCATGTTCCGTCCCAACTACACGCCGATCACCTTTGGCGCCGTGGCCGGGCGGCACTGCGGGCACCTGTTCGAGCCGGTGCGTTTTACCGCGCTGCATGCCTGGCACCTGAAAAACGGTGCCGAGTTCGAAGACGTCGGCCAGTGGAAACGGCCATGGTACTTCCCGCGTAACGGCGAAGACATCCATGCCGCCGTCGCACGCGAATGCAAGGCAGTGCGCGACAGCGTCGGCCTGCTCGACGCTTCGACCCTGGGCAAGATCGACATTCAGGGCCCGGATGCCCGTGAGTTCCTCAACCGCATCTACACCAACGCCTGGACCAAGCTGGACGTGGGCAAGGCCCGTTACGGCCTGATGTGCAAAGAAGACGGCATGGTCTTCGATGACGGTGTAACCGCCTGCGTCGGCGACAACCATTTCATCATGACCACCACCACCGGTGGCGCGGCGCGGGTGCTGCAGTGGCTGGAGATCTACCAGCAAACCGAATGGCCGGACCTCAAGGTGTACTTCACCTCGGTGACCGACCACTGGGCGACCCTGACCCTGTCGGGCCCCAACAGCCGCCAGCTGCTCAGCGAAGTGACCGACATCGACCTGGACAAGGACGCTTTCCCGTTCATGAGCTGGAAGGAAGGCCTGGTGGCGGGCGTGCCGGCGCGGGTATTCCGGATCTCGTTCACCGGTGAGCTGTCGTACGAAATCAACATCCAGGCCAACTACGCCATGGGCGTGCTGGAGAAGATCGCCGAAGCGGGCAAGCAGTACAACCTGACCCCCTACGGCACCGAGACCATGCACGTACTGCGGGCCGAGAAGGGCTTCATTATCGTCGGCCAGGACACCGACGGCTCGATGACCCCGGACGACCTCAACATGGGCTGGTGCGTGGGCCGTACCAAGCCGTTCTCGTGGATCGGCTGGCGCGGGATGAACCGCGAAGACTGTGTTCGTGAAAACCGCAAGCAACTGGTGGGGCTCAAGCCGGTCGACCCGAACCAGTGGCTGCCGGAAGGAGCGCAACTGGTGTTCGACCCGAAACAGGCGATCCCGATGGACATGGTCGGCCACGTGACCTCCAGCTACGCCAGCAACTCCCTGGGTTATTCCTTCGCCATGGGGGTGGTCAAAGGTGGCCTCAAGCGTCTGGGTGAACGGGTTTACTCGCCGCAGGCCGATGGCAGCGTGATTGAAGCCGAGATCTGTTCTTCGGTGTTCTTCGATCCCAAAGGCGAGCGGCAAAACGTTTGAGGGGAAATTGACGCGCAACCTGTGGGAGCTGGCCTTGCCGGCGATGGAGCGCAAAGCGGTCCCGGTTTTAGCAAGGCTTTGCCTTGCATCGCCGGCAAGGCCGGCTCCCACAGGAAATGCAGTGTCAGCTTTCCGGTTGTATGACCCCAGAGTTCAAGGCAGGTGAGTAATGAGCACTATCAACGTCTACCAGCAACGCCCAGGCAACGACGTCAAGGCCGAGTCGCCACTGCACCACGCCGACCTGCCCAGCCTGGTCGGCAAAGGCCGCAAGAACGCCGGGGTAATCCTGCGTGAGCACAAATTCCTCGGCCACCTGACCCTGCGCGGCAATGGCCACGACCAGGCCTTCGCCGGTGGCGTGTTCAAGGCCCTGGGCCTGGAGCTGCCCGTCGCCCTCACCGTGGTTGCCAACGGCGAGATGTCGCTGCAATGGCTGGGCCCGGACGAGTGGCTGCTGATCGTCCCCGGCGGCCAGGAGTTTGCCGTCGAGCAGAAACTGCGCGATGCCCTGGAGGGCCAGCATATCCAGATCGTCAACGTCAGCGGCGGGCAGACCCTGCTGGAACTGAGCGGCCCGAACGTGCGCGAAGTGTTGATGAAATCCACCAGCTACGATGTACATCCAAACAACTTCCCCGTCGGCAAAGCCGTGGGCACGGTGTTCGCCAAGTCGCAACTGGTGATCCGCCGTACCGGCGAGGAAACCTGGGAGCTGCTGATTCGTCGCAGCTTCTCCGACTACTGGTGGTTGTGGCTGCAGGATGCAGCGGCCGAATACGGTTTGAGCATCGAGGCCTAGGGAGCGATTTATGAGCCGAGCACCGGACACCTGGATTCTTACCGCTGACTGTCCGAGCCTGCTCGGCACGGTCGATGTGGTGACGCGTTACCTGTACGAGCAGCAGTGCTATGTCACCGAACACCATTCGTTCGATGACCGCTTGTCCGGGCGTTTTTTCATTCGTGTGGAGTTTCGTCAACCCGACGACTTCGACGAGGCCAGCTTTCGTGCCGGCCTTGCCGAACGGGGCGAGGCCTTCGGCATGCTGTTCGAGCTGACCGCGCCCAAGCATCGGCCAAAAGTGGTGATCATGGTCTCCAAGGCCGATCACTGCCTCAACGACCTGCTCTACCGCCAGCGCATCGGGCAATTGAGTATGGACGTGGTGGCAGTGATCTCCAACCACCCCGACCTTGAGCCGCTGGCCAACTGGCACCGGATTCCCTACTACCACTTTGCCCTCGATCCGCTCGACAAGCCGGCGCAGGAGCGCAAGGTGCTGAAGGTGATCGAAGAGTCGGGCGCAGAACTGGTGATCCTTGCCCGCTACATGCAGGTGCTGTCGCCGGAACTGTGCCGCCGCCTCGACGGCTGGGCGATCAACATCCATCACTCCCTGCTGCCGGGCTTCAAGGGCGCCAAGCCCTATCACCAGGCGTACAACAAAGGCGTGAAGCTGGTCGGCGCCACGGCCCACTACATCAACAACGACCTCGACGAAGGGCCGATCATTGCCCAGGGCGTCGAGGCGGTAGACCACAGCCATTATCCGGAAGACCTGATCGCCAAGGGCCGCGACATCGAGTGCCTGACCCTGGCGCGGGCGGTGGGTTATCACATTGAGCGGCGGGTGTTTTTGAATGCCAACAGAACCGTAGTGCTCTGAAGGCCGCCATCGATCCCCTGTAGGAGCCGGCTTGCTGGCGATGAGGCCTTGGAGCCTAAAACAAGATTCCAGTAACACAGCGCCGCCTGCGGGCTGCGCACTTTGCACCGCTACATAACAACAAACTTAGCGAGGTAAAAGCATGTCTGGTAATCGTGGTGTGGTGTATCTCGGCGCAGGCAAGGTCGAGGTGCAGAAAATTGACTATCCCAAAATGCAGGACCCACGCGGCAAGAAGATCGAACACGGGGTGATCCTCAAGGTGGTCTCCACCAACATCTGCGGCTCCGATCAGCACATGGTCCGCGGCCGCACCACAGCGCAGGTCGGCCTGGTGCTGGGCCACGAGATCACCGGCGAGGTGATCGAAAAGGGCCGTGATGTCGAAAACCTGCAAATCGGCGACCTGGTCTCCGTGCCCTTCAACGTCGCCTGTGGCCGCTGCCGCTCGTGCAAAGAGATGCACACCGGCGTGTGCCTCACGGTCAACCCGGCGCGCGCTGGCGGTGCCTATGGCTACGTCGACATGGGCGACTGGACCGGTGGCCAGGCCGAATACGTGCTGGTGCCGTACGCCGACTTCAACCTGCTGAAACTGCCCAACCGCGACAAGGCCATGGAAAAAATCCGCGACCTGACCTGCCTCTCGGACATTCTGCCCACCGGTTACCACGGCGCAGTGACCGCAGGCGTGGGCCCGGGCAGCTCGGTGTATATCGCCGGTGCCGGTCCTGTCGGCCTGGCCGCTGCCGCCTCAGCGCGTTTGCTCGGTGCTGCGGTGGTGATCGTCGGTGACGTCAACCCGGTGCGCCTGGCCCACGCCAAGGCCCAGGGCTTCGAGATCGCCGACCTGTCCCAGGACACCCCGCTGCATGAACAGATCGCCAACCTGCTCGGTGAGCCGGAAGTCGACTGCGCCGTCGATGCCGTAGGTTTTGAAGCCCGCGGCCATGGCCATGCCGGTGCCAAGCACGAAGCCCCGGCCACCGTGCTCAACTCGCTGATGGGCGTGGTGCGTGTTGCCGGCAAAATCGGTATTCCCGGCCTGTACGTCACAGAAGATCCGGGTGCAGTGGATGCCGCCGCCAAGATCGGCAGCCTGAGCATCCGCTTTGGCCTTGGCTGGGCCAAGTCGCACAGCTTCCATACCGGGCAAACGCCGGTGATGAAGTACAACCGCCAGTTAATGCAGGCCATCATGTGGGACCGCATCAACATTGCCGAAGTGGTCGGTGTGCAGGTGATCAGCCTGGATCAGGCGCCGGAAGGGTATGGCGAGTTCGATGCGGGCGTGCCGAAGAAGTTTGTGATTGATCCGCATAAGACGTTTAGTGCGGCCTAAAAACGCCCGATAAAAGCCCCTCGTTAGAGGGGCTTTTGTTTTCTAATCAGGTGTGCGGTCGTATTTCCGGCATCAATTTGCGTATTTTCTGATGTGTATCGACTGGTCATTTTTGGTCCTAGGAAATAACCTACGCGGTCTGTCGATCCCCAATGCTTGCCCCAGGAAATCAGTCCTTCTAGTCTCCGTGAGTCGCTGAGGTCTCAGCGATCGGGTGTGGAAACCTGAGTGGTTTGTGGAATCGGCTGGCCTTTATGGCAGCTGTGCGCGGGAGGCGTATGCCTACCGGGTTGTCCACATGACCCGCTTTCCACCCCGTGTCACAGCTGCCACCCTACGTGTGGAAACGGACCGGTGTAGCTAAAACTCATGTGGAAGCTACTGATGAAAAAATTAGTCCCAGATCCACCCACTTCCCTCTACAACACCCTCAACAAACCCTTCGGCGATTGCGCTGCCGGTCACCCTCAGCTCTTCTCCGTCAATGCCGGTATTGCCCCGCATGATGCGCTGGTGCATGTCTCGCTGTACCTGCGTTGTGCCTATGACACCGGCTACAAGGCCATCGAGGGGGTTGATAAATCGACCACCGGTTTTCTCTGGTCCACCCTGCATTCGGTGGAGATGGCCAAGGGCCTGGTGGAGGCATTGCTGGAAGGGCTTGAAGACCGCGATATAAGCCAGCCGCTGCCTTGATCCGTGTGGGAGCGGGTTCACCCGCGAATAGGCCGGTGCGGCCACAATCGTATTCGCGGCGGCCTGGTAAACCTGCTCCCACAAAGCCGGTTGCAGCGGAACATTCCTTTGCCTGTGCAGTCCAAATCCTCGTTTTCCTGCCTTTTACGGCCGACGAGGTCCTTTGATGAAACGTATTGCACTGGTCACCCTGATGAGCCTGGCTGCCGGCTCGGTTTTCGCCTTCAACCTCAGCGATGCGGCCAACGCCGTGTCTGCCATGCAGGGCAACAAGGACGGTGCCGCAGTCCAGGCGCCCGCCGCCTCGGCCAACCTGCTCAACACCCTGGGCAGCGAGTTGAAAATCACCCCGGAACAAGCCATTGGCGGCACCGGCGCGTTGCTGGGCCTGGCCCGCAACCAGCTCAGCAGCACCGACTACGAACAGTTGAGCAAAGCCGTGCCGGGCATTGACCTGCTCTCTGGCGAGAACGCATTGGGTGGCTTGAGCGGCCTGGGCGAGTTGCTCGGCAAGAGTGGGAATTCGTCGGCCTTGAGCAATGCGTTGGGCAATAACGTCAAGAGCACCGATGACCTCAACAGCGCCTTCAGTGCCTTGGGCATGGATACCGGCATGATCGGTCAATTTGCCCCGCTGATCCTGCAGTACCTCGGCCAGCAAGGTGTTGCCGGTTCGCTGCTGCAGAATCTGGGTAGCTTGTGGGGGGCACCGGCTGCTGCACCATCGGTTTGAATAAGGGCCGCTTTGCAGCGGCCCATTACTAGCAAACCAGCTCAGCCCGCTTCAGAAAAGTCCATCTGCCGTGCCGGGCGACGGAAGCCTGCGGTGAGCATGGCCAGGTACGCCAGCCCCAGGGCAAACCAGCACAGGCCGATCACCATGGTCAGCGCCGACAGGCTGGTCCACAGCCACAGGGTCAGGCTCAACCCCACCAGCGGCACCAGGCCGTAGCGCAGCAGGCCGCCGAGGGTACGCTGGCTGGTGTCGGTGATCAGGTGGGTACGCACTACCGCCAGGTTCACTGCCGAGAAGGCCACCAGTGCACCAAAGCTGATCAGCGAGGCCAGGGTGGCCAGGTCGATCACCAGGGCCAGCAGCGAAAACGCCGACACCAGCAAAATGGCAAACACCGGCGTGCCGAAGCGTGGTGACAGCTTGCCGAAGGTGCGCTGTGGCAGCACCCGGTCGCGGCCCATGGTATAGAGAATGCGCGACACCGCCGCCTGGGAGGCCAGCGCCGAGCCGAGGCTGCCGGCCACATAGGCCGCGGTGAAGAAGTTGGCCAGGAACTGTCCGCCGGCCTTGAACATCACCTCGTTGGCCGCGGCGTCGGCATTGGCGAAAGTGCTGCCCGGCAGCACCAGCTGGCTGAGGTAAGCCAGCAGGGTGAACAGCACGCCCGCAAACAGGGTGGTGAGAATGATTGCCCGTGGTACATCGCGGCGGGCATCGCGGCTTTCTTCGGCCAGGGTCGAGACGGCGTCAAAGCCCAAAAATGACAGGCACAGTACCGCCGCACCGGCCATCAGCGGGCCAAAGCCCGGTGCACTGCCATCGCCCAGCAGCGGTGAAAGGAAGTCGACCGGCTGGCCGTTACCCAGGGTCTGCCAGGAGAGGGCGACAAACACGCCGATGAAGACAATCTGCGCACCGACGATCAGGTTGCTGGCCTTGGCCACCGAGTGGATACCCACCACGTTGAGCACGGTAACCAGCGCAATCGAGCCAAGCACGATGCTCCACGCCGGGATGGCCGGGAAGGCGATGTTGAGGAACAAACCGATCAGCAGGTAGTTGATCATCGGCAGGAACAGGTAATCGAGCAGCAACGACCAGCCAGCGAGAAATCCTACGTTCGGACCAAACGCCAGGTTGGTGTAGGAGTACGCCGAGCCCGCGACCGGAAAGCGTTTGACCATGAAGCTGTAGGAGGCAGCGGTGAAGAGCATGGCCAGCAGCGTGACCATGTAGGCGCCAGCGGTGCGGCCACCGGTCAGTTCAGTGACGATGCCGTAGGTGGTGAAAATGGTCAGCGGCACCATGTACACCAGGCCGAAGAACACCAGGGCAGGCAGGCCAAGGACCCGGCGAAGTTGAGGAGACGCTGCCTCGGCAGTGGAGCAGGGTTGAGTGGCCATTGTTCGATCCAGGCTTTTTTGTAGTTGTCTGTTGATCGATTTTTATCCACTTGGGTGGGGAAGACAAAAAAATAATACTAATGCTGATTATTAGCCTGGCTTCTAATTGAAGGAGCGTGGGGATTTACCGGCCTCTTCGCGGGCAAGCCCGCTCCCACAGAGGTTATCGCTGAACCTGTGGGAGCGGGCTTGCCCGCGATAGGGCCCGATCAAACAACAAAAAACTCAGCGCATTTCGCTGCGCAGTTGCGCAATGCGCTGGTCTTTCTCGACCCACAACTGGTTCACCCAGTCCTGCACGGTCTGGCGGAATGCCGGGTCGTTTTCGTAGTCACCTGCCCACAATGCCGGGTCCAGTTCGCGCACCTGAATGTCGATAATCACCCGACTGATACTGCCATTGAGCAAATCCCAGAAGCCGGGCGCCTTTTCGCCGGGGTACACGATGGTCACGTCCAGCAACGCATCCAGTTGCTCTCCCAGCGCCGCCAGCACAAAGGCCACGCCACCGGCTTTTGGCTTGAGCAGGTGGCGATAAGGCGATTGCTGTTCCTGGCGCTTGGCCTCGGTAAAGCGGGTACCTTCGAGGTAGTTGACCACGGTGACCGGCTGGCGCTTGAACAGCTCACAGGCGGCCTTGGTGATTTCCAGGTCCTTGCCCTTGAGCTCCGGATGCTTTTCCAGAAAGGCTTTGCTGTAGCGCTTCATGAAGGGGTAGTCCAGCCCCCACCAGGCCAGCCCGAGCAGCGGCACCCAGATCAGCTCTTTCTTCAGGAAGAACTTGAAGAACGGCGTGCGCCGGTTGAGGCTTTCGATCAGCGCAGGGATGTCGACCCAGGTCTGGTGGTTGCTCACGCACAGGTACGAGGTGTCGGTGCGCAGGCGCTCAACGCCGCGAATATCCCACCGGGTGGGGATGCACAGGGCGAAGATCAGCTTGTCGATCTCCGACCAGGTTTCGGCGATCCACATTACCGCCCACGAGGCGTAATCACGGCCGCGGCCGGGCAATACCAGCTTGATGAGGGCGAATACCAGCAAGGGGCCGATCAGCACCAGGGTGTTGAGCAGCAGCAGGGTGGTTGTAAGAATGCCGATCAGCAGGCGACGCATAAACGAACTCTGTTGTGTGACTTAAACAGTGGGTCATGATAAGCAGGGAGATGTACTACGCCAAATGTCCAGTGCCCGGTGGGTGAGACAAATGTTTCACATTGTGTTGGATACCCTGTGAAAACGAACCTATGCCATCTGTGCAGTCTAAGCACTGTCCCCTATCAAGGAAGTCGACTCGTGAAACAACTGCTTGCCCTGTTGGCGGCGCTGGCGCTGCCGGTGATGGCCGCCGAGCCTACGTTGTATGGCCGCTACGAATACATTGCCCTGCCGGAAATCGGCGAAACCCTCAAGGCCAAGATGGACACCGGTGCCCTGACCGCCTCGCTGTCGGCCAAGGACATCGAGCGCTTCACCCGTGACGGCGAGGACTGGGTACGGTTCCGCCTGGCCACTGACGGCGCCAGCGACAAGGTCTATGAGCACAAGCTGGCGCGGATCAGCAAGATCAAGGCGCGCTCCGATGAAGAAGAGGAGGGCGAAACCGTCGAGGCGGCACGCCGGCCGGTAGTCGAACTGGAAATGTGCCTGGGCGACGTGAAGCGTACGGTGGAGGTCAACCTGACCGACCGCAGCAGCTTCAACTACCCGCTGCTGATTGGTGCCAAGGCCCTGCGTGAGTTCAAGGCAGCGGTCAACCCGGCGCGCCGCTTCACGGTGGGCAAGCCGGACTGCTGATGGCATAGCTGCAAGCAGGGGCGGATCAGTGTAAGTTCACGCGATCCGCTTTCCCGTAAAGCTTGCAGCGCGAGGCTTGCCGCTCAGATGCCCCATATACTAATCGTCGAAGACGAAGCCGCCATCGCCGATACCCTGATTTTTGCCTTCCAGGGTGATGGTCACAGCACGCACTGGGTGACACTGGGCAGCGCCGCGCTGGAGCAGCAGCGCCTGCATCCCGCCGACCTGATCATTCTGGACATCGGCCTGCCGGATATCAGCGGCTTTGAAACCTGCCGCCAGCTGCGCCGCTTCAGTGACGTGCCGGTGATGTTCCTCAGTGCCCGCGACGGGGAAATCGACCGGGTGGTGGGCCTGGAAATCGGGGCCGACGATTATGTGGTCAAACCCTTCAGCCCGCGCGAAGTCGCCGCCCGGGTGCGGGCGATCCTCAAACGCATGGCGCCGCGCAGCGAGCCTGAAGACCGTGCGCAGGGGCCGTTCGAGGTCGATACTGTGCGTATGCAGATCCTCTATCGTCGTCAGCCACTGAGCCTGACCCGCCACGAATTCCGGTTGTTGCAGTGCCTGCTGGAACAGCCCGAGCGGGTGTTCAGCCGCGAGCAACTGCTCGATGCCGTCGGCGTGCCTGCCGATGCCGGCTATGAGCGCAATATCGACAGCCACATCAAAAGCCTGCGGGCCAAGTTGCGGCTGGTGGCAGTTGACGCCGAGCCGATCCAGACCCACCGCGGCGTGGGTTACAGCTACAGCCCGAGCCACGGCTGATGCGCCTGGGGATCCGGATTTTCCTGGTCTACTTCCTGTTTGTCGGGCTGACCGGCTATTTCGTCCTCAACACCGTGCGCGAGCAAATCCGCCCCGGTGTGCGCCAGTCGGCCGAAGAAACCCTGGTGGACACCGCCAACCTGCTGGCCGAAATCCTCCATGACGACGTCAAGGGCGGCACGCTGGGCGAGGGCCGTATGCCCGAGTTGCTGCGTGCCTACGGCAAGCGACAGCCGCGGGCCGATATCTGGGGTTTGCCGAAAAACCAGGTCAACCACCGTATCTATGTCACCGATGCCAAGGGCATCGTCCTGCTCGACTCCAGCGGTGAGGCGGTGGGCCAGGATTACTCGCGCTGGAACGATGTGTACCTGACCTTGCGCGGCGAATATGGTGCGCGATCAACCCGCGCTAACCCCGACGATCCGGAGTCGTCAGTGATGCACGTGGCTGCACCGATTCTGGATGAGGGCAACATTATCGGTGTGGTGACGGTCGCCAAGCCGAACTCGTCGTTGCAGCCATATATCGACCGTGCCGAACAACGTTTGCTGTACCTGGGACTGGGCCTGATCGGGCTGGGCTTGCTGGTGGGCGCGGCGCTGTCCTGGTGGCTGGCGCGCTCGCTGCGTCGCCTGACCCATTACGCCCAGGCGGTCAGCGAAGGCGAGCGCATGGCACTGCCCCATTACCGCGGCGGTGAGCTGGGGCAGTTGGCGGCGGCGGTGGAGCGCATGCGCACCCAGCTGGACGGCAAGGACTACGTTGAGCGCTACGTGCATACCCTCACCCACGAACTCAAGAGCCCGCTGGCCGCCATTCGCGGCGCGTCGGAGCTGCTGCAGGGGCCGATGCCGGACGAACAGCGCGAACGCTTCGCCGGCAACATCGAGCGTGAAAGTGGGCGCATGCAGCAGTTGATCGAGCGTTTGCTCAACCTGGCCCAGGTCGAACAGATGCAAACCCTGGAGCAGCAGCACCAGGTGCCGCTGGCGGCACTGGTCGATGAACTGCTGGTCGCCCAGAGTGCGCGGATCGAAAGCAACGGTTTGCAGGTGCGCCAGCGAGTGCCTGTCGGCATCCAGCTGTTGTGCGAGCCGTTCCTGATGCGCCAGGCGATAGGCAACCTGCTGGACAACGCCCTGGACTTCACCGGGCCGGGCGGCTTGCTGGTGTTTGAGCTGGAGCGCCGTGGCGATAGGGTTGCGTTGAGCCTGTACAACCAGGGCGAGGCGATTCCCGACTACGCACTGGGCCGGGTCAGCGAGCGCTTCTACTCGCTGCCGCGACCGGGCAGCGGGCGCAAAAGCACGGGTCTTGGCCTGAATTTCGTCGAGGAGGTCATGCAACTGCACGGCGGCACGCTGGAGGTGGCCAACGTCGAGGACGGTGTGCGCGTGCGCCTGTGGTTGCCGGCCAACCGCCTGAGCTGAATCTCCACACAAACTCCACAATCGCTGCACGCAGGCTCCTTATCGGCTGCGCAGACTCTGCGCATCGAAACCGGAGCCACACACATGAACCGAACCCTGAGCTTTAAACTGGGCGCGATAGCCTTTTTGATCGTCTTGCTGCTGATCCCGTTGCTGATGATCGGCAACCTGATCAGCGAGCGTCAGGCATTGCGCGACAGCGTGGTGCAGGACATTGCCCAGAGCTCCAGCTTCAGCCAGCAGATCAGCGGGCCGCTGCTGGTCGTGCCGTACCGCAGAACGGTGAAGAGCTGGCTCACCCAGGACGGCCATACCTTCCAGGAAGCCAAAGAGAACAACGGCTTTCTGTATTTTCTGCCGGAGACTTTCGAGCTTCAGGGCACGGCCCAGACCGAACTGCGCTCACGCGGCATCTACGAAGCGCGGTTGTTCCATGCCAACAACCGCATCAGCGGTCAGTTCAAGGTGCCCGCCAACTGGGGGATTACCGATGACCTGGAAGGGTACCGCTTCGACACGCCGTTTATTGCAGTGGGCGTCAGTGATATTCGCGGCATCGAAAAGGGCCTCAGCCTGACGCTCAATGGTCAGACCCTGGACTTTCAGGCGGGCACTGGTTTGAGCTGGTTGGGTGGCGGGGTGCATGTGCCGCTGGAACACCTCGACGGCAAGGTGCAAACCCGCCTGGACTATGCCTTCGACCTGGCCTTGCAGGGCACCGGTCAGCTGCATGTGGTGCCGGTCGGACGCACCAGTACGGTAAGCCTGAAGGCCAACTGGCCACACCCGAGTTTTGTCGGCAGCTACCTGCCCGCCGAACGTGAGGTTAACGCCGAGGGCTTTAGCGCGCGCTGGCAGGCGTCTTTTTTCTCGACCAACCTGGAAGACGCGTTGAGCCTGTGTGCAAGCCAGGGCAGTTGTGACGACCTGCGCGGTCGTACCTTTGGCGTGAGCTTTGTCGATCCGGTGGACCAGTACCTTAAAAGTGACCGGGCGATTAAATATGCCCTGCTGTTCATTGCGTTGACCTTTGCCGGCTTTTTTCTCTTTGAGGTGCTCAGGAGTCTTAGTGTGCACCCGATCCAGTACGCCCTGGTCGGCGCGGCGCTGGCGTTGTTCTACCTGTTGTTGCTGTCGTTGTCGGAGCACCTGGGGTTTGGCCTGGCATATGGGCTGTCGGCTTCGGCCTGCGTGCTGTTGATCGGCTTCTACCTCAGCCATGTGCTGCGCAGCGGGTGGCGGGCGATGGGTTTTGCCAGCGGCCTGGCGATGCTCTACGCCATGCTCTACGGCCTGCTCAGCGCCGAGGACTATGCCTTGCTGATGGGGGCGCTGTTGCTGTTCGGACTGTTGGGGGTGTTCATGGTCCTGACCCGGCGTCTGGACTGGTACAGCGTAGGTCAGGGGAAACTGCAATGAGCGGGCTGCGGGAAGAGCGGTGCCAGGGCAGGGTGCTGGCGGAAAGAATCGCCAATCTATGGACAACAGAAGTCATTGTAGGAGCCGGCTTGCCGGCGATGGCATCTGCGCGGTCTCAGCCATTGCGCGGCGTCTGCATCGCTGGCAAGCCAGCTCCTACAGGCTGACGTATGGATTAGTCGGACTCTCAGTTGCCTTGCAGGCTAGGCGGCAGGCAAACACCGGTGCCGCCGATACCGCAGTAGCCTTCTGGGTTCTTGGCCAGGTATTGCTGGTGATAGGCCTCGGCAAAGTAGACGGTTGGCGCCTGGTCGATCTCGGTGGTGATCTCGCCAAAGCCGGCCTTGGTCAGTTCGGCCTGGTAGGCCTGCTTGCTGGCCAGGGCCAGTTCCAGTTGCTCGGGGCTGGTGCAGTAGATCACCGAGCGGTACTGGGTGCCGATGTCGTTGCCCTGGCGCATACCCTGGGTCGGGTTGTGCAGTTCCCAGAACATGGCCAGCAGTTCCTGGTAACTGACCTTGTCTTTGTCGAACACCACCAGCACCACTTCGGTGTGGCCGGTCAGGCCCGAGCAGACTTCTTCGTAGGTCGGGTTCGGGGTAAAGCCGCCGGCATAGCCGACCACGGTGCTGACCACGCCTTCACGTTGCCAGAAACGGCGTTCGGCACCCCAGAAGCAACCCAGGCCAAAAATGGCAAAGTCGACGTTTTCGAAGAACGGGCCAAGCAGCGGGGTGTCTTTGAAGACGAAGTGCTTTTCCGGCAGGGCCATCGGGGTTTCACGGCCAGGCAGTGCCTGTTCCGCGGTAGGCAGGACGTTTTTGTTCACGAGAATCTCCGAGCGCAGGACCATGACCCACTCCTCTAAAGGCAGGGTGTGTAGGGATAGAGTCGTAGTGTGCCCGAGTGTTACGCCGCTGTCAGTCGATCGGGCCGCGCGGATAACGCTTGAGTTTGTTCACCAGCTCGGCGCCCGGAATCGGCCGGTCGAACAGGTAACCCTGGCCCACGTCGCAGCGGTGGCGGCGCAAAAAGGCCAGTTGCTCGGCGGTCTCGATACCTTCGGCAACCACTTTGAGCTTGAGGTTGTGGGCCATGGCCACCACGGCCGAGGTGATCTCCATGTCGTCCTGGTTGTCGGGGATTTCATGGATGAAGCTGCGGTCGATCTTGATGATGTCGATCGGAAACTTCTTCAGGTAGCTGAGCGAAGAATAACCGGTACCGAAGTCGTCCATGGCCAGGGTCAGGCCCAGTTGCTTGAGTTGGTCGAGCTGGCGGTGGGTGTCTTCGGTGGCCTCAAGCAGCAGGCCTTCGGTCAGCTCCAGCTCCAGCAAGTGCGGCGGCAGCGCCTCTTCCTGGAGGATGTTGGCGATGGAGGCGACCAGGTCCGGATCGGAAAACTGCTTGGGCGAGAGGTTGATCGCCACCTGCAGGTTGCCCAGCCCTTCGGTGCGCAGCTTCTGGCTCATGCGGCAAGCCTGGCGGGCAATCCACTTGCCGATCGGGATGATCAGGCCGGTTTCCTCGGCCACGCTGATGAACTGGTCCGGGCGGATCATGCCCTTGTCCGGATGGTTCCAGCGCAGCAGGGCTTCGAGGCCCAGCAGCCTTCCGCTGCGCAGGCACAGCTTGGGCTGATAGAACACGTCCAGCTCGTTCTGGGTCAGGGCCCGGCGCAGGTTGTTCTCGACGAACAATTTGTAGCTGGCTTCGGCATTCAGGGCTTCGGTGAACACTTGCGCCTGGTGCTTGCCGTTGGCCTTGGCCTTGTGCAGGGCCAGGCCTGCGTTTTTCATCAGGGTCTGCGGGTCGCGGCCATGCAGGGGGGCGCAGGCCAGGCCCACGGAGCCGGTGACGTTGATCAGCTGGTTATCGACGAACATCGGCTTGTCGAGCGTGCGCAGCAACTGCTGGGCAATCTGCTGGCCGCTCTTGAGGTCGGTGTTCTCCAGCAGCACGGCAAATTCGTTACTGGCAAAGCGCGCCAGGCTGCCGTCGGCGCTGAGGCTGTTGCGCAGCCGCCGTGCGAGGCTGATCAGCAGTTTGTCACCGGTCTGGTGGCCGAGGCTGTCGTTGATCCGCTTGAAGTTGTCGATGTCTACCAGCAGCAGGCAGATGGGGCTGTCGCTGTCGCGGGCAAAGCGTTCGTCGAGGTTGCGGATGAACGCCGGACGGTTGCCCAGGCTGGTCAGGTTGTCGGTGTAGGCCAGGCGTTCGATACGTTGCTGGGCCAGCTTGCTCTGGGTGATGTCTTCGTAGATGCCGATGTAGTGGGTCAGCTCGCGGTTATCGCCATACACCTTGGAAATCGACAGCTGCCCCCAGTAGGGCTCCAGGTTCTTGCGCCGGCTCTTGAACTCGCCTTGCCAGCTGTTGCTCATGGCCAGGCTTGAGGTGGCGTCGAACAACAGTTCGCTGAGGTTCTCCAGCGCGGGCAGCTCCGAGAGCCGGTTACCGTGAACCTCGTCGGTGCTGTACTGGGTAATGGCGGTGAAGCTCGGGTTGACGTACTCCACCACGCCGTCGCGGTTCACCAGCAAAAAGGCGTTGGCGCTTTGCTCCACAGCACGCTGGAACAGGTGCAGGGCGCTGGTGGCGGTTCGCCGGTTGTGGTTGTTGATGACCTGGGCGAACTGATCGGCCAGTTCACCGGCAAAGGCGATTTCGTCCGACTGCCAGGCCCGCGCCGAACCTGTGTGTTCCAGGCAGAGCACGCCGACTACCTGGCCATCGATGCGGATACTGGCATCGAGCATGGCGTTGATGTCACGCGGGCGCAGGCTTTCGGCCATCTCCCGGGTGCGCGGGTCATGGCTGGCGTTGTGCGCGTCGATCGCCCGGCTGGTGTGCAGGGCCTCGAGGTAGTCGGGAAAACGACTGGCATCGATGGGCTCGGGCAGGTGGTATTCCTGGGCTTCTCGGTAGTACGCAGAGATCGGCTCGAGGCGCTGGCCTTCCAGGTACCAGATGCTGGCACAGTCGATTTTGTAGATCTCGCAGGCGCTGCGGGTGATCAGCTCGGCAGCTTCGAGCAATGAGTTGCTGGCGCTGTAGCGATGGCGCGCCAGGTGCAGGATCAGCTCCTGCTGGGCGCGTACCCGCTCCAGGTGTTCGAGCTGTTCCTGCTGGGCTTGCTGGTTGAGCTGCAGGGCAATCTGCAGGCGATTGTTGCGGGTCTCAAGGTCGGCCGCGCTGAGGTCCTGGACATCGTCCGAGTGGCTGTCGACCACCATCAGGTAGCCGCGCAACAGCTGGCGGTTGTGTTGCTTGTAGGCTTCGCCCAGCTCCAGCAGGTGCAATGGCCCCTGCGCGGTATGCAGGGTATAGCGCACCCGGTAGTTCGGGCGGTCAGCCAGTTGCTGCTGGATGTCATCGTGCAGTTTGTAGCGCGCCTCGGGCTCCATCAGGCTGGCATAAGGCGAGCCGACCAGAGCGCAGAGGTCGACCGCGGCCATGCCGAACTGGCGCTCGCAGGCAGGGTCGAGGTACAGCAGGGCCCAGCTGGCCTCGTTCAGCCGTTCGAAACGCAGCATGCCGAGCCGCGAAGGCACGGGTAACTGCGTCACGACCTCGGCCGCCATACGGCTGGCGGCATCGGAATGGCTTTTCATTGAGAGCTCGCTTCAATAAGGCGGTTGGCGCGGGCTGGGCAAAGTGCTGCTACGCGGTTGGGCAAGGTTGCATCATGCGTCGATGGCTGACAAGCGATACAGCGGCGTTCTAATGACTGTATATCGGCGTAGCGAATGATTTCTTGACCCGAAAACCACGCAGCCCCTTTGCGAACCGGTGTTGTCGGCTCACAAGAAGGTGAAAGCGCATAAATCGCAGACAAAAAAAGCCCCGCCAAAGTGACGGGGTTGAGGTACGAGCGTGGCAGCTCGAAAAGGGAGCCTGTCTCCCCCGGCAGGGGGAGACAGGAAACAGCATTACAGCAGCATGGTGCGGATATCGGTCAGCAGGTCGCCCAGACGCTTGGTGAAGCGTGCAGCAGCTGCACCGTTGATCACACGGTGATCGTAGGACAGCGACAGCGGCAGCATCAGCTTCGGCTGGAAGGCTTTGCCATCCCAGACTGGCTGGATGGTGGCCTTGGAAACACCGAGGATCGCCACTTCCGGCGCGTTGACGATCGGCGTGAAGCCGGTGCCGCCAATGTGACCGAGGCTGGAGATGGTGAAGCAGGCGCCTTGCATGTCGTCAGCCGACAGTTTTTTGGTCCGGGCTTTTTCAGCCAGGGCCGCCGCTTCGCCAGCCAGTTGCAGCAGGCTCTTCTGGTCGACGTTCTTGATCACAGGGACCAACAGGCCATCCGGGGTGTCGACGGCGAAACCGACGTTGACGTATTTCTTGCGGATGATCGCTTTGCCGCTAGGGGCCAGCGAGCTGTTGAAGTCCGGCAGTTCCTTGAGCAGGTGGGCGCAGGCCTTGAGCAGCAGCGGCAGTACGGTCAGCTTGACGCCAGCCTTCTCTGCAACGGCTTTCTGGGCAACGCGGAAAGCTTCCAGCTCGGTGATGTCGGCGCTGTCGAACTGGGTAACGTGAGGCACGTTCAGCCAGCTGCGATGCAGGTTGGTAGCACCCATCTGCATCAGGCGGGTCATCGGCACTTCTTCGGTTTCGCCGAAGCGGCTGAAGTCGACTTCCGGGATCGGCGGGATGCCTGCACCACCGGTTGCACCGGCGGCCGGGGCTTCCTTGGCCTTCTGCATCATGGCCTTGACGTAAACCTGCACGTCTTCCTTGAGCACGCGACCGTGCGGGCCAGAGGCGGCAACGGCGCTCAGCTCGACGCCGAACTCACGGGCCAGCTGACGCACGGCAGGGCCGGCGTGAACTTTGGCACCGCTGACAGCAGCAGGAGCAGCAGCCGGTGCGGCAGCAGGGGCCGCGGCTACAGGCGCAGCAGCAGGCGCTGCTTCAGCCTTGGCCGGCGCCGGTGCCGCAGCCGCCGGAGCCGGTGCAGCGGCAGGCGCGGCACCAGCTACTTTCAGCTTGAGGATCAGGTCGCCGGTACCGACTTCGTCGTCCAGCTTGGCAATCACGGCTTCGACCACGCCAGCGGCTGGAGACGGGATCTCCATCGAGGCTTTGTCCGATTCCAGGGTGATCAGCGACTGGTCGGCTTCGACGGTGTCGCCGACCTTGACCAGTACTTCGATGATCTTGGCCTTGCCCGAAGAGCCGATGTCCGGAACGTGGATGTCCTGAACAGTGGCAGCAGCAGGCGCGGCGGCCGGAGCAGGTGCAGCTTCTGCAGCCGGAGCGGCAGCCGGTGCAGCTGCAGCCGGGGCCGCAGCGGCCGGAGCCTCAGGCGCCGCAGCGGCGCCCTCGACTTCCAGTTCCATCAGCTCGTCGCCTTCTTTCAGGCGGTCGCCGAGCTTGACCTTCAGCGACTTGATCACGCCGGCCTTTGGGGCCGGGATCTCCATGGAGGCCTTGTCGGACTCCAGGGTCAGCAGGCTTTGGTCAGCCTCGATGCGGTCGCCGACTTTGACGAACAGCTCAATGATTTCACCTTCACCGCTGCCGATGTCAGGTACGCGAATGAGTTCGCTCACTTAAAATACTCCTCAGCAGTCCAGTGGGTTGCGCTTGTCCGGGTCGATGCCGAACTTGGTGATGGCATCGGCCACAACCTTCGGTTCGATCTCGCCACGGTCAGCCAAGGCTTCCAGTGCAGCCAGCACGACGAAGTGACGGTCGACTTCGAAGAAGTGACGCAGCTTCTTGCGGCTGTCGCTGCGACCGTAGCCATCGGTACCCAGGACTTTGAATTCTTTGCTCGGCACCCACTGACGGATCTGCTCGGCGAACAGTTTCATGTAGTCGGTAGAGGCAATGACCGGGCCCTTGCGACCGTTCAGGCACTGCTCGACGTAGGTCTGCTGTGGCTTCTGGCCAGGCTTGAGGCGGTTGCTGCGCTCTACGGCCAGGCCGTCGCGACGCAGTTCGTTGAAGCTGGTAACGCTCCAGACGGCGGCGCCGACGTTGAACTCTTCACGCAGGATCTTCGCCGCTTCACGCACTTCACGCAGGATGGTGCCGGAGCCCATCAGCTGGACGTGGTGCGCCGCTTCGCGGGTATCTTCCTCGAGCAGGTACATGCCCTTGATGATGCCTTCCTCGACACCGGCCGGCATGGCTGGCTGCTGGTAGGACTCGTTCATCACGGTGATGTAGTAGAAGACGTCCTGTTGCTCTTCGGTCATCTTCTTCATGCCGTCCTGGATGATCACTGCCAGCTCGTAGCCGTAGGTCGGATCATAGGTGCGGCAGTTCGGGATGGTACCGGCCATCATGTGGCTGTGACCGTCTTCGTGCTGCAGGCCTTCACCGTTGAGGGTGGTACGGCCGGCGGTACCGCCGATCAGGAAGCCACGGGTGCGGCTGTCGCCAGCGGCCCAGGCCAGGTCACCGATACGCTGGAAGCCGAACATCGAGTAGAAGATGTAGAACGGCAGCATCGGCTGGTTGTGGCAGCTGTACGAAGTACCGGCAGCGATGAACGACGACATGGCGCCGGCTTCGTTGATGCCTTCTTCGAGGATCTGGCCTTTCTTGTCTTCGCGGTAGAACATCACCTGGTCTTTATCGACTGGCTCGTAGAGCTGGCCGACGGACGAGTAGATGCCCAGCTGGCGGAACATGCCTTCCATACCGAAGGTACGGGCTTCGTCCGGGATGATCGGAACGATGCGCTGGCCGATTTCCTTGTCCTTGACCAGTTGCGCGAGGATCCGCACGAAGGCCATGGTGGTGGAGATTTCACGGTCGCCCGAGCCGTCCAGGATCGCCTTCAGGGTTTCCAGTGGCGGGGTCGGTACGCTGAAGCTCTTGGCGCGGCGCTGTGGCACGAAACCACCGAGGGCGGCGCGGCGTTCAGCCAGGTAACGGGCTTCGGCGCTACCTTCTTCCGGTTTGAAGAACGGCAGGTTTTCCAGCTCGTCGTCCTTGACCGGGATGTCGAAGCGGTCGCGGAACTGGCGCAGGCTGTCGACGTCGACCTTCTTGGTGTTGTGCGCGGTGTTCTTGGCTTCGCCAGCACCGGTGCCGTAACCCTTGATGGTCTTGGCCAGGATGACGGTCGGTTGCTCTTTGTGGTTGACCGCCTGGTGGTAGGCTGCATAGACCTTGTACGGGTCGTGGCCACCACGGTTGAGCTTCCAGATTTCGTCGTCGGACAGGTCTTCGACCATGGCCTTGAGTTCTGGGGTGTTGAAGAAGTGCTCACGGACGAACGCGCCGTCCTTGGCCTTGTAGTTCTGGTACTCGCCGTCGATGACTTCGTCCATGCGGCGCTGCAGGGCACCGTTGGTGTCCTTGGCCAGCAGTGGGTCCCAGAAACGGCCCCAGACGACTTTGTTGACGTTCCAGCCACCGCCACGGAACACGCCTTCGAGTTCCTGGATGATCTTGCCGTTGCCGCGAACCGGGCCGTCGAGGCGCTGCAGGTTGCAGTTGATGACGAAGATCAGGTTGTCCAGCTTCTCGCGGCCGGCCAGGGCGATTGCGCCCAGGGATTCCGGCTCGTCGCACTCGCCGTCGCCCATGAAGCACCAGACTTTCTGCTTGCCGGCCGGGATGAAGCCACGGGCTTCCAGGTACTTCATGAAACGTGCCTGGTAGATCGCCTGGATCGGGCCCAGACCCATGGATACGGTCGGGAACTGCCAGAAGTCAGGCATCAGCCAAGGGTGCGGGTAGGACGACAGGCCCTTGCCATCGACTTCCTGACGGAAGTTGTTCATCTGGTCTTCGCTGATGCGGCCTTCCATGAAGGCGCGGGCGTAGACGCCAGGCGAGGCGTGGCCCTGGAAGAACACCAGGTCGCCGCCGTGTTCTTCGGTCGGGGCCTGGAAGAAGTAGTTGAAGCCGATGTCGTACAGGGTGGCGCTGGAGGCGAAGCTCGAAATGTGGCCGCCCAGATCCGAATCTTTCAGGTTGGTGCGCATCACCATGGCCAGCGCGTTCCAACGGACCAACGAGCGAATGCGGCGTTCCATGAACAGGTCGCCAGGCATGCGTGCTTCGTGGGTAACAGGGATGGTGTTGCGGTATGGCGTGGTGATGGCGTACGGCAGCTGGGAGCCACTACGGGTGGCCAGCTCGCCCATACGGGTCATCAGATAGTGAGCGCGGTCTTCGCCTTCTTTGTCGAGAACCGACTCCAGGGCGTCCAGCCATTCCTGGGTTTCGACGGGATCGAGGTCTTGCATGGCTTGCTCCAGGGCGGAAAGGCTTCCAGAATCGGTTGCCTGAGTTTGCGACTGGCCTTTTGGGCAGACGACATGAAATTCTTGGATTACCGGAGAGTGTACCGGCGTTGTGTAGTTTTACTACAAATGAATCACCATTTCATGCTTTTGACGTGAAGAAGCAGTAGTAAAACTACAGAAAAATGGCTCGTGGCCTCTGTTCGGGTTGTGGGATAAATCGATACCGGTGGTTAAAAACAAGTTGCGAAAAGGTTTGCAGCGATGGTTTCTGCCAGAAAATCAGATTTTTCAGCTATTTCTAACTTTTGTATGACAGTCCAACCGTGGTCAGGGTTTCCTCGCCCGTGCGCTGCCAATCTTTTCTCGCCGATCAAGGATAGTCCATGAGCCTGCCTTTGCTGGCCGTAGTGCCCGCCACCCTGGTGCCGTTTGTCAGTCGCAGTGAGCAATCGTTGCGTGACGCCGTTGCCCAGACACCCTCTTTATCGCTCGATAGCTGGACGGTGGAGCGTTGGGCGCAGTTCGCCCGGGTCACCGCAGCCAGCGACTTTGTCTTCGAACAGGCAATACGCGATCCGGCCATGCTCCTTGATCTGGTCGCCAGCGGCGAACTCGACCGTAGTTTCGCGCCGGGCGAGTTGTGCGCACATATTGCTGCCGCCACTCAGGCTGCCGAGAGCGAAGACGAGCTGGCGCGCAACCTGCGTCGTCAGCGTAGCCGCCAGCAGGTACGGATAATCTGGCGTGACCTGAACCGTCAGGCGGACCTGGTGCAGACCTGTCGTGACCTGTCGGACCTGGCGGACGCGTGTATCGACCAGGCTTACCAATGGCTGTACCCGCGCCATTGCCAGCAGTTCGGTACCCCCATCGGCCATCGCAGCGGCCTGCCTCAACATATGGTGGTGCTGGGCATGGGCAAGCTTGGCGCGGTCGAGCTGAACCTGTCGTCGGACATCGACCTGATCTTTGCCTTCCCTGAAGGCGGCGAGACAGAAGGCGTCAAGCGCTCACTGGATAACCAGGAGTTCTTCACCCGTCTGGGTCAGCGACTGATCAAGGCGCTGGATCCGATCACCGTCGATGGCTTCGTGTTCCGTGTCGATATGCGCTTGCGCCCCTACGGTTCCGCCGGCGCCCTGGCACTGAGCTTCAACGCGTTGGAGCAGTATTACCAGGACCAGGGCCGCGACTGGGAACGCTACGCGATGATCAAGGCGCGGGTGGTGGCCGGCGACCAAGTGGCCGGGGCGCAGTTGCTGGATATGCTGCGACCTTTCGTTTACCGGCGTTATCTGGATTTTTCCGCCATCGAAGCGCTGCGCACCATGAAGCAGCTGATCCAGCAGGAAGTACGGCGCAAGGGCATGGCCGACAACATCAAGCTGGGTGCCGGTGGCATTCGCGAAGTCGAGTTTATCGCCCAGGCGTTTCAGCTGATCCATGGCGGGCGCGACTTGAGCCTGCAACAGCGACCTTTGCTTAAAGTCCTGTCGACCCTTGAAGGACAGGGCTATCTGCCGCCTGCCGTGGTTGCCGAGCTGCGCGAAGGCTATGAATTCCTGCGTTACACCGAGCACGCGATCCAGGCGATTGCCGACCGTCAGACCCAGATGTTGCCGGATGATGAGCTGGACCGTGTGCGTATTGCCTTCATGCTCGGTTTTAGTAACTGGGCGAGCTTCCGTGACCAGCTGATGTATTGGCGTGGGCGCATCGACTGGCACTTCCGTCAGGTCATCGCCGATCCGGATGAGGATGAAAACGAAGAGGGCGAGGTCATTGTCGGCGGTGAATGGCTGCCGCTTTGGGAAGAAGTCCAGAATGAAGAGGCCGCGTGCCGTCAGTTGCAGGAAGCCGGTTTCGCCGACCCGGTCAAGGCGCTCAAACAACTCGCCGGGCTGCGTGCCAGTCCGCAGCTGCGGGCCATGCAACGCTTGGGCCGCGAGCGCCTGGACGCCTTCATCCCACGCTTGTTGGCACAAGCGGTAGAACATGCCGACCCGGACCTGGTACTGGAGCGTGTGTTGCCACTGGTAGAAGCGGTCGCCCGGCGCTCGGCCTATCTGGTGCTGCTGACCGAGAACCCCGGGGCGCTGCGTCGCTTGCTGACCTTGTGCGCCGCCAGCCCGTGGATCGCCGAACAGATCACCCGCTTTCCGCTGCTGCTCGATGAGCTGTTGAACGAAGGCCGCTTGTACAGCCCGCCGTTGGCGCCGGAGCTGGCGGCCGAGCTGAATGAGCGTCTTACACGGATTCCCGAGGACGATCTGGAGCAGCAGATGGAAGCGCTGCGTCACTTCAAACTGGCTCACAACCTGCGCGTGGCCGCGTCGGAAATCGCCGGGAATCTGCCGCTGATGAAGGTCAGCGATTACCTCACCTGGCTGGCCGAAGCCATCCTCAATCAGGTACTGGCCCTGGCCTGGCGCCAGACCGTGGCGCGCCATGGCCAGCCCAAGCGCAGTGATGGCAGTTTGTGCGACCCGGGTTTCATTATCGTCGGCTATGGCAAGGTTGGCGGCATCGAGCTAGGCCATGGCTCGGACCTGGACCTGGTGTTTGTCCATGATGGCGACCCTCAGGCCGAAACCGATGGCGCCAAACCCATCGACGGTGCGCAGTTTTTCACCCGGCTGGGGCAGCGGATCATCCACATGCTCACCACCCAGACCAACTCCGGACAGCTCTATGACGTGGACATGCGCTTGCGTCCTTCCGGGGCGTCGGGGCTGCTGGTCAGTTCGCTGGGGGCCTTCGAGCGCTACCAGCTGAACGAAGCCTGGACCTGGGAGCATCAGGCACTGGTGCGGGCCCGGGTACTGGTCGGCTGCCCGCAAGTGGGAACCGCCTTCGAGGCCGTGCGTGCCAAGGTGCTCGGCAAGGCGCGCGACCTGCCCAAGCTGCAAGCCGAGGTCAGCGAGATGCGCGCCAAGATGCGCGACAACCTGGGCACCCGCATCAGTGCTGCGGGCACCGGCCCCAATGCCTTCACACCCGGGGTGCCCTTCGATATCAAGCAGGATGCCGGTGGTATCGTCGATATCGAATTTATGGTGCAATACGCCGCTTTGGCCTGGTCTCACGACCACCCGGCACTGCTGCGCTGGACCGATAACATCCGCATTCTCGAAGAGCTTGAGCAGGCCGGGCTGATGCCCGCCAGCGATGCGGTGCTGCTGCGTGAGGTGTACAAGGCCTTTCGTTCCGCCGCACACCGCCAGGCCCTGCAGAAGCAGGCGGGGGTGATCGATGCCTCGCAGTTCGTGCAGGAGCGCGGCGAAGTAAGGCGTATCTGGGCTGAACTGGGCCTGACATAAGCGGTTAAACCAGGCGAATCAGGCGGCAGGAAGCCTGCCAAGACCACACTACAGCCCGAGTGGCGTACACTGGTCGACATATAGCCTGAATATAAAGAAGGGAGGCCAGGCTGTTCGCGGACAGGCTGCAGCCTCCCTGATCGTTTCTGGATAAAGCATGAGAATTTTGATCATTGGCCCAAGCTGGGTGGGCGACATGGTAATGGCGCAAACCCTGTTCCATTGCCTGAAGCAGCAACATCCGGCGTGTGTGATCGATGTGCTGGCCCCCGAGTGGAGCCGGCCGATCCTCGAACGCATGCCCGAAGTGCGCCAGGCCTTGAGCTTTCCGCTCGGCCACGGTGCGCTGGAACTGGCAACCCGTCGACGCATCGGCAAGTCCCTGGCAGGTCAATACGACCAGGCGATCCTGCTGCCCAACTCCCTCAAGTCGGCGTTGGTGCCATTCTTTGCGGGTATTCCCAAGCGCACCGGTTGGCGTGGCGAGCTGCGCTTTGGCCTGCTCAATGACGTGCGCAAGCTGGACAAGGCGCGTTACCCGTTGATGATCGAGCGCTTCATGGCGCTGGCCTATCCGGCCGGTACCGAGCTGCCCAAGCCATACCCGCGCCCGAGCCTGCAAATTGAAGCGGCCAGCCGCGATGCTGCCCTGGCCAAGTTCGGCCTGGCGCTGGACCGTCCGGTGCTGGCGCTGTGCCCAGGCGCCGAGTTTGGCGAAGCCAAGCGCTGGCCGTCGGAGCATTACGCCAAAGTCGCCGAAGCCAAGATCCGTGAGGGCTGGCAGGTGTGGCTGTTTGGCTCGAAGAACGACCACGCCGTGGGCGAGTCGATCCGTGACCGGCTGATTCCCGGCCTGCGTGAAGAGTCCTATAACCTCAGTGGCGAAACCTCGCTGGCCGAGGCCATCGACCTGCTGTCCTGCAGCGATGCAGTGGTGTCCAACGATTCGGGCCTGATGCACGTGGCGGCAGCGTTGAACCGCCCACTGGTGGCCGTTTACGGTTCTACCTCGCCGGGCTTCACCCCGCCGTTGGCCGACCAGGTCGAAATCGTCCGCCTGGGCCTTGAATGCAGCCCGTGCTTTGACCGCACCTGTCGCTTCGGCCACTACAACTGCTTGCGTCAACTTGAGCCAGAGGCCGTAGTGGCTGCATTGCAGCGCCTCAATGGACCGAGCCTTGTCGATGTCCTGGCTGAGGTCGATTAAGTGCGGGTATTGCTGATCAAGACGTCTTCTCTGGGCGATGTGATTCATGCGCTGCCGGCGCTGACCGACGCTGCCCGGGCGATTCCGGGTATCCGCTTCGATTGGGTAGTCGAGGAAGGCTTTGCCGAGATCCCGAGCTGGCACCCGGCGGTCGACAAGGTGATCCCGGTGGCCATCCGGCGCTGGCGCAAAAACCTCTGGCAGACGTTCAAGAGCGGCGAATGGCGCCAGTTCAAGCAGCGCCTGCGCGAAACCCCGTACGACCTGGTGATCGACGCCCAGGGGCTGGTCAAGTCGGCCTGGCTGACCCGCTCGGTGAAAGCGCCGGTGGCCGGGCTCGACCGTTATTCGGCCCGTGAAGGGTTGGCCAGCCGCTTCTATGACCGGCGCTTTTCGGTACAACGCGGGCAGCATGCCGTGGAGCGGGTGCGCCAGCTGTTTGCCCTGGCACTGGGTTACGACCTGCCGGCAGGCCTTGGCGATTACGGTCTGGACCTGGATCGCCTGCAACTGCCACCGGCAGCCCCGTTTGTGGTGTTCCTGCATGGCACCACCTGGGCGACCAAGCACTGGCCTGAGGCCTACTGGCGGCAGTTGGCCGAACGCCTTGGCCAGCAAGGTTTGCAGGTTCGCCTGCCGTGGGGCAACCCGGCGGAGCAGGCCCGTGCCGAGCGCATCGCCAAGGGCTTGAATAATTGCCAGGTGCTGCCCAAATTGAATCTGGTCGGCGTCGCCCGCGTGCTGGCGGCTTCCAAGGCTTGTGTGGCCGTAGACACCGGCCTCGGTCACCTGGCGGCCGCGCTGGATGTGCCGACCCTGTCGCTGTTCGGCCCGACCAACCCTGGCCTGACCGGCGCCTATGGCAAGTCCCAGGTGCACCTGGCCAGCGACTTTTCCTGCGCACCGTGCCTGCAGAAAAAATGCACTTACAAGCCGAGCGCTGACGATCAGCGCCGGTTCGATCTCAAACGCGAGTGGCCATTGTGCTTCACTCGCCTGAATCCCGAGCGTGTGGCGAGCCAATTGCGCGCGTTGCTGCTGGCTGAGGATGTTCGTTGATGCAACTGGCTTTTGTGCTGTACAAATATTTCCCCTTCGGTGGCTTGCAGCGCGATTTCATGCGCATTGCCCTGGAGTGCCAGCGTCGTGGCCACAAGATCCGCGTCTACACGCTGATCTGGGAAGGCGACGTGCCTGAAGGGTTTGAAGTGCTGGTGGCGCCGGTCAAGGCGTTGTTCAACCATCGGCGCAACGAGAAACTCAGCGCCTGGATGCAAGCAGACCTGGCCAAGCGGCCGGTAGACCGCCTGATCGGTTTCAACAAGATGCCGGGGCTGGACGTCTACTACGCCGCCGACGGCTGCTTTGAAGACAAGGCGCAGAACCTGCGCAACTCGCTGTACCGGCGCTGGGGCCGCTACCGGCACTTTGCCGAGTACGAGCGGGCGGTGTTTGCCAAGGACGCCAAGACCGAGATCCTGATGATTTCGGAAGTTCAGCAGCCGCTGTTCATCAAGCATTACGACACACCGCTGGAGCGTTTCCACCTGCTGCCACCGGGCATTTCCCAGGACCGTCGCGCTCCGGCCAATGCCGCCGAGATTCGCGCCGGGTTCCGCCGCGAGTTCGACCTCAAGGACGATCAGCTGCTGATGGTGCAGATCGGCTCCGGGTTCAAGACCAAAGGCGTCGACCGCAGCCTCAAGGCCCTGGCGGCCTTGCCGTCGGCACTGCGCAAGCGCACGCGCCTGATGGTCATTGGCCAGGATGATCCCAAGGTGTTCCAGCTGCAAAGCGCGACCCTGGGCTTGACCGATCAGGTGCAGTTCCTCAAGGGGCGCAGCGATATCCCGCGTTTCCTGCTGGGCGCCGACCTGCTGATTCACCCGGCGTACAACGAAAACACCGGCACGGTGCTGCTTGAAGCGCTGGTCGCCGGCTTGCCGGTGCTGGTTTCCGCGGTGTGCGGCTACGCCCATTACATCGCCGAGGCGGACAGCGGCCTGGTGCTCGATGAGCCGTTCGAACAGGAGCAGCTCAACCAGTACCTGCAACGCATGCTGGAAGACGATGCCGCCCGCAGCAGCTGGGGGCAAAACGGACTGGCCTTTGCCGACAGCGCCGACCTTTACAGCATGCCTGAGCATGCCGCCGACGTGATCCTGGCACCGGAGCGTAAATGAAACTGATATTGGCCGAGCCGTTCAAACGCCTGTGGGCCGGGCGTGATGCCTTCGATGCCGTGGAGGGCCTGCAAGGGCAGGTGTACCGCGAGCTGGAAGGTCGTCGCACCTTGCGCACCGAAGTCGAAGGGCGTGGCTACTTCGTCAAGATTCACCGCGGCATTGGCTGGGGCGAGATTTTCAAGAACCTGTTCACCGCCAAGTTGCCGGTGCTGGGGGCAGGCCAGGAGTGGCAGGCCATCGAACGCCTGCACCAGGTCGGCGTACCGACCATGACCGCCGTTGCCTACGGCGAACGCGGCAGCAACCCGGCCGCGCAGCATTCCTTCATTGTCACCGAAGAGCTCGCACCGACCATCAGCCTCGAAGACTTCAGCATCGACTGGGTCAAGCAGCCGCCGGCACCGCGCCTCAAGCGCGCGTTGATCGCCGAAGTGGCGCGCATGACCGGCATGATGCACCGGGCCGGGGTCAATCACCGTGACTGCTACATCTGCCATTTCCTCTTGCACACCGATCGCGAGGTGACGGCGGATGACTTCAAACTGTCGGTCATTGACCTGCACCGCGCCCAGACCCGTGCGAGTATTTCCCGTCGCTGGCGCAACAAAGACCTGGCCGCGCTGTATTTTTCGGCGCTGGACATCGGCCTGACCCGGCGCGACAAGCTGCGCTTTCTACGTGGCTACTTCCAGCAGCCGCTGCGCCAGGTCCTTGCCGAGGAGGCTGAGCTGTTGCGCTGGCTGGAAGGCAAGGCGCAGAAACTCTACGCGCGTAAACAACGATACGGGGACGCGCTCTGATGGCGGGTTGGACACTGGAGCCTGGTTACCAGGCACTGGCGGCGGATTTTGGCAGTATCGATGCGGTCTTCGCGCTCAAGGGCGAACGACTGACCCACGATCCGCTCAGCGAAGTGATTCGCGTAACGCGTGACGGGGTCAACTATTACGTCAAGCGTTACGTTGGTGCAGGCAAAGGCTTGCGCCGTTACCTGGGGCGCCCGCGGATCAAGGCTGAGTGGCAGAACCTCAAGCAGTTTGCCAAATGGGGCATCCCTACCGCTGAAGTGGTGGCCTGGGGCCTTGAGCGCAATGGCCTGGCGTTTGGCCGCGGGGCGATGATTACCCGCGAACTGCCGTGTACCGAAGACCTCTCGGCGCTTGCCGATCGCAAGGACGCCCGCCTGGCCGATCGCGGCTGGGTCGACCACATCAGCCGTCAGCTGGCCCGGCACACCCGGGTGATGCACGATCACCACTTCACCCATAACGACCTGAAGTGGCGCAACCTGCTGGTCGATGACCAGGCCACGGTATTCTTCATCGATTGCCCTACGGGTGATTTCTGGTGGGGCTTCATGCTGCGCTACCGGATCACCAAGGACCTGGCCTGCCTGGACAAAGTCGCCAAGTATCACCTCTCGGCGACCCAGCGCTTGCGCTTCTACCTGCAATACCGTGGGCGCGAACGCCTGAACGCATCGGACAAGCGCCGCATTCGGCATGTGGTGACGTTTTTCGAGGGACGCGAATGACTGATTTTCTCGCCAGTGCCGAGCAGGCACTGCTTGAGCGTCACGGGCTCAATGGCTTCGACCCGCTCTGGGAGGTCCAGCTTGACGCAGTGGATGAGCCCAACACGGGGCGTGGCGGCTGGAGCCGTGTGTACCGCCTGGAGCTTGAAGGCAAGGGTTACTACCTCAAGCGCCAGAGCGATTACCTGACCCGTACCCTGCACCGGCCGTTTGGCGAGCCAACGTTCGCCCGCGAGTTCCGCAATATTCTTCGCTACCAGAAGCTGGCGATTCCGGCGCTGCAGGCAGTGTATTACGGCGAGCGCACCATTAACGGTGAACGCCGGGCGATCCTGATGACCCGCGCGCTGGATGACTGGAGCGATCTGGACCGTTTGCTGGGGCAATGGCCGACACTCGATGCTGGTCAACGCCAGGGCATCCTGCGCGCCTGTGGCACGCTCGCGCGCACTGTGCATGCAGCCGGCCAGGTGCATGGCTGCTTCTACCCCAAGCACATTTTCTTGCGCGAGCGCAGTGATGGCTGGCTGGCGCAACTGATCGACCTGGAAAAAACCCGACCGCTGCTGCTGGGCGTGCGCGATCGTCTCAAGGACCTTGAGCCGCTCTTGCGTCGTGCACCGAACTGGAGCGAAGCTGAAGTGCGTCTGCTGCTGGCCAGCTACCTGGACCAGGCGGCTGACAGCACGCTGGTCGATACCTGGCTGCAGCGCCTGACGCGCCGCCGCCGTGAGAAAGAGGCACGTTGATGCGATTGTCCGAACTCAAGGATGCCGGGCGCCATCCGGATCTGCCCCTGAATATCAGCCTGGCGGATGCCGCAGGCAGTGCCGAGTTGCAACTGCTCAGCCTGCTGCGAGTGTTGCCCGGGCAGCGCTACGTCGGTGCGGGTATCTGGCGAGGCAAGCCGGTGCTGGCCAAGTTGCTGGTCGGTAGCAGTGCGGCGCGGCATTTTCAGCGTGAGCTCGACGGTGCGCGGCTGCTGGCGGCGCAAGGGCTGACCACGCCGCTGTTGCTTGCCGATGGCCTGCGAGAAGGCGAGGGCGGCTGGCTGTTGTTCGAATTCCTTGAAAACGCCCAGAGCCTGGCCGATGCCTGGGCCGAGGTTGAAGCCTTGCCGCCTTTGGCCGATGAGCAGCAACAGGTGCTTGGCGAAGCACTGGCTGCCGTGGCGCACATGCACGCCAAAGGCCTGTGGCAGGAAGACCTGCACCTGGACAACCTGTTGCGTCATAACGGTTCGCTGTACCTGATCGACGGGGCAGGCATAAAGGCAGAAACCCTGGGCAAGCCCTTGTCTCGCCCGCTGGTGCTGCAGAACCTCGGCGTACTCTTTGCGCAACTGCCCAAGCGCCTGGAGCCGTTCATTGAAGAGCTGCTGGTGCACTACTTGCTGGCCAATGGCGAGCATGCGCTGCCGCTTGAGGCATTGCAGAAGCAGATCGACAAGGTGCGCAACTGGCGCCTGAAGGACTACCTGGAGAAGGCGGGGCGTGAGTGCACGTTGTTCAGCGTCGAGCGCAGCCTCTCGGGCCTGCGTTCGATTCGCCGCTCTGAACTGGCGGCCATGCTGCCGGTGCTGGAGCAGGCCGATACGCTGATCGACCAGGGCCACCTGTACAAGACCGGCGGTGCTGCCAGTGTTGCCCGTATCGACGTCGATGGGCGGCCGTTGGTGCTCAAGCGTTACAACATCAAGAACACCGCTCACTGGTTCAAGCGCTTCTGGCGCCCGAGCCGGGCCTGGCATTCCTGGATTGAAGGGCATCGCCTGGAATTCCTCGGCATTGCCACGCCGCGGCCGCTGGCTGTGCTTGAGCAGCGGGTCATGGGGCTGCGCAGCCGCGCTTACCTGGTGACCGAATACGCCAACGGCCCCGATCTGATCGAGAGCTTTGCACCGTATATCGACAGTGGCGAGGTGCCCGAGGCGCAGCTTCAGGCGTTGCAGGCGCTGCTGCAACAGCTGATCAATGCGCGCATCAGCCACGGTGACATGAAAGGCCACAACCTGTTCTGGCAGGACGGGCAGTGGTCGCTGATCGACCTGGATGCCATGTGCCAGCATGCCACCCAGCTCAGTTTCGCCCCGGCCTTTGCACGTGACCGCGCGCGGCTGTTGCGTAACTGGCCAAGCAGCAGCGCCTTGCACCAGCAGCTGGATCAGCTGTTGCCGCGGCTTTCGGCATAAGCGGCGGGTAACGCCAGCCAGTCGCTGCTGCGACCGGGCTGGCGAACCCTGATGCGCCATTGCCCCTCATCCCGGCGCAGCACCGCCCAGGCCAGCACCGGCGCATGCGGGGCGAGCGGGATGATCAGGTGGTAGTGGTGCGCTAGCAGATGGCGGCGCAGGGGTAACTGCCGGCTGCCGGCCTGCAGGTACAGTTCACCGTTATCCTCGTACACGCCTTGGCCGCCATCGACAGGTTGCCCGTCACGCAGATCCAACAGGCGACAAGTCTCGAGCATCGCGTCCAGGTCGGGCAGGCCTTCGTTCCAGATCACCGGCGAATCGATCAGCCAGTCGCCGTCCTCATGCTTGAGCGGAAGTTGCAGGTAGGCGTCCGGTTGCTCGGGATCGATCGCGCGCCAGCGCTGCCCGTCGAAACTGACCTTGTAATAGCGGCCCTGTTTATCCTGCACAAAGTATTGCGATAACCCTTCGAACGCCGACGGCTTTTCGTATACCCCTTCGCCATAGATACCGTCGATGCGGTAGCGCAGCGTGCTGCGCTCGGCGTTGACCTGGTAGCGAGCTGGCACCGGCAGCGGCGGACGCTTGGGCATCCCGCGCAGCGCCCGGCGCATGAAGCCGGAACCGACGTAGCTGGTCGCCGCATCGTTGGAGTGGCTAAGGGCGTTGTAGGCGTGCCTGAGGATGCCCTCACGGTCTTCATGGCTGAAGGCCTCGGCCCCCTCCCAGACTTCAATGACTGCGCGGCCGATGGACAGCGCCACCATGGTGCGACTGGGCAGCACCAGGCTGACCAGATCAACGATCAGCCAAGCAGTGTCGATGACCGATTGCGCGTTGACCTCGGCAGTGGTTCGCGTGCTCGCGTTGACCCGCGCGAGCACGCTGCGAACCTCCGCCATGTAGCACGCGAAGAACAGTTCGCCGGTGATGGCCGGTTTGCCGAGGTGAGGGCCCAGTCGGCCTTTGGTCAGTAATTGCTCAACCACAGCCGGGTTGAGTTGGGGCAGGCGTTGGCTGATGTACTGACGCAGCTGCGGGTTTTGGCGCACAGCGCGCAGCAGTTCGCGCACGCTGGAGAATTCGCGCCAGGCACGCCTGTCGGGTGCGTCGGGGGTGTAGAGGACAAAGGACGGGACGCTCTGTTCCTGGGCATTGATCAACATTACGCCCTCTAGGGAGTGACCTTTGATCAGCAGTTGGCGCACTTGTATCGTTTGGCCTTCAACGGTGGGACGGTAGTCGTTGTCGGGGTAATCGAGCACGGTGGTTACCCAGTGGTAACCGCGCTCTAATCGGTCCTTGGCGAAATGACCGGCATAGCGGGCTTTGACGGCTTCGGCGCGCATTCGCGCACGGTTGATCCGTGCATGCCCTTGCAGGCGCCATTTGCCGGCGCGCGAATCGATCAACTGGGTATAGAGAAACTGCGCGTAGCTACCGCCAACGTTCAGGTCGCGGATCAGGTTCTTGACGTAACTCGGTGAGAGCGTGGCAGGGATCTCCAGTCCGTGAACATGAGAAATTCTCGCCGTCAGCCAGTAGTCAAAATCGAACCAGGGCAGGTTGTGCAGGGCCAATACATCTAGCGGGTAGCTGTGGGTGACGTTGTACACCAGCTCGTCGCCCGTGCGGACCATGCCTTGCCAGGTGACATAGCTCGATGGGTTCAACGGGTTGACGTGGGGCCCGGTCTGCAGCCCTTGGGTGACGTTGACCCTGACCTGCTCAGGGGCTAGTGCGAGGTTCAGGTCGTGGCGAATCCGTGATTGCAGGCGCTCACGGGTCCATGCCAGCAAGCTGTGCTGCTGTTGAAACTGGCCAAGGGTGAGGATGCCCGGAGCGGTTGATGCTTCTGTTGCCAGCACCAGCTCCTGCATGGTCTGCATGATATGGCTCAGTGCCTGGGTGCTGCTGTTGCGCAACCAGTTGGGCAGGTGTTTCTCCAACAGCAACGAATAGCGCGTTTTCAGTGCTGCCTGGGCGCCGATAGCGTCCTTCAGGCTTATGGCGGTGTTGAGCTGCGCCTCACGTTGGTCATGCGGGTTCTCGACCCAGGTGTTGCTCAGGCGCTGTCGCTGGGTTTCCAGAAGGCGCTCGACCTGTGCGTCGAGCAGGTCATCGGCGAACCAGTCATAGCGCAGCCGCTCGGCATGGCGCGCGCGTTCGGCGTCCTCTATGTTGCAAAAGAGATGAAGCAAGGGTTGGCTTTGCAGCGGGTCGTCGAGGCGCTCGCACAGGTCGGCATGCAGCTCGGCTAGCGAGGCATAGGCCTCGATACCGTGAGACAGACTGCACAGCAATGCTCCGCCGGTGGTGTCTTGCGACGTGAGCAACTTACCTTCCGGGACGTTCGCAGTGATGACCAGCGCGCCATGCAGAAAGCTGCGCCAGTTGGGATGGGTGCCCTCCAGCAGCGGCCGGAATACCTGTGGTCGTTGCTGCTGTGGCAGGTGTCGGCGTTGCCAGGACTGCGGCAGCGCGAGGCAGGTACGTATCTGCCTGGCCTGGTCGGCATCGAGGGTCTGGTCGGCAACCCGCAGGTCGACTTCGGCGAGCAACAGTTCACGGCGTAGCGTCAGCAATTTCTGTTTGCGGGTGATCCCGTCAGGACCCTGCGCTGACCAGAAAGCCGCCAATGCCCACTGTAGGTGCTGAAGCGCACCATGGCTGGCGTCTATGGGTTGTGCCGGAGAGGGAAGGTCGCCGAGCAGGTCAGTGATCTGCTGATCAAGGGATTCAATGCGTTCAAGAGGAGTCATGGGCCAGCGCCTGGAAAAAGGAGCTGGCCATGCTAGGGCGGCGCGCAGCAGCGCAGTCGTTATAGGGTTATGGCACGTTGGCCTTGGGTTTCAGCAGCCCGCGCAGGCCAAGCACGGCAGGAATTCCCAGCCCCACCCAGGACAGCACATCCCAGCCGCCATCACCCAGCAGCGCGGCAAACAGTCCGGCGGCACCCAGCAGGCCGATCAGTAGCGGCCAGGCAAACACCGTACGGGTGGATTGCGAGCGGTGGCTCATGCGGTTGCCTCCTGTACGCGTGGGCGTCGTTGTTTGCTCCACCACAGGTACAGGCCGCTGCCCAATACGATGATGGTGAGCACGTCGAGCACCGCCCAGAGGATCTGCATCGGCCGGCCACCGTAGTCACCGAAGTGCAGGGGCTGCGACAACATCATCGCGTCCATGTACCAGGGCCGGTCGCCGACAGCGGTCACCGCCAGTGTGCTGGCGTCGATCAGTACTGGCGTCAGCAAGTGTGCAGTGAGGTGGGTGCCGCCTTTCATGAACACCGCGTAGTGGTGTTCGCTGGAAAAGCGTGTGCCCGGGAAGGCGATGAAATCCGGCACCATGCCCGGCGCTGCCTCGCTGGCGATGTCGAGTACGCGGCTGACGGGAGCCAGTTCGGTCAGCGGCGGGGCATCGCGGTAAGGGGCGACCAACGCGCTCAGGCTGTCGTTGCGCCAGGCGGCGATGACCAGGTCCGACAGCGCGCTGATCACGCCGGTCACGCCCACGACCAGCGCCCAGGTCAGGGTAACGATGCCGATGAGGTTGTGCAGATCCAGCCAGCGCACACGCCGGGATTTTTCATGACGTACGGTGGCGAATTTCAACCGGCGCATGAAAGGTGCATAGAGCACCACGCCGGAGATGATCGCCACCACGAACAGCACACCCATGAACGCTAGCAGCAGCTTGCCGGGCAGGCCGGCAAACATGTCCACATGCAGGCGCAGCATGGTCATCATGAAACCACCGTTGGCTGATGGCGTTTCCACGGCTTCACCGGTGCGCGCATCGAGCATGAAGGTGTGCGACGCGTTCGGCTCGGTGCCCGCCGTGGCCGCCATGATGGTCAGCACGCCGTTGCTGTCGTCCTCATCCCAACCGAAGTACTGCATCACCTCGCCCGGGCGGTGGGCCTGGGCCTTGAGCACCAGTTGCTGCAGGTCCAGCTTCGGCGTGTCGGCCGGCATGACCTTGAACTCGGGGGCATCGCCGAGCAGGTGGTCGATTTCATGATGGAAAATCAGCGGCAGTCCGGTGACTGCCAGCAGCAGCAGAAACAGGGTGCAGATCAGGCTGGTCCAGGTATGGATGAAGGACCAGCGGCGGATGGTTGTGCTTTTCATTACATTTTATTTCTCGGCTTTCAGAAAAACCAAAGCCGTCCACAGGGGACGGCTCGGTCACTGAGCATAAGACGTCAGTGGCTTACCACTTGTAGGTGGCACTGGCGACGACGCTGCGCAGGTCGCCGTAGTAGCAGTAGAAACTGTCACAGGTGGAGATGTAGTCCTTGTTGAACAGGTTGGTGGCGTTGACGGCCACCGACGCGCCTTTGAGGCTGTTGTCCAGGCGACCGAGGTCATAGTGCACGGCTGCGTCGAACACGGTGTAGGCATCGGCCTTGCCCAGCCAGGTGTTGCCCTGGTCGCCATAGGTGTTGCCGGTGTAGCGTGCGCCGGCACCGATACCGAAGCCGTCCAGTACGCCGTCGTGCCAGGTGTAGTCACCCCACACCGAGGCTTGCTGGTTTGGCATCAGTTGCAGGCGATTGCCTTTGAAATCGCCGTCCTGTACTTCGGATTTGGCCAGGGTGTAGGCGGCAATGACTTTCAGGTTTTCGGTGACGTCGGAGACAGCTTCAAGCTCCAGGCCATGGACTTTCACTTCGCCGGTCTGGCTGGTGACAGGAATGCTGTTGATGGTGTTGGTCACCGCGACGTTCTTCTGGGTCAGGTTGTACACCGCTGCTGTCAGCAAGGTGTTGGAGCCCGGTGGCTGGTACTTGATACCCAGTTCCCACTGCTCACCCTCGGTGGGTTTGAACGACTCCGTCGGCGACACCGCAGCATTGCTGGCCGGCTGGAACGACTCGGCATAGGACAGGTACGGCACGAAGCCCGAATCGAACACATAGCTGATCGCGGCGTTGCCGCTGAATTTCTTGTCGCGCTCGGTGTTGGTTGCATCGCTCTTGTTGAAGAACTTGGTGCCGGTGTGCACCCAGTCCTCACGCCCGCCCAGCGTCAGGCGCCAGTTGTCGAGGGCCATCTGGTCCTGCACATACAGGCCGGTCTGGCGGGTTTTCTGGTTGTAGTCGTAGAAGGCGTCGGAGCGTGGTGGGCGGACGATCGGCAGGCCATACACCGGATTGTTGACGTTGGTGGGCGGCACGTTGAAGCCGAAGATCGCCAGGTAGTTTGTGTTGGTGCGCTGGTGGTCCAGGCCGATCAGCAGTGTGTGGCTGATGTCACCGGTGGCGAAGTCGGCCTGAAAGTTGTTGTCGACAGCGAACTGGCTGATGTCTTCATCAACGTTGGTAGAGAGGCGACTGGCGTTGCCCTGATCGTCGACCGGGCCACCGGGTTGAAAGTAGCTGGAGACGGTAATCGTCTGGAATTCCAGATCTGATTTGGTATAGCGCAGGTTCTGACGGAATTGCCAGACATCGTTGATGCGATGCTCAAAGGCGTAGCCCAGCGCATAGTAGGTACGATCATAGAAGTCGTAGTCCGGATCGCCCAGGTTCTTGTGGTGAGAGATGTCACCGAACGGCATGTCGATCTTGGTGCCCTGGATCGGCCGGAACTGGCTGGTGACACCGGTATCGTCACGGGTGAATTGCGACAGGAAGGTCAGGCTGGTGTCTTCGTCAATGTTCCAGGTCAGGCTTGGGGCAATGTTGTAGCGCTTGTCGTCGATGTGGTCGACCTGGGTGCCACCGTCACGCAGCACGCCGCTCAGGCTGTAGAGGAACTGGCCTTCCTCGTCGATCTTGCCGGTGCTGGCAAAGTTGATCTGACGGTGGTTGTCGCTGCCGTACTGAACCTGGATTTCATGGCTGCTTTCGGCTTGAGGACGGCGGCTGACCATGTCGAGCAGGCCACCGGGTGGTGTCTGGCCGTAAATGGAGGAGGCAGGGCCGCGCAACAGGGCGAGGCGGTCCAGATTCCAGGTTTCGGCTTTCGGGTTGGCGTACACGCCGCGGGGCAGTGGCAGGCCGTCGAGAAACTGGGTCGGCTCGAAGCCACGCACGCGCATCCAGTCATAGCGTGTGTCGCTGCCAAAGCTGGCAGAAACGATGCCAGGCATGTAACGCACGGCATCATCCAGGCTGTGTACGCCGCGATCATCCATTTGTTCGCGGGTTGCGACAGAAATCGAGCGTGGTGCCTCGACGAGTGCGGTGTCGGTCTTGGTGCCTGCTGCAGTGCGTTTAGCCAGGTAGCCCTCTACCGGGCCCCAGGCGTTCTCCTGGTTAACGGAGGCATTGATATCAGTTACCGGCAGGGCCATCGCGCCTTCCGGCACGGCGACAACGGTGTAGGTTCCCGAATCACTTTGCTGCAATTGCAGGCCGGTGCCCCGCAGAGCGGCCTGCAGGGCGCCGATGCCGCTGTATTGACCGCTGACGGGCGACGAAGTGCGGCCGCTGGCCAGGCTTGGGTCCAGGCTCAGGGCAATGCCGGACTGGCTGGCAATCTGGGTGAGGGTGCTCGACAGCGGCGCTGCAGGCAGGTTGTAGGAGCGCTGCTCGCCCAACTGTTCGGCGGCGACCAGTGCGCTGCTCGCCAACGGGGTGGTCAGGGCGATGGCCACGGCCAACAGGCTTGGGCGCAAAATGGTTTTGATGGCGCGGGACATGCAGCAACTCCTCGACGAATAAGGGCTAATTAGCTTCCATGCCGAGCGAGAGCGGAAAAGTGATAGGGGTCTTATTGAAAATAATTTAGATTTTTATTGCGGCAAGGACGGCGGTCGCCGTCCGTCGCAAATGTCACCGGTAATCACTGCGTTTTGGGGCGGGGCACTACGGTCACCCACCAGGGGGTGTGCTGTTCGATGTTTACCGGCAGGGTTGGTAGCAATGAGGCCAGCGCCAGGTCGGTATTGGTCAGCGGGAAGCTGCCGGTAATGCGCAGATCGGCGACCTCTGGAGCAACGCCCAGATGGCCAGTGCGGTAGCGCCCCAATTCGTCGAGCAAGTCGCTCAAGCGCACGTTGTCGACCACCAGCATGCCGCGGATCCAGGCATCGGCTCCGATGTTCACACCCACAATCTGGCCGAGTTTGTCGTGGCTCATGAGCACTTGCTGACCTTCGTGAAGGATCTGCTCGTTGCCGCTGTCCTGAGGCCTGGCGGCCACGGCCGATTGCAGGACGCTCAAGCGCGTGCCCTGGTCTTCGAGTTTGACCAGAAAGCGCGTACCCAAGGCGCGCAGGCGCCCGTCTTCGGTGGCGACAATAAAGGGACGATCATCCTTGTGCCCGGTTTCGATGGAAATCTCGCCTTCGTGCAGGACGATCAGGCGCTCTTTCTCGTTGAACCGGATATCCACCGCCGAATGGGTGTTGAGGCTGATCAGGGTGCCGTCGGTCAGGCGCAGGCTGCGTTGTTCGCCGGTGGCCGTGCGCTGGTCGGCGAGCCAATAGCCCAGCGACTGATGGGCGCTGAGCCAGCTGAGCATCCCCACGACCAGTACCAGGCTGGCCAAGCCACTGCCAACCTTGCGTACGCGCTGGCGCAGACCGGCACGTGATTGCAGCAAGGCCTGGCGGGCGGGGCCGGCTGCGGCACTGAAGCGTTGGTCGAGCATGCCCAGTTGCATCCAGGCCCGTGCGTGTTCTTCACTGGCGGCATGCCAGCGGGCGAACTCGGCGCGCTCGTCGGCGCTGCCGTTGCCGGAGTCCAGGCACAGCTGCCAGGCAATGGCCGCGTCGAGGACGCGCGCACTGACCGGTTGGCCGTTCATGTCGGCTCGCCGTACAGGGCGATGTAGCACTGGCGCATGCCCTGCGCCAGGTACTGGCGCACACGCGACACGGAAACGCCCAGGCGCTCGGCGATTTCGCCGTGGTTCAGGCCGTCCAGGCGGTTGTAGAGGAAGGCCGCGCGGGCTTTGCTCGACAGTTTGCCCAGCAGGCGGTCGATGGCCTTGAGGTCTTCGAGAATCAGGTGTTGTTCTTCCGGTGAGGGTTGTTCGGCTTCGGGGATCAGCATCAGTTCGGCCAGGTAGGCTTGCTCCAGGGCTGCGCGGCGAAAGTGATCGAACAACAATCCTCTGGCGATCGCCAGCAGAAACGCTCGGGGTTCGCGCGGCGCAGGCAACTGGTCGCGGCCCAGCAGGCGTACGAAGGTGTCCTGACTCAGGTCTTCGGCGCGCTCGGCGCAGGCGATATTACGCCGTAGCCAGCCGAGTAGCCAACTGCGATGGTCGCGGTAAAGCGTACCGACCAGCTCACTGTGTGGGCTTTGTGCGGACGACAAGACGTTCCCCGAAAAAGATGCGTTAACTAACGAGAATTATTCGCGATTGTTACAGAATCTTCGCAGAAAACGCAATTGACACTCATCGGGTGACGCTAGAAACCGTGATTTTGCTGGCCTTTTCGCCGCCAGCGCTGAATCTGCCGGTCGAGCAAAGCCGGGCTGTCGAGTTGCTGGCGCCGGGCCTGGCTGAAGAGGATCAGGGCCAGTTCGGCGGTGACCATGGCATCGGCACTGGCATTGTGCCGGGCGATGGCCTCGAGGCCGAAGCAGGCCGTCCAGTCGTCGAGTCCGGCTTCACGCAGGGTGAGTTGCGGGTTCAGCAGGGGGGCAAGTTCGGCCAGGTCGAGAAACGGGTGCTGCAGTCGATAGCCCAGGTGGTCTTTCAGGGCACGGGCGAGCATGCGTTGGTCGAACGGGGCATGAAAACCCAGTACCGGGCTGTCGCCAATGAAGGCCATCAGGTCAAGCAGCGCCTCGGCGGGGTCGCAACCGGCGGCGATGGCACTGGGGCCCAGGCCATGGATCAGCACACTGGAGGTCAGCTTGTGATCGCGTTGATACAAGGTGCGCTCGAACTGCTGGCTGAAATCGATGGCGCCGTCCTCGATCACCACCGCGCCGATCGACAGCACCTGGTCGCGGTGGGTGTTCAGGCCACTGGTTTCCAGGTCCAGCACCACCCAGCGCTGGCTGCGCAGGCTGTTTTCACTCAAGGGCGCTGGCGCGGCCAGCTGTGCCACGCGCTGACGGATCGACTCCTCGACCTGCCGCGGCCGAAACCAGGCGAACAGGCTCACAGCTGATACCTCAGGGCCAGGCTGCTTTGCAGGCGCTGGGCCTGGCGCAGGGATTCGCGCAGGATGCGCCGGTCAAGGTGATTGAGGCTGTCCGGGTCGACGCGGTTGGAGTAGGGCAGGTTCTGCCGGCTCTGTAGCTGATGTTGCTGCATGCGGGTTTGCTGGATGAAGTGGTAGGCCTCTTCGTAGGCGGCGCCATCGAGCGGTTCGATGACCTCGCGCTTCACCAGTTCGCGCAGGCGCTCCAGGGTGTTGATAACGCTGATGCCGTTGGCCAGGGCCAACAGGCGTGCGCCGTCAACGAAGGGCGTAAGGCCCTGGACCTTGAGATCAAGGGTGCCGGCCTTGTCGTCGCCTTTGCGGGTCAGTACGAACTCGCGAAAGCGTCCGACCGGTGGCCGTTGGCGCAAGGCGTTGTCGGCCATCATGCGCTGGAACAGGCGGTTGTCGGCTACCTGCTCAAGGATGCTCTGGCGCAGTTGCTCGCAGGCCTGCTCCTCTCCCCAGACCACGCGCAGGTCGAAATAGATACTGGAGGCCAGCAGGTTTTCCGGGGTGGCTTCGCGAATGAACGCGGCGAAGCGCCGGGCCCATTCGGCGCGGGACAAACACAGCTCGGGGTTACCGGCCATGATGTTGCCCTTGCACAGGGTAAAGCCGCACTGGGCAAGGCCCTGGTTGATGTGCTGGGCCAGCGGTAGCAGGCGGCCGCGAATCTCGGCGGCGTGGGCGGCATCCCGGGCTTCAAACAGAATGCCGTTGTCCTGGTCGGTGTGCAGGGTCTGTTCACGGCGGCCTTCGCTGCCAAAGCACAGCCAGCTGAACGGCACACCCGGATCGCCCTTGTCCTGAATGGCCAGTTCGATCACCCGGCAAACCGTGTGATCGTTCAGCAAGGTGATGATCTGGGTGATCTGGGTCGAGGAGGCGCCATGGGCCAGCATGCGCTCGACCAGCTGGCCGATCTCGCCGCGCAGCGACACTAGGTTTTCGATGCGGCTGGCATGACGGATGGTCCGCGCCAGGTGCACCAGGTCAACGCGTTGCAGCGAGAACAGGTCACGCTCGGAGACCACACCGCACAAACGCTTGTCTTCGACCAGGCAGACGTGGGCGATGTGCCGCTCGGTCATGGCAATGGCAGCGTCGAATGCACTGGCCTGCGGGCTGAGGTAAAACGGCTCGGCGGTCATGTGCCCGGCAATCGGCTGGGCAAAGTCGGCGCTGGCGTTGGCCACCACCTGGCGCAGGTCGCGCAGGGTGAAGATGCCGACCGGAAAGCGCTGCTCATCGACGATGACGATACTGCCGACCTGTTGCTCATGCATCAGGGCTACGGCTTCACGCAGGGGCGTTTCGCGGCTGCAGACGACCGGGTGACGCATGGCCAGCTCACCCAGGTGGGTGTTGAGCGAGTACTGCGTGCCGAGGGTTTCCACCGCACGGCGCTGGACCTGTTGGTTGACCTGCTCCAGCAGGCTGCTGACGCCACGCAGGGCGAAATCGCGAAACACATGGGACAGTGCGAACAGGCGAATGAAGGCGGCCTTGTTCAGTTGCAGGCAGAAGGTGTCTTCGGCTGCCAGGTGTTCTGTGCGGGTGGCGCGTTCGCCGAGCAGGGCGGCCAGGGGAAAGCACTCACCGGTGGTGATTTCGAACGTGGTTTCGGTGCCGGGCCGCGTGACGTGCTGGCGCTCGCCGATCACCCGGCCCTGCTTGACGATATAGAAATGCTCGACGGGGCCGTCGCCGGGTTTGATGATGCTGTCGTGTGCCGAGTAGAAGCGCAGCTGGCATTGTTCCACCAGAAACGCCAGGTGGGCATTTTCCATCTGGTTGAACGGCGGAAAGCGTTGCAGAAACTGCAGGGTCCCTTGGATATTCTGCAGTACTGCAGTTTTTCCGGCCTGGGCGAAGGCGTCCGTTTTACTCATGAACCTTACCGCGTCTTTGTATGTCGGCGCAGGGGCGCCAACCTTGTTGTTTTCGACCCTCATGGTCGGTCGCCTGCTGCCCAGTGCCCATTGGACGTAAGTCTAAACAGTGCGACGTGTACGTAAGTCCATGTGTCAGGTGTCAAATAGCCGACGAAAGGCAGGTTGCAAGTCAGGCAAATGCAGTCTGAACTTGATTCAAAGGACATTTTTAGGGTCATAGATGATGAGACAGCCATGCCTGACCATGACGACATACTAAGTGATGCCGAGCGTGAAGCGCTGGCTACGGTGAGCGTTCCTGCGGCTGCAGTACAGAAGGTGTTGATCGTCGATGACAATCGGGTAGCGCGTGAATCGCTGACCAGTTATCTGAAAACCAAGGGCATTGGGTGCGTCACGGCAGCAAACGCCGAGCAGGCGTTGAAGTGCCTGAAAGCCGAACGGGATGTCGGGCTGTTGATTACCGACTTGCGCATGGGGCCATTCGATGGCCTGGAGCTGATCCGGCAGATTCGTGAATCGGAGCGAGCGGCGTTGCCGATCATCATCGTTTCAGGCGATGCCGATGTACCGGACGCCATCGCAGCGATGCACCTGAGCGTTGTCGACTTTCTGCTCAAACCCATCGATCTGGACAAGCTGGTAGCGCTGGTGCGCAAGGAGTTGGGCATTGCATAAACCCCAATCGCGACACCGCTTGGGCATCGCGATTGGGTAAGGGCATTACAGGCCGTTCTTGGCCTTGAACTCACGACGGCGACGATGCAGTACCGGCTCGGTGTAGCCGTTAGGCTGCTTGGTGCCTTCTACTACCAGTTCGACGGCTGCCTGGAAGGCGATGTTGCTGTCGAAGTCCGGTGCCATCGGGCGGTACAGCGGGTCGTTGGCGTTCTGCTTGTCCACCACCGGCGCCATGCGCTTGAGGCTTTCCAGCACCTGGGCTTCGGTGACGATGCCATGGCGCAGCCAGTTGGCCAGCAGCTGGGCGGAAATACGCAGGGTGGCGCGGTCTTCCATCAGGCCGACATCATTGATGTCCGGCACTTTCGAGCAACCTACGCCCTGGTCGATCCAGCGCACAACGTAGCCGAGGATGCCCTGGGCGTTGTTGTCCAGCTCGTTGCGTTTTTCTTCGTCCGACCAGTTGGTGTCGGTCGCCAGCGGGATGGTCAGGATGTCGTCCACCGAAGCCGGTGCACGCTTGGCCAGCTCTGCCTGACGGGCGAACACGTCAACCTTGTGGTAGTGCAGCGCATGCAGCGCAGCAGCGGTCGGCGACGGTACCCAGGCGGTGTTGGCGCCTGCCAGCGGGTGAGCGATCTTCTGCTCGAGCATGTCGGCCATCAGGTCCGGCATGGCCCACATGCCTTTACCGATCTGGGCGCGGCCTTGCAGACCGGTGGCCAGGCCGATATCGACGTTGGAGTTTTCGTACGCGCCGATCCACTTCTGGGTCTTCATGGCACCCTTGCGCACAACGGCGCCGGCTTCCATGGAGGTGTGGATTTCGTCACCGGTACGGTCGAGGAAGCCGGTGTTGATGAACACCACGCGCTCTTTGGCGGCTTCGATACAGGCTTTGAGGTTGACCGTGGTACGGCGCTCCTCGTCCATGATGCCGACCTTCAGCGTGTTGTGCTTCATGCCCAGCACGTCTTCGATGCGACCGAACAGTTCGTTGGTGAACGCTGCTTCTTCAGGGCCGTGCATTTTCGGTTTGACGATGTACACGGAACCGGTGCGGCTGTTCTTGCGGCTGGTGTTGCCGTTGATGTTGTGGATCGCCGCGAGGTTGGTGACCAGACCGTCGAGGATGCCCTCGGGCACTTCGTTGCCGTCCTTGTCGAGGATGGCGTCGATGGTCATCAGGTGACCGACGTTACGCACGAACAACAGGGAGCGGCCGTGCAGGGTGACGGTGCCACCGTTCGGTGCGCTGTATTCACGGTCCGGGTTCATGGTCCGGGTGAAAGTCTGGCCGCCTTTGCTGACGCTTTCCGACAGGTCGCCCTTCATCAGGCCGAGCCAGTTGCGGTAGATCACTACCTTGTCGTCGGCATCGACAGCGGCAACCGAGTCTTCGCAGTCCATGATGGTGGTCAGGGCGGCTTCCATCAGCACGTCCTTGACGCCTGCGGCGTCGGTCTGGCCGACCGGGGTGCTGGCATCGATCTGGATTTCGAAGTGCAGGCCGTTGTGCTTGAGCAAAATGGCGGTCGGTGCCGAGGCTTCACCGTGGAAGCCGATCAGTTGGGCATCGTCACGCAGGCCGGTGTTGCTGCCGCCTTTGAGGGCTACAACCAGCTTGCCGCCTTCGATGCGGTAGGCGGTGGAATCAACATGCGAGCCGGCTGCCAGCGGCGCGGATTCGTCAAGGAAGGCACGGGCGAAGGCAATGACCTTGTCACCGCGAACCTTGTTGTAGCCTTTGCCTTTTTCCGCGCCACCGGCTTCGCTGATGGCGTCAGTGCCGTACAGGGCATCGTACAGCGAGCCCCAACGGGCGTTGGAAGCGTTCAGGGCAAAGCGCGCATTCATCACTGGTACGACCAGTTGCGGGCCGGCCATGCGGGCGATTTCGTCGTCGACGTTTTGCGTCGAGGCCTGGAAGTCTGCAGCTTCTGGCAGCAGGTAACCGATTTCCTGGAGGAAGGCTTTGTAAGCCACGGCATCGTGAGCCTGGCCTTTGCGTGCTTGGTGCCAGGCATCGATCTGTGCCTGTAGCGCATCACGTTTGGCCAGCAGTGCTTTGTTCTTTGGAGCGAGGTCGTTGATGATCTTCTCTGCCCCCACCCAGAACTGCTCGGCGTTGACGCCGGTTCCGGGAATGGCTTCGTTGTTCACGAAGTCGAACAGGACTTTGGCGACCTGAAGGCCACCGACTTGAACGTGTTCAGTCATTGCTTGCCTCACTCTGCTCAGCTATTGCTCTTCTATTTAAGCCTGACGCGCTTCTCTAAACACGGCACCAGATCATGCCCTAAGGACGGCTGGGTGCAGCCAGCCAGACAGGCTGGCGAGCGTTTGCGTATTTTCACAGGCGCCTTGGCAGACATCGATTCGACGTTTTGTAGTCCGCGCTGCGGCATACTACATGATGCGCTGCGGTTGTGAAAATCAGACTAAATACGTCGTTCTGCGACCATTCGGCCACAGAGGGTCACGCTGGGAGACAGTATGTTCTCAAAAAAGTGGCAGATTGTTCCAGATAAATCTTGAAACAGTACACGATTTGTCTTCAAGCGCTGCTGCGGCAGGTTGCCGCGCCTTGCCTATACTTTCTGCGCGCCCTTTGATTTCAGGGGCCGAACCATAAAAGCAGAGGGTTAGCGCGTGGATCATCTCGTACTGACAGTAATCGCTCCCGACAAAGCCGGTCAGGTTGAACGTATTGCGCAATGCATTGCCGAGCACAACGGTAACTGGTTGGAGAGCCGGATGTCGCGCATGGCCGGACAGTTTGCCGGGATCCTCAAGGTAGCGGTGCCGGCAGAGTCCTACGAAGAGCTGGTCGGGGCCCTGAAAGCCCTGGAAAAACATGAGATTCGCGTGCTGATTGCTCAAAGCGGCATCGAGCCGTCGTGCACCTGGAAGCCGATCGCCATGGAGCTGGTGGGCAATGATCGTCCGGGTATCGTGCGAGACATCACGCGCTTGCTGGCGGATCAGGGCGTCAATGTCGAACGCCTGACTACCGAGGTGCGCCCGGCGCCCATGAGCAGCGAGCCGCTGTTTCATGCCGATGCGTTGCTGGCGATGCCTTTGACGCTTTCTCTGGATGTGCTTCAGACCAAGCTTGAAGCCCTGGCCGATGACCTGATGGTGGAGCTCAAGCTGCGCCCGGAGGATTGATTGAGATTGCAGGAGATTCTTGGCGACCGCTGCGCGCTCGATCGCAGGCTACGCCAGCTCCCACAAAATTTTCGGTACACCACGGACTTGTAGGAGCTGGCGACAGCCTGCGATTGAGCGCGCAGCGCTCACCTGGGGTTATCCCGGTTTCACGGGGATGGCCCTGTGGATAACCTGGGGGGATCGTTCGCCAGCCCAGTCACAGCGGGCCTTTGCGTCACTTGAGCAAAAAACCACCAATAATCAGTGGCTTGTGCACAAAGCACGGGGATGAGGGTGTGGATAACCTTGGGAGAGGTTGCTGCAGGCCACGGTTCGCGTGGCCTGCAGAGGTTTGTACGTTTTTTGATCAGCTGCGCTTGCGCAGGCTCAACCAGGCATCGACGCTGTAGAGCGCCAGACCCGCCCAGATAAACATGAAGGCAACCAGTGTGCTGCTCGACAGGTGTTCACCAAACAGCAGCACGGCCTGCAGCAGCACCAGGGTCGGCGCCAGGTACTGCAGAAAGCCCAGCGTGGTGTAGGGCAGGTGCCTTGCCGCGGCGTTGAAGCACACCAGCGGCACCAGCGTGACCGGTCCTGCGGCAATCAGCCAGAGTGCCTCGCTGCTGGTATAGAAATCCGGTTGGGCACTGGCCGCCAGCGGGTTGAGCAGCAGCCAGCCGATGGCCAACGGCACCAGCATCCAGGTTTCCACTACAAGCCCCGGCAAGGCGGCCACGGGGGCCTGTTTGCGGATCAGGCCGTAGAAGCCGAAGCTCAACGCCAGCACCAGCGACACCCACGGCAGGGTTCCCACCTGCCAGACCTGTTGCAGCACGCCCACCGTGGCCAGGCCTACCGCCAGCCATTGCAGGCGCCGCAGGCGCTCGCCAAGCAGCAACATGCCGAGCAGAACGTTGATCAGCGGGTTGATGTAGTAGCCGAGGCTGGCCTCAAGCATGCGCCCGTTGTTCACCGACCAGACGTAGGTCAGCCAGTTACCGGCGATCAGTGAGCCACTGAGCGCCAGCACCGCCAGGCGCTTCGGGTTCTCGCGCAACTCGCGCCACCAGCCGGGGTGTTTCCACACCAGCAGCAGCAACGAGCCGAACAAGGCCGACCACAACACCCGGTGGACGATGATTTCGACGGAAGGAACGCTTTGCAGCGCTTTGAAGTAGAGCGGGAATAAACCCCAGATGATGTAGGCGCTCAGGCCCAGTATGTACCCGCGGCGCGGGTTGGCGGCGTGCATGCAGATTCCTTGCTTAGGCAGCTATCTAAAAGCATCGCTATTGTAGACAGACTCGCGCCCGCTTCAGAACAATTTCAGCGGTTCTTCATCCAGCGCCGCCATCTGTTCGCGCAAGGCCAGTATCTGGTCGCCCCAATAGCGCTCCTGGCCGAACCAGGGGAAGCTGCGTGGAAAGGCCGGGTCGTCCCAGCGGCGTGCCAGCCACGCGCTGTAGTGCAACAGGCGCAGGGCGCGTAGGGGCTCGATCAGGGCCAGTTCACGCGGATCGAAATCGTGGAACTCGTTGTAGCCGTCCATCAGTTCAGCCAGCTGGCCCAGGCGTTCATGACGGTCGCCGGCAAGCATCATCCACAGGTCCTGAACCGCGGGGCCCATGCGGCAGTCGTCGAGGTCGACGATGTGGAAGATTTCATCGCGGCACATCATGTTGCCTGGGTGGCAGTCACCGTGCAGGCGGATGGTTTTGTGCCGGGTGTCGGCGTAAATGGCTTCTACCCGCTTGAGCAGATCACGGGCCACAGATTCGAACGCCGGCAGCAGGCTTTTCGGTACGAAATTGCCTTCAAGCAGCGTGGCCAGCGAAGCATGGCCGAAGTTATCCACTGCCAACGCTTCCCGGTGCTCGAAAGGGCGGGTAGCGCCGACCGCATGCAGGCGGCCGAGCAACTGACCAAGGCGATATAGCTGGTCCAGGTTGCCTGGTTCCGGAGCGCGGCCACCGCGACGGGGAAACAGGGTAAAACGAAAGCCGCTGTGTTCGAACAGGGTTTCGCCATTGTGGATAAGTGGCGCTACCACGGGCACTTCGCAGTCGGCCAGTTCGGCGGTGAAGCTGTGTTCTTCAAGAATTGCCGCATCAGTCCAGCGGTCAGGGCGGTAGAACTTGGCAATCAGCGGCTCAGCCCCTTCGATGCCTACCTGATAGACACGGTTCTCGTAGCTGTTGAGTGCCAGCACGCGGGCATCGCTGAGAAAGCCGATGCTCTCCACAGCGTCGAGGACCAGGTCGGGGGTGAGGGTTTCGAAGGGGTGCGACATGTCAGCTCCAGCTGTGCGGTTCCCTGCATGGTACCGCACATCGTCACACACCTGTGGACGCGGACTCAGGTGCCAACGATCCCGCCATCCTCCCGGCTGATCGCCATCACCGAAGAGCGCGGTTTGCCATTGGGCAGGTGCTCAGGGAAGGTCGAGCCGCCGGTTTCCCCAGGGTGCTGGATGCCTACGAACAAGGTGCGGTGGTCCGGTGCGAAGGCAATGCCGGTCACTTCGCAGGCTACTGGCCCGACCATGAAGCGACGGATCTCGCCGCTGGCCGGATCGGCGCAGAGCATCTGGTTGTTGCCCATGCCGGCGAAGTCGCCAGCATTGCTGTAGTCGCCGTCAGTGAGAATCCACAGGCGGCCGTCGGCATCGAAGCCCAATCCGTCCGGGCTGTTGAACATGTTCTGTGCGGTGACGTTGCTGGAGCCGCCCTTGGCATCGCCCGGGTGCGCCGACGGGTTGCCGGCAACCACGAACAAATCCCAGTCGAAGCTCATGGCGCCGTGGTCATCGGTGCTCTCGCGCCAGCGCAGAATCTGCCCGTAGAGGTTTTTCTCGCGCGGGTTGGGGCCGCCGACGGGCTGGCCCGGTTCGCCGCGTTTGACGTTGTTGGTCAGGGTGCAATAGACCTGGCCGTCTTTGGGGCTGACGACGATCCACTCGGGGCGGTCCATGCGTGTTGCCGCCACCTGGCTTGCCGCCAGGCGGGCATGGATCAGGACCTGGGCCTGGCTGGCAAAACCATTGGCGGCAATCAGGCCATTCTTGCCATGGGTGAGTTCCAGCCACTGGCCTTTGCCACGCGGGTGATCGGCGTGCTGATCGCCTTCGTCAAAACGCGCCACATACAACGTGCCGTGGTCGAGCAGGCTGCGGTTGGCGCTGGGGTTCTTGTGGTCGATGGGGTCGCGGCTGATGAACTTGTAGATGAACTCTCCGCGTTCATCATCGCCCATGTACACCACGGCACGGCCGTCGCGGGTTTCGCCGAGGGCGGCGTTTTCATGCTTGAAGCGGCCCAGGGCGGTGCGCTTGATTGGCGTCGAGTCCGGGTTGAACGGGTCGATCTCGACCACCCAGCCATGGCGGTTCAGTTCGTTGGGGTTCTTTGCCAGGTCGAACCGCGGGTCGTACGAGTGCCAGCCGATTTCCTTGCTGCTGACCGAGGCGCCGTAGCGCTTTTGCCCGGCATCAAATGCCTGGCTGGGGTCGCTGCTGCCAAAGCAGTCGGTGAAGTTTTCTTCGCAGGTCAGGTAGGTGCCCCAAGGCGTTTTGCCGTTGGCGCAGTTCTGGAATGTGCCCAGTACCTTGCGCCCGCTGTTGTCGGCCGCCGTCCTCAACAGGGCGTCGCCGGCTGCGGGGCCGCTTACACGGATCGGCGTGTTGCCATGGACGCGTCGGTTGTAGGGGGAGCCCTGGACGAACTGCCACTGGCCGTTGTTGCGCTTGACCTCAATGACCGAAACACCTTCGGCGGCCTGGGCCTTGTGCACCTCTTCAGCCGACGTCGGCTGGCCACCGTGGGCATACAGGTAGCGGTAGTTGGTGTATTCGTTGTTGATGGCCATCAACGCCCGGTTGTCATCATCCGGGAAGGGAAACAGGCTCATGCCATCGTTGTTGTCACCGAACTGCAGCTCCTGGGCCTGGGCGCTACCGTTGCCGGAGGCGTCGAACGCCGGCGCATTGTTGTGCAACGGCTGGCCCCAGCTGATCAGTACCGAGGCTTTGTAGCCCGGTGGCAGGCTGATGCTGTCGGCGGTTGCCGCAGGGATGCTGGTGAAGCCCAGCAGGCTGCTGTTGGCGGCACTGACACCAGCGGCCATGACGCTGCGGCTGAGCAGGTTGCCACCGAGAAACAGCGCGGCGCCGCACAGGGCACCCGCTCCGATAAAGCGACGGCGACTCAGGTTGACGAGGTGTTCCAGGTCGGTTTGCTGGTGTTCTTCTAATAGGTGCATGACAGGCTTCCTGCGGTTTTGCCAGTCACCTTAGTCAGCGTCCATGACGGTTTTGTGTCCGTTTTATAAAGGCGTTCCGATAAGTACGTAGGACGGCTGGAATTGAACGCGTAGGGCACTTCCCGCAATCACGCCTTGGGCACTGAGCCAGGCAGGCTCTGCGAAGGTGCACAGGGTTTGCCCGTTGCTCAGGGTCAGGCGCACTTCGGTGGGGCCGAGCGGCTCGTCGAGCAGCGCTTCGACCTTGGCCTGCAGGCAATTGAAGCCTTCATGCGGTAGCTCCTGCGGGCCGAGCAAGGTCACCCACCCGGCCTTGATCAGGGCCACCACCGTTGTGCCCGGGGTAAGCTCCAGGCGCTGGGTACTGTCGCGGGTGATCAGGGCATCGATGCTGAGGTCGCCGGACAGTGCCAGGCGAATACGGTCGTAATGCCCTTCAGGCTGTATCGCGCTGACTTCACCGTGCAACTGGTTGCGGGCACTGGTACGCAGCATCAGGCGACCGAGCAGGTCGAGATCACTGGCGTCTTCGGCAGCTTCCAGAATCTGTGCCTGCAGCGCTTGCAGGCGCTGATACAGACGCAGTACGCGTTGGCCTTCCGGCGACAGCTTGGCGCCGCCGCCACCACGACCGCCGACACTGCGCTCCACCAGCGGGCTGGCCGCCAGGTTGTTGAGTTCGTCAATCGCATCCCAGGCCGCCTTGTAGCTCATGCCGGCGCTTTTCGCGGCACGGGTAATCGAGCCTTGTTCGGCAATGTGCTGCAGCAGTGCAATGCGCTGGGGGCGGCGGACAATGTGTTGGGTGAGCAGGGCTGGCAAGGACATGTGCGGGCACGGGCTTGAGAAAGTATCTGCGACGAAAGGGCCCGCACCCCGGCGCCAAGTCAAGCGCTGCCGGGCTTGGCGGTACGCGCCAGGCAGTAGACGTCAACCCGTCGGGCCCCGGCCTCGAGCAGCTGGCTGGCCAGGGCCTGGGCGGTGGCGCCGGTAGTCAGCACGTCATCGACCAGCGCGACATGGCGCCCTTGCAGTGGGGCGCTATCGGCCACGCAGAACGCTTGGCGCAGGTTGCGTTTGCGCGCTTTGGCGCTGAGCCCCTGTTGTGCGGGCGTGTCGAGCACACGCTGGATGACCTGGTCGTTGCAGGCGATGCCGATCTGCGCGGCGAGCCACTCGGCGAGCATGGCCGCCTGGTTGTAACCGCGCTGACGCAAGCGTCGGCGGCTCAGGGGCACAGGCAGGAGCAGCGTCGGCCGGGGCAAGCCGTCGGCGTAGCGGTGGCTGAGCCAGCGCCCGAGCAAGGTAGCCAGCAAACGCCCGAGCGGCCAGTGGCTGTTGTACTTGAACCGGCTGATCAGCGCGTCCAGCGGAAAGCCGTATTGCCAGGGTGCTTCGACGCAGTAGAAGGCAGGTGAGCGACGACGGCACGGCGCACAGGTCAGGCCCTGCATCGGCAACGGCAGGGCACAGACCTGACAGCCGTCCTGCAGCCACGGCAGTTCGGTTTCGCAGGGCACGCACAGCGGATAAGGCTGTTCGGTTTTCTCATCACAGAGCAAACATGCATGGTCATTATTTAGCCAGTTGTAAACCATGCTTTTGAGTGGTGGTTGACAGCGCATCGGGCTTCCTTAACTATGCGAGCTATCCGTGATGCGCTGGCGGGCATTCCTGTCCCGGCGCCAGACAAAGCCTAAAACAAGGAACCGCCGATGAGCGCCAGCACAACTGCAACAACACGTCACGACTGGACCCTGGCCGAGGTCAAGGCACTGTTCCAGCAACCGTTCAATGACTTGCTGTTCCAGGCGCAAACCGTGCACCGCGCGCATTTCGACGCCAACCGCGTTCAGGTCTCGACCCTGCTGTCGATCAAAACCGGCGCCTGCCCGGAAGATTGCAAATATTGTCCGCAGTCCGGTCACTACAACACCGGCCTGGAAAAGCAGAAGCTGATGGAAGTACAGAAGGTCCTCGAAGAAGCGGCGCGGGCCAAGGCGATCGGTTCGACGCGTTTCTGCATGGGCGCTGCCTGGAAGCATCCTTCGGCCAAAGACATGCCTTACGTGCTGCAGATGGTCAAAGGGGTCAAGGCCATGGGCCTGGAAACCTGCATGACCCTGGGCAAGCTGGACCAGGAACAGACCATGGCCCTGGCCGATGCCGGGCTGGATTACTACAACCACAACCTCGACACCTCGCCGGAGTTCTACGGCAGCATCATCACCACCCGCACTTACAGCGAGCGCCTGCAGACCCTGGCCTACGTCCGCGATGCCGGGATGAAGATCTGCTCGGGCGGCATCCTGGGCATGGGCGAGTCGCTGGACGACCGCGCCGGTCTGCTGATTCAGCTGGCCAACCTGCCGGAGCACCCGGAGTCGGTGCCGATCAACATGCTGGTGAAAGTTGCCGGTACACCGCTGGAAAACGCCGAGGAAGTCGACCCGTTCGATTTCATCCGCATGCTCGCGGTCGCCCGGATCCTCATGCCCAAATCCCACGTGCGGTTGTCCGCCGGTCGTGAGGCGATGAACGAGCAGATGCAGGCCCTGGCGTTCTTTGCCGGTGCCAACTCGATTTTCTACGGCGAGAAGTTGCTGACCACCGCAAACCCGCAGGCCGACAAAGACATGCAGCTGTTCGCCCGCCTAGGCATTCAGCCAGAAGCGCGTGAAGAGCACGCCGACGAAGTTCACCAGGCGGCCATCGAGCAGGCACTGGTGGAACAGAAGAGCAGCGAGCTGTTCTATAACGCCGCCTCGGCCTGAGGCGGCCATGGCCTTTGATCTTCGTGCGCGGCTGGAACAACGCCGCGCCGCTGACCTGTACCGTCAGCGCCCGCTGCTGCAAACCCCGCAAGGCCCACAAGTGGTGGTCGATGGCCAGCCGTTGCTGGCCTTCTGCAGCAATGATTACCTGGGCCTGGCCAATCACCCCGAAGTGATTGCCGCCTGGCGCGCCGGTGCCGAGCGCTGGGGGGTTGGCGGTGGCGCTTCGCACCTGGTGATTGGCCACAGCACGCCTCATCACGAGGTGGAAGAAGCCCTGGCCGAGCTGACCGGGCGGCCGCGTGCGTTGCTGTTCACGACCGGCTACATGGCCAACCTGGGCGCCTTGACGGCGCTGGTCGGGCAGGGCGATACGGTGCTGCAGGACCGTCTCAACCACGCCTCGTTGCTCGACGCCGGGTTGCTCAGTGGCGCGCGCTTCAACCGCTATCTGCACAATGATGCGAACAGCCTCGCCAGTCGCCTGGAGAAGGCCGTGGGCAACACCTTGGTGGTCACCGACGGGGTGTTCAGCATGGATGGCGATATTGCCGACCTGCCGGCCCTGGCCGCCACGGCCAAGTCCCGCGATGCCTGGCTGATGGTCGATGACGCGCATGGCTTTGGCACGCTGGGGCACAACGGTGGCGGGATTGTCGAGCATTTCGGTTTGAGCACCGAGCAGGTGCCGGTACTGATCGGCACGCTGGGCAAGGCGTGCGGCACCGCCGGGGCCTTTGTCGCCGGCAGTGAAGAACTGATCGAGTGCCTGATCCAGTTCGCTCGCCCCTACATCTATACCACCAGTCAGCCACCTGCCCTGGCCTGTGCCACGTTGCGCAGCCTGCAGCTGTTGCGCCACGAGCACTGGCGGCGTGAGCCCCTGGCGGCGCTGATCCAGCAGTTTCGCCCCGGTGCCGAGCAGATCGGCCTGCAGTTGATGGACAGTTTCACCGCGATCCAGCCGATCCTGATTGGGGACAGCGCGCGCGCCCTGCGCTTGTCGCAGATGCTGCGCGAGCGCGGCTTGCTGGTGACCGCGATTCGCCCACCGACGGTACCGGCAGGCAGTGCCCGCCTGCGCGTCACCCTGAGTGCGGCACCCAGTGCCGCGCAGGTGCAGCTATTGTTGGAAGCATTGGCCGATTGTTATCCGCTACTGGAGCCCGCTGATGCGTAACCGACTTGTACTGTTGCCGGGCTGGGGCCTGGGGCGTTCGGCGTTGCAGCCACTGGTGGCGGCGCTGCGCGCCATCGACCCCGGCTTGCAGGTCGAGATCCACGACCTGCCCGGGCTGGCGTCGCATGATCCGCAAGACTGGCTTGACACGCTCGACCGGCAATTGCCGCGTAACGCCTGGCTTGGTGGCTGGTCACTGGGCGGCATGCTCGCGGCCGAACTGGCTGCCCGTCGTGGCGACGACTGCTGTGGGTTGATCACGCTGGGCAGCAACCTCAGTTTCGTCAACCGCCCGGACTGGCCTCACGGTATGCCGGCGGACACTTTTCAGACCTTCCTCGAAGGCTGCCGCTATCACACCCAGGTCACCCTCAAGCGCTTCATTTCGCTGTGCAGCCAGGGCGCTGAAGAGTCGCGCAGTCTGGCCCGCCTGCTGGGTGCGGCGATGCCCGAGCCTGCCCCCGAGCAACTGGTGGCCGGGCTCGAAGTACTCGGCAAGCTCGATACCCGGGCGGCCCTGCAAGCCTATGACGGGCCGCAACTGCACCTGTTTGCCGGCCGTGACGGGCTGGTACCGGCGGAAGTCGCCGGGGTGTTGCTGGAAGAATTGCCCGACGTGGAGGTCGGGCTGCTGGAAGACAGTGCTCATGGTTTTGTGATGGAGACACCTCATGAGTTGGCGGCTGCCATAAAGGCCTTTGTACATGAGAGTGGCGATGACTGATCTTTCTCAACCGGTTTTGCCCGGCACCTTGCCCGACAAGCGTCAGGTCGCGGCCTCGTTTTCGCGTGCTGCCGCCAGTTACGACAGTGTTGCCGAACTGCAGCGCGCAGTGGGCAACGCCTTGCTCGAGCAACTGCCAGCCAGTGTCGCACCGCAACGCTGGCTGGACCTGGGCAGTGGCACCGGCCATTTCAGCCGTGCCTTGCGCCAGCGGTTTCCGCAGGCTGGCGGAATTGCCGTGGACATTGCCGAAGGCATGCTCCAGCACGCACGCGAACAAGGTGGTGCGCACTACCATGTGGCGGGTGATGCCGAGCGATTGCCGCTGCAGGACACCAGCGTCGAGCTGGTCTTTACCAGCCTGGCGGTGCAATGGTGTGGCGATTTTCGCGCCGTGCTCGATGAGGCGCAGCGCGTCCTGCAACCTGGCGGGGTGCTGGCCTTTGCCAGCCTGTGTGCCGGTACTTTGCACGAGTTGCGCGAGAGCTGGCAGGCGGTCGATGGCCTGGTCCATGTCAATCGCTTTCGCCGCCTTGAGGATTATCAGCGCCTGTGCAGTGAAAGTGATTTGCAGGTGCTGACCCTGGAAGCACGCCCGCATGTGCTGTACTACCCCGATGTACGCAGCCTGACCCACGAACTCAAGGCCCTGGGGGCGCATAATCTCAATCCGGGGCGCCCGGCCGGGCTGACCGGAAGGGTGCGGATGCAGGGACTGTTGCAGGCCTATGAGCAGTTTCGACAGGCGCAGGGGCTGCCGGCGACCTATCAAGTGGTCTACGGTGTACTGCACAAACCGTTGGTAGAAGGGGAGTGAAATGAGTCCGGCCTATTTCATCGCAGGCACTGACACGGATGTCGGCAAGACCACCGTCGCCGCCGGCCTGTTGCACGCGGCGCAGTTGGCGGGTTTGACCACGCTGGGGGCCAAGCCTGTGGCCTCCGGTTGTGTGGTGACGGCCAAAGGGCTGCGCAACGACGATGCCCTGGCGCTGATGGCGCAAAGTACGCTCACCTTGCCTTACGAGCAGGTCAACCCCTTTGCCTTTGAGCCCGCCATTGCCCCGCATCTGGCGGCACGTGAGGCGGGTGTGGCGCTCAGTGTGCCGGGGCTGTTGGCGCCGATGCGCGATATTCTCGCCCAGGGCGCGGACTTTACCCTGATAGAAGGCGCGGGCGGCTGGCGCGTACCGTTGTCGGACCAGGCGAACCTCTCGGACCTGGCCATTGCCCTGAAACTGCCGGTGATCCTGGTAGTGGGGGTGCGTCTTGGCTGCATCAGCCATGCATTGCTCAGTGCCGAGGCAATCGCCCGCGACGGCCTGCAACTGGCGGGATGGGTAGCCAACATCGTCGACCCGCGCACGTCGCGCCTGGAAGAGAACCTTGCCACGCTTGCCGAGCGCTTGCCGGCGCCGTGTCTTGGGCGTGTGCCGAAACTCAAGCAGGCATCGGCCGAGCGCGTTGCGGAGTACCTGCAACTGGACTTGCTGGACTAGCGACTAGCCTGACTCTATTACATGGCTAGATGCCATTAGTGATTTCAACGGGCCTTTTATCCACAGGTCTGCTTCAATAGGGGCTGTTCGCCTTCAGCGGCATGGAGTTTCGACATGGAAATCTCGGGCAACTCAGCGTATTACGCAGGGCTTGGCGCGATAACGGCCGGGCAGAACCGCGTCGATCAGGCTGCCAGCCAGATCGCCAACAGCACCGTTGAACGTGCTGCCACCAGCCAGTCCAGCGACTACCAGGCAGAGCGCCTGCGTTCGGTCGATCGCAGCCAGCAAATGGACCTGCCCACCAGCACGGTAGAAATGGCCCTCGGTAAGCATCAGGTCGAATTAGGCGTCAAAGTGGCCAAAGCATCGGACGAAATGCTCGGTACCCTGATCGACACCTACGCCTGACCCTTCTTGCGCGCCTGCCGCGCGTCTTCAACTAATCTTTGAGTATCAGCGCCTTGGCCTTGCTGGCAGGCGCTCGCCTGCGCGTTCGTGACGGTTTTTGCCGGAATAACTGCGCAGTCTTGCATGGCCGAACTGCCCTCTGGTTGATGCTTGACAAGTTTTCGGCGTAAACGTATGTTTCAAACAAGTGTTTGATCGAGCGCCTACAACAACCGGTCGTCGATCGTGGTTTCTCTCTCCAGGATTCATCAGCAGAGGTTCATCGCTATGCCTGAATACAAAGCCCCCTTGCGTGATATTCGCTTCGTTCGTGACGAGCTGCTGGGTTACGAAGCGCATTATCAGAGCCTGCCGGCTTGCCAGGACGCCACTCCAGACATGGTTAACGCCATCCTCGAAGAGGGCGCCAAGTTTTGTGAACAGGTACTGGCTCCGCTGAACCGTGTGGGCGACCTGGAAGGCTGCACCTGGAGCGAGTCGGGCGTGAAAACCCCAACGGGCTTCAAAGAGGCTTACAACCAGTTCGTAGAAGGCGGCTGGCCGAGCCTGGCCCATGACGTCGAGCATGGCGGTCAGGGCCTGCCGGAGTCGCTGGGCCTGGCGATCAGCGAAATGGTCGGCGAATCGAACTGGTCGTGGGGCATGTACCCTGGCCTGTCGCATGGCGCAATGAACACCATCTCCGAGCACGGCACTGCCGAGCAGCAGGAGACCTACCTGACCAAGCTGGTTTCCGGCGAGTGGACCGGCACCATGTGCCTGACCGAACCTCACTGCGGTACCGACCTGGGCATGCTGCGCACCAAGGCCGAGCCTCAGGCCGATGGCTCCTACAAAGTGACCGGTACCAAGATCTTCATCTCGGCCGGTGAACACGACATGGCCGGCAACATCGTCCACATCGTGCTGGCTCGCCTGCCCGATGCACCGGCAGGTACCAAAGGTATTTCGCTGTTCATCGTGCCGAAGTTCCTGCCGACCGCCGAAGGCACTGTCGGTGAGCGCAACGCTGTGTCCTGTGGTTCCATCGAACACAAGATGGGCATCCACGGCAACGCCACCTGCGTGATGAACTTCGACGCGGCTACCGGCTACCTGATCGGCCCGGCCAACAAAGGCCTGAACTGCATGTTCACCTTCATGAACACGGCTCGCCTGGGTACCGCGCTGCAAGGCCTGGCCCACGCCGAAGTGGCGTTCCAGGGTGGCCTGAAATACGCTCGCGACCGCCTGCAAATGCGCTCGCTGACCGGCCCGAAAGCACCAGACAAAGCTGCCGACCCGATCATCGTTCACCCTGATGTACGTCGCATGCTGCTGACCATGAAAGCCTTCGCCGAAGGTAACCGTGCGATGGTGTACTTCACTGCCAAGCAGGTCGACATCGTCAAGTACAGCCAGGACGAAGAAGAGAAGAAGAAAGCCGATGCACTGCTGGCGTTCATGACTCCGATCGCCAAGGCATTCATGACCGAAGTCGGCTTCGAAGCGGCCAACCACGGCGTACAGATCTATGGCGGCCACGGCTTCATCGCCGAGTGGGGCATGGAGCAGAACGTTCGCGACAGCCGTATCTCCATGCTGTACGAAGGCACCACCGGTATCCAGGCGCTGGACCTGCTCGGCCGTAAAGTGCTGATGACCCAGGGCGAAGCACTCAAGGGCTTCACCAAGATCGTGCACAAGTTCTGCCAGGGCAACGAAGGCAACGAAGCGATCAGCGAGTTCGTCGCACCGCTGGCCCAGTTGAACAAAGAGTGGGGCGAGCTGACCATGAAGGTCGGTATGGCCGCGATGAAAGACCGCGAAGAAGTCGGTGCCGCTTCGGTGGACTACCTGATGTACTCCGGTTACGCCTGCCTGGCTTACTTCTGGGCCGACATGGCACGCCTGGCTGCCGAGAAACTGGCTGCCGGTACCAGCGAAGAGGCGTTCTACACCGCCAAGCTGCAGACCGCGCGCTTCTACTTCCAGCGCATCCTGCCGCGTACCCGTACCCACGTTGCAACCATGCTGTCGGGCGCCAACAACCTGATGGACATGAACGAAGAGCACTTCGGTCTTTCCTACTGATTGATCGCAGCGACTGAAAAACGCCCGCCCTGACCGGCGGGCGTTTTTTTTTTGCATCCATTTCTTCCGACCGCGCATTCATCTATTCATGTGCGTTGCCGATACATTAGGGGCACAATGCCATTATTGATCTGCCGGGTCGGAGATTACCCTTGTTTCGTTTATCTGCTGTACGCCTGAGCCATTTTTTGCCATCAGCCTGTTTGCTGGTGTCAGGGCTTGCGGCTGCCTATGTAAGAGACCTCAGCGTCTTCTTCACGTCGCTGTTCAACGTCTTGCCTACCTTGGTGCTGTTGCTGGGCGGCGCCTACTGCGCGGTCTATCGCCGTCAGCGCGAACTGTTTCTGATGGTCACGGTGTACATCGCCTACTTTCTGCTCGACACCCAGACCGATTTCTACCGTGACAATGGCCGGGTCCGCGAGGATGCGGCGGTGGTCTTCCATCTGGTCTGCCTGTTGTTGCCGCTGATGTTCGCCCTGTATGGGGCCTGGCAGGAGCGCACTCACCTGTTTCAGGACATGGTTGCGCGCTTTGCCGTGTTGCTGGCTGTCGGCAGTGTCGCCCTGGGCCTGGAGCAAAGCTTCCCGCAGGCGCTGCTGGCCTGGCTGGCGGAGATTCGCTGGCCTTCGCTGCATGGCCAGTGGATGAGCCTGATCCAGCTGGCGTACCCGGTGTTCATCGTGGCTTTCATCGTGCTCGTGGTGCAGTACCTGCGCGAGCCGCGGCCGTTGCATGCCGCACAGGTCATTGGCCTGATCGGGATTTTCTGGATGCTGCCCAAGACCTTCATCTTGCCTTTCACCCTGAACATCATGTGCAGTCAGGTGATGCTGATGATTGCCGCAGCGGTATCCCACGAGGCTTATCAGATGGCCTTCCGAGACGAGCTCACCGGCCTGCCGGGACGCCGCGCGCTCAACGAGCGCATGCAACGTCTGGGGCGTAACTATGTGCTGGCCATGACCGACGTTGACCACTTCAAGAAATTCAACGACACCCATGGCCACGATGTCGGTGACCAGGTACTGCGCCTGGTGGCCAGCAAGCTGTCCAAGGTGACCGGTGGTGGTCGGGCCTATCGCTACGGCGGGGAAGAGTTTGCCTTGGTGTTTGCCGGCAAGAGCATCGAAGAGTGCATGCCCCACCTGGAAGCGGTGCGCGAAGTGATCGCCAACTACAACATCCAGCTGCGCAACCAGGACAACCGCCCGCAGGACGATCAGCAAGGTCGCCAGCGGCGAGGCGCCTCGGCGGCTTCCAGTGTTTCGGTAACGATCAGTATCGGCGTCAGCGAGCGTCTGGTTGATCACCGTTCACCCGACGAAGTGCTCAAGTCTGCGGATCAGGCGCTCTATAGTGCCAAGGGCGCAGGGCGCAACTGTGTCATGGCCTATGGTGTTCAAGCCAAGCGCGGCGCTGTGCGCATGGCGTGACTTAAGATGACTAACCGGTCACCAGATGACCCTATGTCTCGCAAAAGTTGTTCGGTTACACTGCCTGCATAACAGTGAAACGGCCCCGTGGGGCCGCCCCCGACTCAAGTGTGAGAGGTTGCCATGGCTGACTATAAAGCGCCCCTGCGCGATATGCGCTTCGTCCTCAATGAAGTCTTCGAAGTTGCCAAGCTCTGGGCGCAATTGCCTGGTCTTGCCGACGCTGTCGATGAAGAGACCGCCCTGGCGGTGCTGGAGGAGGCCGGTAAGGTCACTGGCAAAAGCATCGCCCCGCTAAGCCGCAGCGGCGATGAAGAAGGCTGCCACTGGGACAACGGCGACGTGCGCACCCCGGCCGGCTTTATCGACGCCTACAAAACCTACGCCGAAGGTGGCTGGGTGGGTGTGGGCGGTGACCCGGCCTACGGCGGCATGGGCATGCCCAAGGTGATCTCGGCCCAGGTCGAGGAAATGGTCAACTCCTCAAGCCTTGCGTTTGGCCTGTACCCGATGCTGACCGCCGGCGCTTGCCTGTCGATCAACGCCCACGCCAGCGACGAACTCAAGGAAAAGTACCTGCCGAACATGTATGCCGGTGTCTGGGCAGGCTCGATGTGCCTGACCGAGCCGCACGCAGGGACCGACCTTGGCATCATTCGCACCAAGTCCGAGCCGCAGGCCGACGGCAGCTATAAAGTCAGTGGCACGAAGATCTTCATCACCGGCGGTGAGCACGACCTGACCGAAAACATCATTCACCTGGTGCTGGCCAAGCTGCCGGACGCACCCGCGGGGCCAAAGGGCATTTCCCTGTTCCTGGTACCCAAGTTCATGGTCAATGCCGATGGCAGCCTGGGTGCACGCAACCCGGTCAACTGCGGTTCGATCGAGCACAAAATGGGTATCCAGGCATCGGCCACCTGTGTGATGAACTTCGACGAAGCGGTGGGTTACATTGTCGGCGAGCCCAACAAAGGCCTGGCAGCAATGTTCACCATGATGAACTACGAGCGCCTGGGCGTTGGTATCCAGGGCCTGGCGTCGGCAGAGCGGTCTTACCAGAACGCCATCGAGTACGCCCGTGACCGTCTGCAGAGCCGCGCGCCAACCGGTCCGCAAGCCAAGGACAAGGTCGCCGACCCGATCATCGTTCACCCGGATGTGCGTCGCATGCTGCTGACCATGAAGGCGTTGAACGAAGGCGGGCGCGCGTTCTCCACCTACGTCGCCATGCAGCTGGACACTGCCAAGTTCAGTGAAGATGCCACCACGCGCAAACGCGCCGAAGACCTGGTTGCCTTGCTGACCCCGGTATCCAAGGCCTTCCTCACCGACCTCGGTCTGGAATCGGCAGTGCATGGCCAGCAAGTGTTTGGCGGCCATGGCTACATTCGTGAGTGGGGCCAGGAGCAGCTGGTGCGTGATGTGCGCATCACCCAGATTTACGAAGGCACCAACGGCATCCAGGCGCTGGACCTGATGGGGCGCAAGGTAGTGGGCAGTGGCGGCGCACTGTACAAGTTGTTTGCCGACGAGATTCGCCATTTCACCGCCACCGCCGGTGACGAGCTGGGCGAGTTCGTCAAACCGCTGAACGCGGCGCTGGACAACCTCGACGACCTGTCGGCCTGGGTTCTGGACCGGGCCAAGACCAACCCGAACGAAATCGGCGCGGCGTCGGTGGAGTACCTGCAGGTATTCGGCTACACCGCCTATGCTTACATGTGGGCATTGATGGCTCGCACGGCGCTGGCCAAGCAGGGTGAAGACGATTTCTACGCCAGCAAGCTGGGCACCGCTCGCTTCTACTTCGCCCGCCTGCTGCCGCGAATCCATTCGCTCAGCGCCTCGGTGAAAGCGGGTAGCGAGTCGCTGTACCTGCTGGATGCGGCTCAGTTCTGACAGAAATCACGTCGTGTAAGCATTCTCTTACATGACGTGGTGACTTTTCGCCTCTATCGAAAGATTGGATCCACAGCTAATCTTCTCACATGGACGTAGCGCAGGAAGCGCGAAGTACAGAACAGGGACACGAAGGATTCCTGCCAGGATGGTGGGTCGATACGGATATCAGGGAAACAGTCTGCAAAGCCCCGCCTCGGCGGGGTTTTCTTTTGCCTGCAGAAAAGTGCCAGGCAACCTCAGCCCAGCACATCCAGCGGCGACACCCCGATCTGCCGGGGGTCGGCTTCTTCTTCGAGCAACGTGCGCAGCAGCTCGACCGAGGCTTGCTGACGTTGGGCGTCACGGAATACCAGGCCTATCTTCAGCGGCACCCGCGGCTCGCTGAGCGGCTTCCACAACAGTTCCTGGTCATCCTCGACCACTTCCTTGGCGCGCCCGGGCAGCACTGTGGCCAACGAGGTGTGGCCGAGACTGTCGAGAATACCGGCCATGTTGTTCATCTCTGCCTGTACCTGCGGTCGACGCCCGAGGTTGGCCAGCTGCGTCTGCCAGATCTGGCGTACCTGGAATTCTTCGCCGAGTAGCAGCATGGGCAATTCCGCCGCCTGCTTGAGGGAAACCTTCTTGAATTCCCGCAATGGGTGCGTGTTGGGGATTACAAGCTGCAGTTCGTCTTCGTACAGCATCAGGCCATGCAAGCCAGGCTGGCGGGGCGGCAGGTAGCTGATGCCGATGTCCAGGCTGCCGTTGAGCAGGCGGCGTTCGATTTCCAACCCCGACAGCTCATAGATCTGCACCACCAGGTGTGGTTGGGCCTTGCGCACGCGATCGAGCAGTTGCGGCACCAGGCTCGGGCGTACGGTCTGCAGCACGCCGATCGCCAGGGTTCGCAGTGACTGGCCCTTGAAGTTGCGCAGCGCCTCGCGGGCGCGCTGCAGGCCGTCGAGCAAGGGCAGGGCGTGGTTGTACAGGGTATGCGCGGCAAGGGTCGGCAACAGGCGCTTGTTGCCCCGTTCGAACAGGCTCACATCGAGGCTGTGTTCCAGCTGGCGGATCTGTTGCGACAGTGCCGGTTGCGACAACGACAGGCGCTCGGCGGCCCGGCCGACATGGCCTTCTTCGTAGACCGCGACGAAATAACGCAGTTGGCGAAAATCCATAAGCAATACTTATCAAAAAAGCTCGAAAAACCAAATGGCCGTAGGCCCGCAATACCCCTAGTCTATCCCGTATTCGCAAGGTTTACAGAGCCATAAGGCGCGATGAATTCCGTATCCCCGGGTGGCGTTTACATAGGCAAGAGTTTGTATACATGAACTTGTTCAATCTGCGTCGCCCAACGCCGGCTCAACCTGAGCGTAAAGTCGTGCCTGTGGCTATCCCGGCTAGCGAAGGCTTGTCCCGTGACTGCCTGATGCCTGCCACAGAGCGGGCCCCCCAGGTGTTCGTGCGTGGCCAGGGATCCTGGCTGTGGGACAGTGAAGGCCACGCTTATCTGGACTTCACCCAGGGCTGTGCGGTCAACAGCCTCGGGCACAGCCCCAGCGTGCTGGTCAAAGCCTTGGGCAGCCAGGCCCAGGCGCTGATCAACCCGGGCGCGGGTTTTCATAACCGTGGCTTGCTGAACCTGGTCAACCTGCTGTGCAAAAGCACCGGCAGCGACCAGGCCTACCTGCTCAACAGCGGTGCCGAGGCCTGCGAAGGTGCAATCAAACTGGCGCGTAAGTGGGGGCAACTGCATCGCAACGGCGCCTATCACATCATCACTGCCAGCCAGAGTTGCCATGGGCGTAGCCTGGGTGCTTTGTCGGCGTCCGATCCGTCAGCCTGCAACCGCTGCGAGCCGGGCCTGCCGGGCTTCAGCAAAGTGCCGTTCAACGACCTCGAAGCACTGCACGCGGCGGTGGATTCGCGCACGGTAGCGATCATGCTCGAGCCCATTCAGGGTGAGGCAGGCGTGATTCCCGCGACAGCGGCCTACCTCAAAGGCGTGGAGCGCCTGTGCCGCGAGCTGGGCATCCTGCTGATTTTCGATGAGGTACAGACGGGCGTAGGCCGCTGTGGGGCCATGCTGGCGGAGCAGACTTACGGAGTGCGTGCCGACATCATTACCTTGGGCAAAGGCCTGGGCGGCGGTGTGCCGCTGGCCGCCTTGCTCGCCCGTGGCAGTGCCTGTTGCGCCGAAGCCGGTGAGCTTGAAGGCAGTCACCATGGCAATGCGCTGATGAGCGCCGCGGGTTTGGCGGTGCTGGAAACCGTGCTGGAGCCGGGCTTTTTCGAGCACGTGCAGGATTCCGGGCGGCACTTGCGCGATGGCCTGAGTCGCCTGGCCGGCCGCTATGGCCAGCCTGAAGTGCGCGGCCAGGGCTTGCTCTGGGCGTTGCAACTGAGCGAAGACAATGCTGCCGAGCTGGTTGCGGCGGCGCTTCAGGAAGGCTTGCTGCTCAACGCGCCGCAAGCGGATGTCCTGCGCCTGTCGCCGGCCTTGACGGTGAGCAAGGGCAACATCGATGAAATGCTGCTGCGTCTGGCCCGGGCCTTTGCCCGTGTGCATGCCGCGCAGCAACACCAACGGCGTGAAGCCACGGCCTGACCGGCCCCGAATTTACGAATCAAACGAACCGTCTCGCGTTCCTGCGCATCGCCCTGGGCCTGTAGTTTTTGGCTCGGGGCGTTTTTTTGTCCGGGCTTTGACGGTTGAACCCCGGGGCTGCACTACAGTCTGTTCTAGTACACCTTTGAACGGAGCTGCCCTACATGGATTTCATTCGGATCATCATCGCCATTCTCCTGCCGCCGCTTGGCGTGTTCTTGCAGGTTGGCTTCGGCGGCGCCTTCTGGCTCAACATCCTGCTGACGTTACTGGGGTACATTCCAGGCATCGTGCACGCGGTGTACATCATCGCCAAGCGGTGAATTTCCACCGCCTGTAGGCGCCAGGCTTGCCGGCGAACCAGGCACCGCGATGCCTCTGGTTCACCGCGTCATCGTTTTTCGCGGGCAAGCCACGCGCCTACAGGGTATCGGGTGCATCAGTCAGCGGCCTTTCAGCACCTGGCGATAAAACTTGCATTCCTCTTCCAGCGCATGAGCCAGGTTGGCCGCCGTGCGAAAACCGTGGCGCTCTGAAGGGTAGAAATGCCCTTGTGCCTGGATGCCATTGGCCTTGAGCGCGGCAAGCATCGAGCGGGTCTGCTCGGGCACCACCACGGCATCCAGCTCGCCCTGGAAGAAGATCACCGGCACTTTGATGTTCTCGGCATGCAGTAACGGTGTGCGTTGCTGGTAGCGCTCAACGTCTTCAAGTGGGTCGCCGATCAGCCAGTCGAGGTAATCGCCTTCGAACTTGTGTGTGGCCCGCGCCAGTGCTTGCGGGTCACTGACGCCATAGAGACTGGCGCCCGCGCGAAAGACATTGTGAAAGGCCAGGGCGCACAGCGTGGTGTAGCCACCGGCGCTGCCACCGCGAATGAAGGCGCGGGTCGGGTCGATCAGCTGGCGTGCAGCCAGGTGCTCGACCACTTGGCAGGCATCTTCAACATCGATCTCACCCCAGCGCAGATGCAGGGCCTGGCGGTAGGCCCGGCCATAGCCACTGCTGCCCCGGTAGTTGAGGTCGGCTACGGCAAAGCCGCGCTGGGTCCAGTACTGGATGCGCGGATCCAGTGCGGGGTAGCACGCTGATGTCGGCCCGCCATGGATAAACACAATCAGGGGCGGCTGTGGCTCTGAGCCAATGGCCGGATAAAAGAATCCATGGGCGATGCCGCCGCCACTGGGGTAGTGCAACGATTGCGGGCGACTGATGCGCTCTGCGGGCAAGGGTGATACGCCACCGGCGAGGACCTGTACCCGGTGGTCGTTACGGTCGATGGCGATGACGGCCGGCGGTTGGGTAGCCGAGGCGGCAATGGCGTAGTAATGGTCCTGATCGAGGTCCAGGCAGCGCAGGCGGCTGTAATCGAGAGCGACCAAGTGCGTCGAGCCCTCGGCATCACAGTGGCCCAAGCGGCTGAAACCGTCTTCAAACCAGGTCGCCAGGTAGTGATGCTCGCCCAGTGGCAGCCAAGTGCAGGCGCCCAGCTGCCAGGGCGCTGCAGCGTGGTCGGCATCTGCTGCGGGAAGTGCACTCCAGCCTTGCGCGGTTTCACCCCAGGGTTGCCAGAAGCCATTCCGGTCAGACAGGCAGTACAAGCGTCCACGTCCATCGAAGCGCGGCTGTTGCAGCGATTGCGCGGGATCCTCGCCACCCGCGATGCAGCGTGGCATTCCCCAGCTACCGTCCTCCAGGCGTTCGCGACAACACAGGCGGGTGGCCGTCCACGGCTGCTCCGGACGACTCCACTCGATCCAGGCGAGGCGACTGCCATCGGCGCTGAGTGTTGGCGCGGCATAAAAATCAGCGCCTTCGGCCAGTACCTGGCGTTGATGCGCGGCCACCATTACCAGACGGTGTTCAACCTGTTCGGCGGCGTGGGTTTCTTCCACGGCCAGTACCTGGCCTGCTGCCCAGCGCAGATCGCCGTAGCGGCGCTCGCCCTCGGTAAGTGCCTGCGGTGCACCGCCATTCAAGTCCTGGCTATAGAGCTGCTGGTCGGCCTCGTTGACGAACACCAGGCCGTCTTCGCTCAGGCAAAAGCTGCCCCCGCCGTATTCGTAAACCCGGCTGCGCACGCTGAAGCCATCGGGCGTCAGGCAATGCGCCTGACGGTTACGCCAATGCCAGATCCGGCAGGCGCCATCACTGGGCCGGAACTCATTCCAGAACAAGCCGTGCGGACCTACCCGCAACTCGGCGAAGTCGGTACCGGCGGCGACCGCCTGCTCGGCGCTAAAGCGTTCAGCCACGGGCGATGACACGGGAGTTTCGTTCATTGCGGAAGGTCATCTGGTCGATGTTCGAGTGGGCATGCTCGGCTTCTTCGCGGGCCTTGAGGATGATGCCGTGGTCCGCCGATTTGGCGCACACCGGGTCGGCCTTGCTGGCGTCGCCGGTGAGCATGAAGGCCTGGCAGCGACAGCCACCGAAGTCCTTTTCTTTTTCGTCGCAGGAGCGGCACGGCTCGGGCATCCAGTCGTAACCGCGAAAGCGGTTGAAGCCGAACGAGTCATACCAGATGTGCTGCATGCTGTGCTCGCGCACGTTGGGGAACTGCACCGGCAACTGGCGCGCACCGTGGCAAGGCAGTGCGGTACCGTCTGGGGTCACGGTGAGGAACACGCTGCCCCAGCCGTTCATGCAGGCCTTGGGGCGCTCTTCGTAGTAGTCCGGGGTGACGAAGATCAATTTGCACGGATTACCGGCGGCCTTGAGCCGCTCGCGGTATTCGTTGGTGATGCGCTCGGCGCGTTCCAGTTGCTCACGGGTTGGCAACAGGCCGATCCGGTTGAGGTGGGCCCAGCCGTAGAACTGACAGGTGGCCAGCTCGACGAAGTCGGCCTCGAGGGCAATACACAGCTCGATGATGCGGTCGATCTTGTCGATGTTGTGCCGGTGGGTGACGAAGTTCAGCACCATCGGGTAGCCGTGTGCCTTGACCGCCTTGGCCATTTCAAGCTTCTGCGCGAAGGCTTTCTTCGAGCCGGCCAGCAGGTTGTTCACCTGTTCGTCACTGGCCTGGAAGCTGATCTGGATATGGTCGAGGCCGGCCTGTTTGAACGCGGCGATCTTTTGCTCGGTGAGGCCGATGCCGGAGGTGATCAGGTTGGTGTAGTAACCCAGGCGCCGCCCTTCACCGATCAGTTCGGCAAGGTCCTGGCGCACCAGTGGTTCGCCCCCGGAAAAGCCCAGCTGCGCCGCGCCCATCTCCCGCGCCTCGGCCATGACCTTGAACCACTGCTCGGTCGTCAGTTCCTGGCCCTGGGCAGCGAAGTCCAGCGGATTGGAGCAGTACGGGCATTGCAGCGGGCAGCGGTAGGTCAGCTCGGCGAGCAGCCACAGCGGCAGGCCGACTTCGGGTTTTGCCGGCAGCTCAGGCAAGGACGATCCAGTGTTCGGCACGGGCGACCTCCATGAATTGCTCGATGTCGTCACCGAGCTCGGGTACACCGGGGAACTGCTTGTCCAGCTCGGCAATGATCGCCGCCACATCACGCTGGCCGTCGATCAGCCCGCCGATCAGCGCCGCGCTTTCATTGAGCTTGATCATGCCCTCGGGGTAGAGCAGGACATGCCCCTTTTGCGCCGGCTCGTACTGGAAGCGATAACCGGGTCGCCATTTCGGAGTGAGTGCGCGATCAAGACTCATAGGGCGATTCCTTTGTGCCAGACCCGTTCACGGGTGACACTGTGATAAGGCGGACGGTTCAATTCATACGCCATGCTCATGGCATCGAGCATGCTCCAGAGAATGTCCAGCTTGAACTGCAGGATCTCCAGCATGCGCTGCTGGCCCTCTACTGTAGTGTAGTGCTGCAGGGTGATTGCCAGCCCGTGCTCGACATCGCGGCGAGCCTGGCCCAGGCGCGTGCGGAAGTATTCATAGCCGGCGGGGTCGATCCACGGGTAGTGCTGCGGCCAGCTGTCCAGGCGCGACTGGTGGATCTGCGGGGCGAACAGTTCGGTCAAGGAACTGCTGGCGGCTTCCTGCCAGCTGGCGCGGCGGGCGAAGTTGACGTAGGCATCCACGGCAAAGCGTACGCCGGGTAGCACCAGCTCCTGCGAGCGCAGTTGCTCGGGGTCCAGGCCCACCGCCTGGCCCAGGCGCAGCCAGGCCTCGATGCCGCCGTCTTCACCGGGCGCGCCGTCGTGGTCGAGCAGGCGCTGGATCCATTCGCGGCGAATTTCGCGGTCCGGGCAGTTGGCCAGGATCGCGGCGTCCTTGAGCGGAATGTTCACCTGATAGTAGAACCGGTTGGCCACCCAGCCCTGGATCTGCTCGCGGGTTGCCCGGCCTTCATACATCGCCACGTGGTACGGGTGATGGATGTGGTAGTAGGCACCCTTGGCGCGCAGGGCCTGTTCGAATTCAGCGGGGGACAGCGCTTTGGCGTCGCTCATGTAGGCTCCTGCTAGAGGGTGATGCTCATGCCGTCGAAGGCCACTTCGACGCCACGGCGATCCAGTTCGGCGCGCTCGGCCGAATCTTCATCGAGAATCGGGTTGGTGTTGTTGATGTGGATAAGCACCTTGCGTTGCGCCGGGAAGCCTTCGAGCACTTCCAGCATGCCGCCCGGGCCGTTCTGTGCCAGGTGGCCCATTTCGCGGCCGGTGCGCGTGCCGACACCACGGCGTTGCATTTCATCATCCTCCCAGAGCGTGCCGTCGACCAGCAGGCAATCGGCTTCATGCATCATCTGCAGCAGCTTGGCATCGACCTGGCCCAGGCCCGGGGCGTAGAACAGTTTGCCGCCCGTGCGCAGGTCCTCAACCATCAGCCCGAGGTTGTCGCCCGGGTGTGGGTCGAAGCGGTGCGGCGAGTAGGGCGGGGCAGCGCTGCGCAACGGGAAGGGGGTAAAGCGCAGGTTTGGGCATGCTTCGATGACGAAGCTGCCTTCCAGTTCAATGCGGTTCCACTGCAGGCCGCCATTCCAGTGGCTGAGCATGGTGAACAGCGGGAAACCGGTGCTCAGGTCCTGGTGGACCATCTCGGTGCACCAGACCTGGTGCGGGCAGCCTTCACGCAGGCTCAGCAGGCCGGTGGTGTGATCGATCTGGCTGTCGAGCAGGACGATGGCACTGATCCCGGTGTCGCGCAGGGCGCGTGCCGGCTGCATGGGCGCGAACGCTTGCAGTTGTGCGCGGATGTCCGGCGAGGCGTTGCACAGCACCCAGTGGACACCGTCATCCGACAGGGCAATCGACGATTGGGTGCGCGCGCTGGCGCGCAAGGTGCCGTCGCGAAAGCCTTTGCAGTTCTCGCAGTTGCAGTTCCACTGCGGGAATCCGCCGCCGGCGGCTGAACCTAGAATCTGGATGTACATGGCCACTCCTGCCGGGTCCTGAAATAAAAACGCCCCGGCTGACCGAGGCGTTGTACTGCAAGCAAACTCAGCGGCTTGCGAAATACATGGTCACTTCAAAGCCGATACGCAGGTCAGTGTATGCAGGTTTGGTCCACATGGGATTGCTCCTTCCGGATAGGTCTGTGGTGGGAAAGCTATTCAATTAGTCCACCCTCATGCTGAAGGGTTCCAATCGTCGAGATTGCGCTATCTTACTAAAAACTACGTACTGAATGGTTAAATCTTAGATAAACGTTGTTACATGTTCGGTAACAATTACGCGATGGTCCATCCGCCGGCTTGCGGGGCGGGGCCATTGGCCAGGCAAAACCAGCCCTGTTTCGCCTGAAGCATAGCATCGGCACATTGGCGCAACTGTGCCTCGTCAACCGCGAGAATGGCGGCCTGCAAGTGCTCTAAACGTGCTTGCGGTCGGCCCGCCAGCTGGGCCTGCCACGCCCATTCGGCGACGTCGTCATTGTTCATCGCCGCTTCGCTCATCTGTTCGGCCAGGGCCTGGCGGGCTTCATCGCTACAGCTCACGGTGGACGGCAGCGTGGCAAACAGTTCATGGATGTGGGTGATGATCTGCGCGTGACTGGCGCTTGGCGACTGAATGCCAAACAACAGGCCGCTGTAGCCTTGCAACTGGCGAAAGGCACTGAACACCGCATAACCCAGTTGCAGCTCAACACGCAGGCGCTGATAGAACGGCCCCTGAATGTGTTGCGCCAACAAGCGGGCGCAGGCTTCGCTGGTGGCTGGAACCGGACAGAACAGCAGCAGTGCCTGCTCGCTGGATGGAGGTGGCAGCATCTGCCAGCGTCGGACCGGCGCCAGCGCGGCCAATGGATGAGCGCCGGCGCGGCCGGGCACATGCTGCAGGGCACGGTTGAGTGCATGCTGTACGGGTTGGGAAAAGCCGGTGGTGAGCGCCTGCCAGCGGGCCTGGCGCCACACGGCCTGCAGGTCTTGCGGGGTCGCCGTGCCGGTGGGTAACGGCCCAGTCTGTTGCCCGGCAAGTTGCTCGGGAAGTTGCCGCAGCAATGCGCGGATGGGCATGGTTTCAGGATCGCGGGCAGGCCCTGTCATCCAGCCGCTGTCGTCGGGCATGTGCAGAAGCGCCAAGGCTTCCTCGGTCACCCTGACCACCGCTTCGGGCGCGCCGGCACAGCGCAATTGCCAGAACTGGCCGCTGGTGTCGAACTGCAGGGTAACGCCCGCGCGAATCGCGCGTTCGCGCAGCGGTTGCAAGGCGCGCTCAAGCACCTGCCCGAGTGGTTCGTGTGCTGCAGCTGCCAGGTGCCAGCGCAGGTAAACACCACCGTGCTGACGTTCGTGCGGCAGCAGCGGGCTCACCTGTACACCGTCGGGTGCAGGGCAAGGCGAAGCGTCGGCAAGGTGCTGTTCCAGCAAGGGTTCCGGGATCGGCAGATGCCAGGGCTCGGCAGGCGAAGGTGTGCACCCTTGCAGCAGGCTGTCGAGTAGCGCAACCAGTGCACGTTCGGCCTTGGCATCCAGGGCCTGGAAGGGTTTGCCAGCACTGTCCCGGCAGGCGAGTTCCAGGGCGCATGCGACCTGCTCGCGGCGCTGCTGAAGGCGAGCAAATTCCTGATTCAGTGTGTTTCGGTCGGTGTCGCGCAAGAACCGCATCCAGTCATGCAGCAGCGCCTCGACCTGGTCGTGCCGGGCGCCCTCGCTTAGCTTCAGGCGCGTGTGCAGCAAGGCTTGGCCTGCGAAGCTGTAAAGTGCAGTGCTCTCGAGTGACTGCAGCCAATCGCGCTGTCGCAGTGCGGCCAGCGCTCCGCCGGGACGTGGGTCGGTCAGCCAGGTGATCAGGTATTCAAGCGCCTGGTCGAGGCCCTCGGGCTGCTGCTCAATTGCGTGTAGCAGATCCAGTTGCAGGCCGTTCAGCGCTGCTTTCAGCGGGGCGTTGGTCAGTGCGGGCGGCTCAGCCTGTTCGACCTTTACGCCCGAGGCAATGGCCGCTGCTGCCCGACTTGCCAGTGCTTGAAGCTGTTCGAGCGGTTGCGGCCCGCTCAGGCTCAGGGTCATCTGCCCGGCCTGGTAAAAGCGCTGGTGAAAACCTTGCAAGGCGCGTTGGAAGTCACTGCTGTGCACGGGCAGGCTGTAGCGATTACCGGCGTGGAAGCCGCTCAGCGGATGCTGCCGCGAGACTTGCTGCAGCAGTGCGAATTGCGCCTGGGCCTGCGGGTTGCGTGACCAGGCGATGAACTCGGCGTGGATGACATCGCGTTCGCGCACCTGACGTGCTTGCTCGAACAGCGGTAGGGCAAGCATGTCACACAGGCGTTCCAGGCCACCGGCAAATGCTCCTTGTGGCACTTCAAAAAAATAGTCGGTGGTGCGTTCGCGGGTACTGGCGTTGACCTGGCCGCCATGGCGCTGCACATAACGCATCAGGCCATCGTCGAGACCAAAGCGCTCAGTCCCGAGAAACAGCAGGTGCTCGAGAAAGTGCGCCAGCCCCGCATAGCGTCGGGGGGCATCATGACTGCCGGCCATGACCCGCACTGCCGCAGCACAGCGCTTGAGCTGCGGAGCGTGGCGCAGGATGACCTTGAGGCCATTGTCGAGTGTGAGGTGTTGCACAGTGCTGGGCATGACGGTTCCGATGCAGCGCGAACCGTCATGCTAGCGGATTATTCACGTTCGCGCGGATCGCCATACAGCTCCGGACGCAGGTCGTGAAGGTAGGGCGTGCTGGCCCGTCCTTCGTGCACCCGTTGCAATTGCAGGTCGGCCTGCAGCAGCAGCGGGTCGCGGCCTGCCATGGCGAGAATGCTGCCATCCGGGCCGACGATGCTGCTTTGCCCGCAGTAGTGGATCTCGTCTTCGGCGCCGCAGTAGTTGGCGTAGACCAGGTAGCACTGGTTCTCGTAGGCGCGGGCCCGCACGGTCACCTGGGCAACGAAGTCGTAGGGCACCATGTTGGCCGTCGGCACCAGGATCAGTTCGGCGCCGGCCAGGGCCAGGCGGCGGGCGTTTTCCGGGAACTCGATGTCGTAGCAGATCAGCAGGCCAAGGCGCCAGCCGTTCAGCTCCACTACCGGGAAATGGTCGGGCCCTGGGCTGAACATCGCCCGGTCGAGGCCACCGAACAGGTGCGTCTTGCGGTAGTTGCACAGGCTGCTGCCATGCGCGTCGATCAACTGCACCGCATTGTAGATACGGCCGTCCTCAGCCAGCTCGGGATAGCCGTAGGCAATGGCAATGCGGTTGCTCTGTGCAATCTCGACCACGGCCATGGCCGAAGGACCGTCTTCGGCCTCTGCCAGTCGTGCCACGGCTTCACTGCCAATGTTGTACCCGGTCAGGAACATCTCCGGGCAGACCAGCAACTCAACACCGCGTGCGGCCGCCAGTTGCGCCTGCTGGTGCAGGCGCTCGAGGTTGCCGGGCACATCCAGTGGTTGCGGTGCATCTTGATACAACGCGATGCGCATGGGAGGTACTCCGCTCAATCGGCCAGGGCGATCGGTCCGATCTCGTTGAACACGTCACCTGGGCCTGGGTTGTCTGGGTGGGTATGCCCGCCGAAGTGGGTCATGATACCCCACACCGCATTGAGCGAGGTTTGTACCGCACCTTCCACCCAGGCCGGCGTCCACGACACATCATCACCGGCAATGAACATGCCGCGCTGTTCGGCAGGCATGTCCTGCTGCATGAAGTGCGCATACATACGCTGGTTGTAGCGGTAGTGGCCGGGCAGGGCACCCTTGAAGGCACCGAGGAAATGCGGGTCGGCTTCCCAGGATACGGTGATCGGGTCACCGATGATGTGCCCGGCGATGTCGACTTTCGGGTAGATCTTTTTCAGCGCATCGAGGGCCAGTTTCACGCGCTTTTCCACCGGGTGCGGGAGCATCTTCAAGGCATCGCTCATCCACGAGTAGGACAGGCAGATCACCCCCGGTTTGTCATCGCCATTGTCGAACAGGTAAGTGCCCCGGGTCAGCCGGTCGGTGAGGGTCATGCTCATCAGGTCGCGTCCGGTTTCCGGGTCTTTGTCCTTCCAGAACGGGCGGTCGACCATGACGAAGGTTTTCGACGACTGCATGTAGCGGGTGCGGTCCAGCGCCATCCACATCTTCTGCGAGAACAGTGACTCTTCGCACTCGATCTGGGTGGTCAGCAGCCAGCTTTGGCAGGTGGTCAGCACGGCGGCGTAATGCCGGGTGTCACCCCAGTTGTCGGTAACGGCCAGGCGCCCGTCGGCATCGCGGGCAATGCTCTTTACGCCCGGACGCGGCGCACCACGGTGCAATGAACTCAGGCTGGTACCGGCCGGCCAGTGCGCGCAGCGCTCCGGTACGTGGCGCCAGATACCCAGGGGCACCTGCTCCACACCGCCAACCACCAGGTGCTGGTGGTCATCGCAGTTGGTCATCACCACACGGAAGATTTCCAGCATCGAATTGGGGAAATCGGAGTCCCAGCCACCGGTGCCGAAACCGACCTGGCCGAACACTTCACGGTGCAGGAAACTGAGCTTGGCAAAGGCCTTTGAGGTGGCGACGAAGTCATAGAAGGTGCGGTCGTCCCACAGCGGCACCAAGGTGTTCCACAGTTCCTTGAGGCGTGGCACATCACGGTCACGGATGGCTTGTTGAATGTCGCCAAAACGGGCGCCATCTTCCAGCGCATCGGCCCAGGCATCGGCCACTTCCTGAAACAGCTGGGGCAGGTCCGACAGCTTCTCGGCGTAGTGGGTCTGGCCTTCCAGATCAATCACGGTGCTGCCCGAGGCGGGCGTCAGCGGGTTGGGGAAGGGCTTGGTCTGCAGGCCCAGTTTGTCCACGTAGTGGTAGAAGGCAGTGGAGGACACGGGAAAGCGCATGCCGCCCAGTTCGGCAATGATCCCGTCTGTGCCTTCGAATGCTTGTGAGCGCAGGCGCCCGCCCATTTTCGAGGCCTCGTACACCACAGGCTTGAGGCCCAGTTTCATCAACTCGTAAGCGGCCACCAGGCCGGCAATGCCGGCCCCGACAATCGCCACTTCCTCACCCTGGCGTTCGGCCGGAATGCTGCCCAGGCCGGCGGGATGCTCGATCCAGTCGTCAAAGGCAAACGGGAAGTCCGGGCCGAAAATAGTGATGGGCTTTTTGTCGTCGGCGGGGTGGCGGTTGTTCTTGTTCATAGGTGACCTTGCCAGGGCTGCGCAGGATGCGAAGCTTGAGTATAGGAAAGCGCTGGCGGTCAGTTTAGTGGCTGGTAGTTACGTAATTAAGATGCAGAGTGTCGTCGTTTTGTGGTGTTTTTGGTCGTTATGACGAGATTGCGATGCATGTTGACCGAGGTGGTCGATCAAACCGGCTGGCCGCGATCGACCTTGCTGCTGAGGATGATCGATGTGGTGGTTTTCTCGACACCGTCGACGCTGCCGATCTGATCGAGCAACTGGTCCAGCTGTTCCGGCGAGTCGCTGCGCAGCCATGCCACGTAGTCGAACTCACCGCTCACTGCACACAACTGCTGGATCTGTCCCATCGCACTGAGGCGGCGCACAACGTCCTTGCCTGAGCGTGGTTGTACGGTTATGCCCACATAGGCTTGCAGGCCACCATCAATCACGCGTTGACCCAGGCGTACACCGTAGCCGCTGATGACCTTGGTCTTCTCCAGGCGTGCCAGGCGTGAGGTCACCGTGGTGCGGGCAATGCCCAGCTGTCGCGCGAGCATGGCGACGCTTTCGCGGGCGTTGATCTGCAGCAGCGCGATCAGTTGGCGGTCGATTTCGTCGAGGGCGGCGGGGCGGGTTTCGGGCATGGAAGGTCTCAGGCGAACGCTGCCCAAGGCAGCGTATGCATCGCGTTCTGCGGTTGATTGAGCCGATTAGCCTCGCTATTCGGCTCACCAGTTGAGCCGATTGTGCTTTCTATTCGGCTCACTGTCTAACGGCAGGGCGGCGTGCTCCACGGGTAGCGTGGGGCACGCTTGAGCAGCGGCCCTCAACGCTCCATGACATAGGTACCCGGTGCCGGGCACAGGGGCGGGTACTTGCGTGAGCCGAGCTTCTTCGGCGCTGGCTGGCGGTCGCCCGAGCGCTCGCCGATCCATTCGCGCCAATGCAGCCACCAGCTGCCTTGCTGGCGTTCCCCAGCGTTCTCAAGCCAGGCTTCCGGGGTCTCGGCGGCGGCCGGTGCGGCGTAGTAGAACGACTTGGGGTTGCCCGGCGGGTTGACCAGGCTCTGCAGGTGGCCGGCGTTTGACAGCACGTAGGTGGTGTCTTCGCCAAACAGCCGGGCAGTGCCGTAGCAGCCCTGCCAAGGGGTGATATGGTCGGTGGTGCCGCCAACCACATAGGCACCGACCTTTACCTGGGTCATGTCGATGGACTCGCCGGCAATCTCCAGGGTGCCCGGGTTGCTGTAGGGGTTCTGCTGGATCAGGTCGAGGTAGTCCGCGTGCAACTGGGCGGGCAGGCGCGTGGTGTCGTTGTTCCAGGCCAGGATGTCGAAGGCAGGCGGCTTGTTGCCCAGCAGGTAGTTGTTGACCCAGTAGTTCCAGATCAGGTCGTTGGGCCGCATCCAGGCGAACATGCTGGCCATGCCCTGGCCGCTCAGCACCCCCTTGCGCCGGGAACTGGCCTTGGCTGCGCGCAGGGCGGACGGGGTGGTGAACAGCCCCAGGGTGGTGTCGTCCAGTGCCGAGGGCATATCGAGCACGCACACGGCCCAGCTGGTGTTGGCTACCTTGTGGCCTTCGCCACGGGCTGCCAGCCAGCCCAGGTAGGCGGCCAGGGTGATACCCCCGGAGCAGGAACCCCACATGTTCACATCCGGGCTGCCGGTGATCTTGCATGCCACGTCCACGGCCTGGTCGAGGCACAGCGCGTATTCGGACAAGCCCCAGTCGCGGTGCTCGCGGGTGGGGTTACGCCAGCTGATGACGAAGAGGTTCACGCCGCTGTCCTGAATCCACTTGATCAGGCTCTTTTCCGGTGCGAGGTCGATGGCGTAGTACTTGTTGATCTGCGGTGGCGACATCACCAAGGGGCGGGCATAGACATTGGCGGTGGTGGGCGCGAACTGCAACAGCTCGAACATCTCGTTGCGAAACACCACGTCGCCCTTGGCCGTGGCGATGTTTTCGCCCACCTTGAACGGCGTGCTGTCGACCTGCCGCGGCAGCCCGCGGTTGTGCAGCATGTCCTGGCCGAATTGACGGGCGCCCCTGGCCAGGCTCATTCCACCGGTGTCCACCAGCTTGCGCAGCGCCGCCGGGTTGGTCAGCGGCGAGTTGCTCGGTGCCAGGGCATCGGCCAGCAATGCCGCCACGAAGCGGGCGCGGCTCTTTTCCATCGGGGCAAGGTCGGTGGAATCGATGAAGCGGGTCAGTTCACTTTGCCCGGCCAGGTAGCTCTGCAGCAGCGCGCGCAGGAAGGCGTTGGATTGCCAGGCCGGATCGGCGAAGCGCTTGTCCTTTGGGTCCGGGGCGATGCTGGAGTTACCGCCGACGATGCCGCGCAGGGCCTTCAGGTAGCCACCCAGATGAGCACCCGCTTTGAGCGGCGATTTGCCCACGGCCTTGAGCAGGTAACCGGCCGAGCTGGCGAGGTCCGCCGCACGCACGCTGACCAGCGGATTGCCCGCCAGCGTCTGGTTGGCAGCGGTGCCGATCAGCTCCTGTTGCTGGGTATCGTCCGGAAGATTGTCACTCTTGCGAGCGCGACGTTTTCGGACGGTCGCCGAAGGGCGCTGGGTGGAAGTTGCGGTCTCGCTGGTGCGGGTGGATCTGCTCATGACGGCTCTCGTGTTTCCGGGCGCGGTATTGTTGTGCCCCGACTCTAGGGCAGCAGTGGCAACGGCAACTTCGCATCGCACGTCAGCGATTTTTCACTTCATGACAGGGAATTTGTGGACCGACGAGTTGAACGGATGGCGAGCGGAGCAGGCAGCGGTTTCTTCGGTGCACAGGCGCACCGGTCTGTTCCCTGTGGCTGTGAGCAGGATGAACACAGACCCATGTATTACCGAGTGTAATAGTCGCGCGCCTTCTTTCTATTTTTAAGTAATTCCAAGGCGGGAGTAGTATCGTCGCCACGCACTTAGGGGCGACGAACGGTACTGGCTGTGAGCGCTTGCCCGGCCTTCGTTTCGCCAGCTCGCGAGCGCCGCCCCTTTCCAGAAAAATAAATACAAGAGGCCCACAATGACCTTGTCCGCACCGCTCACCCGAGAGCATTTCGAACGTCTCGATCATGATGATCCGCTTGGTGCATCGCGTGCCCGTTTTGACCTTTCGGCCGATGAGATCTATCTCGATGGAAACTCCCTGGGGGCGATGCCAGCCCATGTGCCGGCGCGCATTGAGCAGGTGCTCAAACAGGAGTGGGCGAAGGGTCTGATCCGTTCCTGGAACGATGCCGACTGGTATCCGGCGCCACAGCGCACCGGTGGCAAGATTGCCCGGCTGGTCGGTGCGCAGGCCAACGAGGTCATAGTCGCCGATTCCACTTCCATAAACCTGTTCAAGGTGCTGGTGGCGGCTACCCGCATGCGGCCGGAGCGCAAGGTAATCCTCGGCGAGCGGGGCAACTTTCCTACCGATGTCTATGTCGCCTCCGGTGTCGCCGAGTTGACCGGTTGCGAGCTGCGCTGCGTTGAGCCTGATGATGTGCTGGCGGCGCTCAACGAAGAGGTCGCGATCCTCTCCCTGACCCATGTGAACTACAAGTCCGGGCGCCGCTACGACATGGCTGCGATCACTGCCCGTGCCCACGAAGTAGGCGCCCTGGTAGTCTGGGACCTGTGTCATTCCGCCGGTGCCATGCCGATCGATCTGAACGGTGTGCAGGCCGACTTCGCCGTCGGTTGCGGCTACAAATACCTGAACGGTGGTCCCGGCGCGCCGGCCTTCGTGTATGTCGCCGAACGCCACATCCCCCATGTGCGTCAGCCGCTGACCGGCTGGCACGGGCATGCCAAACCCTTCGATTTTACCCACGACTACGAAGCACATCCGACCATCGACCGCATGCTGGTGGGCACTGCGCCGCAACTGGGCATCCTCGCCCTGGAATCGGCGCTGGAGATGTTCGACGGCGTCGACATGCAGGTGCTGCGCAACAAAAGCGTGGCGCTGTGCGATTTGTTCATCAAGCTCTGCGACGAGCAACTGGTCGGCCTGGGCGTGGAGCTGCGCTCCCCGCGCGATGCCGCCGAGCGCGGCAGTCAGGTGTCGTTGGCGCATGCCAATGCCTATCCGGTGATGCAGGCAGTGATTGCCCGTGGGGTGATCGGCGACTTCCGCGCCCCGGACATCCTGCGCTTTGGCTTCGCCCCGCTCTACAACAGCTACGTGAACGTCTGGGACAGCGTCCAGGCGCTGCGCTCGGTTCTCGAAAGCGGCGAATGGAACGCTCCGGAGTTCATCGCCAGGAAATCGGTGACCTGATCCCTTCTTGACCAGACCTGAGCACTCGAACATGACAAAAATAACAAGCTCTTTCGATAACCTGGTCCAGCGCGAGCAGGGCCTGAAACAAAGCCTGAGCAGCGGCCAGCTGTCGATGATCGCCATCGGCGGTGCAATCGGTACCGGGCTGTTCCTCGGCAGCGGCTTCGCCATCGGTTTCGCTGGCCCCAGCGTGCTGCTGAGTTACGCCGTCGGTGCGGTGATCGCGCTGTTGCTCATGGGCTGCCTGGCGGAAATGACCGTGCGCCACCCGACCTCGGGCTCCTTCGGCTCCTTCGCCGAGTTCTACGTGGCGCCCTGGTTTGGTTTCCTGATCCGCTATGCCTACTGGGCGTCCATCGTCTTCGCAGTGGGCACCGAGATCACCGCGGCGGCCATGTACATGAAGTACTGGTTCCCGGACGTGCCGGGCGGTTACTGGATGCTCAGCTTCTCGGCGGCGCTGGTGCTGGCCAACGTGCTCAGCGTCAAGGTATTCGGCGCCATCGAGTACCTGTTCTCGTTGCTCAAGCTATGCGCCATCGTCGCTTTCATCCTGCTCGGGGCCTGGGTGGTGTATGGCGCGCCGGCGGACTCGGGCATCGGCTTCGCCAACTACACCAGCGACCGCGGCTTTTTCCCCAACGGTTACTGGGGCACTTGGGTAGCGGTCATCGTGGCGTTCTTCAGCTACCTCAGCATCGAGATGATCGCTGTGGCGGCGGGCGAGGCCAAGGACCCCAAACGTGCGGTCACCCGCGCCTTCCGAATCACGATGGTGCGCCTGGTGGTGTTCTATCTGCTGACCCTCGCGCTGGTGCTGGCGATCCTGCCCTGGGGGCAGAACAACGGCGGCCAAAGCCCGTTTGTCTTGGTCATGCACGCGACCGGCGTACCTTATGCCGGAGCGGTGTTCAACGCGGTGGTCCTGATCGCTGCGCTGTCGGCGATGAACAGCCAGCTGTACATCACTTCGCGGTTGATGTTCAGCCTGGCGCGTGCCGGTCAGGCACCGGCGCTGTTCGGCCGGGTGAGCCGTCGTGGCGTGCCGCTGCCGGCCCTGTTGCTGTCGTCGGTGGGGATCGGTCTGGGATGCCTGCTGTACCTCGCCTACCCGAAAGACGCGTTCACCCTGATGATGTCGATCGCCATGTTCGGAGCGATGTTCACATGGGCCGGGATTTTCCTCACCCATCTGTTCTTTCGCCGCTGCCACGACGCCAAGTCCCTGGAGTTCCGCTTGTGGGGCTACCCCTGGACCAGCCTGGCCGGACTGCTGCTGATGCTGGCGGTGATGCTGACCACGCTGTTCACCGAGGAGTTCGCCTTGACGCTGGTCTGCGGGGTGCCCTTCCTGCTGCTGATGGGGCTGATCTACGCGCTGCGTTATCGCAAGTCCCGTGCTGTCGACGGTGAGGCGCCCAGCCCGCTGCCGATCCGGCGCTGAGCCCAACGGCCCGGTCTGGCGATCGGGCCGCCCATTCCCTGAAGAACAAGATCCCGGGCGCTGCGGCGCCTGACGGGTTCGGCTTGCCCGCTCCTTTTGAGCACTCAGTCGTACGAGGATGTTATGCGCGTGTTCCGATCAACCCTGCTCCTGAGTCCTTGCCTGCTGGCCCTGCCGGCCTTTGCGGCAGCAGTGTCTGCCGAAGGCTGGAGCCGTGTTGTCGAGGACAGCCATCTCAGGCTGTTACTACGCAACTCGTACTTCAATCGCAGTAAAGAAGAGGGTCGTCCCGACCAGCGCGACTGGACCCAGGGCATCAACCTGGATTTTGCCTCCGGCTTCACGCCCGGCACCCTGGGGCTCGGCCTGGATGCATTCGTCTATCAAGGGCTGAAACTGGACGCCTCGGCAGGTAAAACCGGCACCCGCAACCTGCCGGTGCACGATAGTGGCGAGCCTGCCGACGAGTACGCCAAGGGCGGTGCGGCACTCAAGCTGCGGATGTCGAAGACCGAGCTCAAGATTGGCGAGCAACGCCCGGATACCCCGGTGTTCGGCGTCAGTCACTTTCGCATCGTGCCGCAGACCGCCACCGGTCTGTCCTTGCGCAGCCGCGAGCGTGACGATCTGGACCTGCAGGCTGGCCATTTCACCTCGGCCACCAGCCCGGTGACCACCAACGCCGACGGTGACCTCTGGGCGGTCATGGCCGAAGTCACCACGCCGCGTGCGAGCTATGTAGGTGGCACCTGGCAGTGGGCGCCGGGACATTCCCTGGCGCTCTACGGCTCGAAATTCGAGGACCTCTGGTACCAGGGCTACGCCAACCTCGACTCGCGCTTCCCGCTCGGCGAGGCGCGCGAAGCGGGGCTTAACCTGACGCTGTACCGCACCAGCGAGACCGGCGCTGCACGCGCCGGCGAGATCGACAACCTGACCCTGGGTGCCTCGAGCTACCTGCGCCAGGGCAATCACCGTTTCCTGCTCGGGCTACAGAAGGTCCGCGGCGACACGCCCTTCGATTACCTGGGGGTGGGCGACAACGACCGCAACGGGCGTAACGGTAACGACCAGGGCGCCTCGATCTGGCTACCGAATTCGGCCCAGTTTTCCGACTTCAACGGGCCACACGAGCGCTCCTGGCAGGTGCGCTATGACTACGCGTTCGCCGGCTGGGGCTTGCCTGGCGCCTCGATGATGGTGCGCTACGTCAAGGGCGACCAGATCGATGGCCGCGCGATTGCGCAAGGCAGTCCGTACGCCGGTCGCTACGGCGAAGACGGCTCGCACCAGGAAACCAATGTGGAGCTTCGCTACGTGCTGAGCACCGGCCCGGCCAAGGGGCTGAGCGTGCGTCTGCGCCAGGCCTGGCATCGCGCCGATGCCGAGCAGGGCTCAGGCGACCTCGACGACTTTCGGTTAATCACCGATTACCCACTGGAGATTTTCTAGCACCGATCGTGAGGCGGCCCGTTCGCGGGCTACGCGCACAAGGGAGTTGGTCGGAAGGGATTCCGAAAATTGTGGAAAACAAAGAGTGCCCCAGAGGCATCACCAAACGGAGCAAATAATGAAAACAAGGCTGATCTCTGTTAAACCCACTAAACCATTAGTACGCAGCCGTCTGGCGCTTTCGCTGGCGCTCGGGCTGATCGCCAGTGCGAGCCTGCATGCCGAAGAGCATGCGCCGATGAACATCACCGATCCACTCGTCAAACGTCTGACCGAACTGGGCCCGGAGCGTATTCCGCCGGCACCGGCACCGGGCAGCTATGGCATGGACAAGGCCACCGGCAAATTCATCTGGCCGGTAGCCACGCCCTTCTCCCATGAAGGCAAGCCATTTCCCGGCGAGCTGGATCATTGGGACACCAAGAGCTACATCAAGAACATGAAAGTGGAGGCCTACTACCCGATTGCGGTCGAGCCCTTCCACACGTGGCAGAACATTGTCGACTTCGACGGCAAGCGCTACCTCTACCAGTACGTGCGCCGCGACATGAAGATCTTCGATATCACCAATCCCAAGGACGTCAAGGTCGTGCTGTCCAAGGGCGCGCCCTGGGGGCCTGAAGGCCCGGGCAAGGAGGTCAACCCCTACCCGGCAGACGACTACTTCGGCGCCGCGTCGATCCAGTGGAACAAGAAGCTCGGCAAGAACATCATGGTGCAGTCTTTCGAGATCCGCCGCTTCGGCGTTCTGAGCGACAAGTATCGCGAGCCGGACAAGGTTGAAGCCATCCGCAAATCCAAGCACCTCAAAGGCTTCAAGGTCTACGAGATGAATGGCCCGCTGCCCCAGGACTGGAAGCTGATCGCCACCCGCACCACCGACATCGAGCATCCGGATGCGCCGATCGGCGAGCAACAAGGCTCCGGAGCACGCGATATTCCCGCCTATTTCGGCGGCGACGTGATGTACGTGGGGGCCGCACCCAGCGACAACTACGCGCTCACGGAATACCCCAACGACCTGTACAACTCCGGCTATCAGTCCTGGGACATGTCCGACCCGAGCAACCCCAAGCTGCTCGACGTGCTGACCGTGCCTGGCCAGATCATGGGCGATCCAGAGCACGAGGCAGTGTTCAAGGCCAACCCGCGCTCCGGCAACCGTGCGTCGTGGATGGGGTCGCGTGCGGCGCTGTTCATTCCCAAGCCGGTCGAGCAGGGCGGAAAATACGGTTATGCGGCCATGGGTGGCATGGGCCTGTACGTGGTCGATATCACCGATTCTGCGAACCTCAAGGTGGTCGGCCATCTCGAATTCCCGGTCAGTGTGGCCGGTACAGAAGGCGATGCCATCGATGTGAGCCAGGTGGAGAAGACCGGGCTGATCTACTTCAGCGGCTACCCGCTGACCGAGGATTGCTACGAGGCAGAGAAGCCTATTTACGCCGTGGATGTGAGCGACCCGACCAAGCCAGTCATCAAACACAAGTTGCCGCTGCCGACGCCGCCAGCCGACGCCGAGTTCACTGACTACTGCCAGCGCAAGGGCAGCTTCGGTCCGAAGCGCACTGGCTACTACACCCAGCCCGGGATATCGCGTGACGGCATCCTGCCGTTTGCCTACTACAACGCCGGTGTGCAGGTGTTCGATGTGCGTAACCCGGACAAACCGACCATCGGTGCCTACTTCGTGCCGCCGTACGACACCAAGAACGTAGTGAGCTGGGCCATGGGCAACCTTACTCACGGCACCTACACCGAGTACGACCGCAACCTGATCTGGGTCTTCACCAACCACGGCTTCTATGCACTGTCGACCCCGTTGCTGGGCGAGCCGAGCTTCACGGCGCCGACGAAGGCCTGGCCGCCTCGGGACTGAGCCAACCCCGCAAGAACAGTAATACCTAATAAGAAACCAGGCCGCGACAGCAGGGGAGTGCTGTCGCGAGCCTCTACTTGTTCTATCGGAGCATCCAATGCGTAAACTTCTACTCGCTCTGCCGCTGGTGAGCGGCTACGCCTGCGCGGACATCGCGGACCTTCAGGACGTCTCGGGCATCGACGTTATCGAGCTTTCCGGGGTCATTGACGTCAACTACGAGGTGGCCAAGTCCGGTGGTCACACCGAGGAGCGTGCCAATGGCGGGGGCTTGAGCGCCAACCGCCTGGAACTGCATATGCAGGAAGCGGTCACCGACGACCTGTCGCTTAACTGGATCTATCAGGCGCAGTACAACCCGCATTCTGATGACGACATCGGCAAGCGCGAGACCTATTTCGAGGTCATTTCCAAGAACTGGGGAACGCTGAGCGCAGGCCGCCGGGATACCCCCTCCGCCAACGCTTACGGTTACGCCGACCCGTTGTACAACAACGACTACAGCCTGATCAGTAACGTCATGGTGTTCTACGCGCCGTGGCGTGAAGACGGTCTGCTGATGTACATCAGCCCGCGAATCAACGGTTTCGAATTCCGCGGCGGCGTCAGCGAAGGTGAGGACGATGGCAGCCGCGACGGGCAGGTCATCAGCGTCGCGGTGGATCGCTGGACCGACAGTCCCTGGTATTACTCGGCGGCCGTGGACCGCAAGTACCAGCGCAACCTGTGGGACAAGCACACCATGGAGCAGTCCACCGACGCCTACCTGACCGTGGTGTACAGCATGGGCAAGACGGATCTCTCGGCGGTCTACCACCGCTACGTGGGTTACTACGCCTACGCCCCCTGGGTGGATTTCGCCTCCAACGGCAACGACCTGCAACTGGGCATGCGCCACAACTTCGGTAACAAACACAATGCCACCGTGAGCCTCCTCTTCAAGGACGACCGCAAGGATGAAGCGTTGAGCGACGCCGCAGCGATCAGCCTCGGCTACATCTACAACTACGCCAAGAACATCGATCTCTACGGGGTTTACGCCTACATCCATCACACCCGTGACAGCGAGGTCCGCTATCCGGTCAGCTGGAGCCTGGACAGCCCGCTGCCGAACGAGAACCCGCAAGGCATGCAGCTCGGTGTACGCATCAAGTTTTAAAGCCCTGCCTCCCCGGTAAGCACCGGGGAGGTGCCTTTTTCCGGGCTGGGCGGCCGCACGAGCGTCCAGCCTTCTGACCGGAAGCCTCCCATGACCCGCTCCTTCGGCTTTGGCAGCAAGCTGCTGCTGGCCACCTCACTGCTGGTGATCGCCAGTTTCAGTGCATTCACCCTTTACAACGATTCACGCCTGCAAAGCGCACTCGGTGGCACTCTGCAGAGCCAAGTGCAAAATGCCGCCCGGCAGGCGGCCAACACCGTGCAGCACTGGCTGGGCGGGCGCCAGGCACTGATCGAGCAAGCCGCGCAGGGCATTGTTCAACAAGGCGTCGAGCAGGATGCCAGCAAGAACCTGGCCCTGCAGATAATCCGCGACAGTTTCGCCTATGCCTATCTCGGGCGCGCCGATGGCACGTTCCAGATGTCGACGGACGATCCACCTCCCGAGGGTTACGACCCGCGTCTGCGCCCCTGGTATCAGGCGGCCCGGGATAGCCGGGGCACGGTGGTCACCGAGCCTTATCGGGATGCAACGGACAGCCAGCTGATGCTGACCATCGCCGTGCCGGTCTGGCAACAAGAGCAACTGCAGGGTGTGGTGGCTGGCGACCTGAGCCTGGGCACCCTGGTGAAAATCATTAACGCGCTGGATTTCGACGGCATCGGCTACGCCTTCCTGGTCAGCGCCGACGGCAAGGTGCTGGTGCATCCGGAGCAGGACAAGGTGATGAAGAACCTGCGTGACCTTTACCCGCAAGATGCCCTGTCACCGAACGCCGATTTCAGCGAAGTCGAGTCCGCCGAAGGCACGCGCATTCTGACCTTCGCGCCAGTACGTGGCTTGCCGACGGTGGATTGGTACGTGGGTATCTCGATGGACAAGGGCAAGGCCTACGCCATGCTCAGTGAGTTCCGCACCTCGGCGCTGTTCGCCACGCTGGTCGCCGTGGTCTGCATCATCCTCTTGCTGAGCATGCTGATCCGCGTGCTGATGCGGCCGCTGCACACGATGCGCCGCGCCATGCATGACATCGCCCAGGGCGAGGGCGATCTCACCAAGCGTCTGGCGATGCAGGCCAGAGATGAATTTGGCGAGCTGGCCGAGGCTTTCAATCGTTTCGTCGAGCGTATCCACGGCTCGATTCGCGAGGTGTCCTCAGCGACCCGCCAGCTTAACGACGTGGCCAAGCTGGTGGTCGATACCTCTAACGCGTCGATGGTCAATTCCGCCAAGCAGGCCAATCGCACCAGCAACGTCGCTGCGGCGATCAACGAACTGGTTGCCGCCGCCCAGGAAATCGCCCGCAACGCTGCCGACGCCTCGTATCAGGCCTCCGACGCCCGCCATCAGGCCGAAGACGGCCGGCACGTGGTTGAACGCACCCTCGCGGCAATGAACGAACTGTCGGCGAAAATCAGCACGTCCTGCGCGAACATCGAGCAGCTCAACAGCAAGACGGAGAACATCGGCCAGATCCTTGAGGTGATCAAAGGTATCTCTGAGCAGACCAACCTGCTGGCACTCAATGCCGCCATCGAAGCTGCCCGCGCCGGCGAGGCCGGTCGTGGTTTCGCTGTCGTCGCGGATGAGGTGCGCGGCCTGGCGCAACGCACCCGGCAGTCGGCGCAGGAGATTCACTCGATGATCAATGCCCTGCAGGTCGGTGCAGGCGAGGCGGTCGCGACCATGGTCGAGAGTCAGCGCTACAGCGAGCAGAGTGTGGAGATCGGCAACAAGGCTGGCGAGCGCCTGGCCAATGTGACCCGGCACATCGTCGAGATCGATGCCATGAACCAGTCGGTAGCCACCGCCACCGAGGAGCAGACTGCCGTGGTCGATTCGTTGAACCTGGACATCAGCGAAATCACCACCCTCAACCTGGATGGTGTGGAGAATCTGCGTACCACCCTGGGTGCCTGCGCCGACCTGGAGCGCCAGGCCAGGCGCCTGCAGCAACTGGTAGGCAGCTTCCGGGTCTGAGGCCGCGCATAAAAAAAGCCCATATCCGATCGTGGATATGGGCCCAATGGCCAAGTGGCCTAACCAAAGTAGATCAGAGACTGAAAAACTCTCGGGCGTTGCCGGCGACAATGCGCTGCTTGTCGCTATCAGACAGTGCCGGGTGTTCCAGCACGCCTGCGCCGATTTGCTGCTCTCCCAGTGGAAACGGCGCATCGGAGCCGAGCATCACGCGGTCGGCCCCCATCACATCCACCAGCAGCTTGAGCGAGCCCGGGTCGAACACGGCGGAGTCGACATAGAATCGCTTGACGTAGCTGGAGGGCAGGTTGGGGCAGTCTTCGCGAACGATGTCACGGTGGCGCCAGGCGTTGTCGACACGGCCAAGCAGGAAGGCGAAGCCGCCACCGCCATGGGCAAAGCACAGGCGCAGGGACTTGGGCAGGGTTTCGAAGGCGCCGGAGAGAATCAGCGAGAGGATGCCGAGCTGGGTTTCCGCCGGCATGGCGACCAGCCAGGGCAGCATCCATTTCTTCATGCGGTCGTGGCCCATCATGTCCCAGGGGTGGACCAGCAGCGGGATGCCTTCGTTGGCGCAATGGTGCAGGAAGGTCACCAGGCCATCGTGGTCCAGGTCGTTGTTACCGACATGGTTGCCGATCTGCACACCGATGTGACCGCAGGCCTTGGCGCGGCTGGCTTCGCGGCAGGCCGCGTCGATGTCCTGCAGGGGAACCTGGGCCAGTACCTTGAGGCGGTCCGGGGCATGGGCAGCCATTTCCACCGCGCGGTCGTTCATCAGTTGCGCCCAGGGGAGGGCGCGTTCAATGGGCTGGTCGTAGCCGAACATAACGGGTGTAGCGCACATGACCTGGACAGCCAGGCCCTGCTCGTCCAGGTGCTCGAGGCGGCGCACCGGGTCCCAGAGCACGTCATGCACCGGGCGAAACGGCTTGTCGCCAAGCATGATCTGGCCCTGACGGCCGTCAGTGTGCAGCCAGGGGGCGCGTTCGGGACTCAGAAGAGCGGCTTCGCTCTGGCTGATTTTGGGGAAAAAATGGGAGTGGATGTCTATTTTCATACCGGGTGGAACTCACTCAGGGTCTGGTGCCAGGTCTGCCAGTCACGGCCGGGGTGGATTTCGCCGCACTCGGTGCAGCGGCGCTCGTCCTCGCTGGTGGCATAGAAGCGCTCGTACACCGGTGGCAGGTCGGCAACGATGCTTTCCAGCTGCATCGTGTAGCGCTGGATCACTGTGCCGCAGCGCGCGCACGACCATTGCAGGGCGTCGTGCAGGCCCGCCGGGCGCTGGCGCTCGATGACCAGGCAAAGGCTGCCGGGTTCCGGGCGCTGCGGTGAGTGAATGACGTGCGGCGCCATCAAGTAGATGTCGCCTTCCTTCAGGTCCACACGCTCGTAACGGCCGCAGTCCCAGATGTTCAGGTAGGCGTTACCCTTGAACTGGTAGAAGAACTCTTCCACCGGGTCGTCGTGGAAGTCGGTGCGCTGGTTGGGGCCGCCGACCACGGTGACCATGAAGTCGCTGTCCTGCCAGATCTGCTGGTTACCCACCGGTGGTTTGAGCAGATGGGCGTGGTCTTCGATCCAGCGATTGAAGTTGAGCGGCGGGCTGAAGCGGTGCTTGTCCATTATTATTCTCTCAGCGTTAGCGGGGCGCGTAGGCGACGGCCTTGATCTCGATGCGCAGGTGCGGATGTGGCAGTTGGTGTACGGCGACCGTGGTGCGGGTCGGCCCGGTTTCGTCGAAGTACTCGGCATAGACCTGGTTGTAGCCGCCGAAGTCGTTGATATCGACCAGGAAGGTACTGATCTCCACCAGGTCGGCGAGGCTGGCGTTCTCGCTGGCGAGAATGTCGCGGATGTTCTCGATCACTGCACGGGTTTGTGCGCGGATGTCCAGGTTGGTGGTGCCCATTTCATCCACTTCAACGCCGACGAAGCTGTTGTCCGGGCGGCGCGAGCTGGTGCCTGAGACGAACAGAAAGTCACCGGCGCGCTTGATGTGAGGGAAGCGGCCGCGGGGCTTGGCCTTGCCGGCGACGACGGTTGCGCGGTTATCACTCATGATGCTTTTCCTTTTTGGGTTCGGGTCAGGAGCGCACGCTGAAGCTGCTTTCGCCCAGACCCTGAATTTCGACGCTGACATGCACACCCGGGCGCAGTGCTTCGGCGGCGGTGGCGGCACCGGCCATCACCAGGCTGCCGGCCGGCAGCACCCGTTCGGCGTCATGCAGCAGGCGCGAGGCCTGCACCAGGCTACGCAGTGGCTGGCCGAGAATCGCGGCAGTAGAGCCGACCTGTACTGCGCGGCCGTCCAGGCGCATCACCACGCCGGCATTGGCCAACGCGGAGAAATCTCGCGACCAGGGGCCGACAGTCAGGCCGGAAGAGGAGCAGTTGTCCGCCACCACGTCTTCCAGGCTGAACTTGAAGGCCTGGTAACGTGAGTCGATGATTTCCAGCGCTGGCGCCACCGCCTCCACGTAGTCCGCTGCTTCCAGGAGGGTCAGCGGGCGGTCGATGTCCCGACGGGTGAGGAAACAGACCTCGGGCTCGACGCGTGGGTGGATGTAGCGCGCCAGGTCGACCAGGCCGCCATCCTCTTCCAGCATGGCATCGGTGAGCCAGCCCCAGATCAGGCTGTCGACACCCATCTGGATCATCTTGGCGCGGCTCGTGAAACCCAGCTTGATACCGATGCAGTGTTCGCCGTCGTCGTAGCGGCGCTGCATGGCAGCGCGCTGGATGAGGTAGGCGTCGTCCAGCGAGAAGGGACTTTCGACGCTGAATTGGGCCAGCGGCCGGGCATGGCGTGCTGCTTGGTCGAGCGCGGTGGCAATGCGGGTGATGTCGGTACTCATGGGCGGTTCTCCGGGCGCTGGGCCAACAGGTCGAGGGCGACGTCGACGATCATGTCTTCCTGGCCGCCGACCATGCGGCGCTTGCCCAGTTCGACGAGGATATCGAGGGTCTTCAGGCCGTACTTGGCGGCGGCCACTTCGGCGTGGCGCAGGAAGCTGGAGTAGACACCGGCATAACCGAGGCCCAGGGTTTCGCGGTCGACGCGTACCGGGCGGTCCTGCAGCGGACGGACGATGTCATCGGCTGCATCCATCAGGGTGTAGAGGTCGGTACCGTGGTTCCAGCCCATGCGCTCGGCAGCGGCGATGAACACTTCCAGCGGCGCGTTACCGGCACCGGCGCCCATCCCGGCCAGGCTGGCGTCGATGCGATCACAGCCCTCTTCCACGGCGGCAATCGAGTTGGCCACGCCGAGGCTGAGGTTGTGGTGCGCGTGCATGCCCACCTGGGTTTCCGGCTTGAGCACCGCCTTGAACGCGCGCATGCGGTCACGGATGTCCTGCATGTTCATTGCGCCGCCAGAGTCGGCCATGTAGATGCAGGTGGCGCCGTAGCTTTCCATCAACTTGCCCTGGGCGGCCAGCTGCTCGGCCGGGATCATGTGGCTCATCATCAAAAAGCCGACGGTGTCCATGCCCAGCTCGCGGGCGTATTCGATGTGCTGCTTCGACACGTCGGCTTCGGTGCAGTGCGTGGCCACGCGTACCACCCGCGCACCGGCGTTGTAGGCAGCCTTGAGGTCATGCACCGAGCCGATGCCGGGCAGCAACAAGGTGGCGATCTGCGCATGCTCGATGACGTCGGCCACGGCCTCGATGTACTCAAGGTCGGTGTGCTTGCCAAAGCCGTAGTTGAAGCTAGAGCCCTGCAGGCCGTCGCCATGGGCGACTTCGATCGAATCGACCCTGGCCTTGTCCAGCGCGCGGGCAATGTCCTGCACGTTCTGGATCGAGTACTGGTGGCGAATGGCATGGCTGCCGTCGCGCAGGGTGACATCGGAGATATAGATTTTCTTACCGTTCATGGGCGGGGTCCTCAGCCGTTGAGCATCGACAGCGCCATGCGCTCGGCGGTGGCCAAGGCAGCGGAGGTCATGATGTCGAGGTTGCCGGCATACGCTGGCAGGTAGTGGGCAGCGCCTTCGACCTCGAGGAACACCGAGGTCTTCAGGCCCGAGAAGCGGCCGTGGCCTGGAATGTTCAGCGGTGCATCCTCGGGGATCACGTCGAACTGCACCTTTTGCTTGAGGCGGTAGCCCGGCACATAGGCCTGCACAGCGGCGGCCATTTCTTCGATGGAGGCTTCGACCTTGGCCTGGTCGGCGGCTTCGGAGAGCACGAACACCGTGTCACGCATCATCAACGGCGGCTCGGCCGGGTTCATGACGATGATCGCCTTGCCCTTGGCCGCACCACCGATCACTTCGATGGCCTTGCTGGTGGTTTCGGTGAACTCATCGATGTTGGCGCGGGTACCGGGACCGGCGGATTTGCTCGCAATCGAGGCAATGATCTCGGCGTAATGCACCTTGGCCACGCGCGACACCGCCGCCACCATCGGGATGGTTGCCTGGCCGCCGCAGGTGACCATGTTGACGTTCAGCTGGCCGAGGTTCTGCTCCAGGTTGACCACCGGTACACAGTACGGGCCGATGGCTGCCGGGGTCAGGTCGATCAGGCGGATACCCGGTTTGACCGAACGCAGGAACGCGTCGTTCTTGACGTGGGCGCCGGCGCTGGTGGCATCGAAAACGAAGTCGATGTCAGCAAACGCTGGCAGACGGGTCAGGCCTTCTACGCCTTCGTGGGTCGTGGCCACGCCCCTCCGTGCAGCCCGTGCCAGGCCATCGGACGCCGGGTCGATACCGACCATCGCCGACATTTCCAGGTGCTGCGCGTTACGCAGGATCTTGATCATCAGGTCGGTGCCGATGTTGCCGGAGCCGATGATGGCAACCTTGAGTTTCTTGCTCATGGGGGCTCCTGTTAATCGCGGTTGGCAAAGGCGGCGCTGACGCTGCCCAGGCCCTGGATGTGGGCGGTGAAATGGTCACCCGGATTGGCTGCGACCATCGGGCCGAGCGCGCCGGTAAGCAAGATGTCGCCGGCGCGCAGCGGCTCGCCGAGGCGGGCCATGGTATCGGCGAGCCAGACGGCAGCGTTCAGCGGATTGCCCAGGCAGGCTGCCCCGGCGCCAACCGACACCGGCTCTCCGCGCAGGGTCATGCTCATGCCACAGTTCACCAGGTCCAGCTGATCCAGCTTCACTGGGCGGGTGCCGAGCACGAAAAGGCCGGACGACGCGTTGTCGGCGATGGTGTCGACCAGCCGGATGTCCCAGTTGGCGATGCGGCTGCCGACCACTTCGATTGCCGGCAGGGCGAAAGCGGTGGCGCGCAGAAGGTCGGCCACTGTGTGGCGCTCGTGGGGCAGGTCGTGTTCCAGCACCAGGGCGATCTCTGCCTCGACCTTGGGCTGGGCGCAGTCTGCCCAGGCGATCGGCTGGCCATCGCCGCGGGCCATGTCGGCAAGCAGCAGGCCGAAATCCGGTTGGTCGACGCCCAGCTGGGCTTGCACCGCCGGGCTGGTCAGGCCGATCTTGCGGCCCACCGGGCGGCGCCCGGCAGCCACTGCGAGCTGGTTGTTGTGGCGCTGCACGGCGTAGGCCAGGGCCATCACCTGGGCATTCGGGTCGTCGGCCTGGGCGGCGGCGATCAGATCACGCACCGGCGGACAGGGTTGGCCACTCAGTTGCGCCTGGTGCAGGCGTTCAGCGGCCGTGAGGAGGGCGGCATGCATGGAAGTACTCCTGCTTAGGCGTTGACGCAGACGGTGGTGGATTCCGAATAGAAGTCCAGGGAGTGACGGCCGCCCTCGCGGCCCAGGCCGGAGAGCCGTGCGCCGCCGAAGGGCGTACGCAGGTCGCGCAGGAACCAGGTGTTGACCCAGACCATGCCGACGCGCAGTTGGCGGGAAACCTTGTGAGCGCGCTTCAGGTTGGTGGTCCAGATTGCAGCGGCAAGGCCGTAGGCACTGTCGTTGACGCGGCGAATCACTTCATCGTCGCGGTCGAACGGGGCGACATGGCAGACCGGACCGAAGACTTCCTCGCGCACGCAGCGGGCGTCATCGGACAGCCCGGTCCAGATGGTCGGCTGCACGAAGGCGCCATTGTCGCGGGCGTCGCCGAACGTCGGCACACCACCGCCGCTGACCACGGTGGCACCCTCGCGGCGGGCCAGCTCGAAGTATTCGAGGACCTTGTCGCGGTGCTTGTGGGAGATCAGCGAGCCCATATTTACGCCGTCCTCATCCGGGTAGCCGATCTTCAGTTTCTCGGCACCTGCCTTGAGTGCGGCAACGAAGCGCTCGTAGATCGGCCGTTCGACGTAGACCCGTTCCGAGCACAGGCACACCTGGCCGGAGTTGGTGAAGCTTGAGCGCAGCACGCCAGCCACCGCCGCGTCGAAGTCGCAGTCAGCGAACACCACGGCGGCGTTCTTGCCACCCAGTTCGAAGGACACCTCGCGCACGCCTTCGGCGGCCGCTTTCATGATGGTGGCGCCAGTGCGCGACTCGCCGGTGAAAGTGATGGCATCCACGTCCGGATGGCGGGTGAGGAATTCACCGGCCGAGTTCGGCCCGAAGCCATGCACCAGGTTGAATACGCCTGCGGGCACGCCGGCTTCCAGCATGACCTCGGCCAGCAGGGTGGCGGAGGACGGCGAGTCTTCCGAGGGCTTGACCACCACAGAGTTGCCGCAGGCCAGTGCGGGTGCGACCTTCCAGGTGAGCAGCAACATCGGCAGGTTCCATGGCGAGATGATCGCCACCACGCCGTGGGGCTTGCGCACCGTGTAGCTGAACACGTCGCTGCCATCGCCGGTGCGCATCTCATAGTACTCGCCGCCGGCCTGGCGGATCTGCTCGGCAAAGGTGCGGAAGTTGTGCACGCCGCGGGCAATGTCCAGGGTCCGCGCTTGCTGTACCGGGCGGCCGGTATCGGCTACTTCGGCGGCGACGAAGTCTTCGAAGCGCCGCTCGATGCAATCTGCGATGCGCACCAGCACGTCGGCGCGCTGGCTGGCGCTGTAGCTGGCCCAAGGGCCTTCCTGGGCCGCCTTGGCAGCGGCGACCGCGCGCTCCACCAGCGCCGCGTCGGCCTCGCAGACCTGGCCCAGAATGCGGCCGTCGATGGGGGACACATTGTCAAAGGTCTTGGGGGTGGTAACGAACTCGCCATTTACGAAGTGGCGCAGCAGGGACAGGGGGGCGGACACGGCAACCTCCGATTCTTGGATTTCGGAGGAGTCTATGTGTTCTACCTATAAGCGAGTAATCAAAGGTTTGCCATCCTCTATTAGCACCTGGAATAGCTGTGATCAGGCCGTCAGGTCGCCATGTTGCTCTTGGCTGGCTTGTTCCAGGCACTCGCGGAACAGCCGCGCCGCAGGCCCCAGTTCACGATTGCCTGCGTGGAAGTAGCCAATGTCGCCGAACTGCAGGTGGCTGCCCAGATCCAGGGTGCGCAGCAACCCGGCTCCAATGAACTGGCGAGCCGCTTCCAGGGGCATCACCGCGACGGTCTGTTGGTCCTGCATCAGGCTTAAGTTGGTGAGGATCGATAGCGACTCGACCACGTTGCTCGGCGCCGCCAGTCCGGCTTCGTCGAACAGCCGGTCGACGGTGCGACGCAGCAGTGAGTCGCGGGTCGGCAAGACCCAGGGGTAGTCGAGCAGGGTAGCCAGGCTAACCGGGACCTGGCCGATCAGGGGATGCTGTGCACCGGTAACCACCGCCAGCTCCTCGCCGTAAAGCACCACTGCCTCAAGCTGCGATGATTCGTGGTGCCAGCGCCAATCGTCCGGCACCCGACCGACGACCAGGTCGACCTCGCCCACCGCCAGGGCCGGGAACAACTGGTCCATCTGCCCGACCCGCAGTGACACCAGCACCTTCGGAGCACGCTGCTTGAGCAGTTTCAGCGCGTGCGGCAGCAGCGAGCTGGATGCCGAGATCAGGGTCCCCACCAGGACATGCCCCGAGGTGCCTTCCTGGTAGGCATTGACCTCGTCGGTCAAGGAGCGCAGCTCGGCCAGCAGCGACTTGCTACGGCGCGCCATCAGCGCGCCCAAAGGGGTGGCGCTGACGCCCCGGTTGCCGCGAACCAGCAGCGGCGCGCCGAAGTACGACTCCAGCTCGTGGATGATCTTGGTCACCGCTGGCTGGGTCAGGCCCAGCGCCTGGGCTGCGCGCAGCAGCGAGCCACTCTGCAGCACCTGATCGAAGACTACCAGTTGGTAGAACTTGAGTTTGCGGGCGACAGATAGATGAGTGAACTGCATGAGTGACCTTCGGGTGACTGGCCTATTGCCAGGAGTATCGCACAACTGCATTGCACGGATTGCAGCGCTGGCTGTTGTACTGAAGGCGGTAGGAGCTGGCTTGCCAGCGATGCAGGCGATGCGCAGGGACTGATTGCGCGTGGATGCCATCGCCGGCAAGCCGGCTCCTACAAAACACGCGGACAAGAAAAAGCCGCGCTATGCGCGGCTTTGGAGTTGGTGGGCCCACACGGACTTGAACCGTGGACCAAAGGATTATGAGTCCTCTGCTCTAACCAACTGAGCTATAGGCCCCAGTGGTCGCGGATTATAACGAGGGTTTCCGGGCTGTGCTATCCGAAAGATCTGAAACTGCTATACGAAGAAACGTTGCAGCGAATTCTTCGGCGGGCAGTGGCAGGCTGACAATGTAGCCCTGGATCTGCTCGCAACCTTCGGCGGCCAGGAACCGTTGCTGGGCCTGGTTCTCGACGCCCTCGGCAATGATCGTCAATTGCATGCTGCGTCCCAGGGCGATGATCGCGCGGGCAATGGCGGCATCATGGGGGTCATCGGGCAGGCCGCGGATGAACGACTGATCGATCTTGAGGATATCCAGTGGCAGGCGCTTGAGGTAACTCAACGAGGAGTAGCCTGTGCCGAAGTCATCGATGGCCAGTTGCACACCCAGGTGTTTGAGCTGGTGGAGGATGGCCAGCGCTTCTTCGGCCTGACTCATGATGAAGTTTTCGGTGATCTCCAGTTGCAGGTCGCCGGCCCTGAGTTGGTGGGTCTTGAGCAGTTGCTCGATACGTTTGATCAGGCTGGGCTGGCGCAGTTGAGCACCCGCCAGGTTCACCGACAACGGCCCGAACGCGAGGTAGTCCCGTTTCCAGCTCTGCATCTGGCGACAGGCTTGTTCCAGCACCCAGTCACCCAGTTGCAGGATCATGCCGTTTTCTTCAGCTAACGAGATGAAGTGTTCCGGCGGCACCTCGCCAAGTACGGGGTGCGTCCAGCGGATCAGTGCTTCGGCACCGACCAGGCTTTGGGTCTTAAGGCTGAACTTGGGCTGGTAGCTCAGGCTCAGCTCATTGCGCTCTACGGCCCGGCGCAACTCATGCTCGAGCGCGATACGCTCGCTGGCCTGGGCAGTGAGGTCGCGGGTGTAGCATTCGACGCGGTTACGGCCTTTGGCCTTGGATCGGTACATCGCCGCGTCGGCATTGCGGATCAGCGAGGCAACATCGGTGCCGTCCTGTGGATAAAGGCTGGTGCCGATACTGGCGCTGGTGAAGAACTCGTGTTCGCCTGCCTGGAACGGGGCGCCGAAGCAGGCCAGCAGTTTGTTGGCGATATGGCTGGCATCGCTGGGTTGGTGCAGGCCGGGCAGGAGGATGATGAACTCGTCACCACCCAGGCGTGCCACGGTGTCGATGTCGCGCACCTGCTCCTTCAGGCGCTGGGCGATGCCTTTGAGCAACAGGTCGCCGACCGGGTGGCCGAGGCTGTCATTGATGTGTTTGAAACGGTCCAGGTCCAGAAACAGCACAGCGCCCTGACGCTTCGAAGTCTGTGCGCAGTTAAGCGCGGCTTGCAGACGGTTTTCGAACAGCGTGCGGTTGGGCAGGCCGGTAAGCGGATCGTGATGCGCCTGGTAATCGAGTTTGGCTTGCGCGTGCTTGAGGCTGGAGATATCGGCAAACACCGCGACAAAGTGAGTGACAACCCGCTCGCTGTTGCGCACGGCGCTGATGGTCAGCCAACTGGGGTAAAGCTCACCATTCTTGCGCCGGTTTTGAATTTCACCTTGCCAGTGCCCCTCGGCGGTCAGCTGGTGCCACATGGCCGCGTAGAAGGCGCTGTCATGCTGACCGGAGGCGAGCAAGCGCGGAGTCTGTCTCAGCGCTTCAAATTCGCTGTAGCCGGTGATCTCGCTGAAGGCCCGGTTGACCGCGCTGATGCGTTGCTCGGTGTCGGTGATCAACACGCCTTCTGCGGTGTTTTCGAACACCGTGGCAGCCAGCTGCAGTTTTTCCTGCATCAAGTGGCGTTCGGTGATGTCGCGGGCGATGGTCAGCATGCAGCCGACGCCGGCAATCGGCAGTGGCCTGGCCGACAATTCGCACAGGCGTATCTGGCCGTCGCTGCGGCGGATGTGGCAGGTAAAGTCCCGTACAAAGCCGTCTCTGTGCAGCAGCTCCAGCAGCCGCTTGCGCTCGTTGAGGTCTACCCACATGCCCAGATCCAGGGACGTCTGGTCCAGGGAGGTGTGGCTGTCGAAGCCGGTCAGGCGGCAAAAGCCTTCGTTGACTTCCAACAGCAGGCCGTCGCTCTGGCGCGACAGCAGCAGGCCGTCGGGTGAGGCGTGGAAGGCTTTGGCAAATTTCTCTTCCGAGGTTTGCAGTTGCTCCTGGGTCTGCTTGAGCTGGGTGATGTCGCGCACGGCGACAACCAGCGCCGGGGTACTGTCGAGCTCGAATGTCTCGGCCGAAATCAGGCCGGTGAACTGTTGACCGTTGCTGCGCCGGAACAGGGTTTCCATGTTGCGGATACTGCCGGACTGCAAACGCCGCAGCAGCTCGGGGTCCGCACCTTCGAGCCCCCAGATATTCAGCTCGCTCGCGGTGCGGCCGATGACCTGTTCCGAGCTCAGGCCGATCTGCTCTTCGAAGGCCTCGTTGACCTCCAGCAGGCAACCGTCGCTAAGGCGGGCAATGAAGAGAATGTCGGGGCATTGCTGGAACACCGAGGCAAACTTTTGCTCCGAGAGTCGCAGGGCGTCTTCGGCATTCTTGGTTTCGCTGATGTCGATCATCAGCCCGCGCATCACCGGCTTGTGCCCGTGCTCGATCAGGCTGACGATATCGCGTACCCACAGGCAGCGGCCATCGGCGCAGATAACCCGGTACTCAAGGCTGTGGTCGCGCCCGGCAGCGGTTTCGCTGTCACAGAACGCGTGGGCCCAGAGTGCATCGTCGGGGTGAATGATGCTGCGCCAGAAGCCCGGCCGCAGCCACTGGCTCAAGGGATAGCCGAGGAGGTCTTCGGCATGTGGCGAAACATAGTTGTAGGTGAAGTCGTTGGCGTCGGCTTCCCAGGCGATTGCGGAGAGGCTCTCGACCAGGCCGCGGTAATGATATTCACTGCTGCGCAGTTCTTGCTCGAGGGCAATGCGTCGGGAGATCTCTGAACTCAAGCGCCTGTTGATGCGGATGACCGCCGCCAGGATCGCCACCAGCAACAGGATGCCGGGCAGGCCGTAGAGCAACAGGTCCTGCCAGAGGTTGCGATGATCGAGAACCTTGCCAACCCAACGCTCCTGAATGTCGTTGACCTCGCTGGGGCTCATGTCGGTCATGACCTTGTCGATGATGCCGGCAAGGATCTTCTGGTCCCGTGGCACCGCCATGGCCAACTGATAGCGGTAGGACGTCTCACCGCTGACATACAAACCTTCCAGCTTGAGCTGACGCAGGCTCCAGACACTCGACGCCAGGTCACCGACTACGGCGTCCACCTCATCGGTGGCCAGGGCCTGAAGTGCTGAGCTGACGTTGGGCAGGGCGACCAGGTTCAGGTCCGGGTGATGGGTGCGCAGCAATTCATGGGGCGCATAGTTTTCGACAACGGCGATCTTCAGGCCGTAGAGGTCCTTGAGGGTCCGCGGTTGGGCGCCGCCTTCATGGGCCAGAATGACAATCGGGAAGTCCAGGTACGGGCGGGTAAAGGCCAGGTAAGCCTGGCGCTCCGGTGTCGACATGATGCCGGGGAGCAGGTCCAGTTTGTTTTCCTGGGCCTGGTTCAGCACGGCAGTCCAGCTGGACGGCTCGACCGGCTTGAACGCCACCCCCAGTCGTTCCTGAAGAAGGGCAATGTAGTCGGCAGCCAATCCCTGGTAGCGGCCATCCGGGTCACGGTATTCAAACGGTGGCCAGGACGCATCGATGCCCAGGCGCAGCTGCGGATGCGCGCTGAGCCAGGCTTGTTCTTCGTTGGTCAGGGTCAAGGCGCCGGCCGTTGCACTCCAGAACAGCTGAAGCAGCAACAGAAGGGCCGGCATTTTGGGCATAACGGCCTCGTCACACAGGTAAACTGATTCGAGTGTAGACGGGCATTTCGGCGGCGGGGAAGTGCGTTAGGTCTTAAAGTTTCTGATCGAGCAAAAGAAAAACCCCGGCCTGGGCCGGGGTTCGTCATCACTCGTCGAGGAAGGAGCGCAGGTGCTCGCTTCGCGTCGGGTGGCGCAGCTTGCGCAGCGCCTTGGCTTCAATCTGACGGATCCGCTCACGGGTCACGTCGAACTGCTTGCCGACCTCTTCGAGGGTGTGATCGGTGTTCATGTCGATACCGAAACGCATGCGCAGCACTTTGGCTTCGCGAGCGGTCAGACCGGAGAGCACGTCACGGGTCGCTTCCTTGAGGCTTTCAACCGTGGCGACATCGATTGGCGACTGCATGGTCGAGTCTTCGATGAAGTCACCCAGGTGCGAATCTTCGTCGTCACCGATCGGGGTTTCCATGGAGATCGGCTCTTTGGCGATCTTCAATACCTTGCGGATCTTGTCCTCAGGCATTTCCATGCGTTCACCCAGCTCTTCCGGGGTCGGTTCGCGACCCATTTCCTGCAACATCTGCCGGGAAATACGGTTGAGCTTGTTGATCGTCTCGATCATGTGCACCGGAATACGGATGGTGCGGGCCTGGTCGGCGATCGAACGGGTGATCGCCTGACGAATCCACCAGGTGGCATAGGTCGAGAACTTGTAACCACGACGGTATTCGAACTTGTCCACCGCCTTCATCAGGCCGATGTTGCCTTCCTGGATCAGGTCGAGGAACTGCAGGCCGCGGTTGGTGTACTTTTTGGCGATGGAGATCACGAGACGCAGGTTGGCCTCGACCATCTCTTTCTTCGCCCGACGAGCCTTGGCTTCACCGATCGACATGCGACGGTTGATGTCCTTGATCTCGGCAATGGTCAGACCGGTTTCGGTCTCCAGGTCGATCAGCTTTTGCTGGCAAGCGACGATGGCGTCGTTTTTCTCGCCCAGTGCTGCGGCCCACTTGGTGCTGCGCTTGGAAAGATCGCCGCTCCAGGTCTGGTCGGTCTCGTTGCTCGGGAACAGGCGCAGGAAGTCGGCACGGGGCATGCGTGCGTCACGGACACACAGTTGCATGATCGCGCGCTCTTGCTGACGCAGACGGTCCAGGGCACCACGAACGCGCTCGACCAGCACTTCGAACTGCTTGGGCACCAGCTTGATCGGCATGAACAGCTCGGCCAGCTCAAGCATCGCCTTGAGGCTGTCCTTGTGCTGACGACCGTTCTTCTTCAGTACCTTGAGGGTAGCGTTCAGTTGTTCCTGAACGGCACCGAAGCGCTGACGGGCAACTTCAGGATCGGGACCGCTTTCGGTCTCTTCCTCTTCCTCGTCACCATCCTTCTCTTCGTCCTCGTCCTCATCCTCGGCCTTGGCCGGGGCTTTCGGATCGATGGGCGGCGGTACTTCGGCCGGCGGGGCAATGCCGTCGTCCGGGTCGATGTAACCGCTGAGGACGTCCGACAGGCGGCCACCTTCGGCGGTTACACGATCGTATTCGCTGAGGATGTAGTCGACAGTACCCGGGAAGTGGGCAATAGCACCCATGACTTCGCGAATACCTTCTTCGATACGCTTGGCGATTTCGATCTCGCCTTCACGGGTCAGCAGTTCGACGGTACCCATTTCACGCATGTACATGCGCACCGGGTCTGTCGTGCGACCAATATCGGTTTCCACAGCCGCCAACGCAGCAGCGGCTTCTTCAGCTGCGGCTTCGTCGGTGTCGGCTTCGGCCAACAAAAGGGCATCCGCATCCGGAGCACTCTCGAATACGTTGATCCCCATGTCGTTGATCATGCGGATGATGTCTTCCACCTGCTCCGGATCTGAAATATCCTCTGGCAGGTGGTCGTTGACCTCCGCGTAAGTCAGGTAGCCCTGCTCACGACCGCGGGTGATCAACTCTTTGATGCGAGACTGCTGTTGCGCTTTTCCGGACATAACACCCTATCCACTGAAGGTCTTGGCGGGCAAAAAACAAGCCGAGGATTATACCCGAGCTAGGACCTCACGCGCCAGTTGAGGTCGGGGTTTGTGCGGGAACATTACGGCTCAGCAGGTCGCGCAGCTGGTTTTTTTCCTCTGCGCTCAACTCACTTTGACGTGCTTTTCTGAGCAAATGTTCCAGGGTTCGCTCGCGTTGGCGAGCGGACAAGCTAGTTATGGTGTCGAAAAACTGTTGTTCAAGGTTATCGGCATCGATCAGCCATTCCTTTTCTGCCAGTGCACGCAACAGGCGACCTTGTTCGGTGCCGTGCCAGCGTGCAATCAGCTGTAGTGAGCGTAGCTCAGGATTCTTTTGCAGGGCCTCGAGCAGCGCCACCAGCAACTGGGCGTAGACGTGTTCTTCGGCGGCGAAGTGGCCTGCATCCTCGACTTTTTTCGCCAGTTGCGGGTGGTGCAGCAAGGTGCGCAGAGCGCTCAACGTCGGGGGTTCTACCGAAGTCGGTACCCGCGGCGGCGGGTCCTGCTGCTGACCGTTGCGCCCCCAGGGTTTGCCCTTCTTGTCCCAGGGTTTGCCGTCCCATTTCTTCTTGCCGCCCTTGTTCGGCGTCCACGCTTGCTGCGCCGGTGCGAAGTCGGGTTGCTGGAAGTCGCCGTAGTCCGGCGTGTAGTCGGGAATGGCGTCGTAATCGATCCCGGGGTCGTAGCTGGGCGGTGCTTCTGCCGGTGCGCTGTGGCTCAGTTGTTCGACCTGCTGGTTGTCCAGCCCGGTGATTTCCTTGAGGCGATTGCGCATCAGGGCGCGCAAGTTGGCGCCCGGCACTTTTTCGATCAACGGTGCTGCCAGGGTGGCCATATGGGCCTTGCCCTCGAGCGAGCGCGGGTCGGCTTCTTCGGTCAGTTGCTGGAAAAAGTAGTCGGCCAGGGGTTGGGCATGCTGGTTGATGCGGGCGCGGAAGGCGTCAGTGCCTTCGGCGCGGATCAAGGTGTCCGGGTCTTCGCCTTCGGGCAAAAACAGAAAGCGCGCCTTGCGCCCGTCCTGCAGGCTCGACAGGGCGGCCTCCAGCGCGCGCCAGGCGGCGTTGCGGCCGGCCTGGTCGCCGTCGAAGCAGAACAGCACGCTGGGCACGACGCGAAACAGTCGCTTGAGGTGCTCTTCGCTGGTGGCTGTGCCCAGGGTCGCTACCGCATTGCGCAGGCCTTGCTGGGCCAGGGCGATGACGTCCATGTAGCCTTCAACCACGATGATTTCATCGAGGTTGCGGTTGAATTTGCGTGCCTCGTACAGCCCGTACAGTTCCTGACCCTTGTGGAAAACCGGGGTTTCCGGGGAGTTCAGGTACTTGGGTTTGTCGTCACCCAGCACGCGGCCGCCGAAGGCAATCACCCGCCCGCGGCTGTCGCGGATCGGAAACATGACCCGGTCGCGGAAGCGGTCGTAGCGCTTGCCCGACTCGGCGTTCTCGATCAGCAGGCCGGCGTCGATCATGGCTTTCTGCTGCAGGGTATCGCTGCTCAGGTGTTTGAACAGGTTGTCCCAGCCAGGAGGGGCATAGCCCAGGCCAAAATCGCGAGCGATCTCCCCGGACAGGCCGCGACCTTTGAGGTACTCAACGGCTGAACGACGTGTCGGGTGGCTCTTTAGGGCCTGGCGATAAAATTCGGCTGCTGCTTCCAGCAGCGGGTACAGCGGCGAGTCGGTGGGTTGCCGGGGCTTGTGCCCGCGTCCGCTTTCCTCGCGAGGTATCTCCATGCCAGCGGCTTTGGCCAGCTCCTCGACCGCCTGGGGGAAGTCCAGGTTGTCGTGGTCCATGATGAAGCCAAGGGCGTTGCCCCCTGCGCCACAGCCAAAGCAATAGTAAAACTGCTTGTCGGGACTGACGCTGAAGGAAGGGGTTTTTTCCTTGTGGAACGGGCAGCAGGCCGTCAGGTTCTTGCCGGCCTTTTTCAGCTGCACGCGCGAACTCACCACATCGACGATGTCGGTACGGTTGAGGAGGTCGTCGATGAAGCTTTGGGGAATCAGCCCGGCCATGGCACTCTCATCATCAGGCGATATGCAAGTGTAATCGCTAATGCTGCGGGAACGGCTTCGCGTTCGAGCGATGTCGAATGGCGTAACACAAAATTCGGAAAGACGTGCTCGTCTGTAGCCGGTGAGGGCTCGTCAGTAATGACGTGCACAGCTGGCGTTGAGGCCAGTTCTGACGTTTCAGGCAGGTTGTTCGCACTGCATGGCAATGGAACGCCTCGGGCATAAATGCCTGAGGATCAAGCTGCGACTGCCGGCAGCCCGGCTTTGGGCCGGGCGAGGCAGAAGCTTGCGACGAACGTCTGTATTAGTACAGACGAACGGCGCGGCGCTGTTCGCGCTGAACTTTCTTGGCGTGACGTTTAACAGCGGCTGCTGCTTTGCGCTTACGCTCAGAAGTCGGCTTCTCGTAAAATTCGCGGCTACGAACTTCAGCCAGAACACCGGCTTTTTCGCAGGAGCGCTTGAAACGACGCAGAGCTACGTCGAAGGGTTCATTCTCTTTAACTTTGACGGCTGGCATCCAGAGCTACCTTCATTCATTACCGGGGGTCAACGAACTCGTGGCAAAACTGTGCACTGGAGAACGTCGGTTTTTAAGGGTTGCGGATGTTAACCCTTAGCCAGCCGGAATGCAAAGCCTCTGATCGAAAACCGCTGGTCGGCACCGGGAGTGGGGACTATCATGCGCGCCTTCGAATTCAGCCTAAACAAGGCGCGGACCCATGCTAGTACTGGGATTGGAAACATCCTGCGACGAAACCGGCGTCGCATTATACGACAGTGAACGTGGTCTTTTGGCCGATGCATTGTTCAGTCAGATCGACCTGCACCGGGCCTATGGCGGCGTGGTGCCGGAGCTTGCGTCGCGTGATCACGTCAAACGCATGCTGCCGTTGATTCGCCAGGTGCTGGCCGACGCCGGCTGCGTGGCCACCGAAATTGACGCCATTGCCTACACCGCAGGCCCGGGACTGGTCGGGGCATTGCTGGTGGGGGCTTCGTGCGCCCAGGCTCTGGCGTTTGCCTGGGGCATTCCGGCGTTGGGCGTGCACCACATGGAAGGTCATTTGCTCGCGCCGATGCTCGAAGAGCAGCCGCCCGAGTTCCCGTTCGTCGCCTTGCTGGTGTCTGGCGGCCATACCCAGCTGGTGCGGGTAGACGGTATCGGCCAGTACGAACTGCTGGGCGAAACGCTTGATGATGCCGCCGGCGAAGCGTTCGACAAGACCGCCAAGCTGATGGGGCTGAATTATCCGGGCGGCCCGGAAATCGCTCGCCTTGCCACGCAGGGTGTGCCCGGGCGTTTCGTCTTCCCGCGGCCGATGACCGATCGTCCTGGCCTGGATTTCAGCTTCAGCGGCTTGAAGACCTTTGCCCTCAACACCTGGCAGCAGTGCCAGCAAGCTGGGGACGACGGCGAGCAAACCCGTTGCGACGTGTCGCTGGCCTTCCAGCAGGCGGTGGTGGAAACTCTGACCATCAAGTGCAAGCGTGCCTTGAAGCAGACGGGCCTCAAGCGCCTGGTGATCGCCGGTGGTGTCAGTGCCAACAAGGCGTTGCGCACGTCGCTGGAGGACATGCTGGCGAGCATCAAGGGCAATGTGTATTACGCCCGGCCACAGTTCTGTACGGACAATGGCGCGATGATCGCCTACGCCGGTTGCCAGCGCCTTGCTGCGGGTCAGCAGGAAAGCCTGGCAATCAGTGTTCAGGCGCGTTGGCCGATGGAGCAACTGGCACCGCTGTAATGAGCGGTGCTCAGGTTCAGGATTCAGAAATGCCGTTCGCGGCCGGCAAAAAGGTCGCGTAGATTGCCGCGGTGGCGCCAGACGATCAGCACGGTCAGTACGCTGATGGGCAACAGCGCTTCCGGCTCGCGCCAGGCCAGCAATGGCAAGGTAAGCGGTGTGGCAATCAGCGCCGCCAGTGAGCTGGTGCGTGTGAGGTAGAAGGTCAGCAGCCAGGCGCTGATGGCCAGGAGTGCTGCCGGTGGGTATAGCCCCAGCAGAATGCCGGCAGCGGTGGCAACACCCTTGCCGCCGCGAAAGCGGAAGTACAGCGGGAACAAGTGGCCAACAACTGCGCACACGCCGATCCAGGCCTGTTGTTGCAGGTCGAGGCCGGCAAGATTGGCGATCAGCACGGGCAGCATGCCTTTGCACAGGTCGCCAAGCAGGGTCAGGATCGCGAGTTTGCGGCCGGCCAGGCGCAGCATGTTGGTTGCACCGGCATTGCCAGAGCCGCTCATGCGCGGGTCCGGACGACCGTTGAGTCGACTCAGGACGATGGCAAAGGACAGCGAGCCAAGCAGGTAGGCGAGCAGCGCCAGTAACCAAAACATGCTAACTATTCCGGGCGAGGACGCCCTGATTCTAACGGCGCCCGTCGCCCTTGTCGTGCAGTGGAGAGAAGTGCTTGGACAGAGTGTTCATCGAAGGCCTGGAAGTCGATACCGTTATCGGTGCCTATGACTGGGAGCGTGGAATTCGCCAATGCTTGCGTCTGGACCTGCGTTTTGCCTGGGACAACCGTCCTGCAGCGGCGGGTGACGATCTGACCCTGGCGCTGGACTACGCCAGCGTGACCGCACGTATCCAGGCGTTTGCCGAGCAAACCGAGTTCCAGCTGGTGGAAACCTTTGCCGAGCGCCTCGCGGCGGTGTTGATGAGCGAGTTCCATATCCCCTGGCTGCACCTGAAGCTGACCAAGCCGGGTGCGATTCCTGCCGCCAGTGGGGTAGGCGTGGAGATCGAGCGCGGATGTCTCTGAACAGGGTTTACCTCGGGCTGGGTAGCAATATCGATCGTGAGCGGCATCTGACGGCAGGGCTTGATGCTTTGGCCGAGGTGCTGCAGGACATGCGCTGTTCGGCGGTGTTCGAAAGCCAGGCCGTGGGCATCAAGAGCGGGCCGTTCTTCAATCTGGTGGTCACCGGCCTGACCGCGTTGCCACTGATGGAGCTGGATCGCCGGCTCAAGTTCATCGAAGCCGACAACGGCCGCTACGCCCCTGAACGCAAGGGCTTGCCGCTGGACATCGATGTGCTGATGTACAACGACCTTCATGGCAGCTTTGACGGCCTGGTATTGCCGCGGGCAGAAATTCTCAAGAATGCGTTCGTATTGTGGCCATTGGCGCTGATCGCGCCGGACCTGCTGCATCCGGGGGCTGGCAAAACCATGGGGCAGTTGTGGGCCGGGGCGCAGATCGGGCAGATACTGGCGCCCGTACCGTTCGAGTGGCACGGACGGCAGCTGACTTCAGTTTGACGCCGTCGCTGGCTGGCCAGCGATGAGGTTTATGACGTGGCACTGTTCTTGTAGGCCTTCAGCGCTTTCAATCGCTCGCCCTTGAGCGCCTCGCCCAGCGCCTGACCGGTCAGGCCCTGCTGCACCAGGGGCTGTACCTGCACTGCACGCGCCGCTGCGGCTGCGCCACGCAAATACGCAGCCTGTGGATAATCGCGCTGTTCCAGGCCTTTGCGACCCCGGGCGTCCATCTCGCATGCAGCAATAAATTCCTCGAAGCGCTGGGGGCGGCGATACACATCGAAGCTTTGCAACAGCTCCAGCAAGGTCGATGCCCGCAGCTCCAGTGCCCGATGGCAGTGGGTGTGGTATTCGCCCACCAGCAGGGCCAGTTCCTGACAGTCACGGGGTGCCTTGAAGCGCTGGTTGACCGCCTTGATCAGCTTGAGCCCGCGCTGTTCGTGAGCGATGTGCCGCGGCCAGTCTTCCTCGGGCGTAAGGCCCTTGCCCAGGTCGTGCAGCAGGCAGGCCCAGCGCACGCTAAGCGGCTGTTGGTGCAGGGCGGCCTGTTCGAGCACGGCGAGGGTGTGCAGGCCGCTGTCGATTTCCGGGTGATGGGCTGCAGGCTGAGGCACGCCGAACAGTGCGTCCAGTTCAGGCAGCAGTTCCTTGAGGGCGCCGCAATCGCGTAGCACCTGGATAAACACCTGGGGGTGATCCTCCATGAGCGCGCGGGCGATTTCTTTCCAGCTGCGCTCGGCGGTAAGGGCCTGCAGCTCGCCGGACTCGCTCAGTTGGCGCATCAGCTCGATGGTTTGCGGGGCGACCGTAAAGCCCAGCCCTGCATAGCGCGCGGCAAAGCGGGCGACGCGCAGCACGCGTAAGGGATCTTCGGCGAACGCCGGAGATACATGGCGTAAAATTCGGTCTTTTAGATCCTTCTGGCCGTTATAGGGGTCGCTGACGTTGCCCTGCTCATCCTCGGCCATGGCGTTGATGGTCAGGTCGCGCCGGATCAGGTCTTCTTCAAGGGTAACCTCGGGGCTGGCGTGAAAAGTGAAGCCCCCGTAGCCGCGTCCACTCTTGCGTTCAGTGCGCGCCAGCGCATATTCCTCACCACTTTTGGGGTGGAGGAATACTGGAAAGTCGCTGCCCACCGGCCGGTAACCCAATGCCAGCATTTGCTCTGCCGTCGCACCGACGACGACCCAGTCGATATCGCTGACCGGCCGACCGAGCAGGCGATCACGTACGGCGCCTCCGACTTTGTAGATCTGCATGTAAACCCTCCATTGATGCCCACAGGATACCCTGTCCGGCAGCAACGGAGGATCGGCTTACAGGTGCACGACGGCCAGGTCCAGGCGCCCGTACTCGGCGTCCCCGTGCTCGCCTTTGGGCGGCACATGGTGGGTTTTCATGATTTGCTCGCCTTGTACGGTCTCAAGGTGGATATCGAAGCCCCAGAGGCGGTGCAGGTGCTTGAGAACCTCCTCGGTAGAATCACCCAGGGGTTTGCGGTCATGCTGCTGATGGCGCAGGGTCAGCGAGCGGTCGCCACGGCGATCAATGCTCCAGATCTGCACATTGGGCTCACGATTGCCGAGGTTGTACTGCGCAGCCAGGGTTTCACGGATGATTCGGTAGCCGCCTTCATCATGGATGGCAGGCACCAGCAGGTCATCGCGCTGGTCGTCATCGAGGATGCTGAACAGCTTGAGATCACGGATAACCGTGGGTGACAGGTACTGCAGGATGAAGCTTTCGTCCTTGAAGCTGCTCATGGCGAACTTGATGGTCGACAGCCAGTCGCTGCCGGCAATGTCGGGGAACCAGCGACGGTCCTCTTCGGTGGGGTTCTCGCACATGCGCCGGATGTCCCGGTACATGGCAAAGCCCAGGGCATAAGGGTTGATGCCGCTGTAGTAGGGGCTGTCGAAGCCTGGCTGGAACACCACGCTGGTATGCGACTGCAAAAACTCCATCATGAAGCCGTCAGTGACCAGGCCTTCGTCGTAGAGGTCGTTCATCAGGGTGTAATGCCAGAACGTGGCCCAGCCTTCGTTCATCACCTGGGTCTGGCGCTGCGGGTAGAAGTACTGGGCGATCTTGCGCACGATGCGCACGATTTCGCGCTGCCAGGGTTCGAGCAGCGGGGCATGTTTCTCGATGAAGTAGAGGATGTTTTCCTGCGGCTCGGCCGGGAAGCGCGCGTTGTCACGCTCGCTGTTCTTGTCGGCGCCTTTGGGAATGGTGCGCCACAGATCGTTGATCTGCTTCTGCAGGTGCTCTTCACGTTCTTTTTGCCGGCGCCGCTCTTCCTCGGCAGAGATAGGGTAGGGGCGCTTGTAGCGGTCGACACCGTAGTTCATCAGGGCGTGGCAGGAGTCCAGCAGGTCTTCCACGGCATCGATGCCGTGGCGCTCCTCGCACTGGGTGATGTACTGCTTGGCGAACACCAGGTAATCGATGATCGAGCTGGCATCGGTCCAGGTGCGGAACAGGTAGTTGCCCTTGAAGAAGCTGTTGTGGCCGTAGCAGGCATGCGCAACCACCAGCGCCTGCATGCAGATGGTGTTTTCTTCCATCAGGTAAGCAATGCAAGGGTCGGAGTTGATCACGATTTCGTAGGCCAGGCCCATCTGGCCGCGGCTGTAGGACTTCTCGGTGCTGAGGAAGTGTTTGCCGTAAGACCAATGGTGGTATCCCAGTGGCATGCCGACGGAGGCGTAGGCATCCATCATCTGCTCGGCGGTGATCACTTCGATCTGGTTGGGGTAAGTGTCCAGGGCATAGCGCTCGGCCAGGCGGCTGATTTCCCGGTCATAGGCCTGGATCAGTTCGAATGTCCATTCGGACCCGGTAGAAATGGGGTGGCGCTTCTGCTCTCTAGCGGTCATGTCACTAACCTGCGCTGGAAGAGTTCACGGAAGACCGGATAAATATCGCCGGCCGACACCAGCTGTTGCTGGGCGAACGTATCGGCAAAGGCTTCGCCGATGCGTTCATACTCGAACCACAATGCCTGATGTTCGCGTGGGGTGATCTCAACGTAAGTGTAGTACTGGACGAACGGCATGATCTGCTTGGTGAGTATCTCGCGGCAGATCGGCGAGTCGTCGTTCCAGTTGTCGCCATCTGAAGCCTGGGCTGCGTAGATATTCCACTCGCTGGCCTGGTAGCGCTCGGCCATGATCTCCTGCATCAGTTTCAGGGCGCTGGAGACGATGGTGCCGCCGGTTTCCCGGGAGTAGAAGAACTCTTCCTCGTCCACTTCGCGGGCACTGGTGTGGTGGCGGATGAACACAACCTCGATCTTGTCGTAGTTACGCTTGAGGAACAGGTACAGGAGGATGAAGAAGCGTTTGGCGATGTCCTTGGTGGCCTGGGTCATGGACCCGGAAACGTCCATCAGGCAGAACATCACCGCCTTGGAGCTGGGGTTGGGTTGCTTGACCAGCAGGTTGTACTTGAGGTCGAAAGTGTCAAGGAAGGGCACGCGGTGGATACGTGCACTCAATCGCTCTATTTCGGCTTCGATTTCCTGAATATCGCCGAAGTTATCTGGTTCTTCACGTTTCAGTCGAGCGAGTTCTTCCTGTGCCTCGCGCAATTTGGCGCGGCTGCTGCCAGACAGGGCAATGCGCCGCGCATGGGCTGAACGCAAGGTACGGATGATGTTGATCCGTGACGGATTACCTTCGTTGCTGATACCCGCGCGTACGGTTTTGAAGGTGTCTGTGCCGGCCAGGTGGCGTTTCACCAGGTTGGGCAGTTCGAGGTCTTCGAACATGAACTCGAGAAATTCTTCCTGGGTAATCTGGAAGACAAACTCGTCCATCCCTTCACCAGAATTACCGGCCTTGCCGCGACCGCCACCACCGCCTCCGCCCTGAGGACGGGCGATGTGTTCGCCGGCGGTAAACTCCTTGTTGCCCGGGTGCACGACGGTTTGCTTGCCGCCCCGGCCATGGTGAAGCACCGGCTCGTCGATGTCGCGACCGGGAATGCTGATTTGCTCGCCATGCTCCATGTCGGTAATGGAGCGACGACTCACGGCCTCCTCGACGGCTTTCTTGATGTGGTCACGGTAACGCCGCAAAAAGCGCTGGCGGTTGACCGTGCTCTTGTTCTTGCCGTTCAGGCGTCGGTCGATCACATAGCTCATAGGCCCCTCCGGGGAGCTGAAGACTCAAGCTTCAAGCCGCAAGTCGGGCCGGGAGGGTTGCCAATACCCGGCGTCGAGCTTGCGGCTTGCCACTTACAGCTCGGTCACTGCGATTTCCTGACCCGCAGGTACCATTCCGAGAGCAGCCTAACTTGCTTGTCTGTGTAGCCGCGTTCCACCATTCGGGTGACGAAGTCGTTGTGTTTCTGTTGGTCCTCTTTGCTGGCTTTGGCGTTGAAGCTGATGACCGGCAGCAGGTCTTCGGTGTTGGAGAACATTTTCTTCTCGATCACCACCCGCAGTTTTTCGTAGCTGAGCCAGGTCGGGTTCTTGCCATTGTTGTTGGCCCGGGCACGCAGTACGAAGTTGACGATCTCGTTGCGGAAATCCTTCGGATTGCTGATGCCTGCCGGCTTCTCGATCTTCTCCAGCTCTTCGTTGAGCGCGATACGGTTGAGGATCTCGCCGGTTTCCGGGTCGCGGTACTCCTGGTCCTGAATCCAGAAGTCGGCGTACAGCACATAGCGATCGAAAATGTTCTGGCCGTATTCGCTGTAGGACTCCAGGTATGCAGTCTGGATTTCCTTGCCGATGAACTCGATGTAGCGCGGTGCCAGGTATTCCTTCAGGTAGCGCAGGTAGCGTTCGCGTACTTCCGCCGGGAATTGCTCTTGCTCGATCTGCTGCTCCAGCACATACAGCAGGTGCACAGGGTTGGCTGCGATCTCGTGCGGGTCGAAGTTGAAGACTTTCGACAGGATCTTGAAGGCAAACCGGGTCGAAAGACCGTTCATGCCTTCATCAACACCTGCTGCGTCGCGGTATTCCTGGATCGACTTGGCCTTGGGATCGGTGTCCTTGAGGTTTTCGCCGTCGTAGACCCGCATTTTCGAGTAGATGTTCGAGTTTTCCGGCTCTTTGAGGCGCGACAGCACGGTGAACTGGGCCAGCATCTTCAAGGTGTCAGGCGCGCAATGAGCCTTGGCCAGGGAGCTGTTGAACAGGAGCTTGTCGTAGATCTTGATTTCATCGCTGACGCGCAGGCAGTAGGGCACCTTGACGATGTAGATCCGGTCGATGAAGGCCTCGTTGTTCTTGTTGTTGCGGAAGCTGTGCCATTCCGATTCGTTGGAGTGGGCCAGCAGGATCCCGGAATAGGGGATCGCGCCGAGGCCTTCGGTGCTGTTGTAGTTACCTTCCTGAGTGGCGGTCAGCAGCGGGTGCAGTACCTTGATGGGCGCCTTGAACATCTCGACGAATTCCATCAGGCCCTGGTTGGCCCGGCACAGGGCGCCTGAATAGCTGTAGGCGTCTGCGTCGTTCTGTGGGTACTCCTCAAGTTTGCGGATGTCGACCTTACCGACCAGGGCAGAAATATCCTGGTTGTTTTCATCACCCGGCTCCGTCTTGGCCACGGCAATCTGATTGAGGATCGACGGGTACAGCTTGACCACTTTGAACTGGCTGATGTCGCCCCCGAACTCGGCCAGTCGCTTTGTCGCCCAAGGCGACATGATGGTGTTCAGGTAGCGCCGCGGAATGCCGAAGTCTTCTTCAAGAATGGCGCCGTCCTCGGTGGCATTGAACAGCCCCAGAGGCGATTCGAAGACTGGGGAGCCCTTGATGGCATAGAAGGGGACCTTCTCCATCAGTTGCTTCAGCTTTTCGGCCAGCGAGGATTTACCGCCCCCCACAGGGCCGAGTAGATAGAGGATCTGTTTCTTCTCTTCCAGCCCTTGGGCGGCATGGCGGAAATAGGAGACGATCTGGTCGATGCACTCCTCCATGCCGTGGAAGTCTTCGAAGGCTGGGTAGCGGCGGATCACCTTGTTGGAGAAGATTCGCGACAGCCTTGAGTTGTTCGAGGTGTCGACCAGTTCTGGTTCACCGATGGCCATCAACAGGCGTTCGGCCGCCGACGCGTAAGCACTGCGATCGCTTTTGCAGAGCTCCAGATACTCTTGCAGCGATAGTTCTTCCTGACGGGTGGACTCGAAACGTTGCTGGAAGTGGCTAAAAATACTCATGACGTCACCTCGCTCGATACGTGGAGCCGACGCCGGATCAGTCAGCTGATGCTGGCATGCAATCGACGAGTGCCGACTGCTGTTTACCCCCCAGAACACCTATAAATCGCTACCGATGACCCGCACGCCGGTGTACCGGCTCTCCCCTTTTTGGATGGCCTGGGGTTAAGGATAGTTGGTTCTCGGCGAGGTCAAGGGCGGTTGGATGAATTGTTCCGCCCGACCGTTCGTCAGGTCGGGCGCAAGCCCGCTCAGGACGCGGGCTGCAGGAATATTAAAAAATTATTCAGCGGAGCCTTGAGCGGTTTCTGCCGGGTAGGTGCCGCGCCACAGTTCAAAGCCGCCGTCGAGGCTGTAGACATCGGAAAAGCCCTGGCTGACCAGGTAGGCCGCAGCGCTCTGGCTGGAGTTGCCGTGGTAGCAGACCACCACGGTCGGTGCATCAAGGTCGGCGCCGCGGATGAAGGCGGCGACCGAGTGATTGTCCAGGGGCCTGGAGCCGGTGATATGGCCGAGGGCATAGGTTTGCGGGTCGCGAATATCGACCACGACCGCACCTTGCTCGCGCAGCGCCTGGGCCTGCTCGGGAGGGATGCGTTTGAATTCGCTCATGGGGGCGGTTTCCTTCAGGACTGATCGTTCATTCTAGCCGGTTGATGGGCAGCGGGGGCAGGGCGCAGCGTGCCTTGCTCGGTGCAGTCGCAGCGGTGGAACTCACCGCTGTCGACGTTGTACAGGGTCATCGCGCCACCCCATACGCAGCCCGTGTCGAGGGCCACGACGTTGGGCTCGCTGCAGCGGCCTTCAAGGGCGGCCCAGTGGCCGAAGATGATCTTCACGTGGCGTGAGCGACGGTCCTTGTGTGCGAACCACGGCTTGTAGCCCGGTGGTGCGGTGTCGACGCCTTCCTTGCCCTTCAGGTCAAGCTTGCCTTCGCTGGTACAGAAACGCATGCGTGTGAAGTAGTTGGTGATGACCCGCAGGCGCGCCGCGCCGCGCAGGTCTTTGTTCCATTTGTTCGGCTCATTGCCGTACATGCCGTCCAGGTACGGTTTCAGACGGCTGTCGTCGCGCAGCGCCTCTTCGACTTCAGCCGCCAGTGCCAAGGCTTTGCCCAGGGTCCATTGCGGGGGAATGCCGGCATGTACGAGCACCACACCGCGCTGCTCGTCGTAATGCAGCAGCTTTTGCCGACGCAGCCAGTCGAGCAGGTCGCTGGCGTCAGGGGCATCAATGATTTCGCGCAGCGTGTCGCTTTTTTTCAGGCGCTCGATGTTGTTCCACGCGGCGAGCAGGTGCAGGTCGTGGTTGCCGAGTACACATACAAGCGAGTCGCGAATGGCATACAGGTAGCGCAGTGTCTTCAGGGATTCCGGGCCACGGTTGACCAGATCGCCCACCAGCCACAGGCGATCGACAGCCGGGTTGAAATTGACCCGTTCAAGCAGGCATTTGAGCGGTTGCAGGCAGCCTTGCAGGTCGCCGACGGCATACACCGCCATCAGTGCAGGGCTCCGGGGACGGCCAGGCGGAACGGGGCGATGACAGCGTCGAAGCGCTTACCGTCTTCGGCGAACATCTGGTAGGTGCCCTGCATGGTGCCGACCTGGGTGGTGATGACGGCGCCGCTGCTGTACGTGTGGCTTTTGCCCGGGTCGATCAGCGGCTGCTGGCCGATTACGCCGGCGCCACGCACTTCTTCGACCTGGCCATCGCCGTTGGTGATCAACCAGTGGCGCGACATGAGCTTGGCAGGTACCAGTCCGTTGTTCTGTACGGTCACGGTGTAGGCGAAGGCGAAACGGTCGTTTTCAGGATCGGATTGGTCTTTGAGAAAGCGGGTCACGACGCTGACGTCGATCTGGTAGCGGGGATCTGACATGCAAGGGGCCTTGGAAACAGACGCTGTTACGGCGATTGCCTCCAGTCTAGGCCATTGGTGGGGGTGCCGGCCAGTCATGAGCACATGACTGGCCGTCGACCTGCCGTCAGTGGCTGCCTTGTTGCTCGGCCAGCTTGTCGGCCAGGCGCACGAAGGCGGCGAGGTCCAGTTGCTCTGGACGCAGGCTGCCGTCGACGCCGGCGGCTTCGATGGCGTCGCTGCTGAGCAGGGCCTTGAGGGTGTTGCGCAGGGTTTTACGGCGTTGGTTGAACGCTTCGCGCACGATGCGTTCGAGCAGGCGGTGGTCTTTGGCCGGGTGCGGCAGGGTTTCGTGAGGCACCAGGCGCACAATGGCGGAATCGACCTTTGGCGGCGGATTGAACGCGCCCGGGCCGACGTTGAACAGGTGTTCGACCCGGCAATGGTACTGAACCATGATCGACAGCCGGCCCCAGTCACCACCGCCCGGGCCCGCGGCCAGGCGCTCGACCACTTCCTTTTGCAGCATGAAGTGCATGTCGCGGATCAGCTCGGCGTTGCTGAGCAGGTGGAAGATCAGCGGTGTGGAGATGTTGTAGGGCAGGTTGCCGACGACGCGCAGGCTGTTGGGCGCCGCGCCAAGGCTGGTGAAGTCGAATTTCAGGGCGTCGCCCTGGTGCAGGCTGAAGTTGTCACGGCCGGCAAATTGCTGGTTGAGGATCGGTACCAGGTCTTTGTCCAGTTCGACGACATCCAGCTGCGCGCCGCTGGCCAGCAAGCCTTCGGTAAGGGCGCCCTGGCCCGGGCCGATTTCCAGCAGGCGGTCTGCAGATTTGGCGTTGATCGAGCGCAGGATGCGGTCGATGACGCCGGCGTCGTGCAGGAAGTTCTGGCCAAAGCGCTTACGCGCCTTGTGTTGGTATTGCTCACTCATAGTCGGGTCTCGGCCATCTGGTAGGCAGTTTCCAGGGCGACCTGCAGGCTGCCGGTGTCGATCCTGCCGCTGCCGGCCAGGTCCAGGGCAGTGCCGTGGTCGACCGAGGTACGGATGATCGGCAGGCCCAGGGTCACGTTCACTGCAGCGCCAAAGCCTTTGTACTTGAGTACGGGCAGGCCCTGGTCGTGGTACATCGCCAGCACTGCATCGCAGTGCTCCAGATATTTGGGGGTAAACAGGGTATCGGCAGGCAACGGGCCGCGCAGGTCCATGCCTTCGCTGCGCAGGCGCGCCAATGTGGGTTCAATGATGTCGATTTCTTCCGAGCCAAGGTGGCCACCTTCGCCGGCATGCGGGTTCAGGCCACAGACCAGGATCCGCGGGCTGGCAATGCCGAACTTCTGCTGAAGGTCTGCGTGCAGGATGCGCGTGACGCGCTCCAGGCGCTCAGGGGTAATGGCGTCGGCCACATCGCGCAAGGGCAGGTGAGTGGTCACCAGGGCGACCCGCAGGCCGCGGGTTGCCAGCATCATGACCACCTGAGCGGTGTGGGTGAGGTCCGCAAGGAACTCGGTGTGACCAGAGAAGGCGATACCGCTCTCGTTGATCACACCCTTGTGCACGGGCGCGGTGATCATTCCGGCAAAGTGCCCGTCCAGGCAGCCCTGGCCGGCACGGGTCAGGGTTTCCAGCACGAAGGCGGCATTGGCCTTGTCGAGCTGGCCGGCCATCACGGGGTTCTGTAGCGGTGTGTCCCACACGTACAGGCTGCCAGCAGGGGCAGGCTGGTTCGGGAGCGCGCCGGGCTGGACGCAAATCAGGCTGACAGCCACACCCAGTTGCGTGGCCCGCTCGGCGAGCAGGTCACGGCTGGTGATGGCGATCAGGGGGTACGGCTGGGCTTGCGCGGCGAGCAGCAGGCACAGGTCAGGACCTATGCCGGCTGGTTCGCCGGGTGTGAGGGCGAAGCGCTGAGGTTTCACTGGGAGGCCTGATCGGCGCCAGGAAGCTTGATTTCAACGTAGGCTTCGTCACGGATCTGGCGCAGCCAGGTCTGCAGCTCTTCGTCGTATTTGCGGTTACGCAGTACGTTCATCGCTTGTTGCTCACGCGCCTGTTCGGTGCTGTCGGTGGCGCGGCGGCCCAGTACTTCAAGCACGTGCCAGCCGTATTGGGTCTTGAACGGCTTGGTCACCTGACCCTGTTGGGCAGTGGCCATCTCTTCGCGGAACTCTGGCACCAGTGCGTTCGGGTCGATCCAGTTCAGGTCGCCGCCGTTGAGGGCAGAACCCGGGTCTTCCGAGTAGCTTTTTGCCAGCTGGGCGAAGTCTTCACCATTCTGGATGCGCTCGTAGAGTTTTTCCGCCAGCGCCTTGGTGGCCTCTTCGCTGCGGATTTCACTTGGCTTGATCAGGATATGGCGAACGTGCACTTCGTCACGCACCATGGCCTGACCGCCGCGCTTTTCCTGAAGCTTGAGGATGATGAAACCACCCGGGGTACGAATCGGCTCGGTGACATCACCGACTGCCATGGAGCTGAGCAGGCGGTCGAACGGTGGTGGCAGCTGAGCCGCTTTACGCCAGCCCATCTCGCCGCCTTCCAGTGCGGTTTCGCTCGCCGAACGGGCGATGGCCAGTTGAGCGAAGTCGGCGCCTTGTTTGAGCTGCTGGTAAATTTCACCTGCTTGGCGGGCTGCTGCCTGGATGGTGGCAGCGTCAGCACGTTCCGGGGTCGGAACGAGGATGTTGGCCAGGCGGAACTCTTCGGACAGTTGCATCTTGCCCATGTCCGAGGCAAGGAAGTTCTTCACTTCCTGCTCCGACACTTGAATGCGCTCTGCCACACGGCGCTGACGCACGCGGCTGATGATCATCTCGCGACGGACCTGCTCGCGGGCGTCATCGTAGGACAGGCCGTCATGGGCCAGGGCGGCGCGGAATTGATCCAGGCTCATGCCGTTGCGCTGGGCAATGGTGCCGATGGCCTGGTTCAGTTCTTCGTCGGTGATGCGAATACCGGAGCGATCGCCGATCTGCAACTGCAGGTTCTCGACGATCAGGCGCTCCAGTACCTGCTGGTCCAGCACGCTGGCGGGCGGCGCAGAACCGCCGCGCTTGGCGATGGTTTGCTGGACTTCGCGCACGCGCTGGTCAAGTTGGCTTTTCATGACCACGTCGTTATCGACAATGGCCACAACGCTATCGAGTTGCTGAACGGCGGCATGTACCGCGCCGCTCAGCAATACAGCGCCCAGCAACAGCGGGCGCAGACAATCAGTAAGCTTGGTCTTCACGTGTACGATAACCTTGAATGCCCTGGTCGAGGAACGACTCGACCTTATTGCCCACTACGCCGCCGAGGCCTTTCAGCACAATCTGCAGGAAGACGCCGTGGTCGCCTTTTTCGTTTTGCGGGGTTGCCTGGCTGAAATCGTCGTAATCGATCCAGTAACGGTTGATCAGACGCAGTTTCCAGCAGCAGTTGTCGTACTCGAAACCACCGAAGGCTTCCAGGGTACGGTTGCGGTTGTAGTCGTGCTGCCAGCGGGCGATTGCGGTCCATTGTGGAACGATCGGCCACATGACCGAGAAGTCATGTTGCTGGATTTTGTAGTAGTCCTTGACGTAGTTAGGGCTGCCCGGAGTGCCATAGTCGCCGCCACCTACCTGCCATTGGCCGGTAGTGCTGTTGTAGGAGACCGTGTCATTGCGGTAGCGGTAACCAAGGTTCACGACCTTGTTCACGTTGTCTTCAGGCTGGTAGTGGAACATCGCGCTGCCCGAACGGGTGCTGCGGCTGTCCGGATCCCAGTTGAAGTCGGAGTCGAAGCGCCAGTCGCGGTTGAAGCGGTAGCCATACTCCAGTGCATAAGGCGAAACATCCGACTGGGCGTCATCTCGGGTTTTCCAGTCAATGCCTGGAAGTTGAACCTTGCGATCCTTGAAGTACAGCGCCTGACCGATGCTGAACCGTTGGCGTTCGAAGCCGTTGTCTTCGATCCAGCGGTTGGTTACGCCCAGCGACAGTTTGTTTTCATCGCCAATGCGGTCGATGCCAGCGAATCGGTTGTCGCGGAACAGAGAGGCGTAGTTGAACGTGGTCTCGCCACTGTCGAAGATCGGAATGTCTTTCTGATCCTCATATGGAACATAGAGGTAGAACAGGCGCGGCTCCAGCGTCTGGCGGTAGTTCTTGCCGAACCACTGGGTGTTACGGTCGAAGTACAGGCCGCTATCGATGCTGAAAATCGGTACGTTGCGATTTTGAGAGCCACTGAAGTCACCCCGCAAGTCTCGGGTTTCCGGACTTGCATTCGCCAGGTCGCTCTTGCCCTTGCCGTCCAGGTCAAGATCGTAATGGGTCGTCATGTACTTGAGCGAAGGTGTCAGGTACCCGTAGGTGGCAGTCATCGGCAGGCTGATTTTCGGCGCCGCATTCAAACGAGTACCGTTGGATCGAGCTACGCCGAAAACGTTTTCATCAAGTCGTCGGCCAGGCGCGCCGGCGCTTGCGTCGGGAAGGCCGTCTTCATCCAGGACAAAGTCATCCTTCAGGTCACGATCAAACCGAACTGCTTCTGTTTCATAGCTGAAATTGAAACCACCCGGATGATACGGCAGCATTCCGTTGAGGGTGAGCTGCGGCAGTTTGTCATACGGGGTGATCTGCGAGATGGTCGCCAGCTCATACGCCTGCATGTTCAAGCGCGCGGTGTAGCTGTCGCCGCGCCAGGTAAGCGCACCCTGCTGGTTGATGAAGTCCTGGCTTTCAACACCGATCTGGTCCGACTCCAGGTCCTGGAAGTAGAACGGATCGCTGATGTCGGTATAGTCGACTTCAGTCATCAGGCGCTCGTCAAGGCCGCCCTTGTGCTGCCAGTTGACCATCCAGCGTTGATCTTTGTAGTCGGTCTGCTCTTTGCGATCGTCATTCTTGTCGTTCAGGTAAGCACCACCGAACTGACCTTCACTGGACTTGGTCAGGTAGCGGAACTCGCCTTCCATCAACAGGCCACGTTTGGCCATGTAGCGTGGATACAAGGTGGCATCGTAGTTCGGCGCCAGGTTGAAGTAGTACGGCGTGACCAGCATGAAGCCGGTATCGCTGCTGGTGCTGAACGACGGTGGCAGGAAGCCGGACTGGCGACGGTCGTCGATCGGGAAGTAGATGTACGGTGTGTAGAACACCGGGAAATCCTTGACCCGCAGGGTGACGTTGGTCGCGGTACCGAAACCGGTGGCCGGGTTCAAGGTGATGTTATTGCCCTTGAGCTGCCAGGCGTTGCTGTTCGGCTCACAGGTGGTGTAGGTACCGTCCTTGAGGCGAATGATGGCGTTTTCAGCACGTTTAGCGTACAGCGCGTTACCGCGAATGCGCGATTTGTGCATCACGTACTCGGCGTTGTCGACCTTGGCTTCACCGGTGTCGAGCTGGATGTCGGCGTGATCGCCCACTACCAGCGAGCCGTTGTCACGGATCTTGACGTTGCCGCTGAGCTCACCACGGTTCTCGGCCTGGTACAGGTTGGCCTCGTCGGCTTCAACCTGCATGCTGCCTTGGCGCATGACTACGTCACCGGCGAGGCTGGCGATCTGCTGTTCCTGCTGGTAACGGGACACCTTGGCGCCAATGAAGGTCGGTGCTTCGTCCTTCGGCGTGGTGTCATCCATGCCCGGACGGGTCGGCTCGATGTAGGCACCGGCACAATACGGGCCGGTTTCAGCGAGCTGGGCAGGGGTGAGCTGATCACGTGGAACCCAGTCCAGGTGGCTGTAGTCGGCACTGCGGGATTTCAGGCCACGGCCTTTACTCTCGGTGACGAGCATCTGACCCTGGCCGGCCTCGGCAGCGGCTTCGCCTGCCTGCTCACCGGTTTCGCCGGTCGAGCTGGCGGCTGCACCTTCGTGCACCGGGCGTGGCGGAAGCGTGGCGGTGTTGGCTTTGGGCTTGCAGTCCCAGCCTCCGGCAGCGGACACTTGGCAGTCGAATTGCTCTGCGGCGACCACGTACGAGGTGGCCAGAGGTTGCATCGCCAGCAGACCGCCGGTGACCAGCAACGGGAATTTTTTACGAAACGCGGGGGATTTCAATGCCATCTTATTAGTCCGGGCTTCCTGCGTGCCATCTGCCCGCGTGTGGGGCCGCACGCCTCTCGATGGTCTGAAAAAGATGCTGGATAATAAAGCATGACCCGCTTGACGGCTAGGGCCGTCGGAGACCCTTGTAATGCCTGATCACGATGTACGCCTGCAACACCTCACTGTCTGGCTCGAAGAACAACTGCAGAATCTGTTTCAGAAGCAGGGCTGGGGCGCCGTTCCAGCGGGCACGCTGACGGCTGCCAGCAGCGATGCGAGCTTTCGCCGCTACTTTCGCTGGCAGGCCGACGGCCGCAGTTTTGTGGTGATGGACGCACCGCCTCCGCAGGAAAACTGCCGTCCTTTTGTTGATATTGCCCATCTGCTGGCCCGTGCGGACGTCAATGTCCCGGTGATTCACGCCGAAGATCTGGAGCGCGGCTTCCTGCTGCTGAGTGACCTGGGCACCCAGACTTACCTTGACGTGATCAACGCCGATAATGCCGATGCGCTGTTCAGCGATGCCATCGAAGCGTTGCTGGCGTTCCAGCAGTTGCCGATGGACACCCCGTTGCCCAGCTATGACGTGGCGTTGCTGCGCCGTGAGCTGGAACTGTTCCCGGAGTGGTACGTAGGGCGCGAGCTGGGAATTGGCTTCACCGACACGCAATTGGCGGCCTGGCAACGTATCTCTACCCTGCTGATCGACAGTGCCCTGGCACAACCCAAGGTATTGGTGCATCGCGACTACATGCCGCGCAACCTGATGCAAAGCGTCCCGAACCCGGGCGTGCTGGACTTCCAGGATGCCGTTTACGGGCCGGTCACCTATGACATTACCTGCCTGTTCAAGGATGCGTTCCTGAGCTGGCCGCAAGCTAGGGTAGAGGGCTGGCTGAGAGATTACTGGCAGCGTGCGCAGGCCAAAGGCATTCCGGTACAGGCTGATTTCGAAGGCTTCTACCGCGCCAGCGACCTGATGGGGGTGCAGCGTCACCTCAAGGTCATCGGTATTTTCGCGCGCATCTGCCACCGCGACGGCAAACCCCGCTACCTGACCGACGTACCGCGCTTTTTCGCCTATATAGATGAAGTGATCGCTCGCCGCCCTGAGCTGGCCGAGCTGGATGAACTGATCGAGAGCCTGGTGGCAGCGGGCGGAGCGCGTCCATGAAAGCCATGATACTTGCTGCAGGCAAAGGGGAGCGGATGCGTCCGCTGACTCTGCACACGCCAAAGCCGCTGCTGCCGGTCGCGGGTGTGCCGCTGATCGAGTACCACCTGCGCGCGCTGCTGGCTGCAGGCTTCAAGGACGTGGTGATCAACCATGCCTGGCTGGGCGAGCAGATCGAAGCGCACTTGGGCAACGGTGCCGGTTGGGGCTTGAACATCAGTTACTCTCCGGAGGGCGAGCCGCTTGAGACCGGTGGCGGAATCTTCAAGGCCTTGCCGTTGCTCGGTAATGAGCCCTTTGTCCTGGTCAACGGTGATGTCTGGACCGACTACGACTTCAGCCGTTTGCCGCAACAGCCCGCCGGTCTTGCCCATCTGGTGCTGGTCGACAACCCGGGCCATCACGGCAAAGGTGATTTCTGCCTGCAACAAGGGCTGGTCACAGATGGTCACGAAGGCGCTGACACCCTGACCTACAGCGGTATTGCCGTTATCGACCCTAGGCTGTTCAACGGCTGCAGTGCGGGCGCCTTCAAGCTGGCCCCGCTGCTGCGTAAGGCGATGATTGCAGGGCAGGTCACGGGCGAGCACTTTACTGGGCATTGGGTCGATGTCGGTACCCAGGAGCGCCTGGCTGAGGTCGAGCAATTGATCAAAGGGCGGCGCTGACATGCTGTGGCCGAGCACAGTGATTGGTGCCGGGGCCGGTTTCGCTATTGCCAGCATTCCAGGGGCATTGCTGGGAGCGTTACTGGGACAGGCGATGGATCGCCGCTTGCAGCTGCACAGCTGGGCGCATCTGCGCGAGCGGCTAGGTGGGCGCCCGGTGTTGCGCGACGACGAAGTGCTGTTCGTGCTGCTGGGCCGTCTGGCCAAGTGTGATGGTCGAGTGGCTGATGGCCATATTCAGCAGGCGCGTCAGGAGATGCAGCGCCTGGAGATGAACGAGCCCGCACGGCGACGGGCAATCGCGGCATTCAATCGCGGCAAGAGTGGCAAAGACCGCCTGGGCGTGTACCTGCGTCGTGTAAGGCAGCAGCCGCATGCTGCGGAAGGGATGTTGCGTGCCTGTTGGCGGATGGTCTGGGCGGATGGCCGGGCCGGTCGTCGCGAGCGTGAGCTGTTGCTCGATTGGGGCCAGCAGTTGGGCTGGTCTGCGCACAAGGTCCAGGCACTGGCGCTGGAGTACGAACCCCGCCGGCCCAACCTGACCGGCGCCACGCTGGGTTACCAGGATGCCTTGCACCTGCTCGGGGTCGAGGCACATGCCGAGCCGGGCCAGATCAAGCAGGCCTACCGGCGGCTGCTGAGCCGCCATCATCCCGACAAGCTGGTCGGCAGCGGTGCAAGCCCGTCCCAGGTACGTGAAGCGACAGAACGTACCCGCGAACTGCACCAGGCCTACTCGATCATCCGCAAGCGTCAGGGCTTCTAGTCGACGTTTTCCGGGCTGATCCAGCCGCGTACTCGGCGGAACAATTGTTCCTGTTCCGCTGCGGCATTACCTGGCAGGGTAATTAACCCGACCTGGCGGTAGTCAGTGTCCTTGAGCCGTTTGCTGGCTTGCAGTCGTTGCTCGGCCAATTTGCCGGACTGTGCCTGGTTTTTATAGAAGAAGTCGGCAGTGGGCACTTTCAATGAAGGCATTAGCGCCTCCAGAGGCTGCCCGGCTTGAGCCGGTGTTTGCGCGGCGACCATCACCAGCTTTTGCACCTGCGCAGGTTGCCGTTCGCTCAGGTAGCGGGCAGCCCAGTAAGCACCACTGCCATTACCCAGCAAGACAATACTGCGGGCATTGTGTTGCTGGGCGTAGGCCACTGCGGCATCCAGGCGGGCAAAAATCCGCTCTGCATCGGCTTTGTCTTCTGACCCTGCTGCTTGCTCCGGGCTGGCGCCATCGCTGGTTTCGCCCTCGTTGGCCGTGGCTTTCTCGACGCCAGCGTTGGCGTCTTCAGGGGTGTTCTTGGCCGGAGCGCTTTGGCCGGTGGCTACCGGCTCACTGGGCGCAGGTGCGGTGTCGACGCGCGCTTGCGGGCTATCGCTGACCAGATCCGGGAGGCTCAGGCTCAGGCTGTGCCAGCCAGCATCCGGGAATTTGCGGCGCAATGGGCCGACCGTCTTCGGCCAGTCTGCGTTTTCGCCAGCCCCGGCCAGAATGATCACGGCACCCGCCGGTTCGCTGTTATTGGCCGGTTTCCACAGGGCGAGAAAATTGTCGTTCCCTGCTTGCAGCATCTGTTGTTCGGCCTGGGGCACTTGCCGTTCCAGGGCTCGGGCATCTTCCTGGCTGCGTTCGGCCAGTGGCTGGCGCTGGGCAGCGGCTGACGGCGCATTTGCAGGCGCTTCTGGTGTTTCGGCGGCGGCCGCGTGTGCGCTACAAGGTAATATCAAGGAAAGGCAAAACGCCGGAAGCGTCGTGCGATAGAGTGCGAACATGGATTGATCCAGGCCAGAGTAATACCGGCAGCCTAATAGTATTTGTCCGGGACGGCCACGCGCAGTGACCCTCCTTTTGATGATGAGCGTTTAGATGAAATCAGTGCGTTGCCTGTTGGTTATCGGCTGTTTCTGCTGGTCCTTGATCGCTGGGGCCGCGCCCGCAGCAGCGCCGGCCACCCTGGTGCTGGAGCCTGCGCAGCAGCAATGGCTGGAACAGCACCGCAGCCTGCGGGTCGGGCTGGTTCTGCAGGCGCCGTTTGCCCAGTTCGATCGTCGCCTGCAGCAGCTTTACGGGGTTAACGTCGAACTCATGAACTGGCTCGGCCGCTCGCTGGGGCTGGACCTGACCTGGCGTAATTTTCCGGATCAGGCCGCGCTGGAGCGGGCGCTGGTGGCCGGTGAGGTCGACCTGGCCCCCGGGCTCACCCAGACGCCGGCGGGTTTGCGCCTATGGCTATTCACCGATCCCTATATGCGTGTGCCACAGTTGATCGTCGGTTTGCGCAGCGGCGCCGTGGCGGTGGATCTAGAGAAGCTCACCGAGGCTGAGCGCGTGGCCGTACGCATGCCCAGCGCCGTTGCTGACTACCTGCGTGGCACCTACTCAAACCTCAATCTGCAAGGCGTTCCGCAAGAGCGCCAGGCATTGCAGTTGGTGCTCAGCGAGCAAGCGCGCTATGCCGTGGTGGATGAAGCGCAGCTGAGCCGCCTGTCGCGCGAAAACGAGTTCAGCGACCTGGCTGTCGTCGGTGATATCGGCCTGCCGCAATTGTTGCGCGTGGCCTCGCGCCGCGACTGGCCGCAGTTGGCCGAGATACTTGAACGTGGCCTGCAGGCGATTCCGGCCAAGGACCTCGAACAATTGCACCAGCGTTGGCTGGAACCCAAGTACCCGCGCCTTAGCGAATCCCCGGGTTTCTGGCAGAACCTGGCCTTGTTGCTGGCAGCCTTGCTGTTCGCCAGTGCGGCCATCGTAGTCTGGCAGCGGCGCCAGTTGCATCAGCTGGAGCACAATCTGCTGGCGGCGAGAGAGAGTCTCAACCAGCGCCAGGCCCGCGAAGAGGCGTTGCGCTTGAGCCAGTTCTCGATTGACCAGAGCACGGTGGGCATCCTTTGGGTCAACTGGGACAGCCATGTACGCTATGCCAACCGCGCCGCCGAAAGCATGCTGGGGTATGCAGAAGGGGCGGTGATCGACCGGCCGTTGATCGATTTCGAGCCCAACTTGCACATGGATCGCTGGCTGGAGCTGTGGAAGCGCGCCCGGGGCAGCAACGACACGGCCCAGCATTTCGAGACCCAGTGTTTGCGCGCCGATGGCAGCATGCTCCCGGTGGACGTGTCCTTGAGCTTTTTGCGCTTTCGCGATGCCGAGTACCTGGTGGTGTTTCTCACCGATGTCACCGAGCGCCGTCGTGCGCTGGCCGCCTTGCGCGAAAGCGAGGCGCGACTCAAGGGCATCGCCGGTAACGTTCCGGGCCTGGTGTTCCGCCTGGAGCGTAATCCGGCAGCGGGCGATCTGGAGTTTCCCTATATCAGCGAAGGTAGCGAAGCCTTGGTCGGTTATACGCCGGCGGCGTTGCAGCATCCGGACATGGGCTTGCGCAATCTGGTCCACCCGGACGATCGGGCGAATTATCACAGCGTTCAGGACCTGGCCTTGGCCACCGACCGAGACTGGTCATGGCAAGGGCGAATCCTGACCCGCGACGGCGAGCAGCGCTGGGCCGATATCAAAGCCAGTACCCGTAGCCTGGGTGATGGCCGAGTGGTGTGGGACGGTGTTGTCTGGGACATCACCCAAAGCAAGCGGGCGGAACTGGAGCTGGCCCGCTCTCAGGAGCAGCTACGGGAATTGTCGGCGCACCTTGAAAGTGTGCGTGAGGAAGAAAAAGCGCGCATTGCCCGCGAAGTGCATGACGAACTGGGGCAGATGCTGACCGTGCTCAAGCTGGAAACCTCCATGTGTGAGCTGGCGTACGCCGACCTCGACCCCGGCCTCAACGAGCGCTTGGCCAGCATGAAGCGCCTGATTGCCCAGCTCTTCCAGCTGGTTCGCGACGTTGCCACCGCTTTGCGACCACCGATCCTCGACGCAGGCATCGCTTCGGCGATCGAATGGCAGGCGCGGCGTTTCGAAGCGCGCACGCAGATTCCTTGTCTGGTAGACGTGCCGGAAAACCTGCCACCACTGAGCGATGCAAAGGCCATCGGGCTGTTCCGCATCCTGCAGGAGGCGCTGACCAATGTCATGCGACATGCCCAGGCGCATACTGTGCAGATCAGTTTGAGTCTGGACGGCAAGACCTTGCGCTTGACGGTGATTGACGACGGTATCGGTTTTGCCCCGGATGAAAGCCGTCCGGCGTCTTTCGGCCTGGTCGGGATGCGTGAGCGCGTGCTGATGCTGGGCGGGCAAATGACCCTGGAAAGCGAGCCGGGCGAAGGCACCAGCCTGAGCGTAGGTATTCCCCTGAAACAGGAGCGGTAATGTGATTCGAGTTCTGGTTGCCGAAGACCACACCATCGTTCGCGAAGGCATCAAACAACTGATTGGGCTGGCCAAGGACATGCAGGTAGCGGGTGAGGCCGGTAACGGCGAGCAACTGCTCGACGCATTGCGCCATACCGACTGCGAAGTGGTATTGCTGGATATCTCCATGCCCGGGGTCAATGGCCTTGAGGCCATTCCACGGATTCGTGCCTTGAGCAATCCGCCGGCGATCCTGGTGTTGTCGATGCACGACGAAGCGCAGATGGCCGCGCGGGCGCTGAAGGTGGGAGCTGCTGGCTATGCCACCAAGGACAGTGATCCGGCGTTACTGCTGACGGCGATTCGACGGGTCGCCGGGGGCGGTCGCTATATTGATCCCGATCTGGCCGACCGAATGGTCTTCGAAGTTGGATTGACCGATGCCCGCCCTTTGCATTCGCTGCTGTCAGAGCGTGAGTTTTCGGTGTTCGAGCGTCTGGCCCAGGGCGCCAATGTCAACGACATTGCCCAGCAGCTGGCGCTGAGCAACAAGACCATCAGCACCCACAAGGCGCGCCTGATGCAGAAGCTCAATGTGAACTCGTTGGCGGAGCTGGTGAAGTACGCCATGGAGCACAAATTGCTCTGAGTGTTCTGTTTGCGACATCGCGGAACTGTGGGGACGTGCTTGTCCCGCGATGTCATACCCAAAAACGCCATTCTTGTAGGGCAATCCCTACCCCAAGCCTTCCATCCTGCTGATACCAATCTCTCTCCGCCCCCGATTTGCGCCGATCCGCACCTTCACTAGGCTGTAAACACGGCAGTCATCCAACAAGAAGGTACGGGTATGAGTGAGGTGAATTCGAGCGCTGCAGCCGGCGAAGTGCTGGTCAGCTTCCGCGGTGTGCAGAAGAGCTACGACGGTGAGTCGCTGATCGTCAAAGACCTCAACCTGGATATTCGCAAAGGCGAATTCCTGACCTTGCTCGGCCCGTCCGGCTCCGGCAAGACCACCAGCCTGATGATGCTGGCCGGTTTCGAGACGCCGACTGCCGGTGAAATCCAGCTGGCCGGGCGCTCGATCAACAACGTACCGCCGCACAAGCGCGATATCGGCATGGTGTTCCAGAACTATGCGCTGTTCCCGCACATGACCGTGGCCGAGAACCTGGCCTTTCCCTTGAGCGTGCGCAACCTGAGCAAGACCGACATCAGCGAGCGGGTCAAGCGCGTGCTGAACATGGTGCAGCTCGATGCCTTCGCCAAGCGCTACCCCGGGCAACTGTCCGGCGGCCAGCAACAGCGGGTGGCACTGGCCCGAGCGCTGGTGTTCGAACCGCAGCTGGTGCTGATGGACGAACCGCTTGGCGCCCTCGACAAACAACTGCGTGAACACATGCAGATGGAGATCAAGCACCTGCACCAGCGTCTGGGTGTCACGGTGGTGTATGTCACCCACGACCAGGGCGAAGCGCTGACCATGTCGGACCGGGTAGCGGTCTTCCATCAGGGCGAAATCCAGCAGATCGCGGACCCGCGCACCCTCTATGAAGAACCGAAGAACACCTTCGTGGCCAACTTCATCGGCGAAAACAACCGCATCAATGGCCGCCTGATCAGTCAGGACGGCGAGCGTTGCCTGGTGCAATTGCCGCGCGGTGAAAAGGTCGAGGCATTGGCGATCAATGTCGGTGAAAGCGGCGAGCCGGTCACCCTGTCGATCCGTCCCGAGCGCGTGCGCCTGAATGGCCACAGCGAGAGCTGCGTTAACCGCTTCTCCGGGCGCGTGGCCGAATTCATCTACCTGGGCGACCACGTACGGGTCCGCCTGGAAGTCTGCGGCAAGGCCGATTTCTTCGTGAAGCAGCCGATTGCCGAACTCGACCCGGCCCTGGCCGTGGGCGATGTGGTACCGCTTGGCTGGGAGGTTGAACACGCGCGCGCGCTCGACCCGATCCTGGAAGCCAATTGAAGGTTTGCTTCACCAACCCTGTACTGTGGAGAGAATAATAATGCTCAAACACTTGAAGTTGACCGCGCTGACGCTGGGGCTGTTTGCGGCGGGCCAGGCCATGGCGGCGGCTGACCTGACCGTGATTTCCTTTGGCGGCGCCAACAAGGCCGCCCAGACCAAAGCGTTCTACGAACCATGGGAAAAGGCAGGCAACGGCAAAATCGTCGCGGGTGAATACAACGGTGAAATGGCCAAGGTCAAAGCCATGGTCGACACCAAAAGCGTGTCCTGGAACCTGGTTGAGGTTGAATCGCCCGAGCTGGCCCGTGGTTGCGACGAAGGCATGTTCGAAGAGCTCGACCCCGCCCTGTTTGGCAACGAGGGTGACTATGTTCCGGGTGCCATCCAGCCTTGCGGCGTAGGCTTCTTCGTATGGTCCACGGTAATGGCCTACAACGCCGACAAATTGAAAACCGCGCCGACCAGCTGGGCAGATTTCTGGGACACCAAGCAGTTCCCGGGCAAGCGCGGCCTGCGCAAGGGTGCCAAGTACACCCTGGAGTTCGCCCTGATGGCAGACGGCGTGGCACCGAAAGACGTCTACAAGGTGCTCGCCACCAAAGAAGGCCAGGACCGCGCGTTCAAGAAACTCGACGAACTCAAACCAAGCATCCAGTGGTGGGAAGCCGGTGCTCAACCGCCGCAGTACCTGGCCTCGGGTGACGTGGTCATGAGCTCGGCTTACAACGGCCGGATCGCCGCAGTACAGAAAGAAAGCAACCTGAAAGTCGTGTGGAACGGCGGCATCTACGACTTTGACGCCTGGGCCATCCCGAAGGGCGCGAAAAACATCGAAGAAGCGAAGAAGTTCATTGCCTATTCGGTCAAGCCTGAACAGCAAAAGACCTACTCGGAAAACATCGCCTACGGTCCGGCCAATGCCAAAGCCGTGGACCTGCTGTCTGCCGAGGTCAAGAAAGACATGCCGACCACCCCGGAAAACATTGCCAATCAGGTGCAGATCGACGTGGCCTTCTGGGCCGACAACAGCGAGCAACTGGAGCAACGCTTCAACGCCTGGGCTGCCAAGTAAGGTCGGCTGATGGAGCGTCGGCACGTTGCCGACGCTTCCTGTTCTCAAGATTTCGGAGTTCGCTATGGCCATCGCAGTGCCCCTGAATGAAGGCGCCGGTTCCACTCTCAAGCAGCGCCTGGCGCGTGCCGAGCGGGTCAACCGCTGGAAGGCGCAAGCCCTGATTGCGCCATTGGCGCTGTTCCTGCTGCTGGTTTTTTTGGTGCCCATCGCCGCGTTGCTCTACAAGAGTGTTGGCAACCCCGAGGTTGTCACGGGCCTGCCGCAAACCGTTGCCGCGGTTGCTCAGTGGGATGGCAAGGGCCTGCCGGGTGAGCCGGTTTACAAGGCACTGAGCGAAGACCTGGGGCAGGCGCGCAAGAACCAGACCCTGGGTGATACCTCCAAACGCCTGAACATGGAACTGGCCGGCTACCGCAGCCTGCTGGCCAAAACCGCCCGAGCCCTGCCATTCAAGGCCGAGCCGGCTTCTTATAAAGAAGCCCTGCAGGAACTGGATGAGCGCTGGGGTGATCCGGCCTACTGGCAGGCAATCCGCCGTAACACCAGTAGCGTCACACCGTTTTACCTGTTGGCGGCCCTGGACCATCGCATCGATGATCTCGGCGAGCTGGCCAAGGCCACCCCGGACCAGGCCATTTACCTGGATATCTTTACCCGCACACTGTGGATGGGCTTCGTCATCACCGTCATCTGCCTGGTGCTGGCCTACCCGTTGGCATACCTGCTGGCCAACCTGCCGACCCGGCAGAGCAACCTGCTGATGATTCTGGTGTTGCTGCCATTCTGGACGTCGATCCTGGTGCGGGTCGCGGCCTGGATCGTGTTGCTGCAGTCAGGCGGGCTGATCAACAGTGCGCTGATGGCCCTGGGGATTATCGACAAACCACTGGAACTGGTGTTCAACCGTACCGGTGTGTACATCTCCATGGTTCACATTCTGCTGCCGTTCATGATTCTGCCGATCTACAGCGTGATGAAGGGCATCTCGCCCACCTACATGCGTGCGGCGATCTCGCTTGGTTGTCACCCCTTCGCCAGCTTCTGGCGGGTGTACTTCCCGCAAACCTACGCGGGCGTGGGGGCAGGCTGCCTGTTGGTGTTCATCCTGGCCATTGGTTACTACATCACCCCGGCCTTGCTGGGCAGCCCGAACGACCAGATGGTCAGCTACTTCGTCGCGTTCTATACCAACACCAGCATCAACTGGGGCATGGCCACCGCGCTGGGCGGGTTGCTGTTGCTGGCTACCGTGTTGCTGTACCTGATCTATAGCTGGCTGGTCGGCGCCAGCCGCCTGCGCCTGAGCTGAGGAGTGCTGTCATGCTGAGCCCTTACATGTCGCCCGTCGAACGGGTCTGGTTCTACAGCTTGCGCATCCTCTGCGGGCTGATCCTGTTGTTCCTGGTGTTGCCTGTGCTGGTGATCATTCCGTTGTCGTTCAACTCGGGCAGCTTTCTGGTGTACCCGCTGCAAGGTTTTTCGCTGCAGTGGTACCACGACTTCTTTGCTTCGGCCGAGTGGATGCGGGCACTGAAGAACAGCATCATCGTCGCCCCGGCGGCGACCGTGCTGGCGATGATTTTCGGCACCCTGGCCTCGATCGGCCTGACCCGCGGCGACTTCCCAGGGAAGTCGCTGATCATGGCCCTGGTGATCTCGCCGATGGTGGTGCCAGTGGTCATTATCGGTGTGGCCAGTTACCTGTTCTTTGCACCGTTGGGCCTGGGCAACAGCTTCATTTCGCTGATTCTGGTACATGCGGTGCTGGGCGTACCCTTCGTCATCATCACCGTGTCGGCGACCTTGCAGGGCTTCAATCACAACCTGGTGCGAGCGGCTGCGAGTCTGGGTGCTTCGCCGCTGACGACCTTCCGTCGGGTGACCCTGCCGCTGATTGCCCCGGGGGTGATTTCCGGTGCCTTGTTTGCCTTTGCCACCTCGTTCGACGAAGTGGTGGTGACCCTCTTCCTTGCCGGCCCCGAGCAAGCGACCCTGCCACGCCAGATGTTCAGCGGTATCCGCGAGAACCTCAGCCCGACCATTGCCGCCGCGGCCACCTTGTTGATCGCGTTCTCGGTGGTGCTGTTGCTGACCCTGGAATGGTTGCGCGGGCGCAGCGAGAAGCTGCGTACCCAGCAGCCGGCCTGATGGTCAAACGACTGCAGGGGCTCCGGTAGGCTTTTGATACCGGTCAGCCCCTGATCGCTTGCCTGAGGTACAATGCGCACCACCGTGATTCTGCCAACAGGTGCGCCATGCAGCCCTACGCTATTGCCCCCTCGATTCTTTCTGCCGATTTCGCTCGCCTGGGCGAGGAAGTCGATAATGTGCTGGCCGCCGGTGCCGACATTGTTCACTTCGACGTGATGGACAACCATTACGTGCCGAACCTGACCATTGGCCCGATGGTGTGTACCGCCCTTCGCAAGTACGGCATCACCGCGCCAATCGATGTGCACCTGATGGTCAGCCCGGTCGACCGTATCATCGGCGACTTCATCGAAGCAGGCGCCAGCTACATTACCTTCCATCCGGAAGCCACCCTGCACATCGATCGTTCACTACAGTTGATCCGTGACGGCGGCTGCAAGGCCGGCCTGGTGTTCAACCCGGCAACGCCGCTCGATGCCCTCAAGTACGTGATGGACAAGGTCGACATGATCCTGTTGATGAGCGTCAACCCGGGGTTCGGCGGTCAGAAATTCATTCCAGGTACCCTCGACAAGCTGCGTGAAGCCCGTGCGCTGATCGACGCCAGCGGTCGTGACATCCGCCTGGAAATCGACGGTGGAGTGAATGTGAACAACATCCGCGAAATTGCTGCCGCTGGCGCAGACACCTTCGTTGCAGGCTCGGCAATCTTCAACACGCCGAACTATGAGGAAGTCATTGCCAAGATGCATGCCGAACTGGCCCTGGCCCGCCCATGAGTGGCTTCGAGCAGCTGTTTCCCGGTGCATTACCCAAGCTGGTGATGTTCGACCTGGACGGTACCCTGATTGATTCGGTGCCGGACCTGGCTGCCGCCGTGGATCACATGCTGCTCGAAATGGGGCGTCAGCCCGCAGGCCTCGAGGCGGTTCGTCACTGGGTCGGCAATGGTGCCCCGGTGCTCGTGCGCCGGGCGCTGGCCGGCGGTCTTGACCATGCAGGCGTTGATGAAGACGAGGCCGAAAAGGGCCTGGCGCTGTTCATGCAGGCCTATGCCGACAACCATCAGCTGACCGTGGTTTACCCCGGTGTGCGTGACACGCTCAAGTGGCTGCACAAGCAGGGCGTCGAGATGGCCCTGATCACCAACAAGCCGGAACGCTTTGTCGGCCCCTTGCTCGACCAGATGAAGATCGGCCGTTATTTTCGCTGGATCATCGGTGGTGACACCCTGCCGCAGAAAAAGCCTGATCCTGCGGCGCTGTTGTTCGTCATGAAGATGGCCGGCGTGCCGGCCGAACAGGCTTTGTTCGTCGGCGACTCGCGCAGTGACGTGCTGGCGGCCAAAGCTGCCGGGGTCAAGTGCGTGGGCCTTTCCTATGGCTACAACCACGGTCGGCCGATCAGTGAAGAAGGGCCGTGCCTGGTGATCGACGATCTGCGAGCGTTGTTGCCTGGTTGCTTAGATTCGGCCACTGGGATAACGTTGGCGGACGTTCAATCCCCCTCAGATCGAGATTCCATCGTGGCGGTTACCGGCAAACTCTGGATGAAAGTCATCAAGGCCCTGGCCCGTTGGCGTTGGCGCGCCTGACTGTTCTCTGCCGGCCGTTGCCGGCCTGTTTGCCTGTTTGATCCAATTTGCTGCTTGCCACGAGGCTATCATGACCCGCGAAGAATTCCTGCGCCTGGCCGCTGCCGGCTACAACCGCATTCCCCTGGCCTGCGAGACCCTGGCCGATTTTGACACGCCGTTGTCGATCTACCTGAAACTGGCCGACCAGGCCAACTCCTATCTGCTCGAGTCGGTGCAGGGCGGGGAGAAGTGGGGGCGTTACTCGATCATCGGCCTGCCGTGCCGCACCGTATTGCGTGTGCACGATCACCAGGTGCGGATCACCCATGACGGTGAACTGATCGAGCAACATGAAGTGGAAGACCCGCTGGCCTTCGTCGAAGCGTTCAAAGAGCGCTATCAGGTACCGACCATTGCCGGTTTGCCGCGCTTCAACGGTGGCCTGGTCGGCTACTTTGGCTATGACTGCGTGCGCTATGTCGAGAAGCGTCTGGGCAAGTGCCCGAACCCGGATCCGCTGGGTGTACCGGACATCCTGCTGATGGTCTCCGATGCCGTGGTGGTGTTCGACAACCTGGCGGGCAAGATGCACGCGATCGTGCTGGCCGATCCGGGTCAGGAAAACGCCTACGAAAATGGTCTGGCGCGTCTCGAAGAACTGCTCGAACAGCTGCGCCAGCCGATTACGCCACGTCGTGGCCTTGAATTGGGCGGCCCGCAAGCGGCCGAGCCAACGTTCCGCTCCAGCTTCACCCAAAGCGATTACGAGCGTGCGGTCGATACCATCAAGGAATACATCCTGGCGGGCGACTGCATGCAGGTAGTGCCGTCGCAGCGCATGTCCATCGACTTCAAGGCCGCGCCGATCGACCTGTACCGGGCGCTGCGCTGCTTCAACCCGACGCCGTACATGTACTTCTTCAACTTCGGCGACTTCCATGTCGTCGGCAGTTCGCCGGAAGTGCTGGTTCGGGTCGAGGACAACATGGTCACCGTACGCCCGATCGCCGGCACCCGTCCACGTGGTGCTACCGAAGAGGCTGATCGTGCGCTGGAAGAAGACCTGCTCTCCGATGACAAGGAAATCGCCGAGCACCTGATGCTTATCGACCTGGGGCGCAATGACGCAGGCCGGGTGTCAGAAACCGGTTCGGTCAAGGTCACCGAGAAAATGGTGATCGAGCGCTACTCCAACGTCATGCACATCGTGTCCAACGTCACCGGCGAATTGAAGCAAGGCCTCAGCGCCATGGACGCGCTGCGCGCGATCCTGCCGGCTGGCACTTTGTCTGGCGCACCGAAGATCCGCGCCATGGAAATCATCGACGAGCTGGAACCGGTCAAGCGTGGTGTCTACGGCGGTGCGGTGGGGTACTTTGCCTGGAACGGCAACATGGATACCGCGATTGCCATCCGTACGGCAGTGATCAAGGACGGCGAACTGCACGTGCAGGCCGGCGGCGGCATCGTGGCCGACTCGGTGCCGGCACTTGAGTGGGAAGAAACCATCAACAAGCGCCGCGCAATGTTCCGCGCCGTAGCGCTGGCCGAGCAGACCCCACGCAGCTGAGTCTGATCCACGGCGCCCGCTTGCGGCGGGCGCCGTTTCCCTCCTTTAGAAGTCCAGGCTCAACGCCAGGTTGATTCCTTGCTGGGTCAACTCGTCGCTCTTGCGCCAGTTGTAACTACCGCGCAGGGCCAGCCCCGGCGCCAGTGTCTGGCTCAAGCCCAGGGTTGCCCGGTTCAGATTGCTTTGCGGGGTGTAGCCGGTCAGGGTGAAGTCATTACCGGGCAGGCTGTTGAGGTGCATGCTCAGGTCTTGGCGATCGTCTTCGAACTCGTGTTCGTGAGCCGCCTCGGCGAATAGCAGGGTGTTTGGCCCAGCCTGGTATTTGCCCTGCAAGCCCAGGCCCAGGCGCCGCGAATCACGGTCCTGGTCATCAAAGCTCAAGGCTGTGGCGCGTGTGCCCTTTTCCGCATAGCCATCGACTTTCACCCGCGCATAGTCGGCACTGACAAAGGGCGACAGGCTCCATTGGCTGCCGGGTGCTGCCAGGTCGTATCCCAGGCGCGCAGCGAACGCCCACAGTTCGCCATCGGTATCACCTTTTTCGCTGCGATCGTTCACGCCCAGGGCAAAGGTGCGCTTCAGGTCGCTGTAGTCCAGGTGCCCGCCGGTCAACGCGGCGTCAGCCCACCACCGGTTTTGCTGGTACTGCACGAAAGCGGTGGCCAGGTAGCTGTCGAGCTTGTAGTCGGAGTCTTGTTCGCCGGCTTCGAGTTTTTGCTGGTAAACACCAGTGGCGACACCTACACGCCAGGCATCATCCAGGCGATAGCTGCCACCCAGTGTCAGGTTGTAGCCATGACCGTCGGCGCTGGCCGAGCTGCGCTGGTTGTCGATATCCAGGTTCTGCCCACCGGCAGCCACGATGGCCTGCCATTGGCCGACCGGTTGCCAGCGGCCTTGCCACTGGTTGCGCAGTTCATCCTGGTGCGCGCGCAGGCTGGCGTGGGCCATTTCCGGTAGCAGCGTAAGCTCCCAGGGGGCTGAAATAATCGAGAACGCGTAGTCGGCAATCAGGTCTTGCCCGGCACTGGTGGGGTGAACCGAATCGTTGAACAGCAGCTTGCTCGGGTCGGGCGTGGCGCTGTTGATGCCGTAGGTTGCATTCTGGATACAGCCGTTGCCGCTGAAGCAGGTACCCACCAGGTTCTGCCCGGTAGCCAGGCCGAACTGCGCCGGGGTGGCCAGGGCTTCCTGCAACAGCAAGGGCACATTGAGCGGTATGACTTGCGCATCGATCTGGCGCAACTGGCCGATCAATTGCTCGTTGAAAATGCTGCTCAGCTGTGAGGCCGGGCCTTGCTGCGGCGTGCCGTTTATCGCCGGAGTCAGCCCAAGGTCGGGCAACAACCAGACCATGATGTACTGCGCGCCGCCCTGCTGCAGGGCCTGGGCGCTGGCGGCCAGGCGATTGGCAGCGGCTGCGGCGGTGGCCGGGCTGGTGATCTGCCCCTGGAGGAAGTCGTTGCCGCCCCCGGTCAGGTAATAAAGCGCGTTTGGGTCGGCACGCAGGCCTCCGGCCAGATAGCCTGGACGTTCGCGCAAGACGGTGCCGGCGCCGGGATTGCCGGGTGGAATGACGACATCCGAGGTGCCGGTGATCGAGTCGAGAATCTGGTCGGTGCGGTAGCCGCCCACCGCCCAGTTGTTGCCATCTGGGCGTCCGAGTGCGGCATTCACCGGCGAGGTCGATGCCCCCAACTCGGCCGGGGCAACCCCCAGCTTCGCCCCCAGCAACATCGGCGAAACCGCGCCGAAGGCTTCGCCATTGCCGTAGGTCGGCCCCACCCGGTTGGTAAAGCGCTGGCCGGAACCCACCGGTCCGTTGCTGTCGGGGAACTGCCCGGCATCGGCAAGGCTGTCGCCGAAGACAATCAAGGTCGAGTACGGGGAGGGGGCTGCATGGGCGCTGGCGCAGGCCAAGGCCAGAAGGGAGAGAGCACAGGGCAACAGAACACGCGCTTTCAACATCGCAAAGATCCTTTTTCGTTGTTGTTATCGGATAGAGCTTTTAGACGTTAGCAAAACATTCCGCGCGTCTTCCATCGCTAAAGCGTTTCGGCATGCCTCGGTCATATTGCGTGGACCGCGCCGGTAGGCTACTGTGCGGGAACGTATGAATGAGACCTACCCCGTGTTGATCGTCAGCAAACTCTTGATGCGCGTTATCAAGGCCCACGCCCGTTGGCGTTGGCGCGCCTGACTTTATCTCCTGCCGGTTTGCCCGGCCCAGTTCCGCTTTGCCTTTTCAAACCGCTGTAACTGTCACTGCATTCGGCAATCACCGTCGCACACAGCGCGGTCCGCGTACGTCAATTACGCGCAAGGCATGTCATTAAAGTCAGTAGATGCAAGAGGTTGAACCCAGATGTTACTGATGATCGACAACTACGACTCCTTCACCTACAACGTCGTGCAGTACCTCGGCGAGTTGGGTGCAGAGGTCAAGGTCATTCGCAACGACGAACTGACCATCACCCAGATCGAAGCCCTGAACCCCGAGCGTATCGTGGTTTCCCCTGGCCCGTGCACGCCGACCGAAGCCGGTGTGTCCATCGAGGCCATTCTGCACTTTGCCGGCAAGCTGCCGATTCTCGGCGTTTGCCTGGGTCACCAGTCCATCGGCCAGGCGTTTGGCGGTGATGTGGTGCGCGCGCGCCAGGTCATGCACGGCAAAACCAGCCCGGTGTTCCACAAGGACCAGGGCGTGTTCGCCGGCCTTAACAACCCGCTCACCGTAACGCGCTACCACTCGCTGGTGGTCAAGCGTGAAACCTTGCCAGAGTGCCTGGAACTCACCGCCTGGACCGCCCTTGAAGACGGCTCGGTCGACGAGATCATGGGCCTGCGCCATAAAACACTGAACATCGAAGGGGTGCAGTTCCACCCTGAGTCGATCCTCACCGAGCAGGGCCACGAGCTGTTCGCCAACTTCCTCAAGCAAACCGGCGGCCGCCGTTAAGGATTGATCATGGATATCAAGAGCGCGCTCAGCCGCATCGTCGGCCACCTGGACTTGAGCACCGAAGAAATGCGCGATGTGATGCGCGAAATCATGACCGGCCAATGCAGCGAGGCGCAGATCGGCGCTTTCATGATGGGCATGCGCATGAAGAGCGAAAGCATCGATGAAATCGTCGGTGCGGTGTCGGTGATGCGCGAGTTGGCCGACAAGGTTGAACTCAACACCCTCGACAACGTGGTCGATGTGGTGGGCACCGGTGGTGACGGGGCCAACATTTTCAACGTTTCCACCGCCTCGGCGTTTGTTGTTGCCGCTGCAGGCTGCACCGTTGCCAAACATGGCAACCGTGCAGTTTCGGGTAAAAGCGGTAGTGCCGACCTGCTCGAAGCTGCCGGCATCTACCTGAACCTGACACCCGTGCAGGTTGCCCGGTGCATCGACAGCGTCGGTATCGGCTTCATGTTTGCCCAGACTCACCACAAAGCGATGAAGCATGCCGCCGGCCCGCGTCGTGATCTGGGTTTGCGCACTTTGTTCAACATGCTCGGCCCGCTTACGAATCCGGCCGGTGTCAAACACCAGGTGGTCGGTGTATTCACTCAAGCCTTGTGCCGGCCGTTGGCCGAAGTGCTGCAGCGACTGGGTAGCAAGCATGTGCTGGTGGTGCATTCCAAGGACGGTCTGGACGAGTTCAGCCTGGCCGCGGCGACGTTCGTTGCCGAACTCAAGAATGACCAGATCACGGAATACTGGGTCGAGCCCGAAGACCTTGGCATGAAGAGCCAGAGCCTGCATGGTCTGGTGGTCGAGAGTCCGGAAAAATCCCTGGAATTGATTCGCGATGCCTTGGGGCGTCGCAAGACCGAGAATGGCCAGAAGGCTGCGGAAATGATCGTGCTCAATGCCGGTGCCGCGCTGTATGCCGCCGACCACGCGATGACGCTCAAGCAAGGTGTCGAGCTTGCCCACGACGCACTGCACACCGGCCTTGCCCGGGAAAAACTCGAAGAGCTGGGCGCTTTCACCGCCGTATTCAAGCTGGAGAATGAAGGATGAGTGTACCGACGGTTCTGGAAAACATTCTCGCGCGCAAGGTTCAGGAAGTCGCCGAGCGCAGTGCCCGGGTCAGTATCGCCGAGCTGGAGCGACTGGCTGCCGCGGCTGATGCACCGCGCGGATTTGCCAAGGCGCTGATCGAGCAAGCCAAGCGCAAGCAGCCCGCAGTAATCGCCGAGGTCAAGAAGGCGTCGCCGAGCAAGGGTGTGATCCGCGAAAACTTCGTGCCGGCCGAAATCGCCGTTAGCTACGAAAAAGGTGGTGCGACCTGTCTGTCAGTGCTCACCGACGTCGACTATTTCCAGGGTGCCGATGTTTACCTGCAGCAAGCGCGCGCGGCGTGCAAGCTGCCGGTGATCCGCAAGGACTTCATGATCGATCCGTATCAGATCGTCGAAGCCCGTGCCCTGGGCGCCGACTGTGTGTTGTTGATCGTCGCCGCGCTGGATGATGTGAAGATGGCCGAGTTGGCCGCTACGGCGAAAAGCGTCGGCCTTGATGTGTTGGTCGAAGTCCATGACGGCGATGAGCTGGAACGTGCGCTGACAATCCTCGACACCCCGCTGGTCGGCGTCAACAACCGCAACCTGCATACGTTCGAGGTCAGCCTGGAGACCACGCTTGATCTGTTGCCGCGCATCCCTCGGGATCGTCTGGCCATCACCGAAAGTGGCATCCTCAACCGTGCCGATGTCGAGCTGATGGAAATCAACGAGGTTTACTCGTTCCTGGTCGGTGAAGCGTTCATGCGCGCGGAGCACCCCGGACTTGAACTGCAGCGCCTGTTCTTCCCGGAGCGTGCTGTGCAGAATCTGGTGCCTGGACTGGACTGATCTGACTCTGAAGCCGGCGATGCCGGCTTTTTTGTACCCATAGGGTTATTGCGATGACTGATCAATTAATGGAAGTGACTGTCGAGGCTGGCCTGCAAGCCGAACAGGATTTGTTGGCGTCCGTGTGCAAGGGCGAAAAGAATCACGGCGTGTTGTTCTGGCGTCCGACCGATCATGCCTTGGTCATGCCTCGGCGCATGAGCCGTCTGGAGGGATTCGAAGCTGCGTGCGCCGAATTGGCCATCGCTGGCTGGCCGGTGCTGCTGCGCGAAACCGGTGGCGAACCCGTGCCGCAGTCGCCAGCAGTCATCAACATCGCACTGGTCTATGTCGCGCCTCGCAGCGAAGGCGACCACGGTCGTATCGAAAATGCCTATGAGCGCCTTTGCCTGCCGTTGTGCGATGTGTTGCGCGAGTGGGGCGGGCTGGCCTCGGTGGGCGAAATTGAAGGCGCGTTTTGCGATGGCCGCTACAACGTCAACCTGAACGGCCGCAAGCTGGTTGGCACGGCCCAGCGCTGGCGCCAGGGGCTGGCCGGCAAACGCCCGGTAGTGCTGGTGCATGGCGCGTTGTTGCTGGATAACGAACGTGAGTCGATGGTCGCGGCGGTCAATCGCTTCAATGAGTGTTGCGAGATCGAGCAGCGCTGCCAGGCCGACAGTCATATCGCCCTGCATGAAGTGGTGCCCGAGGCGCCGCTGCTTGAACGCCTTGGCCAGGCCTATGCCGATGTCATAAACGGTATCGCCCGCGATTAGCGGGTGCCGAATACCACCATGGTTTTACCTTTGACGTGAACCAGGCTGCGTTCTTCAAGATCCTTGAGCACGCGGCCGACCATTTCCCGTGAGCATCCCACGATCCGGCCAATCTCCTGGCGCGTAATCTTGATCTGCATGCCATCGGGATGCGTCATGGCGTCGGGTTGTTTACACAGCTCCAGCAGGCATCGGGCCACGCGGCCGGTGACATCGAAAAACGCCAGATCGCCGACTTTGCGCGTGGTGTTGCGCAAGCGCTGGGCCATCTGGCTGCCAAGGGCATAAAGAATGTCCGGGTCCAGGCGTGCCAGCTCACGGAACTTCTCATAGCTGATTTCTGCTACTTCGCATTCGCTCTTTGCCCGTACCCAGGCACTGCGCTGCTGTTCTTGCCCGACAGGTTCGAACAACCCCAGTTCGCCGAAAAAATCGCCGTTGTTGAGATAGGCAATGATCATTTCATGGCCATTGTCGTCCTCGATCAGGATCGTAACCGAGCCTTTGACGATGAACGACAACGTCTCGGCCTTGTCGCCGGCACAGATAATATTGCTCTTGGCCGCATAGCGACGACGCTGGCAATGTGCGAGCAGCTTGTCGATGTTCTTGATCTTGGCTGAAAGGGCTGATGCAACCATGGCTGAGTTCCGGTAAAAGGCGGCGCTTTAACACTTTTATAGGTAGTCTGGCGTGAAGCGCCAGCGATTTGGCGTCAGCTTATCAGACACTTGTACATATATCGGCAGATTTACTCGCACGCTTGAGCTTTTCCGCAGGGCCTTCTGGGTCTAAGCTGGCAGCCTTTTTCAAAGCAAGGGAGTCCGGAAGATGAAGGCGCGTATCCAGTGGGCAGGTGAAGCCATGTTTCTGGGCGAATCGGGCAGTGGCCATGTCGTGGTCATGGACGGTCCTCCCGAGGCCGGTGGGCGTAACCTGGGTGTGCGGCCCATGGAAATGCTGCTGTTGGGCCTGGGTGGCTGCAGCAACTTCGATGTGGTCAGCATCCTGAAAAAATCCCGCCAGGCAGTGGAAAGCTGTGAAGCCTTCCTTGAAGCTGAGCGCGCCAGCGAGGACCCCAAGGTGTTCACCAAGATTCACCTGAACTTCGTGGTCAAGGGCCGTGGGCTCAAGGATTCGCAGGTCAAGCGTGCTGTAGAGCTGTCGGCAGAGAAGTACTGCTCGGCGTCGATCATGCTCGGTCGGGCGGGCGTTGAAATCACCCACAGCTATGAGATCGTCGAACTCGGTTGAATAAAAAGGGGCCTTCAAGGCCCCTTTTTCATACTGTTGATGCCAGGTAAAGGCGGCCCCTCAGCGGCGAAGCCCAGGCAGTAACTGCAACAGGCGATCAGGCATCTGCGCCCGAAAGCGTGCGCTCAGTGCTTCACGATGTTTCTGGTACACCACTCCCAGGCCGATTACGCCCAGGCCTATCACGGTCAGCACCAGCGGAAACAGCAACGAATCGGCAAATACTTCGTACGACAGGTAACCCAGGTACGCTGCCACGCCCAAGGCACCGAAGACCATGAACAGTGGCCTGCGCAACAGCACCGCCAGCCCCATCAGGCCCAGGTTGATCAGGCAGTAGAGGGCTTTGTTCAGCTCGCTGTCGCTCTCCATCAGGCTCAGCCCTAGCCAAAAGGCCAGCAGCCCGGCGAGGTATCCCCAAAAGGCATAATCCTGTTCGGTGCGACCATCAACCAGCAGAAACACCACAAGCATCGCCAGGCCGAACCACAGCGAAACGGTGAGGCGCTGGTCCCAGTTGAAGGTATCGCCGTAGAACCACTCACTCAGGTCCATGGACATGAACCACAGCGCCCCGGCGATCGGCATCACGATAAAAGGAAAGGGGATCAGGCGCAGCATCAGCAAGCCGGCAACCACGGTGGCGGCTTCCATCAGCAGCCAGCCCCCCTGCACGTACGAATAGTAGTTGTGATACTTGCTTTGACTGTCGTCCACCGGCCAGAAGCCGGTAAGCCGCTCCACGGCGAATACCGCCAGCGGCACGATGCTGACGGCAACGGCGCCGAACATTCCTGCAGGGATGAGTTGGCCACGGCGTTGCATCAGCAGGCCGGCGAGAGTAAGGCCGACGATATACATCAAGGCAATCAACAGCAGTGCGCTGTCACCAATGCGCATCCAGGCTTCGCTGAGCAACCAGCCCATAGCCCCCATGATCAGCAAGGCGCCGAAGTAAAAGGCAACGTGGGCCAGCTGGAAGCTGGCCCGGGTCGTCGGCTGGCGCTTGAGAAACTCAAGCAGGGCCTGATCCTGGCCCGGGTTCAGAACGCCGGCGCTGACAGCGCGGGCCAGGTCCTTGGCATCGAAGCGTTCTGTCATGGCGTGTCCTAGATTCGGTAGGTGCTCTTGGTCATGACCTTGGCCATCAGGCTCATGCCAAAGCGCACGGGGGCAGGGAAGCGGAAGCCGCCAGCCTCCAGGGCTGAGTCGGCATGTTGCTCTTCATCGACGCGCATCTGTTCGAGAATGGCTCGCGATTTTTCGTCTTCAGCCGGGATTTGTTCCAGGTGCTCATCCAGGTGTTTGCATACCTGATGCTCGGTGGCGGCAACGAAGCCGAGGCTGACCTTGTCACTGACCATACCGGCCAGTGCGCCGATGCCGAATGACATTCCGTAGAACAAGGGGTTGAGCACGCTTGGGTGACTGCCCAGCTGACGAATGCGTTGTTCGCACCAGGCCAGGTGGTCGATTTCTTCCTCGGCTGCGTGCTCCATCGCCTTGCGTACCTGCGGCAGCTTGGCCGTCAGTGCCTGGCCCTGATACAGCGCCTGGGCGCAGACTTCACCGGTATGGTTGATACGCATCAGCCCGGCTACGTGGCGGGACTGCGAGTCGTCCAGGGTAACATCCGGCTGAATGATCGCCGGCGACGGCCGGGAAGGCTGGCCGCTGAAGGGGAGCAAGGTGCGCATCGCTGTATCGGCTTGCAGCAACAAGCGGTCGAGCGGCGAGTAGTGACGTTCGGTAGCCATCGGGCACCTCCGCAAGAATGTGCCCGACAGTTTACCGCAATCAGAATGATCGGGCTTGCCCTGGATCAGCCCGGCGGCCAGTGCATCTGACGCTGACCCAGTACGTGCATGTGAATATGGTAGACCGTCTGGCCGCCCAGTTCATTGCAGTTCATCACCACGCGGAAACCGTCTTCACAGCCCAGTTCCTTGGCCAGGCGCTGGGCGGTGAACAGGATATGTCCGGCCAGGCCCTTGTCGTCTTCGGTCAGGTCATTGAGCGTGCGGATCGGTTTTTTCGGAATGACCAGAAAATGCACCGGTGCCTGTGGGGCGATATCGTGGAAGGCCAGTACCTGGTCGTCCTCGTAGATGATCTTGGCCGGGATTTCCCGGTTGATGATCTTGGTGAACAGAGTTTCCACTGCGGTTGCTCCATGAGAGGGATCGGGCCTGAGTGTACTCAGGCTGGATGGCTGCGCCCAGTCCCCAGCGTTTAGCGCGGGCAATAGGCCTGATTGATCGCGCCCGCCAGCTTGCGCGCCATCCAGCGTGAAAGCAGTCTCGGGCTGAAGGCCAGCCAGCGGTTGCGCCGTCCGGGGATGATCAGCGCCCGGTTCTTGTCCAGAGCGCGGACGGTATACAGGGCGACTTCTTCCGGGCTCAGGCTGCGCTGGCCTTTTTCCAGGCGAGGAATGCGCCGAAGCGGCGATCGGACCGGGCCCGGGCAAAGTACGGAAACTTTTATCCCCGTGCGCTTGAGCTCTTCACGCAGCCCTTCGGAAAAGTGCAGCACATAGGCCTTGCTGGCGGCGTAGCTGGCCATCCACGGGCCGGGTGCGAAGGCGGCAAGCGAGGCAACATTGAGAATCTGCCCGCCGCCCTGCACGGCCATGGCATTGCCAAGGGCGTGGCACAAGCGTGTCAAGGCGAGGATGTTGACCTCGATAAGGTCTTGCTCGTCCGCCCATTCCTGGGCCAGAAAGGGACCATAGGAGCGAATGCCGGCGCAGTTCACCAGCAGATCGATCTGTCGTTCGCTCTCTTCGAGTTCGAGCAGGAATCCCGACAGCCGTAGCGGCTCACCGAGGTCACAGGCACGAAACAGCACCTCGACGCCAAAGCGCTGGGTCAGTTCGATGGCGATAGGCTCTAGCGCATCACGCTGACGGGCGACCAGGATAAGGTTGCGTCCACGGCGTGCCAGTGCTTCGGCCAGTGCCAGGCCCAAACCGCTGGAGGCACCGGTGATCATGGCGTAACGGGACATGCAACTCTCCAGTCGAGGTAAAGGTATTCAGTTTACAGGAGTCAGGTGGGCCAGCGCTGGCTCAGCTGGTTCGCCGAGGCTTGTGCCTGACGGTACTCGGCCTCCAGGCGGGCGATCAGTTGCCCTGTCGAAGACACGGCATCGATGGCACCAACGCCTTGACCGGCAGACCAGACCGTTTTCCAGGCCTTGGCCTCGTCGTGAATGGGTTTGAGCTTGGTTTCGACATTGCCACGCAGGGCTGCCATGTCGAAACCGGCGTTTTCCAGGCTCTGGCGCATGAAGCTGGCAGGCACACCGGAAACCGCGGCGGTGTGGATGATATCGGCTGCCTTGGCGTCCAGCACCATTTCTTTGTAGCCATCGGGCGCACGGCTCTCGTCGGTGGCGATGAAGCGGGTGCCGAGGTAGGCAAGGTCTGCGCCCAGTAACTGCGCAGCGAGGATCTCGTGGCCTCGATTCAGGCAGCCGGCCAGCAGCAGGGTCTTGTCGAAGAACTGACGGATCTCGGCTATCAGCGCAAACGGGCTCCAGGTACCGGCATGCCCGCCAGCACCGGCGGCAACTGCGATCAGGCCATCCACACCCGCTTGCGCAGCCTTTTCTGCGTGACGGCGGGTTGTCACATCGTGGAATACCAGCCCGCCGTAACTGTGCACGGTGTCGACCAGCTCTTTCACCGCGCCAAGGCTGGTGATCACGATCGGCACTTTATGTTCGACGCAGATTGCCAGGTCAGCCTCAAGGCGCGGGTTGCTCGGGTGAACAATCAGGTTGACCGCGTAGGGTGCCGGATTGGTCAGCTGAGCGAGACCGGCTTCTATCTCTTCCAGCCAGGCCTTGAACCCGGCGCTGTCGCGCTGGTTCAGGGCCGGGAAACTGCCCACCACACCGTTGGCGCAGCACGCCAGGACCAGCTGCGGGTTGGAGATCAGAAACATGGGCGCCGCAACCACCGGCAGACGCAAGCGTTGTTCGAGCAGGGCAGGCAAGGACATGGCAGGTTTCCCGAGGTGCAGTGGTGTTTGAGGTTAGAACGGTTTGACCACCACCAGAATTACAATGGCGAGGAGGATCAGAACCGGTACTTCATTGAACCAGCGATAGAAGACATGGCTGCGGGTATTTTCACCGCGGGCAAAACGCTTGAGCTGGGCGCCGCACATGTGGTGATAGCCGGTCAGCAATACGATCAGGGTGAGCTTGGCGTGCATCCAGCCCTGGCTAAGAAAGCCTGGCGCCAGGCTGAGCAGCCAGATACCGAAGACGAATGTCGCGATCATGGCAGGCCCCATGATGCCGCGATACAACTTGCGCTCCATGGTCACGAAGCGTTCCTGGCTGATGCTGTCCTGACTTTGTGCATGGTAGACAAACAGGCGGGGCAGGTAGAACAGCCCGGCAAACCAGCAGACCACGCTGACGATGTGCAGCGCTTTGATCCAGAGAAAAAGCATGGAGTTGAGTTCCTTCAGGGTTCACGGTCGTCAGATAGTAGAGGCTAGGCGCCTGGCGGGCCATCTCAACAGTTGTGGGCGTGTTTCAGGCCCCCTATTATCGTGGCCTTTCCAGTCGGTTCGTTGATAAGGGGCACGCGTTATGGTCAAGGTCGGTATCGTTGGCGGCACGGGTTATACCGGGGTCGAGCTGCTGCGTCTGTTGGCACAGCATCCACAGGCGCAAGTGGCGGTGATTACCTCGCGCTCCGAAGCCGGTCTGGCGGTGGCTGACATGTACCCGAACCTGCGCGGCCACTATGACGGCCTGGCGTTCAGCGTGCCGGACGTAAAAACCCTGGCAGCCTGTGACGTGGTGTTCTTCGCTACGCCTCATGGCGTTGCCCATGCCCTGGCAGGTGAGTTGCTGGCGGCAGGCACCAAGGTCATCGACCTGTCTGCCGACTTCCGTTTGCAGGATGCCGACGAGTGGGCCAAGTGGTACGGGCAACCTCACGGTGCACCGGAGCTGCTCAAGGATGCCGTTTATGGCCTGCCTGAAGTCAATCGCGAGCAAATTCGCCAGGCGCGCCTGATCGCCGTACCCGGTTGCTACCCAACCGCAACCCAGCTGGGTTTCCTGCCGCTGCTGGAAGCCGGTATTGCTGATGCTTCACGCCTGATCGCCGACTGCAAGTCGGGTGTCAGCGGTGCTGGTCGCGGCGCGTCTGTTGGTTCTCTGTTCTGCGAAGCCGGTGAAAGCATGAAGGCCTATGCCGTTAAAGGGCATCGCCATCTGCCGGAAATTACCCAGGGCCTGCGCCGCGCTGCCGGTGGTAACGTTGGCTTGACCTTCGTGCCGCACCTGACGCCCATGATCCGCGGCATCCATTCGACCTTGTACGCGACGGTTGCCGACACCTCGGTTGACCTGCAGGCGCTGTTCGAGAAGCGTTATGCGGATGAGCCGTTCGTCGACGTGATGCCGGCTGGCAGCCATCCGGAAACCCGCAGTGTGCGCGGTGCCAACGTGTGCCGTATTGCCGTGCATCGGCCGCAGGATGGCGACCTTGTCGTCGTGTTGTCGGTGATCGACAACCTGGTCAAGGGTGCGTCTGGCCAGGCGGTGCAGAACCTCAACATCCTTTTCGGCCTGGATGAGCGCATGGGGCTTTCGCATGCCGGCCTGCTGCCCTAAGTGCAGCGGTAGAAACGGGCCCGCCTTGTGCGGGCCTTTTTGTTTCTGGACGAATCACCGAGACGAAAGCCGCACAATTGTTGACCGATTTTCTCGGAGAAGCGGATAATGCGCGTCATCACGCATTATGGCGGCATAGCGCCGGGAGATAGTCAGCATGAGCGTCGAATCCTTCACCCCTGTGGCATTGCAGTTCACTGAGGGTGCAGCGCACAAGGTGAAGACCCTGGTCGATGAAGAAGGCAATGATCGTCTGAAGTTGCGAGTATTCGTGACCGGTGGCGGTTGCTCGGGTTTTCAATACGGTTTCACGTTTGATGAAGACGTTGCTGAAGACGACACCATTGTCGAGCGCGAAGGCGTGGCTCTCGTGGTCGATCCGATGAGCTTCCAGTATCTGGCAGGAGCCGAAGTGGATTACCAGGAAGGCCTGGAAGGCTCGCGTTTCGTCATCAAGAACCCTAACGCCACCACCACCTGTGGTTGCGGCTCTTCGTTCTCGATCTGATCGCAGGGCAGGTTGCACCACAAAACGCCGCGCTTATGTGCGGCGTTTTGCTATGTGACATCAGGCGGGGTAGATAGCGCCAAGGACGCGCAGGCCACGGGCGCCCGTGACGCTCGGTCGGTTGCCGGGGATCGCTTCCAGGCAGCAATGTGCTAGCCAGGCAAAGGCCATCGCTTCAACCCAGTCAGGGTCAATGCCATGACTGGCGGTGCTGCTGACCCGAGCACCCGGTAGCAGGGCGCCCAGTCGTTGCATCAGCGTACTGTTATGGGCGCCGCCGCCACACACCAGCAACGCCTGGGTGTCCTTCTGGGCGGCGCGCAGAGAACCGACAATACTGTGGGCGGAGAGTTCCAGCAGCGTTGCCTGAACATCGGCATCGGCGATTGCCGGCTGCGTACCCAGGTGGCGTTTTAGCCATGGCAGGTTGAAGACTTCGCGTCCGGTGCTTTTCGGTCCGGTACCGGCGAAGAACGGATCACTGAGCAGGGCGCCAAGCAACGCGGCGTTCACTTGACCGCTGGCAGCCCAGGTGCCATTGCGGTCGTAGGTGTGGCCTTGTTTCTCGTGAATCCAGGCATCGAGCAAGACATTGCCCGGGCCACAGTCGAAACCACTGACAGGTTTGTCCTGCTCGATCAGGCTGAGGTTGCTGAAGCCGCCTACGTTCAGGACGGCAAGGCGCTGTCCTTGATGCTCGAACAATGCTTCATGAAACGCCGGGACCAAGGGGGCACCCTGGCCGCCTGCAGCAACATCGCGGCGACGAAAATCGCCGACGACACAAATGCCACTGAGTTCGGCGAGTAGCGCCGGGTTGCCGATCTGTACGGTAAAACCGCGGGCCGGCTCATGGCGAATGGTCTGGCCATGGCTGCCAATGGCGCGAATGTCTGCCGGGGCAAGTTGCTGTGCAGCCAGCAGTTGCTCGATGCCCTGGGCGGCGAGCACTACCCATTGGTTCTCGGCGAGTGCGGCGCGGGCTATCTCGTCAGGCCCGCTGGCGCACAAGTCCAGCAAGTCCTGGCGCAGGCTGGCGGGCATCGGCGTGTAATGCGTAGCCAGCAGCCGTGTGTGTTGGGTCTGTTCGATCAAGGCGATGTCCAGACCGTCGAGGCTGGTCCCGGACATCACCCCCAGATAAAGAGCCATCGCTTAGCGCTTGTTCGAGGCAAGCAGGGTGGCTTTTTCCTGGTTCATGCGCGCCACCAAGGGTTGGCTTTGCTGCAGGAAGCGCTGGCGCTCGGCCTTGGCGATCGGGTCGGCCATTGGCAGCTTTTGCCCCAGCGGATCGACGTGAACGCCGTTGACCTGGAACTCATAGTGCAGGTGCGGTCCGGTGGACAAACCGGTGGTGCCGATATAGCCGATCACCTGACCCTGCTTGACCGAGCTGCCGGTCTTGACGCCCTTGGCGAAGCCCTGCATGTGGCCGTACAGCGTCTGGTAGCGGTTGCCATGCTGGATGATCACGGTATTGCCGTAGCCGCCACGGCGTCCGGCGAGCAGCACCTTGCCATCACCTGCCGCCTTGATCGGCGTACCGCGTGGTGCGGCGTAGTCGACGCCTTTGTGGGCGCGGATCTTGTTGAGGATCGGGTGCTTGCGACCGGCAGAGAAGCGCGAGCTGATGCGGGCAAAGTCAACCGGGGTACGGATGAACGCCTTGCGCATGCTGTTGCCGTCAGCGGTGTAGTAGTTGGTGTTGCCTTGCTTGTTGGTATAGCGGATAGCGCTGAAGGTCTTGCCGCGGTTGGTGAAGCGGGCAGAGATGATGTTGCCGTTGCCCACCACTTTGCCATCCATGACCTTCTGCTCGTAGATCACGTCGAACTCGTCGCCGTGGCGGATATCCTGGGCGAAGTCGATGTCGTAGCCAAAGATGCGTGCCAGGTCCATCGTCAGGCTGTGCGGCAGGCCGGCGCGCTGACCGGATGCTGACAGCGAGCTCTTGATCACGCCATGGGCATAGGCCGAACGTACCACCGGTTTGCTGATTTCGCGGTTGAACGCGTAACCGTTTGCGCTTTTGGTCAGGCGGATGGTTTCCAGGTCGCTGACCTTGCTGTGCAGGCTGGCCAGCTGGCCATCTTTATCCAGTTCGATCTGCAGTACCTGGCCGCTTTTGAGCTGGCTGAACTGCTTGGCCTGCTTGTTGCTCGCCAGCACCTCGTGCACAGCGGCGGCTGGCAGCCCGACTTTGGCAAACAGGGTCGACAAGGTGTCGCCGCGGCTTACGGTCACTTCGCGGTGGCTCGGATCCTTGGCAGGGGTAGCCGCTGGAGCTGGAACCGGCTCAACCTTGGCGGTCTCCTCGGTCGGTGCTGAGCTGTTGTCGATCTGGGCAAACGGAGAATCGCTGGAGGCATCCGCAGTTTGCGTCAACGGGGCGTCCGGTTCCTGCTTGAGCTGGTCGGCAGGGCTTTCAAGTTCGAGGTTAAGGGTGGTTTTCTTGGCTTCTACCTCGCTGGATGGAAACACCAGCAAGGCCAGACTGAGTAGGGCGGCGATGCCGCTGGCGGCCAACAGATGGCTCTTCGGATAAAGCGGGGGCGCTTTAGGCGGTTCGTTGGTCATAGATGAATTGACTTTGAAATAGATGAATTGGAAAAGATGAATGACATGATGAAGATGAAATAACTGTATAAAATATAACCAAATCCATCCTGGCGCAAGCGCGCAGACGTCATCAGTCGGCTACGGGGTCACATCCGGGGCAAAAACTTGTAATTGATGGCTGATCTTGTATGGTTGGGTCCCTTTGAATCTGAGCCTTGCGGGTCTGTTATGAAGTCGGTTGAAGAGCAGCTAGCGCTGATCAAGCGTGGTGCGGAAGAGGTACTGGTAGAGTCCGAGTTGGTTGAGAAGCTCAAGCGCGGGCAGCCGCTGCGGATCAAGGCGGGCTTCGACCCGACTGCACCCGACCTGCACCTGGGCCACACCGTTCTTATTAACAAGCTGCGCCAGTTCCAGGAGCTGGGGCATCAGGTGATCTTCCTGATCGGCGATTTCACCGGCATGATCGGTGACCCGAGCGGCAAGAGCGCGACGCGACCGCCGCTGACCCGTGAGCAGGTGCTGGACAACGCCGAGACCTATAAACAGCAGGTGTTCAAGATTCTCGATCCGGCCAAGACCGAGGTTGCCTTCAACTCCACCTGGATGGACAAGCTGACGCCGGCTGACTTCATTCGCCTGGCTTCGCAGTACACCGTCGCGCGCATGCTTGAGCGGGATGACTTCGACAAGCGTTACACCACCAACCAGCCGATCGCCATTCACGAGTTTCTCTACCCGCTGGTGCAGGGCTACGACTCGGTGGCGCTGAAGGCTGATGTCGAGCTGGGTGGTACCGATCAGAAGTTCAACTTGCTGATGGGGCGTGAATTGCAGCGCGCCTATGGTCAGGAAGCGCAGAACATCGTAACCATGCCGTTGCTCGAAGGGCTGGATGGCATCAAGAAGATGTCCAAGTCGCTGGGTAACTACGTTGGTATCCAGGAAGCACCAGGGGTGATGTACAGCAAGCTGGTGTCGATCCCTGACACGCTGATGTGGCGTTACTTTGAGCTGTTGAGCTTCCGCTCGATGGAAGAGATCGATGCATTCCGTGCCGACGTGGTTGCTGGCGCAAACCCGCGTGACATCAAGATCAAGCTGGCCGAAGAGATTGTGGCGCGTTTCCATGGTGAAGAAGCGGCCGCCAACGCCCATCGTGCTGCGGGCAACCGCATGAAAGAAGGCGAGCTGCCTGAGGATCTGCCAGAGATCGAAGTGTTGGGTGGTGAAGAGATGCCAATCTCGGCCGTCCTTAATAAGGCGGGCCTGGTGAAGAACTCGGCGGCTGCGCGTGACCTGCTGGCTGCAGGTAGCGTTCGGGTCGATGGTGAAGTGGTTGATCGTGGCTTCGTATTTGCCTTGGGCGCTACGCATGTTTGCCAGGCAGGTAAGAAGGCGTTTGCGCGTATCACCCTTAAAGCCGAATAGGTGATGCCTTCAGGCTATGGGCTGCAAGTTGAGTGCGGTGTGCCGGGTTTGACTTGCAGCTTGCTATATATAGCTAAAACACGCTCTCCGAAACAAAGTTGAAATAAGTCCTTGACGCCCCTGTGGATCTGTCTATAATTCGCCCCACTTCCGGCGCAGTCGGAACGGAAAACTCCTTGAGATTCAACGAGTTAGATGTTCCAGGTAGTACCGGAGGGGCTTCGATCGAAAGATCGGCAGCGGTGAAAAAGGTGGTTGACAGCGGATTGAAACGCTGTAGAATTCGCCGCCCGCTGACGAGAGATCGCAGCGAGT
>NZ_JADUCM010000012.1 GCF_016009175.1 Pseudomonas alkylphenolica
CGGCGCTCGCCACCCTTTGGCGGGGCTATTTTCATGCCTTTTTATCCCCGGGGCCCCCCACCGTTGGTGTCCAACCGGTGTGGGGCGCTCACCACCATCTTCGACCCGGCGTGGCGGGGCGGCGAGCCGCGCTCTTCGATGATGGTCACCAGTACGCAGGCTTCACCGCGGGCTTGCAGGTCGGCGAGGGCGTTGATCCAGGTGTGCATATTCACTTACCTATCGGGTGCCTGTGCTGGCCTCATCGCGGGCAAGCCCGCTCCCACAGTAGGAACGGGCTTGCCCTTGATGGGCGCTTTACGGAGTCACGGTCTCAACCTCGACGGCCGCCTCGCGGGCTGCCACCGCCTTGCGCATCTGCTCACACCCCCACAACACACGCTCAGGGGTTGCCGGCGCATCGATCTGTGGCTGCACGCGGTAGTCAGCCAGGCTGGCCACGGCATCCTTGATCGCACACCAGGCGGCAATGCCCAGCATGAACGGCGGTTCACCCACGGCTTTGGAATGGAACACGGTATCTTCCGGGTTCTTGCGGTTTTCCACCAGCTTGACCCTGAAGTCGATCGGCATGTCGGCCACGGCCGGGATCTTGTAGCTCGCCGGGCCATTGGTCATCAGCTTGCCCTTGGCGTTCCACACCAGCTCTTCGGTGGTCAGCCAGCCCATGCCCTGTACGTAGCCGCCCTCCACCTGGCCGATGTCGATGGCCGGGTTCAGCGAGGCGCCGACGTCGTGCAGGATGTCGGTACGCAACATCTTGTATTCGCCCGTCAAGGTATCGACGATGACTTCGGCGCACGCCGCGCCGAACGCGAAGTAGTAGAACGGACGGCCACGGGCCTGGCTGCGGTCGTAGTAGATTTTCGGGGTTTTGTAGAAACCGGTGCTCGACAGCGACACCTGGGCAAAATAGGCCTGCTGGATCAGCGCGTCGAAGCTGACAATCTCGTCGCGGATACGCACATGGTTGTTGCGGAACTCGACATCTTCTTCGGTCACTTTGTACTGGCGTGCGGCAAACTCGACCAGGCGCTTCTTGATGGTCTCTGCCGCATTCTGCGCGGCCTTGCCGTTGAGGTCGGCGCCGGAGGAGGCCGCCGTCGGCGAGGTGTTGGGTACCTTCTCGGTGTTGGTGGCGGTGATTTGAACCCGGTCAAAATCGACCTGGAACACTTCGGCCACCACTTGCGCGACCTTGGTGTTCAGGCCCTGGCCCATTTCGGTGCCACCGTGGTTCAGGTGAATGCTGCCGTCGGTGTAGACGTGCACCAGCGCACCGGCCTGGTTGAGGAAGCTGGCAGTAAAGGAAATGCCGAATTTCACCGGGGTCAGCGCCAGGCCTTTTTTCAGGATCGGGCTGTGGGCGTTGAAGCGACGAATCGACTCGCGGCGCTCGTGGTAGTCGGCACTGGCCTCCAGCTCTGCGGTCATTTCCTCGAGCATGTTGTGCTCGACGGTCTGGTAGTAGTGGGTAACGTTGCGCTCGGTCTTGCCGTAGTAGTTGGCTTTGCGCACCGACAGCGGATCGGCGGCCAGGTGGCGGGCGATGTGGTCCATCACCTCCTCGATGGCGACCATGCCCTGTGGGCCGCCGAAGCCGCGGTAGGCGGTGTTCGACGCGGTGTTGGTCTTGCAGCGGTGGCCGTTGACCGTGGCGTCGCCCAGGTAGTAGGCGTTGTCGGAGTGGAACATGGCGCGGTCGACGATGGACGCCGAAAGGTCCGGCGAATAACCGCAGTTGCCAGCCAGCTCGAGGTTGATGCCGTGCAGGCGACCGCTGTCGTCGAAGCCAACGTCGTATTCGACATAGAACGGATGACGCTTGCCGGTCATCAGCATGTCCTCGACCCGCGGCAGGCGCATCTTGGTGGGCTGGCCGGTCAGGCGCGCGATCACCGCGCACAGGCACGCCGGGCTGGCAGCCTGGGTTTCCTTGCCGCCGAAGCCGCCACCCATGCGACGCATGTCGACCTGGATCTTGTTCATCGGTACATCGAGCACTTCAGCGACCAGCTTCTGCACTTCGGTGGGGTTCTGGGTCGAGCAGTAGACGATCATCCCGCCGTCTTCGGTGGGCATCACCGAGGAGATCTGGGTCTCCAGGTAGAAATGCTCCTGGCCACCGATGTGCAAGGTGCCCTGCAGGCGGTGTGGCGCGCTGGCCAGGGCGCTGACCGAGTCGCCGCGCTTGTGGGTGTGGCTGTCGAGCACAAAATGTTTTTTGCGCAAGGCCTCGACCACGTCCAGGACCGGTTCCAGGTCTTCGTATTCGACGATGGCGGCCATGGCTGCACGGCGTGCAGTTTCCAGGTCGCGAGCGGCAACAGCGAGCACCGGCTGGCCGACGAACTCGACTGTGTCGATGGCCAGCAGCGGGTCGCCGGGCATGATCGCGCCGATGTCCTTGAGGCCGGGGATGTCTTCGTGGGTGATAGCGATACGCACCCCTTCGAAGGCATAGCAGGGGCTGGTATCGATTTTCAGCACCCGCGCATGGGCGCGGTCGGACATGCGCGCATACACGTGCAGCTGGTTGGGGAATTCCAGGCGGTCATCGATGTACTGCGCCTCACCGCTGACCTGTTTGTCGGCGCTGTCGTGCTTGAGGCTGCGACCGACACCGGTGGTCAGGTCCTGGCTGAACAGTGCGGCCATTTCTGCCTGGCTTTTGGCGACGTGATGATTAGACATAAGCGGTCACCCGGGTTTCGATGTGCGGCGTTTGCAGTTCGATGAAGTATTTGCGCAGCAGGTTCTGCGCGCTGAGCAGGCGGTATTCCTTGCTCGCGCGAAAATCCGACAGCGGGGTGAAGTCTTCGGCCAGGGCCTGGCAGGCACGCTCGATGCTGGCCTGGTTCAAGGCTTTGCCCACCAGTGCGGCTTCGCAGGCGCGGGCACGTTTGGGGATTGCGGCCATGCCGCCGAAGGCGATGCGTGCGGCTTCGACCACGCCGTTTTCAATGCGCAGGTTGAACGCTGCGCAAACGGCGGAAATATCGTCATCCAGGCGCTTGGAGACTTTATAGGCGCGGAATGTCCAGCCGCTACGGGCGCGCGGCACGATGATCTTCTCGATGAACTCGCTTTCCTGGCGGGCAGTGATGCGGTAGTCGATGAAGTAGTCTTCCAGTGCCAGGGTGCGCGTGCTTTCGCCTTTGCGTAGTACCACCTGCGCGTCCAGGGCAATCAGCAGGGGCGGGGAATCGCCGATCGGCGAGGCGTTGCCGATGTTGCCGCCCAGCGTGCCCTGGTTGCGGATCTGCAGCGAGGCGAAACGGTGCAGCAGTTCACCGAAGTCCGGGTACTCGCGGCTCAGGGCATCGTAGCAGTCGGTCAGTGGCGTGGCGGCACCGATCTCGAGGTGCGCGTCGGTGCTGTCGATACGCTTGAGTTCGGCGACGTTGCCGACGTAGATCATCACCGGCAGGGTTTTGTGGAACTGGGTCACTTCCAGCGCCAGGTCGGTCCCGCCAGCGAGCAGGCGTGCTTCAGGGTGCGAGCCATAAAGATCGGCGAGATCAGCCACGGTCAACGGCACCAGGCAGCGCTTGTCGCCACTGTTGAGCTCACCGGTTTCGCTCGGTGCAATGGCCTTGAGGCGGGCGATGGTTTGCGCCTGGTTGGTGTCGAACTGGTCGGGCTTGGCCTGGCAGCAGGACTGTTCGGCGGCGGCCAGGATCGGGCGGTAGCCGGTGCAGCGGCAGAGGTTGCCGGCCAGCGCTTCCTGGGCCTTGTGCAGATCTGGTGCATCGCTGTTCTTTTGCAGGGCAAACAGCGACATGACAAAGCCCGGGGTGCAGAAGCCGCATTGCGAACCGTGGCAGTCGGCCATGGCCTGTTGCACGCTGTGCAGCTGACCCTGATGCTTGAGGCCCTCAACGCTGATCAGTTGTTTACCGTGCAGTGACGAGACAAACGTCAGGCAGGAGTTCAGGCTGCGGTAGCGGATGTGCTCGCGGCCGTCGTCGTCTTCGCTCAACTCGCCGACCACCACGGTGCAGGCACCACAATCGCCGCTGGCGCAGCCTTCCTTGGTACCGGACTTGCCCAGGTGCTCGCGCAGGTATTGCAGCACGGTCAGGTTGGGATCCAGGGCATGCTCACTGCGCAGCTCCTGGTTAAGAAGAAACTGGATCACGGGAAGGCCTCACACGCGGTTTATTGTTGTTGAGCGGACTGTAAGCAGACTTGATTTTTAGGTCAACAATTTTCTGACCTCAGGGTCAGGAAATTTTCCAGCCCATTACCCACCTGCTACAGGTGCTTCTTCTATTGAGCATAGTCCTGCGCCACAGGCGGAACTGTTTGCCGGCCATTTACGTAAAAGCAGCGTGATTCGTGCCAACTTCTGCTCCCAGGCCCCTGCGCGACGCAGGGGCAAGTGCGCTACAATTGCGCCCTTTGCACCGTTCAATGATTTCGAAGGACAACCATGACGTTCAAGGCGCCGGACAGCCTCTCCGAGCAAATTGCCCACTACCTGGCCGAGCGGATTATCCGCGGCGAGCTGAAGCCTGCCGAGCGGATCCAGGAACAGAAGGTCACCCAGGCGTTGAATGTCAGTCGCGGCTCGGTGCGCGAAGCCTTGCTGATCCTTGAACGTCGCCACCTGGTGACCATCCTGCCGCGTCGTGGCGCACACGTGACCGAGCTCGACGAGCACGGTGTGCGCAGCCTGTGCACGCTGATGGGCGAACTCTACACCCTGCTGGGCAATGCCGTGGCCAAGGGCTGGCGTCATGACACCGACCTGCTGGCATTCCTCAAGATCCAGCAGCGCCTGACCGTGGCCCTGGAAAACCAGGACATCAAGGCCTTCGTCGAAGAAAGCTTTGCGGTGATGCGCGCCGCCTATCCGTTCGCCAACAACCCTTACCTGCAGGAAACCGTTGAAAACCTGCAGCCGGCGATGAGCCGTGCCTATTACCTGGCGCTGGATCAACGCAAGGCCGAGATGAGCGATTTTCTGGCCCTGTTCGCCAACCTGCTCGAGGCCGTGATTGCACGCGACCAGGCACGGATTCGCACGGTGCTGGCCGAGTACTGCCAGCGCAGCTGCGAGCTGGTGCTGGCGGCATTGGCGTCTGCCTGAGCATGCGCCTGAAGTGCATTCGCCTGGCCGGGTTCAAGTCGTTCGTCGACCCCACTACGGTCAACTTCCCCAGCAACATGGCGGCCGTTGTCGGCCCCAATGGCTGCGGCAAGTCCAACATCATCGATGCGGTGCGCTGGGTGATGGGCGAAAGCTCGGCAAAAAACCTGCGCGGCGAGTCGATGACCGATGTCATCTTCAATGGCTCGACCAGCCGCAAGCCGGTCAGCCAGGCCAGTATCGAGCTGGTATTCGATAACTCTGACAGCACCCTTGTTGGTGAATACGCCGCCTACGCGGAAATCTCCATCCGCCGCAAAGTCACCCGTGACGCGCAAAACACCTATTACCTCAACGGCACCAAATGCCGGCGCCGCGATATCACCGATATCTTCCTCGGCACGGGCCTGGGGCCGCGCAGCTACTCGATCATCGAACAGGGGATGATCTCCAAGCTGATCGAGGCCAAGCCGGAAGACCTGCGCAACTTCATCGAAGAAGCGGCCGGTATCTCCAAGTACAAGGAGCGCCGGCGCGAGACCGAAAACCGCATTCGTCGCACCCACGAAAACCTTGAGCGCCTGACCGACCTGCGCGAAGAGCTGGAGCGCCAGCTTGAGCGCTTGCACCGTCAGGCCCAGGCCGCCGAGAAGTACAAGGAATACAAAGCCGAAGAGCGCCAGCTCAAGGCGCAGTTGTCGGCATTGCGCTGGCAGGCGCTGAACCTGCAGGTGGCCCAGCGCGAAGCGGTGATCGGTGACCAGGAAGTGGCCTTCGAGGCGCTGATGGCCGAGCAGCGCAATGCCGATGCCAGCATCGAGCGCTTGCGCGATGGTCACCATGAGCTGTCCGAACGCTTCAATCTGGTGCAGGGCCGCTTTTATTCGGTCGGCGGCGACATTGCCCGGGTCGAGCAGAGTATCCAGCATGGCCAGCAGCGTTTGCGCCAGTTGCAGGATGACCTCAAGGAAGCAGAGCGCTCGCGCCTTGAAACCGAGTCGCACCTGGGGCACGACCGCACCTTGCTGGCCACGCTGGGTGAAGAACTCGAGCTTATCGAGCCCGAGCAGGCCATGACCCTGGCCGCCGCCGAAGAGTCGGCGGCGGGCCTGGAAGAAGCTGAAGGCACCATGCATGGCTGGCAGGAGCAGTGGGACACGTTCAACACCCGTTCCGCCGAGCCGCGTCGCCAGGCCGAAGTGCAGCAGGCGCGTATCCAGCAGCTTGAGCAGGCACTGGAGCGGCTTGCCGAGCGCCAGCGCAAACTGGGCGAAGAACGTGACCAGCTCAGTGCGGACCCGGAAGACGCTGCCATTCTGGAACTGGGCGAACAGCTCGCCAGCAGCGACCTGGTGCTTGAAGACCTGCACCTGCAGGAACAGCAAGCAGTTGAACAGCTGGAAGCGCTGCGTGAGCAACTTCAGCAGGCAGCGGCGGCGCAGCAGCAGGCTCAGGGCGAGCTGCAACGCCTGGGCGGCCGCCTGGCATCGCTTGAGGCCCTGCAGCAAGCCGCACTCGATCCGGGCACCGGCACTGCGCAATGGCTGCGTGAGCAAGGCCTGGAGCAGCATCCGCGCCTGGCGGAAGGCCTTCGGGTCGAGCCGGGCTGGGAGCTGGCGGTAGAAACCGTGCTGGGCGCTGACCTGCAGGCCGTACTGGTCGATGATTTCACTGAGCTAGACCTGAGCGCATTCAGTCAGGGCGACCTGCGCCTGCTTGAGTCCACGACCGATAGCTCACGAATTGCCGGCAGCCTGCTCGACAAGGTCGAAGGGCGAATCGACCTGGCGCCCTGGCTGGGTCAGGTGGTGCCTGTAGAAGACCTGGCGCAGGCCTTGGCGCGTCGCAGTCAGTTGAGTGCTGGCCAGAGTCTGGTGAGCCGCGACGGGTATTGGGTCGGTCGTCACTTCCTGCGGGTCAATCGCGCCAGCGACGCCCAGGGTGGCCTGCTGGCCCGTGCCCAGGAGCTGGAGCAACTCGGGTTGGAGCGTCAGGAGCAGGAGGCGGCGCTTGAGCTGCTCGACGCCCAGCTTCAGCAACAGCGTGAGCAGCAGCAAGGGCTGGAAGAGCGTCGCGAGCAGTTGCGTCGCCGCGCCCAGGATGAAGCCCGTCAGCAGAGTGAGTTGAACGCGCGTCTGTCGGCGGGCAAGGCGCGCGCCGAGCAATTGAGCTTGCGGCGCCGGCGTCTGGAAGAAGAGCTGATCGAGCTGGTCGAGCAACGCGCCCTCGAAAGCGAAAACCTCGGTGAGTCGCGCCTGCAGCTGCAGGAAGCACTGGAACTGATGGCCCAGGACACCGAACAGCGCGAGCTGTTGATGGCCCAGCGCGACAGTTTGCGCGAACGCCTTGATCGGGTGCGTCAGGAAGCCCGCCAGCACAAGGACCACGCCCATCAGCTGGCCGTGCGCCTGGGTTCGCTGCGCGCCCAGCATGACTCCACGCGTCAGGCGCTGGAGCGCCTGGAGCTGCAATCGGAGCGTCTGACCGAAAAGCGCGAGCAGCTCAGCCTGAATCTGGAGGAGGGCGAAGCGCCGCTTGAAGAGCTGCGCCTGAAGCTTGAGGAACTGCTGGAAAAGCGCATGAGCGTCGATGACGAAATGCGTCAGGCGCGCCTGCACATGGATGAAGCCGATCGCGAACTGCGGGACGTGGAAAAACGTCGCACCCAGGCAGAGCAGCAGGGCCAGTTGCTGCGCGGTCAGCTGGAGCAGCACCGCCTGGAGTGGCAGGGCCTGAGCGTGCGGCGCAAAACCCTGCAGGAACAGCTGCAGGCAGACGGCTACGACCTGCAAGGGGTGTTGAACACCCTGAACGAAACCGCCAGCGAACAGGAAGCCGAGCAAGAGCTGGAGCGTATCGATGCCCGGATCCAGCGCCTGGGTGCGATCAACCTGGCCGCCATCGACGAGTACCAGCAGCAGTCCGAGCGCAAGCGCTACCTCGATGCGCAGAATGCCGACCTGGTCGAAGCCCTGGATACCCTGGAAAACGTCATTCGCAAGATCGACAAGGAAACCCGCAACCGTTTCAAAGATACCTTTGATCAGATAAATGCCGGTTTACAGGCACTTTTCCCAAAAGTTTTCGGTGGCGGCAGCGCTTACCTGGAACTGACGGGCGAAGATCTACTCGATACAGGGGTGACAATTATGGCGCGGCCGCCAGGCAAGAAGAACAGCACCATCCATTTGCTCTCGGGCGGAGAAAAGGCGCTGACCGCACTGGCCCTGGTATTTGCCATTTTCAAACTCAACCCGGCACCGTTCTGCATGCTCGATGAAGTCGATGCGCCATTGGACGATGCCAACGTCGGGCGATATGCCCGCCTGGTCAAGGAGATGAGTCAGACCGTGCAATTCATCTATATCACCCACAACAAGATCGCCATGGAAATGGCTGACCAGTTGATGGGGGTTACCATGCACGAGCCGGGTTGTTCACGCCTTGTAGCAGTTGATGTGGAGGAGGCGATGGCCATGGTCGACGCCTGATTGGAGGCGATATAGCGTGAACCTGCGCTAAATGGCCCTGTCAGTTGCGACAGACGGTGTAAAGTTATCTTTGGTCGTGCTAGCTTAATGTCACTTATTTTTTGCGTGGGTAAAACGCCTGTCAGAACATAGAGTTGGCGCCACGTTTTAAAGGGGTTTAAACCCTTTATTTTTCAGCATTTTTTACAGAGGCACAGGATTACATGGAAATCGGTCTGCGCGAGTGGCTGATCGTCATCGGCATCATTGTCATTGCCGGTATTCTTTTTGACGGCTGGCGCCGCATGCGCGGTGGCAAGGGCAAGCTGAAATTCCGTCTGGATCGCAGCTTCTCCAATCTGCCGGATGAAGACAGCAGCCCCGAGGTGATCGGCCCGCCGCGGGTATTGGACACCCACAAGGAGCCTGAGCTGGACGAGCATGACCTGCCGTCCATGACTGCTGCGCGTGAGCGTGACAGCGGCAAGCCGTCGAAAGGCTCCAAGCGCAAGCGTGGCAACGAGCCGCAACAGGGCGACCTGAACCTGGCTGCCGAGCCGCGTGAGCAAGAGCCGGACCTGTTTGCCGCCATTGACGACGACTACCCGGATGAGAGCCGCAACAGCGGTACCGGCTTCGGTTCCAGTGAAGGCCGCGACCTGCCACCGGTTGAAGAAGTGCTGGTGATCAGCGTGATTTCCCGCGACGAGGGTGGCTTCAAAGGCCCGGCCCTGTTGCAGAACATTCTGGAAAGCGGCCTGCGTTTTGGCGAAATGGACATCTTCCACCGCCACGAAAGCATGGCCGGCAATGGTGAAGTGCTGTTCTCCATGGCGAACGCAGTCAAGCCGGGTGTATTTGACCTGGATGACATCGACCATTTCAGCACCCGCGCTGTGAGCTTCTTCCTTGGTCTGCCGGGGCCACGTCATCCCAAGCAGGCGTTCGACGTCATGGTCGCAGCAGCCCGCAAACTGGCTCATGAACTCAACGGCGAGCTGAAGGACGACCAGCGCAGCGTGATGACCGCCCAGACCATCGAGCACTACCGTCAGCGCATCGTCGAATTCGAGCGTCGCGCACTGACCCAGAAACGCTGACAGCTTCGCCGGCTTGCCGGCGAGATACACTGCAGCGAGTAGAGACATGCCCAAAGAGCAGCCCAGGCTGCTCTTTTGCTTTGCAAGAGAATACGAAAATGACCGCCGAATCCCGAATCCTCGAATTGCGCGCCGAACTCGACCAGCACAACTATCGCTACTATGTGCTCGACGAACCCAGCGTTCCGGACGCCGAATACGACCGTCTGTTCAACGAGCTCAAGGCCCTGGAGGCCGAGCACCCTGAACTGGTAACGGCCGATTCACCGACCCAGCGCGTCGGTGGCGCGGCGTTGTCGGCGTTCAGCCAGGTGCGCCACGAGGTGCCGATGCTCAGCCTGGGCAACGCCTTCGAGGAAAACGACCTGCGCGAGTTCGACCGGCGCGTGGTCGAGGGGCTCGATCTGCCGGCCGGTGACCGGTTCGGTGACGGGGCGGCGGTGGATTACAGCTGTGAACCTAAACTCGATGGCCTGGCCGTGAGCCTGCTGTACCGGGACGGGCAGCTGGTGCAGGGCGCTACCCGCGGCGACGGCACCACCGGTGAAGACATCAGTGTCAACGTTCGTACCGTGCGTAACATCCCCCTGAAACTGCAGGGCGAGGGCTGGCCGGCCGTGCTTGAAGTGCGCGGTGAAGTGTTCATGTCCAAGGCCGGCTTCGAGCGCCTCAACCAGTCGCAGATCGAAGCCGGTGGCAAGACCTTCGCCAACCCGCGTAACGCTGCGGCGGGCAGCTTGCGCCAGCTGGATTCGAAGATCACCGCCAGCCGTCCGCTGGAGTTCTGCTGCTACGGCCTGGGCCAGGTTTCGGCGCCACTGGCAGACACCCACATCGGTACCCTGGAGCAGCTCAAGGCCTGGGGCATGCCGATCAGCCGCGAACTGCGCCATGCAGCAGGCGTGGCTGAATGCCTTGAGTACTACCGTGATATCGGCGCACGCCGTAACGACCTGCCGTACGAAATCGACGGTGTGGTGTTCAAGGTCAACAGCCTGGCCGCGCAGCGGGAACTGGGTTTCCGTGCCCGCGAGCCGCGCTGGGCGATTGCCCACAAGTTCCCGGCCATGGAAGAACTGACCGAAGTGCTGGATGTGGAATTCCAGGTCGGGCGTACCGGCGCGGTGACGCCGGTGGCGCGGCTCAAGCCGGTGAAGGTCGCCGGGGTGACGGTGTCCAATGCCACCCTGCACAACATGGATGAAGTCGCACGCCTGGGCCTGATGATCGGCGATACCGTGATCATTCGTCGGGCGGGTGACGTGATTCCGCAGGTCATGCAGGTAGTGACCGAGCGCCGTCCTGCCGATGCCCGCCCTGTGCATATTCCTACCGAGTGCCCGGTGTGTGGGTCGCAGGTCGAGCGCACGCAGTTGATCAAGCGCAGCAAGGGCAAGGAGTCGGTCAGCGAGGGTGCCGTGTACCGTTGCGTTGGTCGCCTGGCGTGTGCGGCGCAGCTCAAGCAGGCGATCATTCACTACGTTTCGCGGCGGGCCATGGACATCGACGGGCTGGGTGAGAAAAGCGTCGAGCAATTGGTCGATGAAGGCCTGATCCGTTCGCCGGCCGATCTCTACCTGCTGACCTTCGAGCAGATCGTCGAGCTTGAAGGCTTCGCCGAGATGTCGAGCAAGAAGCTGCTGGCCGCGATTGCCGCCAGCAAGACACCGGGCCTGGCGCGCTTCATCTATGCCTTGGGCATTCCCGATGTCGGTGAAGAGACCGCCAAGGTGCTGGCGCGCTCGCTGGGCTCGCTGCAGCGGGTCATGGTGGCGCTGCCGCAGGTGCTGACCTACCTGCCGGATGTCGGCCTTGAGGTGGCTTACGAGATCCACAGCTTCTTCGAGGATGACCACAACCGTACCGTCATTGCCCAACTGCTTGAGCATGGCCTGCAGTTGCAGGACGAGGGCGAGTTGAGTGCCGAGTTCGCCGCCAGTGCGACCCTGGCCGGCCTGATTGCCAAGCTGGACATCCCCTCTGTGGGGCCTACCGGGGCAGAAAAGCTGGTGGCCAAGCTCGACAGCCTGGAGAAAATCATCGCCGCCGACGGCATCGACTTGCGCCAGGCCCTGGCGGCCAAGCCGGCCGAGGCGGTGCGCACGTTCTTCCAGGTACCGGCCAATGCCGCCCTGGCCTTGGCGATCGAGGCCCAGTTGCTGGATTTCGGCATGCACTGGACAAGCGAGAAGAAGGTCGCAGCCGGCTTGCCGCTGGCGGGGCAAACCTGGGTGCTGACCGGTTCGCTGGAGCGCATGAGCCGCGACGTGGCCAAAGACAAGCTGGAAAGCCTGGGCGCCAAGGTTGCCGGCTCGGTTTCGGCCAAGACCCATTGCGTGGTGGCCGGGCCGGGCGCCGGCTCGAAGCTGGCCAAGGCCAATGAGCTGGGGCTCAAGGTGCTGGACGAGGATGCCTTCGTGGCCTTCCTCGCTGAGCAGGGTATTGCCGTGTAAACACGGCAACGCCTGGCGGTGCCGATGGTCTAGTCTTGGCGGCAGCCAGGAGAGATCGCCATGTACCGTTTTTTTGAGCAGCTGGGCGCCAGGATTGCAGCGTCGTTCGTCAGTCGGGAGCGTCCACCGGACCGGGTCTGGCAATGCCAGTGCGGGCAGTCGGTGTTCTTTCGCAACAGTCAGTGCCTGGCATGCCAGACGGCGCTGGGCTACTGGCCACCGGGCAATCGGGTCGCCAGCCTGCTGCCCGGTGCCAGCGAGGGTGTCTGGCTGCTCGACGGCGAACCGGACGCGGGCGCACTGCGCCGCTGTGCCAACCTCGATACGCCAGCGGCCTGCAACTGGCTGCTGAGCGCTGACGAGTCCGACAGCTTTTGCCTGGCCTGTCGCCTGAACCGGACCATTCCGGACCTGTCGGTGACCGACAATCCCCCGCGCTGGCGTAAGCTGGAGACCGCCAAGCGCCGCCTGGTGGCGCAATTGCTGCACCTTGGCTTGCCGGTCGAGCCCAAGCAGGAAGGCGAGGGCGCAGGGCTGGCATTCGACTTCCTGGGCGTCGACCTGGAAGGCAATGCGCCGGTCACCGGTCATGCCAATGGCCTGATCACCCTGGATGTACGTGAAGCCGATGACGACTGGCGTGAGCGGGTGCGCGTGCAGTTGCACGAACCCTATCGAACCCTGCTCGGCCATTTGCGTCACGAGGTGGGGCACTATTACTGGGACCGTCTGATCGCCAGCAGTGGCTGGCTTGAAGGCTATCGCGCGCTGTTCGGCGATGAGCGCGAAAGCTACAGCGACGCGCTGGAGCGCCACTATCAACAAGGCGCACCGAGTGATTGGGCTGCAGCCCATGTCAGTGCCTATGCGACCATGCACCCCTGGGAAGACTGGGCAGAAACCTGGGCGCACTACCTGCACATGACCGATGCCCTCGACACCGCGCTGGCGCTGGGCATGAACGCGAGCAGCCTGGAACTCGACTATCCGCCGTTCAAGCGTCAGGACCTGTACCGTCCGGACGACCCCGAGGCTGATCTGTTCCTGGCGTTTATCAATGCCTGGATCGAGCTTTCAGCGATGCTCAATGAGCTGTCACGGAGCATGGGGCAAGTGGATTTCTACCCGTTCATCCTCAGCACGCCGGTGGTCGCCAAGCTGCACTTTATCCACCTGGTGGTTCAGGGGCGGGCCGCCTGAGTGTCACAAGTACTTGAGCCAGAGTGGTTTTTTCGCAACGGGGAGGTTGTATCTTGGCGCCAGACCGGTACAATGGCCCCGCTCGCTGCCAGGCGAGTGTTGTTATGGTGACCCCATCGGTCCCCCCGCAACGATTACCCGTTAACCTGGTCAGGCCCGGAAGGGAGCAGCCACAGCGGGAACATTGTGTGCCGGGGTGTGGCTGGTGGGGTTGCCTCCATTCTTCAAGCCTTGCGCTTGATTCTGCTTCAGCATCCTTCTTGTTTACTCGTTATCGTCGGCCTTGCGTCCTGTCGCGGCAGTATGTGTCTGGCTCTCCAGTACGCCCGTGTGATGCTGAACGATCCGTTCGATCTCCCCCGACATCTTCATGATCAGCAGTTCGCGCAAAATGCTTTGTGTCGGCACTTCGGGATCATTGCGTACATAACAGCTCAGCGCCTGTTCTTCGAGCAGTGCGACCGGTTTCAGACGGCGGCCCGGCGGTTGGGAGCGATTGAACCAGTCCAGGCTCATCTGGCTGCTCACTGCATAGTGGTAGCGCCCGGCCTGCAGCTTTTCCAGAACCTGCTGCTGGTTGCGTGCGTCGTCGCGGGCAAAATGCGCGTTGTCGAATTCTGCCTGCAGGGTGGCATAGCGGTAGCCGAGCACGGTGCCGATGGTCTGGCTGGGCAGGTCGCTCAGCGCAGCAGGGGTGGTTTCCTGGTGGCGGGCCACCAGCCAGTCGCGCTGCTCGAACAGCGGCAGGCTCCAGGTGAAGTTGCCCGACTGGCTACCTAGCCACGAGGGCATGACAAAACAGCGGACATCGACACTGCCACGCTCCATGGCGGCCTGTATGCGCAGGCGTGCCAGCACATGGAACTCGGGGCGGCGCTGGACGCGGGCGGCCAGGGTGCTCATCAGGTCGAACATGATGCCGTCGACAGGCTGATTGTTCTCGATGCGCACCAGCGGCATGGCCCAGCTCTCTGCAATGGCAAAGCGCAGGGGTGGCAGTTCATTGGCTGGCAGGTGGCCGACGTACAGCAGCAACAGGCTTAAAACCCAACGCATCAGCCTCTCCCTGTCTGGCATACGCATCCTGGCGAACAAAGCTTAGTCGTTGTACTGCTTAGCGGATGCAATTTCAGGCCTGCTCCGCTACGATTAGCGGTCTTTGGTCTATCAATTTGACGGTTTTCGATGAGTTATCAGGTTCTTGCACGTAAATGGCGTCCGCGCTCGTTCCGCGAAATGGTCGGCCAGACCCATGTGCTCAAGGCTTTGATCAACGCACTGGATAACCAGCGCCTGCACCATGCCTACCTGTTCACCGGTACCCGTGGCGTGGGCAAGACTACCATTGCGCGGATCATCGCCAAGTGCCTGAACTGCGAAACCGGCATCACCTCGACCCCGTGCGGCACCTGTTCGGTGTGCCGGGAGATCGATGAAGGGCGTTTCGTTGACCTGATCGAAATCGACGCCGCCAGCCGCACCAAGGTCGAAGACACCCGCGAGCTGCTCGACAATGTGCAGTACGCGCCAAGCCGTGGTCGCTTCAAGGTCTACCTGATCGACGAAGTGCACATGCTGTCCAGTCACTCGTTCAACGCCTTGCTCAAGACGCTGGAAGAGCCGCCGCCCTACGTCAAGTTCATCCTCGCCACCACCGACCCACAGAAGCTGCCGGCGACCATTCTGTCGCGCTGCCTGCAGTTCTCCCTGAAGAACATGACCCCCGAGCGGGTGGTCGAGCACCTGAGCCATGTGCTCAGCGCCGAGAACGTGCCGTTCGAAGACGATGCCCTGTGGTTGCTCGGGCGTGCCGCCGACGGTTCGATGCGTGATGCCATGAGCCTCACCGACCAGGCCATCGCCTTTGGCGAAGGCAAGGTACTGGCGGCCGATGTGCGCGCCATGCTCGGCACCCTCGATCATGGTCAGGTCTATGGTGTCCTGCAGGCATTGCTCGAAGGCGATGCGCGGGCCTTGCTTGAAGCGGTTCGTCACCTGGCAGAGCAGGGGCCGGACTGGAGCGGTGTGCTGGCGGAAATGCTCAATGTGCTGCACCGCGTCGCCATTGCCCAGGCCTTGCCCGAGGCCGTGGACAACGGTCAGGGCGATCGTGACCGGGTGCTGGCCCTGGCTCAGGCATTGCCGGCCGAAGATGTGCAGTTCTATTACCAGATGGGCCTGATCGGCCGCCGCGACCTGCCACTGGCCCCGGATCCGCGGGGCGGCTTCGAGATGGTCTTGCTGCGGATGTTGGCGTTCCGCCCGGCCGATACCGACGATGCACCGAAACCGGTACTAAAGCCGGTGGGGATCAGCCAGGCCACAGCTGATTCTGCAAATAGCGTGGCAGCAGCCGAACCGGCTGCGCCGGCGGTAGTCCAGGCGCCAGTAGCCCAGCCTGCGGTCGTTGTCGCCGAGCCTGCAGCCATTGCCCCTGAGCCTGAAGCTGAGCCTGAGCCGGTTGTGCAACCCGAACCGGTCGAAGCCGCGGCGCCAGCGCCCGAGCCTGTCGTCGATCTGCCCTGGAACGACCCTGTCGAGGCTCAGGCCGTTGCCGAGCCCGAAGTCGAGCCTGAGCCCCAACCTGAGCCTGAGCCGGTTGTCGCGGCGCCACAGCCCGAACCCGCACCGGTTCAGGCCGCCGCGCGTCACGATGAGCCACCTCACGACGATGGCGTTGGCTACAGCCCTGCCGGCATGGAGCGCGACGACGAGCCACCGCTGGACGAAGATTACTACGAGCCGGAAATGGATCCGGCCAGCTACAGTTATCTGGATGAGCTGGCGATCGAGCATGTGCACGAAGAGGCGCCTGTCGCTGCCCCTGAACCCATGCCGGCGGCGATGCCGGCCACCGGGCTGGCGCTGCAATGGCTGGAATTATTCCCGCAGTTGCCGATCTCCGGGATGACCGGCAGTATCGCCGCCAACTGTACGCTGATGGCCGCAGACGGCGATGACTGGCTGCTGCACCTGGACCCTGCGCACAGTGCGCTGTTCAATGCCACGCAACAACGGCGCCTGAACGATGCCCTGAACCAGCATTTCGGGCGCACGCTGAAGCTGACCATCGAGCTGATTCGCCCGGAGCAGGAAACCCCGGCCCAGGCGGCAGCCCGCAAGCGTGCCGAGCGTCAGGGCGAGGCCGAGGCTTCGATCGAGTCCGACCCGCTTATCCAGCAAATGATCAAGCAGTTTGGCGCCATGGTTCGACACGATACCATTGAGCCTGTAGACGCCCCGGTAACCCAGGGCGAATGACCGAATGACACAAGCGGCCCGGGCATGACCCTCGCCGCACCCCGTAAGTCTAAATTTGAGGTGATCCCCATGATGAAAGGTGGCATGGCCGGCCTGATGAAGCAGGCCCAGCAGATGCAGGAAAAAATGGCCAAGATGCAGGAAGAACTGGCCAACGCCGAAGTGACTGGCCAATCGGGCGCCGGCCTGGTCAGTGTGGTGATGACCGGTCGTCACGACGTCAAGCGCATCAGCCTGGACGACAGCCTGATGCAGGAAGACAAAGAGGTTCTCGAGGACCTGATCGCCGCCGCCGTCAACGACGCGGTGCGTAAAGTCGAGCAGAACAGCCAGGACAAGATGGGCAGCATGACTGCCGGCATGCAGCTGCCACCTGGCTTCAAGATGCCGTTCTGAAGCAACTCCGTAGTACCCTCGGTGGGAGCACGGCTGTGAGGCCGTTGCTCCCATTGTCGTTTTCCGGCTTTATTGAATTTTCAGGCTAATGACCATGAGCTTCAGTCCTCTGATTCGCCAACTGATCGATGCCCTGCGTACGCTGCCGGGTGTCGGCCAGAAAACCGCTCAGCGCATGGCTCTGCAATTGCTGGAGCGTGACCGCAGCGGCGGGCTGCGCCTGGCGCAGGCCTTGAGCCAGGCCATGGAAGGGGTCGGCCATTGCCGTCAGTGCCGTACCTTGACCGAGCAGGAGTTGTGCCCGCAATGCGCGGACCCGCGTCGGGACGACACGCTGTTGTGCGTGGTCGAAGGGCCGATGGATGTCTATGCGGTGGAGCAGACCGGTTACCGTGGTCGCTATTTCGTGCTCAAGGGGCATTTGTCGCCGCTCGATGGCCTTGGCCCGGATGCGATTGGCATTCCGCAACTGATGGCGCGTATCGAGGCGCAGGGCAGCTTCACCGAGGTGATCCTGGCCACCAACCCGACGGTGGAAGGTGAGGCGACGGCGCATTACATCGCGCAGCTTTTGGCCGACAAAGGCCTGGTGGCCTCGCGTATTGCCCATGGCGTGCCGTTGGGTGGTGAACTGGAACTGGTGGACGGCGGGACGCTGGCGCACTCCTTTGCGGGGCGCAAGCCGATTGCACTGTGAACTAAGGGCCTCTTTGCGCTACGGTGAGCTTATCCGTTCCCTGTAGCGCTGCTGATGGCGCCTTCCGCCCTTACGGTGGCCTACTTTTTTCTTGGAAAAAGTAGGCAAAACCGCCTGCTCCTGCATACGGCCCTGCGCTTCGCTCCGGGTCCCTTCGCTCCGGCGCCCTCCAGGGGCATCGCGGCCTACGACTTGCTTCGCCAAGTCTCCGGCTCGCGAACTTCGGCCAAGGCCGAAGGGTGCTGCGCACCAGCCCCCTCCGGACACCTCCACTCAGCCTCCTGAAGTCGCAAAAGCAATCCGCGGCGCCGATACGGGCGCATCTTCGAAATCAAAAAGCTGACTCGCTGTTGATCTTGATCCGGCTTTTGATTTAGATCTTTATGCACGCAAGTTCAGACGCCGCAAACTGCGACTTCAGGAGGCTGAGTGGAGGTACCTGTAGGGGCAGTGCGCAGCACCTTCGGCGAAGCCGAAGACGCGAGATGTAGACTTGGCGAAGCAAGTCGTAGGCCGCGTGGCCCCGGAAGGTGCCGGAGGGAAGGGACCCGGAGCGAAGCGTAGGGCCGTATGCAGGAGCGAGCGGCTTTGCCTACTTTCCCCAAGAGGAAAGTAGGCCGCCGTAAGGGCGGAAGGGGCCGTAAGCGGCGCCCATTGAATGGATAAGCTCGCAGCCTGAACCCCAAGAATCAATTATTTAGCGTTCGCTCAGCGAGAACTCGGTCAGGCAGAAAGTCGGCACACCCAGCGATTGCAGCTTCTGCGAACCACCCAGCTCCGGCAGGTCAATGATCGCCGCCGCCTCGAACACCTGTGCGCCCATGCGGCGCACCAGGTTGGTGGCGGCCACGAAGGTGCCACCGGTGGCAATCAGGTCATCGAAAATCAGTACCGCGTCGCCTTCGCACAGGCTGTCGGCGTGCACTTCGAGGAAGGCTTCACCGTATTCGGTCTGGTAGCCTTCGGCGAGTACGTCGGCAGGCAGTTTGCCCTGCTTGCGGAACAGGATCAGCGGCTTGTTCAGCTGGTGGGCGATGATCGAGCCAATCAGGAAGCCGCGGGCATCCATGGCGCCGATATGGCTGAATTCGGCCTCGACATAACGCTCGATGAAGGCGTCGGCCACATGGCGCAAGCCGCGTGGTGACTGGAACAGCGGGGTAATGTCACGAAAGATCACGCCGGGCTTGGGGAAATCCGGAACCGGGCGAATCAGGGCTTTGAGGTCGAAAGTGTCGCTGTGCATGAGGCGGGTATCCTGAGAAACGAATACCCGCCAGTATACCTGTATCCGGAGAAATCAGCTGTCCAGCGAGCCGCCGGCCAGCGCACACAGCTGGATCGGGTCGAGGATGTGGATTTCCTTGCCTTCGGCGGCGATCAGGCCGTTTTGCTGAAAGCGGGTGAAAACGCGTGAAACAGTTTCTACCGCCAGCCCCAGGTAATTGCCGATTTCGTTGCGCGACATGCTCAGGCGGAACTGATTGGCCGAGTAACCGCGGGCACGGAAGCGCGCCGAGAGGTTGACCAGGAAGGTGGCGATACGCTCGTCGGCAGTTTTCTTCGACAGCAGCAGCATCATTTGCTGGTCATCGCGAATCTCGCGGCTCATCACCCGCATCAACTGGCGGCGCAGTTGCGGCAGTTGCACGGACAGCTCGTCGAGGCGTTCGAAGGGGATCTCGCAGACCGAGGTGGTTTCCTGGGCCTGGGCCGATACCGGGTAGGCTTCGGTGTCCATGCCGGACAGGCCGACCAGTTCGCTGGGCAGGTGGAAGCCGGTGATCTGTTCCTCACCGCTGTCGCTCAGGCTGAAGGTTTTCAGGGCGCCGGAGCGCACAGCGTAAACCGAAGAGAAGTTGTCACCCTGACGGAACAGAAACTCGCCTTTTTTCAGCGGTCGCCCACGTTTGACGATTTCGTCCAGTGCATCCATGTCTTCCATGTTCAACGACAATGGCAGACACAAGGGCGCCAGGCTGCAATCCTTGCAATGGGCCTGGTTGTGGGGGCGCAGTTTGACTGGCTCTGACATTTCTTCATTCCTTGGTGTAAAGCACACATAAGCCGTAAGGGTAACTCAGGGCATGGGGTTAGGGCCAGTCCGCACCCGGGTAGGGTGCGCTGGCAGGGGTGCGACTTTTCGTCAGACCCCCTGTCAACATTAAACATAGTGTGCTTTACAAATATCGCTGTAAACAGCGCCGGCGCAGGCGGTCAGATGACTCGGGAGAAGCGCTGCTGGCTGTGCAGCCCAAGGTAGGCGTCAAACACCATGCACACCGAACGCACCAGCAGGCGCCCGGCGGGCAGCACCTGGATGCCCTGGTTGCTGAGGGTGATCAGCCCGTCCTTGTGCATGGCCTCAAGGGCCGGCCACTCTTCCTTGAAGTAACCACGGAAGTCGAGGGTAAAGGCCTGCTCGATGGCTTCGAAGTCCAGTTCGAAATGGCAGATCAGTTGCTGGATCACCGCGCGCCGTACGCGGTCGTCGTTGTTGCAGACCAGGCCGCGGTTGGTGGCCAGGTGGGCACTCGAAAGAGTGTCCTGGTAGTGGTTCAGGTCACTGCTGTTCTGGCAGTACAGGTCGCCGATCTGGCTGATGGCCGACACGCCCAGGCCGATCAGGTCGCAGTGGCCGTGGGTGGTGTAGCCCTGGAAATTGCGCTGCAGGGTCGACTCTTCCTGGGCGATGGCCAGTTCGTCATCGGGCAGGGCGAAGTGGTCCATGCCGATGTAGCGGTAACCGGCTTCGGTCAGTTGTTCGATGGTGCGCTGCAGCATCTGCAGTTTCGCTGCAGGTGCCGGCAGGTCGTTGCTGTCGATGCGCCGCTGGGGTTTGAAACGTTCCGGCAGGTGGGCGTAGTTGAACACCGAGAGGCGGTCCGGTTGCAGCTTGATCACTTCCTCCACGGTGCGGGCAAAGCCTTCCGGTGTCTGCTTGGGCAAGCCATAGATCAGGTCGAGGTTGATCGACCGAAACTGCAGGGTACGCGCCGCATCGATGATGGCGCGGGTCTGCTCCAGGGTTTGCAGGCGGTTGATTGCCCGTTGCACTTCAGGGTCGAGGTCCTGCACGCCGAGGCTGACGCGGTTGAAGCCCAGTTCGCGCAGCAGGCCCATGGTCGGCCAGTCGGCTTCGCGCGGGTCGATTTCGATGCCATAGTCGCCGGAGTCGTCATCCAGCAGGTTGAAATGCTGGCGCAGGCTGCTCATCAACTGGCGCAGCTCGACATGGCTGAGAAAGGTCGGGGTGCCGCCGCCGAAATGCAGTTGCTCGACCGTCTGCTTCGGGTCGAGGTGGCAGGCGATCAGCTGGATTTCCTGCTCCAGGCGCTGCAGATAAGGCTGGGCGCGTGCACGGTCCTTGGTGATGACTTTGTTGCAGGCGCAGTAATAGCAAATGTTCGCGCAGAACGGCACATGCACGTACACCGACAGCGGTCGTACGGCGCGGCGACTGTCGCGCAAGGCGTGCAGCAGGTCGAACGAGCCGACTTCACTGTGCAGTTGCATGGCGGTCGGGTAGGAGGTGTAGCGAGGGCCAGACAAGTCGTAGCGACGGATCAGGTCTTCGTCCCAACGAAGTGCGTCGAGCATGTGGGTAGTCCCTGGAATGAGCAGCAGTGGGCAAATTCTAGGGGGCAGTGCAAAAGCGCTTGTTGATTTGCATCAACGGCGCTTCAGTGACCCATCAGCCAGTGCTGGTGGGGGCCAGGCAATGTCCAGAGGCCGAACAGGATCACCAGCACGCCGCCAGCGACACGCACGCCGCGTTTGCGCAGCAGGGCATTGGTGCGCTCTGCGGCCAGCCCTGTGGCCAGCAGCACCGGCCAGGTGCCGAGGCCGAACGCCAGCATCAGCAGCGCGCTGTCGATGGCATTGCCCTGGCTCGCGGCCCACAGCAGCGTGCTGTACACCAGTCCGCACGGCAGCCAGCCCCACAGCGCACCCAGCAACAGCGCCCGTGGCAGGCTGGACACTGGCAGCAGGCGGTTGGCAACCGGCTGAATGTGGCGCCACAGTCCACGGCCAAGGCGTTCGATGCGGGTCAGCCCGCTCCACCAGCCGGCCAGGTACAAGCCCATGCTGATCAACAGCAAGCCCGCCACGACGCGCATGCCCAGGGCGAACGGGCTGCTGGCCACGGCCCAGCCGGCCAGGCCAAGCAGCAAACCGGCAGCGGCATAGCTGAGGATGCGTCCGAGGTTGTAGGCCAGCAGCAGGTTGAAGCGCCGGCTGCGCTGTTCCTTGGGGATGGCCAGGGTCAGGGCGCCCATCAGGCCGCCGCACATGCCCAGACAGTGGCCGCCGCCGAGCAGACCGAGAATCAGCGCCGAGCTGAGCAGCGGCAGCAGTTCAAGCACGGGGTGGGGCGCCGTCGTCGGGTTTGTTGCCGTCGGCTTCGTTCATGGCGGCGGTGTGCTGCGGGTCCTGGTCGTCGAACAGGATGCTGTGGGCCGGGCTGTCGAGGTCGTCGTACTGACCGCTGTCCACCGCCCAGAAGAAGATGTACACGGCAATCGCGACGATGAGCAACGCTGCCGGAATCATGATGTATAGCGCGGGCATGGGAGCTCCTGATCAGGCCGTGGCCGGGTGTGAGGCGCGGGTGTCTGCGCCGCTGACGGTCGCCGCACTGACGCGGGTCAGGCGCAGGGCGTTGAGCACTACGATCAGCGAGCTGGCCGACATGCCGACAGCCGCCCAGATTGGTGTGATCCAGCCCAGGGCCGCAAAGGGCAGCATCAGACCATTATACAGCGCTGCCCACAGCAGGTTTTCGATAATGATCCGCCGCGTGCGACGCGCCAGGCTGAAGGCCTGGATCAGGGCGTCGAGACGGTTGGACAGTAGCACGGCGTCGGCACTGGTCTTGGCCAGGTCGGTGGCCGAGCCCATGGCAATGCTGATGTCGGCCGCGGCCAGCACCGGCACGTCATTGACTCCATCGCCGAGCATCAGGACTTTGTGCCCTTGCTGCTGCAGGGCCTTGAGTTTTTCCAGCTTGGCGTCTGGCCGCAGGCCGCCAATGGCCTGGTCGATGTGCAGTTCGGCGGCCACGCTCTGGACCATCGGCGAGCTGTCGCCGGACAGCAGCAGGGTGCGCCAGCCACGGGCGCGACAGGCTGCGAGCAAGTCGGCAGCGTCGCTGCGCAAGCGGTCATCGAGCACCAGCCAGGCCAGCGCGCCTTGCTCATCGCCCAGCAGCAACCACTGGCCGGGCTCAGCCGGCATCGTCGGCGCCGTGGCGCCGCTCAAGGTACAGACGAACGCCGGTTCACCAATGCGCAGGCGCCGGCCTTCGACCCGCCCTTCGAGGCCAAGCCCGGGCACTGCCTGAACGTCATCGGCGGCAACGCTGGCGCGGCCAAAGGCGCGGGCGATCGGGTGTTCGGAGCGGTTCTCGAGGGCGGCGGCGAGCATCAGGCACTGGTCCGCGTCGGTAGCGCCCAGCGGGCGAATAGAGCGCAGCGTCAGGCGGCCTTCGGTGAGGGTGCCGGTCTTGTCGAAGATCACCGTGTCGATCTGGTTCAGGCCCTCCAGGACGTGGCCGCGGGTCAGCAGCAGGCCAAGTTTGTGCAGGGTGCCGGTGGCGGCGGTCAGCGCAGTAGGGGTGGCCAGCGACAGGGCACAAGGGCAGGTGGCGACCAGCATGGCCAGGACAATCCAGAACGCCCGGTCCGGGTCCAGGTGCCACCACAGCAGGCCAATCGCCGCCGCGGCGACCAGGGAGAACAGCAGAAACCATTGCGAGGCGCGGTCGGCGATTTCGGCCAGGCGCGGCTTTTCCGACTGGGCGCGTTCAAGCAGGCGCACGATGGCTGACAGCCGGGTGTCCTGGCCCAGGGCCTGGACTTCAACGGTCAATGCGCTTTCGACGTTGAGGGTACCGGCCGTGACCACATCGCCGGCGCGACGCGCTTGCGGCAGGTATTCGCCGGTCAGCAGCGACTCGTCGACGCTGGACTGGCCGCTGACAATGCGCCCGTCGGCGGGCACCACATGGCCGGGCTGGATCAGTACGCAGTCGCCCAGTTGTAGCTCGCTCAGCAGGATCCGCTCGCTCTGGCCTGCTGCGCCCAGGCGCAGGCACGAGGCGGGCAGCAGGTTGACCAGTTGCGCGGTGGCCGCCGCCGTGCGTTCGCGGGCCCGCCGCTCGAGGTAGCGCCCGGCCAGCAGGAACAGGGCGAACATGCCCACCGCGTCGAAATACAGCTCGCCACTGCCGGTGATCGCGGTCCAGATCCCGGCGCTGTAGGCCAGGCCGATGGCCAGCGATACCGAGACGTCCATGGTCAGGGGGCGGGTGCGCAGGTCACGGGCGGCGCCGCGGAAGAACGGCGCGCAGCTGTAGAACACGATCGGCGTGGTCAGGAACAGCGCGACCCAGCGCAGGATGGTGTGCAGCTCCGGGCTCAGGTCGATGTTGAATTCCGGCCAGGTGGCCATGGTTGCCATCATCGCCTGAAACCACAGCAGGCCGGCGACACCCAGTTGCCGCAGGGCGGTACGGTTTTCCTTGGCCAGTTGTTCGGCGGCGCGGTCGGCCTGGTAGGGGTGGGCGGCATAACCGATGTGGCGCAGCTCGGCGAGCAACTTCGACAGCGGCAACTGGCTATCGGCCCAGTTGACGTGCAGGCGATGGTTGGACAGGTTCAGCCGCGCTTCGCTGACGCCGGGCAGGTTGCGCAGGTGTTTTTCGATCAGCCAGCCGCAGGCAGCGCAGCTGATGCCTTCGATCAGCAGGGTGGTTTCGGCAAGCTCGCCGCTGTGGCGAACGAACGGTTTCTGCACGTCGGCGCGGTCATACAGCGCCAGCTCGTCGACCAGTTGCTGGGGCAGGGCATCGGGGTTGGCGCTTGCTTCGCTGCGGTGCTGGTAGTAACTCTCGAGGTTGCCGGCAACAATCGCCTCGGCCACGGCCTGGCAACCCGGGCAGCAGAACAGCCGGTCTTCCCCGAGTACCACGGCGGTGAAGTGACTGCCGGCGGGAACGGGCAGGGCGCAGTGGTAGCAAGGCGTGGGGCTGGTCATGGCAATCTTCGCTGTCATTTCAGGTGCCATCGCCGACACGGCCAGCGCCCAGCGGGTGGGGCTGGCCGGGTCGGCAATGGAGGCAACTCATTTTTCGAGGTGTTCAGCCCCTTGCAGCGCTTCATCGCCCAGCTGCAGGGTGGTGTCATGGCCGACTTGCTCTTCTTCGAACAGGCGCCAGGTGTGTTCGTCCTGACTGCCCAGCAGTTCGACGAAGCGGCGTCCTTCGACCTTGTCATTGAGCTGGCCGACGTAGCGGCCGGCTTCGTTGGCGCTCAAGGTCAGGATGATCTTGCGATCCTTTTGCGGTTGGGTGGGGGAAATCAGGTTCAGCTCCAGGGTTTTCGGCTGGCTGTTGCCGCTCAGGCGCACGTCGACTTCACCGGTCAGTTCGTCCAGGTGCACGCTGGCCTTGAGGTTCAGGGTTTGTGCCAGCAGTTCGCGGTCCAGTGAGCGGTTGATGCCTTTTCCGGCCTCGTAGTAGTTGTCGTTGACCAGATTGTCCGGGTTGTTCACGGCAATGGTGACCATGGTCAGGCTGAGGGTCACCGAGGTGGCCAGCACCCCGATGATGATCCATGGCCAGAGGTGCTTGTACCAGGGGCTGGTGGCTGTTGCAGCAGGCATAGACTCAGTCTCTTATCGAATTTGTGGGCCGATGAAGCGGCTTTTTGCTTCAACCTGGCTGGTGCTGTCGTCGGCATCCTTGAGGGTGAAGATCACTTCGTTGGTGCTCGACGGCAGTTGTTCCGGGGCCATCGACAGTTGTACCGGCAGGCTGACAATGTCGCCGGCAGCCACGCGGATTTCGCGTGCGCCTTCAAGCTTGAGGTCCGGCAAACCGCCGGCTTCCAGCACGTAGACGTGGTCGCGCTGGTCTTTGTTCATCACTTTCAGGCTGTACACGTTCTCGATCCGGCCCTGGGCATTCTCGCGGTACAGCACGCGGTCTTTGCTGACATCAAAGCCTACTAGCGGACGCATGACGAAGGCGCTGGCGAGCAGGGCGATCATGGCCAGCAGCACCACCGCATAGCCGATGAGTCGCGGGCGCAGCATATGGGTTTTCTGGCCCGAGAGGTTGTGCTCGGTGGTATAGCTGATCAGGCCTTTGGGGTAGTTCATTTTCTCCATGATGGTGTCGCAGGCGTCGATGCAGGCGGCGCAGCCGATGCATTCGATCTGCAGGCCGTCACGGATGTCGATGCCGGTCGGGCACACTTGCACGCACATGGTGCAATCGATGCAGTCGCCCAGGCCCTTGGCTTTGTAGTCGAGGTCTTTCTTGCGTGGGCCGCGGGTTTCGCCGCGGCGCGGGTCGTAGGACACGATCAGCGTGTCTTTGTCGAACATCACACTCTGGAAGCGGGCGTACGGGCACATGTATACACAGACTTGTTCACGCAGCCAGCCGGCGTTGCCGTAGGTGGCCAGGGTGAAGAAGCCGACCCAGAAATACGCCCAGCCGTCGGCCTCGCCGGTAAAGAACTCCAGCACCAGTTCGCGGATGGGGGAGAAGTAGCCGACGAAGGTCATGCCGGTAACAAAGCCGATCAGCAGCCACAGGCTGTGCTTGGCCAGTTTGCGCAGGAACTTGTTGCCGCTCATGGGCGCTTTGTCGAGCTTCATGCGCTGGTTGCGGTCGCCTTCGGTGACCTTTTCGCACCACATGAAAATCCACGTCCAGACGCTTTGCGGACAGGTGTAGCCGCACCACACCCGCCCTGCGAATACGGTGATGAAGAACAGGCCGAACGCGGCAACGATCAACAGGCCGGACAGCAGGATGAAGTCTTGGGGCCAGATGGTGGCGCCAAAAATGTAGAACTTGCGCTCCGGCAGGTTCCACCAGACAGCCTGGTGGTTACCCCAGTTCAGCCACACCGTGCCGAAGTACAGCAGGAACAGGACGGCGCCGCCGACCATGCGCAAATTGCGAAACACCCCGGTGAAGGCGCGGGTGTAGATCTTTTCCCGGGAGGCGTAGAGGTCGATGCTGTCCTTGTCTTTATTGGCAGGCGGGGTGACATCATGTACTGGAATCTGCTTGCTCATCATTGAGTCCCACGGCAGTGGAATAATGCCGCGATCAGTACGTGCCGACCGCAGTCAGAAGTTTATGCTGCTCTAGGTCGGATAATACGCCTGTAGTGGCACTACGGGGCATGGCTGCGACGTTTAGTCGCGTTGGGTTTGTCTGGTGATTAGTGTAGTGGGCGTGTCAATTGATCTGGGTCATGCGCAGCGGTAATGCAGGCCTTGCGCACGCGTAAAAAAGCCCCGCCAGTCTTCACTGACGGGGCCGTTGGCTGACCGGGCGAATTACTTCGCGTCGGCCGCCTTTTCACCTTGATGCGACAAGCTGTAGACATAAGCCGCCAGCAGGTGGACTTTGTCGTTGCCCTGGATCGCTTCCTGTGCAGGCATCTGGCCCTGACGGCCGTAACGGATGGTCTGCTGCAGTTGGGCAAAGCTCGAACCGTAGATGAACGCTTGCGGGTGCGTCAGGTTTGGCGCGCCCATGGCCGGGGTGCCCTTGCCTTCAGGGCCGTGGCAGGCCACGCAGTTGGCGGCGAAGATCTTCTGGCCATTGGCTGCGTCGGCTTTGGCGCCTTCCGGCAGCTTGCGGCCATCCAGGTTGGTCAGCACAAACGCGGCGACGTCGGCGACACCCTGTTCGCCGATGACTTCCGACCAGGCCGGCATCACGCCATGGCGACCGCCCATGATGGTGGTCTTGATGGTTTGCGGTTCGCCGCCCCAGCGCCAGTCGTTGTCGGTGAGGTTGGGGAAGCCGTAGGAACCCTTGGCGTCGGAGCCGTGGCACACCGCGCAGTTGGAGGCGAACAGGCGGCCGCCCATTTTCAGGGCTTGTGGGTCTTTGGCCACCTCTTCAATAGGCATGGCTGCAAATTTGGCGAAGATTGGCCCAAATTTGGCATCAGCACGTACCATTTCCTTTTCCCACTCGTGCACGCCGGTCCAGCCGGCCTGACCGTTGGCGAAGTCGGTCTTTTTCTCGTTGTCCAGGTACTGGTAGCCGGGCAGAACACCCTTCCAGTTACCCAGGCCCGGGTACAGCACCAGGTAGCCCAGGGCGAAGATGATGGTGCCGACGAACAGCCAGAACCACCATTTTGGCAGCGGGTTGTCATACTCCTCGATGCCGTCGAACGAGTGGCCGACGATTTCATCGGTGGGTTCGCTGCGCTGGCCCCTACGGGTGGACAGCAACAGCCAGGTCAGGGCGAAGATGGTGCCCAGACTCAAAACGGTGACGTACAGACTCCAGAAGGTAGTCATTCGTTGTTACTCCTAGACGCTTTCGCTTTCGCTTGCGCTTGCTCGACGTGCTTGCTGGCTTCGGGATCATCCGCGAAGGGCAGCATGGTCGCTTCGTCGAACTCGGACTTGCGCCGAGAACTGAACACCCACAACGCCAGGCCGACAAAGGCCACCATCACTACGACGGTGCCCAGGCCACGAATCATCCCGATATCCATCAATGTCACCGTTTGCTTTTGATGATGGTGCCCAGGCCTTGCAGGTAGGCAACCAGGGCGTCCATTTCAGTCTTGCCCTTGACCGCGTCGCGGGCGCCGGCAATGTCGGCGTCGGTGTACGGGGTGCCGAGGGTGCGCAAGACTTCCATCTTCTTGACCGTGTCCTTGCCGTCGAGCTTGTTCTCGACCAGCCACGGGTAGGCCGGCATCTTCGACTCGGGCACGACGTTGCGCGGGTTGTACAGGTGGGCGCGGTGCCAGTCATCGGAGTAGCGGCCGCCGACACGGGCCAGGTCCGGACCGGTACGCTTGGAACCCCACAGGAACGGGTGGTCCCAGACGCTCTCACCGGCAACCGAGTAGTGGCCGTAACGCTCGGTTTCGGCACGGAACGGACGGATCATCTGCGAGTGGCACTGTACGCAGCCTTCGCGGATGTAGATGTCGCGGCCTTCGAGTTCCAGCGCGGTACGTGGCTTCATGCCTTCGACCGGTTTGTTGGTGACGTCCTGGAAAAACAGCGGGACGATTTGGGTCAGACCGCCAACGCTCACGGCGATGACCATGAAGAAGGCCAGCAGGCCAATGTTCTTCTCGAGTACTTCATGCTTCATCAGTGAGCTCCAACTACAGCGATCTGGGCGGCGGCTTCAGCTTCAGCCGGCTTCGAGGCGCGAACGGTACGGAACACGTTGTAGGCCATCAGCAGCATGCCCGAGGCGAAGAATGCACCGCCCAGTGCACGGACGATGTAGCCCGGGTGGCTGGCTTGCAGGGCTTCGACGAAGGAGTAGGTGAGGGTGCCGTCATCGTTGATTGCACGCCACATCAGGCCCTGGGTGATGCCGTTGACCCACATCGAGGCGATGTACAGCACGGTGCCGATGGTCGCCAGCCAGAAGTGCGCGTTGATCAGGCCGGTGCTGTGCATCTGCTCGCGGCCGTAGACCTTCGGAATCATGTGGTACAGGGCGCCGATCGAGATCATCGCTACCCAGCCGAGGGCGCCGGCGTGTACGTGGCCCACGGTCCAGTCGGTGTAGTGCGACAACGAGTTGACCGTCTTGATCGCCATCATCGGCCCTTCGAAGGTCGACATGCCGTAGAACGCCAGGGAGACCACGAGGAAGCGCAGGATCGGGTCGGTGCGCAGCTTATGCCAGGCGCCCGAGAGGGTCATCATGCCGTTGATCATGCCGCCCCAGCTTGGCGCCAGGAGGATGATCGACATGGCCATGCCCAGCGATTGCGCCCAGTCAGGCAGGGCGGTGTAGTGCAGGTGGTGCGGGCCTGCCCAGATGTACAGGGTGATCAGTGCCCAGAAGTGCACGATCGACAGACGATAGGAGTAGATCGGACGCTCGGCCTGCTTGGGCACGAAGTAGTACATCATGCCGAGGAAGCCGGTGGTCAGGAAGAAGCCCACCGCGTTGTGGCCGTACCACCACTGGATCATCGCGTCGGTCGCACCCGAGTAGGCCGAGTACGACTTGAACAGGCTGACCGGCAGCGACATGTGGTTGACGATGTGCAGCATGGCGGTCACCACGATGAACGCACCGTAGAACCAGTTGCCCACATAGATGTGCTTGGTTTTGCGTTTGACGATGGTACCGAAGAACACCACACCGTAGGTAACCCAGACAATCGCCAGCAAAATGGCGATCGGCCATTCCAGCTCAGCGTATTCCTTGGTCGTGGTGTAACCCAGTGGCAGGGTGATGAGCGCACCGACGATCACTGCTTGCCAACCCCAGAAGGTGAAGGCGGCGAGGCTGTCGGAAATCAGTCGCGTCTGGCAGGTTCGCTGCACGACATAGTAGGAAGTGGCAAACAGCGCACAGCCACCGAAGGCGAAAATCACCAGGTTGGTGTGCAGCGGGCGAAGACGTCCAAAACTCGTCCATGGCAGGTCCAGGTTCAGTTGGGGCCATACCAGTTGCGAGGCGATGAAGACTCCAAGCCCCATGCCAAGGATCCCCCAGACCACCGTCATGATGGCGAACTGGCGGACGACCTTATAGTTATAAGCAGTCGGACTGATTGCTGTGCTCATTCTAAGGTTCCACGGTTTGGGTGTTTTTATAGGTTAAAAAATCGGCGCAAGTATGTATAAACCGTGTGGTTATTGCAACGCGATGGCTCCCGCGCCGACCCTTGCCAAAGCCCGATATACCGCTGTTTCGAGCGCTCTTGGCGGACGAAGTGTACACAATTATCTGATTGATATGTGTACTGTTATTCATATTTTCTTGTCCAATTGGTCAGGCTTGCTGTGACCATTTTCTGTTGTCCAGAAACCGGTACTGCTGAGGTCGAGCCGATCCCGTCTGCCTTTGCACGCATTCTTCAACGGCCACAACCGCCCAAGGGTTTTATCAACCCCTTGTTTGCGGTCGCTGTGGCAACAAGCTTAGTTCCGATCAAGGCGTGCGCAAGGCGCGGCGGCGGGGGAGGTGCGACGTTTGGTCGCAAGGGGAAACGAAGACGCCGCATCCGGAGGGATGCGGCGTCAGCGGTCAAGACTCAGTTACGCGAAACGTTTACTGGGCAGAAAGGGTTTCGCCTTGTGCCGGTTCCGCCTGTGACAGGCTGTACACATAAGCGGCCAGCAGGTGAACTTTGTCGTTACCCTGAATCGCATCCTGCGCTGGCATCTGGCCCTGGCGACCATAGCGAATGGTCTGTTGCAACTGGGCAAAGCTTGAACCGTAGATGAACGCCTGCGGGTGCGTCAGGTCCGGTGCGCCCATCGCCGGCGTGCCTTTGCCTTGTGGGCCGTGGCAGGCCACGCAGTTGGTTGCAAAGAGCTTCTCGCCGTTGGCGACATCGGCCTTGGTGCCTTCCGGCAGCTTGCGGCCATCGAGGTTTGTCAGGACAAACCCGGCTACATCGGCGACCCCTTGCTCGCCAATGACTTCAGCCCAGGCCGGCATGACGCCGTGACGGCCGTTCATGATCGACTGCTTGATGGTGTCGGGCTCGCCACCCCAGCGCCAGTCCTTGTCGGTGAGGTTAGGGAAGCCGTAGGCCCCTTTGGCGTCGGAGCCGTGGCACACCGCGCAGTTGGAAGCGAACAGGCGCCCCCCCATTTTCAGCGCCTGCGGATCCTTGGCGACTTCTTCAACCGGCATGGCAGCGAACTTGGCAAAGATCGGACCGAACTTGGCGTCTGCCTTGTCCATCTCTTTCTGCCACTCGTTGACCTGGGTCCAGCCGTCCTGATACCCCGGCAGGATGCCTTTCCAGTTGCCCAGGCCCGGGTAGAGGATCAGGTAGCCGACGCCGAACGCCAAGGTGCCGACGAACAGCCAGAACCACCACTTGGGCAGCGGGTTGTCATACTCCTCGATGCCGTCGAAGCTGTGGCCCATGGTCTGGTCGCTGGTCCCCGGCTTTTCGCCCTTGCGCGTGGCCAGCAGCAGCCAGGTCAGGCCGATCAGGCTGCCGATGGTCAGTACGCTGATGTACGTACTCCAGAAGGTGGTCATTGCCCGTTACTCCTCGATTCGGGTTCTTTGGCGGCGGGTGCCAGGCGGTCATCGGCGAACGGCAGCAGGCTTGCCTCGGCAAACTCGCGGTCACGCCGACCGTTGAACACCCACAGGGAGAGGCCGATGAACGCGATGGCCACCAGCAAGGTGCCGAGGCCGCGCAGTTGACCGATATCCAGTGTGAAATCCATGGCCCTTACCTCTTGTTCTTGATGGCGGTGCCCAGCACCTGCAGGTAGGCGACCAGTGCGTCCATTTCGGTCTTGCCCTTGATCGAGGCCACTGCACCGCTGATGTCCTCGTCGGTGTAGGGCACGCCGAGGGTGCGCATCGTGCGCAGCTTGGTCTCGGTGTGGCTGCTGTCTACCGGGCTTGCGACCAGCCAGGGGTAGGCGGGCATTTTCGACTCGGGCACGACGTTGCGCGGGTTGTACAGGTGGGCGCGGTGCCAGTCATCGGAGTAGCGGCCGCCGACACGGGCCAGGTCCGGACCGGTACGCTTGGAACCCCACAGGAACGGGTGATCCCAGACACTCTCACCGGCAACCGAGTAGTGGCCGTAACGCTCGGTTTCGGCACGGAACGGACGGATCATTTGCGAGTGGCACTGCACGCAGCCTTCGCGGATGTAGATGTCGCGGCCTTCAAGTTGCAGCGCGGTGTAGGGCTTCATGCCTTCCACCGGCTTGTTGGTTACGTCCTGGAAGAACAGCGGGACGATCTGGGTCAGGCCGCCGATGCTGACGGCAAACACCATCAACAACACCAGCAGAAAGACGTTCTTCTCGATCACTTCATGTTTCATCTCGATCTCCTCAAGCCAGCTGCGCAGTGGCAGGGGCAGTCGCGACCACCGGGCCGCGCACGGTGCGCCAGGTGTTCCATGCCATCAGCAGCATGCCGGTGAGGAAAATCGCCCCGCCGACGAAGCGCACGATGAAGCCAGGGTGGCTGGCCACCAGGGTTTCGACGAAGGAGTAGGTCAGGGTGCCGTCGGTGTTGACTGCACGCCACATCAGGCCCTGGGCAATGCCGTTGACCCACATCGAAGCGATGTAGAGCACGGTGCCGATGGTGGCCAGCCAGAAGTGCGCGTTGATCAGGCCGATGCTGTGCATCTGCTCGCGACCGAAGACTTTCGGGATCATGTGGTACAGGGCACCGATCGAGATCATCGCTACCCAGCCCAGGGCACCGGCGTGTACGTGGCCGATGGTCCAGTCGGTGTAGTGCGACAGGGCGTTGACCGTCTTGATCGCCATCATCGGCCCTTCGAAGGTCGACATGCCGTAGAACGCCAGGGACACCACGAGGAAGCGCAGGATCGGGTCGCTGCGCAACTTATGCCAGGCGCCCGAGAGGGTCATCATGCCGTTGATCATGCCGCCCCAGCTTGGTGCCAGGAGGATCAGCGACATGATCATGCCCAGCGACTGCGCCCAGTCGGGCAGGGCGGTGTAGTGCAGGTGGTGCGGACCTGCCCAGATGTACAGGGTGATCAGCGCCCAGAAGTGCACGATCGACAGGCGATAGGAATACACCGGACGCTCAGCCTGCTTGGGCACGAAGTAGTACATCATGCCGAGGAAGCCTGCGGTCAGGAAAAAGCCTACGGCGTTGTGGCCGTACCACCACTGCACCATGGCGTCGGTGGCGCCGCTGTACAGCGAGTAGGACTTGGTCAGGCTGACCGGAACTTCCAGGTTGTTGACGATATGCAGGATCGCCACGGTGATAATGAACGCACCAAAAAACCAGTTGCCCACGTAGATGTGCTTGGTGGTGCGCTTGAGCAGTGTGCCAAAGAACACCACGGCATAGGCGACCCAGACAATGGTGATCAGGATGTCGATCGGCCATTCCAGTTCGGCGTACTCCTTGGAACTGGTATAACCCAGCGGCAAGGTGATGGCGGCCAGCACGATCACCAGTTGCCAGGCCCAGAAGGTAAAGGCGGCAAGGCGTGGTGAGAACAGGGTGGTCTGGCAGGTTCGCTGGACCGAATAGTAGGAGGAGGCGAACAGCGCGCAACCGCCGAAGGCGAAGATCACCGCGTTGGTGTGCAGCGGACGCAGGCGTCCGAAGCTGGTCCAGGGGAGATCAAAGTTGAGCGAGGGCCAGACAAGTTGCGCGGCGAGAAAAACGCCGAGCCCCATCCCGACGATTCCCCACACCACCGTCATAATGGCGAATTGGCGGACCACCTTGTAGTTGTAGGCGGTACTGCTGGTTGTGTTCATGTATGGGTTCCCATCCACGGTTATAGGCAGACTAATTAGCGAGGCAAGCATGAGTAATGGGCAGACGACCGGTATTGACGGGGATCAATGGGCGCAGCTGGTCGAAAGCCACGGCTGGCTGTGGAATGCTCCGCAAAATCAGGGGGATGGCGCACCTTCTGGATGTTTGATCTTGGCCCATGGTGCCGGTGCTCCCATGGACAGTCCGTTCATGGAGGACATGGCGCAAAGGCTTGCCGCACAAGGGCTGGGCGTGTTGCGTTTCGAGTTTGCGTACATGGCGCAGCGGCGCATCGACGGTGGCAAAAGGCCGCCAAATCCTCAAGCGAAGCTTCTGGAATGCTGGCGCGAGGTGTACCGGCAGGTGCGACCATTGGTCACTGGGACACTGGCCATTGGCGGCAAATCCATGGGCGGGCGCATGGCCAGTCTGTTGGCCGACGAGTTGGGTGCCGATGCGCTGGTGTGCCTGGGGTACCCGTTTTACGCCGCCGGCAAGCCGGAGAAACCGCGGGTGGAGCATCTGGCCGAGTTGAAGACACCCACCTTGATCATTCAGGGCGAGCGCGATGCGTTGGGCGATCGGCAGACGGTAGAGGGCTATTCATTGTCGCCGGCGATTGAACTGTGCTGGTTGCAGGCGGGGGATCATGACCTGAAGCCGCTGAAGGCGTCAGGGTTCACGCATGCCGATCATCTGGCGACGGCGGCGCAACGCATTGTGGCGTTTTTGCGATGAGGTGAACTGTCTGCCTCTTGGTTAACTGTGGGAGCTGGCGCAGCCGGCGATGGGCTGCGCGGCAGCCCCGAGGCCCGAATCGGCTGCCAGTATGTGCGAGCGCTGCGCGCTCGATCGCCGGCTGCGCCAGCTCCCACAGTTGTCGCAGAGCGTCCGGACTTAGCCGCGGTACTCGCACAGGTAGGCAGTGTCGACGGCGACTTTCAACTGGAACTTGCTGTTGGCCGGTACGTTGAACTGGCTGCCGGCGCTGAAGGTTTCCCAGTTGTCGCTGTCAGGCAGTTTGACGGTCAGGGCGCCCGATACCACGTGCATGATTTCACGTTGAGCGGTGCCGAACTCGTACTCACCGGGGGCCATAACGCCGACAGTGGCCGGGCCTTCGGCAGTGCCGAACGCAATCGACTTGACCGTGCCATCAAAGTACTCGTTGACTTTAAACATGGGCGACTCCTGAAAAGGGGCTTAAAAGGCTGGCCAGTATGCCCAAGGCATCTGGCGCCGTCATCCGCTTTCAGGTGCCGTTGGCCGGGAGCGACAAGGGCAGTAGCCGCGCGGTATTGCGCGCGTCTTCAAGGGCCCGGTGCTGCATGCCGTTGAACTGCAGGCCGGCCAGCTGCAACGCACCGTTCAGGCCCAGTGGGCGCTGCAAGTGGCGGGCTTTGGCGAAGCGCTGTTTGAGGTTGATGTGCGGCAGGTCGGCCAGCAGGCTCTGCAACTGATGCTGCTGCCACTCCTGCAGCAGTTGCTGGCGGTCATAGTCGCCCCAGCTGACCCAGGCGATAAGGTGCGCTTGATGATGCCCGAGCCAGCGCTCGAACTGGCCCCAGACCTCGCTGAACGGCGCGGCGGTGTCGACGCTGGCCTGGCTGATATGCGTCAGTTCACGGCAGAAAGTCGTCAGTTGCGGGCGGCGCCGCGGTTTGACGAAGCGCTGGAAGTGGTCGACTTCCCGGCCTTGACGGTTGACCAGCGTTGCACCAATTTCGATGACTTCCATTTCTGTCACCGGCCAACCCCCGTCATCGGTGGTTGCTTCCAGGTCGATCACCAGCCAATGCCCCATAATAGGCTCCCTTGCAAGACTGGCTAGAGCGTAGCCAAACTTGGACGCTTGGGGTATCCCTATGGCTTTTTGCCTTCAGCTGGCATTTTGCACAATCGCCAGTTGTGCGGCGCCAGGAAAACGCCTAGTTTAAGCAAATTCCGGTTAAAGCCCGTAAAGAGTGTGTTGCTTTGATTCCTACGTCCATGTCGCAGGTCATGTCGTTCCTGTTCATGCTCGCAAGCCTGGGGGTTGCTTCGTCCGCCCAGGCGCTCGAGGAAATCGAGGTTAAAGTCGGTGCTACGCATTTCCCTCCTTATATAGTGCGACCCGAGCGCGGGGCCGACACCGGGCTGCTCCCGCAGTTGGTCGAGGCGCTGAACAATGCCCAGGCGCACTACCGCTTTGTGCTGGTGCCGACCTCGATACCACGCCGCTTCGGCGACTTCAGGCAAGGCCGCACCGACATCGCGATCTTCGAGAACCCGCAGTGGGGGTGGCAGGACATCGAACACGTCGCCGTCGACATGGGCCTGGAAGATGCCGAAATTTTCGTTACCCACCTGCAGCCCGACCGGGACGAAGGCTACTTTGCCGACCTCAGCAGCAAACGATTGGCGTTGTACAGTGGCTATCACTATGCGTTTGCCGGTTTCAACCCGGATCCCAAATACCTCGCCGAGCGCTACAACGCGACCCTGACCTACTCGCACGACAGTAACCTGCTGATGGTTCAGCGGGGTCGTGCCGATATCGCGCTGGTGACCCGTTCCTACCTCAGCGACTTTCTCGTGCGCAACCCGAAGAGCAATGGCCAGTTGCTGACTTCCGAACGGGTCGACCAGATCTATCACCATTACGCCTTGCTGCGCCCCGGCGCGCCGATCACTGGCCCGGCGTTTGCCAGGCTGATGCAGCAGCTGCGTGAATCGGGTGAGTTGCTGCGGATTTTCCAGCCGTATCGCATCAGTGTCAGCACGCCCCAGGAAGACTAAATTTCGCCAGATCGTTCACGTTCACCCAGGTGAGTACCTTTCCTTCGTGAGCCGATACCATGCCCTTCGACCCTGCTTCGCAAACGCTGTCCTTACCTCGCTGGCGCAGTCTTGACGCTGTGGAGAACGGCTGCCACCTGAGCCTTGTACTGGAAGGCAGGCCGCTGATCCGGGTGCGCCTGGTACAAGGGGTGGCGCTTGAAGTTCACCTTGAGGACCTCGCCCGCGACCGGCCGCATGAGGCGTTATGGGCCGCCTGTTATTGGCTGTTTGCCCGCGACCCGGCGTGTCAGCAGCTGACCTGGCACCTCGATTCTTTGCCTGTCGAAGCCTTGCGCAGTGGTCTGCTGCTCGCCCACACACAGGCGGGTGTGTACCGCTGTGAACGAACCCAGTTCTGGCAACTGCCACAACCCTGGCTGGGGCAGGCATTGGACGGCGTGTACCCGCAACAGATGCACATTACCGACGGCAAGCGTCACCCGCGCCGCGCGCCGAAACCCCGCGGTGAGGTGTACCGGCGCTTCGATGTGCGCCTGGGGGCCTGGGTGTCGCTGCGTACCCTGGATATCGACAGCGACCTCGAGCGTTTCAACCGTTGGCAGAACAACCCGCGGGTACTGAATTTCTGGCAGGAAGGCGGCAGCCTCGAACAGCACCGGGAGTACCTGGGCAAACTGCAGGCCGACCCGCACAGCCTGACCTTGATCGGCAGTTTTGATGATCAGCCCTTTGCCTATTTCGAGGCCTACTGGGCCAAGGAAGACCGCATTGCGCCGTTCTACCCGGCCGATGACTATGATCGTGGCATCCACATGCTGGTCGGCGAAGAGCAGCATCGCGGGCCGCACAAGGTTGCCAGCTGGCTTTCGGCGCTGGTGCACTACCTGTTTCTCGATGACCCGCGAACCCAGCGGGTGGTGGCCGAGCCACGGGCGGACAACAGCAAGATGATCGGCTACATGCACGATCAGTGCTTTCATTGCGAGAAGGAGTTCGACTTCCCGCACAAGCGGGCGGCCTTGATGATTCTGGGGCGGGAGCGCTTCTTCGAACGGTGCCGGCTCGCCTAACGCTCAAGCGGCCAGTTGCAAGCCTCACGCTGCACGTGGACAACACACGACTTGCAGCTTGAGGCGTGCTGCATTCACGTTCTCTGGCTCGAGACTTTGCGGCAATGCACCAGGGCATCGCGAATCATGAAGTTGACCAGGGTCGGTGAGACGCCCAGTTCCTTGGCGATGTCTTTTTGCGGGACCCCGTGCAGGCGGTACATCTCGAACGCATAACGTGTGCGCTGGGGCAGTTCGTTCAAGGCGTCGGCAATGTGTTCCAGGGTGGCGAAGTTGATGTGCGTGGCTTCGGGCGAGGCGCCCTGGATGACCACATTCAGGCCTTCTTCTTCGCTGCCGGAGTACTTGAGCTCCATGGACTGCTTGCGATAGTGGTCGATGGCCAGGTTACGCACGATCTGAAACAGGTAGCTGAGCTGGGCTTTGAACGAGGAGGTGATGTGCGGTGCGGAATTGAGCCGGAAGAAGGCGTCCTGCACCACGTCTTCGGCGCGGGAGCGGCAGCCGGTAATGCGTGCAGCGATCTTGACGAGAATACTGCGGTTGTCGACGAACGCCTGGAGCAACGGTGAATCGCACTTACTTGTGGATGTTTGTTCCGCCATGGAAATCACCTTATCTCTAAGAGGGAAGGGGAGCGCTCCGGGGAAGGAGGCTGCCTGCGACGTGCGACAAGCTATTCGTAATGATAATTATTGTCAAATGAGAAAGTTAATACGTTACTGCGTATTTGCGTTATAAGCCCCGGCTCTGTGACCGGATTCAAATAACCGCTGACAGGACCTCTGCCCAGGCGCAGGGCAGCGCTTAATTATTTGCCAGGGCCATCCGTTCCTCTGTGTACATCTTCGGGCGCTCGACAGGCGCAACGTGCAGCCGCGCCCCGGCCTGCACCGCTGTCGAGCCCTGACTTCACGTACAGACTCTGGCAGGAACCCTCCCATGACGGACGCCTTCGAACTCCCGGTTACGCTGGTCCAGGCACTGGTGCAACGCGCTGCGCATTCCCCGGATCGGGTTGCCTTGCGCTTTCTGGCCGATGATCCGCTTGACGAGGCCGTGCTGACCTACCAGGACCTGGATACCCGTGCCCGCGCCATCGCTGCGGCGTTGCAGGCGCGCACGCAGGTCGGTGACCGCGCCATCCTGCTGTTCCAGAGCGGCCCGGATTATGTGGCGGCGTTTTTTGCCTGTTTGTACGCCGGCGTCATTGCCGTGCCGGCCTATCCACCGGAGTCGTCGCGTCGTCACCATCAGGAGCGCCTGCTGTCGATCATCGATGATGCCGAGCCCCGGTTGTTGCTGACCACCGGTGCCCTGCGCGCCAGCTTGCAGGCGCTGGAGGTGCTGGCTGAGGACGGGGCGCCAGCGTTGCTGGCGGTCGATGAGCTGGAGGCATCATTGGCCGCAGCCTGGCGGATGCCGGCTTTACAGGCAGACGACATCGCGTTCCTGCAGTACACCTCAGGCTCCACGGCCTTGCCCAAAGGCGTTCAGGTCAGTCACGGCAACCTGGTGGCCAACGAGGTGTTGATCCGCCATGGCTTTGGTATCGACCTGAACCCGGACGATGTGATTGTCAGCTGGTTGCCGCTGTACCACGACATGGGCCTGATCGGCGGCTTGCTGCAACCGATCTTCAGCGGCGTACCGTGCGTGTTGATGGCGCCGGCCTATTTCCTCGCCCGTCCACAGCGCTGGCTGCAGGCGATCAGCGACCACGGCGGGACCATCAGTGGCGGCCCGGACTTTGCCTACCGCCTGTGCAGCGAGCGGGTCAGCAGTGCGGCGCTGGCCACCCTCGACCTGAGCCGCTGGCGCGTGGCCTATTCGGGCTCCGAGCCCATCCGCGAGGACAGCCTGCACGCCTTTGCTGAAAAATTTTCCGGCTGCGGATTCAGTGCCGAGAGTTTTTTCGCCAGTTACGGTCTGGCCGAAGCGACCCTGTTTGTCAGCGGCAGCCGGCGTGGCCAGGGCATTGGCACCCTGACCCTGGATGCTGCTGCGTTGGCGCGCAATAGCGCCGAGCGCGGTCAGGATTCGGTGCAAATGAGTTGTGGCCACAGCCAGCCCGGGCACGCCGTGCAGATCGTCGAGCCACAGCAACTGACGGTGCTGGCCGACAACCAGGTGGGTGAAATCTGGGCCTGTGGCCCGAGCATTGCCAAGGGCTACTGGCGCAATCCTCAAGCCAGTGCGCAGACCTTCGTCGAGCTGGGTGGGCAGACCTGGCTGCGCACCGGTGACCTGGGTTTTCTGCGTGACGGAGAGTTGTTCGTCACTGGCCGCCTCAAGGACCTGCTGATTGTGCGTGGCCACAACCTGTACCCGCAGGATCTGGAAAAGACCCTGGAGCGTGAAGTCGATGCCTTGCGCAAGGGCCGGGTGGCGGTCTTTGCCGTTGACGATCATGGCGAAGAAGGCATTGGCGTCGCCGTGGAAGTCAGCCGCGCAGTGCAGAAGAACATCCCGGCGCCACAGCTGATCAAGACCGTGCGCCAGGTGATCGCCGATGCCTGCCAGCAAGCGCCTGCGGTCGTGCTGTTGCTCAATCCCGGCGGGTTGCCGAAGACGTCCAGTGGCAAACTGCAGCGCTCCACCTGTCGCTCGCGCATGCGTGACGGCACGCTGGATTGTTACGCGCGCTTCCCGGATGAGCAGGTTACCCACGGTGTGGCGCCTGCGCTGCAAGACGATGCAGTGCACCACCAGATTACGCGTCTGTGGTGTGAGCAATTGGAACTTGAGCAGGTTGCTGACGACGATCATTTTTTCCTGCTGGGGGGCAACTCTATTGCCGCCACCCAGCTCGCCGCGCGCCTGAGCGAAGCGCTGAACCTGCACGTGAGTGTACAGGTGCTGTTCGAGGCGCCCCTGCTGGCTGACTTCTGTGCTGCCGTGGCCGCACTGCAGCAACAGGGCGGTGCCCGCCACAGTGCCATCGAGCGCCTCAGCCGTACCCAGGCCATGCCGCAGTCGCTGGCGCAGCACCGTTTGTGGCTGCTCTGGCAACTGGATCCGCATAGCGCCGCCTACAACATTCCGGGCGCGCTGCGCCTGCGCGGTGAACTGGACAAGGACGCCCTGCAATCAAGTTTCCAGGCTCTGGTCGAGCGCCATGAATCACTGCGCACAGTGTTTACCGAGCTTGAAGGTCAGGCGCTGCAACGGGTTTTGCCATCGCAGTTGCTTGAGGTGCAGCACCTCGATCTGCACGGTGTCAGCGCTGATCAGGTGCAGGCGCAGCGTGAAGCCGAAGCCCTGCAACCCTTCGATTTGCGCAGCGGTCCATTGCTGCGGGCGACGTTGGTACGGCTTGCCGATGAAGAGCACCAGCTCTGGGTGACGGTGCATCACATCATCGCCGATGGCTGGTCGATGAACATTCTGATCGATGAGTTTTCACGCTTGTATGCCGGCCATTGCCAAGGGCAGCAGGTCGATCTGCCGGCCCTGGCGCTGGACTACTGCGATTACGGCCATTGGCAACGGCAGTGGCTGGGCGAGGGCGAAGCGGCGCGACAACTGGCTTACTGGAAAGCCTGTCTGGAGGATGAGCAGCCGGTCCTCGACCTGGCCACCGATCATCCGCGCTCCAGCCTGCACCACAAGTCGGCCGCGCGCTTGAGCCTGCGCGTACCGACAGCATTGGGCGATGCCCTGCGCCGCACAGCCCACCAGCACGACAGCACGCTGTTCATGCTGTTGCTGGCCGGTTTCCAGAGTCTGTTGCACCGTTACACCGGGCAAAGCGATATCCGTGTCGGCGTGCCCGCTGCCAACCGCCCGCGCCTCGAAGCGCAGGGTGTGGTGGGCTTTTTCGTCAACACCCAGGTGCTGCGTGGCCAGTTGCATCCACGCCTGCCGTTTGCCGATTTGCTGGCACAGGTGCGGCAGGCCACTCTGGAGGCTCAGGCGCATCAGGACCTGCCGTTCGAGCAGTTGCTGGCCGCGTTCCCGCAGGCACGTGAGCACGGCCTGTTTCAGGTCATGTTCAACCACCAGCAACGCGATCTGAGAGCCTTGCGCCGCCTGCCCGGGCTGCTTGCCGAAGAATTGCCGTGGCACAGCCGCGAAGCCAAGTTCGACCTGCAACTGCACAGTGAAGAGGATCAGCAAGGGCGCCTGAGCCTGTCGTTCGACTATGCCAGCGAGCTGTTCGACGCCAGCAGTATCGAGCGCATGGCGGCCCAGCTGCTCAGTGTGCTGGGGCAGGTCTGTGCCACACCGGCACTGACCCTGGGTGACATGCAGTTGCTGGACGCCCAGAGCCACGAGCAACTGTTGCAGTGGGGGCAGGCGCCGGCAGCCGAGGCGCAACGCTGGGTGGTCGAGCAGCTCAACGAACAGGCGCGGGCAACGCCGCAACGCACCGCATTGGTATGGGAAGGCGGCAACCTCGACTATGCCACCCTGCACCAACACGCCAACCGCCTGGCCCATTACCTGCGCGACAAAGGGGTGGGGCCGGATGTCTGTGTGGCGATTGCTGCCGAGCGTTCACCGCAGCTGTTGATCGGTGTGCTGGCGATTCTCAAGGCCGGGGGGGCCTATGTGCCGCTGGATGTCGATTACCCGGCCGAGCGCCTGGCCTACATGCTGTCGGACTGTGGTGCGAGCCTGCTGCTCAGTCACAGCGATGTCGTGGAGCGCCTGCCACAGGTGGACGGTGTCAGCGTTATCGCCATCGACCGGCTCAAGCTCGAGCGCTGGCCGTGCCAGCCGCCGGGCCTGCACCTGCACTGCGACAACCTGGCCTACGTGATTTATACCTCCGGCTCTACCGGGCAACCCAAAGGTGTGGGCAACACCCATGCTGCACTGGCCGAGCGGCTGCAGTGGATGCAGGTGCGTTACGCCCTGGATGAACACGATGTGCTGATGCAGAAGGCGCCGATCAGTTTTGACGTGTCGGTGTGGGAGTGCTTCTGGCCGCTGGTCACGGGTTGTCGCCTGGTGCTTGCCGGCCCGGGTGAGCACCGTGACCCGCAACGTATCGCCGCCCTGGTCCGTGAGCACAGGGTGACCACCTTGCACTTTGTCCCGGCGTTGTTGCAGGTGTTCATTCAGGAGCCGCTGGCGGCACGCTGCAGCAGCCTGCGGCGGTTGTTCTCCGGAGGCGAAGCACTGTCTTCGGCGCTGCGTGACCGTGTACTTCAGGTGTTGCCGCAGGTGGCGCTGCACAACCGGTATGGCCCGACTGAAACGGCGATCAACGTCACCCATTGGCAGTGCAGCGAGGCGGACGGCTCGCGCTCGCCGATCGGTCGGCCGCTGGCCAACGTCGTGTGCCAGGTGCTGGATGACGAGTTGAATCTCTGTGCACCGGGGGTTCCCGGTGAGCTGTATCTGGGCGGGGCAGGGCTGGCAAGGGGTTATTTAGGGCGCCCGGGGCTGACTGCCGAGCGCTTCGTGCCACATCCGCAAGGGGCTGGCCAGCGCCTTTATCGCAGTGGCGACCGCGCGCGGTGGGCCGCTTCGATTGAGGCGCTGGAGTTTCTCGGACGTGTCGACCAGCAAGTGAAAGTACGCGGTTTTCGTGTCGAGCCTGAAGAAGTCGAGGCTTGCCTGTTGGCCCAGGCGGGTGTGCAGCAGGCGGTGGTGCTGATTCGTCAAACGCCTGCCGGGGCGCAGTTGGTGGGGTATTACAGTGGCGTTGAAAACAACGCCAGCGTGCTGGCTGCACTGACCGGCAAGCTCCCACCCTACATGGTGCCGGCCCTGTTGATGCACGTAGCGCAGATGCCCCTGGGCCCGAGCGGCAAGATCGACCGCAAGGCGCTGCCTGAGCCGGCGTGGACCAGCGGCGAACATGTCGAACCGCACACGGCTCTGCAGCGGCAGATTGCGGCGATCTGGCGTGAAGTCCTCGGGGTGCAACGGGTAGGTTTGCAGGACGACTTTTTCGCGCTGGGCGGGCACTCATTGCTGGCCACCCAGATCATTGCCCGCACGCGCCAGGCCTGCAACGTCGAGCTGGCGCTGCGGGTGATATTCGATGCCAGTGACTTGGGCAGCTTTGCAGCCGAAATCGAGCGCATCCAGCGCAGCGGCGCGCAAAACCTGCAGGGCGCGATTGCCCGCGTTGACCGGCGCCAGGCCGTGCCGTTGTCCTATTCGCAGCAGCGCATGTGGTTCCTCTGGCACATGGAACCCGACAGCCCGGCCTATAACGTCGGCGGTATGGCGCGCTTGAGTGGTGTGCTGGATATCAGCCGCTTCGAGCAGGCCCTGCAGGCGCTGATCGTGCGCCATGAAACCTTGCGCACCACCTTCCCCAGCATCGACGGCGTGCCGTACCAGTGCGTGCACAGTGACAGCACGCTGCACATGCGCTGGCTGGATTTTTCTACCGACGATGACGGTGGGCGTGAGCAGCGTCTGCAAGCGCTGGCCGATGAGCAGGCGCACCAGCCGTTCGACCTGGAGCGCGGCCCGTTGCTGCGCGCGTGCCTGGTCAAAGCAGGCGAGCAGGAGCACTACTTTGTCCTGACCCTGCACCATATCGTCACCGAGGGCTGGGCCATGGACATCTTCGCCCGTGAGCTGGGCGAGCTGTATGAAGCCTTCATCGATGAGCGCGAATCGCCGCTGCCGGCACTGCCGGTGCAATACCTCGACTACAGCGTGTGGCAGCGCCAGTGGCTGGAAGGCGGCGAAGGCCAGCGTCAACTGGACTACTGGAAAGCCCGGCTGGGCGACGAGCACCCGGTGCTCGAGCTGCCCACCGATCGCCCTCGACCAGCGCTGCAAAGCCACCGTGGCGAACTCTACCGGTTCGACCTCAGCCCGGCGCTGGCTGCGCAGGTGCGCGCCTTCAATGCCCGGCACGGCCTGACCCTGTTCATGACCATGACCGCGACCCTGGCCGTGCTGCTTTACCGCTACAGCGGCCAGCACGACCTGCGCATCGGTGCCCCGGTAGCCAACCGCATCCGCCCAGAGAGCGAAGGGCTGATCGGCGCCTTCCTCAACACCCAGGTGCTGCCTTGTCAGCTCGATGGGCAGATGCGCGTCGGCGAACTGATCGACCAGGTGCGTCAGACCGTGATCGAAGGCCAGTCCCACCAGGACCTGCCGTTCGATCAACTGGTCGAAGCCCTGCAGCCGCCGCGCAGCACGGCCTACAACCCGCTGTTCCAGGTGATGTGCAACGTACAGCGCTGGGAGTTTCAGCAGCGTCGGCAACTGGCCGGCATGCAGGTGGACTACCTGGTCAACGATGCCCGGGCGACCAAGTTCGACCTCAACCTGGAAGTCACCGACCTGGACCGGCGCCTGGGTTGCTGCCTGACCTACAGCTGCGACCTGTTCGACGAGCCGCGCATTGCGCAAATGGCCGCGCACTGGCAGAACCTGCTGGCAGCCATGCTCGACAACCCCGGGCAGCGGCTGTGTGAGCTACCGATGCTGACCGGCGACGAACTGCAGCAGTTGCGCAATAGCCTGGAAGGTGATGACCAGGCGGACCTGAGTCAGACCATCGAAGGGTTGTTCAGCGCCCAGGTGGCGCGCCAGCCACAGGCGCTGGCCCTGACCTTTGAGGGTGAGCACCTGAGCTATGCCGAACTTGAGGCCCGTGCCAATCAGTTGGCGCGGGTGCTACGCCAGCGTGGCGTCGGCCCGCAGGTGCGCGTGGGCCTGGCGCTGCAGCGCTCGCTGGATATGGTGGTCGCCCTGTTGGCGATTCTCAAGGCGGGTGGTGCTTACGTGCCACTGGACCCGGAGTACCCGCTGGAACGCCTGCACTACATGATCGAAGACAGCGGCATCAGCCTGATGCTTGCTCAACACAGCCTGTTCGAGGCGCTCGGCGAACTGCCAGCCCGCGTTGCCCGCTGGTACCTGGAAAGCGATGGCCCGGCCCTGGCCGACGTCAGCCGCGAGGCACTGCCAGCGTTGAGCGTGGCAGGCCATCAGGCCTATGTGATCTACACCTCGGGCTCCACCGGAAAGCCCAAGGGCGTGGTAGTCAGCCGCGGTGAAATCGCCATGCACTGCCAGGCCGTTATCGAACGGTTCGGCATGCGCAGCGATGACTGCGAGCTGCACTTCTATTCGATCAATTTCGACGCCGCGACCGAGCGCCTGCTGACACCGCTGTTGTGCGGTGCGCGGGTGGTGTTGCGGGCCCAGGGGCAGTGGGATGCCGAGGCGATCTGCACGCTGATCCGCGAACAGAGCGTGTCGATCCTTGGCTTTACCCCAAGCTATGGCAGCCAGTTGGCCCAATGGCTGGCAAGCCGCAACGAGAGCTTGCCGGTGCGCCTGTGCATTACCGGCGGTGAAGCACTGACCGGCGAGCACCTGCAGCGCATTCGCCAGGCGTTTTTGCCCCGGCAGTTTTTCAATGCCTACGGGCCGACCGAAACCGTGGTCATGCCGCTGGCGTGCCTGGTGCCCGAGCACTGGGATGCTGGCGCTGGCAGTGTGCCGATTGGCAGTGTGGTCGGTGCGCGGGTGGCGTATATCCTCGATGCCGATCTGGCGCTGTTGCCGCGCGGCGGCGTTGGAGAGCTGTATGTGGGTGGAGCAGGGCTGGCCCAGGGATACCACGAGCGTCCGGGGCTGAGCGCCGAGCGCTTTGTCGCCGACCCGTTCAGCGCTCAAGGCGGGCGCCTGTACCGTACCGGTGACCTGGTGCGTCAGCGTGCCGACGGGTTGGTCGAATACGTTGGCCGTATCGACCATCAGGTGAAGATTCGCGGTTTCCGTATCGAGCTTGGCGAGATCGAAACACGCCTGCTGGACCACCCGGCGGTGCGTGAGGTGGTGGTGCTGGCGCTGGACATGCCCGGGGGCAAGCAACTGGCGGCTTACCTGGTGTGCGCGCCGGCTCAGGCCAGTGCAGCCGAGCAAGCCGCGTTGCGCGATGCGCTGAAAACGCACTTGCGCCTGCACCTGCCGGACTACATGGTGCCGACGCATCTGGTGCTGCTTGAGCAGATGCCGCTGACCGGCAACGGCAAGCTTGACCGTCATGCCTTGCCGGCACCCGATCCGGTGCAGGGACGCGAGCAGTACGAGGTACCGCGCTCCGCACTGGAGCAGCAGTTGGCTGAGCTGTGGCGGGATGTGCTGAATGTGTCGCGGGTCGGCCTGCAGGACAACTTCTTTGAACTGGGCGGCGACTCGATCCTGTCGATCCAGCTGGTCAGCCGTGCCCGTCAGGCCGGGCTGCATTTCACCCCGCGTGACCTGTTCCAGCACCAGACCATCCAGACCCTGGCCAGCGTGGTTCGACGCAGCGACGACAGCCAGGTTGATCAAGGCCCGTTGCGCGGTGCTGCTGCGCTGACCCCGATCCAGCACTGGTTCTTCGACCGTGAGGTGCCGCAGCCGCAACACTGGAACCAGGCAGTGTTGCTGGCGCCTGCTCAGCGTCTCGATGCCGCCACCCTGGAGCAGGCCTTGCAACAACTGGTGGTGCACCACGATGCCTTGCGTTTGCGCTTCAGTCCCCAGGCGGGCCAATGGCAGGGCGAGTATGTGCACGGAGACGAACGCGAACTGCTCTGGCAGGCATCAGTGACCCGCTTTGCCGACTGCGAGCCGCTGTACAGCGATGTGCAGCGCAGCCTCGATCTGCACAACGGCCCGCTGTTGCGGGCGTTACTGGTTGACGATAGCGAGGGGCAGCAGCGCTTGCTGCTGGCGATCCATCACCTGGTGGTCGACGGCGTCTCCTGGCGGGTGCTGCTTGAAGACCTGCAGGCGCTGTATCGGGGGCAGGCGCTGGGCGCCAAAACCCGCGCCGCAAGCGATTGGGCCGGTCGCCTGCAGGCCTATGCCAGCAGTGACTCGTTGCGTGATGAACAACACTGGTGGCAGCGCCAGCTGGCTGAGGCCCACCGCGAACTGCCGTGTGATCACCCGCAGGGTGCAAACCTGCACAAACAGGCGCACACCCTGAGCGTACGCCTCGATGCGCAACAGACCCGGCAATTGCTCAAGGACGCGCCCGCGGCCTACCACACGCAGGTCAACGACCTGCTGTTGACCGCCTTGGCGCGGGTGCTGTGTCGCTGGAGCGGCGACAGTGCAGTACTCGTGCAACTGGAAGGCCACGGTCGTGAAAACCTGTTCGACGAAATGGACCTGACCCGCAGTGTCGGCTGGTTCACCAGTGCCTATCCGTTGTGCCTGCGCCCCTCTGCGGACCTCGGTGAGGCCGGGCAGGCGGCATCGATAAAGGCCATCAAGGAACAGTTGCGTCAGGTGCCGCACAAAGGCCTGGGGTACGGCGTGCTGCGCTACCTCGCCGAGGCACCGGTGCGTGAAGCCATGGCGGCGTTGCCGCAGGCGCGGATCACTTTCAACTACCTGGGCCAGTTCGACCAGCAGTTCCAGGGCGATGCCCTGTTCCAGCCAGTGGACGAGCCCGCTGGCCTGGCCCACGACCTGGAGGCGACACTACCAAACTGGCTGAGTGTCGATGGCCAGGTGTATGGCGGTGAACTGCAGCTGCGCTGGACCTTCAGCCGTGAACGCTTTGACCTGCAGACCATCGAGCAACTGGCCCAGGCATACCGGGCGGAACTGTTGGGCCTGATCGAGCATTGCCTGCGCCCCGGCACTGGCAGCTTCACGCCGTCGGACTTCCCGCTGGCGCAACTGAGCCAGGAACAGATCGACACCTTGCCGGTGCCGGCGGCCGAGATCGAAGACGTTTACCCGCTGACGCCGATGCAGGAAGGGCTGCTGCTGCATACCTTGCTCGAGCCTGGTACCGGCATCTACTACATGCAGGACCGTTACCGGATCAACAGTGCCCTGGACCCCGAACGTTTTGCCCAGGCCTGGCAGCTGGTCGTCGCGCGTCACGAGGCGCTGCGCGCATCGTTCAGCTGGAACGCGGGCGAAGCCATGTTGCAGATCATCCATAAGCCGGGCAGCACGCCACTCGACTTCCAGGACTGGAGCGACCTCGCCGAGAGCGCACAGGAAGCCCGATTGCAGGCCCTGCACAAGCAGGAGCGCGAAGCCGGTTTCGATCTGCTGCAGCAGGCGCCGTTCCACCTGCGCCTGATCCGGGTAGGGGCGGACCGCTACTGGTTCATGATGAGCAACCACCACATCCTCATCGATGCCTGGTGCCGGTCGTTGCTGATGAATGATTTCTTCGAGCTGTACATGGCCCTGGGCGAGGGCCGCGAGGCGCGGTTGCCGGTGCCGCCGCGCTACCGCGACTACATTGGTTGGCTGCAGCACCAGGACCTGGATGCCGCGCGTCAGTGGTGGCGCGACAACCTGCAGGGCTTTGAGCGCAGCACAGCGGTGCCGAGTGACCGGCCGTTGTTGCGCGACCACGGTGCCCAGAGCGCCGGGATGATCGTCGGCGACTGCTATACCCGGCTTGCAGTGAACGAAGGTGCCCGCCTGCGTGAGCTGGCCCAGGCCCACCAGTTGACCGTCAACACCTTCGCCCAGGCGGCCTGGGCCCTGGTGTTGAGCCGCTACAGCGGCGAGCGCGATGTGCTGTTCGGGGTGACCGTGGCCGGCCGTCCGGTGAGCATGCCGCAGATGCAGCGTACGGTCGGGCTGTTCATCAACAGCGTCGCTTTGCGAGTGAAACTGCCGGCAGCCGGCGAGCGCTGCAGCGTCCGCCAGTGGCTCCAAGGCCTGTTCGAACGCAACATGGAGTTGCGCGAGTACGAGTACCTGCCATTGGTGGGCATTCAGGAATGCAGCGAACTGCCCAAGGGGCAGCCACTGTTCGACAGCCTGTTCGTGTTCGAAAACGCCCCGGTGGACGTGTCGGTGCTGGACCGCGCGCAAACCCTGAACGCCAGCTCCGACTCGGGGCGTACCCACACCAACTTCCCGCTGACTGCAGTCTGCTACCCGGGCGATGACCTCGGCCTGCACCTGTCATTCGACCAGCGCTATTTCGACACGGCTACCGTTGAGCGTCTGCTGGCTGAGTTCAAGCGTCTGTTGCTGGCGCTGGTTGAGGGATTCCAGGGCGACATGAGCACGTTGCCGTTGCTGGGTGAGCAGGAGCGCCGCTTCCTGCTCGAGGACTGCAACCGCAGCGAACGGGATTACCCGTTGGAGCAGAGTTACCTGCAGTTGTTCGAAGCACGCGTTGCAGCCCACCCTCAACGCATTGTCGCGCGCTGTCTAGAACAGTCGCTCGGCTACGAAGCACTGAATCAACAGGCCAACCGTCTGGGCCATGCGTTGATCGCTGCGGGTGTGGCGGTAGATCAGCCGGTGGCCTTGCTGGCCGAACGCGACTTGTCGTTGCTCGGCATGATCGTTGGCAGCTTCAAGGCCGGAGCGGGCTACCTGCCGCTTGATCCAGGGCTGCCAACCGCGCGCCTGCAGCGCATTGTCGAACTCAGTCGCACGCCGGTGCTGGTGTGCAGCCAGGCATGTGCCGAGCAGGCGCGTGCACTGCTCGATGAACTGGCGTGTGCAGGCCGGCCGAAGTTGCTGGTCTGGGAGCAGGTTCAGCAGGCCGAGTGGCCAGCCTGCAATCCGGAGGTCTACAGCGCTCCCGACAACCTTGCCTACGTGATCTACACCTCAGGCTCCACCGGCCTGCCCAAGGGCGTGATGGTCGAACAGCGCGGCATGCTCAACAACCAGCTAAGCAAGGTGCCGTACCTGCGGCTCGATGAGCACGACGTAATTGCCCAGACCGCTTCGCAAAGCTTCGACATTTCGGTGTGGCAGTTCCTTGCCGCACCGCTGTTCGGGGCGCAAGTGGCCATCGTGCCCAACGCCATTGCCCACGACCCGCAGGGTCTGCTGGAACACGTCCAGGCGTACGGTATTACCGTACTGGAAAGCGTGCCGTCGCTGATTCAGGGCATGCTTGTCAACGAGCATCAGCACCTGGATGGTCTGCGCTGGATGCTGCCTACCGGTGAGGCGATGCCGCCTGAACTGGCGTCGCAATGGTTGCAGCGTTATCCACAGATCGGCCTGGTGAATGCCTATGGCCCGGCGGAGTGTTCCGACGACGTGGCGTTCTTCCGCGTCGATGCTGCCTCGACACGCAGCAGTTTCCTGCCGATCGGTACGCCGACCGACAACAACCGCTTGTACCTGCTGGGCGACGACCTTGAACTGGTACCGCTTGGCGCCGTTGGCGAGCTGTATGTGGCCGGTACAGGCGTCGGGCGCGGCTATGTCGGCGATCCGCTGCGCACGGCCCAGGCTTTTATCGCTCACCCTTACGGTGCGCCGGGCGAGCGTCTGTACCGCACCGGGGATCTTGCGCGGCGACGTGCCGATGGTGTGCTGGAGTATGTGGGGCGTATCGACCATCAGGTGAAGATCCGCGGCTATCGCATCGAACTGGGTGAAGTCGAGTCGCGCCTGCATGAGCAGGCCGAGGTGCGCGACGCTGCCGTCGGCGTTCAGGCGGGCGTCAATGGCAGGCACCTGGTGGGCTACCTGGTGGCCAGTGAGAGTGCGGCAGACACCGCGCAGTTGCTTGAACTGATCAAACAACGCCTGCGTGCTCAGTTACCGGAGTACATGGTGCCGTTGCACTGGGCCTGGCTCCAGCAACTGCCACGCAATGCCAACGGCAAGCTCGACCGCAAGGCCCTGCCACGCATCGACTTCGCCGCTGCGCAGCGCCAGGACTACCTGGCACCACGCAGCGAGCTGGAGCAGACCCTGGCGGCCATCTGGGCCGAGGTGCTCAAGGTCACGCAGGTAGGGGTGCGCGACAACTTCTTCGAGCTGGGCGGGCACTCGTTACTGGCCACCCAGATAGCCTCGCGGGTGCAGAAGGCGCTGCAACTGAACGTGCCGTTGCGGGCCATGTTCGAGTGCAGCACCGTCGAGGCGCTGGCGAACTATGTGGAGGGCCTCAAGGCCAGTGAACTGAGCGACGACAAGGTCGACCGGCTCAGTGACCTGATGGCCGAGCTCGAAGCGTTGTAGCGGTCAGGCGGATGCCAGGTCGCTGCGCTGAAGGTCGTGCTTGAACACGACGACCGACGCCGCCAGCAGCACGGCGTCCTTGATCAGGAACGGCGTTGCCCCGCCGATGGCCGGGAAGCCACCGGCGCTGGCTTCCCAGCCGCCCGGGGTGCTCAGAACCAGGGTCAGGGTGGTCAGGTAAGTGGCCACCGAGCCCAGTGCGCCGAGTGCTGCAAGGCGTGGGTGCCAGATACCGATCAGCAGTGCTGCGCCAATGCTCCACTCCGCTGTGCCGAGTGCATAGCTGGCGCCATGAATACCGAAGGCCGGGTACAGCCACGACAGCAGCGGGCTGTTTTCAAGCAGGGGGATCAGTGCCTGGGCTTCATAGTCGAACCACTTGGCGTAGCCGAACAGAAAGAAGATCAGGACCAGGCTGAGGCGCAGCAACTGGATGTCCAGGGAAGAGCGCAGGAACGTGTCGAGCAAAGCAGGGCGGGTCATGGTGAAATCCTGTAAGTAAATGAAGCAGGAGTCCTCCAGACGGCCAAACCGCCCTGATGTTACATCGGCAGCCTGTTAACGTTTGCCGAGGATCTTTCCGAGCATTTCCGGTTGCGGAGCGCCTTGTTGCGATTGCAGCTGCTGATCTTCGTCCAGGTAGAAAATCGCCGGTGTCGCCTGCAGCCCCAGCTCCTCGAGCAAGGCCTGGTTGGCGTCGAGCTTGGCTTGAACGTTGGCAGGGATGCTCTGCAGCGCTTTCAGCTTGCTGGCCTTGCCGGCCTGCTCGTGGGTTTGCAGGGCCTTGACCGGGTCGCTGCTGGCCAGCAGGGCGGCCGATTTGCCCGGGCTGTCTTCACGGATGATGCCGACCATGATGTGGCGCAGCTGCACCTTGCCGGCCTCTACCCAGGGGCGGGCCTGCTGCCAGAACATGTTGCAGTACGGGCAGTTGGGGTCACTGAACAGGTAGACGATGCGCGGTGCATCAGCCTTGCCGTCTGCGATCCAGTTGCTCTTCTCCATCTTCGCCCAGACCTCTTTGGCCATGGGCGCGTACACCAGTTTTTGCAGCGGTGCTTCGCTGAGGTCCTGGCCCTGTTCATCGAACAGGCTGCCGACCAGCACATGTTTGCCGTCCGGGGTCAGGTACAGGGCCATGCCGCGGCTCTGGTATTCGGCGGCGTAACCGCGCAGGCCATCGGGGGCGTCGAAGCTGCCTTTGATTTTCACGCCCTTGGCTTCGATCTGCTGCACCGCCTTGGGCAGCGTTTCGGCCATGGCGACCTGGCTGGCGAGCAGGCCGAGGGTGAGGGTCAGGGGCAGTTTTAACAAAGCGTGCATGCGTCGTTCCTTGATGAGTCGGTGACAGCGGGCGCGGGTGTGCGCTCGAACGATTCCAGCGCGTGGCTGAGGCTTGCCCGTGAAAGCTCGCCGAGGTGGCTGGTGACCAGGCGGCCTTCAGCGTTGTAGAACAGGGTAGTCGGCAGGGCCATGGAGCCCACTTGTTGCGCCAGTTGCCCACCGCCGTCGAACAGCACGTGGGACAGCTCCAAGCCGGTGGTGGCAAGGAAGGTGGTGACGGTTTGCGGGGCTTCACCCTGGTTGACGAACAGGAAGGTGATGTCCGGGTAGTCATGCTGGGCCTGTTGCAGCACCGGCATCTCGCGCCGGCAAGGCGGGCACCAGGTGGCCCAGAGGTTGATCACCAGGGGCCGCCCACGGTAGGCGGTCAATTGCACTGGCGGGCCGTTGGCTTTTTGCAGGCTCATTTCCGGCAGGTGGGGGCCCTGATCGTACAGGGGGCTGGCGAGGCTGCCGAGCAGCCACAGCAGCGCGCCACTGAACAGGCCCCAGCCCAGCGGCCGCCGCAGGGTGGTGCGGCGCCAGCCCTGCCAGAGGGCACCCACTGCGACGACGACCAGGCCCGGCCAGAGCAGGAAACCGCCGTCGCGCAGATCGACGATCTGCATCGGGTCTTCGCGGTACATCGGCCAATAGCTGAGCACAAACCCTACGCGTGCACCCAGCAAACCCAGCAGGAACAGGGTAAACAACACCGACTCGGGGTTATCGCCGCCGCGCTTGGCCACCCGCCAGCCGACCAGGGTCGCTACGGTCAGGGCACTGATTAACAGCAGATGATCGACGGCCATCGTCAGTGGCCCGAGGTTTACGGTCAGCATCAGCCTTGACTCCGGGTCTGGGCCCACTGTTCGAGGAAGTTCTTCGCATCAATTTCACCGGTGATACGCCGGGCGCGACGCTCGTTACCTTCCGGGCCAATCCAGATCAGGCTGGGTGGGCCCGGGACTTGATAACGCTGCAGCAGCGCGCGGCTCGAGGGCGCATCGGCGGTGACATCCAGGCGAATCAAGCGTACGTCGTTCAGCGCAGCCAGCACATCGGCGCGGGCGAACACCTGCTTTTCCATGACCTTGCACGACACACACCAATCGGCATAGTAGTCGAGCATGACCCATTGCCCCTGGGCTTTGGCGGTGTCCAGTTCGCGCTGCAGGTCGGCGGGCTGGCTGACTGTCACGAAGGCATCGCTGTGGGCAACCGTGGTCAGCGTACCGTTCGCGGCGCGCAAAGGCTGCAAGGGCTGCCAGGGATCGTCGCCGCCCGCTGCCGCACCGATCACCAGCAAGCTGCCCCAGAACCCTAGCAGCAACGGTACAGCGCGTAGCGGCCGCCGTGCGTGCAAGGCCGGCCAGGCTGCCCAGGCCAGGGCGATCAGCCAGGCACCGGCCAGCCCCAACCACAGCGACGGTGCCAGCACCGTGCGCAGGGTGTACAGGGCCATGGCCAGGAACACGAAACCGAACAGGCCCTTGACCAGGTTCATCCAGGCTCCGGGGCGTGGCAGGTAGCGATTGCCCAGGGTCACCAGCAACAACAGTGGCAGGCCCATGCCGATGCCCAGGCTGAACAGCACCAGGCCACCGTGTACGGCGTTACCGCTCTGGGCGATGTACAACAGGGCGCCGGCCAGCGGCGCGGTCATGCACGGGCCCATCAGCAAGCCCGACAAACCGCCCAGCAACGCCGCACCATAAAGATTTCCGCCGCGGGTACCGTGGCCGGCGCGCTCCAGGCGGTCGCGCAGCCAGGCAGGCAGTTGCAGTTCGAACACCCCGAACATCGGCAACGCCAGCAGGATAAACAGGCCCGCCAAGGTACCGAGCAACCACGGCTGTTGCAGCCAGGCCTGCAGGCTGCCACCCAGCAACGCGGCAATCACGCCGAGAGCGGCGTACACCAAGGCCATGCTCAGCACATAGACGCTGGCCAGCGCCCAGCCGCGACGGCCGCTTACGCCGTTGCCCATGACCAGGCCGGCGAGAATCGGCAGCATTGGCAGCGAGCACGGGGTAAAGGCCAGTAACAGGCCCAACCCGAGAAAGGCCAGCAGGCTCCAGGCCAGGTTCGACTGTTGCAGGCCACCGGCCAAGGCCTGATCGCTGGCCTGTTCATCGCCAGCCTGGGTGCTCAGGGCGACCAGGCTGGTCTGCGGTGGATAACACAAACCGGCATCGGCGCAACCTTGCCAGCCCATGCGCAACTGGCCAGTGGCGGCGGCAGGCACAATCAGGTTCAGTTCGCCGCGGTACACCAGGGTTTCACCGAAGTACTCGTCGTGGTGGGGCAGGGCCTCCGGCAGGGCAGGGTGCTGGTCGACGGGCAGGCCGTCGAACTTGAGGCGCTTCTGGTACAGGTAGTAACCGTCGGTGATTTTCCAGTGCAGGCGCATCTGGCCGCCTTCCAGGCGTTCGCTGCTGAAGACGAAGGCCTTGTCCACCGGCAGAAAGTCGCTCTGGGCAAAGGGGTTGGCCTGGGTCAGGCCGCTGAACAGGAGCATCAGGGCAATGAGTATTGTGCGCATCGTGAAGCCTTGGCAGTGCGATTAAGGGCCCGATCCTGGCCGGGCGCGATTAACCGAGTGTTAACCCGAATGCGTCGATTGTCGCCCCGACCGCGACGATCAGGCCTTGGCGCGGCATAATCCTGGCTTAATCCGTTTGCGCTTCACTGCCTCTTTTCGTAGCGAGACCCCACCATGCACGTACTGCTCTGCGAGGATGACGACCTGATTGCCAGCGGCATCGCCGCGGGGCTGACGGCCCAGGGCATGACCGTGGACAGGGTCGCCACTGCGGCGGCTGCCCAGGCGATGCTCCAGGCCGCTACCTTCGACGTGATGGTGCTGGACCTGGGCCTGCCCGACGAGGACGGGCTCAAGCTGCTGCAACGCCTGCGCCAGCAGGGTGAGAATTTGCCGGTGCTGGTGTTGACGGCGCGCGATGCGGTCACCGACCGGGTCGACGGTTTGCAGGCCGGCGCCGACGATTACCTGCTCAAACCCTTCGATTTGCGCGAGCTGGCTGCGCGCTTGCATACCCTGCTGCGTCGCTCGGCCGGGCGCGCGGTCAACATTATCGAGCACGGTCCGCTCAGCTACGACCCCAGCAGTCGCGAAACCTGCCTGGGCGGCGTGCCGGTGGACCTGTCGCGGCGCGAACAGGCGCTGTTGCAGGCACTGCTACACAACCGCGGCCGGGTCCTTTCCAGCGAACAGCTCAAGGACAGCGTCTACGGCTTCGGCGACGAGGTGGAAAGCAATGCCCTGAACGTGCATATCCATCACCTGCGCCGCAAGCTGGGCAACGGCATTGTCGAAACGGTTCGCGGCCTGGGCTATCGCCTTGGGCCGGCACAGTTGCCTGAGCAAGCGCAGTCATGAGCCTGCGCGTACGCCTGACCCTGATCCTGGGCTCCGCCTTTGTGCTGATCTGGGCACTGGCAGCGGCCTGGATGCTGCGCGACCTGCGCTACCAGATGATGTTTTCCCTCGATCAACGCCTGGTCGCCTCGGCACGCATGGTCGCCGGCCTGATCGATCAGTTGCCGCAGCCGCTGGTGGCCCGGGGCGAAGGCACGCAACTGAGCGCCGACCAGCTCAGCGTGCCGGATGGCATGGCCTGCCAGGTCAGTTCCTTGCGCGGCGAGATCATCGCCCGCAACCATAACCAGGAACACACCCTCGAAGACGACCGCAGCGGTTTTCGCGACCAGACCATTGAAGGCGCCCGCTGGCGCACCTTTACCTATTACCGCGGTGATGTCCGTATCACTACGGCCGATCGCCACCAGGAGCGCGAAGCGCTGAACCGTTCGATCCTGCTGGCCGCCTCGGCACCGGTGCTGGTGGCGCTGCTCGGCAGCCTGGGGCTGTTGTGGATTGGTATAGGCAAGGGCCTGGCACCGCTCAACCGCATGCGTGATGCCTTGCGCCGGCGCAGTCCGGATGCGGTCGAGCCGTTGCAGGTGCGCGCCTTGCCCAGCGAGTTGCAGCCGCTGCTGGATACCCAGAACCAGCTGTTCTTGCGCATTGCCCAGACCATCGAACGCGAACGCCGGCTGACCGATGACGCCGCCCATGAACTGCGTACCCCTCTCACCGCGATAAAGACCCACCTGCAAGTGGCGCAAATGACCGACGGCGCGGCCCGCGAACAAGCCCTGGCGCATGCCGAGCAAGGTGCCGACCGCATGCACCGGACCCTTGAACAGCTGCTGCTGTTGGCGCGGGTCGAAGGCAGCCTGTCGTTCGAAGACGGCGTGCAGTGCAGCGCCGAGCAGGTGGCGCGCCAGGCCATTCAGGACACTGGGCTCGGCAATTCGCAACGTATCGACCTGCAGGTGGCGCCGGAGGCTGCCCAGGCGTACCTGGGCATGCCTTCGCCACTGGCGGTGACCGCCTTGCGCAACTTGCTGGACAACGCCTTGCGCCATAACCAGGGCACGGCCCCGGTGGAGTTGATGGTGAAGCTGGAAAAAGGTCGTGTAGCCTTCACCGTACGCGATCACGGGCCGGGGATAGCCGAGGAGGACCTCGAACACCTCACCGAGCGATTCTGGCGTACGGGCCAGAGCGGCGGCTGCGGATTGGGCCTGGCCATCGTCCAGGCGATTGTCCAGCGCTGCGCCGGCTCGCTGCGCTTCGACAGTCGCGCCGATGGTTTGCGCGTGCTGCTGCAGATTCCTGTGCGCAGTACCTCGACTCGGTTGGGGTAATTGTGGAAAAACCACGGCCTGGTCGTTGAATCGGCTAAATCCTCGCAACGCTGAAGCGTTTTTCAAGCGATAACAACCCGGCACACATCTGCTTACAGGCGCGTGCCGGGCACATCCGCTTGCTTGCGAGGGTTCTTCCCGATGTCAGTCGCTATCAGCCTTGCCCAGCCGTTGCCGGCGTCTTCGGACGCGGCCACCGCCGAAACGCTTTACCACTTTGAACAGACGCCCTTGCTGGCCCGGCAAGCGCAGCAGGAGTCGAATGCGCGCAGCTACCCGCGGCGCATTCCACTGGCACTGAAAAAAGCCCGCGGCCTGTATGTCGAAGATGTCGAAGGCCGGCAGTTCATTGACTGCCTGGCCGGGGCCGGGACTCTGGCGCTCGGGCACAATCACCCGGTGGTGATCGAGGCCATCCAGCAGGTGCTGGCTGATGAGCTGCCGCTGCACACCCTCGACCTCACCACCCCGGTCAAGGACCAGTTCGTTCAGGACCTGTTCGGGATACTGCCAGCTGCCTTGCGTGACGATGCGAAGATCCAGTTTTGCGGGCCGACCGGCACCGATGCGGTGGAAGCTGCCCTGAAACTGGTGCGTACAGCCACCGGGCGCTCAACGGTGTTGTCGTTCCAGGGCGGCTATCACGGCATGTCCCAGGGGGCGCTGAGCCTGATGGGCAGCCTGGCACCGAAGAAACCGCTGGCCGCGTTGCTGGGCAATGGCGTGCAGTTTCTGCCGTACCCCTATGATTACCGCTGCCCGTTTGGCCTGGGTGGCACGGCGGGCATCAAGGTCAACCTGCACTACCTGGAGAATCTGCTGAATGACCCGGAAAGCGGTGTGCAGCTGCCGGCGGCAGTCATCGTCGAGGCCGTGCAGGGCGAGGGCGGGGTGATTCCGGCAGATATCGAATGGTTGCGCGGCGTGCGACGCATCACCGAGAAGGCCGGGGTAGCGTTGATCGTTGATGAGATCCAGAGCGGGTTCGCCCGCACCGGCAAAATGTTCGCCTTCGAGCACGCTGGCATCGTTCCCGATGTGGTGGTGATGTCCAAGGCCATTGGCGGTAGCCTGCCGCTGGCGGTGGTGGTGTATCGGCAGTGGCTCGATACCTGGCAGCCCGGCGCGCATGCCGGAACCTTCCGCGGCAACCAGATGGCCATGGCGGCGGGGTCGGCGGTGATCCGCTATCTGGTCGAGCACGATCTGTGTGCCCATGCCCAGGCCATGGGCGAACGCTTGAGAGAACACTTGCGCCGCTTGCAGCAGAATTTCCCGCAGTTGGGCGATATTCGTGGGCGTGGCCTGATGTTGGGGGTCGAGCTGGTTGATCCGGACAGTGCCCGGGATGCGCTGGGACATCCGGCCGCGTGCCCGCACCTGGCGCCACGGGTGCAACGCGAATGCCTCAAGCGTGGATTGATCCTGGAGCTGGGCGGGCGCCAGGGGGCGGTGGTGCGTTTCCTGCCGCCTTTGGTCATCACGGCGCAGCAGATCGACGAGGTGGCCGAGCGCTTCGCCCGGGCGCTGGCGGCAGCGGTGGCAAACCGTTGAGGGCGTGATTCGTTGATGCGTGAGCCCGGTGCACTGCATCGGGCCCACGTCAGTCAGTCGAAGGTGCGTCCGGCGCGCCAATAGCCCATCAGGGTCAGTGCCTTGCGGTCCAGGCCGCGGTCGGTGATCAGGTAGCGGCGAATACGCATTACCGCTGCGGATTCACCGGCAATCCAGGCATGAAACTCACCGCTGTCGGGTGCGGCGCACTCCCAGAGAATCTGCTGCTCTATATCCACGTCCTCAAGCCCCGCAGTACAACCCGGATGATCCTGAACGCGCGGCAGCCGCGCCAGCTCGCACACCGCCTGCAGCATCGCTTCGCCGTGATCGCCATTGAGCAGGTCGCGGGGTAGCCAGTTCAGCTCGGTCGCTGCGCTGCAGGTGAGGTCGATACAGTCCTGTTCATCGGGCACTTCGATGAACGCTTGAACAGGCACGTCGGCATACGCCAGCGCCATGTGTTCGAGGATGCCGGCGATCGCCGGCAGCGCCGTTTCGTCCCCCACCAGCAACAGCGACCGCAGGTCTTTGGGCGGTCGCCACTCGTAGCCACCAGGGTCGCCCTCGAAGGCGAAGTCGGGCGCGACGATCTGCAGGCGATCACCAATGCAGGCGCGTGTCGCCCAGGCCGAGGCGGGGCCATTGACGCCGTGCAGGACAAAGTCGACATCCACTTCCCGAACTTCACGGCGCAGGTTGCGAATGGTGTAGGTACGCATCGGCGGACAGCTCAGGGCATCGAGCCCCCGCCTGGCCTGTTGCCAGGCACCGTCCTTGGGCAAGCGCGGTGGCTGGCCATCGGCACTGGGGAAAAAGATCTTGATGCGCTGGTCGGCCGCCAGAGTGTGCATCTGCGCGACATCGTCACCGCTAAACACGTAACGGGCGAGCGACGGGCTAAGGGCAATGATCGCCTTGAGCTGGACATCGAACAGGCGATAAGCGCTGGGTTTGGCCGGCTTGCCAACCAGCTTGCGCAGGCCGTGGCCCAGGGCGCTGGCGAGGGACGCGGGGGAGGACATGAGAAGACCCTTTCAAGGAATACAGCTGAGAGACGAATCCCGACGTCGCTGAATTAACCTCGGCTGTGCCGCCTTAAATTTCCCGCCTCAGGATACGTCCTAGCTTGGATAAAGCCTGCTTCATGGCGGATACGGGTAGGACAATGACGATATCGCGGCGAGGATTCATGGCAGGTCTGGCAGTGGCGGGTGCCGCAGTGCCGGCAGTCTATTACGCGCATAAAGAACTGACCCATGATCCTGAAGACGACATCGTCACACCGGGTGAGGCCAGTGTTGAACTGGCCGACGCCGCAGGGCAGCACCTGGCCGATCAGCTACGTGGCGTCTGGGACCTGCAGTTCAGCGGCGACCAGGGCGGGCTTGACGGTTTACCTGCGGCTGGCGTTCAGATGTACCTGGACGTGGCCGGCAAGGGGCGAGGGCTGCGTGGTTTCGTCGATGAAAAAAGCCGCCTCGAAGGGCCGGGGCCGGTGGCCTATCAAGTGCTCGGCGATCTGGTGGGGGCGTCTACCGCTCAGGTGCGCTGGCGCTTGTTGGGTACCGGGGGCGGAACCGATTATGACTGCATCGCCAGCCTGGACGAAGTCTGGGGCAGTTTCGGCAATGCTGGCAGCGCTACCTTGAGCGGTCGCTTGCAACCGCTGGATCGTTCGATGGCCTTGCCGCTGCTCGACAGCCACTTTGTCGCGGTCAAGCGCCTGTTTCCCGAAGCCCGAGAGCGCCTGCCCTATACGCCACAGTTGCAGGCCTGGCTGATCAGCGCCGAGCATCGCCTGTTCCACCAGCTCTGGCATGCCAGCCGAGACAAGTGGCACCGCTTGCCGGAAACGAAGCAGGGGGCCTTGCGCGGGCTGGGCTGGCAACCTGGCCCGCGTGACCACGAGCGCGATGCCCGCGGCCCGCGCAAACACAGGAACGGCTCTGGCGAAGACTTTCTGTTCATGCACCGGCACATGCTCGGAACCGCCCGCACGATGCAGGACTTGCCCTCCTGGCGGCATTTCCCCTTGCCCAAGCCGGATGTAGACCAGGACCGCCAGGGCTTTGCGCGTTACTTCGACAACCACAGCGGCTACTGCGTGCCGCCGACCTGGCAGGCGCCGGGCGATGAGGCCTATGGCCTGTGGGTGTCGGCGATCAAGGCGCGGGAAACCTTCTGCAGCAACTTTCAGGTGTGGGAATCCCAGTACCGGGACCCGTTGTACCTGTCGAAGCTGACGCTGGGCGCGTTCGGCTCGGAGCTGGAGATGAACCTGCATGACTGGCTGCACATGACCTGGGCGTCGGTCCCCCGTGACCCCATGAATGGCGCGCCGGTACCCTTTGCCCGCGATCCGGCTGATTTTGCGGCGCGCTGGTTCGGTGCCGAGAACGACTTTCTTGGCGATCCGTTTTCATCGCATGTGAACCCGGTGTTCTGGGGCTTCCATGGCTGGATCGACGACCGGATCGAAGACTGGTACCGCGCCCATGAACGGCACAATCCGGGTCAGCTGCGCAGGCGTGAGGTCAACGGCGTGCAGTGGTTTGCCCCGGGGCGCTGGGTCGAGGTCGACGACCCCTGGCTGGGGCCGGTGACCCATGGCTGCAGTACGCTTCCCGGCGCCTTCCCCGGCAAGTCGGTGGAGATGGATGTCGAGACCATGAAGCTCGCGCTACGCATTACTTTCGGTGAAGACGACAAGATCGGCGACCTGGTCCGCCGTGTGCCGCAACGCCCGTGGTATGCGCGACACCTGTCATTGCGCGGAATCGTTTCCTGATGGCGGTGGTATTGGCAAGGGCCTGATTACCGAGGCACCTGCCAACCCCCGCCCAACGCCTTGTACAACGCCACGCTGCCTTGCAGGCGTGCCAGACGCAGCTGAACCTGCTGATCCTGTGCCTGGTACAGCGTGCGTTGGGTTTCCAGCACGGTCAGCAAAGTCTCCGCACCGGCGCGGTAGCGGCTTTCGGAGAGCGTGAACGCAGTACGCGCCTGCTCGACTTCTTCATCCTGCCACTGCCGCTGATGGTCGACGCCACTGATGCTGTTGAGGGCTTTCTCGACGTCGGCAAAGCCGGCAATGATGCTGCTGCGATAGGTCTGCAACAGCTCGTCCTGCCTGCCTTGGGCTTTGTCCCGCTCGGCACCCAGGCGGCCATTGTTGAACACCGGGGCGGCCAGGCCTGCGGTCAGGGTGTAGTAGGGGCTGCGCAGGATCTGCGCGAAGGTATCGGCGCCCGATCCCAGGTCCGCGCCCAGGGTCAGGCTCGGCAGCATCGCTGCGCGTGCCACCTGCACGTTGGCCTGGGCAGCGGCCCGGCGCGCGTCGGCTGCGGCAATGTCCGGGCGGCGGCTGAGCAGGTCGCTCGGCACGCCATTGCCAATCTCCGGCCAGCGCACCTGGCCTATCGATTCGCGGGTCGGCGGCAGTTGTTGCACGGATTCGCCGAGCAGGGTGGCCAAGGTCACCCGGGCTTCCTGCAGTTGCTGTTCGAACAACGGCACCTGGCGCGCCTGACCGGCTACCAGGCTGCGTTGCTGGGCCAGTTCCAGCGCGGTGGCCGAGCCCGAGTCGTAACGGGTCTGCACCAGGCGCAGCACATCTTGCGCATTGGCCAGGTTGAGCCGGGCGATGCGCACCTGCTCGGCCAGCGCCAGGCTTTGCAGGTAGCTGTTGGCGACCCCGCTGAGTAGCGTCAGCTCGACGGTAAGGCGATCGTAGCGGCTGGCGCCAAGTTCTTGCATGGCACTGTCACGGGCGGCGGCGTTGCCACCCCAGAAATCGATCTCGTACTTGGCGCTCAGGCGCGTGTTGAACGAAGTGCTGGTGCGCTCGCTGTTGCTCGCATCCAGCTGGTCGAAGCCGTCGCCACGCAGCAGCCGCTGGCGGCTGGCGTCGAGACCGAAGGTGACTTCAGGCAGCAACGGCGCACCGGCGATCACCGCCGAGGCCTGTGCCTGGCGCACCCTGGCCGTGGCGGCGGCAAGATCAAAACTGTTGCGCTGCGCCCGCTCGATCAGCTGGTTGAGCTGAGCGCTGGAAAACTGCTGCCACCAGTCCTGTTGTGGCAGTGGCTGCTGCGCCGGGGCGGCTTGACCTTGCCAGGCGCCGGGCGCCTGCAGGCCACTTTGCACGGGTGGAGGTTTGTGGCTGCAGGCGGCAATGAACAGGCTGATGGACAACACACTGAGACGGCTGGGCAAGGTCATGGATTATTCGCTGGTAAGGGCTTTGACCGGATCGAGGCGGGCAGCTTTGCGTGCGGGCATGAAGCCGAACACCACCCCTGTTATCACTGCACAGGCAAAGGCGCCGAGCACGGCGGTCAGGGAAAAGGCCACGGCGATGTTGCCGAGCAGCAACGCGCCGCCAATCAGCAACGCCAGGGCGATACCGGTCAGGCCACCCACCATCGACAGCAGCACCGCTTCACTGAGGAACTGACGCAGGATGTCGCGCTGGCGGGCGCCAGTGGCCATGCGGATGCCAATTTCACGGGTACGTTCACGCACGGTCATCAGCATGATGTTCATCACGCCAATACCCCCGACGAGCAATGAAATCGCCGCGATGGCGCCGAGCATCAGCGACAGCGTGTTCTGCGTGCGGGCCTCGGCCTGGATCAGCGCGGCATCGTTGCTCAGTTCGAAGTCATGCTTGCCGTTGTGCAGCTTGCGCATCAGCGCATCGATGGCCGCTTCGGTTTCCGCCACCCGGCCCGAGTCGGCGGCGGCAATGGTCACGTACTCCGGGTCGCGGCTGCCGAACAGGCGGATGGCCGCTGCGGCATAGGGCACAACGACACGTTCGTCACTGTCCTGGTCGCCGGAGCTGGCGCCTTTGCCTTCCAGCACCCCCACCACCTGGAACGGCACGTTCTCGACCAGAATGTATTGACCGATAGGATCGACGTGAGGGCCGAGCAGCTTTTCCCTGACCTTCTGCCCGATTACGGCGACGGCGGCCGCGCTCTGTTCGTCGGCTTCGGTAAAGAAGCTTCCCTGGACCACCGGCCAGTTGAAGATCTCGCTGAAGTAGGTGTTGTTGCCGCCGACATAAAACTGCTGGTTATTGTTGCCGTAACGCACCATCAGCTTGCTGCCAATCACCGGCATGATCATTTTCACCTGGGGCAGGGTGCCGACGGCGGCGACATCGTCCAGGGTGATGACCCCGGCTGGCTCGCGAAGGGTGGGCATGCTGCCACTGAGGTAAAGGATGTTGGAGCCGAAAGCAGCCATCTGGGCCATGACCTGCCGCTTGCTGCCTTCGCCGACGGCGAGCATGACCACCACGGATGCCACGCCTATGACGATGCCAAGCAAGGTCAGTGCGGTACGGAAACGGTTGATCCACATGATCCGCCAGGCAGCCTGCAGGGCTTCGACCATTTCGCCTTTCCAGGCGCCGCGATGGGTGGCGCCCTGGTCCAGGCGGCGGCGCAGGTCGGCGGCTTGCAGGCCGCCATCGCGGGTGGGTTCGGGGACGGGCTCGCTGGCCGAGTCGCTGAGGATCAGGCCGTCGCGGATCTCGATCACCCGCTTGGCCCGTGCGGCTACTTCGCGGTCATGGGTGATCAGGATCACCACGTGGCCCTGGCTGGCCAGTTCATCAAGCAAGGCCATGACTTCGGCGCCGCTCTGGCTGTCGAGGGCGCCGGTGGGTTCATCGGCGAGGATGATGTGGCCACCGTTCATCAACGCCCGGGCAATCGATACCCGCTGTTGCTGACCACCGGACAACTGGTGCGGACGGTTGCCGGTGCGGCTGGCCAAACCCAGGCGATCGAGCAGGGCAGCGGCGCGGGCATGGCGCTCGGGCGCGGGGGTGCCGGCATAGATGGCCGGCATCTCGACGTTCTCCTGGGCCGAGCCCGAGGCTATCAGGTGATAACCCTGGAAGACGAAGCCGAACGCTTCACGGCGCAGCCAGGCCAGCTCATCGCTGTCCAGCTCGGCAACATTTTTGCCGGCAAACAGGTAGTCGCCTGATGTCGGCCGGTCCAGGCAACCAAGAATGTTCATCAGCGTCGACTTGCCGGAACCGGAAGCCCCGACGATGGCGATGAATTCTCCCGGGTGGATCGACAGGCTGATGCCGCGAACGACCTCGACCTTGGGCGTATCGACACCCCCGTAGGATTTGCGGATGTCGCACAGCTCAATCAGCGGCGTCGTCATTCAACCTCCGCTGGCTGCAGGTGCACCGATCAGCAACCGGTCACCCTCGTCCAGGCCTTCAAGTACCTGCACCCGCAGGCGATCACTAAGCCCGGTCCGCACCTGGCGTTGCTCGACGTTGCCTTGGCTGTTGAGTACCTGAGCGATGCGCAGGTTGTCGCCGCCACCTTCGTTGAGTGCGGCCACCGGTACGGTCAGCACCTTGCTGGCGCGACCGGAAATGAAAAATACCTGGGTGGTCATTTCTGCCATCAAGGCGTTATCGGGGTTGTCCACGTCCAGCAGCACGGTGTACAGCACCACTTTACCGCTGGCGCTACTGCCGCTGGCACTGGCCGAGCTGCCGCCACCCTGGCTGGTTTGGTCAAGGGGCTTGGGCGGTACCGGCAGAATCTGGCGCACAGTACTGGTCCAGCGCCGCTTGCCGCCCGCCAGGGTGGTGAAGTACGCCGCCATGCCGGGTTTGACATGGCCGATATCGGCTTCCGATACCTGGGCCCAGACGGTCATCGGCGACAGCTTGGCGATGCGCAGGATCAACGGCGTTTGCTGCTGGGCGTTAAGGGTCTGGCCTTCGCGGGCATCCACGGCAACGACGGTGCCAGTCATCGGTGCATAGATCCGGGTGTAACCGAGCTCGGCTTCGTCGCTGCGCAGGCTGGCCTGGGCCTGGCGGATCTGCGCGCGGTACATGTCGATGCGCGCCTGGGTGACCTTGAGTTCGGCCCGGGCGCTTTGCACGTCTTCCTCGCGGGTGGCGCCGCCGGCCGCCAGGTTGCGCTGGCGTTGGTACTTTTGCTCGGCCAGTTGATATTGAGCGTGTTGCTCAGCGAGCTGGGCCTTGAGGTTGTCGATCGAGAAGCGCCCGGCATCGAGTTTGGCCTGTTGCGTAGACGGGTCGATTTCAACCAGCAACTGGCCTTCCTTGACCTGGTCGCCAACCTCCACATGCAGTTTGCGGATCTGTCCCGACGCCTGGGCGCCAACGTCGACATAGCGCCTGGGCTGCAAGGTGCCCAGGGCGGTGACGCTGCTTTCGATATCGTGGCGGGTGACGGTCACGGTGTTCAGTGAGTCGCTGCCGGCGGGCAGGGCTTTCCAGGCGAGCAGCGCGCCCAGGGTCAGCAGGCCGAAGCCGCAAAAAGCCACGCGGCGAGTGAGTGATGAACGTCTCATGTAGGGTTCCAGCCAGTGGATGGGGCCTTGGATTCATGCAGGCAGGCAGGACAGGCATGGGAGGCTCCCCGGTAAACGAGGGGCTTGCCGAAGAATTTACCCAGGCAGTCTGCTGTTCCGAACGCAGAGGGGTGGGGCGAAGTACTTGGCTTGCTGAGAATACTTATAATTTGTATTATCGCAAACTGCCATCATTGACACCCACTCGCCAACCTTCAGGCATGCTCCGCGTGTCGCGGCCAGGTACTGTGTTGGAAAACTACTATCGCGAACTGGTGAGTTTCCTTTGTGCCCGCCTGGGTAACCGGCAGGCCGCCGAAGACGTCGCCCATGATGCCTACACCCGGGTGCTGGAACGGTCGGGTGGGAGCGACATCGAGCATCCGCGCGCGTTTCTCTACCGTACCGCCTTGAACCTGGTGATCGATGGTCATCGCCGCGGACTGTTGCGGCAGGTCGAGCCGCTGGAGGTGCTGGACACCGATGAGCGGTTCTTTTCCCCCGCGCCATCCCAGGACATGGAACTGCGCCAGCGCCTGGCCCTGATGCAGCGCGCCCTTGATGAACTGAGCGGGCCGTGCCGCGAGAGTTTCCTGCTGCGCAAGCTTGAAGGCCTGTCCCATCAGGAGATTTCCGAGCGCCTGGGCATTTCCAGCAGCCTGGTGGAAAAGCACATCGTCAACGCGATGAAGCACTGCCGCACACGCATGCGGCAGTGGGAGTCATAGTGCAATCATCGGGTACATGAAAATTCTGTCATGTTGATCCTTGATTTATGCAGGTTTCCCAACAACTATCAGTACAGACCCTGAAGCTGGCGAAGTGTCCGCCACAAGCCCGTAGTCGAGTTGTTGGCGCAGTCTGGTCGAGGAACGTCGCTAACGCTCTCTGCCTTGGTCACTGATGATGCCTAACAAATCAATGCGCATCCTGATTGCCGATGAACATCCGATGCAGTTGCTGCAGCTGGAGAAAATGCTCAATGGCATGGGGTACTTCCGCATTGCCCCGGTCGAGTCGTTCGAAGACCTGCAGCGTCTGGTGCAAAGTGCGCTGCAACCGTTCAACCTGCTGGTAGGCAACATCGACCTGGCCAGCCATGTCGGCGTCGACCTGGACCGGTTCTGCCGGGTCAACCCACAGATCCAGCACGCCTTGCTGTATGAGTCCCAGCACCTGAAAGTCCCCACCATTCCCAGCGGCCAGCGCGAAGCGGTAAATGTCAGCCTGCCCAAGGTCCCGGACAACGAAACCCTGCAGGGCTTCATGGCAATCATCGACATGCCCAAGGTGATCGGGCAATTGCCAGACGTGTCGCGGCGTGCGAACTTTGGCGGCTACCCGCGTCGACTGGGGTTCGCGCCCACCATCTTCTCCCGTTAATACGCAATCGTGGCATCCGCCAGCAACGCCGTGACGGGTTTGCTATCCTCTTGCGCTTGTTCGCGCGCGCCTGCTGCGCTGCTGCCCAATGATTAACGGATGCCCCTATGACAGCCACCCTGCCGACGCCAGCCTTGCGCCTGACGCGCAGTGACCACAAGACCTTGAGCCTGGCGGCTTTGGGCGGCGCACTGGAAATCTACGATTTCATCATTTTCGTGTTCTTCGCCCTGACGCTCAGCCAGCTGTTCTTTCCGCCACAGATGCCCGAGTGGCTGCGCCTGCTGCAGAGTTTCGGAATCTTTGTCACCGGTTACCTGGCGCGGCCGCTGGGCGGCATTCTCATGGCGCATTTCGCCGATCACCTGGGGCGCAAGAAAGTCTTCAGCCTGAGCATCTTGATGATGGCCTTGCCGTGCCTGCTGATCGGCATCATGCCCACGTACGCCGAGATCGGTTATTTCGCCCCGCTGATCCTGCTGGCGCTGCGTATCTTTCAGGGCGCGGCGGTCGGTGGTGAAGTGCCCAGTGCCTGGGTGTTCGTTGCCGAGCATGCGCCGGCCGGTCGGCGCGGCTACGCGCTGGGCTTTTTGCAGGCCGGCCTGACCTTCGGTTACCTGCTGGGCGCACTGACCGCCACCGCGCTGGCGCAACTGTTCACACCGCAGGAGATCCTCGACTACGCCTGGCGTTTCCCGTTCCTGCTGGGCGGCGTGTTCGGGGTGTTTGGGGTGTGGTTGCGCCGCTGGTTGAGCGAGACCCCGGTGTTTCTGGCCTTGCGCGAACGTCGCGAACAGCCGGTGGCCTTTCCGCTGCGTACGGTGCTGACCGAGCACCGCCGGGCGTTGCTGCCGGCAGCGCTGCTCACCTGTGTGTTGACCTCGGCGGTGGTGGTGCTGGTGGTGATCACCCCGACGGTGATGCAGCAGCGCTTTGGCATGAGCGCGGGTCACACCTTCGCGTTGAGCAGCGTGGGGATTGTCTTTCTCAATATCGGCTGCGTACTCGCTGGCCTGCTGGTCGACCGGGTGGGCGCCTGGCGCGCACTGATGCTCTACAGCCTGCTGCTGCCGCTGGGTGTTGGCGCCTTGTACACCAGCCTGGTGTCGGGCTGGGAATGGCCGGGCCTGGCCTATGCCCTGGCCGGTCTTGCCTGTGGTGTAGTAGGGGTGGTGCCGTCGGTGATGGTCGGCTTGTTCCCGGCACCGATCCGCGTGTCGGGCATCTCCTTTACCTACAACATTGCCTATGCACTTTGGGCCAGTACCACACCGTTGATGCTGATTGCACTGATGCCCTGGAGCCCGTGGGTGTGCGTGGGGTTCAGTTTCATCATGGGTGCGGTGGGGCTGCTGACGGCGGTGTATTTTGCGGCGAAGGAACCTGTGCACTGCGAGGATGAGGCGCAGCAGGCATCGCTTAATGTGTTGTGACAATGGCGTCCGTTTACTCGGACGTTGATACGAGCTCCAGGGGGCGCACAACCTCTTTAGGAGCCCAAAAAAGCCCCCTGGCCGCAAGGCGAGGGGGCTTTTTATCGGGCGCTGACTTACATGTTCGGGTAAGTCGGGCCGCCGGCACCTTCCGGGGTAACCCAGGTGATGTTCTGCGAAGGGTCCTTGATGTCACAGGTCTTGCAGTGCACGCAGTTCTGGGCGTTGATCTGGAAGCGCTTGTTGCCGTCTTCCTGGGTGACCACCTCGTACACGCCGGCCGGGCAGTAGCGCTGCGCCGGTTCGTCGTACAGCGGCAGGTTGGTACCGATCGGAATGCCGGCATCGGCCAGCTTCAGGTGGCACGGTTGCTCTTCTTCATGGTTGGTGCTGGAGAGGAACACCGAGCTGAGCTTGTCGAAGCTCAACTTGCCATCTGGCTTCGGATAATCGATTTTCTTCGAGTCGGCGGCCAGTTTCAGGCAGGCGTAGTCCGGCTTGGTGTCGTGCAGGGTGAACGGCAGTTTGCCGCCGAACCAGTTCTGGTCGACATAGTTGAACGCCGCGCCGAGCATCGGGCCGAACTTGTGCATGGCCGGGCCGAAGTTACGGCTGGAGAACAGCTCTTCATACAGCCAGCTGGCTTTGAATGCGTCGACATAGCTGTTGAGCTGGTCGCCGCCTTCACCACCGGCGAGCAGGGCTTCTGCCACCGCGTCGGCTGCGAGCATGCCGGACTTCATGGCGGTGTGGCTGCCCTTGATCTTGGCCACGTTCATGGTGCCCAGGTCGCAGCCGATCAGGGCGCCACCGGCGAAGACCATTTTCGGCAGCGAGTTCAGGCCACCTTTGGCCAGGGCGCGAGCGCCGTAGCTGATGCGCTTGCCGCCTTCGAGGTACTGGCTGATCACCGGGTGGTGCTTGAGGCGCTGGAACTCGTCGAACGGCGACAGGAACGGGTTGCTGTAGGACAGGTCGACGATCAGGCCAACCACCACCTGGTTGTTTTCCAGGTGGTAGAGGAACGAACCACCGGTGTTTTCCTTGGCCATGACATCCAGCGGCCAGCCTGCGGTGTGCACCACCAGGCCTTGCTCATGCTTGGCCGGATCGATTTCCCAGATTTCTTTCAGGCCGATGCCGTAATGCTGGACGTCGGATTCGCTGTCGAGATTGAAGCGCTTGATCAGCTGCTTGCCGATGTGACCACGGCAGCCTTCGGCGAACAGGGTGTACTTGCCGCGCAGTTCCATGCCCGGGGTGTACAGGCCGTCTTTCGGGTTGCCTTCACGGTCGACACCGAGGTCGCCGGTGATGATCCCGCGGACCACGCCATTTTCGTCAAACAGGGCTTCCTGGGCAGCGAAGCCCGGGTAGATTTCCACGCCCAGGTTTTCTGCTTGCTGGGCCAGCCAGCGGCACAGGTTACCTAGGGAAATGATGTAGTTGCCTTCGTTGTGCATGGTTTTGGGCACGAACAGGTCGGGGACCTTGACCGAGCTGCCAGCATCCTTGAGCACATAGATGTCGTCGCGTTTGACTGCGGTGTTGAGCGGGGCGCCCAGCTCTTTCCAGTCCGGGAACAGTTCGTTCAGGGCGCGCGGTTCGAACACCGCACCGGAGAGGATATGGGCACCGACTTCGGAGCCTTTCTCGACCACGCAGACGCTGATTTCATTACCGGCTTCGGCGGCCTTCTGCTTCAATCGGCAGGCGGCGGACAGGCCAGCCGGGCCAGCGCCGACAATGACCACGTCGAATTCCATGTATTCGCGTTCCACAGGTTCTCTCCTACTCAAGGCTCATCGGTTTTCTTTTGTTGGCGGGTGTCAGGCGGTCATTGACTGAGGCTCAAGCTGTAGCTCGAGCGATGACGGACTACACCGCTTTCTCTTGGCCGCGCATTATATCTACACCACTCGCGGGGTCCAATACAAACGTTTGTTTGAATTTGCCGCAGCCCAGTAAAATCAAAGACGCACGGCATGAATCTGGCCGGTTTGCCGTATTGACCGGATTGGGCGTTACGGTCAAGATACGAGCGGTTTTGCGCTCGCCGTAGGCTGACCGCCGGATGCAGGTGCACCCCTAAAAACCAGGCGAAAAGCAGTGCAGCAGGGCCGCAACCCGCTTTGTAGTGGAGTTTACACACCACGACAGAAAATGACTCACGGGTTTTGCTGCTGTGAGGTCGAATCGAGACTGCTGGGTCAGGGTTGAATTCTGCCGACTGCCTTCGTTTTTAGAGGTGCCCTTGTACCCACGCGCAATCGCCGGGTTTGCCCCAGGCGACATTCTTTTCACCGGAGAGTAACGAGGAATCCATGAAGGTTCTTGTAGCTGTCAAACGAGTGGTCGACTATAACGTCAAGGTTCGCGTCAAGGCGGACAACTCCGGCGTCGACCTTGCTAACGTCAAGATGTCCATGAACCCCTTCTGCGAAATCGCCGTAGAAGAGGCCGTACGCCTGAAAGAAAAGGGCGTGGCGACCGAGATCGTCGTCGTTACCGTCGGCCCGGCCACTGCTCAGGAACAGTTGCGTACTGCCCTGGCACTGGGTGCTGACCGTGCCATCCTGGTCGAGTCGGCTGAAGAGCTGACCTCGCTGGCCGTGGCCAAGCTGCTCAAGGCTGTTGTCGACAAGGAACAGCCTCAGCTGGTGATCCTTGGCAAACAGGCCATCGACAGCGACAACAACCAGACTGGCCAGATGCTTGCTGCGCTGACCGGCTTCGCCCAGGGCACCTTCGCCTCCAAGGTTGAAGTGGCTGGCGACAAGGTCAATGTCACCCGTGAAATCGATGGCGGCCTGCAGACTGTTGCGCTGAACCTGCCAGCGATCGTCACCACCGACCTGCGTCTGAACGAGCCACGCTATGCGTCGCTACCGAACATCATGAAGGCCAAGAAAAAGCCGCTGGAAACTGTTACTCCAGACGCGCTGGGCGTTTCCACCGCCTCCACCAACAAGACCCTGAAAGTCGAAGCGCCAGCTGCTCGCAGCGCGGGTATCAAGGTCAAGTCGGTTGCTGAACTGGTCGAGAAACTGAAGAACGAGGCGAAGGTAATCTAAATGACTATCCTGGTTATCGCTGAACACGAAAACGGTGCCGTTGCCCCGGCCACCCTGAACACTGTTGCTGCTGCCGCCAAAATCGGTGGTGACATCGCCGTGCTGGTCGCTGGCCAGAATGTCGGTGGTGTTGCTGAAGCTGCCGCCAAGATCGCTGGCGTTGCCAAGGTACTGGTTGCCGACAACGCTGCTTACGCGCACCAGCTGCCGGAAAACGTTGCACCGCTGGTTGCCGAGCTGGGCAAGGGTTACAGCCACGTGCTGGCACCGGCCACCTCCAACGGCAAGAACATTCTGCCGCGCGTTGCCGCCCTGCTGGACGTCGACCAGATCTCCGAGATCATCTCGGTAGAGTCGGCCGACACCTTCAAGCGTCCGATCTACGCCGGTAACGCCATTGCCACCGTGCAATCGAACGCTGCCGTCAAAGTCATCACCGTTCGTGCCACCGGCTTTGACGCCGTTGCCGCCGAAGGTGGCAGTGCTTCGGTTGAAACCGTGGCTGCTGCGCATGACGCTGGCAAGTCGTCCTTCGTCGGTGAAGAACTGGCCAAGTCCGACCGTCCTGAGCTGACCGCTGCCAAAATCGTCGTTTCCGGCGGTCGCGGCATGCAGAACGGTGACAACTTCAAGCACCTGTACGCCCTGGCCGACAAGCTCGGTGCTGCCGTCGGCGCTTCGCGCGCTGCGGTCGACGCAGGTTTCGTACCGCACGACATGCAGGTTGGTCAGACCGGCAAGATCGTTGCGCCGCAACTGTACATCGCTGTCGGTATCTCCGGCGCGATCCAGCACCTGGCCGGCATGAAAGACTCCAAAGTGATCGTAGCGATCAACAAGGACGAAGAAGCGCCGATCTTCCAGGTTGCCGACTACGGTCTGGTTGCTGATCTGTTCGAAGCCGTACCTGAGCTGGAGAAGCTGGTTTAATCCCGCTGCTTCACTTATAAAGGGCCCGGTCCATGCGGGCTGTGCAAGCGAGTCTTGCGCAGCCCCGGGACCGGGCTTTTTTATGTTCTGAAGAAAAGTGGGGAGTGGTTTGCATGGGATGGCAAGGTCGGATAATTGCCGCGCTGATGGCGGCCGCAGTGCTGTTGCCAGCGCAGGCCATGGCGGCGGGCAAGTGCGAGCGACTGGTGGCTACCGGCAGTCCCGACGCGCCGCCTTATCTGTGGCGCGACCCGAAAGATCCCCGGCACCTGATTGGCGCCAACGCTGAACTGTTGCAGCAGATCGCGGCCGAGCTTGGGGTGAAAATCGAGGTGCTCTACAGCGGCAAACGCAGTGATGCGCTGGCCGAAGTACGAAGCGGGCGCGTGGATATGCTCATCGATGCACCACTGCAGGTTACCGAGCTGACGAGCCTGGACTACGTTCACCCGCCGCTGATGCAGAACGAATACCTGGTGTGGACCCGCCATGATTCGCCACTCATCTATGAAGGGCTGGCCGATTTGCACGAGCATCGGGGCAGCCTGTCGCAAAAAGCCCGCCTGACCCCGCATTTCGAAGCCTTGGCCAAAGCGCAGTTAAAACTCTCCGAGGCGCAGAACCTGACTCAGGCATTCCAGCAATTGTTGCTGGGGCAAGTGGACTATGTGCTGGCCGGACGTTACTCCGGCATGGCCATGGCGCAGTCCCTGGGCATGGGCGATGTGCTGGTGGCCCGGGGGCTGCCGCTGGATAGGCCGGGCCTGTACCTGGCGATATCGCATAATTCAGCCTGCAATGACGCCTGGATACGCGGACAACTGGCAAAAAAGCTGACAGAATTGCCGACCTCCGGTGTGTCTCAGGCGGTGCTGCAACGCAATATAGAGCGCTGGAAAGCGCAAACGCAGGCACCGCAGGATGCCCCCAAACAGTAGGAAGATTGCGTGAGAATCCAACCTTATTTTGCCGGGCTGGCGCTGTTGGCGCTGGCCGGATGTGCCAATGATCCGGCACCCAACGAGCAGTTTCGCCTGTCTGAACAGGCACTGGAGCAAGCCAAGGCCGTCGGGGCGACCAATGAGGTGGCCGAAATGAAGATGGCCGAAGACAAGATGGCGCGCGCCCAGGTCAACATGGCCAATGAGTCCTATCGCGATGCACGCATGCGCGCCGAACAGGCCGAGCTCGACGCGCGTCTGGCTGAGGCGCTGGTGTTGACCAGCAAAAGCAATGAACAGCTTGAGCAGCTGCAGTCGCGGGTCAATCGCCTGCGCAAACAGCTGGGGGCGCAGCCATGAGTTCGATCAAGCCTATGGCGGCCTTGCTGCTGGTCGGGATCGTTGGTCTGCAGGGTTGTGCCAGTCAGCGCAGTGAGTCGGCACTGGATGAAGCAACGGCCAAGTTCCAGACCGTCAAGGACGATTCCAACGTGCTGCGCAGTGCGCCGCGGGATGTCATTCGTGCCGGTGAATCGCTGGCGCGGGCCGAGCGGCTGTCCAGCTACTTCGGTACAGGGGCGGATGTGCGCCACTATGCCTACCTGAGCCAGCGTTACAGCGACATCGCCCGGGAGCACAGCAACCTGGTGCTGAACCAGGAGCGTCTGGCCAAGCTTGAGCTGGAACGCCAACGCCTGCAGCTGGCGCTGCGCGAGGCCAAGCTCGCCAGTGTGCAGCAGCAGGGCAAATGGCTGGAAGCGCAGATCGTCAGCCTGGCCACGACGCAGAGTGATCGTGGTCTGGTCATGACCCTGGGGGACGTGCTGTTCGATACCGGCCGCGCCGAGCTGAAAAACTCGGCGAGCCGTACCGTGCTCAAGCTGGTGCAGTTCCTGCAACTCAACCCCAAGCGCGTGGTGCGCATTGAAGGTTATACCGACAGCACCGGTGCCTCGGACGACAACCTGAAGCTGTCGCGCGATCGCGCCCAGTCGGTGGCCGACATGCTGGTCGACCTTGGGGTCGACGAAAAACGTATCCAGGTTGAAGGCTACGGCGATCAATACCCGGTGGAGGCCAACGCTTCGGAGCGGGGCAGGGCGCAGAACCGCCGCGTCGAGATTGTGTTCTCCGACGCCAAAGGCAAGCTCGGCGCAGCGCGCTGAGGTGTGAGGTGGTGAAAAAACCCGGTGAGAAACGCTCATCGGGTTTTTTTATGGGCGGTGAAAATGGCTGACAAGGGGTGCTGTCACAAACTGTATTGTCGACTATTCTGCAATCTGTCCCAGTACACTTTGCAACTGTTCCGGTATTCTGGCTTCCTTATCGAGTCGTACAAAAACAATTACATTGCCTGCGTGTCGAGAACCGATCATGACCAACCTGTTGCTCTACCAGCGTATCGCCCAGCAACTGGCTGAAGATATCCGTCGGGGTGTCTATCAGCCGGGCGAGCGGGTGCCGTCGGTGCGCAAGATGAGCTCGCAACTCAACGTCAGCCACGCCACGGTGTTGCAGGCCTATGCCAACCTGGAAGACCAGGGATTGATCCGAGCGCGACCGCAGTCTGGCTACTATGTGCACCAAACGCCGGCATTGACTGCGCAGACCCCGGATATTGCCCGGGTCGAGCGTCCGGGGCTGGTAACGCGCAGCAGCATCATCCAGCAAGTGCTGACCGAAGCCCGGCGCGACGGGGTGTTTCCGTTCGGGGCGGCGGTACCGCATGTCGATTACTTGCCGGTGCGGGCGTTGCATCAACAACTGGCCAAGGTCACCCGGTTTCATAGCCCGCGGGCGTTCAGCTACATGTTCAGCCCAGGTTTTGAGCCGTTGCGTCGGCAGATCGCCATTCGCATGCGGGATGCCGGAGTGGTGGTGGACCCCAGTGAAGTGGTGGTTACCCATGGTTGCGTGGATGCACTGCAAATGTCATTGCGGGTGCTGACCAAGCCGGGTGACCTGATCGCGGCGGAGTCGCCGACGTATTATGGCTTGCTGCAACTGGCCGATTTGTTGGGGCTCAAGGTCATCGAGATCCCGAGTGATCCGTCTACCGGCATCAGCCTGGAAGCCCTGCAACTGGCGGCCAATCAGTGGCCGATCAAGGCGTTGGTGCTGACTGCGCGGCTGAGCAATCCACTGGGCGGCACCATTCCTGAAGAGCGGCAAAAGCAGCTGTTGCGCCTGGCTTCGGACTTCGACATTCAGATCGTCGAGGACGATATCTATGGCGAGCTCATGTTCGAGCAGGGTAAAACCAAGGCGCTCAAGGCGTTTGATCGTCTGGGCCGGGTAATCTACTGCTCGAGTTTTTCCAAGACCCTGTCGCCCGGGGTGCGTATCGGCTGGATGATTGCGGGTAAATACCAGGCGGAAATCCAGCGCCTGCAGACATTCACCACGCACTCGGCCTGCAGTGTCACCCAGATGGGCGTCGCCTCCTACCTTGAAAACGGCGGGTACGATCGGCATTTGCGGTACATCCGGCAGGAGTATCGGAAAAACCTCAGTGCGTACCAGCTGGCTGTGCAACAGCATTTTCCTGAAGGCACGCAAATGACGCGTCCGACAGGCGGTTTCATTCTCTGGGTGAGTTTGCCTGGGCGGGTCAATACCCAGGAGCTGCACGTGCGCGCACTGCAACAGGGCATCAGTATCGCACCGGGACTTATTTTCAGTAATACAGAACAGTTCAACCACTGCATACGCCTGAACTGCGGTATTCCATGGAACCGTGAGGCGGAAAGGGCGGTGGTGACGCTGGGTATGTTGGCCAGTCAGTTATGCCAGGAGTCTGGCGCAGCCAACTTTTTCTAGGTTTTCCAGTCTTCCTGTCAGTGGGGAGTCTATGGATTTTGCGGGTGATTTTTGGTGTCTATAAAAGCCGTGTCTCGGGTTGGCGTGTTCCTGTGTTTGCTGGGTTTTCTGGCTGGCAGCGGGAATGTGATGGCCCAGACGTCACCTGCTACACCGGGCAAGCCCGCCAGCGCCGCACCAAAGGCCAAGCCGGCGACCCAGCAAAAGCAGGTAAAAAAAGCGCCGGTAAATAAAAAGCCGGCGGCCAAAGCGAAAAAAAATGCCAAAGGAGCTCCTGCGGCACTACCTGCAGCCAAGCTGGACCTGCGCCTGCCCGTCGAGATGGTCAAGGACCTGAAGCCGGCAACGCAAGACCCTGTGGTTACGCCCAAGCCGCTGTTGCCTTACCTGTTCGGCGAAAAGCCGCCTTCGGATAGCCCGTTTCAGCTCAATGGTCGCTTGCTGAGCAACGAAATGCAGCTGCAGTTGCGCAACGATGCGCGACAGACGGACATCGAGGGCGCGGCAATCGAATTCGAGTTCAAGCAATAAGGCCGGACTGACTCATTGGTCACGGCGATTGGCGGTATTTTTCATCTTTCCGGCAATTTCAAACGACCGTTTAACCGGTTACTATCCGGGTTCATTCATCATTTGCTGCACCGAGGGTTCTGTTGTCATGAATTGCCGTGAAGGATGTGGCGCTTGCTGCATCGCGCCTTCCATTAGTTCGCCGATTCCTGGCATGCCCAATGGCAAACCGGCGGGCGAGCGTTGTTTGCACCTGTCGGCAGTCAATTTGTGTGGCCTGTTTGGCAAGCCCGAGCGGCCTGCTGTGTGCGGTGGCTTCAAGGCCGATGTGGACGTGTGTGGCAGCAGCAGTGACGAGGCAATCAGAATTCTGGGCTGGCTGGAGCAAATGACGGCGACTTGAAAGCACTATCTTCAATAATAAGGAACAAGCGCATGGGATCGTTTAAGCAAGTGGCACTGGTGGTGGGGTTGAGCGCCCTGGCTTGCATGGCGCACGCCGAAGAGTGGGAAGTGGCCAAGGACGAGCAGGGCGTCAAGGTATCGCTGGCGAGCATCGCAGGTTCCGATTACAAGGCGTATCGCGGCGTGACCTTTATCAAGGCGCCGTTGGCCAAGGTGCGGGCGCTGCAGGAAGATGTTGCCGGTGCGTGTGCCTGGATTCACGAGTGCAAGTCGCAAAAGCTGCTCAAGGCCGAAGGTGACCAGAGCTGGACCTACACCCAGTTCAGCACGCCGTGGCCGGTGACGCCGCGTGACTCGATCCTGCACATCACCACTTCTCAGGATGCCGATGGCAGCGTAACCCGCAAACTCGAGGGTGTTCCGAAGTACCTGCCTGAAGAAAAGGGCTTTGTGCGTGTGGCTCAGGTAGAAGGTTTCTGGAAGCTGCAGCCCAAGGACGGTGGCACCGAAGTCACTTACCAGGTCCATACCGAGCCAGGTGGCAGCGTGCCGTCGATGGTTGCGAACAAGTTCGTAGTGGATGCGCCGTTCAATACGTTGAAGGCGTTGAAGGCGAAAGCCGAGCGACCATAAGTACAGTTGTGAAGGGGTAGGGCAAGTTTAAAACTGTTCTATCCTCGACCCATAAAAAAGGCTGCCCGAGGGCAGCCTTTTTCGTGTTCGGCGCAAGGCTTACTTACGGTCTTCCAGCTTGACGATGTCGCGTGCTTCGTAGCCGGTGTACAGCTGGCGAGGACGGCCAATCTTGTACGGGCTGGAGAGCATTTCTTTCCAGTGCGAAATCCAGCCGACGGTCCGCGCCAGGGCGAAGATCACGGTGAACATGCTGGTTGGAATGCCGATCGCCTTGAGGATGATCCCCGAGTAGAAGTCGACGTTCGGGTACAGCGAGCGCTCGATGAAGTAAGGATCGGTCAGGGCGATCTCTTCCAGGCGCATGGCCAGTTCCAGCTGCGGGTCGTTCTTGATGCCCAGCTCGCGCAGGACTTCGTCGCAGGTCTGCTTCATCACGGTGGCGCGAGGGTCACGGTTCTTGTAAACACGGTGACCGAAGCCCATCAGCTTGAACGGATCGTTCTTGTCCTTGGCCTTGGCGATGAATTTGTCGATGTTCGAGACATCGCCGATTTCATCGAGCATGGTCAGAACGGCTTCGTTGGCGCCGCCGTGAGCCGGGCCCCACAGTGCGGCGATACCGGCAGCGATACAGGCGAACGGGTTGGCACCCGAGGAGCCTGCCAGGCGCACGGTAGAGGTCGACGCATTCTGTTCGTGGTCGGCGTGGAGGATGAAAATCCGGTCCATTGCCTTGGCCAGCGTCGGGCTGATCGGTTTGATCTCGCACGGCGTGTTGAACATCATGTGCAGGAAGTTTTCTGCGTACGACAGGTCGTTGCGCGGGTACATCATGGGTTGACCCATGGAGTACTTGTAGACCATCGCGGCCAGGGTCGGCATTTTAGCGACCAGGCGAACGGCAGAAATTTCGCGGTGTTGCGGGTTATTGATGTCCAACGAGTCGTGATAGAACGCCGACAGGGCGCCAACCACGCCGCACATGACGGCCATCGGGTGGGCGTCGCGGCGGAAGCCGTTGAAGAAGGACTTCAACTGCTCGTGCACCATGGTGTGATTCTTCACGGTGCTGACGAACTGGGCCTTCTGCTCGGCATTCGGCAGTTCGCCGTTGAGCAGCAGGTAGCAGGTCTCGAGGTAATCGGATTTTTCAGCGAGCTGTTCGATCGGATAACCGCGGTGCAGCAGGATACCCTTGTCGCCGTCGATATAAGTGATCTTCGACTCGCAGGATGCGGTCGCCATGAAACCAGGGTCGAAAGTGAAGTGACCCGTGGCCCCCAACCCTCTAACGTCGATAACATCGGGACCAACGGTGCCGGTTAAAATGGGCAGCTCGACGGGGGCTGCGCCCTCGATGACCAACTGCGCTTTTTTGTCAGCCATGTGGCCTCCTATTAATGCTTGAAATCATCAGACAGACCCCCCACGCAGGGCCCGCACCACTATAGTGAGATAAATTCGAATGTCAATTTGCCTAAAGCACGGTTGTAAAGGGCTTTGGGCACCGTTTTTCCTCGAAATTGCCGCCCATTTACGCCTTTTATGCGCTAAAGGCAATGCGCTATTTGGGCTAGGGGCTTGCGTTGTCATTAGTGACCTAACTGTCTATAATCGGCACCCGACCGCCAGGGGCTTGCAAGCCCGTGTTGCTGGGGTCGTCACTCCCTGGGTGGTGGGTACCTGACCAGTACACTTACCAACAACTTTGCCCTGCTTGCTAGGGGCTCTTCAGTGTGAAAAAAGCCGTGAAAAGCCAACGACCTGTAAACCTAGACCTAAGGACCATCAAACTCCCCATTACCGGCGTTACGTCATTTCTTCACCGTGTATCCGGCATCATCCTCTTCCTGGGCCTTGGCTTCATGCTTTATGCATTGGGCAAATCCCTGGGTTCGGAGGAAGGTTTCGCCGAGGTGAAGGCATGCTTGACCAGTCCGCTGGCCAAGTTCGTGGCATGGGGCCTCCTGTCCGCCTTGCTGTATCACTTGGTAGCCGGTGTGCGCCACTTGATCATGGACATGGGCATCGGTGAGACGCTGGAAGGCGGAAGACTGGGCTCGAAAATCATCATCGCCGCTTCCGTGGTGCTGATCGTGCTGGCAGGAGTTTGGATATGGTAACTAACGTCACGAACCTCTCGCGTTCGGGCCTCTATGACTGGATGGCGCAGCGCGTATCTGCGGTCGTTCTCGCGGCTTATTTCATTTTCCTGATCGGATACCTCGCCGCGCACCCGGGCATTGATTATGCCCAGTGGCACGGTCTGTTCTCCAACAACGCGATGCGTATCTTCAGTCTGCTGGCACTGGTTGCCCTGGGCGCTCACGCCTGGGTCGGCATGTGGACCATCGCAACTGACTACCTGACGCCAATGGCGCTGGGCAAGTCGGCGACTGCTGTACGTTTCCTGTTCCAGGCGGTATGCGGTGTCGCGATGTTCGCGTACTTCGTCTGGGGTGTGCAGATTCTCTGGGGTATCTGATTCATGGCTAACATTCCTACGATTTCATTCGACGCCATCATTATTGGTGGTGGCGGTGCTGGCATGCGCGCTGCGCTGCAGCTGGCCCAGGGCGGTCACAAGACTGCCGTGATCACCAAGGTCTTCCCGACCCGTTCGCACACTGTATCGGCCCAGGGTGGCATCACCTGCGCCATCGCTTCGGCCGACCCGAACGATGACTGGCGCTGGCACATGTACGATACCGTCAAGGGTTCCGACTACATCGGTGACCAGGACGCTATCGAATACATGTGTCAGGAAGGTCCTGCTGCGGTCTTCGAACTGGACCACATGGGCCTGCCGTTCTCGCGTACCGAAACCGGCCGTATCTACCAGCGTCCGTTCGGTGGTCAGTCCAAGGACTTCGGTAAGGGTGGCCAGGCTGCCCGTACCTGTGCTGCTTCCGACCGTACCGGTCACGCGCTGCTGCACACCCTGTACCAGGGCAACCTGAAAGCAGGCACCACGTTCCTGAACGAGTACTACGCAGTCGATCTGGTGAAGAACCAGGAAGGCGCGTTCGTCGGTGTGATCGCGATCTGCATCGAAACCGGCGAAACCCTGTACATCAAAGCCAAGGCCACTGTATTGGCCACTGGCGGTGCAGGCCGTATCTACTCGTCCACCACCAACGCCCTGATCAACACCGGTGACGGTATCGGCATGGCGCTGCGTGCCGGTGTTCCGGTTCAGGACATCGAAATGTGGCAGTTCCACCCGACCGGCATCGCCGGCGCCGGTGTACTGGTTACCGAAGGCTGCCGTGGTGAAGGTGGTTACCTCATCAACAAGCACGGCGAGCGTTTCATGGAGCGCTATGCGCCTAACGCCAAAGACCTCGCCGGTCGTGACGTTGTGGCCCGTTCCATGGTTAAAGAGATCATCGCCGGTAACGGCTGTGGCCCTAACGGCGACCACGTGATGCTCAAGCTTGACCACCTGGGTGAAGAAGTACTGCACAGCCGCCTGCCAGGCATCTGTGAACTGTCCAAGACCTTCGCTCACGTTGACCCGGTTGTTGCTCCGGTTCCTGTCGTTCCGACCTGCCACTACATGATGGGCGGCGTTGCCACCAACATTCATGGTCAGGCGATGACTCAGGACGCCGATGGCGTTGACCAGATCATCCCGGGTCTGTTCGCAGTAGGCGAAGTAGCCTGCGTATCGGTTCACGGTGCCAACCGTCTGGGCGGCAACTCGCTGCTCGACCTGGTCGTGTTCGGTCGCGCTGCTGGCCTGCACCTGGAAAAAGCGCTGAGCGACGGTATCGAATACCTCGACGCCAGCGACACCGACATCGACGTTGCCCTGAGCCGCCTGAACAAGCTCAACGAGCGCAACACCGGTGAAGACGTTGCTACCCTGCGTCGCGAGCTGCAAAGCTGCATGCAGAACTACTTCGGTGTGTTCCGTACCGGCGAATACATGCAGAAGGGCATCGAGCAACTGGCCCAGCTGCGTGAGCGTATTGCCAACGTCAAGATCAACGACAAGTCCCAGGCCTTCAACACCGCGCGTATCGAAGCGCTGGAGCTGCAGAACCTGCTGGAAGTCGCTGAAGCGACCGCAATCGCTGCAGAAGTACGTAAAGAGTCCCGCGGTGCGCACGCCCGTGAAGACTTTGAAGATCGTGACGACGAAAACTGGCTGTGCCACACCCTGTACTTCCCGGGCGAAAAGCGCGTTGCCAAGCGTGCCGTCAACTTCGCGCCGAAAACCGTACCGGCGTTCGAGCCAAAAGTCCGGACTTACTAAGGGGTGGTCGCTATGTTGCAAGTCGAAGTCTATCGTTACAACCCCGATACCGACTCTGCGCCGAAAATGCAGACGTTCCAGGTCGATACCGGTGGCAAAGACCTGATGGTGCTGGATGTATTGGCACTGATCAAAGAACAGGATGAAGGTTTCTCGTATCGTCGTTCCTGCCGTGAAGGTGTATGCGGTTCCGACGGCATGAACATCAACGGCAAAAACGGCCTGGCTTGCATCACGCCGCTGTCGGCAGTGGTCAAGCGTAACAAGTTGATCATCCGTCCTTTGCCTGGGCTGCCGGTCATTCGTGACCTGGTCGTCGATATGAGCATCTTCTACAAGCAGTACGAGAAGGTGAAGCCATTCCTGCAGAACGACACGCCGGCTCCGGCCATCGAACGTCTGCAGTCGCCGGAAGAACGTGAAAAGCTGGACGGTCTGTACGAGTGCATCCTGTGCGCTTGCTGCTCGACTTCCTGCCCGTCGTTCTGGTGGAACCCGGACAAGTTCCTCGGTCCAGCTGCACTGTTGCAGGCCTATCGTTTCCTGGCCGACAGCCGTGACACCAAGACCCAGGAGCGTCTGGCTTCGCTGGATGACCCGTTCAGTGTATTCCGCTGCCGCGGAATCATGAACTGCGTAAACGTTTGCCCTAAAGGTCTGAACCCGACCAAGGCAATCGGTCACGTACGTAACATGCTGCTGCAAAGCGGTACCTGATTTTAAAGTGTTGTACCCGTAGCACGCCGAAGTGCGGGCCCTTGCCCGCACCGAGGTGAAACCAAGCGAGGGCTTACAAGGCCCGAGCTTTACCTATGAAGATATGAGACCAGCAGGGGCTTCCGGGCTGGTACCCGGAAAATCTGTGGGATCCTTGGTGGCTTGGTTCGGTCGCTGCATTAGGACTTTTCCAGGCTTGCTGTGGCTCTCGCCGATCCGTCCCCTAACCGAGGGTGACCAAGCATGCAAGAAAGCGTGATGCAGCGCATGTGGGAAAGCGCCCACCTTTCAGGTGGTAACGCTGCATATGTGGAAGAGCTCTACGAACTCTACCTGCACGACCCTAACGCTGTGCCAGAAGAGTGGCGCACTTACTTCCAGAAGTTGCCCGCCGAAGGCAGCACCGCTACCGATGTATCGCACTCGACGATCCGCGACCATTTCGTATTGCTGGCAAAGAACCAGCGCCGCGCCCAACCGGTATCTGCCGGGAGCGTGAGCAGTGAACACGAGAAGAAGCAGGTTGAAGTACTGCGACTGATCCAGGCCTACCGTATGCGCGGCCACCAAGCCGCTAAGCTCGACCCTCTGGGGTTGTGGCAGCGCCCTGCGCCAGTAGACCTGTCGATCAATCATTACGGCTTGACCAATGCCGATCTAGATACGACCTTCCGTGCCGGCGACCTGTTCATCGGCAAAGAGGAAGCGAGCCTACGCGAAATCTTCGACGCTTTGCAGCAGACATATTGCCGCACCATTGGCGCCGAGTTTACCCACATCGTCGACTCCGAGCAGCGCAGCTGGTTCCAGCAGCGTCTGGAGAGCGTTCGTGGTCGCCCGGCTTTCTCCGCGGATGTCCAGAGCCACCTGCTCGAGCGTGTGACCGCAGCAGAAGGTCTGGAAAAGTACCTGGGCACCAAGTACCCTGGCACCAAGCGTTTTGGCCTGGAAGGCGGCGAAAGCCTGATTCCTATGCTGGACGAGCTGATTCAGCGTTCCGGTTCTTACGGTACCAAGGAAGTCGTTATCGGTATGGCCCACCGTGGCCGTCTGAACGTACTGGTCAACACCTTTGGCAAGAACCCGCGCGATCTGTTCGACGAGTTCGAAGGCAAGAAGAAGGTCGAGCTGGGTTCCGGTGACGTTAAATACCACCAGGGCTTCTCGTCCAACGTGATGACCGCTGGCGGCGAAGTCCACCTGGCCATGGCGTTCAACCCTTCCCACCTGGAAATCGTCTCGCCAGTGGTAGAAGGTTCGGTGCGCGCCCGTCAGGATCGTCGCAACGACACCGTCGGTGACAAGGTTCTGCCAATCTCCATCCACGGTGACGCGGCATTCGCCGGTCAGGGCGTGGTCATGGAAACCTTCCAGATGTCGCAAACCCGCGGTTTCAAAACCGGCGGTACCGTGCACATCGTGATCAACAACCAGGTTGGTTTCACCATTAGCAACCCGCTGGACTCGCGTTCCACCGAGTACGCTACAGACGTCGCCAAGATGATTCAGGCGCCGATCCTGCACGTCAACGGTGATGACCCGGAGGCAGTGCTGTTCGTGACCCAGCTGGCCGTCGACTACCGCATGCAGTTCAAGCGTGACGTGGTGATCGACATGGTCTGCTACCGTCGTCGCGGCCACAACGAGGCCGACGAGCCGAACGGCACCCAGCCGCTGATGTACCAGCAGATCGCCAAGCAGCGCACCACCCGTGAGCTGTACGCCGAAGCGCTGACCAAGTCGGGCAGCCTCGATGCCGAGCGCGTCCAGGCCAAAGTCGACGAGTACCGCAACGCGCTGGACAACGGTCTGCACGTAGTAAAAAGCCTGGTCAAAGAGCCGAACAAAGAGCTGTTCGTTGACTGGCGTCCGTACCTGGGTCACACCTGGACCGCGCGTCACGACACGCGTTTCGACCTCAAGACCCTGCAGGAACTGTCGGCCAAGCTGCTGGAACTGCCAGAAGGTTTCGTGGTTCAGCGTCAGGTTTCGAAGATCTACGAAGATCGCCAGAAGATGCAGGCCGGTGGCTTGCCGATCAACTGGGGCTACGCCGAAACCATGGCCTACGCGACCCTGCTGTTCGAAGGTCATCCTATCCGCATGACGGGTCAGGATATCGGTCGCGGCACTTTCTCGCACCGCCACGCGGTACTGCACAACCAGAAAGATGCCAGCACCTACCTGCCACTGCAGAACCTGTTCGGCGGCCAGCCGAAGTTCGACCTGTACGACTCCTTCCTCTCGGAAGAAGCGGTACTGGCTTTCGAATACGGCTACTCCACCACCACGCCAAACGCGCTGGTGATCTGGGAAGCGCAGTTCGGCGACTTCGCCAACGGTGCCCAGGTGGTTGTCGACCAGTTCATCACCAGTGGTGAGCACAAGTGGGGCCGTCTGTGCGGTCTGACCATGCTGCTGCCGCACGGTTATGAAGGGCAGGGGCCTGAGCACTCCTCGGCACGTCTGGAGCGTTACCTGCAGCTGTGCGCCGAGCACAACGTCCAGGTTTGCGTACCGACCACGCCGGCTCAGATCTACCACCTGTTGCGTCGTCAGGTCATCCGTCCGCTGCGTAAGCCGCTGATCGTGCTGACGCCAAAGTCGCTGCTGCGCCACAAGCTGGCCATCTCGACGCTGGAAGAACTGGCCGAAGGCTCGTTCCAGACCGTGATCCCGGAAATCGATACCCTCGATCCGAAAAAGGTCACTCGCCTGGTCCTGTGCAGCGGCAAGGTCTACTACGATCTGCTGGAAAAACGCCGTGCCGAAGGCCGCGAAGACATCGCCGTCGTTCGTATCGAGCAACTGTATCCGTTCCCTGAGGACGATCTGGTCGAGATCCTCGCGCCGTACACCAATCTCAAGGATGTGGTGTGGTGCCAGGAAGAGCCGATGAACCAGGGTGCCTGGTACAGCAGCCAACACCACATGCGTCGTATCCTGACCCGCCACAATAAAGAGCTGGTTCTGGAATACGCTGGTCGTGATGCTTCGGCAGCACCCGCTTGTGGCTACGCTTCGATGCACGCCGAGCAGCAGGAAAAACTGCTGCAAGATGCCTTCACCGTTTAATGCCATCGCGCACTAGAAACCGAATTTAAGGAACCACTGATAATGGCTATCGAGATCAAAGCCCCTACTTTCCCGGAATCGGTTGCCGATGGCACCGTTGCCACCTGGCACAAGAAACCGGGCGAAGCCGTCAAGCGTGACGAGCTGATCGTCGACATCGAGACCGACAAAGTCGTTCTGGAAGTACTGGCGACTGCCGACGGCGTACTGGGCGCTATCGTCAAGGGCGAGGGCGAAACCGTCCTGTCCGACGAAGTCCTGGGTTCGATCGAAGAAGGTGGCGTTGCTGCCGCCGCACCTGCTGCTGCCGCTGCTGCACCGGCCGCTGCTGCCGCGCCTGCTGCTGCCTCGGACGAAGACGCCATTGGCGCTCCGGCTGCTCGCAAGCTGGCAGAAGAGAACGGCATCGCGCTGAACAGCATCAAGGGCACCGGTAAAGACGGCCGCATCACCAAGGAAGACGTTGTAGCTGCCATCGAAGCGAAGAAATCCGCTCCGGCCGCCGCTCCAGCTGCCAAGCCTGCCGCTGCTGCCGCTGCGCCGATCGTTGCTACCGGCGACCGCACCGAGAAGCGTGTACCGATGACTCGCGTACGTGCCACCGTTGCCAAGCGTCTGGTCGAAGCACAGTCGAACATGGCCATGCTGACCACCTTCAACGAAGTCGACATGACCGAAGTCATGGCCCTGCGTTCGAAGTACAAGGACCTGTTCGAGAAGACCCACAACGGCGTACGCCTGGGCTTCATGTCGTTCTTCGTCAAGGCTGCCACCGAAGCACTGAAGCGCTTCCCGGCTGTCAACGCTTCGATCGACGGTTCCGACATCGTCTACCACGGCTATGCGGACGTCGGCGTTGCCGTCTCCAGCGACCGTGGCCTGGTAGTACCGGTTCTGCGTAACGCCGAGCAAATGAGCCTGGCTGAAATCGAAAACGGCATCGCCACTTTCGGTAAAAAAGCGCGCGACGGTAAGCTGTCGATCGACGAAATGACCGGCGGTACCTTCACCATCACCAATGGTGGTACCTTCGGTTCGATGATGTCGACGCCGATCGTCAACCCGCCTCAGGCCGCAATCCTGGGCATGCACAACATCATCCAGCGTCCGATGGCCGTCAATGGTCAGGTCGTGATCCGCCCGATGATGTACCTGGCACTGTCCTACGATCACCGCCTGATCGACGGTAAAGAAGCCGTGACCTTCCTGGTGACCATCAAGAACCTGCTGGAAGACCCGGCTCGTCTGCTGCTGGACATCTAAAAAAACAGCTGCAAGTTGCAAGCGGCTCGCTTCGATCAGAAGCCGGTCGTCTTGCACCTTGCAGCTTGTGGCTTGACGCTAAAAGGAATCTTTTATGACCCAGAAATTCGACGTGGTAGTGATTGGCGCAGGCCCTGGCGGCTATGTAGCTGCTATTAAGGCTGCGCAACTCGGTCTGAGCACTGCCTGTATCGAGAAGTACACTGACGGCGAAGGCAAGCTGGCCCTCGGCGGCACTTGCCTGAACGTGGGTTGCATTCCTTCCAAGGCGCTGCTGGACAGCTCCTGGAAGTACAAGGAAGCAAAAGAAAGCTTCAACGTCCACGGCATCTCCACCGGCGAAGTCAAAATGGACGTCGCCGCGATGGTTGGCCGCAAGGCCGGCATCGTCAAGAACCTGACCGGCGGTGTTGCCACCCTGTTCAAGGCCAACGGCGTTACTTCGATCCAGGGCCACGGCAAGCTGCTGGCTGGCAAGAAAGTCGAAGTCACCAAAGCTGACGGCACCACCGAAATCATCGAAGCCGAAAACGTCATCCTGGCGTCCGGTTCGCGTCCGATCGACATTCCACCGGCTCCGGTCGACCAGAACGTCATCGTCGACTCCACCGGTGCCCTGGAATTCCAGGCCGTACCTAAGCGCCTGGGCGTTATCGGTGCTGGCGTGATCGGTCTGGAGCTGGGTTCGGTCTGGGCTCGCCTGGGCGCAGAAGTGACTGTCCTGGAAGCGCTGGACACCTTCCTGATGGCCGCTGACGCTGCCGTTTCCAAGGAAGCCCTGAAAACCCTGACCAAGCAAGGTCTGGACATCAAGCTGGGCGCTCGCGTGACCGGCTCCAAGGTCAATGGCGCTGAAGTCGAAGTGACCTACACCGATGCCAACGGCGAGCAGAAGATCACCTTCGACAAGCTGATCGTTGCGGTCGGCCGTCGTCCAGTGACCACTGACCTGCTGGCTGCCGACAGCGGCGTGACCATCGACGAGCGTGGTTTCATCTTCGTCGACGATCACTGCGCGACCAGCGTACCGGGCGTTTACGCCATCGGTGACGTGGTTCGTGGCATGATGCTGGCGCACAAGGCCTCGGAAGAGGGCATCATGGTTGTCGAGCGCATCAAGGGCCACAAAGCCCAGATGAACTACGACCTGATCCCATCGGTTATCTACACCCACCCGGAAATTGCATGGGTCGGTAAAACCGAACAGACCTTGAAGGCTGAAGGCGTTGAGGTTAACGTGGGCACCTTCCCGTTCGCGGCCAGCGGCCGTGCGATGGCGGCCAACGACACCGGTGGTTTCGTCAAGGTCATCGCCGATGCCAAAACCGACCGCGTTCTGGGTGTACACGTGATTGGCCCATCGGCTGCCGAACTGGTGCAGCAGGGTGCAATCGCAATGGAATTCGGCACCAGCGCTGAAGACCTGGGCATGATGGTTTTCTCCCATCCGACCCTGTCCGAAGCGCTGCATGAAGCCGCACTGGCTGTGAATGGCGGTGCCATTCACGTTGCCAACCGTAAGAAGCGTTAAACAATAAGAAACCACGGCGGGTGGCCCGTCGTGAGTCTTGCGTGCATGACTCACCGCGGAAAGTCCGCCGGACTCGTACTCCCGGAGCATACCGGGGGAAAGCAGTCACAGGTGGCGCGGCACTCCCAGCGAGCGCAGCGCCGAAGCGCAGTACCTAACGAAGACGGTAAAAAGCATGAATCTTCACGAGTATCAGGGTAAGCAGCTGTTCGCTGAATACGGCCTGCCAGTTTCCAAGGGTTTCGCAGTCGACACCCCTGAAGCTGCAGCAGAAGCCTGCGAAAAAATCGGTGGCACCGAGTGGGTTGTAAAAGCTCAGGTTCATGCCGGTGGTCGCGGTAAAGCGGGCGGTGTCAAGCTGGTTCGCAGCAAAGAAGACGCCAAGGCGTTCGCTGCGCAGTGGTTGGGCAAGCGTCTGGTAACTTACCAGACTGACGCCAACGGTCAGCCAGTGACCAAGATCCTGGTCGAGTCCTGCACTGACATCGCCAAAGAGCTGTACCTGGGCGCTGTAGTCGACCGTTCGAGCCGTCGTATCGTGTTCATGGCCTCCACCGAAGGTGGCGTGGACATCGAGAAAGTCGCTCACGACACTCCTGAGAAGATCATCAAGGCTACTATCGATCCTCTGGTTGGCGCTCAGCCATTCCAAGGTCGTGAACTGGCGTTCCAGCTGGGTCTGGAAGGCAAGCAAGTTGCACAGTTCGCCAAGATTTTCGTCGGCCTGGCCAAGCTGTTCAAAGAACACGACCTGGCCCTGCTGGAAGTAAACCCGCTGGTCATCAAGGCCGACGGCGACCTGCACTGCCTCGATGCCAAGATCAACATCGACGCTAACGCAATGTACCGTCAGCCTAAGCTGAAAACCTTCCACGACCCGTCGCAGGACGATCCTCGTGAAGCCCACGCTGCCAGCTTCGAGCTGAACTACGTGGCCCTGGAAGGCAACATCGGCTGCATGGTCAACGGTGCTGGCCTGGCCATGGGTACCATGGACATCGTCAACCTGCACGGCGGTAAGCCAGCCAACTTCCTCGACGTAGGTGGTGGTGCTACCAAAGAGCGCGTTACCGAAGCCTTCAAGATCATTCTGTCCGACAGCAATGTTGCGGCCGTTCTGGTCAACATCTTCGGCGGCATCGTTCGCTGCGACATGATTGCCGAAGGCATCATCGGCGCTGTGAAAGAAGTCGGCGTGAAAGTACCGGTTGTTGTTCGCCTGGAAGGTAACAACGCTGAACTGGGTGCTAAAGTTCTGGCAGAAAGCGGTTTGAACATCATTGCGGCAACCAGCCTGACCGACGCTGCTCAACAAGTTGTCAAAGCTGCGGAGGGCAAGTAATGAGCGTCCTGATCAATAAAGACACCAAAGTCATCTGCCAGGGCTTCACCGGCTCGCAAGGTACTTTCCACTCCGAACAAGCCATCGCCTACGGCACCAAGATGGTTGGCGGCGTGACTCCAGGCAAAGGCGGCACCACTCACCTGGGCCTGCCTGTGTTCAACACCGTTAAAGAAGCCGTTGCGGCTACCGGTGCTGACGCTTCGGTCATCTACGTTCCGGCTCCTTTCTGCAAAGACTCGATCCTGGAAGCAGCTTTCGGCGGCATCAAGCTGATCGTCTGCATCACCGAAGGCATTCCTACCCTGGACATGCTGGATGCCAAGGTCAAGTGCGACGAGCTGGGTGTTACCCTGATCGGCCCTAACTGCCCAGGCGTCATCACTCCGGGCGAGTGCAAGATCGGCATCATGCCAGGTCACATCCACTTGCCAGGCAAGGTCGGTATCGTTTCCCGTTCCGGCACCCTGACCTACGAAGCGGTCAAGCAGACCACTGACGCCGGTTTCGGTCAGTCCACCTGCGTCGGTATCGGTGGTGACCCGATCCCTGGCTCGAACTTCATCGACATCCTGAAGCTGTTCCAGGAAGACCCGAAGACCGAAGCGATCGTCATGATCGGTGAGATCGGCGGTTCCGCTGAAGAAGAAGCTGCTGCCTACATCAAGGCAAACGTGACCAAACCAGTCGTTTCCTACATCGCTGGTGTTACCGCTCCTGCGGGCAAGCGTATGGGTCACGCTGGCGCGATCATTTCTGGCGGCAAAGGCACTGCAGACGAGAAATTCGCTGCGCTGCAAGACGCCGGCGTGAAAACCGTGCGTTCGCTGGCAGACATCGGCAAGGCCCTGGCCGAGCTGACTGGCTGGGAAGTTAAGAAGTAATTAGCTGTCCAGTTAAAAGAGGCCACCTTCGGGTGGCCTTTTTTTTGCCTTGCAACTGCTTCACGCCAATAGGTGTCACCCAGGCGACAAACTTATTTGCCGATAGGACACCTCGTCAGTCAATTGTGCGTAGCAGGTGCAACTTGGTTACACTGTGAGCACTTTTATGTCGGTGCCCCAAAAGGGCATGGGCATGCTTTAAAGGGCTTGTCTCATCCGGACGAGCTACATTTTCCCTCACCCCAGGGGAAATCCCTCTCTAAATCCCGATTTCAGAAGTGTGGTATTTCCTTAAATGAAAGTCTTGAAAGGCCAGGATGTCCTGGCGCTTGGTTTTATGACGTTCGCGTTATTCGTCGGTGCGGGCAACATTATTTTCCCGCCGATCGTCGGCCTGCAGTCCGGTCCCCACGTGTGGATGGCTGCGCTGGGCTTTCTGATCACGGCCGTTGGCCTGCCGGTAATCACCGTCATCGCTCTGGCCAAGGTCGGTGGTGGCATGGATGCGCTCAGCAGCCCGATCGGCAAGATTGCCGGTGGCTTGCTTGCGGCTGTCTGCTACCTGTCGGTCGGGCCGCTGTTCGCCACCCCGCGTACGGCAACGGTGTCCTTCGAAGTGGGCGTGGCGCCGCTGACCGGCGAAAGCCCGACGGCGCTGTTCATCTACAGCCTGGTGTACTTCGTGATCGTGCTGGCGGTGTCCATGTACCCGGGCAAGCTGCTTGATACCGTAGGCCGCTTCCTGGCGCCGTTGAAGATCATTGCCCTGGCGGCCTTGGGCATTGCTGCCTTCATGCTGCCCGCCGGCACCATCGGTGAAGCACAACCGGCCTATCAGGCTTCGGCGTTCTCCCAGGGCTTCATCAACGGTTACCTGACCATGGATACCCTGGGCGCACTGGTGTTCGGTATCGTTATCGTCAATGCGATCCGTTCCCGTGGCGTCGAGTCGCCGCGGCTGATCACCCGTTACGCCATCATTGCCGGTCTGATCGCCGGTGTAGGCCTGGCGCTGGTGTACATCAGCCTGTTCCGCCTGGGGGCGGGCAGCCATGACATCGCAGCCGGTGCAACCAACGGTGCGGCCGTTCTGCACGCTTACGTGCAGCACACCTTCGGTTCGCTGGGCAGCGGCTTCCTCGCCGTACTGATCGCCCTGGCGTGCCTGGTGACCGCAGTGGGCCTGACCTGCGCCTGTGCAGAGTACTTCAGCCAGGTACTGCCGTTGTCGTACCGTGCACTGGTGGTGATCCTCTGCGGCTTCTCGCTGCTGATCTCCAACCTCGGCCTGACCAAGCTGATCATGTTCTCGATCCCGGTGCTGACGGCTATCTACCCGCCGTGCATCGTCGTGGTGGGCCTGAGCTTCTGCAAAGACCTGTGGAATTCGCAGGTGCGCATCCTCGCGCCGGTCATGCTGGTATCGCTGCTGTTCGGCATGGTTGATGCCATCAAGGGCACCACCCTGGGCCACATGCTGCCAGATTTCATGGCGCACCTGCCGCTGAGCGAGCAGGGCCTGGCCTGGCTGGTACCTTCGGTGGTAACCCTGGTCGCGGCGGTAATCTGTGACCGCATGCTGGGCAAGCCGCGCGAAGCGCTGGCTTAAGAATCAGCCCGCTGCCCGGCGTCGGCCACAAGCCATAGCGCGTCAGGCAGGGTAGATTCCAGGCCCCGTGTCCGAAAGGATGCGGGGCTTTTTCGTTTCTGTGGCCGCGACGTGTCTTTTTCTTCGGCAAAGCGTCGAAAGCCGGACTGCACAGGTTAGTGTGCGCGAAACTCCCTATCAGGATCTTGCATGAGCTTCATTCAAAGTAATCTGATCCACCTGCTGGCGGCGTGCTGGTTTGTCATCTGCTGGGGCGGCTACACCCGCTACGCGACCTGGAAGGGGCGGGACACGGCTTGCCTGGCCAGCGTGCTGCACCTGTACCGTGAAGACTGGATGCGCCGCATGCTGATGCGTGACAACCGTATTGCCGATGCCAGCGTGATCGGCAACCTTGAGCGCAACGCGTCGTTTTTCGCCTCCAGTACCCTGATTATCCTCGCTGGCATTCTCACGGTGCTAGGCGCATCTGACCGGGCAGTGTCGCTGTTGGCTGACCTGCCGCTGGTTCAGCAGGCCACCCAGGGCATGTCGGAAATCAAGCTCCTGTGCCTGGCCACCGTATTCGTGTATGCCTTTTTCACCTTCAGCTGGTGCATGCGTCAGTACAACTTTGCCGCCGTGCTGGTTGGTTCGGCACCGATGATCGGCGAGCGGCAAGTCAGCGAACAAGAGCGCAAGGCATTTGCCCAGCGTGCCGCGCGGGTTATTTCCATGGCGGCCAACCAGTTCAACTTCGGCTTGCGCTCTTATTATTTCGGCATGGCCATGTTGAGCTGGTTTATCAGCCCCTGGCTGTTCATGATCATGAGTACAGGTGTAGTGCTGGTGCTCTACCGTCGCGAGTTTAACTCCGATGTACTGGATGTCATGGTGTACACCCAGACCGAGACATCGGCCGTGGATTCCAACAAAGAATCGGTTATTAACTGAATCGTTAAAGCTTAACGCTGCAGGCATAAAAAAACCCGACAACTGTCGGGTTTTTTTATGCCAGTGTGCGTGCTTATTTAGCAGGCTCAGCTGGAGCGGTTTCTGGCGCCGGGGTGGCCGGTGCAGCTTCTTTAGCGGCTTCTTCAGCAGCTTTCTGTTGCGCTTCAGCACTGTCTTTGGCGGCTTCAGCGTTTTCTTTTGCAGCCTCGTTCACTTTATCCTGAGCTTCGTCCATTTTCTGTTGGGCGTTCTCGGTGTGTTGCGCGGCATCCTGAGCTTTGTCTTCGCTGGCTTTATCGCAAGCAGCGAGACCCAGGGCGGCGGCCAGCATTACGGCAAAAGCAAAAGGTTTACGCATGGGGTGTTTCTCCTTGTGGAAATAAGTTACTTGTTCCTTTGAGCTCAAGTAACGGACAGAAGTTCCGCCTACATTACAGATATATAACTGCCGGATCTATATAGACTTTTTTCTAGGCGTGTGCATTGCCTGAATCACCACAAGGGCGTTAGTGATATGAGTGAGACTCCATTACTGGCCAAGGCCGAGCGTTTTCTTTCTGCTTTGCCTCATTGCCAGCTATTACAGATGCAGGTGCATCATGCCGATGCCGAAGGTATGACGCTGGTATTGCCTTATTCGACGCAGATCATCGGTAATCCACACACGGGGGCCATCCATGGTGGCGCGCTCACCACCTTGATGGACACCACCTGCGGCATGGCCACGCTGTGCGCGCTGGCGGAGTTTGAAGTCTGCCCGACACTCGATCTGCGTATCGATTACATGCATTCGGCCAAGGCCGGGCTCGACATATATGGCTATGCCCAGTGTTACCGGGTCACCCGGGATGTGATCTTTACCCGTGGCATGGCCTATCAGGACGATCGCGAGCAGCCGATTGCCCAGGTGGTTGGCACCTTCATGCGCCTGGGCAAAGGGGTCAAGGGCGGCCTGAATTTTGGCAACAGCCTCAAGGAGCGTAACCAATGATTCCGCCCGAAGTTCACCGGCAACTGCGCGAGGCTCATGCCGAAGGCAACTATCAGCCACTCCTGCAGCTTATTCCCTACGCCGGGCTGATCGGTATCGAGTGCAGGCGTGATGGCGATGACTTGCTGTTCAGTCTCCCGGCCAACAAGCACAACATTGGCAATCCGTTGCTGCCGGCCATACATGGCGGGGTGATCGCCGGGTTCATGGAGCTGTCGGCAGCGCTGTACCTGATGATTTTCAGCGAAAGTGCAACGGTGCCGAAAATCATCGATTTTTCCATCGATTACCTGCGGGCCGGGCGCTTTTGCGACACCTACGCGCGCTGCCAGCTCTGGCGCCAGGGGCGGCGGGTGACCAACGTGGCGATTACCGCCTGGCAGGGCAGTGAACAAGAGCCGATTGCCACGGCCCGTGCGCATTTCAAGATCGAAGAACTGCCTGCACCCTTGAAATAACGTCTCAAGCCCCCATCTGCTAGTCATCCCGCCGTGAAAGCAGGCTGTGTCGTAGACCCGCCTGCCGAGCGAAAACTGCCATCAGATCGGAGTGTTGAAGACCATGAGTGTGGAAACTCAAAAAGAAACCCTGGGCTTCCAGACCGAGGTAAAGCAACTGCTGCACCTCATGATCCATTCCCTGTACTCGAACAAGGAAATCTTCCTTCGTGAACTGATTTCCAACGCATCCGACGCTGTCGACAAGCTGCGTTTCGAGGCCTTGGCCAAACCTGAATTGCTGGAAGGTGGCGCCGAGCTGAAAATTCGCGTCAGCTTCGATAAAGACGCCAACACTGTCACCCTCGAAGACAACGGCATCGGTATGAGCCGTGAGGACGTCATTACTCACCTGGGGACCATCGCCAAGTCCGGCACTGCCGACTTCATGAAGAACCTCACCGGTGACCAGAAGAAAGACTCGCACCTGATCGGTCAGTTCGGCGTGGGCTTCTACTCGGCCTTCATCGTCGCCGACAAGGTCGACGTGTTCAGCCGTCGTGCCGGCGCTCCGGCAGCCGAAGGCGTGCACTGGTCGTCCAAGGGCGAAGGCGATTTCGAAGTCGCCACCGTCGACAAGGCCGACCGTGGTACCCGCATCGTTCTGCACCTGAAAAAGGGTGAAGAAGAGTTTGCTGACGGCTGGCGCCTGCGCAACATCATCAAGAAGTACTCCGACCACATCGCCCTGCCGATCGAACTGCCAAAACAGGTCGAAGCCGTTGAAGGCGAAGAAAAGCCTGCTGAAGAATGGGAAACCGTCAACCGTGCCAGTGCGCTGTGGACCCGTCCGCGCACCGAAATCAAGGACGAGGAATACCAGGAGTTCTACAAGCACATCGGTCACGACTTCGAGAACCCGCTGGCCTGGAGTCACAACAAGGTCGAAGGCAAGCTCGAGTACAACTCGCTGCTGTATGTACCGGCACGTGCGCCATTCGACCTGTACCAGCGTGAAGCGCCACGCGGCCTGAAGCTGTATGTGCAGCGTGTGTTCGTCATGGACCAGGCTGAGTCGTTCCTGCCGCTGTACCTGCGCTTCATCAAGGGTGTGGTTGACTCCAACGACCTGTCGTTGAACGTCTCCCGCGAAATCCTGCAGAAAGACCCGATCATCGACTCGATGAAATCGGCGCTGACCAAGCGCGTACTGGACATGCTCGAGAAGCTGGCCAAAAACGAGCCTGAGCAGTACAAGGGCTTCTGGAAGAACTTCGGTCAGGTGATGAAAGAAGGCCCGGCCGAAGACTTCGCCAACAAAGAGAAGATTGCCGGCCTGCTGCGCTTTGCCTCCACCAGCGACGACAGCGGCGAGCAGAGCGTATCGCTGGCTGACTACCTGGCACGCGCCAAGGAAGGCCAGGACAAGATCTACTTCCTCACCGGCGAATCGTACGCGCAGGTCAAGAACAGCCCGCACCTGGAAGTCTTCCGCAAGAAAGGCATCGAAGTGCTGCTGCTGACCGACCGTATCGACGAGTGGCTGATGAGCTACCTGAGCGAGTTCGACGGCAAGAACTTCGTCGACGTCGCCCGTGGTGATCTGGATCTGGGCAAGTTGGACTCTGAAGAGGACAAAAAGGCCCAGGAAGAAGTCGCCAAGGAAAAAGAAGGCCTGGTCGAGCGCCTGAAGGCCGCACTGGGTGAAAGCGTCAGCGAAGTGCGGGTATCGCACCGTCTGACCGACTCGCCAGCGATCCTGGCCATTGGTGAGCAGGACCTGGGCTTGCAGATGCGCCAGATCCTCGAAGCCAGCGGGCAGAAGGTGCCGGACTCCAAGCCGATCTTCGAGTTCAACCCTGGTCACCCGCTGATCGAAAAACTGGACAACGAGCAGAGCGAAGACCGTTTCGCCGACTTCTCGCACATCCTCTTCGATCAGGCTGCACTGGCGGCAGGGGACAGCTTGAAAGACCCGGCGGCGTACGTTCGTCGCCTGAACAAGCTGCTGGTCGAATTGTCGGCTTAAGTAGAGTCAGGAAAGCCCGCTTCGGCGGGCTTTTTTCATGGTGCAAGGAGAGGACTGCATGAGCAAGGTTACCGTTGAGTCGCTGGTCTATCATGTTGCCGGCAAAGCCTATGAGAGTCGTTTGTTCTACACCCAGGGTGCCAAGGAGCAGCCTGGCTTGCTGATGGCGCCGAACTGGATGGGGGTCGGCGAAGGCGCCGAGCGCATTGCCAAGGACGTGGCTGCCCAGGGTTATGTGGTGTTGCTGGCCGATATCTATGGGCAGACCCTGCGACCGTCCAACATGGACGAAGCGGGGGCTGCGATGATGCCGCTGAAGGATGATCGGGTCGAACTGCGCAAACGCATGAAAGCGGCGCTGGACCAGTTGCTCGGTCAATCGAAAGCGGTGCTGGAGCCCGGCAAGCTGGGCACCTTTGGCTTCTGCTTCGGTGGCTGCTGCGCCCTGGAGCTGGCGCGTGAGGACGCTCGCCTGCAGGCGGCCGTGTCGTTCCACGGCACCCTTGATTCGCCGCTACCTGCCCAGGAAGGCAAGACCAAGGCGTCGATGCTGGTGCTGCATGGCGCGGCTGACCCGTTCGTGCCCAAGGAGCAGCTGCCGGCCTTCGAAGCCGAGATGGATACTGCCAAGGTCGATTGGCAGTTGATCAGCTATGGCGGCGCGGTGCATTCGTTCACCGATACCGCAGCCAATATTCCCGGCAAGATGAAGTACGACGCAAGGACCGCCAAGCGCGCGTTCCGGGCGATGTACAACTTGCTGGATGAAGTGTTCCAGCGCTAACGGTGGGAGCTGGCGTAGCCTGCGATCAAGCGCGCAGCGGTCGCAGATACTTGCAGTCGATATGGGCCTCGGGGCGGCTACGCAGCCCATCGCAGGCTGCGCCAGCTCCTACGGTTAACCCGCAGACACGCAGTTGCTCCTACGGCGTGGGCAACTCGATCCGTTCGCTTTCCCCCGGTACCGTCGGCCAGTCACCGGCTGCCCAGCGCGCCCGCGCCTGATCGATCAACGCCGGGTCGCTGGCAACGAAGTTCCAGTTCATCCGCCGTGGCCCGTCCAGTGGCGCGCCACCGAACAGCACCAGCTGGCTCTCGCTGTCGGCAGACAGGCTCATTTCCTCCCCCTCAGGCAGCACCACCAGGCTGTGGGGTTCGACGGCTTCGTCGTTAAGGCTGACTTCACCGTCCAGCACATACAGCGCGCGCTCGGCATGTTCGTTGGGGATGTTCAGCGTGGTAGCCACTTGCATCTGCACCAAGGCATAGAGCGTCGGTGACAGCACTGGCACTGGCGACTGCAGGCAAAAGCCGTTGCCGGCGATCAGGCGGATGCTCACGCCCAGGTTGTCGCTCGCCGGCAGGCTGGCGGCCGGGTGATGGCTGTAGTGACTGTCACCTTGCTCGGCGTCCTTGGGTGAAGCCAGCCAGACTTGCAGGCCGTGCAGTCGCGAACCGCTGGCCAACAGGTCGGCGGGGGTTCGTTCGACGTGCGCGACGCCGCGTCCGGCGGTCATCCAGCTGACGTCTCCCGGCTTTACCCGTTGATCGGAGCCCAGGCTGTCCTTGTGCAGCAGCTCACCTTCAAACAGGAAGGTGAGGGTGGACAGGCCGATGTGCGGGTGCTGGCGGATGTTCACGCCGTTGCCGGGGGCATAATCGGTTTCCAGCATGTGATCGAAGAACACGAATGGCCCGACACTGCGGCATAGTGCTGATGGCAACGGGCGCAGTATCGGTTGGCCCTCGACAGATTCTGCGCGGGGGCGGATGACCAGTGGATTGCTCACGGCGGGCTCCAGGCCTGGGAAGAATGCCTTGAGCATAACCTGTTACAGGTTTGCCCTGAACTGCCTCGGTGCCTGACCGGTCTACCCTGTCTGAATCGCCAGGAAGGAGTACGCCATGTTGGCCAGGCATCTGGGCTGGATCGTGTTGATGGGCCTGACCCTGCAAAGCGTGCAGGCGCGTGAGTACCATTACAGCGATGCACACCTGCACTATGTGGACTTCTTTCAGGAAAGCGAGGGTATGCAGGCGCTGCTCAAGGCGATGGATACGGCGCGTATTGACCAGTCGATGATTTCCGGCATCCCGGTCGCGAAGAAATGGCATGAGGACGAACCCAAACGCCCGCGCTACTACGCCGGCGATGACGCCGACGCCTATTGGTACAGCGCGACCGATGTGTATGTCGCTGCGGCCCTGGAAAAGCTCGAGCCTGCGCAACGCCGGCGCTTTCACCCGTTCCTGACGGGCTTCAATCCGGTCGACAAGAATGCCGTAAGCCATATCGAACGCATGCTCGAACTGTATCCCGGGCTCTGGCAGGGCATTGGCGAAGTGTTCACCCGGCATGACGACCTGACGGCCTTGACCACTGGCGACACGCCGCGGGCCAACAACGAAGCCATGACCCGCATCTATCACCTGGCCGCCGAGCAAGACCTGCCGGTGTTGATCCATTCCAACATCACCTCCAAGCGCGAACGCAATCCGTTGTACCTGGCCGAAATTGAAACACCGTTGCGCAACCATCCACATACGCGTTTCATCTGGGCCCATGCCGGAACCAGCATGGAAATCCATCGGCACCAGGTTCAGCTGGATTTTTTGCTGCCGACCCTGGCGCGCCTGCTTGAGGATTACCCCAACCTGTACATCGACCTGTCCTGGAGCGTCCTGCAGCCGTATCTGACGGATGAGCAGGGCAAACCCAGGGCGCAGTGGGTGGCGCTGGTCAAACGCTTCCCGACGCGCTTCATGCTCGGTTCTGATGTGGTTGGGCGTTTCGACAGCCTTGGCGAGCAGTTGCATGGATTCGATGTGTTTCTTGATGCTTTGCCGACGGAGGTTGCGCAGCAGGTCGCCCGCGACAACTTCCTTGCCGTTTTGCCCAAGGCTCATCAATGACAGGACTGTCATCAACCTGTCATGCCAACGTCATAGCCTGCCGCCATCAATCGAGATGGAGTGCGCCATGTTTTTCAGTCGTTTCAGTGCAGTGTGCGGGCTTATGCTGGTCAGTGGCCTGGCCAGTGCCGAGGTCCGGGTCGACGGCCCGGTCGAGTACGGTCTGTTCGAGACGCGTCACGAGAACTTCCAGCCGGGCGAGCGGGTGTTGACCCAAAGCAACCAGACCCTCAAGCACACCGATGAGATTCCGGCACGCCTGGGCAGCAAGTTCGGTATGCGCTATCGCCTGCAAGGCAAGGTGGCCGACGACACGCCACTGACCCTGCTGTACTTCACGCCGGGCGTACAGACGCCGGATGGCAAGCGTCATGACAAGTTTGAAGTAGTGCAGAAGCTGGTGCCGGGTGCGGCACAGGACGTGATGGCCTTCGAATTCACCGAAAACCACGAGGTGGTACCAGGCCAATGGCACTTCATGGTGTTCCAGGGCGATCGTTTGCTCGCCGAGCAGCGCTTTACGGTGCGCTGAGCCGGGGCCCTTCTACCGCATACAAAAACGCCCCGAACCAGTCGGGGCGTTTTCATTGTAAGGGGCCGGCCCTTACTTGCCAGCCCAGCGCTTGAGCACCAGGGTGGCGTTGGTGCCGCCGAAACCGAAGCTGTTGCTCATCACGGTGTCGATCTTGGCATTTTCGCGGGTTTGCAGCAGAACTGGCAGGTCGGCCACTTCCGGGTCCAGTTCGTCGATGTTGGCGGAACCGGCAATGAAGTTGCCTTCCATCATCAACATGCAGTAGATCGCTTCGTGAACGCCGGCAGCGCCCAGGGAGTGACCCGACAGGCTCTTGGTCGAGCTGATGGCAGGTGCCTTGTCGCCGAACACTTCACGCACACCTTTCATTTCCGCAACGTCGCCGACCGGAGTCGAGGTGCCGTGGGTGTTCAGGTAGTCGATCGGGGTGTCGACGGTGGACAGCGCCTGCTGCATGCAGCGGATGGCGCCTTCGCCGCTCGGGGCAACCATGTCGTAGCCGTCGGAAGTCGCGCCGTAGCCGACGATTTCGGCGTAGATTTTCGCGCCACGGGCCAGAGCGTGCTCCAGTTCCTCGACCACGACCATGCCACCACCGCCAGCGATGACGAAACCGTCACGGTCGGCGTCGTAGGCGCGGGAGGCTTTTTCCGGGGTGTCGTTGCGCTTGCTGGACAAGGCGCCCATGGCGTCGAACAGGAACGACTGGCTCCAGTGCTCTTCTTCACCGCCACCGGCGAAGACGATGTCCTGCTTGCCCATCTGGATCTGTTCCATCGCGGTGCCGATGCAGTGCGCGCTGGTGGCGCAAGCGGAAGCGATGGAGTAGTTCAGGCCCTTGATCTTGAACGGCGTAGCCAGGCACGCCGAAACGGTGCTGCTCATGGTCCGGGTGACGCGGTATGGGCCGACGCGCTTGACGCCTTTTTCGCGCAGGATGTCCAGCGCTTCCATCTGGTTCAGGGTCGATGCGCCGCCAGAGCCTGCAATCAGGCCGGTACGCGGGTTCGACACCTGTTCTTCGGTCAGGCCCGAGTCCTTGATCGCGTCGGCCATTGCCAGGTAGGCGTAGGCAGCTGCGTGACCAACGAAACGGTAGATCTTGCGATCGATCAGTTCTTCGAGGTTGAGGTCAATGGAGCCGGAAACCTGGCTACGCAGACCCATTTCGGCATATTCCGGGTTGAATCGGATGCCAGGGCGGCTTGCACGCAGGTTGGCGGAGACGGTCTCTTTGTCATTGCCCAGGCACGAAACGATGCCCAGACCAGTGATAACGACGCGGCGCATGCGGATAACCCTTAGAAATTGTCAGTGGAGGTGAATACGCCGACCCGGAGGCCTTCGGCGGTGTAGATCTCGCGACCGTCGACACTGACCGAACCATCGGCGATAGCCATGTTCAGCTTGCCCTTCAGGACGCGCTTGATATGGATGTTGTACGTAACTTTCTTGGCGGTAGGCAGTACCTGGCCAAAGAATTTGACCTCGCCCGAACCCAGGGCGCGGCCGCGACCTGGCAGGCCTTGCCAGCCCAGGAAGAAGCCAACCAGTTGCCACATGGCGTCGAGGCCCAGGCAGCCTGGCATCACCGGATCACCCTCGAAGTGGCAGGCGAAGAACCACAGGTCAGGGGTGATATCCAGCTCGGCGACCAATTCACCTTTGCCGTACTTGCCACCCTCGGCGCTGATATGGGTGATGCGATCCACCATCAGCATGTTAGGGGCGGGCAGTTGCGCGTTACCTGGGCCGAACAGCTCACCGCGACTGCAGCGCAGCAGGTCTTCCCGAGTAAAGGCGTTTTGTTTGGTCATGCGAGCTCCTCAATAGTCCCCGTGTGGCAGGGGGCAAACCTTCCCGGCCGACCCAAAGCGCGTGTGCTTGGGGCGGCAGCCTACACATAGACTATTGCGTTGTAGTGAAAGTCACAGCGCACGGGGCAAAGAAGTACACTTGTGCACTGAAATTTTATTTTCAGGCCTTTCGAGTGGCCTGTCCAGCCTCTTAGACTGCCGCAATTTCAGATTAATCGCCAGTCGCAGCTGACTGATCGGGCAGCCAACGCTGCAGAATTTGCTGCAGGTCAGTGCGTTTGAACGGCTTGGCGAGGTAATCATCCATCCCGGCGTTCAGGCAGCGCTCACGATCACCCTGCAGGGCATTGGCCGTGAGCGCGATGATCGGCATGGCTTCGGCCTGGGGCAACTGGCGGATGCGCCGGGTGGCTTCGTAGCCGTCGATGATCGGCAGGCGGCAATCCATCAAGGTGACCGCAAAGCGCTGGCGGGCGACCTGCGCAATTGCCTGGGCACCGTCCACGGCGATATGCACTTCAAAGCCCAGGCTGCGCAGCATGGCCTCGATCACGGTCTGGTTCACGGGGTTGTCTTCGACCAGCAGGATCCGCCGGCCCTGACCCTCTTCCTCGCGCTCGACGTGCAGGCTCGGCAGCCGGGGCGTTTGCTGCTGCGAGAGCGCCAGGGGCATTTCCAGGGTGAAGGTCGAACCCTGGCCTTCACGGCTTTCGCCGCGCAAGGTGCCGCCCATCCGCTCCGCCAGGTTGCGGGCGATCGACAGGCCCAGGCCGGTACCACCGTACCGCCGGGAAATGGAACTGTCCGCTTGCTGGAAGGCGACGAACATCATTTCCAGGCGCTCGCTGTCGATGCCGATCCCGGTGTCGTGTACGGCGCAGGTAAACCACAGCAACTGGCGGTCGAGCACTTGCCAGCGCGGTTCGATGCGCACGTTGCCTTGCTCGGTGAACTTCAAGGCGTTGCCCACCAGGTTGAGGAGGATCTGCCGTATCCGTGTCGGGTCGCCGACCACTTGCAGCTGTTCCATGCCTGCTGGCAACTGCAGCAACAGGTTCAAGCCGCGTTGCGCGGCCAGGTGCTGGAAGGACTGCACGCAACTGCTGATCAATTCGCCAAGGTTGAAGTCGATGTGCTCCAGTTCAAGCTGGGTGCGCTCGATGCGGGAGAAGTCGAGAATGTCGTTGATGACCTTGAGCAAGTGACCGGTGGACTCGCTGGCGACCTCGGTGTATTCGGCCTGCTCCTCGCTCAATGGCGTGGTTTCGAGCAACTGCAACATCCCGAGTACGCCGTTCATGGGCGTGCGCAGCTCGTGGCTCATCATGGCCAGGAAGTCGGATTTGGCCCGGTTGGCCTGCTCGGCCTCTTCACGGGCCTGGATCAGCTGCGACATGGCTTGCTGCTGCTCGTGGCTGGCCTGCGCCAGCGCACGGGCAAGGTTGTTGATATGGCGGGCCAGGTGCCCCAGCTCACTGTCGTCGACCACCGGCAGCGGGGCATTGAAATCACCTTGCTGGATCGCCTTTACCGCGTGGCCCATGTCGCTGATCGGCGTCGCCAGGCTGCGTGCCAGGCGGCGTGCGAGCAGAAAGGTGAAAATCAGCGCGAACAGCGCGAGTATCCCCGCCTTGATCACGATTTCCTGCTGGCGCTCACTGAAGGCGTCGTTCGACATGCCGACGATGACCCGGCCAAGGTAATCGTCGCCGATGTTCTTCAAAGGTTGGCCGCCGCTGTGCAAAAAGTCGTTGTCCAGGCGAATCTGCTGCAGGCGGATCGGGGCCTGGAAGACTTCCACCTGTTGTGCGCGGTTGTCGTGTTCATCCGGTTGTTCGACGTACACCAGGATGTGGTTGCTGCTGTCCTGAACCTCGAGAAAGCGCACATGGGGGATGCTCAAGGTAGCGCGCATCAGGCTTTCGAGTACCTCGTCGTTGCCGGCGATGACGCCGTACTCCGATGCCGGTGCCAGCTGGTTGGCGATCAGCTGGCCGGTGTGGTTGAGCTCCTGGCGCAGGTCCTGGATCCGCACGAAGGTAAAGAAGCTGATCAGCAGCAGCGTCAGCAGCAGGGCCGGCCCCAGGCTGATGATCTGTGTGCGGGTGTGGATGTCCCAGCTCAGACGACGCCTCATGGTCTGCGTTCTCCTTCTGCCAAGGCCAGGGCGGCGCCTTCAGGGTCAATGGCGTCGATGCCCAGCGCACGGGCAACCTGCTGGTTGCCGACAACACTGAAATGCTCGGGGTACAGGGCGCGCGGCCATCTGCCGGGCGGTTGGTCAAGTAGCCGGTCAAGTACCGCCAGCCAGTCCTCCTGGTTGCTCAAGGTGCTGGCCAGGGCGCCGGCGCGGACAAAGCCTGCGGTGGGGCCAATCAGTGCTATCTGTTGACCATAGCTGCTGAGCAAAAGGTTTTTGGCTGTTTTGGCGTTGAACAGTTGTGGGTCGTCGAGGCCCAGCAGCACGTCGCTGTTCTGCAGCAGCGTTTGCAAGGGGCGGTTGTCGCGAAGGTCGGGCCAGGCCGCGGCAACGATTTCCAGGCCCATGGGTTTGGCAGCGCGGCGCAGGTCCTCAAGGAGGAAGTGGCTGTGTTCGGCATAGAGCACGCCAACCCGGCGTGCCTCGGGCAGCAGGTAGCGGGTCAGACGTAGCTGGCGATCCAGCGGCGGGTCGCTCCACAGCAGGCTCAAATAAGCAGGGCGCAATTTGCCCAGGCGCTTCTCGGCCTGGACCCGGCTGATGCGCATGGCCAGTGCCGGAGGTCCTGCTGTCTCGCTCAAGCGCCACTCCAGGCTGCTGCTGTCGAGCAGAATCAGGCGTACGGCCGGGTTCAACCGGGACGGGCGGGCCAGCTCGCTGACCGGGACGAAGTGCACTTTGTCGGCAGGCCGGCGTTCGCGAAGGGCCTGGACGAACTGCTCGACGCCAGGAGTTTCGCGCTGACCGGTCAGCAGGATCTCACTGGCCGAAAGCATGCCCAGTGGCAAAAGACAGACCAGCAACAGCCAGCGCCGCAGCCCGCGCATCAGAATTCCAGCTCCGCACTGACGTACATGACGTGGCGGCTGTCGTAATTGTTGTTGGCAAAGGTGGTGGGCTCGTCATCCAGGCGCTGTTGCAGGGTGCCGGCGAGCTCCAGCTGGGTGCTGTCCCAGCGAAATCGCTTGGCTACCCGCAGGTCGACACGTTCGAAACGGTACTGGTTGAGCTCATCGTCGCCGTAATAGAAGAGGGCGCTCGACCAGCCGTGCCCCCAATCGCGCAGCCAGCCGGCCGAACCGCTGTTGTGTGCGCTCATGCGGCGGTCATCGGGATTGCTGGCCCAGGCATTGATCAGGGCGTAAGTCAGGCGCAGGCGATCGGCAGGGTTCACCCGCCAGTCCAGTTGCGCTTCGCTGCCGCTGAAGCGGGCCTTGTTGCTGTTGCTGGCGATGTACTGATTGTTGCGCAGCGGCTCGCTGACCATGCCGGTGATTTCGTCGTAGAACAGCTTGAGGTCGACGCTGAGGTCGGCGTCGGCGAAGTAACCGTTATAGCCCAGTTCGCGCGAACGCATCCGTTCCTGTTCCAGGTCGCCCGGCCCACGGGTCTTGACGAAATACTGGGCGCTGCGCTGGCCGAAGGCGCCGGGAGTCAGATTGTTGACCCGGTAACTCCAGTTAACGTTGTTTTCAAACATGTCCGGCGAACGCACCGCTTCGGAATACACGGCGCGCAAGCCGTGGCGCGGGGTGATCAGGTAGTTCACCGCCAGGCGTGGCGTGAGGGAACTGCCCGAGAGACTGGCGTCTTCGTACATCGCGCCGCCCTGGACGATCCAGTGCTCATCGACACGCCACTCCAGATGCCCGAACAGGCGCCAGGTGTTGTCGTCCAGGCTACCGTTGAAAAAGGTCTGCGAGTCGGCGCGGTCATAGCGGTAGTTGGCGCCGCTGACCAGGCGCAGGTTGTCGGACAGGCTCAGGGTGTCCTGGAGTTCCAGGTCGTAACGGGTTTCCCGGGTGCTCTGGTCGATGTCACCACAGACCTGACGCGAGCCGCCATTGCGCCATTGCAGTTGGGCCTGGCGGCCGAGTGCCTGCTCTTCGGCAGTGCCCGGGGGCAGCGGCGAGAGAATGTGGCGCGCCACTTGCTCTGCATAATTCGGATTGAGCTGCCACAGTCGCGTGAGCTCGGGGCTGAACGACAAGGCCGCGTCGCAGGCACGCCATACCTGCTGGCGATCCCAGTGCTGGGCCGAGCCTTGCAGGTACAGCCGGTGTTCGGGGCTCAGGTCGATGTTCCAGCGCACCGAGCCTGCGTAATCCTTGGCGTTGGCATCGGAGTTGTCGCCATTGGCGGTCACCCCGTAGAACACCGGCTTGTAAGTGTAGGGGCGCTGGTCACTGCCTTCTTTGGCGGCGAACTGCCAATCCAGGCTCTGATTGCTTGCCAGGGCATGACTGGCGCTCAGGTTCAGGCGGTTGAGGCGGCGGCTGTCGCGGTAATCCTGGCCCAGAAGGTTTTTATCGAAACCATCATCTTCCATGCCTGAAAGCGACAGGCGCAGGTCGCCACCTTCCCAGTGGCTGCTCTGGCTGGCATACCAGTCATTGATTCCGCGCTGGCCGCGGGTGAACTTCAGACGGGTGCCGTTACTGTCGGCCGGCCTGCGGGTGAGGATGTTGACCACCGCCATCAGCGCGTTGGCACCGTAACTGACGGTGTTGGGGCCACGGAAGACCTCGATGCGCTCGATGTCCTCCATTGCCAGCGGTACATCGCTCCAGTCCACCGTGGCCAGGCCGGCGCGGTAGACCGAGCGCCCGTCGATCAGCACCTGCATGCGCCTGGCATCGTTGACGTTGCTGCCGTGGTAGTTGACCGAAGGCTGGTTACCGGCGCCGTAGCCAATCATCATCCCGGGCACCAGGCGCAACAGTTCGGGAATGTCGCGGGCACCACTGGCGCGAATCAGCGCACTGTCGAGCACGGTCATGCTGCCAGGCACAGCCGCAGGCGACTGCTTGAGCCGGGTAGCGGTGAGCACCTGGGGGACGTCCTGGCTGTCGACGAACAAATCGTCGGCCAGCACCGGGCCGCCCAACAGGGCAGTCAACAGAACGAAAGGGCGAGGAGGAGGGCCAAATGACACGGCGCGGCCTTGGTGTGGAGTTCAATTCGGGTTCAAGCCGGGCATGTTAACCGAGTGGCCAGCATTTTTCAGTCGCAGACAACACTGCATCGGGGTTAATTCGGTCATCTGGCGCTGGCTCTGGCACTGGCGCTCCGTATAATGCGGGAGTCGCCACTTTTATTGGTTTTAACGGATTGGATATGACTGAACAGCAGCCTGTTGCAGTGCTTGGAGGCGGAAGTTTCGGCACCGCCGTGGCGAATCTGCTGGCGGAAAATGGCGTCGGGGTGAAGCAATGGATGCGTGATCCCGAGCAAGCCGAGGCCATGCGCACCAATCGCGAAAACCCACGGTACCTGAAAGGGGTGAAAATTCACCCGGGTGTCGATCCGGTCAATGATTTGCTGGCCACGCTGCAAGCGTGCGAGCTGATCTTCGTTGCCCTGCCTTCCAGTGCCCTGCGCAGTGTGTTGGCGCCTCATGCGCAACTGCTGCGCGGCAAGATGCTGGTCAGCCTGACCAAGGGCATCGAGGCGCAAAGCTTCAAGCTGATGAGCCAGATTCTCGAGGAAATCGCGCCAGAGGCGCGCATTGGCGTTCTGTCCGGGCCAAACCTGGCCCGCGAAGTGGCCGAGCATGCGCTGACCGCCACCGTGGTTGCCAGTGAAGACGAGGTGCTCTGCCAGCGTGTGCAGTCCGTGCTGCACGGACGCACCTTCCGCGTTTATGCCAGCAACGACCGTTTTGGTGTCGAATTGGGCGGGGCGCTGAAAAACGTCTACGCAATCATTGCCGGCATGGCCGTGGCGCTGGGCATGGGCGAGAACACCAAAAGCATGTTGATCACCCGCGCACTGGCGGAGATGACCCGTTTTGCAGTCAGCCAGGGTGCAAACCCGATGACCTTTCTCGGGCTGGCGGGTGTGGGTGACCTGATCGTCACCTGCTCCTCGCCCAAGAGCCGCAACTACCAGGTCGGTCACGCACTGGGTCAAGGGTTGAGCCTGGAAGAGGCGGTCAACCGTTTGGGCGAAGTGGCCGAAGGCGTCAATACCCTCAAGGTGCTCAAGGTCAAATCGCAAGAAGTGCAGGTCTACATGCCGCTGGTCGCCGGCTTGCATGCGATTCTGTTCGAAGGCCGGACCTTGAACCAGGTGATCGAACTGCTGATGCGCGCGGAACCGAAAACCGATGTCGATTTCATCTCCACCAGCGGTTTCAACTAACGACAGGAGCAAGACATGAATTCATCCCCGAACCCGTCCCAGCGCGAATCAATCATTTTGCGTGTGCTGTGGATGCTGGTGTTCCTGGTGGTCTGGCAACTGGCCGAGCTGCTGCTTGCTGGCCTGGTGCTGGTGCAACTGATCTATCGCCTGATCTATGGGGCGCCAAGCGCCAGCCTGATGAATTTCGGTGACAGCCTCAGCCAGTTTCTTGCGCAGATCGGCCGTTTTGGCAGCTTCCACAGCGACCAGAAGCCCTGGCCGTTCGCCGACTGGCCAGCCCCGCGCGAGCCTGAAGGTGAAGCCGCGCATAGCGTGCCGCCGGCGCCGCACCCGGTGCGCGACGAGGAGCCCAAGCTGTGAAGCTCTGGGTGCTACGCCATGGCGAGGCTGAGCCGCACGCCGCAAGCGATGCACAGCGTCGCCTGACTGCGCACGGTCGTGAGCAGGCTTTGCGCAGTGCCGCGGTTTTGTTGGGCCAGCCCCTGCAGTCGATCATTGCCAGCCCGTACGTGCGTGCCCAGCAAACCGCCGGGTTGGTGCACGAGGCGCTGGGCTTGGATAAACCGCTGCACACCGTGCCCTGGCTGACCCCGGACACCGATCCGCAGCAGGTCATCGCCGAGCTCGACCGCCTCGGCCTGGATAATGTCCTGCTGGTCAGCCATCAGCCGCTGGTGAGTTGCCTGGTCGGGATGCTCGAGAAAGGGCGGCCGGAAGGCCCGCCGATGTCTACGGCCAGCCTGGCTGAACTCGAGGGCGACTGGCCGCTGGCCGGCCTCATGTCGTTGCGCTCGTTGTTCCACCCTTGAACGTGAATTGACCCCGGCAGCAACTTTCCGCTGATCGACCTGATGCTCATATCGGTTGTCGATCAGTGGCGGGCTTGTTAGCGTTCGCCACTGTCGTGGGCAAGGTGGCCCTGGGGATCGAGCAATGAGCAGCAGTTGTCCGCAATTGGCCTATTCGGCAAACCTTCAACCCGCGCTTGATAAGGTGCAGGGCGGCCAGGCCCTGGATTTTGCCGAGTACCGCGTGCTTCGGGACAGTGCCGACGCCAAGCTTGATTACCTGCTGCGCAAGTTCGAAGGCCAGTACGAGCTTGAGCAACTACGCCAGGCCAGCGTGCGCATGGCGCATTTGCTGCAGTCCAGCTGCCTGGCGCTGGGGCGACTGGACCTGGACCCTGAAGACAAGCGTCGCGCCCGTGAGGCCCTGGAGCAACAACTGGCTTATATGCAGGCATGCCTGCGCCGTTCCATGGCCAGTTTTGGCGAGTATTGACCTGATTGCCATCGGCGATGGCTTTTACGAACATTGCCGCTTCCCGGCTGCTTGCAGACAATGGGTCATCACGTCACTCTGGACAGACGGTCATGTCGCAGCAAATCTTCTTCGCCCATGCCAACGGATTCCCTTCGGGAACCTATGGCAAGCTGTTTGCCGCACTGGCGCCTGACTACCAGGTGTTTCACCTGCCACAGCACGCCCACGATCCGCGTTTTCCTGTCGATGCCAACTGGCAGAACCTGGTGGACGAGCTGATCCATCACCTGCAACAGCAGCCAGAACCGGTATGGGGCGTGGGGCATTCGCTCGGCGGTGTGTTGCACCTGCATGCCGCGCTGCGCTGTCCCCAGTATTACCGGGGTGTGGTCATGCTTGATTCTCCGGTATTGACCCGGGTTGACCAATGGGTGTTGCAAGCAGCCAAGCGACTGGGCTTTATCGACCGCATAACCCCGGCCGGACGCACTTTGGGGCGTCGCGAGGCGTTTACCGACCGCGACAGTGCCCGGGCCTATTTCGCCAGCAAATCCCTGTTCCGTCATTTCGATCCGGATTGTCTCGATGCCTACCTGGAGCATGGCTTGCAGGCGACTGAAGAAGGCTTGCGTTTGCGCTTTGATCCGGCCACTGAAATCAGCATTTACCGCAACATTCCGCACACCCGCCCGGCACCGGCCAAGCGCCTGCAACTGCCGTTGGCCATGGTGCGAGGCAGCAGCAGCCGTATTGTCCGCCAGCACCACGCGCTGGCGGTACGCAGCATGCCCCGGGGAGAATACTACAGCCTCCCGGGTGGACATATGTTCCCGCTGGAACGGCCTACCGATACCGCGAGCCTGATCAAGGGGCTGTTTGACCGTTGGCAGCAGGAGCCGCAATGAGCGCTGAAATGGAAGAAATTCGCCTGAACCTGGGCCATATCGAACTGGCCGCCCACCTGTTTGGCCCGGCCGATGGCGAGCCGGTGATTGCCTTGCACGGCTGGCTGGACAATGCCAACAGCTTTGCCCGGCTGGCGCCGAAGTTGCCGGGGCTGCGCATTCTGGCGCTGGACCTGGCCGGCCATGGTCATTCGCAGCACCGCCCCGCCGGGGCCGGATACGCCCTGTGGGACTATGCCCATGATGTCCTACGGGTTGCCGAGCAAATGGGCTGGCAGCGGTTTGCCCTGTTGGGGCACTCGTTGGGCGCAATCATCTCGGTGATAGTGGCTGGCTCGCTGCCTGATCGGGTTACCCGCCTGGCGTTGATCGACGGTGTGATTCCACCCACCAGTGGCCCGCAGGATGCCGCCGAGCGTATGGGCATGGCCTTGCAGGCCCAGCTGGACCTGGGCAACAAACAGAAAGCCGTGCACCCCACCCTCGACCAAGCGGTAAAGGCGAGAATGCGAGGCCTGGTGGCAGTCAGTCGCGAAGCCGCCGAGCTGCTCGCCCAGCGTGGCTTGATGCCGGTACCGGGTGGCTACACCTGGCGCAGCGACAGTCGTTTGACCTTGCCGTCACCGACCCGCTTGAGCGAAGCGCAGGCATTGAGCTTCGTTCAGCGCATTGCCTGTCCGGCGAAACTGATCGTTGCTGCCGACGGTATGCTGGCGCGTCACACCGAGCTGCTTGAGCAGCTACCCTTTAGCTACGACCTGCTGCCCGGCGGGCATCACCTGCATGTAAATGACGAGCAGGGCGCGACCCTTGTTGCAGACTGTTTCAATCGCTTCTTTGGCATTTCTTGACTTGCGGCGGGCAACTGTCGAGGCTTGGCGGGTTGAACAGGGAGACAACCATGAACAAGCAAGACACCGCAGCACCCGATAACCAACCTGGCGCCTGCGATTGCGTGGCGCGCCTATGAACCTTACTTACTGCGTGCGCACGGTCATTGCCGGGCTGGGCGTACTGCTCAGCACCCAGTCGCTGGCCGAAGGATTACCGGTGCCGGTCGATGCCAAAGTCGTCGATGAGCGTTCGGCGCAAGTGCAGGAACGCGTTTACCCGTTGGGCGGCTTGCGCAAAATCAGCAACCAGCTGCGTGTAGAAGGCAAGATTGAAAGCCGCGGCCAGGTCAGCTCCGTCACCTATGAGTTGCCGCGTGAGCGTAGCGCCAACGAAGCCTTCACCGCCGCACGTGAAGCGCTGCAAAAAGACGGTGGCTATCCGTTGTTCTGGTGCCAGGCACGCGATTGCGGCGAAAACAGCCTGTGGGCCAATGAGGTATTCAAGAACCGCCAGCTTTCGGGCTCCGACGAACAACAGGCGTTCATCCTGTTGCGCCGCTCTGCCGAGCAGAGCAACACCCTGGTCGCGCTCTACAGCATCACCCGTGGTAACAAGCGGGCGTACCTGCATGTCGAGGAGTTTGTTGCCGATGCGCCGCTGGGCGAGTTGCTGCCGACACCTGCCACGGTACTGCGCGAACTGCGAGATACCGGCAAGCTCGACTACCCTGATCTGGTAGGCGAACCCATGCCGGCCTGGGTAACCTTGCTCGGGCGTAGCCTGAACCTGGACAGTACCTTGCGCGTGAGCCTGAGTGGCGCTCAGGCTGAAGCCTGGCGCGAGCAGTTGGGCAAAGCCGGTGTGCGCCTGGCGCGGCTTGAAGTGGGCGATGCCGAGACCGACGGTTTTCACGTCGAACTGATACGTTGATCGAGAGACAAGATGCCCAACAATGACCGCCTGCTGGTACAGATAATCCTGCTGGCGCTACTCGGTGCCGGCCTTTGGGTGATGGCGCCTTTCATGTCGGCGCTGCTCTGGGGCGCGATTCTGGCGTATGCCAGCTGGCCATTGATGCGCCTGCTGACGCGTGTGCTTGGCGGCCGCGAAACCCTGGCTGCCGGGCTCCTGACCACCTTGTGGATACTGCTGGTGGCTTTGCCGCTGGTATGGCTGGGCTTCAACCTGGCCGATCACATTCGTGATGCCACGGCGTTCGTGCGCGACGTTCAGGTCGATGGCCTGCCGGACGCGCCGGACTGGCTGGCCGGCGTGCCGCTGGTAGGCGAGCGCCTGGTACGCATGTGGAACACCCTGGATCAGCAGGGGGCCGCAATGTTGACAACGATCAAGCCTTACCTGGGCCAGGTCGGCAACTGGTTCCTGGCCCGTAGCGCACAGATTGGCAGCGGTATGCTCGAGCTGACCTTGAGCCTGGTCTTCGTGTTCTTCTTCTACCGCGACGGCCCGCGCCTGTCGGCGTTTGTCCTGCGCCTGCTCGACCGGCTGATCGGCGATCGCGCCGAGTATTACCTGGGCCTGGTCGCCGGTACGGTTCAGCGTGTGGTCAACGGCGTGATCGGTACGGCCGCCGCGCAAGCGATCCTGGCGGTGATCGGCTTCCTGATCGCCGGCGTGCCGGGAGCGTTGGTGCTGGGTATCGTCACTTTCATGCTCAGCCTGATTCCCATGGGGCCGCCGCTGGCCTGGATACCGGCCACGGCATGGCTGGCCTGGCAGGGCGAATACGGCATGGCGGTGTTTCTCGGCATCTGGGGCACGTTCATCATCAGCGGCGTCGACAACGTGCTCAAACCCTACCTGATCAGCCGGGGCGGCAACCTGCCGCTGGTGATCGTGCTGCTGGGGGTGTTCGGTGGCTTGCTGGCCTTTGGCTTTATTGGCCTGTTCATCGGTCCGACCTTGCTGGCCGTGGCGTACAGTTTGTTGCTGGACTGGTCGCGCAGCGAATCGGCACCGCCGCGAACCGACTCGCGGGGCTGATTCAGCGTTGCGGGGCGGCGTGCTTGACCACCGCCAGCTCCGGGTGGGCGACCAGCTTGTCTATGTGCAACTCGTCGTTGTTCATCCAGGTTTCGGTCAACACCCGGTAGTGCTCCATGTCGCGGCAGCGCATGCGCAGGCTGTAGTCGAAATGGCCGCTGATCAACTGGCAGTCCAATACCTGCGGGCAATCGCGCACACAGGCTTCAAAGGCTTTTTGCGACGCCCGCCCGCTCTGGTTGGACAATGCCACCAGCACCAGCAGTGACAGTCCCGGCGCTACTCGCTGCTCGTCGATGATTGCGCTGTAGCCGCGGATGATGCCGTTGCGTTCCAGCTTGCGCACCCGCTCAAGGCAGGGGCGAGGTGTGAGGTGTACCAGCGAGGAAAGCTTCTCGTAGGTGATGCGTCCATCATGGCGCAGCACATCGATGATTGCTTCGTCGATCCGGTCCAGATGAGGCGCGGCGTGTGGGCTATTGAACTTGGTATCCATACAGGTTCGGCTTCACTTTAAACGTATTCAAGGGAGACCTTGAACATGGTACGACCTTACACGATCAACGTCTGTACTGCCTTGAGTGCTCGGTTGATCGGTTTTGTGGTCAGCACCTGGGCACGGTGTGATCACCTGCAGGAATTAGGGGAAGGGCAAGGTGCTCCGCCGCGCCTGGGCGCGGCGGATATGCGGGTGGTCAGGCGCTTTTTTTCTGGGCCTGGGCCAGCGGCTGGCGCAACAGGGAGAACAGGTCTTTGGGGTTGCTGAGGTCCGGTACAAGTGCCGCCTCGTGACCGATGTCGAGCGCCTTGGCGACATCCAGCACATAGCGCAGTGCCGAGTAGTCTTCCAGGGCAAAGCCAACCGAGTCGAACAGGGTGACCTGCTCGGCGCTTTCGCGGCCTGGTGCCTGGCCGCTGAGCACTTGCCAGAACTCGGTGGTCGGCGAGTCGGCAGGCATCTGCTGGATCTCGCCCTCGATTCGGCTTTGTGGTTCGTACTCGACGATCACGCGAGCGCGTTCGACCACCTCGCGGTGCAGTTCAGTCTTGCCCGGGCAGTCGCCGCCAACGGCATTGAGGTGCATGCCGGGTTCGATCATGTCTGGCGTCAGAATCGTTGCGTAGGCCTTGTCGGCGGTCACCGTGGTGACGATATCGGCGCCGCGTACGGCCTCGGCCACGGAGCGGGCAACGGTCACCTGCAGTTGTGGGAACGCACTGAGGTTGGCCACAAGCTTGGCGCTGGCTTTGGGGTCCAGGTCGTACAGGCAGATCTCATTGATGCCCAGCAGGGTATGGAAGGCCAGGGCCTGGAATTCGCTTTGCGAGCCGTTGCCGATCAGCGCCATGCGCCGGCTGTCCGGCCGGGCCAGGTAGCGCGCAGCCAGGGTCGAGGTGGCGGCAGTGCGGATCGCCGTGGTCAGGGTCATTTCGCTGAGCAGTACTGGCGCGCCGGTATCGACATCACCGAGAGCGCCGAAGGCCATGACCGTCAGCATGCCGCGCTGGGTATTCTTCGGGTGGCCGTTGACGTACTTGAAGGCGTACAGGTTTGCGTCGGAGACCGGCATCAACTCGATCACGCCATCGGGCGAATGGTTGGCCAGGCGCGGGCATTTCTCGAAGTCGTTCCAGCGCAGGTAGTCTTCACGGATGTACTCGGCCATTTCGCTGATGCAGGTACTTAACCCTTTGAGCGCAACCAGGCGGCTGAGGTCGGTCACATCGATATAGCGGGTCATGATGAACTCCTTTGTTATTGGCATCGAGGTAGCCTGCATCCAGTTGCAGTGTCTTTATTGTCGATGAAAGTCAGGAGCCGTCTGGGCTGAAGTAGGGTGGGAACACAGCCGGTTAAGCTGAAAAGGATGCTGTAACAGCAGAATCGGCTGTCTGGCGGGGCGATGCTTCAGCCGTTGACCGGTCCTTGCGTCTGCAGGCGTTTATAGAGCGTGGTACGGCTGATGCCGAGGTCGCGGGCGAGGGCCGAAACGTTGCCCTTGAGCGCCTGCAGGCGCAAGTTGAGGTCCGGATTATCAGGTACTTCAGGTGTTGTGGGGGTAGTCACTACCGGGGCAGGCAGTTCAACGAAGAAGCTTTCGGGCAGGTGTTCCAGTGCAATAGCCTGTTTTCCCGCCAGGGCCAACGCTACCTGCAGGGTGGTGGACAGCTGGCGCAGGTTTCCCGGCCACGGGTGCTGCAAAAGCTGCAGCAGGACCTTGCTGTCCAGATGGGGCGGTGATTCGGCGTCGCGATAATGCTGGTGGATGTGCTCGATCAGCGCCAGGCGATCATTGCGTTCGCGCAGCGGCGGCAAGGTCAGGCTAAGCCCTGCTATACGGTAGTAAAGGTCTTCGCGAAAACGACCCAGGCGTACCAGTTCGGGCAGGTTCTGGTGAGTGGCGGAAAGCACGCGGATGTCCACCGGCACCGGCTCGGCGCTGCCCAGTGGCTGGATGCTGCGCTCCTGAAGAAAGCGCAGCAGGCGAGCCTGGGTCGAAAGCGGCATGTCGCCGATCTCGTCGAGAAAGAGAATGCCCTGGTCGGCCTTGCGGATCAGGCCGGGATTGCCCTTGTGGTGGGCGCCGGTGAACGCGCCTTTCTCGTAGCCGAACAGCTCCGATTCCACCAGTTCGGCAGGAATCGATGCACAGTTCACCGCTATCAACGGCTGGCTGCGACGACTGCTGGCGTCATGCAGGGCCTTGACGAAAACCTCCTTGCCAACCCCGGTCTCGCCCTGGACCAACACCGGGATGTCTTTTTCCAGCAGCAACCCGGCCTGGCGCAGGGCCTTGGTTATCCGTGGGTCGCAGTCGGAGGCCGGTTGACTGCTTGCTGTCGACGGGCTGGTCAGCGGTTCATGCAACAAGCAGTGAAAGCGGTTGCGCCCAGTCACCTGGACGGCAAAGGGCCGTCCGGCGGCATGCTGCAGCAGCGCCGCGAGTGGCGTCTGGAACAGTTGTTCAAGGCTGTGGTGCAGGGCGGGCTGACCGAGCAGGCTGTCCGCCCGGCGATTGGCGGCGAGGATGCGGCCACGGTCATCGAACATCAGCAGCCCGGCCCACTGGCTGTCGAGATTGTTCGAGCCGGTATTGAAACTCAACTGACGGTATTGTCCGGCGTACCGCGCGATGATCAGGCGGTTCTCCAGGCTCTGGCTCATCATCCGCACCATGCCCAGGGTTTGCGAGGCGGGCAGGTAGCTGTCGCTGGACACGTCCAGCACGCCGATCAGGCGGCGTTCTGCGTCAAACAACGGCGCGGCGGCACTGGCCATGTAGCGGTTGCGCTTGAGGAAGTGTTCATCCTGCCCCACATGCACCGCTTCACTGCAGGCCAGGGCGGTGCCGATGGCATTGGTGCCTACCCCGTGCTCTAGCCAGCGGGCGCCGGCGACGAAACCATGTTGCTGGCGTGGGTCGATGAAGCGGCGGGTGCCCCAGGTTTGCAGAAGCTGGCCCTGGTCATCGCTGAGCATGATCAGGAAGCTGGAGTTGCCCAGCAGGTGATTGAACTGCGGGATCACCTCATCACCCGTGGTGCGCATGAGGGCGTGCTGGCGCTCGAGCAGTTCGCAGAGGCGGGGGGCGGAGAGTTCACCGAAGTCGGGTGCTGACTGGGGCTCGAGACCGTAGTCACGGCAGCGCGCCCAGGAGGCCTGGATCAGTTGGGCATGAGACGCAATGGAGACGGCCATGGGCGTTTCCTCTGCCAGCGTTGTCGTTTTTGTGTGATCCAGTGTTGTTCAGTCCTGTTCATTGTCAATGCCGGGGCTGTTCAAGTGTTCAGCAGTTACTGTTCATTTGTGTTCAGCAATGAACCGCTACTGGACGCAGTAAATGAAAAAACAGCGCCGCGACAAGCACTTGGATCTGGCGGTCGGCGATGGCACGAATCTGGCTCTACAGCGAAGGCCTGTCCGATCACAACAATCAGGGCCGCCCCATGTCGCTTACCCTGGAGCATGTCAGTCGCACCGTCGATAACCAGCGCTGGATAGTCGATGCCAGCCTCAGTTTCGAGCCGGGCTCGTTCAATGTCCTGCTCGGCCGCACGTTGTCTGGCAAAACCAGCCTGATGCGCCTGATGGCCGGGCTGGATCGCCCTGACCAAGGGCGGGTGTTGATGAACGGTGTCGATGTCACCGGCTTGCCGGTGCGTCAGCGCAATGTGTCGATGGTCTATCAGCAGTTCATCAATTACCCGACCCTCAGTGTCTACGAGAACATCGCTTCACCGCTTCGTCAGGCGCGCATGGGCGAGCAAGAGATCCGGCACAAAGTGCATCAGACGGCGCAAATGCTCCGCATCGAACCCTTTCTGCAGCGCCTGCCGCTGGAACTGTCCGGCGGCCAGCAGCAGCGCACGGCAATGGCCCGGGCGCTGGTCAAGGACGCCGAGCTGATCCTCTTCGATGAGCCGCTGGTCAACCTTGACTACAAGCTGCGCGAAGAACTGCGCCAGGAGATGCGCGAGCTGTTCGCGTCCCGGCACTGCATCGCCGTTTATGCCACCACCGAGCCGAATGAGGCCCTGGCGCTGGGCGGTACCACCACCATTCTTCATGAAGGCTGCATCGTGCAAAGCGGTGCGACCGCTCAGGTCTATCACCAGCCGCGCACGGTGCTGGCGGCCGAGCTGTTTTCCGAGCCGCCGATCAACCTGATTGCCGGGCGCATCAGTGGCAATGAAGTGAGTTTCGCCGGGGCGGTGCACTTCGCCATGAACGCCGACCTGCGCCGCATCGGCGACGGCGAGTACCGCTTCGGTGTGCGCCCCAGCCATATCAGCCTGGTGCCGTCGAACGACGATGACCTTGAGCTGGCGGTGCTGGTGGAGCTGGCGGAAATCAGCGGTTCGGAAACCTTCCTGCATGTGCGCAACGAGCACTTTCGCATCATCCTGCACCTGTCCGGCGTGCACGAGTATCACGTCGATGCAGCGATCCGCGTGTTTATTCCGACCCACAAGCTGTTTGTCTTCGACAGTGCCGGCGTGCTGGTGCAGGCGCCGGGCGCGCGTGAAGCGAGGGTCGCCTGATGGCCGAGATTCGTCTGCAGCAACTGGCCCACAGCTACAGCCGCACGCCCGGAAGTGCCGATGACTATGCCTTGCGTGAGCTGGAGCATGTCTGGGCCCAGGGCGGCGCCTATGCCTTGCTCGGGCCCTCGGGATGCGGCAAGTCGACGTTGCTCAACATCATTTCCGGGCTGCTCAGCCCTTCACAGGGCCAGGTGCTCTTCGATGGCAAGGTGGTCAACGCGCTGTCACCGCAGGCACGCAACATCGCCCAGGTTTTCCAGTTTCCGGTGGTCTACGACACCATGACGGTGTTCGACAACCTGGCCTTTCCCTTGCGCAATCAGGGAATGGACGAGACACGGGTACGCAGCAAGGTGGAAGAGATCGCCGAGGTGCTCGAACTCGGCCCGGCGTTGAAAAAGAAGGCGCGCAATCTCAGTGCCGATGAAAAACAGAAAGTCTCCATGGGCCGTGGACTGGTGCGTGACGACGTTTCGGCGATCCTCTTTGACGAGCCGCTGACAGTGATCGACCCGCACCTGAAGTGGAAGCTGCGACGCAAGCTCAAACAGATTCACGAGCAGTTCAATATCACCATGATTTACGTGACCCACGATCAGCTGGAGGCCTCGACCTTCGCCGACAAGATCGCGGTGATGTACGGCGGGCAGATCGTCCAGTTCGGCACACCGCGGGAGTTGTTCGAGCGGCCGCGGCACACCTTTGTCGGCTATTTCATCGGTAGTCCAGGGATGAACCTGATCGATGTGCAGCCGCAACCCGGCGGCGTCGGTTTCGCCGGGGTTCACCTGCCGTTGCCAGCGGCGCTACAGGTGCGACTGGCAGAGACACCGGCTACGCGCTTGCAGGTTGGTATCCGCCCCGAGTTCGTGCAGTTGCGCGAGGCGCCGTTCGATGATGCCTTCAATGTCCGGGTGGTGGATGTCGAGGACCTCGGCACCTACCGCATCCTGACGCTGGACCTGGACGGTGCGGCCCTCAAGGTGCGCCTGGGTGAAGATCGCGTAGTGCCGCAAGAGCAGGCCTGGATCAGTTTCCCGACGCAGTGGCTGATGCTGTACGCCGACGACGTCCTGCTGGAGGCCGCACCATGAACAAGGTGCCCAACAACAAGGCCTGGTGGCTGGTGCTGCCGGTGTTCCTGCTGGTGGCGTTCAGTGCGGTGATACCGATGATGACCGTGGTCAACTATTCGGTGCAGGACATTTTCGACCAATCCAGCCGCTACTTCGTCGGTGCCGACTGGTATCGCCAGGTGCTGCAGGATCCTCGCCTGCACGACTCCTTGCTGCGCCAGTTCGTGTATTCGGGCTGTGTGTTGCTGATCGAGATACCGCTGGGCATCGCCATTGCCCTGACCATGCCGACCAAGGGACGCTGGTCGTCACTGTGCCTGATCGTCATGGCCATTCCGCTGCTGATTCCTTGGAATGTGGTCGGTACCATCTGGCAGATTTTCGGTCGAGCTGACATCGGCCTGCTCGGGGCCTCGCTGAACCGGCTGGGCATCAGCTACAACTATGCGGCCAACACCATGGACGCCTGGGTCACGGTGCTGGTGATGGATGTCTGGCACTGGACGTCGCTGGTGGCGTTGCTGTGTTACTCGGGCCTGCGGGCGATCCCGGATGTCTATTACCAGGCGGCGCGAATCGATCGTGCGTCGCCCTGGGCGGTGTTCCGGCACATCCAGTTGCCGAAGATGAAGAACGTGTTGCTGATTGCCGTGATGTTGCGCTTCATGGACAGCTTCATGATCTACACCGAGCCCTTTGTGCTGACCGGTGGCGGGCCGGGCAATGCCACCACCTTCCTCAGTCAGACCCTGACCCAGATGGCGGTCGGGCAGTTCGACCTGGGGCCGGCCGCGGCGTTTTCGCTGGTGTACTTCCTCATCATCCTGCTGGTGTCGTGGCTGTTCTATACCGCCATGACCCATGCCGACAAAGACTAGGAGGGCGGTCATGAACCCGCGCAAGACGCTGCCCCTGTTGCTGTATATCCTGTTTTTGCTGGTGCCGATCTACTGGCTTTTGAACATGTCGTTCAAGAGCAACACAGAAATTCTCGGCGGCCTGACCCTGTGGCCGCAGGATTTCACTTTCGACAACTACCGGGTGATTTTCACTGACCCCAGCTGGTACACCGGCTACATCAACTCGCTGTACTACGTCTGCCTGAACACGGTGATTTCCCTCAGTGTGGCGTTGCCTGCGGCTTACGCGTTTTCGCGCTACCGCTTTCTGGGCGACAAGCACCTGTTCTTCTGGCTGCTGACCAACCGCATGGCGCCGCCGGCGGTGTTTTTGTTGCCATTCTTCCAGCTGTATTCGTCCATCGGCCTGTTCGACACCCACATCGCCGTGGCGCTGGCGCACTGCCTGTTCAACGTGCCGTTGGCGGTCTGGATTCTGGAGGGCTTCATGTCAGGTGTGCCGAAGGAAATCGATGAAACCGCCTACATCGATGGCTACAGCTTCCCGCGGTTCTTCGTGAAGATTTTTGTGCCACTGATTGGCTCGGGCATCGGCGTCACGGCGTTCTTCTGCTTCATGTTTTCCTGGGTCGAGCTGCTGCTGGCGCGCACCCTCACCTCGGTCAATGCCAAGCCCATCGCGGCAGTGATGACCCGTACGGTGTCGGCTTCGGGCATCGACTGGGGCGTACTGGCGGCTGCCGGGGTGCTGACCATCCTGCCGGGCATGCTGGTGATCTGGTTTGTCCGCAACCATGTGGCCAAGGGCTTTGCCCTCGGCCGGGTCTGAGGAGGCGCGCAATGGACTGGATGGCCTGGACCCTGCCGACGGCCTTGTTCTTCACCGTAATCGGCTTGCTGCTGGTGGGTATGACACTGTTCGAATTGCGCCGGCCGTGCGTAGCGCGCCGCGGCTTTCTGCCGATTGCCACGACCCGCGGCGACCGGTTGTTCATCGGGCTTCTGGTCAGTGCCTATCTGCACCTGCTGGTCATCGGGGTCAGCGACTGGAATCTCTGGGTGGCCTCGCTGCTGTCGGTGGTGTGGCTGTTGGTGGTGATGCGCTGGGGTTAGCCGAACAGGTTCGGTCAGGCTCCAAGGGAATACTCAATCGGGAGATCATGATGTTCGACAACAACAAAAACCGGCGACATTTGACCCTGGCCGCCTTGCTCGTGCTCGGCAGTTTCCACGCCAGCGCCTGGGCCGATGCCTATGAAGACGCGGCGAAAAAATGGATCGGCAGCGAGTTCAAGCCCTCGACCCTGACGCCGGAGCAACAGCTTGAGGAAATGAAGTGGTTCATCAAAGCGTCCGAGCCTTTTCGCGGAATGAAGATCAACGTGGTGTCGGAAACCATCGCCACCCATGAGTATGAGTCCAAGGTGCTGGCCAAGGCGTTCAGCGAAATTACCGGAATCAAGCTGACCCACGACCTGCTGCAGGAAGGTGACGTGGTGGAGAAGCTGCAGACCCAGATGCAGTCGGACAAAAACATCTATGACGGCTGGGTCAATGACTCGGACCTGATCGGCACGCACTTTCGCTATGGCAAGACCGAGTCGATCACTGATCTCATGGCCAATGAAGGCAAGGACTACACCTCGCCGACACTGGATATCAAGGACTTCATCGGTATCTCCTTTACCACCGCGCCAGACGGCAAGATCTACCAGTTGCCTGACCAGCAGTTCGCCAACCTGTACTGGTTCCGGGCCGACTGGTTCGACAGGCCGGAGCTGAAGGCCAAGTTCAAGGAAAAGTACGGCTACGAACTCGGGGTGCCGGTCAACTGGTCGGCGTATGAGGACATTGCCAAATTCTTCAGCGAAGACGTCAAGGAGATCGACGGAAAACGCGTCTACGGGCACATGGACTACGGCAAGAAAGATCCGTCGCTGGGCTGGCGTTTTACCGACGCCTGGTTCTCCATGGCCGGTGGCGGCGACAAGGGCCTGCCCAACGGTTTGCCGGTGGATGAGTGGGGGATTCGCGTCGAGGACTGCCATCCGGTGGGCTCCAGCGTCACCCGTGGCGGCGACACCAACGGCCCGGCGGCGGTCTACGCAACGCAGAAATATGTCGACTGGATGCGCGCCTATGCACCGCCGGAAGCACAGGGGATGACCTTCTCCGAGTCTGGTCCGGTACCTTCCCAGGGCAACATCGCCCAGCAGATATTCTGGTACACCGCCTTTACCGCTGACATGACCAAACCGGGCCTGCCGGTGATGAACGCCGATGGCACGCCGAAGTGGCGGATGGCGCCGTCGCCGAAAGGCCCGTACTGGGAGGAGGGCATGAAACTGGGGTATCAGGATGCCGGCTCCTGGACCTTCCTCAAGTCGACGCCTGAGAAACAGCGCCTGGCGGCCTGGCTGTACGCCCAGTTCGTTACCTCCAAGACAGTCTCACTGAAGAAAACCATCGTTGGCCTGACGCCGATTCGCGAGTCGGACATCAACTCCCAGGCCATGACCGATCTTGCGCCCAAGCTCGGCGGCCTGGTGGAGTTCTACCGCAGCCCGGCGCGGGTGCAGTGGACGCCGACCGGCACCAACGTACCGGACTACCCGCGCCTGGCGCAGTTGTGGTGGAGCCATATTGCCGAAGCGGCGAGTGGCGAGAAGACGCCGCAAGAGGCCCTGGATGGTCTGGCACGCGACCAGGACAAAATCCTCGAGCGGTTGGAACGGTCCAAGGCGCAAGCCACCTGTGCCCCCAAGCTCAATCCGGAGCGTGATGCCCAGTACTGGTACGACCAGCCGGGGGCGCCGAAGCCGAAACTGGCCAACGAGAAGCCCAAGGGCGAGACCGTCAGCTACAGCGAACTGCTCAAGTCTTGGGAAGCCGCACGCAAGTAGCGAGCAACCAGGTAGGAGCTGGCTTGCCAGCGATGAGGCCCTTCAGCCGGGCACAAAAAAACGGCACCCACACAGGTGCCGTTTTTAATGCGCCGCTGGAATCTAAATCCAATGGTGCTTACTTGTGCAGCTCTTCCGCCGCATACAAGGTGTTCTCCAGCAGGCAAGCCCGGGTCATCGGGCCGACGCCGCCTGGCACCGGGGTGATCCAGCCGGCGCGGGGCAGGGCGGTCTCGTAGACCACGTCACCGACCAGCTTGCCATCGTCCTGACGGTTGATGCCGACGTCGATGACGATGGCACCTTCCTTGATCCACTCACCTTTGACCAGGCCCGGCTTGCCAGCGGCAACCACCACCAGGTCGGCGCGGCCGACGTGGCCAGCCAGGTCTTTGGTGAAACGGTGGGTGACGGTGACGGTGCAGCCGGCCAGCAGCAGCTCCATGGCCATCGGGCGACCGACGATGTTCGAGGCGCCCACCACCACGGCGTTCATGCCGTACAGGTCCTGACCGGTGCTTTCCAGCAGGGTCATGATGCCTTTTGGCGTGCACGGGCGCAGCAGCGGGATACGCTGGGCCAGGCGCCCGACGTTATAAGGGTGGAAACCGTCGACGTCTTTGTCCGGGCGGATGCGCTCCAGCAGCAGCGAGGCATCCAGGTGCGCCGGCAGCGGCAGCTGCAGCAGGATGCCGTCGATGTTCGCATCATCATTGAGGCGGTCGATCAGGTCGGTCAGGGTCTGTTGAGAGGTCTCGCTGGGCAGGTCGAAGGCCTGGGAGATAAACCCGACCTCTTCACAGTCTTTACGCTTGTGCGAGACATAGACTTGAGACGCGGGGTCGGTGCCGACCAGGATCACCGCCAGGCCTGGAGTACGCAGGCCTTGCTGGCGACGCTCCACGACACGTTGGGCGATCTGCTGGCGCAGGCTGGCGGCGATCGCCTTGCCGTCAATAAGGTGTGCAGTCATGACGCGTGATTAACCATCGAGAGGGAATAAAAAGAGCGCGCATTCTCGCATGAAGGGGGCCGAGGGCAAAGGCGCTTGGTCCGGGTATTCCCCTAACCCCTTAAATAAAATGAATTTTTTTCAAAAAAGAGTTGACGACCTTTCCGCTCGTCTATAACATTCGTCGCACTTGTCGGGCAGAGCCTAGCACTGGTTAGCAAGGTCAGGCAGAATGAGCGGATTTGTTAGCTTGTTCGGTACGGCTAAAAGTTAATTTGTAATCGTAACAGAAAGCAGATTAAATATGCGCCCGTAGCTCAGCTGGATAGAGCATCCGCCTTCTAAGCGGATGGTCGCAGGTTCGAGTCCTGCCGGGTGCGCCAATAGGCAGCTTAGGCACAAGTAAAGCGGTAAATGCAATATGGTGGGCGTAGCTCAGTTGGTAGAGCACAGGATTGTGACTCCTGTTGTCGTGGGTTCGATCCCCATCGTCCACCCCATATTCTAAAAGGCGCCCGATGAAAATCCGGCGCCTTTGCTTTAAAAGCTTCATGCGGACGTGGTGAAATTGGTAGACACACTGGATTTAGGTTCCAGCGGCGCAAGCTGTAAGAGTTCGAGTCTCTTCGTCCGCACCATCCAAGCTTTCACTGCACTTTGCTGAAGTGCATGAAAGCCTCGAAAAAGCCGCCTAGTGCGGCTTTTTTCGTTTCTGCGCCAATGGTCCTGATTCGCGAGTGATCGAAGCCCGCTTAAGCGGGATTTTGGGCGTTATGCTGGTCGGTCGTCACGCCAGCAACGGCAGTTGTCGGCTGCGGGCTTCGACACTCACGCAGTAATATCAGCTGCTCCAGGGAGCAGAAAGCTATTCATCGCCTGTTTGCATTAGCCCCTGTGCGCCATCGTCAGCAAATTTCTCGACGGGTACAGGCGCATTGGGATGCATCGAGTGCGAACCATTTCTACCGACTGCCTGGATGTAACCAGTTGCGCTGTCGGCAGCATCGTTGCCCTCTGTTGCTGACACCGAAGTCGTCATGGCCTGGAAGTCGCCAGGTTCACTCGTGGTACTGATCCGGTTCAGCTGTTCAGATGAGTCTGCAAGCACTGGCAGGCAGGTTACGGTCAGCAGTGCTGCAGTCATCGCGCTCAGTAAGGTGGTACTCATTGTCGTACGCCTCCATTTAGAGTCGCACATCAAGTCTGAACCTCGGAGCAAAAAGCGGGGCTGTTGGTGACCAACGGCTGGGTGATCAGGCCTTAGTATTCCAGCCGCCGCACCGGTACATTGCCATGCTTGAACTGCTGGTAACCGGTATAGGGAATAAGGAGGGTATCGGCTATGCCCGAGGCGGCCATGTCCAGAAGGATTGGCGCTGGCGCCCAGTGGCTGCCCGACCGGGGTGGTCCGTCGAAGTTACAGAACTGATAGGCGACGCCACTGTAGGCGCGGGGTATCGAATGACAGTTCGATTCCCATCTGGCCAGGTCATCCACGGCCCCCGCTTCGTTGGTCACGGTTTTGATCGTGCCGCATCCGGTCAAACCTGCCAGCAGCAGTGTTGCAATCCATTGCTTCATAAAACGCTCTCCCTTGATTACGGCGATCATAACGCGCTGACCGCAACAAAGGGTAGGGTGGCCCGGTAGCTACCTGGACATTCCGTCGATCACCCATTTCAGTGACGCGGGCAACATGGGGCCATGGCCGAGCCCGTCGAAGCGTTTGAATGTCACTTGCAGCCCCGGGACTTTCGCCAGGTCTGCACTCAGCTCGCGTGCCGGGCGTTCTGTGTCGCCTTTGTTCGGTTCGCGAGGGCGGGCGGGTTCATCGCTGCCGCGCATCACCAGTAGCTGTGGCCGGCTGTTGCCCAGGCGCTGCTGCAGTCCCGCCGCCTCTTTCACGATTACGCCGTCGTGCCACCACAATGAAGGGCTGGCCGCCGCGTAGTCGCTGAATTCGCCGGGGCGTGTGAACAGCGCGTGCAGCACTGCCAGCCCACCGTAGGAGTGGCCCCAGAGTGTCTGCCGGCTGTTGTCGATGGGCGCGACGTTGGCAACCATCGGGCGCATGCGTTGGTTGAGCAGGTCGAAAAAGGCATCCACCCCCCCACTGGGTTGCCCTGTCAGTGGATCGAGCTGCTCGCGCTGCTCGGGCAGGTTCGGGGTGTAGTCGTAGGTTCGGGCGCTGCGTTCGATGCGCTGATCGGTCTGGTAGCCGACGGCCACCAGCAGCGGTGCCTGACCTTCGGCGAGGGTGTGCAGCTGGTCGTCGTTCAAGGCGCTGATAGCGGCATTGCCATCAAGCATCCAGAGCACCGGGTAGCCCGCGGGAGGGGCTGGGCGGTCAGGCTTGCCCACCCACAGCTGATAGTGGCGTTTACCATCGGCAGAACTCAGTTGCAGGGTGGTGAAGAAGTAAGCAAGGTCCTCACGCTGCAGCAGGCTGGCGTCCATCTGCTGCGTCGGTGCCGGTTGCGCCAGGCTGATACCCGGGGCTGCCAGGGCCAGTAACCACGCTAATGCCAAGAAGCGGTTTTTCATCGGGTGTTCTCGTCAGGGTTTCTGGGCGTGGCCGCCGCCCGGTGTGGGACCTGGCGGCGGCACGCGGTCAGAAGGAAGCAGTCAGGCTGGTGTAGAGGGTTCTACCTGGTTCGTTGTACGTGGCAGCGCCAGCCCCTTCGATACCGTTCACACCCTGGGCGTTACCCGCCCGAAACAGGCGCTTGTCAAACAGATTGTCCATCCCCGTGGTGAGGCTCAGGTTTTTGGTTATCGTGTAGGTACCACTTATGCCGACCAAAGCATAGGGGGAAAGTTGATCGTTTGCGCTGCCCGTCACGCGATCACCGTGGTAATCGTATTTTTTCGGCGTTTGCTTGCCGTACCAGGCAACGCTCAGTTGCAGCGAAAGGTCGTCCCTGGCCTGCCAGTCGAGCATCGAGTTCAGGGTGTAGTCCGGCGTCACCGAGAGCGTTTCGCCAGTGGTCTTGTTCTTCGACTCGAGCATGTAGGTCAGGTTGTTGTTCCAGGTCAGTTGCTCGCTCAGCGGGATGGTCAGCGTTCCTTCCAGGCCTTCTACCAGCGCCTTGGGAATGTTTTCCCATTGGTAGATCGATGAGTTGACATAGCTGCCGGTGCCGCCTGAGGCATTGCCGATGGGGCTCAGGCCCGAGTCGATCTTGTTCTTGTAGTCATTGCGAAAGTACGTAATGCCCGCGACCCAGCCATTGTTCTTGAACTCGATGCCCAGCTCTTTATTGATGCTGGTCTCGGCTTCGAGGTTTTCATTGCCTTGCAGGTAGCAACTGGTGCTCTGGCCATAACAGCCCTGGCCGCGGCTGTAGAGCAGGTAATCAGGATTGAGTTGATACAGGTTGGGCGCTTTGTAGGCGCGGGCGATGCCGGCCTTGAGGGTGATCGTGTTGGTCAGTGCATGTGACAGGTTGAGCGATGGGCTCCAGTTGTCACCGACAATGCTGTGATGGTCGAAACGCAAGGCCGGCGTGAGCATGGTGCCGGGCATCAGCTCGATGTTGTCTTCGGCGAACAGCGAGACAATCTGGGCTTGAGAGGTGGTGTCGCGGCCAGTGCTGTCCAGGCCATCCACGGCACCGCCTTCGCTGGTGGTCTGGGTGTTGGCGCTGGGGTCGTCGAGCTTTTGCTGGCTCCACTCGGCGCCTAGAGTCAGGGTCTGGTCACGCCAGGCATGCAGCGGCAGGTTGAGTTCGCCATGCGCGGTGAGGTCTCGCAAGGTCGAGGTGTAGAAGTCGACGCTGCTGAAGATGCCCTCGGTGCCGCCGGCCAAGCCTTCGTTGATCCGCGAATTGCGGGTCTTTTCGTATTGCAGATAGGCCATGGAACTGCCGAAGTCCCAGTCGCCGTTGTGGGTCAGTGCATAGGACTCGCGGTACAGGCGGTTGGTCTCCTTGCCGAGCATGCTTTTTACATTGGCATTGGAGTTGGTGTTCTGTGTGTCGCCGGTGTAGATGTTGCCCTGGCGACTGAAGCCGGCCTCGAGCGACAGGGTCTGTTCCGGGCTCAGGCGCCAGGTCAGTTGGCCATTCAGGTCTTTGTTGCGCACGCCTTCGCGCCCGGCGGGAAGGGTGCCGGCCTGGTTGCCGGTGCGCACAGATTCATGCCCCTGGTTGATATCCCAGTCGTCGGCATCGGTCTTGGCCACGTTACCGTAGGCGCGGAAGCTGAGAGTGTCGGTGAGCGGGCCGCTGAGACCGAACGTCATGCGCTTGGTAGCGCCTTCGTCACCGTGCTGGGGAAAGTTCTGATAAACCGTGACGTTGCCGTGGGTTTCGGGGCTGGCCTGCTTGGTGATGATGTTCACCACCCCGCCCATGGCACCCGAGCCGTAGCGAGCTGCTGCCGGGCCGCGGATGACCTCAATGCGCTCGACCTGGTCGGCCGGGACCCAGTTGGTGTCGCCGCGCGAGTCGCGCTCACCGCGCCAGCCGTAGCGCACCGAACTGCGGCTGCTGACCGGCTTGCCGTCGACCAGAATCAGGGTGTTCTCCGGACCCATGCCACGAATATCGATTTGCCGGTTGTTGCCGCGTTGACCGCTGGTGGAGTTCCCCGTCAGGTTGACACCGGGCATGGTCCGGATGATCTGCGACAAGTCGTTGGCCGGGGGGCGCTTCTTGATGTCTTCAGCGGTGATCACCGAGACGCCGGGTGCCTGTTTGGTCTCCTCCAGCGCCGTGGCCACGACCGACTGGCTTTCCAGTTCGATGGGCTCTGGTTGGGTGGTGGCAGCCTGCACGGCGCTGGCCAGCAAACAGCTGGACAGCAGCAGGTAAGGGGCGAAGGACAAGGGGCGGGACGACATCTTCGATCTCCGGAACAGCATGCGGAAGGTAAGAGGTCGTAGATGATAAATACTCTTAATTGAGAGTAAAGCTCATTAACTTTCTAAACATTCCTCGCCGTTGGCAGCACGATGTGCAGGCACAATCCCGGCTGGGCGTTGCTGGCCCACAGGCGGCCTCCTTGCAGTTCGATGGCGCGACGGGCGATGGCCAGCCCCAGGCCGAAACCGGCGCCGCTTTCGGGTAAACGCTGGTAAGGCTTGAAGATGCGTTCGAGGTCGGCCTCGGGCACGCCTGGGCCCTGGTCGTGCAGACGCAGGTGCCAGTAATCGCCCTCGCGCTGCCCGTCCAGGGTTATCACGCCGCCGCGTGGTGAATGGCGGACAGCGTTGCGCAGCAGGTTTTCCAGTGCCTGGGCCAGGCTGTCGAGGTGAGCGCGCACTGCGCAGTCGGTACCCAGCGAGCAGGGCAGTTGGGTCGGCGCCCAGCCGCTTTCAAAGCAGGCGTCTTCGCACAGCGCTTCCCAGACGGACAGCACCAGGACCGGTTCGGTGGGCAGCTGCGGTTGCTCGGTGTCCATCCAGGCCAGGTCGAGGGTGTCTACCAGCAGCTTTTGCATGTCGTCCACCTCGCGCCCCAGGCGTTCGCGCAGCTGCTCGGGTGCAAGGTTGCTGTCATGGGCGATGCGCAGCCGTGCCAGCGGCGTGCGCAATTCGTGAGACAAGGTGCGCAGCAGCAGGCGCTGTTGCTCCAGGCTCTGGCGCAGGCGGTCAGCCATGTGTTCGAACGCCTGCGCCAGCTCGCCCAGTTCGTCACGCCGCTCCTGCAAGGGCAGGCCGGGGCTGTCGAGGTTGTCGGCCCGCAGGGCATCGGCGCGGTCGCGCAAGCGGTTGAGCGGGACCACCAGTTGCCGGTAGAGGGCCAGGCCCAGCAACAGGGCAAGCAAGGTGGGTGCTACACCGTGGGTGATGATGTGGGTCCAGGGTGTCAGGCCGGTGGGCAGCAGGTGCTCGGGCAATTGAATGACCAGGCGTCCGTCCTCCGGATGCTCGGGAAAGGCAATGCTGACGTAAGGCAGTTCATCCTGCAGGCGGCGACTCATCGGCCAGTCGAGTTTACGCATGAACGTCAGGTGGCTGGCTTCTTCAGCGCTTAGCGGCGTGCTACCGAGGCTCTCCAGGCGTGGGCCTATGAGGGCAACCCAGGTGTTTTCGTCCGACTCCAGTTGACGTCGATACGCCTCGGCGCCCGCAGCGCCGCCCCGTCGCCAGGCCGCTTCAGCTTGTTGCGCGTAGCGCGCCAGGTGCAGTTGTTCGGCCTGGCTGAGGAAGTAGGTGCTGCGTTCAACGGACAGGCCCCAGGTCCAGATCAGCCAGGTCAGCAGCAGGCAAAAGCCGACCTGCAGCGCGGCCAGTTTCCACAGCAGCGGGTGACGACGCATCAAGGGCTTTCCGTGTCGACCAGGATGTAGCCCTGGCCGCGCACAGCCTGGATCTGCAGGTGCTGCGCGCCAATGCTGGCAAGTTTGCGGCGCAGGTTGCATACATGCACGTCCAGGCCGCGATCAAGGCGCGTGAACGCGCGGTGCAGCACCGTCTGGTACAGGAACGCCTTGCTCAGGGCTTCGCCGGGGTGGGCGCGCAGCGTGGCGAACAAGCGGTATTCGGAGCCGGTGAGCCCGGCGTTGCGGCCGAGGTGAGCGACATCCTGGGCATGCTGGTCGAGGGTCAGGTCGCCTTCGTTGCGGGCTTCGGTCTGGCGCCGGTCGAGTGCCACGCGTCGCAGCAGGGCATCGACCCGCGCATCGAGCTCGGCCAGGCTGAACGGCTTGGGTAAATAGTCGTCAGCGCCGCGGGTGAATCCGCTGATGCGGTCCTGCTCCGCACCCAGGGCCGACATCAGCATCACCGGAACCGCCTGATGGCGGCGCAGCTCGTCCAGCAGGCTGAGGCCGTCTACGCCAGGCAGCATGATATCCAGCAGGAGCAGGTCAAAACGGCAGTGGTGCAGGGCGTTCAGGGCCTGCGTACCGTTTTCGCAGGCAGTGACGCTGAAGCCGCGGTGCTGGAAGTGGCGTTGCAGATCATGACGCAGGTGCGGATCGTCTTCGGCGAGGAGAAGGGTGGAGGACACGGAGCGGCCTTTAATGAGAATTCATTGCAATTACGAATCATCCCATTTCCGGCGCCAAAGCAGCAATGCCTAATGCTCAAATGCGGGTGTCCCATATAATGAACGGCATTTTCCAGTGGAAGTCCGGTGTTCAACGTTGACTTGCTTGCGGTGCACTGGTGACAACTACATAAAAGCTGATAGATTTCAGCCGGTTGAGGCCGTGGCCAACGGCAAGGTAGTGAGGACCGCTTGATGATTTCAAAAGAACGCCAGGCCAGCGCGCTGCAGCGCTTCGCCGCCGCCAATCCGCAGCTACTGGAAGAAATTGCCGGGCTCAGCGCCCATGAGCAGCAGCAACAGATCGAATGGGCGTTCGAGGATGCCGCGCAGGAACAGGGGCTTGAACCCTGGGAATTGACCCTGCAACTGATCGCCAGCTCCGACGCGGAACTCCAGGCCATGCGCCTTGAAGTGCATCGGCAGGTCGCTGAAGCGCTGGGCATGGAATGGGAAGAATATTGCAGTATCAATGAGATCGATGGCACGGCCCCCTGACGGTCAGCCCCGGTTTTGTAGTGTTTTGACAAGTTTTTCTGGCTACCCGAGAGCGGGGTCGTCACCTTGATCGAAAGGTGGCTCCCGGGCCCTGGGTAGCGGGTCTTGAGCACCTCCGGACAGGGTTTTGGCCGGGGGTTGTAAATGAAATGGACCGGCGTACTTTCCCGTCGTCTTGAACGGGGTGACTTCTGGCCTTTGAGCCACTAGAATGCTTGCCCTTGATTCTGGAGTCGGGTATCGCCGGCTAACGTCTGTGCAACGAGGAATATCCATGCAAGTTTCTGTTGAAAATACTTCTGCTCTCGAGCGTCGCATGACCATCGCCGTTCCGGCAGAGCGCGTCGAGACCGAAGTCAACAAGCGTCTGCAACAGACTGCCCGTCGCGCCAAGGTTCCAGGCTTCCGTCCTGGCAAAGTGCCGATGAGCGTGATCCGTCAGCGTTACGAAGACGCAGCCCGCCAGGAAGCCTTCGGCGATCTGGTTCAGGCTTCCTTCTACGAAGCTGTGGTTGAGCAGAAGCTGAACCCGGCTGGCGCTCCTGCCGTCGAGCCAAAATCGTTCGAAAAAGGCAAGGACCTGGAATACGTTGCCACCTTCGAAGTGTTCCCTGAGTTCACCGTTGCCGGTTTCGACTCGATCGCTGTCGAGCGCCTGAGCGCCGAAGTGGCTGATGCCGACCTGGACAACATGCTGGAAGTCCTGCGCAAGCAGAACGTCCGCTTTGAAGCCGTTGAGCGCGCTGCCCAGAACGAAGACCAGCTGAACATCGATTTCGTCGGCAAGGTCGACGGTGAAGTGTTCGCAGGTGGTTCGGCCAAAGGCACCCAGCTGGTACTGGGTTCCGGCCGCATGATCCCGGGCTTCGAAGAAGGCCTGGTTGGCGCCAAAGCCGGTGAAGAGCGGGTTCTGAACCTGTCCTTCCCTGAGGACTACCAGAACCTGGACCTGGCTGGCAAAGCCGCCGAGTTCACCGTTACCGTCAACAGCGTTTCCGAGCCTAAGCTGCCTGAGCTGACCGAAGAGTTCTTCGCCCAGTTCGGCATCAAGGAAGCTTCGCTGGAAGGTTTCCGCACCGAAGTTCGCAAGAACATGGAGCGTGAACTGCGTCAGGCCATCAAGACCAAGGTCAAGAACCAGGTAATGGACGGCCTGCTGGCTGCCAACCCGATCGAAGTGCCAAAAGCACTGCTGGAAAACGAAGTGAACCGCCTGCGCGTTCAAGCCGTTCAGCAGTTCGGTGGCAACATCAAGCCTGAGCAACTGCCGGCTGAGCTGTTCGAAGAACAAGCCAAGCGTCGCGTTGTGCTGGGCCTGATCGTTGCTGAAGTGGTCAAGCAAAACGACCTGAAGCCAGACGAAGACCGCGTTCGCGAAATGATCCAGGAAATGGCTTCGGCTTACCAAGAGCCTGAGCAGGTCGTGGCCTGGTACTACAAGAACGACCAGCAACTGAACGAAGTGCGTTCGGTTGTGCTGGAAGAACAAGTTGTGGATACTGTTCTGCAGAAAGCGACTGTGACCGATAAATCGGTCTCGTACGAAGAAGCCATCAAGCCAGTGCAGGCTCCTGCCGCTGACTGATTGTTTCTCTCGTAGGAAAAACACCACAAGCCAGCCTTCGAGCTGGCTTGTGCGTATTCAAGACATGACTATTTGGGAGTGAGTGCAGGACATGTCCCGCAATTCTTATTATCAGCAGAGCTCTGACATCCAGGCCGCAGGCGGCCTGGTCCCGATGGTTATCGAGCAATCCGCTCGTGGCGAACGTGCCTACGACATCTACTCGCGCCTTTTGAAGGAGCGGGTGATCTTTCTGGTCGGCCCGGTAGAGGACTACATGGCCAACCTGATCGCGGCGCAGTTGCTGTTCCTTGAAGCGGAAAACCCGGACAAGGATATCCATCTCTACATCAACTCGCCGGGTGGTTCGGTGACTGCGGGCATGTCGATCTACGACACCATGCAGTTCATCAAGCCAGACGTGTCCACCACCTGCATCGGTCAGGCGTGCTCCATGGGCGCATTCCTGCTGGCTGCCGGTGCCAAGGGCAAGCGTCACTGCCTGCCAAACTCGCGCGTAATGATTCACCAGCCGCTGGGCGGTTTCCAGGGCCAGGCGACGGACATCGAAATCCACGCCAAGGAAATCCTTTCCATCAAGTCGCGTTTGAACGAGCTGCTGGCCTACCACACCGGCCAGGACCTCGAAACCATCAAGCGCGACACCGAGCGTGACAACTTCATGAGCGCACAACGTGCCGCCGAGTACGGTCTGATCGACTCGGTACACGAAAAGCGTCAAATGGCTGTCTGATCAAGGTGTCAAAGCAGGTGGTCGGGTTTTCCCGCCACCTGTGGACTTGAAAAAGCCCGCATTTGCCTTCATCTTGTGTTGCAAGCCTACCGGATTGGATCGATCGAATGACTGACACCCGTAACGGCGAGGACAACGGCAAATTGCTCTATTGCTCCTTCTGCGGCAAAAGCCAGCATGAAGTGCGCAAGTTGATTGCCGGCCCCTCGGTATTTATCTGCGACGAGTGCGTCGACCTGTGCAATGACATCATCCGTGAGGAGGTGCAGGAAGCCCAGGCCGAAAGCAGCGCGCATAAACTGCCTTCGCCGAAAGAAATCAGCACCATCCTGGACCAGTATGTCATCGGTCAGGAGCGTGCGAAAAAGGTACTGGCGGTAGCGGTGTACAACCACTACAAGCGCCTGAACCAACGCGACAAGAAGAACGACGATGTCGAGCTCGGCAAGAGTAACATCCTGCTGATCGGTCCGACGGGCTCGGGTAAAACCCTGCTCGCCGAAACCCTCGCGCGTCTGTTGAATGTCCCGTTCACCATCGCCGATGCCACCACCCTGACCGAAGCCGGTTATGTGGGTGAAGACGTCGAGAACATCATTCAAAAGCTGCTGCAAAAGTGCGACTACGACGTGGAAAAGGCCCAGATGGGCATTGTCTACATCGACGAAATCGACAAGATCTCGCGCAAGTCGGACAACCCGTCCATTACCCGTGACGTTTCGGGTGAGGGCGTGCAGCAGGCGTTGCTCAAGCTGATCGAAGGCACGGTTGCCTCGGTTCCGCCGCAAGGTGGCCGCAAGCACCCGCAGCAGGAATTCCTGCAGGTCGATACGCGCAACATCCTGTTTATCTGTGGCGGTGCGTTCTCTGGCCTGGAAAAGGTCATCCAGAACCGTTCCACCCGCGGCGGCATCGGCTTTGGTGCCGAAGTGCGCAGCAAGCAGGAAGGCAAGAAAGTCGGCGAATCGCTGCGTGAAGTCGAGCCTGACGATCTGGTCAAGTTCGGCCTGATTCCAGAGTTCGTCGGTCGTTTGCCGGTGCTCGCTACCCTCGACGAGCTCGATGAAGCTGCCTTGATGCAGATTCTCACCGAGCCGAAGAACGCGCTCACCAAGCAGTATGCCAAGCTGTTCGAAATGGAAGGCGTCGACCTCGAGTTCCGTAGCGATGCGCTCAAGTCCGTGGCCCGCAAGGCCCTGGAGCGCAAGACCGGTGCACGTGGCCTGCGTTCGATCCTCGAAGGCATCCTGCTCGACACCATGTACGAGATTCCTTCGCAGAAGGATGTCAGCAAGGTGGTGATCGACGAGAGCGTCATCGATGGCACCTCGCAGCCACTGTTGATCTACGAAAACAGTGAGCCGCAAGCCAAAGCTGCACCTGACGTCTGAGCCTCCAAACGGCTCGAATCAGCAAGGGGCCTTCGGGCCCCTTTGCTTTTCCTGTCGTAGAGCTTGTTTTTTTGCGGGGCTGCCCCCACATTAAACCCACGCTCAAATTCCACCGGTTTCCGGCCACAAGGCCGCTGTAGAGGCGAAATCATGAAGACCACCCTCGACTTGCCTCTTTTGCCATTGCGCGATGTCGTCGTCTATCCGCACATGGTTATCCCACTGTTCGTGGGGCGCGAGAAGTCCATCGAAGCCCTCGAGGCCGCAATGACGGGCGAGAAGCAGATCCTTCTGCTTGCCCAGAAGAACCCCGCTGACGACGATCCAGGCGAAGACGCCCTGTACCGCGTCGGTACCATTGCCACCGTCCTGCAACTGCTCAAACTGCCCGATGGCACCGTCAAGGTGCTGGTCGAGGGTGAGCAGCGCGGTGCGGTAGAACGTTTCAATGAAGTCGACGGCCATATTCGCGCCGAAGTTTCGTTGATCGACGAGTCGCAGACCGCCGAGCGCGAGTCTGAAGTCTTCGTTCGTAGCTTGCTGTCACAATTTGAGCAATATGTTCAGCTGGGCAAAAAAGTCCCCGCTGAGGTCCTGTCGTCGCTCAACAGCATCGATGAACCGGGGCGCCTGGTCGACACCATGGCCGCGCACATGGCCCTGAAAATCGAGCAGAAGCAGGAAATTCTCGAGATCCTCGACCTGGCTACCCGAGTCGAGCATGTCATGGCGCTGCTGGATGCTGAAATCGACTTGCTGCAGGTCGAGAAGCGCATCCGCGGTCGCGTGAAAAAACAGATGGAGCGCAGTCAGCGCGAGTACTACCTGAATGAGCAGATGAAGGCCATTCAGAAAGAGCTCGGCGACAGCGAAGAAGGTCACAACGAAGTCGAAGAGCTGAAAAAGCGCCTCGACGCCGCCGGCCTGCCCAAGGATGCCTACGCCAAGGCCCAGGCTGAGCTGAACAAGCTCAAGCAGATGTCGCCGATGTCGGCTGAAGCCACCGTCGTGCGTTCCTACCTGGACTGGCTGGTGCAGGTGCCGTGGAAGGCCCAGAGCAAAGTGCGTCTGGACCTGGCCAAGGCCGAGGAAATCCTCGACGCCGACCATTACGGTCTGGAAGAGGTCAAGGAGCGCATCCTCGAGTACCTCGCCGTGCAGAAACGGGTGAAGAAAATCCGCGGCCCTGTGCTGTGTCTGGTCGGGCCGCCGGGTGTGGGTAAAACCTCCCTGGCTGAATCGATTGCCAGTGCCACCAACCGCAAGTTCGTGCGCATGGCCCTGGGCGGCGTGCGTGACGAGGCCGAGATTCGTGGTCACCGGCGCACCTACATCGGCTCGATGCCGGGTCGCCTGATCCAGAAAATGACCAAGGTGGGCGTGCGCAACCCGCTGTTCCTGCTCGATGAAATCGACAAGATGGGCAGCGACATGCGTGGCGATCCGGCCTCGGCGTTGCTGGAGGTGCTCGATCCCGAGCAGAACCACAACTTCAACGATCACTATCTGGAAGTCGACTACGACCTGTCCGATGTGATGTTCCTCTGCACCTCCAACTCGATGAACATCCCGCCAGCACTGCTGGACCGGATGGAAGTCATTCGTCTGCCGGGTTACACCGAGGATGAAAAAATCAACATCGCGGTCAAGTACCTGACGCCCAAGCAAATCAAGGCCAACGGCCTGAAAAAGGGTGAGCTGGACGTCGACGTCACGGCGATTCGCGACATCATCCGCTACTACACCCGCGAAGCCGGTGTACGGGGCCTGGAGCGCCAGATCGCGAAGATCTGCCGCAAGGTGGTCAAGGAGCATGCCGGGCTCAAGCAGGTGGCCGTCAAGGTCACTGGCGAGCAGCTGGAGCACTTCCTCGGGGTGCGCAAGTTCCGTTACGGCCTGGCCGAGCAGCAGGATCAGGTAGGTCAGGTAACCGGCCTTGCCTGGACCCAGGTCGGTGGCGAGTTGCTGACCATCGAAGCCGCTGTGATTCCGGGCAAGGGCCAGTTGATCAAGACCGGTTCCCTGGGCGATGTGATGGTCGAGTCGATCACCGCTGCGCAGACCGTTGTCCGCAGCCGTGCGAAAAGCCTGGGCATCCCGGCCGATTTCCACGAGAAGCGCGACACCCACATCCACATGCCGGAAGGCGCTACGCCCAAGGATGGTCCAAGTGCCGGTATCGGCATGTGCACCGCCCTGGTTTCGGCGCTGACACAGATTCCGGTGCGCGCCGACGTGGCCATGACGGGTGAAATTACCCTGCGTGGACAGGTGCTGGCGATTGGTGGTCTGAAAGAGAAATTGCTTGCTGCGCACCGTGGTGGAATCAAGACGGTGATCATTCCTGAAGAGAATGTTCGCGATCTGAAGGAAATTCCTGAGAATATTAAGCAGGATCTTCAGATTAAACCGGTCAAATGGATTGACGAAGTCCTCCAAATTGCGCTGCAATACGCCCCGGAGCCCTTACCAGATGTGGCTCCAGAGATTGTCGCCAAGGATGAAAAGCGCGACAGCGATTCCAAGGAAAGAATTAGCACGCATTAGTACGTATTTGGCTGGGGGGCTTTCTTGACAGTATTTTCAGGCCCTTGTTATAAAGCGGCACTTAATTGTCAACAGGCCACCCAGCGCTCGTTAAGCTTTTCATTACATACTTAGATACAAACTCAATAGAGATATAAGGGGACTTAGAGTGAACAAGTCGGAACTGATTGACGCTATCGCCGCATCTGCTGATATTTCGAAAGCCACCGCCGGCAAGGCGCTGGACGCAGTTATCGAGTCCGTCACCGGTGCCCTGAAGGCAGGTGATTCCGTGGTACTGGTTGGTTTCGGTACCTTCTCCGTCACCGATCGTCCTGCTCGTACCGGCCGCAACCCGCAAACCGGCAAGACTCTGGAAATCCCTGCTGCCAAGAAGCCTGGCTTCAAGGCCGGCAAGGCACTGAAAGAAGCTGTCAACTAAGTCACTTCCTTCAGGCTTACGCCTAACCGAGCCGGGCTCATGCCTGGCTTGGCTACCGAAGGTCAGGACGCGCTGAAAGGCTCCTGACCTTCGGTCGGTTACGAGAAGGCGCATCTTCGGATGCGCCTTTCTTCTATCAGGAATCTACCCACGCTCCACGGTTGGTTCATTCAGTACAACCGTTTCTGGGGGACGCATGCTGCAGAATATCAGGGACAATTCACAAGGTTGGATTGCCAAGACCATCATCGGTGTCATCGTAGCCTTGATGGCACTGACCGGCTTCGATGCCATCTTCCAGGCCACCACCCACAGCCAGGACGCTGCCAAGGTCAATGGTGAAACCATTAGCCAGAACGAGCTGAGCCAGGCTGTCGACATGCAACGTCGCCAGCTGATGCAACAGCTGGGCAAGGATTTCGATCCTTCGTTGCTCAACGAGAACATGCTGCGTGAGGCCGCACTCAAGGGGCTGATCGACCGCAAGCTGCTGCTTCAGGGTGCTGAAGACGCCAAGTTTGCCTTCTCTGAAGCCGCGCTTGATCAAGTGATCTTGCAGACGCCTGAGTTCCAGCAGGATGGCAAGTTCAGCCCTGAGCGTTTCGATCAGGTGATCCGCCAGATGGGCTACAGCCGTATGCAGTTCCGCCAGATGCTGGCTCAGGAAATGCTGATCGGCCAACTGCGCGCGGGCCTCGCCGGCAGCGGTTTTGTCACCGACGACCAGGTCAACGCATTTGCCCGTCTGGAAAAGCAGACCCGCGATTTCGCTTCGCTGACGTTCAAGGCCGACCCGGCTGCGGTGAAGGTCACCGACGAGCAGATCAAGGCGCATTACGACGAGCACGCCAAAGAGTTCATGAGCCCGGAGCAGGTCGTTATCGACTACATCGAGCTGAAGAAGTCGTCGTTCTTTGACCAGGTCAACGTCAACGAAGACGAGCTCAAGGCGCTGTACGAGAAAGAAATCGCCAACCTGTCCGAGCAGCGTCATGCCGCCCACATCCTCATCGAAGTCAACGACAAGGTGAACGAGGCCCAGGCCAAGGCGAAGATCGACGAGATTTCGCAGCGACTGGCCAAGGGTGAAGACTTTGCCGCACTGGCCAAAGAGTTCTCCCAGGACCCGGGTTCAGCGAACAACGGCGGTGACCTCGGTTTTGCAGGCCAGGGCGTCTATGACCCTACCTTCGAAGAGGCGCTGTATGCGCTGAACAAGGACCAGGTGTCGGCCCCGGTTCGCACCGAATACGGTTTCCACCTGATCAAGCTGCTGGGTGTGCAGGCGCCTGAAGTGCCAAGCTTTGCCAGCCTGAAAGACAAGCTGACCCGTGAGCTCAAGACTCAGCAGGTCGAGCAGCGCTTTGTCGAAGTGACCAAGCAGCTGGAAGACTCTGCCTTCGAAGCTTCCGATCTGGCCCAGCCAGCCCAGGAACTGAGCTTGAAGGTTCAGACCGCACCGGCATTCGGCCGTGAAGGCGGCGAAGGCATCACTGCCAATCGTGCCGTGATCCAGGCCGCGTTCAGCCCTGAAGTGCTGGAAGAAGGTTCCAACAGCAGCGGTATCGAGCTGGATCCGGAAACCGTCGTTGTGCTGCGTGTGAAAGAGCACCTGAAGCCTGAGCAGCTGGCGCTGGACGTGGTGTCGGACAGCATCCGCAAGCACCTGGCCCAGGAGCAGGCGACCGCCGCACTGAAAACCAAGGCAGACGCGCTGATCGCTGGCCTGCGTGACGGCAGCATCCCGCTGGCGGCTACCCAGGAAGGTCAAAGCTGGAAAGTCCAGGAAGCGGTCTCGCGCAGCCAGGAAGGCATTGATCCGGTCGAGCTGCAGGCACTGTTCCGCATGAGCAAGCCTGAAGCCAAGGACAAGCCTGTGTACAGCAGCGTTGCACTCAACGATGGCAGCCTGGTTGTACTGCGTCTGAACGGCGTCAACGAAGGCTCGGCGGCCACCGAAGAAGAGAAAGCGGCGTACCGTCGTTTCCTCGCATCGCGTGCCGGCCAGCAAGACTTTGCGGCCTACCGCAAACAGCTGGAAGCCAAGGCCGACATCACTCGCTACTGAGTGCCTGTCGCTTGAAACAGAAAAGGCCGCTTACGCGGCCTTTTCTGTTTTCAGGGGTGCGATCACTTCAAACATCCAGCTCCAGCTTGGCTTCGATATGGTCCAGGTGCTGGTGCATCAGTGCCAGGGCGGTGTGCGCGTCCCCCAGTTCCAGTGCATCGATGATTGCAGCGTGCTCCTGCCAGGCACAGTGGCTGCAGGGGCGGGTTTCGTACTGGGCGATGATCAGCGAGGTTTGCGGGACCAGGCCATTGAGAAAGCGCGTCAGCGGTGCGTTGTCGGCGATCTCCGCGAGCTTGAGGTGGAACTCTCCGCCCAGGCGGATGGCGGTGCAGCGCTGGCCCTGTTCGTGGTGCTGGCGTTCGCGGGCGACCAGGTCACGCAACTGCCGGATCTTGGCCGGGCGTGAGCGTTGCGCGGCCAGGGTGATCAGGGTGGTTTCAGCCAGGCGCCGGGCGCTGAGGATCTGCCGTGCCTGTTGCGGGTCGGGCGCGGCCAGGCGCGCGGTGTGGCTGGGCCGCTGGACAATCACTTGCTGGTCGCACAGGCGCCCCAGTACGCGCCGGATCACCGTGCGGCTGACGCCGAACGCCTCACCCAGGGCCTGCTCGGGGAGGGCGCTGCCGGGGGCCAGGCGCTGTTCCAGAATGGCATCGAACAGGCGCGGGTAGATCTGCTCGGCAGACAAGCGTACTTCGCCGTGGACAAGCAGCGGAGGCAGGGTGGTCGCAGGGGCTTGGGCGCTGGTGTTCATCTCTGCTCTCCTGGGTCAGGCGACCGGGTGGTCGTCCGGTATGTTCAGTTCGATACCCATGCGCCGGCCTTCCTGGAGGATATGGTGGCGCATCTGCGCGCTGGCCTGGGCGCTGTTCTTGTTGCGGATGGCGCGTACCACGGCCTCGTTTTCTTCCAGGCGAGCGGCCAGGTGTTCGGGCGAATTGCGCAGCACCGCAGCACTTTGCTTGAGGGCATTGCTGGTTTGTTGCACCACGCTCTGGAAGATCGGGTTGGCGGTCAGGGTGAACAACTCTTCGTGGAAGGCGATGTAGGCGTTAACACCGGCTTCGCTGTCTTGCGCCTCAAGGGCTTCGCGCATGTCCATCAGGGTCAGGCGCAACTGGCCGATTTCCTTGCTGCTGATGGACTGTGCCACCAGGCCGACGATGAAGGGCTCCAGGGTGTAGCGCAGCTGCAGCACGTCCTCGAGGCTGGCGTCGGCTACGCCGGTTTGCAGCGGCGTTGATTCTGCGAGGTCGGCGTCGAGCACCAGCACCCCTTTGCCCGGCATCGAGCGCACCAGGCCGAGGGTTTCCAGCACCGTGACCGCCTCGCGCAGGCTCGGGCGGCTGATGCCCAGTTGCTCGGCCAGCTCGCGCTGGCCCGGGAGCATCTCGCCGGTGCGCCACTGGCCACGGGCCAGGGCCTGGCGGAGTTTTTCCACCACTGAGTTCACTACGGTCGATGAAGTAATCACTGTTCACTCCATGAGAACACTTGCATGGTTTGCTCCTGTGGCCGGCAGGGTGACTGCCGGCCGCGTTGCTCAGAACTCTTGTTGATGGGCGGTCGAGGTTTTGCGCTGGGCAAAGCCGAAGCCCTGTTTGCCGGCCAGTACATTGTTGGCCCGCTCCATGTCGATGTCGCCTTCCCAGCGGCCGATGGCGACAGTGGCCACGCAGTTGCCGATCAGGTTGGTCAGCGCCCGGCCAATACCCATGAACCAGTCCACCGCCAGTACCAGCACCAGGCCGACCACCGGGATGGCAGGGATCGCAGTCAGGGTCGCGGCCAGGATAACCAGTGCCGAGCCGGGGATGCCATGGGCGCCCTTGGAGGTGATCAACGACACCAGCAGGATGGTCAGCAGGTCGGTCATGGCCAGCGGGGTACCGGTGGCGTTGGCGATGAAGACGATGGCCAGGGTCAGGTAGATCGAGAAACCGTCAAGGTTAAAGGAGTAACCGGTGGGAATCACCAGGCCAACGGTGGAGTTGCCGATGCCCAGGTGCTCCAGTTTGCGCATGATCTGTGGCAGTACGGCATCGGAAGACGCGGTGCCGAGCACGATGGTCAGCTCTTCGCGCAGGTACTTGATGAACGGCAGGATGCGCAGGCCCGAGAGGCGCATGACGGTACCCAGGATCAGCAGCACGAAGCCGGTGCAGGTGAGGTAGAACAGGGCAACCAGGCCACCCAGGTGCTGCAGGGACTCCAGGCCGTACTTGCTGGTGGTGAAGGCGATGGCACCGAACACGCCCAGCGGTGCCAGGCGCACGATCATGCCCATGATGCGGAAGATGACGTGGCTCAGTTCGTTGATCAGCCGCGAGATACCCGAAGCCGCTTCGCCAACCAGGTTCAGCGCACTGCCGAACAGCACCGAGAACAGCAGCACTTGCAGGATGTTGTTGTCGGCGAATGCGCCGACGACCGAGGTCGGAATCAGGTCCATGAGGAACGCAGCGGTGCTGTGCATATGCTGGCCGCGTTCTGCCAGGTTGCCGGCTTCGGCGCTGGCCAGTTGGTCGAGGTGAATATTGGCGCCGCTGCCAATCCCCGAGGTAAAGGCAAACACCAGGCCGATGACCAGGGCGATGGTGGTGAGAATCTCGAAATAGATCACGGATTTGAGGCCGATCCGTCCGACCTTCTTCAGGTCGCCCGCACCGGAAATGCCGCTGACCACGACACAAAACACAATCAGCCCGATGAGCATCTTGATCAGTTTGATAAAGCCGTCACCCAGGGGCTTTAGCTGCAGGGAAACTTCGGGAAAGCTGAGGCCGCAGGCGATGCCAAGCATCAGGCCGAGCACGACTTGGAGAAAGATCGAACGCGAGCACCATTTGAGCATGGGAGGGATCTCTGATCGGTGTCCTTGCTTCGATGCCCGGGAGGCGAAAGAGCGGAGGACTTAATTATTGTGGTCTTACCGGTATGTCCAGTGCGTGCTGAGTGTAGGCGCGGCTTTTCGGCGTTGGCAAGGAATTCTTGGGACTTGACTGGGTGCGGCGCGGGAGGCTTTTTAAAAACAGTGGCTTACAGCGAATAGGTCGGACGGGCGGCGTTGCGACAAGTAGCCGAGACAGCGTTCAAGCGACCTGTGAACGGTGCTTGATACTTGAAAGGGTAGGGGTGAATTTTAACTGGTCAGACCGGTTCGGCAACGCAATTGCCGGGCGGGAAAGCGTGATGGGGGCGCGGAGTACGCCCCCTGTTGAATCAGCGCAGCTTACAGAGTCACCAGCACATCACACCGGGACTCATTGAGAACATGTTTGGTGATGCTCCCTATCAGCAGTTCTTCCAGGGCGCTTTCGCCCTGCTTGCCGATCACGATCAGGTCGCAGTCCAGTTCCAGTTCCTGCTCGACGATCCGCCAGGCGGGGTCGCCGTGCACCACGACCTGGCGGGCACCGGACACCCCGGCGGCGTCGCTCAGTGCCGCAAGTTGTTCAATGGCGTCTTTGCGGATGACATTGCGGTAGTGGGTGAGGGTGTCCTGGTCAACATGGGCAAAGCGCATGCTGCCTTCAAAGGGCGCTTCGTACACGTGCAGGAGAATGATCTCGGCCTCTGGCGCAACCGCCTTGGCGATCTTGATCGCGCGCAGCGAAGACGGCGAAAAGTCGACCGGAACCAGCAAGCGGCGGTACGCATCGCGGGGTGCGCTCTTGACCACCAGCATCGGGCAGAGCATGCGGCTGAGCATGCGTTGCACGGTAGAACCGAGCAGCAGGTGGCGGACCAGGCTCTGGCCCTTGGCCCCACAGACCAGCAGGTCGCTGCGCCTGTCTTGCACGACGCGGGTAATTTCGCTGACAACCGAGCCGGACGTAGTCTGAATGCCCGAGGCGATGTCATACCGCTGGAACAGCATGTCTGCCAGTTCGTGGGTTTTTTCCTTGGCGGTGTCCAGTGCGCGTTTGAGCAAGTCTTCATCCGGCACGACGATCTGCTTGAGGCGCTCAAAAGGGGCTGGGTTGGCAACATAGAGCAAATCCAGCGATGCATCCCGTGCCTTGCTCAGCAGGGCGGCCCGCTCTGCTGCATTGCGGGCGGGGGTGGACAGGTCGGTGGCGACCAGTACGTGTTTCAACGAGGTCATATGGGTCTCCCTATGCGGTGCCGTGCACCTGAATCTATGGCGGTGCCCTGGGGTTCAAGGCGGTGGCCAGCTGTCGATCCGTTCCCTACGTTCAGTCATCGTCTCGCGTACTGAGCTTAGCGTGTTGATCTGTATCAAGGGTGTGGGGAGCGCCCCCTGGGTGCTACCTTCTCCATTTGCCCGCCGTTGACGAGTAAGCCATGATCGAATTTCACAACATTACCGCCTACCAGCAAGAGACCCGGGTGCTCGATGGGTTTTCCCTGCACATCGGCGCCGGCGAGAAAGTCGCCATCCTCGGCCCCAATGGTGCCGGCAAGAGCACCTTGCTCAAGCTGATCACCCGCGAGCTGTATCCGGTTGAGCGCGCAGGCAGCCACCTGAAGCTGTTTGGCAGCGACACCGTCAACCTCTGGCAATTGCGCAGCCGCCTGGGCTTTGTCTCCCAGGACCTGCAAGAAGACTACACGCCCTATACCCAGGCGCTGGACGTGGTGGTCTCGGGGTTCTTTGGCGCTATCGGCGCACACGGTCATCTACAGCCCAGCGACGAACAGCTGGAACAGGCGCGCGCGCTGCTTGGCGTAGTGGAAATGGCGGGCTACGAACAGACGATGTTCCAGCGCCTGTCCACCGGCCAGAAACGACGCCTGCTGCTGGCCCGCGCACTGGTCCACCAGCCCCGCGCCCTGATCCTCGACGAACCGGCCAATGGCCTGGACATGGGCGCGAGCCTGGGCATGCTCAAGCTGCTGCGCAGTTTCTGTGGTGACGACCATGCAATGATCATCACCACCCACCACATCGACGAGATCATCCCCGAGATCGATCGTGTGGTGCTGCTGAACAAGGGCCGCATCGTTGCCGATGGCCCCAAGGCCGACGTGCTCGACAGTGCCGCGCTGTCCGACCTTTACCAGACCAACCTGCGCATCAGTGAGCAGGATGGCTGGTACCGTTGCTGGCATGCCTGAAGCACGCCGCCCTCTCATGTTGATCTACGGAGTAAACCCATGAAAGCCGCCATCGTTCATGATTTCGACCAGCCGCCACGCTACGGCGAGCTGGATGCACCGCAGGCTTTGCCAGGCGAAGTGCTGGTGCGCGTTCGCGCGGCGGCGCTCAGTCAACTGGTACGTGCCCAGGCCAGCGGCAAGCACTACAGCAGCGGCAAGACCCTGCCGGTGGTGCCGGGCGCCGACGGCGTCGGCCTGCTTGCAGACGGCAGCCGCGTGTACTTCGCCTTTCCCCGTGCCCCGATTGGCGCCATGGCCGAGGTGGTCGCCGTGGATGCGCGCAACGTTGTGGCCGTGCCGGACGGCATCGACGACATTACGGCCGCGGCCATCGCCAACCCGGGCATGTCGTCCTGGGCGGCCTTGCAGGAGCGCGCGCACTTCAAACCAGGCGAGCGGGTACTGATCAACGGCGCGGCCGGCACCTCCGGGCGTCTGGCGATTCAGGTAGCCAAGCACCTGGGGGCTTCACGAGTCGTGGCCACCGCCCGTAACCCCGCTGTGGAGGCGGAGCTGCGTGCGTTGGGGGCGGACGACTTCATTCGCCTGGACCAGCCTGCCGAGCAGTTGACCGCTGCACTGCGCGAGGAAATTCAGGGGCGGGGAATCGATGTTGTCCTCGACTATCTGTGGGGCCAGCCGGCGGCGTGCATTCTCGATGCGCTGGTCAGCCACGGCAGCGGCAATGCCGCGCCACGCGTGCGATTCGTCAACATCGGCGCATTGGCCGGGGCAACCCTGCCGCTCAGTCCCGGGGTGCTGCGCAGCTCCGGCCTGGAAATGCTGGGCAGCGGTCTGGGCAGTGTTTCCAACGAGGGGCTGGTGAAAGTGGTTGGGCAATTGCTGCAGGCAATAACGCCGGCCAACCTCAAGGTAGAGGCCGAGGCTGTGCCTTTGAGTGAGGTCGAAGCGAGCTGGCAGCGCAGTGCGGCGGAACGTATCGTCTTCGTGCTGTAAGCGGGTGTGAGTGGTTGAGTTCGCGCTGACGATTTTCCCTTTTCTGCTTTCGATTGAATCGATTCCGCCCCATTAACGGGCGCCACAATACCCCTACGACCCCAGGGCGTAGATGACACGCATAGCGCACAGGGGAGGTTAATTTATTTTTTAATAAAAAAATTATTTTTTATA
>NZ_JADUCM010000013.1 GCF_016009175.1 Pseudomonas alkylphenolica
CCCCTCTTTCCGCGGCCCGCGCCCCTGGTGTATACCCCCCCGCCCAAAGCCAGTTGCCCCTACCGGAGCGTGGCTCCACATTCATTGTGGGAGCCGGCGACGCCGGCGATGGGCTGCACAGCAGCCCGTGCTACTAGCCATCGTTAGGTCCTACGACCTATCCTACGCGGTCTGTCGACCTCAGTAGCTTGCCCGGGGAAAGCCTGCACTTTAGGCTCGTTCGTTCACTGGATTTTTCAGTGGGCGGATTTGGCGATCCGGCAAGCACTCGTTTTGACGTGGCCATTCTGTTATGGCGGCTGTGCGCGGGAGGGTTTCGACCCTGCCGGGTTTCCGAGTGTTCCGGTTCGCCAACCTGCGTACAGCTGCCACCCTATGTTTGGCGACAAATGCGTGGCAGCCCCTTTCCTGCACTCGGAGCTGACCATGAAAAAAATCGTCCCCGATCCACCAGAACTCTACCTCGTTCAAACCAGCGAAACCCCTGTCATCAGTTGCCCCGAACACCCGCCCTTGTTCAATGTACGTGCCGGCGTCAGTGCCGAAGACGCACTGGTGCATGCCTTGCTCTACCTCAAATGCGCACGCGCCACTGCTGCTGAGGCGGTGCAACACACCTCACAAGCCGGAAGGGAGTTTGCCTGGTCCACCCAGCACTCACTTGAACTGGCCAGCGGCCTGATCGATGCCTTGCTCGATGGCATCGAGCAACGGATCTACGTGGATTAGACCCGCTGCATCACACCGCACTGAACCGCTGCGCCAAACCCTGCCGGGCAAACTGTTCGATGATGAAATCAACGAAGGCCCGCGTTTTGCCCGGCATCAGTTTGTGCTCGGCGTAGTACAACGAAATATTGCCGTCATCCACGTACCAGTCCGGCAGCACCCGCACCAGGCTGCCGGCCTGCAAATAGGGCACGGCGAACGGCAGGCTCACCAAGGCCACCCCCAGGCCCTGCTCTGCCGCTGCACACGCCGCCTCCGAATCGCTCATGGTCATGCGCACCCGCAAACTCAGCGGGCTTTGCGACTGATCACGGTGGGTCAGCGGCCAGGCACGCACACGCCCGGTCTGGGGCGAACGGATCAAAATCCCGTCTATTTCCTGCAGGTCTGCCGGCGTGCCGATCAGCGGGTGACGCGCCAAAAACCGCGGTGCGGCCACCAGCACCCGGTGCGCCGGGGTGAGTTTGCGCGCGACTACCCCTTGCGGCAGCTCGAAACCGCCGCCGATGGCCGCATCGAAGCCCTGACCAATCAGATCGACCTGGCGGTTATCAAAATGCCAATCCGGAACGATCGCCGGGTACCGCTGCAGAAACTCGGCCAGTAGCGGCACGATGTACAAGCGCCCGAACACCGTGCCCATACTCACCTTCAAGGTGCCGGCCGGCTGCCCCTGGGCACTGGCGAGGTTGGCCAATGCATGCTGGATGGTCTGAAAGCTGCCCGCCACCTCATCGAGAAAGCGCTGGCCGGCCTCCGTCAGGGTCAGCCGGCGGGTGCTACGCTGGAACAGTCTTACGCCCAGGCGTGCCTCCAGGCCGGCGACGTTCTTGCCCACCGCCGCAGGCGTCAGGCTCAGGCGCCGGGCGGCCTCGGCAAAGCTGCCGACTTCGGCACTGCGCACAAAGCATTCGATACTGCTGAAGGTTTCCACAGGTCCGATTCCCAACTGATGGTTTACACAGACTATAGCGATTACCGGCTACTCAGAGGGTAATCGGCCATCGATACTGAGCCTCATCCAGGGCATTCAGCCTTGATCTTTCGGGAGCACATCATGTCGACTCAAACCCGCCTCACCGGCAAAGTAGCCTTGGTCCAGGGTGGATCACGCGGTATCGGCGCCGCCATCGTCAAACGCCTGGCCGCTGAAGGCGCGCAGGTCGCGTTCACCTATGCCAACGCCACCGAGCAGGCCCAGGCGCTGCAGAACAGCATCGTCGAAAGCGGCGGCAAAGCCCTGGCGATCAAGGCCGACAGCGCCGATGCCAAGGCGGTACAAGGCGCCGTGCAACGCACCGTCGAGGCCTTCGGAGGCCTGGACATTCTGGTCAACAACGCCGGAGTTCTGGCCGTCGCGCCGTTGCTTGAGTTCGACCTCGACGACTTCGACCGTACCCTGGCCGTTAACGTGCGTTCGGTGTTCGTCGCAAGCCAGGCGGCCGCCCGGCACATGGGCCAAGGTGGGCGCATCATCAACATCGGCAGCACCAACGCCGAGCGCATGCCCTTCGCCGGTGGCGGCCCGTATGCCATGAGCAAGTCGGCACTGGTGGGCCTGACCCGCGGCCTGGCGCGGGACCTCGGCCCCCTGGGTATCACCATCAATAATGTGCAGCCGGGCCCGGTGGACACCGAAATGAACCCGGCCAAGGGTGATTTCGCCGAAAGCCTGATGGGCTACATGGCGGTAGGACGCTATGGCGAAGTGGAAGAAATCGCCGGCTTTGTCGCCTACCTGGCCAGCCCGGAAGCCGCCTATATAACCGGCGCCAGCCTGACCATCGACGGTGGCTTCGCGGCCTGAGGCCCTCAGCCTCCGTCCCGGCTGGCCAGGTGCTGTTCGATCATGCGAACAAACGCCTTGGCCGCCGGCGTCGGGCTCTTCGACCAGATGACGTAGAGGTGCCGCCGCGGCGCATCACGCAGGGTCGCCGTGGCCACCGCGCTGAAGCTGCTGGCAATGCGCGCGGGTACCAGCCCCACTGCCAGCGCGCGCTGGACGAATTTTTCCACCAGGCGGATGTTGCTTACCTCGAACTGTACGCGGTGGTGTACTCCGGCAGCAGCAAAGGCTTCATCGGTTTGGCGACGGGCGCCAGTGCCGGCGGGAAAGTCCACCAACGGCTGGCCCTCCAGGTGCGCCAGTGTCAACGCGTCAACCCGGGTCAGCGGGTGGTCGGGCGGCAATACCGCCACCAGCTCTTCTTCGGCGAGCAGGCGGTAATCGACGCCTGCCAGTTGTTCCCCCGGCCACACACCAATAAAGCCCACGTCCAGCCGTCGCTCACGCACGTCGGCGATCAGCAGCTCGCTTTTGGCCATCGTCCAGCGAATGTCCACCTGCGGGTGCTGGTGATGAAACCCAGCCAAAAGATCAACCAGATCCAGTTCGGTCAGCGAAGTAATCTCACCGATGGACAATTGACCACGCACCACGCCACACGCAGCGGCTACGTCGTCGGCAATACGCCGGGTGGCTTCCAGCGCCGGCACGGCACTCTGTACGAAAGCTTCCCCTGCAGGCGTCAGGCGTACCCGTCGCGAGCTACGCTCGAACAGGCTGGCACCGAGCGTCTCTTCCAGCTTGGCAATCTGGTGACTCAACGCCGACTGCACCACATGGCAGCGCTCGGCAGCCCGGGTAAAACTGCCGGCTTCTGCCACGGCCAGAGCGTATTCGATCTGTTTGAGGTTCATGGATTGATCTATTTTCAAGATGGATAAAATGAAAACGATACATTGGCGTCATACTAGCGCATTTCCGATACTGCTACTTTCAACTGCCCCTGATCGAGACGGCCCATGACCTCCTCCACTTCACCCTTAAGCCGCGGCCTGATCCTGCTGATGGCCACTGCCACGGGTCTGGCCGTGGCCAGCAACTATTACGCCCAGCCGCTGCTGCACAGCATCGCTGAACATTTCGGCCTGAACACTGCCAGCGCCGGGGCCATCGTGATTGCCGCGCAGCTCAGCTATGGCGCCGGCCTGTTGCTGCTGGCACCACTGGGTGACCTGTTCGAGCAACGCCGGTTGATCGTCAGCATGATCGGCATCAGCACCCTGGGCCTGTTGATAAGTGCCTTTTCACCCAGCCTGCATTGGTTGTTGCTGGGCACTACCCTGACCGGGCTGTTCTCGGTGGTGGCGCAGATTCTGGTGCCCATGGCCGCCGGCCTGAGCGACCCGGGCCAGCGCGGGCGGGTAGTCGGCACACTGATGAGCGGGCTGCTGCTGGGTATCCTGCTGGCGCGCACTGCAGCCGGTTTCATGGCCGAGCTGGGCGGCTGGCGCAGCATTTACCTGCTGGCGGCCGCACTGATGGCGGTGTGTGCCATTGCCCTGGCACGCGCCCTGCCAGAGCGTCATCAACATGCCGGGCTGCGTTATCCGGCGTTGATCGGCTCGGTGTTTCGCCTGTTCGTGGATGAGCCGGTATTGCGCCTGCGCTCACTGCTCGGCTTGCTGTCATTCTGTTTGTTCGCCTTGTTCTGGACACCGCTGGCATTCCTTCTGGCCGCTGAGCCCTACCAGTACTCAGACGCGATCATCGGCCTGTTCGGCCTGGCGGGTGCCGCGGGCGCGCTGTCGGCCAACTGGGCCGGTCGCCTGGCCGATCGCGGCAGGAGCGCCATGGGCACCACCGTCGGGTTGCTGGCGCTGCTGTTGTCGTGGGTACCACTGGGCTTTGCGCAGTCGTCGCTGGTGGCACTGTTGATTGGCGTGCTGCTGCTGGACCTGGCCGTACAGCTGGTGCATGTGAGCAACCAGAACGCGGTGATCGCCCTGCGCCCGGAAGCACGCAATCGTCTGAACGCCGGCTACATCACCTGCTACTTCATCGGTGGCGCGCTGGGATCACTGCTCGGCACCCAGTTGTTTCAAACGTATGGTTGGCACGGCATCGTCATCGCCGGCTTTGCAATCGGCAGCCTGGCGCTGCTGGTCTGGGGACTGGCCGAGCGCCAGCGCAGCGTACGTGCGCGTACGGCCTGACCCTCCGTCGCCCGACAATTGACTTGTAACGGTACCTGGCCTTCAGTTGCGGATGGACAACGCCCCTTTCAACCTGGATGACGCTATGACAAGACTCAAGGTTCAGTCCGGTGATTTCTTGCAAGGTGAAGCCGAGTATCGCAACGGATCGCTTATCCTCAAGACCGCCCGAAGCCCCTCCCCTGGGGAAAAAATCGCACTCTCGCGCATCAGTGAACTGATCGTCGCCAACCAGGAATCCTATCGCAGCCTTGGCAGCACTTTGGGCTGGGGTGTGGCCGGTGCTCTGGTGGCCGGGCCGGTCGGCCTGATCGCCGGGTTGTGGCTTGGCGGCAAAGAGGAAGAAATCACCTTCCTGGCCACCTTCGAAGACGGCCGCAAGCTGATGGCAATCACCGACAGCAAAACCTGGACCAGGCTCAACGGCCAGTGGCGCCGCCATGCACTGCCTGCCGCCAATCGCTGAGCCGGCACGGCGCTGATTCGCTTCATGCTTTGAATCCATGCAGGTAGTTACAGGGGCACCGTGAACCGGCCGCCCCTGCTACTATGCGCGCCCTCTTGCCTGGCGCAACGCCGGCAAGCTTCCGCCCTCCGCACTTTACTGGACGACCGCCCCGGACCAGCGCCCCATCGCTGACGGTGTGTCTGCTGCATGCTTTCAAGGAGCTTTGCATGACCCTGCCCCGCCCGCGCCTCCCCTTGAGCCTGCTTGGCTTGAGCCTGGCCTTGCCCGCCCCGCACAGCCTTGCCGAGAACAGTATCACCCTGGCGCCGGTCAACGTATCGCAGGTCTACACCGAGGGCTATCAGGTACAGGACACGTCTGTGGCAGGGTTTGCGCCTGCCCCCTTGCTCGACACACCCGCATCGGTGGCGGTGTTCAGCAATCAACTGCTGACCGACCGGCAAGTGCGCAAACTTAGCGAAGTGTTGCAAAGCGATGCCTCGGTAGGCGAAAGCTACGCCCCCATCGGCTATTACGAAAACTTCAACGTGCGCGGCTTTGAACTCAATGCCGCCAGCAGTTACAAGATCAACGGCCAGACCATTGCCGGCGAGCAGAACGTTGCGCTGGAGAACAAGCAGCAAGTTGAACTGCTCAAGGGCCTGTCCGGGTTGCAGAGCGGCGTTGCCGAACCCGGCGGGTTGATCAACTACGTGACCAAGCGCCCGGAGGAAGTCCGTTCGGTTACGGTTTCGAGCAATGAACAAGGCGAGCGTTACATCGCCACCGACCTCGGCGGCTGGTTCGGCAGCGAACGCCAGTTCGGCCTGCGCGCCAACCTTGCGCACGAAGACATCCGCTCTTACGTCGACCACGCCGACGGCAAGCGCGACTTCGCCGCCCTGGCCTTCGACTGGCAGATCAACCCGGACGCGGTGCTGCAACTGGATGCCGAATACCAGCAACGCGAGCAGCGCTCGGTACCGGGCTATCAATTGCTCGGTGGCAACAGCCTGCCCCACGGCATAGACCCGCATGACCGCCTGGCTTACCAGCCGTGGGCAAAGCCTGTGACCATCGACTCGCTGAACCTCGGCGGGCGCTTCGAATACCGCTTCGACGACACCTGGACCGGCACGCTCAGTGCGTCGCGCAGCAAAGTGATCATCGACGATTACAGCGCCTTCGCCTGGGGCTCAAGCGAAGGCGCCTACTTCAGCCAGGCGGGTGACTACGACATCTATGACTACCGCAGCCCCGACGACACCCGCCGTACCGACGAAGCACAGGCGGCGCTCAATGGCCATTTCGATGCCCTGGGCCTGGGTCATGAACTGACCCTGGGCACCAGTGCGCAGCGTCGCACGCTGGATCAACGCCCTTACTTCAATGAATGGATTGGCAGCGGCAACATCTACCAGCCAGCACCGGGCCTGGAGCCTTCCGACAAAAGCGTCGGCCACAGCACCCGCCGCCTGGACAGCCGTCAGTACGGCGTATTCGCCAGCGACCGCATCAGTTTCAACGAACACTGGCAGACCGTGCTCGGCGCACGCCTGGTACGCCTGGACGAAAAGACCTTCGATGAACAGGGCACACCCGGCCGCCATACCCGCGATTATCAACTGCTGCCCAACGCCGCCTTGATCTACAAACCGCGCACGGATATTTCCCTGTACACCAGCTACAGCAAGGGTATTTCCTCGGGCGGTACGGCGCCCTGGTTCACCGGCAATGCTGCCGAGATCCTGGCGCCGACGCTCTCCCATCAACTGGAAGTCGGGATCAAGCGTGACTGGCAGCGTCTGAGCCTGAGCGCGGCGCTGTTTCAATTGCGCCAGGCCTATCAGTATTCGCAACCAGACGGTGTTGGCGGCTTTACCTACGTGCAGCAAGGCCAGCAGAAAAACATCGGCCTGGAACTGGGCGCCAGCGGCTGGCTTACCGAGCGCCTGCAGGTCAATGCTAGCGCGGCGGCCATACGCGCGCGGGTGAAACACAGTGGTACGGCCGACTATGAAGATCATCAGGCGATCAACGTGCCGAATTTTCGCGCGGCCATCCAGGCCGACTACAGCCTGCCGATAAATGGCCTGGCCCTGCTCGGCGGCGCACGCTACAGCGCGAGCAAATACGCCAATCAGGCCGGCACGGTGGAGGTGGGCAGCTATGCCGTGTTTGACCTGGGCAGCCGCTACAGCACAACCATCGGCGGCTACGACACAACGCTGCGGCTGATGGTGGATAACGTCTTCGACAAACGCTACTGGCGTGATGCCGGGGAATACCTGGGCGATGCGTATCTGTTCCAGGGTGCCCCGAGGACAGCGCGGGTATCGGCATCGCTAAATTTCTAAGCCCGTTTTCCGGCTCCTGCTGTCCTGTAGGAGCCGGCTTGCTGGCGATAATCCCCGCCGCCTGAATCGCTGGCAAGCCAGCTCCTACGGGCTGCGCGTGCCAACGCAAAAACCAGCCCAAAACAAAAAGCCCCTGATCTTCGCAGATCAGGGGCTTTTCTAAATGTGGCGGTGAAGAAGGGATTCGAACCCTTGATACAGTTTCCTGTATACACACTTTCCAGGCGTGCTCCTTCAGCCACTCGGACACTTCACCGTTTCTCTTCAAGCTGTTCAGCCTGTCGAGGCGCGCTAATGTAGTCGAAACAGGTTCTGATGGCAAAGGTTTTTTTCAGAATTTTCATGCGCTTAAGCCAATCCGCCAAAAAGCCCCGGGCTACAGGGCATAGCCGCCAATCTCTGGAGTGCTTCGGCAGCCGGTAATCACCCACCCCCACATTGCACGGCAAAGCGGCCAAGGGCTGACTGATCAGTCAGTCACAGCGCTTTACCTCGCTGGCCGGGCTGAGTAACGTCTGCTGCACTCCCCTTTTAGGAACCCTGTCATGAGTGAGCTGATTTCCTACCACCTTGAAGACGGCATCGCGACCCTGACCCTGAACAACGGCAAGGTCAACGCCATCTCCCCAGACGTGATTGCGGCCTTCAATGCCGCGCTCGATCAAGCGGTGCAGGACCGTGCGGTGGTGATCATCACCGGCCAGCCGGGCATCCTTTCCGGTGGCTATGACCTTAAAGTGATGACCGCAGGCCCGAAAGAAGCCGTCAGCCTGGTCACCGCCGGCTCGACCCTGGCCCGGCGCATGCTCTCGCACCCCTTCCCGATCATTGTCGCCTGCCCGGGCCATGCCGTGGCCAAAGGTGCATTCCTGCTGCTGTCGGCCGACTACCGCATCGGTGTCGAAGGGCCGTTCAGCATCGGCCTGAACGAAGTGCAGATCGGCATGACCATGCACCACGCCGGTATCGAACTGGCCCGTGACCGTCTGCGTCGCTCGGCCTTCCACCGTTCGGTGATCAACGCCGAGATGTTCGACCCGGTCAGCGCCGTAGACGCCGGTTTCCTCGACAAGGTCGTGCCGCTCGAGCAATTGCAGGAAGCCGCCCTGAGTGCCGCCCGGCAGTTGAAGAAGATCAACATGAACGCGCACAAGCACACCAAACTCAAGGTGCGCAAAGCCCTGCTCGAGACCCTCGACGACGCGATCATTCGCGACCAGGAACACCTGGGCTGACCCCTACCAAGGCCTGATTGCGATTATTTACGCAATCAGGCTGTTACAACTGCATTGAGCGTTTGCCCGCACAAGTGCACACCCGTACACTGCGCCGCGTTTGCCTGGTGTGAGTCGTACGATGCTTTTCCTAATCCGCATGCTCCTGTTGGGGCTGCACTTTGTTGTGGTCGGTGTTCTCGGTGTACTGGTCGGCCTGTGCCGCCCCTTCAACCCCGACAACAGCCGTATTTGTGCGCGTCTTTACGGGCTGCCGGCAACCTGGCTGATGCGTATGGATATCAAGGCCGAAGTCGGCCCGCTGTTCGACCAGCCGCCGGGCTGCGTGATCGTTGCCAACCATCAATCCAACCACGACCTGTTCGTGCTCGGCCACGTGGTGCCTCCGCGCACCGTGTGCATCGGCAAAAAGAGCCTCAAGTGGGTGCCCCTGTTCGGTCAGCTGTTCTGGCTTAGCGGCAATGTGCTGATTGACCGTGGCAACGCCTACCAGGCGCGCCGCGCGATGCAGACCACCACGCGCACCCTGTGCGAAGACGACACGTCGATCTGGGTGTTCCCCGAAGGTACACGCAACGCCGGCGAGCAACTGGTGCCATTCAAGAAAGGCGCCTTTCACATGGCAGTCGAGGCCGGTGTGCCGATCGTGCCAGTGTGTGTCAGCCGCTATACCGGGCGCATGCGCCTGAACAGCTGGCGACGCAGCAAGGTCATCATCCGCTCGCTGCCGCCGATTGCCACCAGCGGCCTGACCCAACAGGACGTGCCCGCCCTGGCTGCGCAGTGCCAGGCGCAGATGCAGCGCTGCATCGACCTGATGGAGGCAGAACTGCAACAGGCCTGAAGGTTGCCGAATGCCGTGTGTCAGCCCAAGCTGTTGGCACGGTAATCAGAAGAAGCGAACCACCATGGGACGAGTTGTTGCAGCGGCGGTGTACAGCGCCGGCAGAAAAGTCACCAATATCAATATCGATGAAGGCAGCCAGTGGGCCAGTAAACCCGGGCATTTTGTCTGGATCGGCCTGGAAGAACCCAACGCCCAGGAGCTGGCCAACCTTCAGCGCCAGTTCAACCTGCATGAACTGGCCATCGAAGACGCCCTGGAAAAGCACAGCCGGCCGAAGCTGGAAACCTTCGGCGACGCGCTGTTCATCGTGACTTACTCGCCGGTGCGCCATGAAGGCAAGCTGGAGTTCATCGAAACCCACATCTTTGCCGGCAACGGCTACATCATCACCTGCCGCAATGGCCACTCCAAGTCCTACGCCCTGGTGCGCCAGCGCTGCGAAGCGCGGCCACTGTTGCTGGAACACGGCGAAGATTTCGTGCTGTACGCCCTGCTCGACTTCGTCACGGAAAACTACCAGCCCATCGGCGAAGCCATTCATGGCGAGATCGAAGAGCTGGAACAGACGGTGCTGAGCAGCTCGCTGCAGGAAGACGACATCCGCCGCCTGCACAGCCTGCGCCGCGACATCCTGCGCCTGCGCCGCTACGTGGCGCCGATGGTCGAGGTCAGCGAAGAACTGCAGCGCCTGACCTTCCCGTTTATCGACAAGAACATGCGCCCGTACTTTCGTGATGTGCAGATTCACGTCACCCGGCAGATGGAAGACCTGGCCGGGATCCGTGACATCGCCAGCCAGACCATCGAGATCGGCATGCTGCTGGAGTCGTCACGCCAGAGCATCGTGCAGCGCAAGTTCGCCGCCTGGGCGGCGATTCTGGCGTTCCCCACGGCGATTGCCGGCATCTACGGCATGAACTTTCAGAACATGCCGGAGCTGAGCTGGCATTACGGCTACTTCGCCGTGCTCGGCGGCATTGTGCTCGGCTGCACGGCGCTGTTCGCCAGCTTCAAGCGCTCCGGATGGCTTTAGCTTCAGGTTGCTGCGCGACAAAGCGCATCATCCACTCACCGACCATGCCGCCCTGGTGTTCTTCGACCAGGCTGGCCACGGCCTTCTGGTAGACCTCCTGGCCAAGGCTCTGCTGACGCAGCTCCAGCAGTGCCCGGGAATAGTCGTGGACGAACTCGGGGTGGCCCTGGAAGCACAGCACCTGGTCGGCGATGTGGTAGGCGGCATACGGGCAGAAATCGCTGGAAGCGATCACCGTGGCGTTTTCGGGCAATGCCGTGACCTGGTCCTGGTGGCTGATCAGCAGGGTCAGCTCGGACACGGTCGGGTCCATCCACGGCGCCTTGGCGGCCAGCTGGTAGCGATGGATGCCCACGCCCCACCCTTGTGACGAACGTTCAGTCTTGCCGCCAAGTACCAGCGCCAGCACCTGATGGCCGAAGCACACACCCAGCAACTTGTCGCCACGGTTGTAGCGGTCGAGCAAAAACGCCTTGAGCGTCTCGATCCACGGATCGGTGCCAAAAGAGTCGGCTTTGCTGCCGGTTACAAGGTAGGCGTCGAATTTTTTGTCATCATCGGGGTACTCGCCATTCATCACGTTATACACGTCGAATTGCGCGGCGATGGGTTGACTGGCGAACAGCTGCTCGAACATCCGTCCGTAGCCCTGATACTGCCCGATCAGCTCGGGTCGCAGGACGTCGGTTTCCAGGATGCAGATGCGTAACGACATAAAAATAGTCCTGAACGACAAAGGCGGGATTGCCCCCTAGAGCCTGCCCCGAATAAGGCTTGCAAGCAAGTAGGATGCACTGACGAACGGTCAATGGCACAACTGCCTTCATCAACGGGTGCACAGGTGTCTAGCAAGGGAAAAATTTAGCTGATGGCACAAGGCCTCATAGCGAAAATACACATTTTGTAATATCCAAAGATGAAAGCGTTCTAAAACAACGCTGACATTGACCCTAAGGTTAGCTGTATATCAATTCGTAAAGGTTCACGTCTGGACGTCAAACCGCGTTACCCATGTTTGCCGGATCGACGACAAGGAAGCCATAAGGCACTCAGGAATAACAACAAGAAGGCGGTCAGCCATGTTCAAACAATCCAAAGTACGTCAAGCCGGGCTCATTCTCTTTGCCACGACACTGCTGTTGATCCTGCCGAATCTTTCACGGCTGTTCGGCTAGCGGCTGTCTGCCTGAATAACCCTATGGTCCGCTTCGGCCCTGCGCAGGTAATCTGCCAGCCTTGAACTGCTGGAGATTGCCTGTGCGCCCTTACCTCATCCTGCTGTTATCGCTGCTGTGTCCGTCGCTGCACGCGGCGCAATTGACCCTGGAGCTGGGCAATACCAGCCGCAATTGGCAAAGCGCCGAACTGCTCAGCCATCCGGCAGCGCGGGATATCCGCATTGACGACGATGTCTCCTACAAGAAAACCATGCACTACCGGGCGGTGCCGTTGGCCGCACTGCTGGTCGGGATCAAGCCCGGTGATCACCTGCAGGCGGTCGCCGAAGATGGTTTTGCCGCCGAGATGCCGGCTGCGCCGCTGCTCGCCAGTGGCCCTGCACAAGCCTGGCTGGCCATCGAGGACCCGGACAAGCCCTGGCCGCCCCTGGGTAACGGCAAACCCAGCGCAGGTCCCTTCTATCTGGTCTGGACAAACCCACAGGCCGGTCGCATCAGCCCGGAACAATGGCCGTTCCAGGTGGCCAGCATCCGCCGCTTGCCCCCGGTCGCCGAACGCTTCCCGGCGCTGCTGCCCGCCGCGACACTGCCCGGCGATGACCCGGTCAGGCGGGGCTTTGCCCTGTTCGAGAAAAACTGCCTGGCCTGTCACCGGCTCAATGGTGCGGGCGATGCGCAGTTCGGCCCCGACCTGAACCTGCCGTACAACCCCACCGAGTACTTCCAGCCTGCCTTTCTGCGCCGCTTGATCCGTGACCCGCAAAGCCTGCGGCAATGGCCACAGGCGAAAATGCCCGGGTTCAGCAGTGCGGTGCTCAGCGACCCGGAACTGGATGCCCTGCTCGCCTACCTCGGGCACATGGCCACGCGCAAACAGCCTTGAGCCTCATTGTTGCTGGGCGGTCACGCTCGGCAATACCAGGACTTTGGCATGCATCTGTTCGAAACCGCCGCCACGACGCATACCCCGCACCGGGCAGGCATCCAGGTAGTCCAGGCCAACGGCCAGCTTGAGGTGGCGCTCGGGCCGGGCCAGTTGATTGGTCACATCGAAGCTGTACCAGGCATCGTCGAGCCAGGCTTCAGCCCAGGCATGACTGGCCATCTGCTGGCTTTGGTTGTCGAACAGGTACCCCGACACATAGCGCGCCGGCACCCCCAGGCTGCGTGCGCAGGCCAGGAAGGCGTGTGTATGGTCCTGACAGACGCCTGCCGCGCCGGCAAAGGCCTGCGCAGCACTGGTGTCGACCGCCGTGCTGCCGGGCTTGTAGGCCATGCGCTGGTTGAGGGCGTTCATCAGTTCAATCAGCGCAGAACGGTCGCGACGCTGGCGGCATTGCTCGCTGGCGAACGCGCGCAAGGCCTCATCGGCTTCGGTCAGGCGGGTAAACCGCAAGAATGGCAGTGGCGACTGCGCCTCGTGTTCAGCTTCGCGGGTTTCGTCGATTTCTACCAAGCCACGGGCAGCAATGACCAGGTCCGAATGCGGCTCCTCCAGGCTCAACACATGCAAGATATTGCCGAACGGGTCCAGCTGCGCCCGCGCCGGTCGCGGCAGCTCCAGTTGCCAGGCCAGTATCTGCTGACGCTCACTGTCATGGGGCGTCAGGCGCAAGTACTGGATACTGGCGCGCACCTGGTCTTCGTAGTGGTAGGCAGTTTCATGGCTAATGGTCAGTCTCATACGGCCTCCAGGTAAGCACTGTGGATGGCGTTGCCCAACTGGCGCACCAACGGGATGTAGTGGGTCAGCCAGGGGTGCAGGCCTTCGGCAAGGATTTCGTCGATGGCCGTGTAACGCAGCCGCGCATCCACTTCAGCGGCCAGGCGCTGTGCAGCCCGGCCGTTGGCGCCTGGCAGGCTGGCGAGAATCTGGTCGATCTCTTCGGTGCAGGCACGCAGCGAGCGCGGTACGTCGGCCCGCAGCAACAGCAGCTCGGCGACATGCCGGGCGGCGGGGGCATCACGGTAGATCTCGGTGTAGGCCTCGAACGAGGACAACGCCCGCAACAAGGCACTCCACTGGTAATAGCCACGGGCCGAACTGTCACTCACGGCCTCGGCCTCCTCGCCGAGCATCTCGTAGCGTGCATCGAGCAGGCGCAGCGTGTTGTCGGCGCGTTCTATAAAGGTACCCAGGCGGATGAAACGGAAGGCATCGTTGCGCATGATGGTGCCGTAGGTGGCACCACGGAACAGGTGCGAACGCTCTTTGATCCATTCACAAAAGCGGCTCATGCCGTAACGGCCCAGGCCCTGCTCGGCAATGCCACGGATTTCCAGCCAGGTGGCATTGATGTTTTCCCACATGTCGGCGGTAATCCGCCCACGCACCGCATGGGCACTGGCCCGCGCCGCACCCAGGCAGCTGTAGATGCTCGCCGGGTTTTCCGGGTCCAGGGCAAAAAAGTGCAGCAAGCGCTCGGCATGCAACTGGCCGTGACGCTCCAGGTAGTCATCCAGGGTGCCAGTGATCAACAGCGGCATGGCCATTTCATCCAGGCCATCACCGCGACCATCCTGAGGCATCAACGACAGCGAGTAACTCACATCCAGCATCCGCGCGAGGTTTTCCGCACGCTCCAGATAACGCGACATCCAGTACAAATCTGAGGCTGTTCTACTCAACATGGCTTAATCCTCGACCACCCAGGTGTCCTTGGTACCGCCGCCCTGGGACGAGTTGACCACCAGCGAACCTTCGCGCAGCGCCACCCGGGTAAGGCCGCCGGGCACTACCCGGGTTTCCCGCCCGGACAGCACAAAGGGGCGCAAATCGATATGGCGCGGGGCAATGCCGTTTTCCACGAAGGTCGGGCATGTCGACAGGCACAGGGTCGGCTGGGCGATATACGCGGCAGGGCGGGCCTTGATCCGGGCAGCAAAGGCTTCGATTTCGGCACGGGTCGCGGCCGGGCCCACCAGCATGCCGTAGCCGCCCGAACCCTGGGTTTCCTTGACCACCAGTTCTGGCAGGTGAGCCAGCACATGCGAAAGCTCTTCCGGTTTGCGGCACTGCCAGGTCGGCACATTCTTGAGGATCGGCTCCTCATCCAGGTAAAAGCGGATCATGTCGGTGACATAGGGGTAGATCGACTTGTCGTCGGCGACCCCGGTGCCGATGGCATTGGCCAGCACGACGTTGCCACAGCGGTAAGCTGACAGCAGCCCGGGCACCCCGAGCATGGACTCGGGGTTGAAGGCCAATGGATCGAGAAAAGCATCGTCCAGGCGACGGTAGATCACATCCACGGGCTTCGGGCCGCCTGTGGTACGCATGAATACCCGCTCGTCACGCACGAACAGGTCCGCCCCTTCGACCAGCTCGACGCCCATTTCTCGCGCCAGGAAGGCATGTTCAAAGAAGGCACTGTTGAAGCGACCCGGGGTCAGCACCACAACACTGGGGTCATCCAGGGGGCTGGAGCTTTTCAGGGTGTCGAGCAACAGGTTGGGATAATGATCGATCGGCGCAATACGCTGGGCGGCGAACAGCTCCGGGAACAGGCGCATCATCATCTTGCGGTCTTCGAGCATGTAGCTGACACCACTGGGCGTGCGCAGGTTGTCTTCAAGCACGTAGTAGCTGCCATCGCCGTCACGCACCAGGTCAACACCGGACACATGCGAATAGATATCGCGGTGCAGGTCCAGCCCCTGCATTGCCAGTTGATACTGCTCGTTGGCCAGCACCTGTTCGGCCGGAATGATCCCGGCGCGAATAATCCGTTGCTCATGGTAGAGGTCGGCCAGAAACAGGTTCAGCGCCTTGACCCGCTGAATACACCCGCGCTCGACCATTCGCCATTCACTGGCCGGGATGCTGCGCGGAATGGTGTCGAACGGGATCAGGCGTTCAGTGCCCTGCTCGTCGCCATACAGGGTGAAGGTGATACCGGCGCGATGAAACAGCAGATCGGCTTCGCGCCGACGCTGGGCCAGCAACTCCGGCGGGGTGTCGGCCAACCAGCGGGCAAACTCCCGGTAATGCGGACGGACCTGGCCGTCTGCGCTGTACATCTCGTCATAAAAGGTGCGGATCATGCCGAACTCCTTGTCACCCGTGCACCCGAGCCTTCGCAAGCCTCGTGCCAGCGGCATAATTCCTTTAATTTCAACAGGTTGTATTTAGCAAAAAGAACGATCGCACCAGATGTGTGCAATGCTTCAAGCTGGCGAGTGGCCAACGCTTCATTGCGAAGCGTTGGCCTGTGTTGCAGCACTCAGGCCGACTGGCGCTCGTGTTTCACGCCCCAGCCTTCGATTTCTCCGCCCAACGGGGCAATCACTGCTTCAAAATCCTGCTCGAACTCTCCGATGCCGCCGTAGGTGGCGTACATCACCTTGCTCAGTTCCAGATTCCAGGCGCCATCATCGCGCTCATGCACCTGGGCACTGAGTGATTCCCCGCGAAACTGCCCTGCTGCCCGTCGTGCCCGTGCCTCATCGGGGAAAACCGCGTAGAACTCAATGGGATGAATCTGGGCAAAGTTGAAGCCGCCCTCTTTCATCTGGCGCAGCACAGTGCTGCTGATATCCTCGTATTGGCTGCTCATGAATCGTCCTCCTCATTACCGATGGATAGACTTTCAGTGCAAAACGCACCTGCCCGCCACACAGAGCGTGCGGGGGCAATTCGAGCTGATGCATGACGTGGATCGACAAGACCGGGCGTTCGGAAAAAACCGACCGACCTCGATTGCAGCGTAGCGCCTAGTTGCCCGGCGCGCCAATAGGCAGGCTCAAGGCGCCTCGGTGATGGCGGTGATTTCCACGCCACTCTGTTCCTTCAGCCATTTGGCCGTCGGCATGGAGGCGCGGTCCTGGTAGTCGGTGAGATCCAGTTCGTCCATGACCGGATACAAGTGCGCGCGAATGCGCCGTGCAGCCTCTTCGATACTGGGCATTTGATCGCCGCTGTAGGGCAGCGACGTGCACTCGCCTTTCTGATCAACAAAGGTAATGACCCACGCTTTCATTGGACTCTCCTTTGTACGGATGCTCAGGGTCGATCGGCCCTACTTCCCGTTGACCACACGGCCGGAGCGATGTTCAGTACAGCCACCGGCGTGCACATAAAAAAAGAGGCCCGAAGGCCTCTTTTTGAGCGGTTCAGCGTAATGCCGCGCTGTGCTTACTTCGGCGTGCCGTGGACAACGCCTGCGGTGTTATCCAGCAAGCTCTTGGTCGCGGTCTGGATAAACGACTCAAGCTTGTGGGTCAGCTCGGTCTGGTCCGGGCTTTCGATCAGCTCGGCCTTGAACTTGGCGCCCAGCTCGTAGCGGTACATGCGTGGCGACATGTCCTTGGACTCGATCAGGATGCGATCTCCCTTGACCAGACCAACAATTTGCTCACTGCCCGACGGCTTGATCATGCCAAAGCCCTGGTCGCCAGCCGGCAGGTTGAGCAGGTCACGCCCCCAGCACTGGTGACGGGTTTCGCCGCCCAGGCGGCCCATGATGGTCGGTACGATGTCGATCTGGGTGCCTACGGTATGGCTCACCGCACCGAACTTCTCCTGGATCCCCGGGGCGATCAGCAACAGTGGCACGTTGAAACGACCGAGGTCGAGTTCGGTGACCTGCTCATGGTTGCCAAAACCATGGTCGCCAACGATTACGAACAGGGTTTCCTTGAAGTACGGCTCTTTACGCGCCTTCTCGAAGAACTGCCCCAACGCCCAGTCGGAGTAGCGCATCGCCGTCAGGTGCTGGTCCAGGCGGCCCTGGCCGGTGACCGGCTCAACCGGCAGGTTGGCAGGCAAGGCATACGGGGTGTGGTTGGAGAGGGTCTGCAGCAGGGCATAGAACGGCTTCTTGCCGTAGTTCTTGGCCAGCTCTTCGGCGCCGCGGTCGAACATGTCCTGGTCAGACACGCCCCAGGTCGGATCGGAGAACACCGGGTTGACGAAGTCATTGCGGCCAATGAAGGTGGTCATGCCCTGGTTGCCGAAGAAGCCCGACTGGTTGTCCCAGGCAAAGTCGCCGTTGTAGACGTAGACATCGTCATAGTCGCGGGCGCTGAGCAGCGCTGGCAGGCCAGACAGCTTGTGGCCGCCTTCCGGCGTCTGCATCAGGTATTCGAAGCCCGGCAGGTTCGGGAAGCAGGCCATGGTGGCGAACATGCCCTGGTGGGTATGGGTGCCATTGGAGAAGAAACGGTCGAACAGCAGACCTTCTTTGGCCAGCTTGTCGAAGTACGGGGTGATGTTGTTCGGGCTGCCCAGCGCACCTACCGAGTGACCGGCGAAGCTCTCCATCAGGATCACCACGACGTTCTTGATCGGCAGGGTATTGGCGGCCGGCGGAGTGAAATCACGGCGCACGGCGGCGCTGTCGGCATCGACCAGTTTGTCGTTGTCGGTCAGCAGCATGTCGCGCACGGTCTGGGTCGCCAACGTTTGCTCGATGGTCGACTTCCAGATGTTGGCGCGGTCTTCACCAAAACGGCTCTTGGCAGCATCGATCAAGGTCAGCGTGCCGTTGAGGCCCAACTGGTTGACGAAGTTCGAGTCGGTGGTAAAGGCATCGCCCCAACGCATCGGCGGGCCCTGACGCAGGGTGCCACGGGCGGCAACCACGGCCACCAGCAGGATCATGAAGAACACCACGCCACGCACGTACCACGGGGCCACGGCGCGGGTGCCGGCCGTCTGGTTCTGGTAGGCGCCGCGTGGGCGGGTCAGGCGGTCAATGCCTTTGAAAATCAGGCTCAGCAACCAGGTGCCGACAACCCACGCCAGCAGGTAGCGCACCACCGGGAAGCCGTACCAGAGCATGCTCAGTACAGTCTTGGGGTCTTCCTTGACGTACTGGAACACCAGGCCGTTGAGGCGCTGGTGGAACTCGCGGTAGAAGTCCATCTCCATCAGGCCGAGGAACATCACCACGCTGGAGGCCAGGGTCAACCACACCCGGAACAGGCCGCGAGCTGCCATTGCGCGGGCGCTGAGGGTCGCCAGCAGCAGTGGAATGCTCAGGTAGACAACAACGCGCAGGTCGAAGCGCAGGCCATTGAGGAAACCCTCGGCCACGGTCGACATCGGCGTCTCGCCGATCATGTCGCTGTTGTAGACCAGCAACGCCAGGCGCACCAGGCTGAGCATCAGCATGATCACCAGGCCACACAAGAAGGTGTAGGCCAGGTGCGATTTTAGCGTTGGTTGCAGCGGGCGCGACGCAGCCCGCTGATCACTCAAGGCGTCCGTGTTAGCCATGGGTTGGAAGATCCCTAGAATGCAGGTTCAAGAAGGCGGAAAAATCGAGTCGGCAAATGTGCACTAAACCCGAGGGTAATGCACGGCCATTCTGCGAACGAATAATTGCGCGCGCGGATTTTCCATAATCGAATGTGAAAATTTCGTTTAGAGGGGTCGCCTCACCGCCGTGCTGTAGCAGCAAGAAACAATTCCATCGTCGACCGAGCACCTGTGGCGGTATCGTTAGCGTTCATTTTCCGTCCAGGTCTAGCTCCATGTATTACCGCTATTTGCCCAGCCCGCTCGGCCCGCTGCTGCTGGCCGGCGATGAACAGGGCCTGCACCTGCTGCACATGGACGCTGCGCAGCCGTGGGCATTGCCAGATGCCTGGCAACCGGCCGGCAATCGGCTGGATGAAGTGGCGCGCCAGCTGGAGGAGTATTTTGCCGGCAAGCGCGAGCAGTTCCAGGTGAAACTGGCGGCCCAGGGCACGCCGTTTCAGCACGAAGTCTGGCAAGCCTTGCAACGCATCCCCTACGGCACCACCTGCAGCTACGGTGATCTGGCCCACGAAATCGGCCGCCCCCGCGCCGTTCGGGCCGTCGGCACCGCCAACGGCGCCAACCCGATCGCGATCATCGTGCCCTGCCACCGGGTAATCGGCAGCAATGGCACGCTGACCGGGTATGCCGGCGGGGTGGAGCGCAAGCAACTGTTGCTGGAGCTTGAAGGCTCGTGGTTGCTCTGAGCCCTCCCCTACATCCGTACGTTCCCTCGCGGGCCGGCGATGGCCCAGATGATCAAGCCGAGTACCGGCAGCAGCAGGATCAACAGAATCCAGACGATCTTGATGCCAACGCTCGCGCCACTTTTAAGCACATTGATGATCGCCCAGATGTCCAGCGCCAGGATGATCAGGCCCACCAGGCCGTTAAATGTAGAACCCATGGTGTTTCCCTCGTATGCAGTGTGCCCAAAGGATAGTTGCCTATGGCGCTGATAGAGGTGAATCGTTGGCCGGGCCGGCAATGCACTGGTTACACTCGAGGCATCCACTGCTATAGAAAGAGATGATCATGCCCAGCGCCGAAAGCTCCAGCAGCCCAGTGCCCGTGTCGTTACGCAGTGCCTGGCTGCAACAGGCGCAATCCACGCCCTGGCTCAGTGCTGGCCTGGCCTTGAGCCTGCTGGCTGTATGCGGACTGTTGATCGCCAGCGCCTGGAATGCGGTGAATGGTGACCACCAGGAAAACCTGCACTTGGCCATGCTCGGGGGGCTGGCCGGCTTTTGCGCCACCGCGTTGGGGGCAATCATGGCGGTGCTGTTGCGCGAGGTCAGCGCACGCAGCCAGGACGTGATGCTCGGCTTCGCGGCCGGGATGATGCTTGCCGCCAGTTCGTTTTCATTGATTCTGCCGGGGCTGGATGCCGCCCGCGAAATTACCGGAAACGGCCCGTTCGCTGCACTGACGGTGGTGGTCGGCATGGGCCTGGGCGTGCTGCTGATGCTCGGTCTCGACCGTTTCACCCCGCACGAACACGAAAGCACCGGGCCTTGCGGCCCCCAGGCGGACCGGATCAACCGGGTGTGGTTGTTCGTGTTGGCCATCACCCTGCACAACCTGCCTGAAGGCATGGCCATCGGCGTCAGCTTCGCCAATGGCGACCTCAATGTCGGCTTGCCGTTGGCCAGTGCCATCGCCATCCAGGACATTCCCGAAGGCTTGGCAGTGGCGCTGGCATTGCGCGCTACCGGTCTATCCGCCTTGAAAGCGGCGCTGGTTGCGATTGGCTCGGGCTTGATGGAGCCGATCGGGGCAGTGATCGGCCTGGGCATCTCCACCGGCTTTGCCATCGCCTACCCGGTGAGCATGGGCCTGGCTGCCGGGGCGATGATCTTTGTGGTGTCCCACGAGGTGATCCCGGAAACCCACCGCAACGGCCATCAAACCTCGGCCACCCTGGGCTTGATGGGTGGCTTTGCAGTCATGATGTTCCTCGATACCGCCCTCGGTTAAACGTGCACAGCAACCCGCAGCGCTTCCAGTGACGGCGCTGCGGCAATACCGACCTCGGCAGACAGCGCCAGCACACGCTCGAGGTCGTTGTTGCCGACCAATACCACCTGCAGTTCGTCATCGAGCAACTGGCTGAAGTTCATCAGCACATAGCCCCCCGCCTCTTTGTTCATCGCGCCCATCTGCACCTGGATACGGTTAAGCGCGGTCAGTGGCTCAACCTTGGCCAGTTGTTTGGGCTTGAGAGTAAAGGCCACGCTCTTGTCGAAAGAGTCGACGATCTGGGCGAACAGGTCCTGATAAGTATCGGCCTGGAACAGCACGGTGTCGGGCAGGCTGCCAACGACGATCCACTCCCACAAAGGGATCGGGAAGCTGTCGTCGTAGTTGATATCCGGGTTGGCGGCGAGAAAGGCCTGCGGGTCGGCAGCGGCCTGGGCGGCTTCGTCGGCGATGCGCTCGATGTCGTCTTCGCGCATGCAGCCAGCGCTGATTTTGCCGATGAGTTCGACCAGTTGGGATTTCATGAAGGGGCCCTGCGACGGTAAAAAAGTCGCCAAGGATAGCCGCAAAAGGCCCCTTTGGGTTAACCGCGCAGCGCTTGCAGTTGCACAGCCGTGTCGCTGGCGCCCATCGCATGGGCAGCATCAAGGGCGTTCATGCCCTTGGCATCCTGCTGGCGCGGATCGGCGCCCTTGGCGAGCAGGTAATCGACGATGGCGGTGCGGTTGAACATGGCGGCCATCATCAGGGCAGTACGCCCGTCAACGGCGCTGGCATCCACCGGCACGCCGTGTTCAATCAGTACTTGTACCATCGCCAGGTCGCCTTTGAAGGCTGCGCCCGCTAACGGCAGCTGACCATTGTCATTGGCGATCAGCGCATCAGCGCCCTTTTCCAGCAGGGTCTGCACGGCCTCTACATGCCCGTGATAGGCCGCGAGCATGAGCAAGGTGTCACCCTTGTGGTTGCGCAGATTGGCGGGCAGGCCCTTGTCCAGCAAGCGCCCGAGCATAACCGCATCGCCCTGGCGCGCCCGGTCGAACACTTCCTCTGCGAAGGCGGCGGCTTCGTCGTCGCTCATGCTCACGGGGCTACGTTGGTCGGACATGGGGAACCTCCTGGCTAGTGGAAAGCCTCAAGTCTTGGTCAGTAAGCCGATGCGGTCAATTGTGGATAAGCGATCGCCACGACATAAGAAATCTATTGGCCGCAGCGCTGTGCAAAATGCACGATGCAAATTGCACGGCCATGCACAATGCACGGTCCAGCTTACAAAATAATTACCTAAGTCGTTGTTTTTAAACAATTTAAATTAACTGCACAGCCTGGCACAGTCGCTGCACCCTTCACTCCATGTCTGCCACTCACAGTCAGGAGCTGATATGGACCTCATCCAGGAAAAATTCGCCTCGGTATTCTCCGCCTACGCCGTCACCACCCAGGCGCGCCCCGATGGCGGCATTTTGCTGACCTTGCGTGCTGCAGACGGCAAAGTGACCAGACGGTCGATTTCCTACAACCAACTGCACAGTGCTGAGCAACTGACCTGGGCGATCAGTGCCCTGCGCCGCGACCTGGCCGAACAAGCCAGTGAACTGCCGGTGATATCACGGCTGCAGAGCCAGCAGCGGTTTGCGCTGCCGACTTATCGCTAAGGTAAACCCGCTATCACCTGTGGGAGCTGGCGTAGCCTGCGATCGAGCGCGAAGCGGTCGCAAATAATGGCACTGCAGCGCAGCCATCGCAGGCTTCGCCAGCTCCCACTTTCGGTCAGTCGTCGAGCCGCGGGAATGACTCTGCAACCTTGTCACCGGTAAACCTGGCCGCTTGCCCCTCAACTGTATTGAACACCCGAAGAGCGACAAAACGCGGGTCATCACCCATATCGACCCACAGCCGCGTGCCTGCCGGCACACTGATCATGTCGCCCTTCTCGCACAACACGGCGTACACGTAATCCTCGATGCGCAGGCTGAACAGCCCGCGCCCTGCCGCGAAAAAGCGCAGCAGGTCTTCTGTGCAGGTGTGCTCGTCGTGCAAACTTGCATCCGCCTCGCGGCTCACATCGACCTGGCTGTAGCCCTTTTCAGCCATCAGCCTGTCGAGGTCCTGCCGGTAAGCTGCAATGATCTCCTGCTCACTCGCACCCGGCTGCAGGGGCACACTGGCCTCCCAGCGCTCGAAGCGTACGCCCTGCTCGGCCAGGGTCGCGGCAATGTCCTCAAGGTGGGTAAGCACCTTGTTCGGAATGTCCGCAGTGGACTGGTGGTAGACGGTCAGACTGCTCATGGGCAATTCCTATAACTGGGCATCTTTCATTCGGGTGGCAATGATAACGGCTGCAGCCATGGCTGCGACGCTGGCAATACTAAAGGTGGTAGCGGCGCCCAGCAGGTTCCAGCTGTAACCGGAATACAGGGCGCCGAGCGCGCCGCCGGTACCCGCCAATGCAGCGTACAGGGCTTGCCCCTGCCCCTGCTGACGGGCAGCGAAACTGCATTGTACAAAGGCGATGGAGGCCGCATGAAAGCTGCCAAAGGTGGCCGCATGCAGCACCTGCGCGAACAACAGCACGCCCACATGCTCGGCAAAATTACCCAGCAGCAACCAGCGCAGCGCCGCCAGGATAAAACTGGCCATCAGCACCCGGCGCAGCGTGAAGCGCGCCAGGATCCGGCTCATGCCCAGGAACATCAACACCTCGGCAATCACCCCCAGGGCCCAGAGCAGACCGATGGTGCCGCGGCTGTAGCCCAGCTGTTCCAGGTGCAAGGTCAGGAAGGTGTAATACGGCCCGTGACTGAGCTGCATCAACGCGACGCAGACATAGAACGCCGCCACCCCCGGGCTCGCCAGCTGCTTGAGAAAACCGCCCGGACTGCGCTCGTTCAACCCCGGTGGCTGGGCATTGGGCACCCAGAAGCTGGCCAGCACGATACCCGCCAGGATAATCACCAGCGCCTGTGGATAAACGTCCAGGCTCAAGGCATCAAACAGGCGGCCCAGGCCGACAACGGTGAGAATGAAACCGATGGAACCCCACAAGCGGATCTGGCTGTAGCGAGCCGTCTGCCCTTGCAGGTGCGCCAGGGTGATGACCTCGAACTGCGGCAGTACCGCGTGCCAGAAGAAGGCATGCAGGGCCATGACCAACGCGAGCCAGGCGTAGCTCTTATCGAAGAAAATCAGCGAAAAGCTCGCCAGGGTGGCCATCGCCCCCACCCGCACGATCAACAAGCGCTGACCACTGCGGTCACCGAGCCAGCCCCACACATTGGGTGCGATGCAGCGCATCAGCATAGGGATGGCGACCAGCTCACCGATGCGTGCGCTGGAGAACCCCAAGTGATGAAAATACAGCGCCAGGAAAGGCGCTGTAGCACCGAGCAAGGCGAAATAGAACAGGTAGAAGCTGGACAACCGCCAATAGGGAATCGGTGCCACGGCTCAACACGCCGCGGCACAGGGGCCGAATGCGGGCATTACAGCTGGCCCAGCACCGGCGTGTTCACCCGTACATCGGCATTCTGGCCGCGGTGGCGCAGCAGGTGGTCCATCAGCACGATGGCCATCATCGCCTCGGCGATCGGCGTGGCACGGATGCCCACGCACGGGTCGTGACGGCCCTTGGTGATCACTTCGACCGGGTTGCCATCGACATCGATCGAGCGGCCGGGGGTGGTGATACTGGAGGTCGGCTTCAACGCCAGGTGGGCAACGATCGGTTGGCCAGAGGAAATCCCGCCGAGAATGCCACCGGCGTTGTTGCTGAGGAAACCTTCCGGGGTCATTTCGTCACGATGCTCGGTACCGCGCTGGGCGACGCTGGCAAACCCTGCGCCGATCTCCACACCCTTGACGGCATTGATGCTCATCAGCGCATGGGCCAGTTCGGCATCGAGGCGATCGAAAATCGGCTCCCCCAGCCCCGGCATCACGCCCTCGGCGACCACGGTGATTTTTGCCCCGACCGAATCCTGGTCACGGCGCAGCTGGTCCATGTACGCCTCAAGCTCCGGCACTTTGTCCGGATCAGGGCTGAAGAATGCGTTCTGCTCCACCGACTCCCAGGTCTTGAACGGAATTTCGATCGGCCCCAGCTGGCTCATGTAGCCACGAATGCGAATGCCCTGGCTGGCCAGGTATTTCTTGGCAATGGCACCTGCGGCTACGCGCATGGCAGTTTCACGCGCCGAGCTGCGGCCACCGCCACGGTAGTCACGCTCACCGTACTTGTGGTGGTAGGTGTAGTCGGCATGCGCCGGGCGGAACAGATCCTTGATCGCCGAGTAGTCCTTGGACTTCTGGTCGGTATTGCGGATCAGCAGGCCAATGGCACAGCCGGTGGTGCGCCCTTCGAATACGCCCGAGAGAATTTCGACTTCGTCGGCTTCCTGACGCTGGGTAGTGTGCCGGCTGGTGCCTGGCTTGCGCCGGTCGAGATCGTGCTGCAGGTCGGCCAGGGAAATCTCCAGGCCCGGCGGACAGCCGTCGACAATGGCGACCAACGCCGGACCATGGCTTTCGCCAGCGGTGGTGACAGTGAACAGCTTGCCGTAGGTATTGCCGGACATGCAGGACGCTCCGCGAATCAGCCTGATTTGAACAAGGCCGCCAGTATACGCAGGCTAACCAATCAGTTCATCCCTGACAGCGAACCTTCTGCTTGAGCACCGGTCAAACTGCCATCTCCTCGATAGTGGCCTCATGATGTTGCGCGTTCTCGCGGTAATCGTCCTGCTGTTCAGCAGCCTGGCCCAGGCCGCTGCCCCCACGGTGCTCCAACGCCCGATCAGCCTCGATACCGGGAGCGGTGTGCTCTACGGCAGCCTGCTGTTGCCGCGCACCGAACAACCGCCGCCGGTGGTGTTGATCATCCCCGGCTCCGGCCCCACCGACCGCAACGGCAATAACCCCGACGGCGCTCACACTGACAACCTCAGGCAACTGGCTCTGGTGCTGGCAAAAAACCGCATCGCCAGCGTGCGCTACGACAAGCGCGGCGTGGCCGCCAGTCGGGCAGCAACGCCCAACGAGCGCAACCTCAGCGTCGAGCGTTATGTCGCCGATGTCGTGGCCTGGAGCCAACAGCTCTCTGCTGACCCGCGCTTCGGCCCGCTGATTTTGCTCGGGCACAGCGAGGGCGCCCTGATCGCCAGCCTCGCGGCCCCTTCCAGTGGCGCCAGCGCGGTCATCAGCGTGGCGGGGACGGGCCGGCCGATCGATGAGGTGTTTCGCGCACAACTGGCAGGCCAGTTACCCAGCCGCTACAACCAGCAGGTCACGCAAATACTCGACACGCTCAAGGCCGGTCGCCCCGCAACCGATATCCCTCGCCCCTTGCAGGACGCGTTTCGTCCGTCGGTACAGCCGTACCTGATTTCCTTGTTGCGCCAGGATCCGGCCGCAGCCTTTGCAAAGATAAAAGTTCCGGCGCTGATCATTCAGGGCACCCATGACATCCAGGTCGACGTCAGCAACGCCGAACGGCTCAAGGCGGCCAAACCCGATGCCGAACTCGCGCTGATCCAAGGCATGAACCACATGCTGCGCATTGCCCCGACCGCTGCCAACCAGCAGCGCGAGAGCTACCTGAACCCGAAATTGCCGCAAGCCAGTGAACTGGGTGAGCGCGTGGTCGACTTTATCCACAGGCTTCCCGCCGCTTGAACGAATTTCGCGTACATTCGGCCTCCAGTCCCGGACGATTCTGCCGATAAGCCGGTGCTGGCATCGTGATTGTGTCCAGCTTGCTGTGCACAAGAGGATTGCCGTGATGACTGAAGCCGCCCACCAGGACGCCCCCGAAACCCCAGAAGCCGCGCCGGAACCGGCTCCACTGCCCTGGGCCGACGTAGCGCCGGAACACTTCCAGATGCTGCGCCTGGCGCCGCTGCCTACCGACCGCAACAGTGGCGCACGACCACTGCGCTTCGTCCAGTACGGCTACGCCGAGCGTCACAGCAAGGACACCAGCCTGTTGCGCATGGCCATCCAGCTGCCGGGGCAAAAAGTACGCAAAGAGCAGAATCATCTGGATATCTGGGTCGACCACCAGGAAAAGCGCGTACACATCGGCCCCGACAGCGGTCTGCAGATCGAGCCGCTGAACCGCGGCATCGGCCGCTTCATGCTGGCGCAGGCCGTGGGCTGGGCCCAGCGCAAATGGTCGCACTACCGAGTCGAAGGCGCTGCCCTGGCCAACAAGGACGCCCTCAACGAAGACACCCGCCTGCGCCGCGATCATGTGCTGCACAGCCATGGCCTGGAAGTCGAATATGCCGATGCGCAACACCTCAAGGGGCGTTACGTCGAGGTGCAGGTCGGTGAACTCAAGGCCGGTTGGAGCACCGACAAACTGCAGCGCGTTGAGATTCTCGATGCCGCGCAGATGCTCCAGCAGGCTGAGCAGAACCTGCAGGAAAAAGAAGCGCAGTTGCGCGAGCGCGATGAACGCGTGAGCAAGTATCGCCGCGAAGACAGCGGCTTGCGCTTCACCATCACCTGCCTGGTGGCCTTCGCCGTGTTCCAGGCCGGCTTGCTGATCTGGATCGCCACGCACCGCTAAGGCGGTGGCGATCCAGCTGAATCAGACCAGGCCGCTACGCGGCCCGGCGCTGAGCGTTACACCTTCGAAGCAAACAGCGCCTGGTGCTGACGGCACTGCTCGGCGGTGAGCATGAACACGCCGTGCCCGCCACGCTCGAATTCAAGCCAGGCAAAGTCCACTTCCGGGTACAGCGCTTCGACGTGTACCTGGCTGTTGCCGACTTCAACGATCAGCAGGCCCTTCTCGGTCAGGTGATCTGCCGCTTCGGCCAGCATGCGCCGCACCAGGTCCAGGCCGTCGTTGCCACAGGCCAGGCCCAGCTCCGGTTCATGGTGGTATTCATCCGGCATATCGGCGAAATCTTCGGCATCGACATACGGTGGGTTGGACAGGATCAGGTCAAAGCGCTGGCCAGGCAAACCGTCAAAACCGTCGCCCTGCACGGTGTACACGCGCTCTTCCAGGCCATGGCGCTCGATATTCTGGTTAGCCACTTCCAGTGCTTCGAACGACAGGTCGGCCAGCACCACTTCGGCCTCCGGGAACACTTCGGCACTGACAATGCCGATGCAGCCCGAGCCGGTGCACAGGTCGAGAATGCGCGCCGGCTCAGCGGCCAGCCACGGCTCAAACCGTTTTTCGATCAGCTCACCGATGGGGGAACGCGGAATCAGTACGCGCTCGTCGACGATGAAGGCCAGGCCACAAAACCACGCCTCACCCAGCAGGTAGGCCGTTGGCACGCGGTCTTCGATGCGGCGCTTGAGCAGGCGCTGCAGGTGCACCAGTTCGTCGTCTTCCAGCTGGCAATCCAGGTAGCTGTCGGCGACTTCCCACGGCAGGTGGACCGAACCCAGTACCAGCAATCGTGCTTCATCCCAGGCGTTGTCGGCACCGTGTCCGAAAAACAGGCCATGTTCGTGGAAACGGCTGACAGCCCAACGGATATGATCGCGCAGGGTGCGCAGGCGAGAAGTGATCACAACAGACTCCTTGAAAGACGAGGCGTAATTCTAACAGCCCGATTCGAGAAAAGGTCGGCGAAAACGCCGTGTAAGCATTTTGCCGACATGGCTGCAGGCCACTAACCACGCCGCTTGTACGCGAAGCGATTCACATAAGTGCTCAGGCAGGGGAGAATAGGTGAAAAGCCCCCTCCAAAGGAGCCCTTGATGTCTGTTCCAATGACGATGTTCCACCTCAGCGGTCGTGGTTATCCACCGGCCAAGCTGAACAACGCCAGTCTGGTCATTATCGACGCGCAAAAAGAGTACCTCAGCGGTCCACTGGCGTTGTCAGGCATGGACGAAGCGGTCAAGAACATCGCGAAAATGCTCGACGCGGCCCGCAAGGCCGGCCGGCCGATCATCCACGTGCGCCACCTGGGTACCGTGGGTGGCATGTTCGACCCCCAGGGGCCACGCGGCGAGTTCATTCCCGGGCTTGAGCCCCAGGGCGATGAGGTGATCATCGAAAAGCGCATGCCCAATGCCTTCAAGAACACCACCTTGCACGAAACCCTGCAGAAATATGGTCACCTGGACCTGATTGTCTGCGGTTTCATGAGCCATTCGAGCGTAAGTACCACCGTACGCCGGGCCAAGGACTATGGTTACCGTTGCACCCTGATCGAGGATGCCTGCGCCACCCGTGACCTGCCGTTCAAGGACGGGGTGATTCCTGCAGCTCAGATCCAGCAGAGTGAAATGGCAATCATGGCTGACAACTTTGCATGTGTGGCGCCGACCAGCAGCCTGATCTGACGGACCATCCGACGGGCTGGCGGAACCACCTTGCGGGTTTTCGGTCTTAAACCGGATATCCATAGAGGAAATCGGCATGAAGTTGTCCGATGGTTTCGATGCCAAACGCTTGCGCCAGCGTGAGCCACGCAATTGGGGCGCGCGCCTGGCGGCAGCCTTCTCGGCGCTGCTGGCAACCCTGGGCGTGCTGCTGGCCATGGCCGGCGCCGCCAGCCTGCTGGGCAACCCCGAGGCATTGGCTGAGCTCAATGCCAATCGGGCAGGTGCAGTGGTCATAATCGTTGTCGGCTTGCTATTGCTGTACCTGGGCATCTGGTTCTGGCGTCGCAGCCGTTTGCGCCTGCGCCGCAGCCGCGAGTTGAACCTTTCGCCGCACCTGATGAAAAAACACGATTGACTGCAACCTGCGGGGGAGTCGCGTAAACTACGCCGCCCAGGCGGAGGCTTACATGCAAGACGACGATTTTTCCCTGTTCAAAAGCGAGATGCGCGGCGTCAAGCCGATCACGCATGATCGCGCCGAAGTTGGCAAACCCAAAGCCGACCGCAAGAAGCTGGCAAGCCTGCGCCAGGCCGCCACCGTGCGTAGCGACCAGACCGTGGTCGATGGCCTGTCGGACCAGTTTGTCATCGATGTTGGCCCGGAAGACGACCTGCACTGGAGCCGTGACGGCGTCCAGGAAAGCCAGATGCGCAAGCTCAAGCTCGGCCAGATCGGTTTCGAAGGCAGCCTCGACCTGCACGGCATGAATGTGGAAAAAGCCCGCGAAACGCTGTGGGCCTTCCTCGCCGAGGCCACCCGCTTCGAAGTACGTTGCGTGCGGGTTACCCATGGCAAGGCGGTACGCCTGGACGGCAAGAAGCCAATGATCAAGAGCCACGTCAACACCTGGCTGCGCCAACACCCGCAAGTACTGGGGTTTACCTCGTGCCAGGCCCGTCACGGCGGCACCGGGGCGGTGTACGTGATGCTCAAACGAACCATGCTCGAAGGCCGCGACGAGTAACGCCGCGCTTGCAGCGCCGCCACAGCCGCCGTACCCTTCGCGTTTGCGATAATTCCCCACAGGTAGATCCATGTCCCTGGAACAGAACTACACCGCTATCCTCGGCCAGATTGGCGAGGACGTCTCCCGCGAGGGCCTGCTCGACACGCCCAAGCGGGCTGCGAAGGCCATGCAGTACCTTTGCCGCGGTTATGAACAAACCCTGGAAGAAGTGACCAACGGCGCACTGTTCAGCTCCGATAACAGCGAAATGGTCCTGGTCAAGGACATCGAGCTGTACTCGCTGTGCGAGCACCACATGCTGCCATTCATCGGCAAGGCCCACGTCGCCTACATTCCCGATGGCAAGGTCCTGGGCCTGTCCAAGGTTGCACGGATCGTCGACATGTACGCACGTCGCCTGCAGATCCAGGAGAACCTCAGCCGTCAGGTTGCCGAGGCGATCCAGAAGGTCACCGGCGCCCTGGGCGTCGCGGTGGTCATCGAAGCCAAGCACATGTGCATGATGATGCGCGGCGTCGAAAAGCAGAACTCCACCATGATCACGTCGGTGATGCTCGGCGAGTTCCGCGAAAATTCCGCCACCCGCAGCGAGTTTCTCAGCCTGATCAAGTAATCAGGCCCGCCTGCAAGCCGACCTCTCGTGGTCGGCTTTTTTATTCCGAGGAGTTGCCATGATCGTCAAAGCACTGCGTGTGGGCCTGGGCCAATTGATTGTTTTCGGTGACTGGATCAGCCGCCCGGCCAAGCTCAAGCGCGACCCCGCCGCCCAGGCCAAGGTCGAACAACAGGCCAAGGGCCTGAGCCTGTATCAGTTCCATGCCTGCCCGTTCTGCGTGAAAACCCGCCGCACCCTGCACCGCCTTAACGTGCCGGTGGCCTTGCGCGACGCGAAGAACAACGATCAGGACCGCCAGACCCTGCTCAACGAGGGCGGCAAAATCAAAGTGCCGTGCCTGCGCATCGACGAAGACGGCAAGACCACCTGGATGTACGAGTCCAAGGTGATCATCGACTACCTCAACAAGCGTTTTGCCGCCTGATCGCTCAACCGGTCATGGTCACATGACGGGGGTGGCTGGCAACGCGTTCCAGCCATGCCTGGATTGCCGGGTACGCTTCCAGGTCAAAGCCGCCCTGATGGGCGACATGGGTGTAGGCGTACAAGGCGACGTCGGCGATCGAGTAGCTGTCCCCCACCAGATACGGGGTTAGCTGCAACTGCTTTTCCATAACCTTCAGGGCTTTGTAGCCGCCCTTGTGCAGGGTTTTGTATTCCTCCAGGCGCTCTTGCGGCAGCCCCAGGTAAAACTGGATGAAGCGCGCCACAGCGATGTACGGCTCATGGCTGTATTGCTCGAAAAACTGCCACTGCAGCACCTGGGTGCGCAACCGTGGTTCGGTGGGCAGAAACGCGCTGCCATCGGCGAGGAAGTTGAGAATCGCGTTGGACTCCCACAGGTACGTGCCATCTTCAAGCGCCAGCACCGGCACTTTGCCGTTGGGGTTCATGGCCAGAAATTCCGGGGTTTCTGTCTCGCCGTTGAGGATATCCACCGACTGCCACTCGTATGGCAGGTCCAGCAGATGCAGCATCAGCTTGACCTTGTAGCAGTTGCCCGACTGGTAATCACCGTAAACCTTGTACATCTCCCCTCCCCGTTCAATGACGCAAACCTGCCTGCACTCATAGTTGGCGACTGTACGGCTAAATGCAATGCCTGCTGTATGGCATGAATTAAGGTCCTGCGCGTTAGTCTGAAAAAACTGCTTACACCTAGAACAAGGATTGACCCATGCCCGACGCCACGTCCGCGCACTTGCGCCCTTTGGCCGACTCTTCGCCCTCTGCCGTGGTCGCAGGCTTCATTGCCATGCTCACCGGCTACACCAGCTCGCTGGTACTGATGTTTCAGGCTGGCCAGGCAGCCGGCCTGACCACTGCGCAGATTTCATCGTGGATCTGGGCGCTGTCGATTGGCATGGCAGTGTGCAGCATCGGTCTGTCGCTTCGTTATCGCACACCGGTGACGGTGGCCTGGTCGACGCCAGGTGCCGCCCTGCTGATCACCAGCCTTGGCGGTGTCAGCTACGGCGAGGCCATTGGCGCCTACATTACCTGCGCCGTGCTGGTGGTGATCTGCGGGATGACCGGCAGCTTCGAACGCCTGGTCAAACGCATTCCCGCCTCCCTTGCGTCCGCCCTGCTGGCAGGCATTCTGTTCAAGATCGGCAGCGAGATTTTCATCGCCGCCCAGCACCGCACGGCACTGGTGCTGGGCATGTTCTTCAGCTACCTGATCATCAAACGCCTGTCACCACGTTATGCGGTGCTCGCCGCTTTGCTGGTGGGCACCGCCCTGTCCGGCGCCATGGGCCTGCTGGACTTCAGTGGCTTCAGCCTGGAGGTGGCAACGCCGGTATGGACCACGCCGAGCTTTTCCCTGGCCGCGACCATCAGCATCGGCATTCCGTTGTTCGTCGTGGCCATGACCTCGCAGAACATGCCGGGTGTTGCCGTGCTGCGCGCCGATGGCTACCAGGTGCCAGCTTCACCACTGATCTCGGTAACCGGTCTGGCCTCGCTGGTACTGGCACCCTTTGGCTCGCACGGTATCAACCTGGCGGCAATCAGCGCGGCCATCTGCACCGGGCCACATGCCCATGAAGACCCGAACAAGCGTTATACGGCGGCGGTCTGGTGCGGGATTTTCTACGGCATCGCCGGCGTCTTTGGCGCCACCCTGGCCGCGCTCTTCGCGGCACTGCCCAAAGAACTGGTGCTGTCGATTGCCGCCCTGGCCCTGTTCGGCTCGATCATGAACGGCCTGACCGTCGCCATGAGTGAATCCAGAGAACGGGAAGCGGCGTTGATCACTTTCATGGTCACTGCCTCAGGCTTCACGCTGTTCTCGATCGGCTCGGCGTTCTGGGGAATTGTCGCCGGGGTGCTAACCCTGATGATCCTCAACTGGCGCAAGGCCTGAGGCTCGCCGCGTACGCTGGAAAAATGCCTGGGCCCGCTGGTCCTGGGCATAGGCGACATTGATGCGTAACCAGTCACTTTCGCGGCCCTGTGGATCAAATGCGCTGCCCGGTGCCAACAGCACCGAGCAGGCCAGTGCCTGACGATTGAGCGAAGCAAAATCCCAACCGGGGCAACGTGCCCAAACGAACATGCCCCCGTAAGGCTCGGTAAACACCTGCCACCCGCCAGCCTCCAGCTGCCCCAGCGCCTTGGCCATGTGTTGCGCCAGGCGCGGGCGCAAGCGTGCGACACTCTTGCGGTATGCCCCCGTCGCCAGCAACTGTGCGACCACCTGCTCGGTAAAGCGCGAATTACCCAGCCCGGTGACCATCTTCAGCTCGGCCAGGCGTGCAACCAGAGCAGGCGCTGCCACCAGGTAACCGATGCGCAACGAGCTGCTCAGGGTTTTCGAAAAGCTCGCGAGGTAAATCACCCGCTGCTCGGCATCCAGCGTTGCCAGACGTGTGACCGCACCGTCCTGGAAGTCGGCATAGATATCGTCTTCGATGATCTGCACGTCATATTCACGGGCAAGCTCAAGCAAACGATAAGCGACCTTGGGGGTAAGGCTGCTGCCCGTAGGGTTGTGGTACAGGCTGTTGATGTACAGGCAGCGCGGCCGATGCTGCCTGAGCATCGCCTCGAGTACATCCAGGTCGGGCCCGCTGGCAGTACGCGGTACCTGCACCATCTCGACGCCATGCTGGCGCAGCAGGTTATACAGGTTGTAGTACCCGGGGCTTTCCACCAGCACCTTGTCGCCCGGTTTGAGCAGTGCGCGCACCAGCAGATCGAGGGCATGGCTGGCGCCCTGGGTGGTGAGAATCTGTTGCGGGCTGACCTGGATGCCAATCTGCCCCAGCGCCTTGTACAACTGGCTGCGCAAGCTGGCCAGCCCCAGGGGCGGGCTGTAGTCGATCAGGTCCTGTACCGGCCCGCGACTGACCTGACGCACCGCCTGGGCAATAGCCTCGCTGGGGCGCCAACTGGAAGGTACCCAGCCGCAACAGAGATTGAGCAAGTCGCTCTGGTCGTCAGCGAACTGTTGCCAGCGGTTGTCAAAGGACTCATCGCGAACAGGCAGGTCCTGCAGCGGCTCGCTGAAGCGTTGCTCGGCGACGAAGAAGCCAGCGCCATGCCGCGCTTCCAGCACACCCGCGGCGACCAGCCGGTCGTAAGCTTCGATCACACACGAGCGACTGACATCCTGCTCCTCTGCCAGCTGGCGGATCGAAGGCAGGCGGCTGCCTGGACGCAAGCGCCGGTGTTCGATCCAGGCCTGCAATTGCTCCACCAACTGTTGCACCAGCGGCGTAGTGGATTGGCGGTCGAGCGTCAGATTCATGGCCAAAGTGTTCGCGAATTTTGTACGAACAGTTAATCACAAATCCCGAAGCAGTGTGCATTGTGAGCCATGAGGGATCGCCTGATAGTCACGGCATTCAAAAGGATGCCTCCATGACGCTTCAGCGTTCCCCTGCCCGACTGGCCTTCGCGCTGTGCCTGATTACCTTTGCGGTCAACCTGCAGGCGCCCCTGTACACCGCCTACGCCGAACTGTCCGGCAAAGGCATCGCCGCCACGGCGGTGGCGTTTTCTGCCTACGTGGCAGGCGTGGTACCGGTGCTGTTACTGCTGGGCGGCCTGGCGGATCGCGTCGGGCGGCGACCGCTGATCATCGTCGCCCTGGCCCTGTCGATGCTGGCTACCACACTGATGCTGGTTGCGCCGGGCCTGGAAACCCTTGGTGTGGCACGCCTGTTACTGGGAGTCGGTACGGCATTGGCCTCCGCAACCGGGACCGCCTACATGAGCGAACTGATGCAGGAGGGCGAAAGCCGACACGCCGCTACCTGGGTGACCGCCAGCACCTCCCTGGGCTTTGGCCTGGGCGCGGCGATTACCAGTCTGTACCTGTTGCGGGAATCAACCCTGACACCTGGCAGTTTCTACCTGCACCTGGTGTTGGCCTGCCTGGCGCTGCTGGCCGTCTGGAAACTGCCCGATCCGCGGGGCAATACACAAAGCCCATGGCTACGCCTGCCGTGTTACCCGACTGGCAGCCTGGTGTATGGCATGGCGATCTTGCTGGCCTGGGCCTGCGTCGGCCTGGTGATTGCCTTGTTGCCGTCGATCCTCAAACAGCATGGCCTGGCCAACTGGTCGGGCTTCTCAACCTTTTGCGTCATCAGCTGCGGATTGCTGTTTCAGCCACTGGCCCGGCGCATGGCGCCAGCGCGGTCAACCTTGCTTGGCTTGATCGTACTGCCCTGCAGTTATGCGCTGCTCGCCTGGGGCGCCGATCGTGGTCAATTGTTTGCCGTACTGCTTGGTGCCGTGGCAGCCAGCAGTGCCTGCTACGGGTTCATCTACCTGGGGGGACTGTCGGCCGTCACTGCGCTGGCGGGTACCGAGAAAGCGCGCGCCAGCGCCGGCTTTTTTCTCCTCGCCTACCTGGGCTTCAGCCTGCCGGTGATTTTCACCGGACTGCTGGCTGACAGCCTGGGACCACGCATCGCGCTGCTGGTATTTGGAACCGGCCTGATGCTTGGCTGTTTGCTGGCTGGTTCGTGTATTGCGCGGCACCTCCATCGTTGCAAACGGCTGCCTCTTCACCCCGAGCACAGGGTCAAATATGAATAAATTGTGAAATAAATGTTAAAATTTGTTAATCGGCGTTAATATTATTTTGACGATGGCATTTTGACATAGGGATGTGTGCGGTGACGGGTGGATGCAAGGATTTGGTCAAAGAGTTTTCTTATACGCTCAACCACCGCAGAGCCACCTTACACTTCAAGACGCCTCCGGCCTGCCCCACCACCCGGGCCCTGCAACGCCTGATGGAACAGAAAGGCACGAGCAAACGTGTCAGCGCACCGCTGGATTGCACGCATACCGCCCTGTTTACCAAACGCCAACCGCTGGACTCGTTGCGCAAAAAACTGCGCGTCGCGTTTGGCGGCGCCAAACGCCCGGACTTGAACGACTGGGTGGTTGAGGAACTGGTCAACACCGCAGAAGCCCACAAACGCGGTGCGCGGGTCGCGCCGCTGGTAGGCTTCGGTTATTCCAAAGATCGCTTTGGCCTGATGGAGGACTTCTTCATCATCACCGGCTTGCTGACCGGTCACACCGACGGCTGGGAGTGGGTCAACGCCAGGCCCGAGCAGGTCGAAACCTTGATTACCAGCGCCTTTGAGCTACTGCATTCACTGCATCAGCAAGGCATCAGCCACATGGACTTGTGGGCCGCCAATATCATGATCCCTGACCGCATGCCCGGCGCCGCCAAAGCCATCGACCTGGAAAACTGCTTTTGCCGGCCCACGGCCTACCTTGCCGAGACCCTGGGCTTTCAGTTCGGCTTTTTCTATTTCCGCGAGATTTACCGGTTCATCACCGAAGCCCATTACGACCAACTCGTCGAGGCAGCGCTGACGAAATACCCGGATATCGACCGCGCACGCTTCGATCATTGCTACCAGATCAGCAAGCACGAGCAGATCGGCCGTAAAGACCGACGTGCCGTGTTTCTCGAAGGCGCATTGCAGTCGCGCTGGTGAATCAGATCGCCGTGGCGCCGCCATCCACTGCCAGCGCCTGGCCCGTGGTGAACGCCGCGCCGTCGCTGCACAGGTAAAGCACCGCGCTGGCAATCTCTTCAACCTTGCCGATACGCCCTACCGGGTGCATCGCTGCAGCAAACTCGGCCTTGCGCGGGTCAGCCTCGTAAGCGCGTCGAAACATATCGGTATCGATGACGGCCGGGCACACAGCGTTGACGCGAATCTTCTTCTTGGCGTACTCGATGGCGGCTGATTTGGTCAGGCCGATTACCGCATGCTTGGACGCGCTGTAGATGCTCATCTTCGGCGCCGCACCCAGGCCTGCTACCGAGGCGGTGTTGACGATGGCACCGCCACCCTGGGCCAGCAACAATGGCAACTGGTGCTTCATGCACAGCCACACGCCTTTGACGTTGACCCCCATGATTGCATCGAACTCGGCCTCACTGCCCTCCGCCAGGCGTCCCTGTTCGATCTCGATACCCGCATTGTTGAACGCATAATCGAGGCGACCGTAGGCCTCGATCGTGGTCGCCAGCAGTTGCTGTACCTCGGCTTCGCGGGTCACGTTGCAGGCAACGAACAACGCCTCGCCACCGGCGGCGCGAATCAGCGCAGCGGTTGCTTCGCCACCGACGGCATCCAGGTCGGCTACCACCACCTTCAAGCCTTCGGCAGCAAAAGCCAGCGCCGTGGCCCGGCCAATACCCGCCGCACCGCCAGTGACCAGAGCTACCTGGCCGGAAAAAGTCATCGTCATCATGGGCTCCTGTAGCAACGTGAGGTTTGTGCCTTGGAGTCTAGGCAGCAGAACGCAACGATTGGCAGCATCATCAAGGGGCCGGTTGAAGGGTTATCGGCGCGGGTGATTGTCAACCAGGCAGTAGATCACCGTCATCGATTGCACTGCATTCGCCACAACCGAGAACCTTGCCGGATGGCCGCAGAGGGTCTATCAACAATCTTTGTCTTCCATCCGAGAGCCTGCCATGACCGCCCAGACCAACCGCCGTTTTCTGCTCGCCAAACGACCGATCGGCGCCGTCAGCCGAGACGACTTCACCTTTGAACAAGTTCCGGTTGGCGAGCCCGGCGAAGGCCAGGTACTGGTGAAAAACCTCTACCTGTCCCTCGACCCTGCCATGCGTGGCTGGATGAACGAAGGCAAATCCTATATTCCGCCGGTCGCGCTCGGTCAGGTCATGCGTGCCTTGGGCGTGGGCGAAGTGATCGCCTCAAAACACGCGGGCTTTGCCGTCGGCGATCACGTCAACGGCCCCTTGGGCGTGCAGGACTACTTTCTCGGAGAGCCGCAGGGCTTTTACAAGATCGACCCGAAACTCGCACCGCTACCGCGCTTCCTGTCGGCTCTGGGCATGACCGGCATGACTGCCTACTTCGCGCTGCTTGAAGTCGGTGCGCCGAAAGCCGGTGAGACAGTGGTGATCTCCGGTGCTGCGGGCGCGGTGGGCAGCATTGCCGGGCAGATCGCCAAAATCAAAGGATGCCGGGTGGTAGGTATCGCCGGCGGAACAGAAAAGTGCCGGTACCTGAAAGACGAACTGGGCTTTGACGGCGTCATCGACTACAAGGCCGAAGACGTGCTTGAAGGCCTGAAACGTGAATGCCCGAAAGGTGTGGACGTCTACTTCGACAACGTCGGTGGCGACATCCTCGATGCCGTGCTCAGCCGCCTGAACTTCAAGGCGCGGGTAGTGATCTGTGGCGCCATCAGCCAGTACAACAACAAGCAGGCAGTCAAAGGCCCGGCCAACTATCTGTCATTGCTGGTGAACCGCGCGCGAATGGAAGGCTTCGTGGTGATGGACCATGCCGCCAACTATGGCAAGGCAGCACAGGAAATTGCCGGCTGGCTGGCAACCGGCAAAGTGCAGAGCAAGGAAGATGTGGTCGAGGGGCTGGAAACCTTCCCCGAGACGCTGTTGAAGCTGTTCAGCGGGGAAAACTTCGGCAAGCTGGTGCTTAAGCCCTGATCTCGGCAACCACTGCCGCCAGTGCCTGGGCAGGGTCGGCCGCCTGGCTGATCGGGCGACCGATCACCAGGTAGTCGGAGCCTGCGTCCAGTGCCTGGCGCGGCGTCAGGATTCGGCGCTGGTCATCCTGGGCGCTGCCTGCAGGGCGGATACCAGGAGTTACCAGTTGCAGCGAAGGATGCGCCGACTTCAGTGCCGGCGCCTCCAGCGCAGAACACACCAGGCCGTCCATACCGGCCTTCTCGGCCAGTGCAGCCAGACGCAGCACCTGCTCTTGCGGCTCGATATCCAGGCCGATACCGGCGAGGTCTTCACGCTCCATGCTGGTCAGCACGGTCACACCGATCAGCAGTGGCTGCGGGCCGCTGCGCTTGGCCAGCACCTCACGGCAGGCGGACATCATGCGCAGGCCACCGGAGCAGTGCACATTGACCATCCACACACCCATTTCCGCAGCGGCTTTTACCGCCATGGCAGTGGTGTTGGGGATGTCATGGAATTTCAGGTCGAGGAACACCTCGAAGCCCTTCTCTACCAGGGTTTCGACAATGCCCGATGCGCTGCTGGTGAACAGCTCCTTGCCGACCTTGACCCGGCACAGGGCGGGATCGAGCTGATCGGCCAGCTTCAGGGCGGCGTCACGGGTAGGGAAATCCAGGGCGACGATGATGGGCGTCTGGCAGGCGGACATGGGCTGGTCTCTTGGCAAGTCTTGAACGGCGCGCATTGTAAACGAAGCGACGGCCCGTGGGGGCCCGATGATCGTGAATTGGCTCTTGTAGTAGCCAGTTCCTATACTTTGAACCAATGAAGGATCTGTTCGATCCAAATTCTAGAAGCAGCGCCATTCGCCGCTCAAAGGAGAAGTCCATGCCTTGGTATGCCTGGTTGATACTGGTGATAGCGCTCGGCTCGATTGTCGGCGGCCTGATGTTGCTGCGCGATACGGCCAAGAAACTGCCGTTGACAGAGGAGCAGCTAAAGCGTGTGCATGAGCGCAATGCGGAGATGGATGCCAAGGATGCGCAGGATCGGTGAAATACGCATTGAAAACCGCGAGGAAGGCCGGTCATCGACCGGCCCGGTGCAGCACTAGTTCACAGTGAGCTTGTCGCGGTTGCGATCAAGCAACGCCTTGCCGATGCCTTTGATCTCCAACAGCTCGTCCACGGACGCGAACGCACCATGCGCTTCGCGGTAGGCGACGATGGATTCAGCCTTGGTTTTGCCGATGCCGGCCAGGGCGGTCTGCAAGGTGAGCGCGTCAGCCGTATTGAGGTCCAGTTGCGCGGTGGGCTGTTGCGCAGCAACGATAGCTACCGGGGGTGTTGCTGGTTGGCTGGCGGGTGCTGCGCTTAGCGTAAAGGATGCGCTGGCGAACAACGGGAGTAACAGGTAGGACAGGACGGTGTTGCGCATGGTGAAGACTCCTTCGGTGATTGCAAAGGCAGCTTTTCCTTGGCTGCCGTTGAACCGTAGAACGGCAGGAGAAAGAGTTCAAACGACTTAACCAGAAGGAATCATTACTGAATCAGTCAAAGGCCCACCTTTCGCTTCTCGTAAAAACCTAGACCAAAGAAAACTCTTACAAACTTAGTTCCACGAACTCACCTTCTAGATTCCCATACATAAGTTATGTAGAGGGCACTCGCAACAAGACCTGCATTACAATCAAATCGCAGTATTTTCAACACACTCCTACTTCAGACGCGCATTGCTGGCGAAGGAATAAAGCACACTCACTTTCGATCCATAATGACCACCGGTTAAACGCAACAGTGGGCATAAGTGACTCCCAACACTGACCCTACACAACCTGGACGACCGTTCACGCCATCAGCCCTCCCGGGGCTGCGACAAGTGATGCGCAAAACCGGGATCTAGGATATCCTCCCGCCCCTTGAAGGCGTAATGCTCATTTCTCTGGCGGCGCTACTTCTAACCCGACATGGATGTGAGCTTTGAGCATGGATAATGGATGTCATCAAGAGACTCTGGGGGCTGCTCCTGCAGCAGTAGTCTTTTGCCCCGTTGTTGAACGAGCGCAAAAAGCAACACCAGAGATGCCGCCAAAGCGCTATTGCCTAGCCAGTAGCCCTCTGGTTGCACGCCTATCGGGTCACCACGGGCAGTCTTCGCCCGTCACCCCTATTGCGTCACTTAGCAACTCCTGCCCTGTGCCCAGCGTCACGGTGAACACGACCAACAGCAAAAGCACGCTTCAACGCTTCGCTGTTTTTTTCGTGCCAACTGCCTGTTCACGCGTCGTCTTGCCCCATGCTGTTCCTCGTCTACATTAGGCCGCGGTCTTTTTATAGCCTTGGAATCTACAGATCTGGAGCGAGGTGACGGCAACATTTGCTGCCCGTATAGAATATTAAAATCCGGTAACCACTATGGCTTCAGTAAAACTTCACAACGGGAAAACCTTCAGTTCCGAGGCTGGCATATCAATGCTCGACAGTGCCAGACAAGCTGGCATCACCCTCGAGTACAGCTGCAGGACCGGGCGCTGTGGGGTTTGCAAGACCAAAGTGCTCTCCGGTGAAACAGAAACGCTCAAGGACGAAACCTCGCTGACTCCCGACGAGTGCGCAGAGGGCCTGATCCTGACGTGCTGCCGTCGCGCCGTGACCGATGTGGAGATCGATGCCGAAGACATCGGTGCACTCGGCGACATTGTTGTGAAGACCCTCCCCTGCCGTGTCGACACGATCAAAAAGCTTGCCGACAATGTCGTGGAAGTCACCCTCAGGGTCCCCCCTAACAGCAAGTTCGCGTATCTGCCCGGACAGTATCTCGACATAATCGGCGAAGCGGGCCTGCGTCGTAGTTATTCCATAGCCAATGCCCAGCGTGATGACGGAAAACTCGAACTGCAGATCCGTGAAGTCGAGAACGGTATGATGTCGGCGTACTGGTTCGACCGTGCAAAAACCAACGACCTGCTGCGACTTGAAGGCCCGCTGGGCACCTTCAGCCTGCGCGAAAAAGACGTTAGCAACATCATTTTCCTGGCCACAGGTACCGGCATAGCCCCCGTCAAGGCCATGCTCGAGCAGTTGCTTGGCAACCCTTCGATGGCCACAGGAAAAAGGGTCTTCATCTATTGGGGGGGGCGTACAACCAACGACATCTACTGGACGCCACAACTCCAGGGATTGGACGCCACGTTCATACCGGTATTGTCACGGGCAGACACCCATTGGGCGGGACGAACCGGTTATGTCCAGTCGGCACTGATCAATGATGACATCGATCTCACCCGATCGGTCGTCTACGCCTGCGGTTCGGAAGACATGATTCATTCCGCTCGCGATGTACTGACTGCTGCGGGATTGCCTGCCAAACACTTTTATTCAGATGCATTTGTAAGTTCAAATTGATAAGGAGTAATCATGAAAGCGGTCATTCTGGCAGGCGGTTTGGGGACACGCCTGAGTGAGGAAACCAGTGTGCGGCCAAAGCCGATGGTAGAGATCGGTGGAAAACCAATCCTCTGGCACATCATGAAGATGTATTCCTCGCACGGCATCAATGACTTCATTATCTGCTGTGGCTACAAAGGCTATCTGATCAAAGAATACTTCGCTAACTACTTCCTGCACACGTCGGATGTAACTTTCAACATGCGTGAAAACACCATGAAAGTTCACGACAAGCGCGCCGAAGACTGGAATGTCACCCTGGTTGACACCGGCGACTCGTCGATGACCGGCGGCCGCCTGCGCCGCGTGGCAGATTATGTCCGGAATGAAGAAGCCTTCTGCTTCACCTACGGTGACGGCGTGGGCGACATGGACATTGGTGCCACTATTGCCTTCCACAAGCGCCATGGCAAAGCTGCGACACTCACTGCTACCTACCCCCCTGGACGCTTTGGCGCACTGGACATCAAGCAAGGCCAGGTTCTCAACTTCAAGGAAAAGCCCAAAGGCGACGGCGCCATGATTAACGGCGGCTTCTTTGTTTTGTCCCCTCAGGTACTCGAATACCTGACCGACGACAGCACCGTTTGGGAACAAGAGCCATTGATGGGTCTGGCAGCAGCCGGCCAGCTGATGGCTCACGAACACCCTGGATTCTGGCAGCCAATGGACACCCTGCACGATAAAAACCTGCTGGAAAAACTGTGGCTCAATGGCAAGGCACCTTGGAAAACCTGGGATTAATATGAAAGCGACTGTTTCAGCTGCCTTCTGGAAAGGAAAGAAGGTATTCGTCACAGGCCATACCGGGTTCAAGGGCAGCTGGCTGTCCCTGTGGCTGCAAGGCATGGGCGCGCACGTCAAAGGGTTCGCACTGGCACCTCCGACAACGCCATCGCTCTTTGAGCAGGCGCGCGTTGAAGACGCCATGACTTCGCAGATCGGAGATATTCGCGACCTGCACGCCATTACCGAGAGCATGACGGCTTTTGATCCGGACATTCTGATCCACATGGCCGCTCAGCCTCTGGTCAGGTTGTCTTACCGCGAGCCGGTCGAGACCTATGCCACCAATGTCATGGGCACTGTCCATGTGCTGGAGGCTGCACGCCAATGCCCAAGCCTGCGCGCAATCGTCAATGTCACGACAGACAAGTGCTACGAAAACCAGGAATGGGAATGGGGCTATCGTGAAAACGAGCCCATGGGTGGTCACGATCCTTACAGCAACAGCAAGGGTTGTGTAGAGCTGATCACTTCCGCCTACCGCAATTCCTTCTTCAACGTTGATGGCGCGGCAGCACTGGCCTCGGCCCGTGCCGGCAATGTGATCGGTGGCGGTGACTGGGCCGAAGACCGCCTTGTTCCCGACATTCTGCGCGCCGTTGAAAAAGGGGAGCCGGTAGTCGTTCGCAACCCGAAAGCGACGCGCCCCTGGCAGCATGCCCTCGAGCCGCTCAGCGGTTACCTTGTCCTCGCCCAGCACCTGTGGGAGCAGGGCAACACCTTTGCGCAAGGCTGGAACTTCGGTCCTCGGGATGAAGACGCGCGCCCAGTCGAATGGATACTCGACCATATGGTCAAGGCCTGGGGCGCCGGCGCGAGCTGGCAACTGGATAACGACCCGCAGCCCCACGAGGCGCGCTACCTGAAGCTCGATATCTCCAAAGCCCGATCCCACCTGAAGTGGGAGCCGACCTGGAACCTGGAAACCACACTGACCCGAATCGTCACCTGGCATCACGCCTGGTTGCGAGGCGAGGATATGCACGCCCATTGCGTGGAAGAAATCAACAGCTATATGGCAGCCATGGCTGCTGACGCCTAAACAACCAAAAGCTTTAAGCAGGAAATACTATGACCCCCGATATGCTCCGCCAGGAAATCAGCCAGCTCGTCGAGCGTTACGCTCAGACTGCCCTGGCAGCCAAACCTTTTGTAGGCGGCGAGACTGTCATTCCACCTTCGGGCAAGGTGATTGGCGCGCGCGAACTGCAACTGATGGTTGAAGCATCCCTTGATGGCTGGCTGACTACCGGCCGTTTCAATGCTGAGTTCGAAAAGAAGCTGGCGGAGTTTCTTGGCGTCAAATACCTCATCACCGTCAACTCCGGCTCCTCGGCCAACCTGGTGGCGTTCAGCACGCTAACCTCGCCCAAGCTGGGCGACCGCGCCATCAAGAAAGGCGACGAAGTCATTGGTGTGGCGGCAGGCTTCCCCACCACCGTCAACCCTATCGTTCAGTTCGGGGCGATCCCGGTCTTTGTCGATGTCGACATGGCCACCCACAACATTGACCCTGAGCTGATTGAAGCAGCCATCACCCCCAAGACCAAGGCGATCATGCTCGCCCACACCCTTGGCAACCCATTCAACCTGGGTAAAGTCAAAGCGCTGTGTGAAAAGTACAACCTCTGGCTGGTCGAAGATTGCTGCGACGCACTCGGTGCGACCTATGACGGCAAGCTGGTCGGCACCTTTGGTGACATCGCCACCTTGAGTTTCTACCCCGCTCACCACATCACCATGGGTGAAGGCGGTGCAGTGTTCACCAACAATGCCCAGCTGAAGCTGATTGCCGAATCGTTCCGTGACTGGGGGCGTGACTGCTACTGCGCACCGGGTTGCGATGATACCTGCGGCAATCGCTTCGGCCAGCAATTCGGCAGCTTGCCACAAGGTTACGATCACAAGTACGTGTATGCCCACTTGGGCTACAACCTGAAGATCACCGACATGCAGGCCGCCTGCGGACTTGCGCAACTCGACCGCGCGCCAGAGTTCATCGAAACCCGCAAGCGCAATTTCAAGCTGCTCAAAGAGCGTCTGTCCAGCCTGAACGACTTCCTGGAAATCGCCGAAGCCACCCCCAACAGCGACCCGTCCTGGTTTGGTTTCCCGGTAACCCTGAAAGAGAGTGCCGGAGTCAAGCGTGTCGATCTGCTCAAGTTCCTGGATCAAAACAAGATTGGTACCCGCCTGCTGTTTGCCGGCAACCTGATCCGTCAGCCGTACTTCCACAATGTGGAGTACCGCGTCGTTGGCGAGCTGACCAACACTGACCGGACCATGAACCAGACCTTCTGGCTGGGCGTTCAGCCTTCGCTGGGCCAAGAGCACTTTGACTACGTCGGTGAAAAACTGGAAGAGTTCTTCGGGATCGGTTTCTAACTTATGAAAGCTTCAGATGCAGTAGCAAAAGTACTTGCAGACACAAACGTCCTGTATGGTTTTGAGCTCATCGGTGGAATGATTACCCATCTGGTGGACAGCATTAACTTGCTCGGTAAAACCAAGTTGGTATCCATGCACCATGAGCAAGGCGCTGCCTTTGCTGCATCTGCTGTCGCACGTGCGACACATCACAAGATCATGGGGGTGGCACTGGGTACCAGCGGACCGGGCGCCACCAACCTGATCACCGGAATCGCTGACTGCTGGCTGGACAGCCACCCGTGCCTGTTCCTGACCGGCCAGGTCAATACGTATGAACTCAAAGGCGACAGGCCGATTCGCCAGCAAGGCTTCCAGGAGCTCGACAGTGTTGCCCTGGTCAGCAGCATCACCAAGTATGCCTACCAGGTAACACATGTCGATGAGCTGATCCCCTGCCTCCTGAAAGCGATTGCCATTGCCCGGGAAGGACGCCCGGGGCCTGTACTCCTGGATATCCCCATGGACATCCAGCGCGCCGAAATCGACGATACCGTCGTCGCCGAACTGCTGAGTGGCTGGGCGGGCAAAACAGTACCTGCAGCACAGCAACACGACGAATTCAGCAACATTTGGGCATTGCTGGAAAAGGCCCAAAAGCCGGTATTCCTGATTGGCGGCGGCGCGGTCAACACCCCTGGTTTTTCCCAGTGGCTAGCATGGGTCGAGCAACTGGGGATTCCTCACGTTGCAAGCCTGAAAGGGGCAGAGAAGCTCACTGCTGGCGACAACTACCTCGGCATGCTTGGGGCCTATGGCACCCGCGCAGCAAATTACGCTGTACAGCATTGCGACCTGCTACTGGTGTTTGGCAGCCGGATGGACGTCCGGCAGACCGGCGCCAAACCAGAATCATTTGCACCACACGCAGAAATCGTCCAGTTCGATCTGGATCCTGCGCAACTGAACAATCGCGTCACCACCCAGCACGCCTTCACTACCGAGCTGGCCCCGGTGTTTTCCGATTTTATCGAGCATGCGCAACAACTGAGCCCGGCACCTGCAGCCTGGCGCAAACAGCTTGCGCAGATTTTCGAACAGACATTCGTTGATGAATACGCAGGTTGGGGCGTCAGCCCTTTCGACCTGATGAGCACGCTGAACGAGCTTTGCAGTACGCGAGCACTCGACTACGTGGCCGACGTCGGCAATAACCAGATGTGGGCAGCGCACACCCTGCGGTTGGGCGCGGAACAATCCATGCACCATTCTGGCGGCCTGGGCACCATGGGCTTTGCCATCCCGGCAGCCGTCGGGGTGTGCTACGCCGGCAACAAGCCGGTCATTGTCATCACCGGTGACGGTGGCGCACAGCTCAACATTCAAGAGCTGGACATCATCGCCCGGGATCAGCTGCCAATCCTGACCATCGTGATGAACAACCACTCACTCGGTATGGTCCGCGGTTTTCAGGAGATGTATTTCGAAGGGCGTAACTCCTCGACCTACTGGAATGGCTATACCTCGCAGTTCCAGGCGATTGGCACTGCCTATGGCGTTGCATCACGCAGCACAAGCGACCTGCGCCAGTTCAAGGCAGCAGTCGACGAGTTCCTCAAAGACGGCAAGCCGATGCTCATCGAGGTGCTCATGCCCGATGCGCGGGAATGCCGACCACGACTGGAGTTCGGTCGTCCGATCCACGAGCAGTCGCCACTGCTGGACCTGAACCAATGAAAATTGCATTGCTGGGGGCAACCAGCCATATCGCGAAAGACCTGGTTGCCAGCATCGCCGAACACACTGCATACCACTGCTCCCTGTTCATGAGGGAACCCGGCAGGCTAGACGCCGGCATTCAGGCGATTGCCGAGCAAAAGTCCTTTCCGGTACTGGACTATGCCAGCTTCGATTGCACCCTCCACTTTGATGCAATCATCAATTTTGTCGGTGTGGGCGATCCGGCACGCGCCATCCAGATGGGCGAGGCGATATTTTCCGTCACCGAGCAGTACGACAAGCTCGCCTTGTCGTACCTGGAGCACAAACCGGACTGCAAGTATATCTACCTGAGCAGCGGTGCAGCCTATGGGAGTAATTTCGAAACGCCCATTACCGAAGCCTCGAAATCTACCTTTGCCATCAATGCGTCACAGCCACAGGACTGGTATGGCACGGCAAAACTCCTGGCAGAGTGCCGTCATCGGACGTTGCCTGGTTCGGCCATTGTCGACGTCAGGGTATTCAGTTACTTCAGCCATCGCCAGGCAACCGGTGCACGATTCTTCCTTAGTGACATCCTTCGCGCGTTGCAGTCCGGTACGGTACTCGAAGTATCACCAGACGACATGATCAGGGACTATCTGGTACCCGCTGACTTCCTGCAGTTGATAGACAAGATCCTGCAAGCACCCGCCGTCAACGATGTCGTCGACTGCTACACACTGGCACCTGTCAACAAGTTCGACTTGCTATCGGCGCTCCACGACGAGTTTGGCCTGAAATACACCATCGTGGGTGACCAGGCGAAAGTTAACGCAACGGGTCCAAAGGCCAATTATTACTCGCTGAACCGCAAGGCCGAGCGCCTTTTTGGCTATGCCCCCGGCAACACATCGTCCAGCGGCATAGTGAGTGAAATCAAACGGTACTTGAACCCAATACAATAAAAGGTCTCTTCGATGCTGCACACGCTATTGAAGGTGAAGCTTGTCAGATTTTTGTTGGTCGGCTTGATGAACGCAGCGTTCGGCTATGGCTGTTTTGCTGCTTTTCTCTACCTCGGCCTGCACTACAGCGCGGCGTTGTTCCTGGCCACACTGCTGGGTATTGCATTCAATTTCAAGAGCACGGGCGCTCTGGTTTTTGGCTCCCGGAACAACAAGCTGATTTTTAGATTCGTTGCCGGGTATGGCATTGTCTATTGCGCCAACGTTGCGGGCATCGCCGGACTGAAAACGTTTGGTGTAGATCCTTACCTCGCCGGCATCGCGCTGATATTGCCCATGGCACTACTTTCTTTTTTTATTAATAACAGGTTCGTTTTTAATTATGCGTAAGCTTATAAGCATCGTGACGCCCTGCTACAACGAAGAAGCCAACATCGATGAGCTCTACCAGCGCATCGTCGATGTCATGTCGCGTCTCGACTATGACTACGAACATATTTTTATCGATAACTGTTCGACCGACGGCAGCATCGAAAAACTGCGTGGCCTGGCGGCGCAAGACTCTCGGGTCAAGCTCATTCTCAACGCCCGCAACTTTGGGCATATCCGCTCGCCTTATTACGCCTTGCTCCAGGCCAAAGGCGATGCGTGCGTCTTGATTGCCTCCGACCTTCAAGATCCGCCAGAAATGATTGAAGAGTTCATCAAAAAATGGGAAGAAGGGTTCAAGACCGTCCTCGCGGTCAAACCCGAGAGCGAAGAGTCAGCCCTGATGTTCCTCGTCAGAAAGGCCTACTACCGCTTCATTACTCGCATATCGGAAGTGCCTCTGGTAAAAAACGCCACCGGCGCCGGGTTGTTCGACCGGGTTGTGCTGGAGATTCTCAGGAAGATCGACGATCCCTATCCTTACTTCCGCGGCCTGCTGTGCGAAATCGGTTTCCCGATTGCCACGGTTCCCTTCAAGCAGCCACGGCGTCAACGCGGTATTACCAAAAATAACTTTTACACCCTTTACGATATTGCCATGCTGGGCATTACCAATCACTCCAAGGTGCCGCTACGCCTGATGGTGATGGGCGGCGGGCTGCTGGCGATGCTCAGCCTGCTGATCGCCTTTGGCTTCCTCGTGGCAAAACTGGTGTTCTGGAACTCCTTCCAGCTCGGCGTCGCTCCCCTGCTGATCTCGCTATTCTTCTTTAGTTCGGTGCAGATACTGTTTCTCGGGATGCTTGGGGAATACCTCGGCTCGGTGCATACCCAAATGCGTAATATGCCGCTGGTTGTTGAGGCCGAACGCGTCAACTTTGATGAACCAGTTCAGCATAAAAACTAAATGTCGGGTAATGCATCGAAGATCATGAAAACTCCAGCACACTCTTCAATACTTATGTCTCTCTGGATAGCCCTTAGAGGCGACTGGAAATTGGCTCTTGCGGGCAGTATCCTTTGTTTCTTTGGGGCCAGCGTTCTCATGTCTGGGTGGCCTGCCGGGTTAATCCCAAACACGTCCGTCCCTTTTTCATATAGTGGTGATGGCGTCTTTCACGCATGGATGGCACAACGAGTTACTGAGGGATGGTTATTCGAAAACCCCCGCAGTGGCTACCCCTTTGGCTCGAACTTCCTTGACTACCCTGGATCAGACTTTGGCAACCACTTTCTTATCAAGGTACTCTCTCTGCTATCAGGAAGTAGCTTTGCAGGGATCAACCTATTTTACTTATTTGGGTTTCCGGTAGCTTTCGCCGCAACATTTTGTACTGTTAGATGCTTTGGCCTGGGGCGAGCACTGTCGGCTTCTTGTGCGCTGATTTATACATTCCTGCCATTTCACTTCATGCGCCTGGGTCACCTATTCTACACTTGGTACTTTGTTGCCCCGCTATTCTTCTATATCGCTTACTCCATTTTTCTAACTCCGGAGCGCAAGACTTCGGAAGAACCACAAAAAACTTCTTGGTTGAACCGGTTCGCCGAAATTACTGGCCTTTTGATCCTTGCATCATTTGGTGTTTATTACGCTCTGTTTGGATTGATATTGGTGGCTTTGGCCGGAGGGCTAAACTGGCTGCGAACCGGCAAACTCGCAGGCATCAAGCGTGCCACTCTTATCGCTGCAATCCTCGTAGGCGGGGTGATTGCAAACGTAACTCCCAACCTGATTGGGAAATATGTAAATGGCGCGAACCCCGAGGTAGCACAACGCCACCCTCTTGAAGCAGAACAATATGGCTTTAAGCTAATGCAATTACTACTGCCTCGAGCGGATCATCGAATATCTGAAATAGGCGCATACACAAAGTTTTACAGCTCAAACTTCCCCCTTATAAACGAAAACTATACTTCGACCCTTGGGATAATAGGCGCCACGGGCCTAATCCTCTGCTTCCTTTTTATCCTCGCATCAATCACAGGAAAAAAACTTGATCTAAGAATTGGCTTTTTAACCTCAGCGGCACTTATTCTTTTTATGTTCGGTACTACGGGTGGTCTGGGAGTAGTCTTCTCATCACTCATATCGTCATCAATCAGAGGGTGGAACCGCATCAGCGTATTCCTCGCATTTGCCGTTATCCTCGTATTCTTTTTGGTGCTTCAATCAGCTTTAGCAAAACACCGCAAGAAAACTGCGTACAGCATTCTCGCTGCCCTACTACTCTCCGCAGTAGGCTTTTTTGACCAGACGACTTCCAGTTGCGAAGCCTGCATCGCCAATACCAAAACCACATACGAAAACGATAAATTTTTTGTCGCCAGCATGGAGGAATCCCTCCCCAAAGATGCGGCAATTTATCAACTACCGTATATGCCATTCCCAGAAAATCCGCTACTAAACAACCTGAGAAACTATCAGCTCACAGCCGGGGTGCTTCATTCAACGCACCTCAACTGGAGTTTTGGTGGCATGCGAGGGCGCGATGGCGATATGTTCTATCGAGCACTGTCTCAAGAACCTATCGAGAAGCAACTCGAGGTGATACGTCGACTCGGCTTCAATGGGATCTATATAGACCGACGCGGCTACGTAGACGACGCCAAAAGTCTCATCGACGGCTTAACCGCATTGCTCGGGACACCACCAACGCTCGTCAGCAAAAATAATCAGTTGGTATTTTTCAAAATCGATGCCGATAAGCACCAGAACCTCAACGGCATGTCCGTGAAGCAAATCATGGACATCTCGGGCTACCATGCAGATCATCTTGGTCGCCGGTACAACTCAACGATTAACGAGGGCATCAACTTCTCCCGCGCTGGCTGGCCTGATTTCATTCGTGACGCAACTGGCTTTTCTGGCAATGAGCCGTGGGGGCGCTGGTCTGACCAGAATATTTCATCTCGCCCTTCCCTGAAGCTATATTCCCCTTTGCCACAAAAATTCACGTTAGTTCTTTCTGCCCAAGCTTTTGCTCGGAATGCGAACAGCCCCGTTGATATAGTAATTGGCAATCAGAAACATGAGGTGAGCCTGGCGAATACGCCGAGCGAAGTTCGCGTAAAAGTGGACCTGCAAGGAGAGACTGCAGACAGCATTACCTTTGTTCCCGCGCACCCCATTTCACCCAAAAAGCTCAAAATGGGAACAGATTCGCGGAAACTAGGGATTGGCTTCATCTCGATGCGCATTGAGCCCAACTAGAAAAAGTAGAATCACTCAGTCTCTGAGTGTTGAGATCGGTCATCGCGCTGGCACTTGCAGCGCGGTGACTCAAAAATGTTTTGTCACCACAGCCCAGGTGATGACATCTATGTCTGGCAGGTCCAGCAAGTCAGCGGACCAGGCTCGTATAGAGACTCCTATACGCCTCGCCCATCACTTGTGCCGTAAACACCTGTAGAAACCGTTGGCGTGCCGCCACACCGAAGCGTGCTGCCTCACCTGCATCCTCCCACAGTCGCAGCATTGCAGCCTTGAGTGCTTGCGCATCAGCAGGCGGAACTACCAGCCCTGTCACTTCGTGTTGATTGATAAAACTTGTGCCCGTACCGATCTCACTACAGATCATCGGTTTGCCGAACATCGCCCCCTCAAGCAAGCTGATGCCAAAGGCCTCTGAGCGCAGATGCGACGGAAACACCACGGCATAACAGGCATTGAACAGATCGACCTTTTCCTGCTCGGTTACCTGGCCGATGAAGTGGACATGGGTCAAGCCCAGGCGGGTGGCCTCTTCGCGCAACTCGTGTTCAATCGGCCCGGCACCGACGATAACCAGCGGCAGGTCGGTGTTTTTGAGTGCCTGAAGGAGGAAATGCAGTCCCTTGTAATAACGCAGCACGCCAACAAACAAGAAGAAACGCTCGCCAAACCGTGCCTTGAGTTCAGCCGTCGTTGATGCACGTGCTGCCGGGTACAAGGACTCTTGCAAACCAATCGGAATCGCCAGCGACTTGTCTCGGAACTGTTTCAGCACGCGAGAGCTTTGCAGGTAATTTGGACTCGTTCCGGCAATGGCACTCACGCTACGCAGGAACATGTTCATCAGCGGCCTGTAGATAGGCAACATCAGGCGTTGGCGGACAATATCGGAGTGATAGGTGACAACACTCGGTTTGCCGACGCGCGTGACAAAGTGCACCAAGTCCATGAACGGCCAAGGGAAATGGTAGTGAATGATATCCGCTTCGGCCGCCAGGCTCGAAAAAGCCGAGAACGCGGACACGGACATTCCCGTTGAGGCGAAGTTTGCACTTTCCTTGACCTGAAAAAGCCGGTATTCCGGGGTAACCAGAGGAGCACTCGGTTCACGCGCCAGGGACAGTATCGTATTTTCACAGCCTAACGACGAGGTGGCATGTGTCAGGTGCCTGATAAAATGCTCAACCCCGCCATGCTGATCGGCAGCAAAGGTTTTGTAAAAATGTAAAATCTTCAAATGAATTCTCTAGGGTTACATCCCTGCGTAGGCCACAACAGAACACTCACCCCGATAGGCTTACACACTCTTAATAACCCACTGACTTTCAATGGCTATCACCCGATGGAACGGTAAACTTCCAACGTCTCGCGTGCACAGCGCTCCCAAGAGAACTTCTGCGCTTGCAGCAGGCCTTTGCGAACATATCCGCCACGCAAGCTTTCATCTTCAAGTAGCGTACCCAATTGGAGCGCAAGCGATTCACTGCTTCCCGGCTCATGCAACATCGCCGCGCCTTGCGCAAACTCCGCCATGGAGGTTCCACTCGTGCAAAGCACCGGTACCCCGCTCGCCATCGCCTCCAGCACAGGAAGGCCAAACCCTTCATACACGGAGGGATACGCAAAAACCGCGGCGCCCGAATAAATCAACGGCAGCTCTTCTGCGCAAACAAACCGCAAGTATTTCACCTCACCCCGGGCCTGCATGGCCTGAATGCGTTCAAGCAAATCCGAGTTACGCCACCCCGGCGCCCCGGCTATGACCAGCGGGAACGCCCGACGCAACGCGTCGGGCAACTGCGACCAGGCATCCAGCAGCACGGCCAATCCCTTTCGAGGCTCCAGGGTGCCAACGAAGGCGACATAGCGACCATGCTCGAGCCCGTGCTGCATCAGCACGCTGGCCGTTTGTTGCCGATCGCGCGGGATGAAGCGCTTGTCCGCCCCCAGGTAGATCGCCCGCACTGCATCGGCACTGAGGTTGTAGCGCCCTATCAGTTCCTGGCGGACGATCTCGGAGTCGGTAATGAGGTAGTCCGCGCGCGCCAAAGTACGGGGCAATTCCCGGTTTAACCACTCCACCCGTTCGGCAGGGTGGAAATGCGGGTAATGCACAAAAGAAAGATCATGTATGGTCGCGACACACGGCCCGTCATGAGGCTTCAAAATAAAATTGGGCTCATGATAGATGTAACCCTTTCGTTTGCTCGCCTCCCGGCGGAAAACTGCACTTCGAATAGCACTGCGCGCCCGATAGGCCAGCGGCAGGCTGCGCACGAAAGAGCGAAAACGCGTTGACAGTTCGCGACCGCTTGGCGGTTCACCCGAAGCAGATACAGGAACCGGACCATGCCCGGCGAGCACTTCAGCAGCCGATAGCCAGCGCGCACCGTCAAAGCAATCAATGGTTGAATCTGTTACCTGCGCGTGCAGTTGTCCCAACAAGTTCAGCGTGTAGTTTCCGATACCGGTAAGCGGCGGGCGTAGCGATTCAGTATTGAGTACCAGCCTCATTGCCCCACACTCACCTGATCGCGCCAGTCAGTCAGCAACTGCGATAATGTGTCGCTCAATTCATAGCGCGGCTGCCAGCCTGTTACCTGCGTCATGTACTGGCTATCGCCGACCGCAAAAGGAATGTCTGAAGGACGCAGGCGCTCTGGGTCCAGTTGAACCTCAATCGCCACTGCGCTCTGTTGCAACATTACATCCAGGATATCGCGGATCTTGCGCGCACGCCCCGAGGCAATATTGAATACGTGGCCTTCGATGGGCGTATTGGCCAACGCAAGCAACTGAACATACGCATCACACACATCACGCACGTCAAGAAAGTCCCGACAGGCCTCAAGATTACCGACCTTCATCACAGGCGTTTGCTGGCCGGCCTCGATCTGCGCAATCTGCCGGGCGAAAGAAGCCGTGACGAAATCCGGCGACTGCCCCGGGCCGATGTGGTTGAAGGGGCGCGCAATGGCACCGGCAAAGCCCTGGCGGAAATGCTGTTGGCAAGCCAGTTCCGCAGCCAGCTTGCTCGCAGCGTAGGGGTTCATCGGCAAGCAGCGGCTTTCCTCATTGACCCTGGTCGCCGATTTAAACGCTTCGCCATACACTTCGGATGAACTGATGAATAATAAAAATGCCTGCGGCGCATGTTGTTTGATGGCCTCAAGCAGATTGAGGGTGCCCAGCACATTGGTATGCCAGGTCAATTGCGGTTCACGGAAGCTGGTCGGTACATGCGTCACCGCCGCCAGATGAACAATGGCATCGGGTTGTACCTGTTGAACAACCTCCGCCACAGCGCCTGCGTCACGAATATCCAGTTGAATGTCATCTGCCGAAGCAGCGTCCTGGCGACTCGAAGAAATGCCGGTTACCGACCATCCGGCAGTTACCAGCTGACTGCGCAAGATACGTCCGACGAAGCCATTGGCACCAGTCAACAAAACTTTTTTCATACGTGACATCCAGATCCAGTAAGGGAAGTTTCGATCAGGCACTCGCGATGCAGAACCCTCGTAAACAACGAATATAAAGAGGGACACAAATTCTGCAGTGGCAATGAGCAATGCGTGCAAGGGCTCGGTGCCGGTCACACGTACAACGTCCCTGCGTTGCAAGCAGCCCCGCAGGCATCCTCGAACGAACGGATGCCGCGGTTATAACTAACGCTGCTTAGCGCTGCGCATTGCCAACGAACGAATTAGAACGAAAAGCCCTGGCCGTTTCGTTTCAGATCCGCCTCAACCATCATCCGGCACAGCTCTTCCAGTGTGGTTTTAGGTTCCCAACCCAGTTTTGCCTTGGCTTTGGCAGGGTCACCGATTAGAAGTTCAACTTCAGCCGGGCGGTAGAACTTCGGATTGATCGATACCAGTACATTACCGGTAGCAGCATCAATACCTTGCTCTTGCTCGGCCTGGCCTTTCCACTCCAGATCGATATCAACGGCTTTGAACGCCAGCGATACGAAGTCACGAACAGTTTCAGTGCGATTGGTGGCCAATACAAACGTATCTGGCTCATCAACCTGAAGCATCCGCCACATCCCTTCGACGTATTCCTTGGCAAAACCCCAATCACGCTTGGCATCGAGATTACCCAGTTCAAGTACGTCCAGTTTGCCCAGCTGGATTTTCGCAACTGAATCGGTGATTTTCCGGGTCACGAATTCGCGGCCACGCAGTGGCGACTCATGGTTGAACAAAATGCCACTGGTACCGAAGATGTCATAAGACTCGCGGTAGTTGATGGTCATCCAGTGAGCATAGAGCTTTGCCACGCCATAGGGGCTGCGTGGGTAGAACGGCGTTGTTTCGACTTGCGGAATAGCCTGGACCTTGCCGAACATTTCGGAAGTCGAAGCTTGATAGAAGCGCACCTTAGGGTTAACGATGCGAATGGCTTCGAGCAGATTCACCGCACCGAGACCGGTGATATCGGCAGTGGCCAGAGGCTGATCGAACGAAACACCGACAAAACTCTGGGCCGCGAGGTTGTATACCTCGGTGGCCTCAGTGGTTTGCAGCAAACGAATCGATGCAGAGAGATCGGTGAGGTCATACTCGACCAGATGCAAATTTGGATGTTGAGCGACACCCAGCTCTTCAATTCGCCAGAAGTTTACCGAACTGGTACGCCGATAGGTGCCATACACGGAATACCCTTTCTCCAGCAGCAGCTGCGCCAGGTAGGCCCCATCTTGACCAGTAATTCCAGTGACAATGGCCTTCTTCATGAACTCTATTCCTCAATTAAAAAATACCCAGGCCGCACTCCGCGCGGCCTGACGAAAAAAGATAAAACCGGCAACGGTCAGTCTACGATTACCGTGAGGTCCAATGGTTTGACCTTTTTATCCGAGAACCAGGCAACGCCCTCCTGGACCATATTCATTCTCAGCAAATAAATACCCTGCTCCTTCGGAGCCACTACATTGGCATTTACCAAGACTTCCTTCCCTGGCGCTACATCCTGAGAAAACGAGGTTCGCGCGCCATCGCGCAGCAGCATTTGCTCGTCAACATACAACCAGTTGTAGGCAACGTGGACACGATCCTTGGCCGAGGACCAGACGACCTGGCTGGTATTTTCTACAGTTACTGGTACCACGAACTTCGAGCCTGCCTTGACCTGCAAATTCAGGCGATCCGTTTTGTACTCAGCGTGAAATACATCCTGCTGTGCCTTTCCCGCTGGCGAAGCCGCATTTTGTTTGCCGCCATCACAGGCAGCAAGCAACGAGAAAACCCCTGCACACACCAGCGTTTTCATAACAGTACCCGCATTGAGCGAATAACCATTACCCAAACGGCTGCTTATTACATTCCCCATACTGCACCCAAAAAAAAGAATTTGAGCCGTGCGTAACCGGCATGCCGGACAAACGGCCATTTTAACATCAAATATTCAACGCAAAAACTCTGCCACTCTCTTGAAGTGCGCCTGGGAAACCGCCTTTTCGCGGCGCACGACCAAAAGCGTGGTTTTACGCCCCTTGCAATGCCTGCCGCCAGGGGAACACAAGTACTGAGGCCGATGAGATCTGACTGCCGGACTCCACCCAGAAGACACACAGCTCGTACTGTCCGGGCTCCAATGGCATCTTCACTTTCAACGGTGCCCGCGGTGATACAGCTTGTATATCTCGGCTCCCATCAACAACAACATCGTCGCCCGCATAGATTCGATAGCCAACACCCGCCATCGCTTCATCGACTTTGATATCGATCCAGAGCCCGGGCAAGCCCGCGATCACGTTGTTTTCTGTCAAAGCCAGGGTCATGGGTTTGGCTACCCCGCCAATCAGGCGCTGGGCATGGTACTTGTCATACGCAGCCGCGTAATTGAGCAATCCCACCGCAGGGTCGTTGGCAGCATCATTGCCGGGGTAGTAATTCATGTAATGCACGTCGCTGGTAAACCAGCCAGGCATCCACGACGAATAGTCCTCCGGCCAGTTCAATGTCGTCACTGGCACAGCACAGAAGCGATTGCTGTAACGGTTCAGGCACACGTTAAAGTACAACGACCACTCGTCAACACCCCCTGCAACGCAGTTGGCATATTCACTGTAGATCTCTTGGACCAGGCGCTTTTCAATGATCTGCGGCTGGTGAGCGGAAAACGATTTGTCACCGTAGCCATGCGCAGTCAGGAGCGCCGAGGTTCTCCACTGCCCCTCATCATACGAAGTCATGCCAAATGGGCTGGCACGCCACTTGGCCATCGAGGAGAAGTAGTAATAGCCGTTGTAGCTCTGCTGATTGCCATAGTGGGTGGCCGGCAATGGTTTCAGCAGAATGGCGTCGTCATCGAGTGACAGGAAAACAGGCTCGATTACCGCATTGCCATACAGGCGCTTGCGCAACTGAAAGTTCCGCTCCTGATGGTCGGTCGGGATCGCTTTACCGACAAACAGATCCTCATCGCAGAGCACAACACCCGCAACGCCCAGCGCTGCCAATACAGCCTCGACCGCGCCTTTCATTGCCTCACTGGTCAGCACGACAACGCCACCAAGGTGCCCGAACTTTCTCAGCGACAGCAGTGAGCGCTGAAGCGACTCTGGGCGGATGGATATATACACCAGCTGCAATGTTTGCCACTCGATGCCGTGTTGGTCACACGGCAGATAAGCACGCAACACCTCGTGCACCTTTGCAATGGCATCCGACCAGACCGGCGCGTGGAACTTGCTGACATTTTCTTTCAACAGGTCATAGCGCTTCGGCTCGGCGACGAGGGCTTTGACGGTTCGCGCCAAGCCTTGCTCATCGTCCAGACGGAAACTCAAGGTATGCCCGCGCCCAACCTCTTCGAGCGCACCACCGTCACTTGTTACCACGGCACACCCGTAAGAAAGCGCCTCGAGTACGGGCAACCCGTAGCCTTCGTAGTGAGCAACCGATACGTACAGGTAGCATGTTTCGTAGAGGTGCTTCAGCACACCGTCTGTAGCGTTTTGCAGCCACAAGAAATGGCCCGCGTGCTGTGCGTCGGCCAGCTGGTCAATAACCTCATCACTCTCCCAGCCCTTTTTCCCGACCAGGATGACCTTCAACCCGAGCTGCTTGAATATTTCGAGGTTGCGGATGAGCAGCGAATAGTTCTTTCTCGGCTCAACAGTCCCCACAAACAACACAAAACGCTGGCGAGAGAACTTCGAGACCTCAACGGGAATTTTTTCGTCGGAGGCATCCAGCGCCGAGAACACGTTACCCAACGGCATGACCGTTGTTGGTGCACAACGACCTTTAAGCTGTTCGGCAATTTTTATGTAGTCGCGTTGCACTGCTTCAGAAATGCAAACAAACGTGTCCGAAAAGTTGGACGCGGCAAAAAAATGCTCGAGGAATCGCAGCACGGTAACCGGATGCGAGTACATCGGGAACAGGATGGGGGCTGCGTCATAGTGGATGTTCAAGATACGAACACCCGCCTCACGCAACTTGCGATACAACGGCCAGCGTGAGACAGCATCACCCCAGGAGCCATCAACATCGAAATACACATCACCCCGGTCAAAGCGGATCTGAGCGGCGTCGGTCAGCTCGACGAACTCATCATCCTCCAAAGCGACGCGTTTGAATTGCTTGTCCGCCCTCGAATAGGCGACATAAACAATATTCTCGACCGCGTTGCTGCTCTGCAATTCGCGGCTGAGCTCCCGAACCACCCGCTGGATACCCGTACGAGCTTTGGTGGTGGTGGTATTGGTTACATCGAAAAAGATGTTCGGGCCGCTGTCTGATCGAGAAGCGAACTCAAGGGAGAACTCGGAGCGCCCCTGCAGCGAATACTCCTCCGAGCGCAATATTGCGGCCTGGCAGTATTCAACCAGCCCTGCTCGATCCCGGGCGCGAAGACGTTCAAGTGCACCTGGATCTGCCAAGCGTCGCAGATAGTAGTAGTACACCAGGTGCACGACTTCTTCCTTGTCATTGACCCGCGACAACCCCAGATTGGCGAACGCCTCCCCACAACAGATAGCCGCTACGGCATCGACCGCGGCTTCCGACCATGAAAAGAAATCAACCTCAGCTCCTGAGGTGCAATTGCCGCCCGCCAGGCGAAAGAGCGCCTTGGCGTTGTCCTTGAATTCCATTACTTCACTTCTCGCTACAGTCATCAATAAGTGTCTTGTGTGCCTGCGCTATGACCGCATGCGCTGCACCACCGCTTTTTTCAACATACGCATCAAACAGGCGCATGTTCGAGGCATCATTGAAATCGATACTGCCAGTGCTACCCGGGGTTGATTCGCCGACTGCACCCTGACCAGGAATCACCGGCGTAGTCTCAACCGTTGCTGCCAAAACCACTTCAGGCGCGCTGGCCTCGGTATTAACGATTTCACCCGGCTCATCAAAAATGTCTTTTTGCAAAAACTCGCGATGTATTGCGAAGGCCCGCAAGTGGGCATGTAACCGCGGAAACTTCTTCAGCAGGCGATTTAAACGTTGACTCAACCCGGGCCGAGACAACACGCCCGCCATCAGCCCGGATACCATCGGCCGGAACACCGCCTTCAAGAACCGCACCGGCAATGCAAGAACCCAGCGGGCAGCAATTGACGCGCCCCGCAACGGGGAGGAAATACGCCAGGAAGTACTACTGAGCAATGCCTGAACGCGGGCGTGGTGCGTCTCGGTCTGTGCGGCAAGATGCCCTGCTGTTGCAAGCGCTTCTGTAAGCTTCACTTGCGACTGCTTGAGTTGCCCTTGCAGTTCTGCACTGTGCCTGAGGAGATCCTGTACTTGATTCACTGCTTGATGATGCTGCGGCTCAGTCGCTGCCAAGCGCTGCTCCAGTGTGGAGGCATAAGTGATGCGCTGCTGGACCTCACTGCGTTGCTGTTGAAGCTCGGAGCGCAGCTGTTCAATTTCAGCCTGCAATTGCTGCCCGGCGCCCTTGGCTTCTGCCATTTCGCGCAACGCATGATCCCGCTCTGCAAGGAGTACTTCTTGCTCCCGGACTAGTGTTTGAGCATGCGCATCCTGCTCAGTAACCTGCTGGCGTAACGCTTCACTCTGCGACTGCAGCGAAGTGCGTTCATTATCAATAGCAAACTTGAGCGCTTGTTGTTCTTTGTACATCGCCAACAGCTCTGCAGTTACCTGCTGCAACTGGCGCTGAAAGACTTCAACCGAGGCTTGTGAATTTGCCAGCAGCGCTTCAGCTTTTGCGGCGCGGGACAATTGATCACGCAGCGCAAGTTCGGAATTTTGATAGCGAACTTCTGCGTTACCTAGACTGTACTGTGTCTCTTGCAATTGCAAACGCAAATGATGCGCCACCGCCTCGCCTTGCAGTACATCCAGGTCCAGCACCGGATGATTAGCAGCAGCTTGCGCCGTGCTTTTCCCCTTGGGGGCAGCCGCATCCGTACGAGCAACAGCGTGATTCGATGTATCCATGAGTACCGCTGACTTTCCTTGTAAATGCGTAATATATTGGTTCAATACCGCAGATAACTTGACCGCTTTTTCAACTTTGCCTTCCAGTTCCACAAACCGACCTTGAAGGCCATGTTCATAGCGCTCAGCAAGCGTCCCAAGAGCCAGGCCATATTCCTTGGAAAACGCCTGATCAAATAGTGATGTCTGAGTAGTGTCGCCGCTTTTTTGTGCAACGATACCATAATCGGGACTCACTCCCCCAAGCACTTGCATCAAATTGACATCAGCCGCTTGAGACAGACCGGCAGGCTCTTGCAAGCGCATGAGCTTGGAACGAGCAAATCCGGCGTACTCGGTCAAAAACCCCAACAACAAATGGGGGATCGGCCGTTCATGAGTGGGGTCCAGATAGAAATTATTGGTCCCCACCACCAGGTTTTCGGCATTGGGTGTTTCGAGAATCAGCAAACCCGCAGGCTTGAGTACCCGCAACGCTTCTGTAACCAAATCTTGCAAACTGGGGAACGGAATGTGCTCGGCAATGTGAAAGCCTGACACAACTGCCAGGCTTTCATCGGGGAGCTCTTTCAGCTTCTTCAGCGCATCACAGAGTTCAACCGGCAGCTGCAGGGCCTCACAGACCTCCAGCATACCTTCGTCAAGGTCTACGCCCAGAGGTGTGAATCCGCTTTCGAGGAGCAACTCCAGCCACTCACCTCGACCACAGCCAAGATCGAGGGCCATGCACTCACCATACAGCGAGCGCAAAGGCGCAATGAAAGCGTGGTACACCTTGAGGCGCTCTTTTATAAGCTCTCTGGAGCCTCGATAGCGATCTTCAAATGCACGGTAAAAACTCGGCATGATCAACGACTCCTAAATGATCAATTTTCTACTACAACCTTGACCATGGAGTCGGTGGAAAGTTTCTGGTCATACCAGCGAACGCCTTCTTGAACAGCGGATAACTTCAAGTAATACACACCAGCCTTGTTCGGCGCCTTGACGTCAATATTATAAAAACAACTATCACCTGGAAGCAATGAAGTATGCAACGGCGTTCGAACACCATCAAATATACAGACTTCGCCTTGCTCATCCAGCAAATGGTAACTTAAGTTTACCGGACAAGGCTTAATACTTGCCAGACGTAACTCCGTCAGGTTTTCAACCCGAACCGGAACTTCGAAACGCTGCCCTGTGCGCACCGGGTATGTCAACACCTCGGCCTGAATATCGACAATAGCTGTGTAGTGTGCCGGAATAGCAGACATGATGAACGCCGACTTGAGTGCCTCAATGTCAATTGGCTTGTGCGAGGCAACAGCAAAAATGCTGGTCGACTTCTTGAAGTCACTCACACCAAAACGCTTGAGCAAACTACCGCCTGCCGTACGATCAGCAAACCACAACACAACGTAGGGGAAATGCTGTTCCAGTTGCCGCTTGAGCACCCGCGGGTTTTGCTCATTAATATGCATGAGCCGCTCATACCAGGTACGTCGCACACGCGGCAGCCAAAAGCCAGCAGCGACGGCCTTCTTCTGCTCCTGAGGATGCAAGTACTCGTAGTTCCAGGCATTAGGCGCTGTGTGCACTATCAGCTGCCCTTTGTTCTTCTCCAGCTTTGCACTGACCAGGGCATACATGGCATCGTTTTCCTCAGGGCTGAGGTGCTCAACGATGTCCGCCGCTACTGCCAGGTCATAGTCGCCTTCATAGGCATCCGGTTCAAGAACGCTACCGCAAACAACCCGAACATTGGCTGCAGGCCCGTCTATATCCGCCAGGGTCTGGCGAATCAGTGCGCAGGCATCGGCAGAATAATCAATCGCCGTCACTGCTGCACCTTGCGCGTGAAACAGGCGCGTCAGCTCCCCGCGGCCTGCGCCCAGGTCAACAACGGCTTTGGGCTTGCCAAATACCAGAGCAGCATCAGCCACTGCCTGCAAACGGCTATCGATAGCCGCGCCTTTGCTTCGGCGCCACTCGGAAAACCCACCACAATCGTTGAGGTAATAGTTTTTGGTGTAAGCCGTTGACAGTGGTGCACTGGAATCACTGCCGACTTTCGACATGTCTGAAACGTCCAGATTGGTACGAATCAGTAATTCACCCGCGTAACCAGGGATGATCAGCACCGAGTGCACTGCTGCCTTGTTCAACCACAACCACTCGTTGACCGAGTAGAAGTTCTCGCGAGACCACTGGTAACCGTCAACCAGAATGTATCGACTTTGGGTGACAGCCAGGTCCAGGTCACGGTATGTGCCGTTGCCATCCTGCTGGCCATCGATATGGATAAGGTCGTAGTAGCCGCCAGGGAACGCTTTCAACGATTGCGTGTTGAGTGAATGCAGGTCTGCATTGAAACCCGAAGCACGAAGGTTCTCCCCTGCCCAGGCAAGCGCCCCTTTGCTTCCTCCAAACGTGTCGATATCAGCATCCAGGCCGACGAACTGAGCGTCTGGGCAGGCTTCAAGAAACGCCCGTGCCGAGTAACCGTAGCGAACCCCCACCTCGAGTATCCGCTGGGGGTTAATGGCCTTGGCAATGGCCCATTTGACCTTGTAGTAATCGACCCACTCATCAAACAGGTGCCGTAACGGGTCGGCGGGGTTGGCCTGCGCTCTAAAGTCATAGTTAGAGACGCTATGAAAACTCATTATCAAATCAATCATGAAAAACTGACCTCTGGTCGAATGTCAACCATTCCACTCCAGCCTGGAACAGAGCCCGCTAAAACTTCAAACACCAACATTGATTGATCAAAAAACAGAGGAATCTTGAATGAGCCGCGGTCATAGCCGCTGTCCGCCACGCCCACCATCAACTCATAGGTATCCGGATAAAGCGCACAATCAAAACTGAACTCAACGGCGAGGCTTTCACCACACTTGACCGGCCTTAGCTTGCTGCCCAGTGTGTAAGTATTAGCCTCATAAATGACGATACCTGACTTCGTCCTGATCCCGAAGCCCACGTGCGGGTCCTGCCAGTCACTGGCAAACTGAGTGGTGATACGGACCGTCATTTTAGAGCCCATCTGTAAATACCCCTGCTCACAGGTAATATCTACACTGACGGGACCAGAAGCCTTGTCAACAACGACAAACTTGGCATCACGGTTGTCGTGAAGTGCCTCATCAGCGATCAGACTGGATTCAGCACTCTCGTCTACTGCGTTCCCCATTACCATCGCGGCCTGGTAATAGTCCATGACACTGGCTGCATCCCCCATCTTCTCGATGGTGCCATCTTTGATGTAGATGCCTTTCTGGCAGAACATGCGGATCGTATCCGGCGCGTGTGAAACCAGCAGAAGACTCATCCCTTCTTGCTGGTAACGCCGGATTCGCTGCATGCATTTATGCTGGAACCGGGCATCCCCCACCGACAACGCTTCGTCGACGATCAGAATGTCAGGACGAAACGCCGTTGCCACCGAGAATGCAACGCGAACCTGCATACCGCTTGAATAGGTGCGAACAGGCTCATCGAAATAAGCACCAATCTCGGCAAACTCCTCGATTTCAGCAATAACCTTGTCGATTTGCTGAAAACTGAAGCCCATCAACCCACCGGCGTGATAAACGTTCTGCCGGCCACTCAGCTCAGGGTTGAACCCCATTCCCAACTCAAGTATCGCAGCGATACGACCGCCGACCTGTACCTGCCCCTGCGTAGGCTGCAAGGTCCCTGTGATCATTTTCAGCAGCGTTGACTTGCCGGCACCATTTTGCCCAACAATACCAACAGCCTCGCCACGCTCAACAGTGAAGCTGATGCCTTTAAGCACCCAATGCTCTGAACTGGGCTTTACCGGAAGATAAAACCATCGGGCAATACGTTGCCACTCGGAACGGTAACTACGGTAGGCCTTTCCAAGATTATTAACACTTAACAATGTCATAGGGCGTCCACCATTTCTGCAGACGCACGACGAAACAGGAACAGGCCAAGCAACAACAGCCCGGCTGACAGGGCGGTGATGATCGCCAATTGTTGGGGCTCCGGCGCCTTCCCATACACCAGAACGTCATGATAAGCCGTCACAATGGTATACATGGGATTGAATACGACCAACGACTTGAATTGCTCCGGAATAATGGTCACCGGGTAGGCAATCGGCGTGAACCAGAACCACGCCTGGAGAACGATAGGCACAACCTGGCCAACATCGCGAATAAACACATTCAGCACACCCAGCACCAAGCCGATACCCAGTGACAATGCGAGCAGTACAACCGTCAACGGCAGCAACCACACAACAGCCAGATTGGAATGATGACCAAGTATCGCGAAAACAAATAACAGCGCGAGGAACAGTAAAACATAGTTCAAAAGACTGGAGCCCACGACGATCGCAGGCAATGTAATACGCGGAAAACTTATTTTCTTCATCAAGTTGCCCTTCTCGATGAAGAGCGTCAGGCACCGGCCTATCACTTCAGAAAACAGACTCCAGGCAAGAATGCCGGACATCAGGTACAAGGCATAAACGTACTTGTTATCGATGCCCGGCAATTTTGCGGCCAGGACGCTGGACAGCACCAGTGCGAATATGGCGACCTGGGCCAGGGGATGAATGATCATCCACAGGCCACCCAGTCGACTGCGCGCAAATCGCGCAACAAACTCGTTGCGAATTGAAGAAAAAACGAAGCCCCTGTACCTGATCAGGCTCCTGAGTAATGCAAACATCAGCTCTCCAGTATGAGCGTTTCCAGCTCAACAATTTTCTGCTGCAGCAAGGACTCATCAGCCCGCGTCTCGATGTTCAGGCGCAGTAGCGGTTCGGTATTTGAACCCCGGACATTCAGGCGCCACTGTGCAAACTCGATACTTACACCATCCGTTTCGTCAATGCTCAATGCTGCAAGTGAGAAATGTTCGCGGATACGTTTGACTGTCCCGGCAACATCCGCAACCTGGTAATTGATTTCGCCGCTGCACGGAAACTCAGCAATATAGGCGTCTACCAGTTCTGCCAAGGAGTTACCTGATTCGCTTATCAAAGCACAAACCAGCAGCCAGGGAATCATCCCACTGTCGCAGTAAAAAAATTCACGGAAGTAATGGTGGGCACTCATTTCACCACCGTAAATCGCGTCCTCGGCACGCATGCGCTCTTTAATGAACGCGTGCCCGGTTTTACACTGAACTGCGTCGCCCCCTGCCCTGCGCACTGTCTCGATCGTGTTCCAAGTCAGGCGCGGGTCATGGATTATTTTGCTTCCAGGGTTTTTCTTCAGCAGAGATTGCGCGAGCAACGCAACCAGGTAGTAGCCCTCGATGAAACGGCCATTACCGTCAAAAAAGAAACAGCGGTCAAAATCGCCATCCCAGGCCAGTGCCAGGTCGCACCCATGCGCACGCAAGGCCTCTTGGGTCAAGTCACGGTTTTCTGGCAACAGCGGGTTTGGCACACCGTGAGGGAAATGGCCATCAGGCTCGGCGTTGATCACAACCCATTCGAAGGGTAACGATTTTTGAAGGGCCGCAATCACTGGACCGGCTGCCCCATTTCCAGGGTTGGCCAGAATTTTCAAAGGTTTAAGTGCGGTGCAGTCGACATAACCCAGCAAATGTTGCAGGTACGCCGTTTTGTCAGGCCGGGAAGAGACTTTGCCTGGCGAAATACCAACAGCCTCGTAACGCTCCTCAAGGATGCGCGCCTTGATGGCCAGCAGGCCGGTATCGCCACTGATCGGCCGCGACTCCTGACGGACCAGCTTCATCCCGTTGTAGCCTTTGGGATTGTGGCTGGCTGTAACCATTACGCCACCAGAAACCTGGTAATGGCTTGTAGCGAAATAGACTTCTTCCGTACCGCACAGGCCGATGTCGATTACGTCGGCGCCGGCATCGGTGATGCCTCGAATCAATGCATTGGCAATGACTGGGCTCTCCAGCCGCATGTCATAGCCAACGACGTAGCAGTCACCCTTGAGCTCTGCAACCAACGCCCGCCCGATATTGTAGGCAATGTCACCATTCAACTGCTCGGGCACTTTGCCGCGAATATCATACGCCTTGAAACAGCTCAAGGTATCCATGCTCATCATTCCCATCGTACCGGCCATGTTCACAAGACGTGAACATGGCAGTGTGTCACCCGTCGACTAGCCGCTTACACGCCCATAGACATCCTGAAAACGAACAATGTCATCTTCACCCAGATAATCACCGCTCTGAACTTCAATCATCACCAGGTCAATTACCCCCGGGTTTTCCAGGCGGTGTTTATGCCCGGCGCGGATGAATGTTGACTCATTGGTATCAAGCATGAGTTCGCGCTCATCATTGATCACCCGGGCCATACCACTGACCACAATCCAGTGCTCACTGCGGTGATGATGCATTTGCAATGACAGTGAAGCTTGAGGTTTTACGACGATGCGCTTGATCTTGAAGCGCTCGCCCTCCTCCAGCGTGGTGTAGGTACCCCATGGGCGATGAACGGTCTGGTGCAGTTTGTGCGCTTCATGGTTACGCGACTTTAGCTGCGCAAAAATGTGCTTCACGTCCTGCGCATGGTCCTTGTGTGCAACAAGGATGGCATCAGGTGTGTCGATGACAATGAGGTCCTTGACGCCGACCAAAGCGGCAAGGCGTTCTTTGCTCAGAACGAAATTGTTGCTCGCCCCATGAATCATGACTTCACCGTCGAGGCGGTTGCCGGCCTCATCGGAAGCGGCCAGGTCGCTCATGGCCGTCCAGGAACCAATGTCGCTCCAACCGATGTCGCAAGGAACTGTCGCGACTTTGCTGGAACGCTCCATCAACGCATGGTCAATGGAGATATCCGGAACGCTGGCAAAAGAGTCCGGGTTTAGAGTGAGTGCCCGACGACGCCCGCCTTCTTCCATGACCTTGCTTTCGTTCATGCAGGCCTTCACTGCGGAGGTGACATCCGGAGCGTGGCTTTCCATCTCACGGATCAGATCAGCCACTTTGAAACAGAAAATACCTGCGTTCCACAGGTACTCTCCCGAATCCACATAGCCTTGCGCCGTTTCAAAGTTCGGTTTTTCGACGAAGCGTTTTACCAGGGCACCACCCTCCAGCAACTGGCTGGTGTCGCGATGAATATAGCCATACCCCGTTTCAGGATACTTCGGGGTAATCCCGAATGTGACCATCCAGCCCTCGGCCGCGAGTTTCATGGCGCTATCCACCGCCACAGCAAACGCTTCCTGCTTTTCGATGAGGTGATCGGCCGGCATTACCAGCATCAGCGTTTCCGGCCCATGCGTTTCAAGCAGTTCAAAGGCCGCTGCGACTACGGCCGCTGCGGTATTGCGCCCAAAGGGCTCGAGCACGAAATTGAGCTCGGCACCCGCGCTGCCTACCTGGCTGTATTCGTCTGCAGTTTTAAAGTAAAGGTCCCGGTTGGTGACCGTCAGAACACTATCAACCCCAGGAAGGTTCAGGGCGCGCGTAAACGTTTTACGAATCAGGTTGCTGCCATCCGGGAGGGGGATAAACGGCTTTGGATGGGCGGCACGGGACACTGGCCACAGACGCGAGCCTGAGCCACCACAAATAATTACAGGAACGATTTTCACGCGGGGATAGTCCTTTAAATTCGGCCTGAGACGAAGCTGTCAGCCAAGCCGGAGTCGGCATCCCACCGCCAGGATGGAAGAGGCCATATCAGGCAAACAGACGCCTCAAGGCATTTTTAAGGTTAGCGAAAAGCCGCAAACTGTAACATAAACTGAAGCAGTGCCGTGCGATGCACTGCTCACCATCGAGCGGATTTTCATATATAGGATTGAATTTTCTACAGACAAAAGCAGGATGATCAGAAAGCTCGCCAAAGCGAGCTCAGATGATACGAAGTATGAAGCTTAGCATTTCTTGAGCGGGCTAACGGCTACCGTCAATTAACAGCTGTCGACCAAAAATGCAGAAAACGGCATTAAGTTCGCTAAAAAACAAATGAGTTTGCAGAGATCGCACAGTTGAATCGTTGGACTTGGCAGCTTTGCATTGCACGCAGCCTGCGCCCCATGGATGCCGAGTGCCAGCATCCATGGGACTATTACCAATCAACGAAGTAGCTTTTCGCCGATTACGGGTCCATCCTACGCTGCTGGTAAATCCAGTCCACAATCTCCCCATCTGGGGTATAGCCACTGACCGTCTCGCGCAACAATTGGCGAACCCGCCCGTAGTCATCTGCAGAAAGGGCTGTAAGCAGCTCACTGAGACGCTCTTTGAGCTGCTCCCAAGGCAAGTAGTCTTCATGAGCGCTCATGATCATCGGATGACGAGTTGCCACCACATTGTCACCTATCAGCAGCTCCTCATAGAGCTTTTCGCCAGGACGCAGCCCACTGAACTCTATAGCAATGTCACCGTGAGGGTTTCGCTCGGAACGGATACTCAACCCTGACAGGTGAATCATCTTTTCTGCGAGTTCGACGATTCTGACCGGCTCGCCCATATCCAGAACGAACACGTCCCCCCCCTTTCCCATTGATCCCGCCTGAATCACCAGCTGTGCCGCCTCGGGAATAGTCATGAAGTATCGAGTGATCTTCGGATGGGTGACCGTCAACGGCCCGCCGGATTTGATCTGCTTGTAGAACAACGGAATGACCGACCCCGAAGACCCTAGGACATTGCCAAAGCGCACCATGGTAAAGCGCGTCTTGTTGACCTGCGAGACATTGCTGGTATCGCCAAACAACACTGGGGCAAGCTCGCTGCTAAGGGCCTGCAGAGTCATTTCCGCCAAACGCTTGGTACTGCCCATCACATTGGTCGGGCGCACCGCTTTGTCAGTGGAAATAAGCACAAAGTTTGATACGCCAGCTTGCAAGGCAGCCTGAGCAGTGTTGAGCGTACCAATGACATTGTTCAACACACCCTCGGCAATGTTGTGCTCAACCATAGGCACATGCTTGTACGCTGCAGCATGGTAGACCGTATCAATGCGCCAGGTAGTCATGACATCGAGCAGCTGTGCCGGGTTACGCACCGAACCAAGGATAGGCAGGATCCGGGTCGAGAGCGACTCACGTGCGACGCGCTGCTCCAACTCGGAAAGTATGCTGTACAGGTTGAATTCGCTGTGTTCCAACAACAACAAGACCTTGGGCTTGTGCGTCAGTATCTGCCGACATAGCTCCGAACCGATCGACCCGCCGGCACCGGTAACCAGAACAGCCTGCTCCACCACACAATGGGCCAGCAGATCTTCCTGAGCAGGCACCGCATCACGCCCGAGCAAGTCGGCGATGTCCACTTCCTGCAAATCGTCCACCTTGACCCGACCGCTGGCCAGATCCATGAAACCGGGGATACTCCGTACGTGCAGCGGGAAGCCCTCGAGAAACTCGAGAATTTCACGTCGACGGGCACGCGTGGTGGACGGTATCGCCAGCAAAAGCTCTTCCGCCCCCGTCGCATCAATCATTTTCTGGATCTGAGCAGGGGTGTAGACCTGCAACCCGGAGATAACCCGATCGGCAATGCTAATGTCATCATCAATAAAAGCCACGGGACGCATGACCTTGCCTATGCGTAGTGCCGCCACCAACTGATTACCTGCTGCACCGGCGCCATAGATGGCCACCTTTGGCAAACCATCATCGCGGCTGGTGAAGGGCACATGCTGGGCAGCGGCAAACCAGTCTCCTAAAAAGTACTGGCGCATGGCCAAACGCAAGCCGCCAACCATTACTAGGCTCAGCCACCAGTAGTTGAAGATAATTGAGCGCGGAACAATATGCTGATGGTTGCTGGACCAATAAACGATGAAACCGAGAATCAGCGACGATAGACTGACCGCCTTGATAATTGCAATAAGTGCGTCGTTGCCAAAATAGCGCATCACGGCGCGGTACATCCCAAAACGAATGAACAACGGAATGGCAACTACCGGCGCACACAGAAATAGCCAGAGATGGTCACGGAACGGATTGGCCAACTCCTCAATGCCCAGACGCACGACAAAGGCAAGCCACAAGGCCGCCCAGACCAACAGGATATCCGTCAGTACTTGTAGCAGACGCTTCTGACGACGCGGCAGACTCAGCAAAGATGCTCGCACTTTATCCATAATCCCTCTGAACTCTCTGATAATTCACCCGTATCTTCAAACGTAGACACAATGCAGTAGCTACTCGAGTTGACCCGCACGATAGCGCATCGCTAGAACAACCAGTGGTATATAGGCGATGAGCAAACCGAGTACGCCGTCGAGTTTCAGAAGCACGACGCACAAGGAAATTGGCAACAACCAGAATATATTCAATGCAGCAACCATCAAGGTCACCGGCAAGTGCTTGCCATGTTGACGGGATGCAAACTGGTAGGCGTGACTACGATGGGCTTCATAAACCCTGTCACCACGGGCCAATCGGCGAAGCAAGGTAAAGGTAGCGTCAACGATGAACACACCGAGCAAAATAAGCCAACACCAAAACAACTCAGAAGATACCCAAGCTGCTTGCAGCGACAACGCCCCGAGGATGATCCCGAGAAAACCACTGCCCGCATCGCCCATAAAAATCCGTGCCGGCGGGAAGTTCCAGAAAAGGAACCCGGCAACTGCCATCGCCAGTAACAGCGGCAGAATCACAAGGCTCGTGGCGCCAGCGATCCAGTACAACAGGCAGGCTCCCAGGCATGCCGTGATCGCCTCGACACTAGCGATACCGTCAATACCATCCATGAAGTTATAGAGATTGAGCAGCCACACGAGGTACAAAGCAGCCAGAACCGCACCAAACCAACCAAGGTCGATCTGCAACCCAACGACCTGGAGAGCCGGCAACCCACCCAGCCAACCCAGTACCCAGGCAGCACCAATAAAATGCCCCAACAACCGCCAACGAGCAGCAATATGGCCGTGGTCATCCATGAACCCAAGGAGGGCAATCAAAGCACCGGCTCCGGAAAGCGCGATCAGCATATCAGTGTCAGCAAAGCCGATTATTCCCAGGATGGCCAACGAACCAAGAAATGCCGCGACGATTGCCACTCCACCACCTCTCGGCGTCGGAACGGTGTGGGAACTGCGGGCATTGGGAATATCGATGATGCTTTTAGCCAACGCATATCGTCGAAGCGACGCCGTCAACAACAGCGAACCCAGTAAAACAACAGGAAACAACCACCAGAGACTCATTTTCTTTTATTTTCCTGATAGTACCGGGCTGCGCGTTTCAAAGCTTCATCCACTCCCACTGGTGGTACCCAGCCCAACAAAGCCCGGGTTTTCTCGATATCTACTTGCAATGAGCCACACAACCGCTGAGACAACGAACGCTTACCCAGCATCACAGCGCCGGCTTGCAGCCACCCGGCCGGAACCGGCAGCAGACGTGCGGATTTGCCCAGCGCCAGCGCCATTTTGCGTAACAGCTGAGTTGTCGACAGGTCTTCGCCATCGCTGACGAGAAAAATCTGATTGGCTGCGCCCGGATGAGTCATACAGGTCACTAGCAAATCCACAAGGTTATCCAGGGCAACCAGGCTACGACGGTTGTCGATTGCCCCGAAGGGTAATGGCACTCCTTTGTCGAGCCAGCGCATCATTGCCTGGAAGTTGGCCTTGACCCCTGGCCCATACACAAGCACCGGCCGCACGATTACCACCTCCATGCCGGTATCCTTACCGAGACGGAGCAGTCCGTGCTCGGCTTCCATTTTCGACACGCCATAAGGGTCCATAGGCGCCGGCACGTCGTCAGCCCGGTAAGCATGGCCGCGCTCGGTTCCCTCTCCATTGACCTTGATCGAACTGACGAAAATGAAGCGTTTTACCCCCACTTCAGCTGCCTGACGCGCCAACTCCAACGTACCATCAACATTGACTTTACGAAATGCGGCAAGCGGGTCGACTGCAGTGTCGTTCATGACATGAACGCGCGCCGCACAATGGATCACAACGTCACAACCAGTAAGCGACGCTCTCCAGTCATGCACTTGACCCAAGCTCTCAAAGCGAACAGTTGACACAGGCACATCCGGTGTCTTGGCATTACTACGCAATGCCGCAATTACCGGAACGGCCTCTGCTGTAAGCCTTTTCAGAATTGCCTGACCTACAAAACCGCTTGCACCGGTCAAGAAAACGGATTGCGGCATCATTACCCTGCCTTGCGTAAAGTTGCGTGGCGAAAAAGATTCTCCAACCGTGCCATCAGCACCGGCTTGGAATATTGCTGCTGGTAGTACTGACGCCCTGCCTCCCCCATCTGCCGGCGTTTTTCCAAGGAAGTCATCGCCAACTGCTCTGTGATTCGCGCCAGCGCCTCCCCATTGCCTGACTCGCAGGCATAGCCTGCTCCCGACTCCTCGATTACTCGCGCAGCCTCACCGTTGATCATGCCAAGAATCGGTCGACCCGATGCGAGATAAGCCTGCACCTTACCTGGGATGGTTTTCTCAAAAACATCATTGGTACGCAAAGACACCAGCAAGGCATCGGCCTGAGCGAACAATCCCGGCATGGCCTCTAGAGGATGGCGACCCAACAGCTGAACATTGTCAAGACCCCTGCTCGCTACCTGCTCTGCCAGCCAACCGCTCATCCGGCCGTCACCGACTATTACCCAACGTACCGCCACCCGCTCACGCAGGGACAGAGCGGCATCGATCACTGCTGGAAAATCCTGCGCCTCACCAAGATTTCCCGCGAACACCACGGTGAACACAGCAGGATCATGCTCGATCAAACTCTGTCCCTGTGCCGCGGCCGCTGAAAATTCATCTTCAGCCCAACTTGGGAAGTACACCAGGCGCTCGGCCTGGATCCCTCGGGTACAGTAGTGTCGAACATTGTCAGAAAAACCATGCGACTGCAGCAACAAGTAGTCACTGCGGTTATAGACCCAGGAAACCACCTTGCCAACCAACCCCAGCAATCGAGGGTGATGCAAAACGTTCACCGCTCTCAAGGTTTCCGGCCATAAGTCCAAAACCCAGACAAACACCGGGGCTTGCTTCAAACGACCAATCACTACCGCAGGGATAGCTGCCATAATCGGTGAAACTGCATAGACGAACACCGTATCAAACTTTCTGCCGCGCAACTTGAAAACGCCCAAACTGGAAGCCAAAAGAAAAAATGACAAATAGTTGAGCACCAGTCGCCAGGCACGCTTGCCTCGCGGAACCAGAGGCACACGCACCACCTCTGCCCCCGCATAGCTAGCAAACTCTTCCGGGTTGTCGCGGTAGGCCTGGAATACATCGCCCTCCGGGTAGTTTGGCAATCCGGTCAGCACCGTAACTTCGTGACCTTTGGCCGAAAAATCACGGACCAAATCGTTGATCCGCATGTTTTCCGGCCAAAAGTATTGCGTCACTACCAAAACGCGTAGTTTTTCTTCGGCCATTGCCACACCCAGTTAATAGCGCTTCCAGACGACACGATTCACGTAGTCGGTATAACTGTGCACAATGCGCACAACCTTGTCCGAGACGTTAGGCATGCTGTAATCCTCGACCAAGCGCAAGCTGCGTTCATCGCCCCGGGCCTGGCTCTCGAGAATACTCAAGGCTTGTATCACCCGGTCGACTTCAAGGCCAACCATCATAGCAGCAGCTTCTTCCATGCCTTCAGGACGCTCGTGCGCTTCACGAATGTTCAACGCCGGGAAGTTCAGGATCGAAGCCTCTTCATTGATCGTGCCACTATCCGAAAGAACAGCCTTGGCTTCAAGCTGCAACTTGTTGTAGTCCTTGAATCCCAAAGGCTTCAACAGGCGCACATTGGCATGAAAGATAACCCCCATCGCGTCCACTCGCTTTTGCGTACGGGGATGAGTAGAGACGATTACCGGGAAACCGAATTGCTCTGCGACGGTATTTAGAACGTCGACGAGCTTTAGAAAGTTTTTGTCCGAGTCGATGTTCTCTTCGCGATGGGCACTGACAACAAAGAACTTACCGGACTCGAGGCTGAGGCGGGTCAATACATCGGAGGCATCGATACCGCTGCGATAATGGTTGAGTACTTCGAACATTGGACTGCCGGTCTTGATGACTCGATCGGGTGGCAGGCCTTCGCGCAACAGATAGTCTCGAGCAATGGTGCTATATGTCAGGTTGATATCCGCAGTGTGATCAACGATGCGTCGATTGATCTCTTCCGGCACACGCATATCGAAACAGCGATTACCCGCTTCCATATGGAAAGTCGGAATCTTGCGTCTTTTCGCTGGCAACACGGCCATACAACTGTTCGTGTCACCCAGCACCAACAACGCTTCTGGCTGCACTTCGGCAAGTACCCGGTCGACGGAAATGATCACATTGCCGATTGTCTCGGCGCCTGTCGCCCCCGCCGCATTCAAGAAGTGATCCGGCTTACGGATGTTGAGGTCCTGGAAGAAGATCTCATTGAGCTCGTAATCGTAGTTCTGGCCGGTATGAACCAGAATGTGCTCGCAATGCTCATCAAGCTTGGCCATCACCCGCGACAGGCGAATGATTTCCGGGCGGGTTCCCACCACTGTTACAACTTTCATCTTTTTCATTGCAGTGTCCTGTTAACAGCGGCTCAGGCTTCGGTGCCCACCGGCCGAGCGTAGGTATCCGGGTGCTCGCGATCAAAAATTTCATTGGCCCAGAGCATCACGATCATTTCGTCATCACCGACGTTGGTGATGTCATGGGTCCAGCCTGGTACGGTTTCGACGATTTCCGGCTGTTCACCAGTGGTAAACAGTTCATAGAACTCGCCAGAAACGATATGACGGAAACGGAAGCAGGCCTTGCCCTTGATGACCAGGAATTTTTCCGTCTTGGAATGATGGTAGTGCCCGCCGCGGGTAATACCGGGATGCGCGGTGAAATAGGAGAACTGACCAGCATTCGGGGTCTTGAGCATCTCCACGAATACGCCACGCGGATCACCATACTTGGGAACCTCGTAAGTGAAGCGCTCAGGCGGCAGATAGCTCAGGTAAGTCGAGTACAGGGCACGGACCAATCCCGTGCCCACTGGCTCGGTGATCATGGTCTTGCGGCTATCGCGGAACGCTGCCAACTGTTCGCCCAGTTCCCCAACGGTAATACTGTACTGCGGGGCAACACTGACAAAGGGTTCGCCCGCCAGCTTGCCATCCATCACCGCGATGAAGTGACCGACTACGTCATCGATATAGACGAGATTGATAGGCGCCTGCGGGTCATTGATCTGGATTGGCAGATCACGTGCAATGTTGTTGCAAAAGGTCGCCACTGCCGAGTTGTAGTTCGGCCGCGCCCACTTGCCGAACACATTAGGCAAGCGGAACAAGTGCACGGCTGAACCGTGAGCTGACTTGAGGTCGAGCAGGACCTGTTCAGCACCACGCTTGCTGCTGCCGTAGGGATTATCCAGTTCCGCCTGGCTGGAGGACGTGTACAACACCGGCACCTGACGCCCACTGGCCTTGACTGCATCGCACAATGCACGAGTCAGGTCGGTGTTACCGGCTTGAAACTCCTGCGGGTCCTGGGGGCGATTGACCCCCGCCAAATGAAAAATGAAATCCGCTTGCCCAACCAGGCCAACGAGGCTTGCCAGCGAATCGTCGCGGGTAAAGCGCAGTACTTCGACGTCGCTGCGCTCACCGAGGTGAGCGATCAGATTCTGGCCGACAAAACCATTAGCGCCTGTAATCAGAACCTTCATTGCTTACTCCTCTGGCGTTGCGTATTCGCCGCGCTGAATGGCTCGCATGAAGTCCAGCTTGAGCAACAACTGCTGCATGCCTTGCACGTCCAGACGCTCAGTATTGTGTGAGTTGTAATCTTCGGTGCGGGAGATCTTGGTTTCGCCGAGTTCGACAAATTTGGCGTAGTTCAGATCGCGCAGGTCAGGTGGCACACGGAAGTACTCGCCCATGTCCTCGGCGCAGGCCATCTCTTCCCGGCTGAGCAGTGCTTCATAGAGCTTCTCGCCGTGGCGGGTACCAATAACCTGGATCGGGTGTTCCGGCTTGCCGACCAGAGCGGTCAATGCCTGGGCCAGGACTTCCACTGTGGCCGCCGGCGCCTTCTGCACGAACAGGTCACCATTGTTACCGTGTTTGAACGCGTAGAGCACCAGGTCGACGGCGTCGGCCAGGGTCATCATGAAACGCGTCATGTTCGGATCGGTAAGGGTCAGGGCCTTGTCGGCACGAATCTGTTCAATGAACAGCGGAATGACCGAACCACGGGAAGCCATGACGTTGCCGTAGCGGGTACCGCAAATGACGGTCTTGGTTTCATCGACGTTGCGTGACTTGGCGACCATGACCTTTTCCATCATCGCTTTGGAAATACCCATGGCGTTGATCGGATAGACCGCCTTGTCGGTGCTCAGGCACACGACGCGCTTCACTTCATTCTGAATCGCGGCCTCGAGCAGGTTTTCGGTACCCAACACGTTGGTCTTGACCGCTTCCATTGGGTGAAACTCGCAGGAAGGTACTTGTTTAAGAGCGGCCGCGTGGAAGATGTAGTCAACACCACGGGTGGCGTTCAGCACGCTCTGGTAGTCGCGAACATCGCCGATATAAAACTTCAGCTTGGAACTACCATAGCGCTTGCGCATGTCGTCCTGCTTTTTCTCGTCTCGGCTGAAGATACGAACTTCGGCTATATCGGTATCGAGAAAGCGTTTAAGCACAGCATTGCCAAAAGAACCAGTACCGCCGGTAATCAGTAACTTTTTGCCTTTAAACATGATCTTTTCCTTTAATAGCTTGTAACAGTTTAGCGACCTGCATATCAGGCATTTTATTTTTGATAATGAACTGCTTGGCCGACGCACCCATGCTGACAAACTCATTATCCGCGAGCCTGGAAAGCTCCAGCAACTTTACTTTCAAACCTTCACCACCAGGCGGAATCAGGTAGCAAAAACCATAGTATTCTTCGGGTATACCGTCAAGCTTGTACATCAGTACCGGCACACCCGATGACATGTACTCTATGATCTTCGATGGAAATGAATATTTGGTATAAATTGAATCGTTGTCCCGCGGATTAACCAGTAAGGCTGCATTGCGCTGCAGTGCCAGTACCGAATCCCGGTCTAACTGACCGAAATACTTGACATTCGGCTGTGCTGCCGCAACGTCTTCCACATACTTGCGATCATCCCCGTCACCGCAGATATAGAGCTCGTAGTCGGTGATCTCGGCAGCAACATAGGAATCGACAAGGTTCCTTATTCCATAACGACGATCAAGGGTGCCTGTATATAGGAAATACTTCTTCCTTTCGACCGTATCGCTCAAGGCGATGTAACGCTCGTCTGCGATCCCCTCGATAACCACTTTGCTGATACCGGCGTCAAACTTGCCCAACATATCTTTGGTAATGGCCGAAATACTGTCAGCGCGCCCGACAATAAAATAGGAAATGCGCGATAACATATGAAAGACAAACTTCGCCAGCCCACGCCGAACCGCCATGTACTCCGGCAGGTCGGGAACGATAACACAAAAGTGGGTCTCTTTCCTCAGGCGCTTGACGATGTAACAAGCAAGAAGATGCGGCAAGTGCATGGAATAACAAACCAGTACCTGCGGGCGCTGCGCATCCGCCTTCATTTCCCGCAAAATGACCTTGACTGCGCGGACAACCTTGTGAAGATTCTTGACGATCGTCAGGTTTAAGAAGCTGACATTCCTGACCGTTGCTCGATCAAATGCTTCCTGCTCGGCAACAGGCCGATAAAACATATCCTCATAGCGCCGGGGATAAGCGCCAATAAACGGTAGATTGACCACCGTCACCGCGTCCACAGCCTGACTTTGCGAGAAACCATGGATATAGTTTTTTTGCAACGTGTCAGCTGCATACTGCACACCACCTCTGGATTTCTGAATGATGTTTTTCTTGTCGCACTCGGTGAAAATTCCACCCAGGAATAATACTTTCATCACGCCCTCCCCTGAGTTGCAACGGAACACCCACGCTCGACAGACAGCCGGCCGTCACGTCCTGAAATATCACTGCCCTTGTTCATCGATTCAGTTCCACAGCAGATTATCCCTGAACAGCGGAGTCAACGAAAAATCCGCCACAGGGACAATATAAAAAAATACCAGGTAAGCTGAAAAAAACAGAATATACAGACCCAGAAAAAAATAGCTTCGCCGCGACAAAAACAGTGAATTCACGCAATGCAGCATGTTGAAGAATATAATCGAACGCAGCAGCCTGACGAAAATTTCGGATTCGAAATACAACACCAGGAAAAACAGTGAGAACAAGTTAAGATTAAGCAGAAACGCAAGTTCCCTATCACGCGCTGTCTCACAATAGATACGTGCTAGACTCATGCGCTCCGAAAAAATTGCGCACGTGATCAGCACGACAGAGACAATATGAACAAACACATTTGCCAGTGAACTTTTCAGTGAAGTATTATAGTAATTGAAGTGACTGGCAATACTTTCAGGCAAAGGCACAGCATAACGTACAACCATATAAAAAAAGATGAAAGCCGCATACACCAGCAAGAACCGGCCCAATGGAACGACCCTGTTTACCGGCATAATCACGAATGCCATGAGCATCAGCGATGACTGGTGAATGCTTGCAGCCAACACAATCAACAAAACATATTTCAGCTTGCTGTAGGGTTTATCTTCAAACAGCACCAGGATAGCTTGCAAGCAAATAGCAAACGCAAGAAAGTTTCTTACCAGGACATAATCCAGAGAAAAGAAACAGAAAAAATAGACCAACAGGGATAGAAAAGGCGACAGCGTGCGCTTAACGATATAACGCCACACCAGTGCCAGCGTCACCAGGGCAATTGAGATCTGAAAGCCTTGATACGACAGGCCCGAGCGACTGGCAAGAATGTTCAGGTAGCCGTAACCTATCTCCTTGCCCCAGCTGGCAAGTGTATCCCGAGTATAGTAATACAGTTCGTAGGCTTCTCGATCACCATTCCAAAGATTCCCCCCATACAGCATCCACATCACCAGGAAAACCGGTAACGTAAGCACAATGGATAGTTGCCTCCTTGTTGTAGACATACCCGCCTGCATCTATTTAATTTTCTTCTTGATGAAACTGGCGATGCTTTCCGTCCTGCTGATACCCAGCCAACTTCTGATTGCACGCGAAAGGATCGAGCGCAGCGAAAAGAACTGAGGGTGCAAGATTATTTTCGCAACAGCAACTTCAAAAGGCTGGTCAACCAGCAACGCCGGAGGGTGCTTCAGTGGAAATTCCATTGCGCGCGTTGGCAAGCCGCAGAAGCGCTTGACCATGACATCTTCCAGCGAGTCGCCACCATGGGTAGAGTCGCTATCGACACCGATATTGGTAATCTGATTGTACTTGGGCACAATCGCATAGAGGTTATGCGCACGCACCGAGAAACTCATCTGATAGTCCCAGGAATAAAAACGCCCGTTACGCTCTTTGGCATCCAGTTCGTAGTCCAGATTATAACGATCCTGGTAATAAAGCTTCTTGTACGCATATTCGTATTTTATCCTGTTGCGGATATATTCATTACGCCACAAGCTCAGCTCACCATCATAAAACCTGACAAACTTATCCGACCAGGACGCCCAGCCACAAGGCATCATATTCTTGGTGAATACATAGCTTGAACCATCTTCGGGCTCATAGGTCTTCAGGTAGTTCGTGCCACACACCCATAGCACCCGGGTGTCATGCTTGTAGCGAAGCAGCATCTCCTCGCAGAAACGAAAGAACGAGACATCTGGAAGATTGTCATCCTCCAGAAAGATGGCGCACTCTTCACGCTGAAACACCCATTTAGCGCCTTCAGCAATATTTGCATATACGCCAATATTGTTGTCTTCATACTTGCGGATGACTTCGCAATCCCAGGTGATTGCCGCTTCAATCGCCTGACGACACGCGGCAACCTGCGCCTTCTCTTCATCGTTGCGCCCACCGTCGGAGAGCAGGTACAGCCGGGCAGGGGCAACCCTGGCAATTTGCCTGATGACCTCCAACGGCTTGTCGACCCGCTTGAACAACAGCAGCACTACCGGGATATTGAAATTTTCCATTGCCGCTACACGCTCCCCTTAATCTTCAATTGAGCTCGCCTGTCCAACCACTCCCGAGCGCCTCGCTCGGCCAGTGGGGCCAGGCCGGCCTAGTACCCTTGCACCTTTTTGACCAGCGAATAGCTGTAGACTATCTCGAGCAACGCCGAACTGACCAAGGCCAGTACCACGGAGTACACGCTCCAGCTTATAGCCAGGTAGGCTGCGCAGAACCCGTAAAACGACACCACCGATAGCACCTGATTCCTGAGGACAAAGTCGTAGCGCTGGTGAGGTACGTAAATAAAGTAGATATGACTGCCGACGATAAGGAAGGTCATGATGTTGATGCTCAGCAGCATCGACAGGTAATACGCTTGCTGCATGTCGTGCACCGACACCAAGCGCACCACCCAGTACCCCCCCAGCACCACCGACAGGATACAAAGCAGGCCGATGAAGACTTCAATCTTGATAATCTTGTCGACAACATTTTTCTGCGCCTTTTTCACCATCATCGGGAACAGCGCTGCATTGATATTCGAGGCCAACAGGCTAGGTACGGAAAATATCTTGTTGGCCAGATCGTAGATGGCCACTTCTTTCATGCCAAAAAAAGAACCGATGATGATCTCGACACTTTTCTGCTTGAAGGTATTGGTTGCCGTGGACCAGAAAAATGGCTGCACCTCTCGTAACAAGCCGGTGACGTTAGCTAGCACCGGCCATTTAAGGGCTGATCGCGAAAGCCTGAGTGCCAGATAAAACGCGACCAACGAGGACAGCACATTGGTTGCCACAACGATGAAAGTATAAACATCAATATCATCTGTATCTTTCACCAGCAAGTAAATCGCCGGCAGTGACACCAGCTTGAATGAAAGCTGAACGATGGTCAGCACCTTCATTTTCTGCATGCCATGGAAGTACCAGAGCGGAAGGAAGATGCAGGACAGGGTATTGGCGAAGCACATGAAGAACAGCAAGGCGTTAGCCCGCATGAACGGTATGGTCATGAGCAGCACCAGAAAGACGGCCCCAGCCAGCAGCTCCAGGATCACTTTCGCCAGCGTTACCGAGGACAGCAACGACGTGTGAAGCGCAGTATCTTCCTGGTTCAAGGAAATCAACTTGGCAGCATGTATATCGAATCCAAAGTTGATAAAAACCATGAAATACATAGCAATACTGCTGGCAAAAACAAACAATCCGTAATTATCAATCCCGACATTATTGATAACAAAAGGGTAAATAAGCAGATAAAAGAAAGAATTCGTCACCTGCAGTATGGTCATGTGCGAATAATTACTAATAACCTTGATGTTATTTTTATATAACGTCTTGACCTGAGCCAGATTCAACAAACCACCTCACAAACGCTTTAGAACCCAGGCATCAGGCCACCGCCTGAAGATTGAACAACCACAACAACTGTCATGCTGTCACACTGCACGCCTTTCGTTGGCCTTGTCCACTATCAGAAAACGCAGCACGGCCAGAAAAATGCCCAACCCAAAGCCTAGCGCCAACCCCAGAGCCACGATCAGCATCTTCCTGGGTTTGACTGGGCGATCAGGAACTTCGACAATGCCATCCTGACGGTAAACCTTGATACTTGACGGAGGAACTTCAAGCGTACGATAAAATGCCAGGCTTTCTTGCTTCTGACGCAGGTTGCCAATAAACGGATCATCGGATTGGCGCGCTTGCAGGTTATCTATCTCCGCTTCAAGCGCCTTACTTCCGCGCATGTACATCAGTGAATGATCCATGCCAGCGGATACCTCTGCAGCAAGTTTTCCGCTGATTATCGGCGGTTTTTCCAGGTCGATTGACTTTGCGACACGTAGCGCTTCTTTCAGCTGGACAATTTCATCCTCTCGCTCTTTGCGCGAACTCGCCTGCTGAGCGTCAATTTGCTTTTGCAGGTTATCAGCCTTTATCGTCGCATCGCTTTTGACGTTCCTCAGTATTTCGTCCCGGGCTTGTTCACCGGCCCGTGCAGCAAAAGCGGTCACCCATTGTGCGGCTTGTTGCGGGTCTGTCACTGTCGCAGTAACGGAAAAGCGGGTTGGATCGTCCTTACTGGCCTGAGCAACCACCAGCGACTGGCTGAACCGGGCAAACATGGCATTCTGCGGCCCTTCACGCTGCTCCTGCGTCAAGCCTGGCATGTAGACGCTGCGATAAAGCTCCCAACGCAACGATTCGGACTGCAAGCACCTCAGATAGACATCATAGACATCCTTGACCCGAAGCACTTCCAAATTGCTGTCGCCTCCCCGCCCATAGTTCAGATTACCAATGTCACTCTGGCTGGGTGGCTGGATGAACATCTTTGCTTCATAGCTTGGGGGGGTCGTCCAGGCGTAGGTAACAGCCGCGGAAAGGACCACGGTAGTACATAGGAGGATCAGCAGTTTCTGCTTCCACAGCCCTTTGAACAGTTCAGTCAGGTCCAATTCGTCGTTCCGGACCAGGCGCTCACTAACCATTTACGTTTCCTTGGGTACAGCTCACCGGCTCGTGACGCTAGCTCGACAACCAGGAAAACCAGGTGCGGACGCGTGCAAAGAATAGGTGACAGTGGTAATTCGCTCAATGCCAGCCCCCAAAACCAGAAGAGTCTGACTCAGTATATAAACTTTCCTACGGTGGAATCCCAACTAGCCTACATTTATATTAATAAAGGCTAATTATGTCCAGAACAGCTGATAGCTTTATGCTGGCAAAGCAAGCTTATCTGACTTGTAGGCATCTTAGAAGTTCACTGTAAGAGTCTTCCGGCTGTCGACTGCATCACACCAAAATGCGAATATGTATCATTTCTGAAAAACAAAAACGAAATAGGCTGGCGCCTGGACAACAAGCCAATTAGCTGCTCTTCAGAGAGCGCCACCTGCACTCACAGCGAGTCGCGCACTGCCTGGCGAATCTTGCGGCGACCACGCCATACCACCAACATAGCCAGAACAGGCCCAATCAGAAGACCCAGCACAAGGGCTATCACCAACAATATTGCTACCGGCAGAGGCGGCAAAATGAAACCCAGAAACGTCAAGCTTACGGCCTGCTGATTCTCCAAAGTGAACAGCAATGTGAAAGCCACCAGCAGGAGCAACAGCAAAACTATCAATACCCGATTGACCCTATGCACGCGCTTCCCCCTCATGCTCGGCATCGCTCTCCTCCTCATTCACCCGATCCCGCAACTCCTTGCCAGGCTTGAAATGCGGCACAAACTTGCCGTCAAGGCTGACAGATTGACCGGTCTTGGGATTGCGCCCTACCCGTGGTGCGCGGTAGTGCAAGGAAAAGCTACCAAAGCCCCGGATCTCGATCCGGTCGCCAGTCGCCAGGCACTGTGACATCTGTTCAAGCATGGTCTTGATGGCCAGCTCGACATCCTTCGATGAGAGCAGCCCTTGATGGGTGACAATACGTTCGATCAGCTCCGACTTCGTCATATTTTTCCCTTCTTTATCAAGCAGCTAGATCATTGCTTCATTGTTTTTAGCATGACCTGAGGGATTTGAACAGGCCGGTTATTGACTTAATCGAAGATTCTTGTTCCGTCCTCACCTCAAGAAAACGATATCTTTTTGCCATCACCCTCCACAACATCAGCCCACGCAAGGGTTACAGCCAAACCTGCCCGTCGGGTCAAGGTTAAATCGCAGGCACAAAAAAGGGCGACCGAAGTCGCCCTTTTTCAATACCCAAGCAGAACTTAGTTCTGTTTGGCCATTGCCTGACGCAGCAGCGCGGCCATGGTGGTATCAGCAGCTTCCGGAGCGGTTTCTTTCAGGCTCTGGATAGCTTCTTTCTCTTCAGCGTCGTCTTTCGACTTGATGGAGAGGCTGATGACACGGCTCTTACGGTCAACGCTGATGATCTTGGCTTCGATCTCTTCGCCTTCCTTCAGGACGTTACGCGCGTCTTCAACGCGGTCACGGCTGATTTCGGAAGCTTTCAGAGTGGCTTCGATGTCGTCGGCCAGGGTGATGATAGCGCCCTTGGCGTCAACTTCTTTAACGGTACCTTTGACGATAGCGCCTTTGTCGTTGACAGCAACGTAGTTGGAGAACGGATCGTCTTCCAGTTGCTTGATGCCCAGGGAGATACGCTCACGCTCTGGATCTACGGACAGGATCACAGTGTCCAGCTCGTCGCCCTTCTTGAAGCGACGTACGGCTTCTTCGCCCACTTCGTTCCAGGAGATGTCGGACAGGTGAACCAGACCGTCGATGCCGCCGTCCAGACCAATGAAGATACCGAAATCGGTGATCGACTTGATGGTGCCGGAGATCTTGTCGCCCTTGTTGAACTGGCCAGAGAAGTCTTCCCATGGGTTGGACTTGCACTGTTTGATGCCCAGGGAGATACGACGACGCTCTTCGTCGATGTCCAGAACCATAACTTCCACTTCGTCGCCAACTTGAACGACTTTCGAAGGGTGGATGTTTTTGTTGGTCCAGTCCATTTCGGAAACGTGTACCAGGCCTTCCACGCCTTCTTCCAGCTCTGCGAAGCAGCCGTAGTCGGTCAGGTTGGTAACACGCGCCATTACGCGGGTGCTTTCTGGGTAACGAGCCTTGATAGCAACCCATGGGTCTTCACCCAGTTGCTTCAGACCCAGGGATACACGGTTACGCTCGCGATCGTACTTCAGAACCTTGACATCGATCTCGTCGCCAACGTTGACGATTTCCGATGGGTGCTTGATACGCTTCCAGGCCATGTCGGTGATGTGCAGCAAGCCATCAACGCCGCCCAGGTCAACGAATGCGCCGTAGTCGGTGAGGTTCTTGACGATACCTTTGACTTGCTGGCCTTCCTGCAGCGATTCCAGCAGAGCTTCGCGCTCGGCGCTGTTTTCGGCTTCCAGGACGCTGCGACGGGAAACGACAACGTTGTTGCGCTTCTGGTCCAGCTTGATGACCTTGAATTCCAGCTCTTTGCCTTCCAGGTGGGTGGTGTCGCGCACTGGGCGGACATCAACCAGGGAGCCCGGCAGGAACGCACGGATACCGTTAACGTCGACAGTGAAGCCGCCTTTAACCTTACCGTTGATAACGCCCTTGACCACTTCTTCGGCGGCGAAAGCTGCTTCCAGAACAATCCAGCACTCGGCGCGCTTGGCTTTTTCACGGGACAGTTTGGTTTCGCCAAAGCCGTCTTCGACCGCGTCCAGCGCAACGTGAACTTCGTCACCGACCTTGATGGTCAGCTCGCCAGCTTCGTTGTAGAACTGCTCGAGCGGGATGACGCCCTCGGACTTCAGGCCAGCGTGTACGGTAACCCAGTCGCCGTCGATGTCGACAACGATACCGGTGATGATCGCACCCGGCTGAAGATTGAGGGTTTTCAGGCTTTCTTCAAAGAGTTCTGCAAAGCTTTCGCTCATTTTAATTCCTGTAGATTAGGGCGGGACATACGCCCATCAGCCACATTCCAGACAATGTGGGTTTCGTTCATATAAAGGAAAGCCGACAGGACGTTGACTGGTGCCCCTGCCTGCTTCCCTGGTCATCAGGCGATATCGCGCAGGGCGATCTCGCTTTTGATGCGTTCCAGCACCTGCTCGATGGACAACTCCGTGGAATCCAGCTGTATCGCATCGGCCGCCGGCTTGAGCGGGGCCACTGCGCGCTGGGTGTCGCGCTCATCACGCGCACGAATCTCATCTAGCAGACTCGACAGACTAACATCTTCGCCTTTTGCCTTCAACTGCAAGTAACGGCGACGCGCACGCTCTTCAGCGCTGGCGGTCAGAAAAACCTTTAGTGGCGCATCCGGGAACACCACAGTGCCCATGTCGCGGCCATCGGCAATCAGCCCCGGCGTCTCCTGAAATGCACGCTGGCGTTGCAGCAAGGCATCACGCACCGCGGGCAGCGAGGCCACCCGCGAAGCGCCGGCACCGACGGTTTCGGTACGGATGACATTGCTGACATCTTCGCCTTCGAGAATGATCTGCTGCAGTTTGCCAGGCTCGGCAGCGATGAACTGCACGTCCAGGTGCGCGGCCAGCTTGACCAACAGCTCTTCGTTGGTCAGGTCGACGCCGTGATTGCTGGCGGCAAAGGCCAGCAAGCGGTACAGCGCACCGGAGTCCAGCAGTTTCCAGCCCAGTTCACGCGCCAGCAGGCCGGCAACGGTACCCTTGCCGGAACCACTTGGACCGTCGATGGTAATGACGGGCGCATTCACGTTCACGACTTGCCCTCTTCAGCTACACGGATACCGACTTCGGCGCACAGCGCCAGGAAGTTCGGGAACGACGTGGCGACGTTGGCGCAGTCATGGATGCGAATCGGCGCAGTGGCGCGCAGCGAGGCAACGCTGAACGCCATGGCAATACGGTGGTCGCCATGACCATGCACTTCACCACCGCCAATCGAACCGCCATCGATGATGATGCCGTCCGGGGTCGGCTCGCACTTCACACCCAGGGTCAGCAGGCCGTCGGCCATGACCTGGATACGATCGGATTCCTTGACCCGCAACTCTTCAGCGCCACGCAGCACGGTACGCCCTTCGGCGCAGGCCGCAGCGACGAACAGCACCGGGAACTCGTCGATCGCCAGCGGCACCAGGTGCTCAGGGATCTCGATACCTTTGAGTTTAGCGCCCCGTACACGCAGGTCAGCTACCGGCTCGCCACCGACTTCACGCTGGTTTTCCAGGGTGATGTCACCGCCCATCAGCTTGAGGATGTCAATCACGCCGGTGCGGGTCGGGTTGATACCGACGTGCTCGAGCACCAGCTCCGAACCTTCGGCAATCGAGGCCGCGACCAGGAAGAAGGCTGCCGAGGAGATGTCAGCAGGCACTTCGATATGGGTTGCGGCCAGCTTGCCACCGGATTCCAGGGACGCCGTCGGCCCCTCGACGTTCACGCTGTAGCCGAAACCGCGCAGCATGCGCTCGGTATGGTCGCGGGTCGGCGCCGGCTCGGTGACGGTGGTCTTGCCTTCGGCATACAGGCCCGCCAGCAACAGGCAGGACTTCACCTGGGCACTGGCCATTGGCAGCGTGTAGGTCAGTGCTTTGAGTTTGTGGCCACCGCGAATGGTCATCGGTGGACGACCTTCGGCGGCGGTTTCGATGACCGCGCCCATTTCCCGCAGCGGATTGGCGACACGGTTCATCGGACGTTTGGACAGCGAGGCGTCGCCGGTCAGCACGGTATCGAACGGCTGCGCGGCCAGCAGGCCGGAAAGCAGGCGCATCGAGGTACCGGAGTTACCCAGGTAGATCGGGCCGGGCGGCGGCTTGAGGCCATTGAGACCGACGCCGTGAATGGTCACGCGACCATGGTGTGGACCTTCGATGACCACACCCATGTCGCGAAAGGCCTGCAGCGTCGCCAAGGCGTCCTCACCCTCGAGGAAGCCTTCGACTTCGGTGGTGCCTTCTGCCAGGGAACCCAGCATGATCGAGCGATGGGAAATCGATTTGTCGCCTGGTACGCGAATTCGGCCAGACAGTTGGCCACCAGGATTTGCCAGGAAAATCAGGTCGTTGGAGTTCATAGCGTCCACATAGGCCCGGCGGGCCAGGATTTTACTGAAATGCTCGCGGGCAACCCGGGCGCGTGTGAAAACGCCCAGCAATTGATGCCCATCCCCTGCATCGACCGCGTCGCGCAAGGCGTCGAGATCGCTGCGAAATGTATCCAGTGTGCGCAGAACAGCTTCGCGGTTGGCGAGAAAAATGTCGTGCCACATGACCGGGTCGCTTCCGGCGATTCTTGTGAAATCGCGGAAACCGCCGGCAGCGTAACGGAAGATATCCAGGTTTTCATTGCGCTTGGCCAGCGAATCAACCAGACCAAAGGCAAGCAGGTGCGGCAAGTGGCTGGTCGCAGCCAGGACTTCGTCATGGCGCTCGACCTGCATGTGCTCGACATCGGCCTCCAGCGCACGCCAGAGCCGGTCGACCAGCGCCAGCGCGGCAGGGTCGGTTTCAGCCAGCGGCGTCAGGATGACCTTGTGGCGCCGGAATAGCGCCGCGTTGGACGCCTCTACCCCGCTCTGCTCGGAGCCGGCAATCGGGTGCCCGGGCACGAAGTACGGCAACTGCTCGGCGAAGGCCTCGCGCGCGGCACGCACGACATTGCCCTTGGCACTGCCAACGTCGGTCAGCACCGCCGCCCCAAGATCGAGCTGCGCCAGGCGGGCCAGGAGCTTTTCCATCGCCAGGATCGGTACGGCCAGCTGAATGACATCGGCACCGACACAGGCAGTAGCGAGGTCGTCTTCACAGCGGTCGACAACCCCAAGCTCTACCGCCAGCTTGCGCGATTGAGGGTCAAGATCGACGCCGACCACTTCGCGGCACAGGCCACTTTCCCGAAGCCCCTTGGCGAACGATCCGCCAATCAGCCCCAGCCCGACCACTACCAGACGACCGATAATCGGTTCGACCTTGCTTACCACGACTTCAACCACGGGGCAGGACCCTATTCAAATCTGCATGCATGCCACTCATCACCTCAAAGCACCGCTTTGGGGTAGGAACCCAGCACCTTGAGGGCCACGGCTTCCTGGCTGATTTTCTCCAGCACGGCCTTGATCAGCGGATCACGGTGGTGACCGATGAAATCGATGAAGAATACGTAGGTCCATTTGCCGCTGCGCGACGGGCGCGTTTCAATGCGCGTCAGGTCGATGCCGTTTTCGTGGAACGGCACCAGCAACTCGTGCAAGGCACCCGGCTTGTTACTCATCGAGACGATGATCGAGGTCTTGTCGTCGCCGGTCGGCGGCACTTCCTGATTACCGATCATCAAAAAGCGCGTGGAGTTGTCCGGACGGTCTTCGATTTTCTCGGCAAGACGGGTCAGACCATAGAGGCCAGCCGCCATGTCGCCGGCGATGGCAGCCGAGTTCCACTCACCCTTGACCCGCTTGGCCGCCTCGGCGTTGCTGGAGACAGCGACACGCTCGACGTTCGGGTAGTGGGCGTCCAGCCACTTGCGGCACTGGGCCAGGGACTGGGCGTGGGAGTAGATGCGGCTGATGCTGTCGGTCTTGGTGTTTTCACCCACCAGCAAATGGTGGTGAATACGCAGCTCGACTTCGCCACAGATAACCATGTCGTGCTCAAGAAAGCTGTCCAGGGTGTGGTTGACCGCACCCTCGGTGGAGTTCTCGACCGGCACCACGCCAAAATTGACGGCGCCAGCCGCCACTTCGCGGAACACTTCGTCGATGGCCGCCATCGGCTTGCTGATCACCGCATGACCGAAGTGCTTCATCGCCGCCGCCTGGGTGAACGTACCCTCAGGCCCCAGGTAGGCGACCTTGAGCGGCTGCTCAAGGGCCAGGCACGAGGACATGATTTCACGGAACAGGCGGGCCATTTCTTCGTTGCCCAACGGCCCCTGGTTGCGCTGCATCACGCGCTTGAGCACCTGAGCTTCGCGCTCCGGGCGGTAGAAGATCGGCTCTTCACCGGCAGGCAATGCCGCCATCTTGACCCGCGCCACTTCCTGCGCACAGCGGGCACGGTCACTGATCAGCTCGAGAATCTTCTCATCGAGACTGTCAATGCGCACCCGCAGCGCCTTGAGTTCCTGCTCCGACATCAGCCGTGCTCCTTCTCGAATTCGGCCATGTAGGTAACCAGCGCATCCACAGCTTCCAGACCCAGGGCGTTGTAGATCGACGCGCGCATGCCGCCGACCGAACGGTGCCCCTTGAGGTTGAGCAGGCCACGGGCGTCGGCACCGGCCAGGAAGGCCTTGTCGAGGCGCTCGTCCGCCAGGCGGAACGGTACGTTCATCCACGAACGCGCGTTGACGCTGATCGGGTTGCTGTAGAAGTCGCTGCTGTCGATGAAACCGTACAGGCGGTCTTTCTTGGCACGGTTGCGCTGCTCCATGGCCGCGACACCGCCCTGTTCCTTGAGCCACTCGAAGACCAGCCCGGAGAGGTACCAGGAGTAGGTAGCCGGGGTGTTGTACATCGAACCGTTGTCGGCAGCGACCTTGTAGTCAAGCATGGTCGGGCAGCTGCTACGGGCGCGACCGATCAGGTCTTCACGCACGATCACTACCACCAGGCCGCTTGGACCGATGTTTTTCTGGGCGCCGGCGTAGATCATGCCGAAGTCGGCGACATCGACCGGACGCGACAGAATGTCCGACGACATGTCGACCACCAGCGGCGCATCACCGGTTTGCGGCACCCAGTCGAACTGCAGGCCACCGATGGTCTCGTTCGAGGCGTAATGCACGTAAGCGGCACCCTTGGTCAGGTTCCACTCATTCTGGCCAGGGATGTTCAGGTAGTCGTAGGGTTTGGCACTGGCAGCGACATTGATGTTGCCGAAACGACGGGCTTCTTCAATGGCTTTTTTCGACCAGATACCGGTTTCGATATAGTCGGCGGTGCCGCTTTCAGGCAGCAGGTTCAGCGGGATCTCGGCGAACTGCTGGCTCGCGCCGCCCTGCAGGAAGAGCACTTTGTAATTGGCGGGAACGGACAACAGGTCGCGCAGATCCTGCTCGGCCTTTTCGGCGATGGCCACGTAGTCGTCGCTACGGTGACTCATCTCCATCACGGACAAGCCCTTGCCATTCCAGTCCAGCATTTCGGCCTGGGCGCGCTGCAGGACAGCGTCAGGAAGCGCAGCAGGGCCTGCGCAGAAGTTAAAGGCTCGTTTGCTCACATCCACTCTCGCTCTGCTCTTGATGTCCGTGGAGCAGGCCGTGCGGTGTGAAAAATGACACCGCTACGGCCACCCCACCAGGGTTACGTTACTGCGTTACTTATTCCTGAGGCGCCTCTTCGTCGCCAGCAGCCTGCGCTTCTGGCGCTTCGCCCGCTTCACCGGCTTCGGCTTCGGCATCGGCATCGTAGTCTTCGTCACCTTCCTCTTCAGAAGGCTCCTGGACACGCTCCAGGCCCACCAGGGTTTCGTCGCTGGCCAGCTTGATCAAGGTCACACCCTGGGTATTACGGCCCAGACTGGAGACTTCACCGACACGGGTACGCACCAGGGTGCCCTGGTCGGAAATCAGCATGATTTCCTCACCGTCCTGCACCTGTACCGCACCGACCAGGCGACCGTTACGCTCGTTGCTGACCATGGCGATAACGCCCTGACCGCCACGCTTGTACTCGGGGAACTCGCCGATTTCGGTACGCTTGCCGTAACCACGCTCGGAAGCGGTCAGAATCTGGCTGCCCTCTTCCGGAATGATCATCGAGATCAGCTTCTGCCCTTCGGCCAGGCGCATGCCGCGCACACCGCGGGCGGTACGGCCCATGGCACGTACGTCGGATTCCTTGAAGCGGGTAACCTTGCCGGCGTCGGAGAACAGCATGACCTCACGCTCGCCATCGGTGATGGCCGCGGAAATCAGCACGTCGCCTTCGTCCAGCTCCAGCGCGATCAGGCCGACGCTGCGCTGACGGCTGAAGGATTCCAGCGGGGTCTTCTTCACGGTACCGTTGGCGGTGGCCATGAAGATGAAGTGACCCTCGGTGTATTCCTCGACCGGCAACATGGTCGAAATGTACTCGCCTTCGTCCAGCGGCAGCAGGTTGACCAGCGGTCGACCGCGCGCAGCACGGGAGGCTTCCGGAATTTCGTAGGTTTTCAACCAGTACACCTTGCCCTTGCTGGAGAACAGCAACAGGGTGGTGTGGCTGTTGGCGACCAGCAAGTGCGAAATGTAGTCCTCGTCCTTGACGCCTGTAGCCGACTTGCCTTTACCGCCACGACGCTGGGCCTGGTAGGCCGCCAGCGGCTGGGTCTTGGCGTAGCCGCCATGGGAAATGGTCACAACCCGGTCTTCTTCCGGAATCATGTCACCCAGGGTCAGGTCCAGGCGCGCATCGAGAATTTCGGTGCGGCGCACATCGCCGTATTCGGCGCGGATCAGCTCCAGCTCTTCGCGGATCACTTCCATCAGGCGCTCGGCGCTGTTGAGGATGCGGATCAGCTCGCCGATCTGGTTGAGGATCTCCTGGTACTCGGCCAGCAGCTTCTCGTGCTCAAGGCCGGTCAGGCGGTGCAGGCGCAAGTCCAGAATGGCCTGGGCCTGTTCCGGCGAGAGGAAGTACTTGCCATCACGCAGGCCGTACTGCTCGTCGAGGTTTTCCGGACGGCAGGAGTCGGCACCGGCGCGCTCGACCATGACCTGCACGGCACTGGATTCCCACGGTGTGCTGATCAGCGCTTCCTTGGCTTCCGACGGTGTCGGCGAGGCCTTGATCAGGGCAATGACCGGATCGATGTTGGACAGGGCAACGGCCTGGCCTTCAAGGATGTGACCACGCTCGCGCGCCTTGCGCAGTTCGAACACGGTACGGCGGGTAACCACTTCGCGGCGGTGACGAACGAATGCCTCGAGCAGGTCCTTGAGGTTCAGGACACGCGGGCGGCCGTCGATCAGGGCGACGATGTTGATACCGAATACCGCTTGCAGCTGGGTCTGGGCGTAGAGGTTGTTGAGGATGACCTCCGGAACCTCGCCACGGCGCAGCTCGATGACGATACGCATACCGTCCTTGTCGGACTCGTCGCGCAGCTCGGTAATACCTTCGAGCTTTTTCTCTTTGACCAGCTCGGCGATCTTCTCGATCAGGCGCGCCTTGTTCAGCTGGTAAGGCAGTTCGGTAACCACGATCTGCTGGCGGCCACCGACCTTGTCGATGTCTTCGACAGTGGAACGGGCACGCATATAGATGCGGCCACGGCCGGTACGGTAGGCCTCGATGATGCCCTGGCGGCCGTTGATGATGGCAGCTGTAGGGAAGTCGGGGCCCGGGATGAACTGCATGAGTTCATCAATGGTGATGTCGGCGTTGTCGATCAGTGCCAGGCAACCGTCGATGACTTCACCGAGGTTGTGCGGCGGAATGTTGGTGGCCATGCCCACGGCAATACCGCTGGAACCGTTGACCAGCAGGTTGGGGATCTTGGTCGGCATGACCGCCGGGATCTGCTCGGTGCCGTCGTAGTTGGGCACCCAGTCGACGGTTTCCTTGTGCAGGTCGGCCAGCAGCTCATGGGCCAGCTTGGTCATGCGCACTTCGGTGTATCGCATGGCCGCAGCGTTGTCGCCGTCGACCGAACCGAAGTTGCCCTGACCGTCGACCAGCAGGTAGCGCAGCGAGAACGGCTGAGCCATACGGACGATGGTGTCGTACACCGCGGTATCACCGTGCGGGTGGTACTTACCGATCACGTCACCGACCACACGGGCGGATTTCTTGTACGGTTTGTTCCAGTCGTTACCCAGTTCGCTCATCGCATACAGAACGCGGCGATGCACGGGCTTCAAGCCATCACGCGCATCGGGCAGTGCACGCCCGACAATGACGCTCATCGCGTAGTCGAGGTAGGACTGTCTCAGTTCGTCTTCGATATTGACCGGGAGGATTTCTTTGGCCAGTTCGCCCATGAGAAGCCTGATTCCTTTTTCTGGTGAAACCTCGTCACATCCATATGGGACGAACGAAGCTCGCCGCTGCAAAGTGACTCCTTGCAGCGACTTACGACAAATCAACGAGTTAAGCCATGGATCTGCGCAGTAAAGACAGCCCCGCAGGCCTGCCTTGGAAACCGTCGGATGTTACCACAATCGCCCAGACGGTGGGAGTAGCCTGCGGCACTACTACCCTACTGCTCGTCAGTAACGCCCGCTAGCCGCCTCATCAGGGCGCAATCAGGCAAAAACCTGTCAGTGCAATCGCTTGCGACACATCAGTTGCGCCATCTTTACCGTGTCCGGACGCTCGACAATACCCTTCTCGGTCACGATCACATCGATCAGGTCGGCCGGGGTCACGTCAAAAACCGGGTTTACGGCCTCGACATCCGCCGCGACCGGCACCCCACCGACTGCCAGCAACTCGCTGGCGCTGCGCTCTTCCAGCAGGATGTCCTCACCGCTCTCCAGGTTCATGTCGATACTCGAACTGGACGCCACTACCATGAAGCGCACCCCGTGATGCATGGCGTTGACCGCCAACTGGTAGGTACCGATCTTGTTGGCCACATCGCCATTGGCGGCAATGCGGTCAGCACCGACCACCACCCAGGTGATGCCTTTGGTCTTCATCAGGTGGGCGGCCGCTGAGTCGGCATTGACGGTCACCGGGATACCGTCTTCCGTCAGCTCCCAGGCGGTCAGGCGCGAACCTTGCAGCCAGGGACGGGTTTCATCGGCATATACGCGCTCGACCATACCTTCCAGGTAGGCCGCGCGAATCACACCCAAGGCGGTACCGAAGCCACCAGTGGCCAAGGCACCGGCATTGCAATGGGTCAACAGGGCCTGCTCGTTGCCCTGATGCTTGCGAATCAGTTCGGCGCCCAACTGGGCCATGGTCAGGTTAGCCTCGCGGTCGCTGTCATGGATGGCGATGGCCTCGGCCTCCATGATGGCTGCCACGTCGTCGCCCTCTTTGACCCGCAACAGGCGCTCACGCATACGGTTGAGCGCCCAGAACAGGTTAGCGCCGGTAGGCCGCGAGTTGAACAGGACGTCAAAATCCTCCTCCAGCGCCATCTCCCAATCATCGCCTTGCGCCAGGCGCTGGCGCACGGCCATGGCCAGGCCATAAGCGGCGCTGATACCAATGGCCGGCGCGCCACGCACCACCATCAAGCGAATCGCCTCGGCCACTGCGTCGGCGTCGGCATAGGCCAGCCAGGTCTCCTCGAATGGCAGAGCGCGCTGGTCAAGCAGGTGCAGGACGCCATCACGCCAATCGATGGCATTCACCTTCTCTGCGGCCAGTAGTCGATCGCGCATGCCTCACCCCGTCGTTCAGACACCAAAAGCGTACGATTATAGCGAGCCCCAGCCGCGGACGCTCGGGTATACTTCGCCCTCAGCCGCAGTGCCACACCCCCGTGCCCGAGGAAAATCCCGCCATGCCCAAACCCGCTACGCCGCTCGACTTGCTGCTCCTGCCTGGCTGGCTGGTGCCTGTCGAACCTGCCGGGGTGGTATTGAAGGATCATGGCGTGGGCATTCGCGACGGCCAGATCGTGTTCATCGGGCCGCGGGCCGAGGCGCAGCGCTATGTCGCCAGCGAAACCCGCGAATTGCCTGGCTGCCTGCTCACTCCGGGGCTGATCAACGCCCACGGCCACGCCGCCATGACCCTGTTCCGCGGCCTGGCCGACGACCTGCCGTTGATGACCTGGCTTGAAGAGCACATCTGGCCGGCCGAAGGCCGCTGGGTGGACGAAGCCTTCGTGCGCGACGGCACCGACCTGGCCATTGCCGAACAGATCAAGGGCGGCGTCACCTGTTTCTCGGACATGTATTTCTACCCCAGGATCGCCAGCGAACGCGTGCACAACAGCGGTATTCGCGCACAAATCGCCGTGCCCCTGCTGGACTTCCCGGTCCCGGGTGCGCGCAGCACCGAAGAGGCACTGCACCTGGGCATCGAGCTGTTCGGCGACCTGCGCCACCACTCGCGTATCACCGTGGCCCTGGGCCCGCATGCGCCGTATACGGTGAGTGACGACAACCTGGAAAAGATCCGGGTGGTCGCCGAAGAACTCGACGCACCGATCCACATGCACATTCACGAAACCGCCTACGAGGTCGAGCAATCCCTGGCGACCCGCGGCGAGCGTCCGCTGGCCCGACTGGCGCGCCTTGGCCTGCTCGGCCCGCGCCTGCAGGCGGTGCACATGACCCAGATCAGCGACGAAGACCTGGCCCTGCTGGTAGAAAGCAACACCAGTGTAGTGCACTGTCCGGAGTCCAACCTCAAGCTGGCCAGCGGTTTCTGCCCGGTGGAACGCCTGTGGCAGGCCGGCGTCAATGTCGCCGTGGGCACCGATGGTGCTGCCAGCAACAATGACCTCGACGTACTCGGCGAGACCCGTACCGCAGCTTTGCTGGCCAAGGCCGTAGCCGGCTCGGCAGCCGCGCTGGACGCCCACCGGGCCCTGCGCATGGCCACCTTGAATGGCGCCCGGGCGCTGGGCCTGGACGCGGTGACCGGCTCGCTGGAAGTGGGAAAGGCTGCAGACCTGGTCGCCTTCGACCTCAGCGGCCTGGCCCAGCAACCGATCTACGAACCGGTTTCGCAAGTGATCTACACCAGCAGTCGTGACTGCGTGAAGCATGTCTGGGTCGCTGGCAAGCAACTGCTCGACGAGCGCCGCCTCACACGCATGGACGAGCAGGCCCTTCATGCCGCCGCCAGTGCCTGGGGCCAGCGCATCGGTGAGCGCACCGAATAACCGGGGGGCAGCCATCACTGCCACCCTGTGACACCTTTAATCAAAGTTTCAGAGGACCGATCCATGAGCAACGTCGACCACGCCGAAATCGCCAAGTTCGAGGCCCTGGCCCATCGCTGGTGGGACCGCGAAAGCGAGTTCAAGCCCTTGCACGACATCAACCCGCTGCGGGTCAACTGGATCGACGAGCGGGTCAAGCTGGCGGGCAAGAAGGTTCTCGACGTCGGTTGCGGCGGCGGCATCCTCAGCGAAGCCATGGCCCTGCGCGGTGCCACCGTGACCGGTATCGACATGGGCGAAGCGCCCCTGGCCGTCGCCCAGTTGCACCAGCTTGAATCGGGTGTTCAGGTCGAGTACCGGCAGATCACCGCCGAAGCTCTGGCCGAAGAAATGCCCGAGCAGTTCGACGTGGTCACCTGCCTTGAGATGCTCGAGCACGTGCCGGACCCTTCCTCGGTGATCCGCGCCTGCTTCCGCATGGTCAAGCCTGGCGGTCAGGTGTTCTTCTCGACCATCAACCGCAACCCGAAGGCTTACCTGTTCGCGATCATCGGCGCTGAATACATCATGAAGCTGCTGCCACGCGGCACCCATGACTTCAAGAAGTTCATCCGCCCGTCCGAACTGGGCGCCTGGAGCCGCGAGGCCGGCCTGACCGTCAAGGACATCATCGGCCTGACCTACAACCCGCTGACCAAGCACTACAAGCTGGCCAGCGACGTCGACGTCAACTACATGATCCAGACCCTGCGCGAGGAATGAACATGCGCCTGAGAGCAGTACTTTTCGACATGGACGGCACCCTGCTCGACACGGCGCCGGATTTCATCGCCATCTGCCAGGCGATGCTGGCCGAGCGCGGCCTGCCCGCCATCGATGACCAGCGCATCCGCGACGTGGTTTCCGGCGGTGCCAAGGCCATGGTCGCGGTGACCTTCGACCTTGACCCCGAAGCACCGGAGTTCGAAGCCCTGCGCCTGGAATTCCTCGAGCGCTACCAGCAAGGCTGCGCGGTGCACAGCAAACTCTACGACGGCATGGCCGAACTGCTGGCCGACATCGAGAAAGCCAACCTGCTGTGGGGCGTGGTCACCAACAAGCCGGTGCGCTTCGCCGAGCCGATCATGCAGCAACTGGGCCTGGCCGAGCGCTCCGCCCTGCTGATCTGCCCGGATCACGTGAAGAACAGCAAGCCGGACCCCGAGCCGCTGATCCTCGCCTGCAAGACCCTGAACCTGGACCCGGCCAGCGTCCTGTTCGTCGGCGACGACCTGCGCGACATCGAGTCGGGCCGCGATGCCGGTACCCGTACCGCTGCCGTGCGTTATGGCTATATTCATCCAAGTGACAACCCCAACAACTGGGGTGCGGATGTAGTCGTCGACCATCCGCTGGAACTGCGCAAAGTGCTTGATAGCGCGCTTTGCGGCTGCTGACCCCTTAGCTGGCAAGGCGCTGCCTTGCTTCGCCTGCAATGCCGGCACCTGCAGACCGCAGGCGCCGACGTTGCCCGCCCCCTATCACGAGGCAACCTCATGTTTGATTACTCCGCCCGCCCTGACCTGCTCAAAGGCCGGACCATCCTGGTCACCGGCGCCGGTCGCGGCATCGGCGCTGCAGCCGCCAAGGCCTACGCCGCCCATGGCGCTACCGTACTGCTGCTGGGCAAGACCGAAGGCAACCTGACCCAGGTCTATGACGAAATCGAAGCCGCCGGCCATCCAAAACCTGCGGTCATTCCGTTCAACCTGGAAACGGCCCTGCCCCACCAGTACGACGAACTCGCCGCCATGATTGAAACCGAGTTCGGCCACATCGACGGCCTGCTGCACAACGCCTCGATCATTGGCCCGCGCACACCGCTTGAGCAGTTGTCTGGCGACAACTTCATGCGTGTCATGCAGATCAACGTCAATGCCATGTTCATGCTTACCAGCACCCTGCTGCCGCTGCTCAAGCTGTCAGAAGATGCGTCGGTGATCTTCACCTCCAGCAGCGTCGGGCGCAAAGGCCGGGCCTACTGGGGTGCTTATGGAGTATCGAAATTCGCCACCGAGGGCCTGATGCAGACCCTGGCCGACGAACTGGAAGGCGTGGCGCCGGTGCGTGCCAACAGCGTCAACCCGGGCGCAACCCGCACCAGCATGCGCGCCCAGGCGTATCCGGGCGAGAACCCGGAGAACAATCCGCTGCCCGAGCAGATCATGCCGGTCTATCTCTACCTGATGGGCCCGGACAGCACCGGCGTCAACGGCCAGGCGTTCAACGCCCAGTAAGGCTCAGCCCTCGACCAGTTCCGCCTGGACACGGGCGGGCTGGCGCTGTTCCTGCTGCATGCAGCGCTCAAGGAACAGGTACATGTAGTCATAGCTCTTGCAGATCGCCCGGCGCAACTGCGCCTGCAGCGCCTGGGGCGGGTTGTTGCCGGCCAGTGTGCAGACGATTTCCAGCGCCTCCCACGGGTGCGCATCGTCGTACTGGGCGTGCATCTTCAGCCACTTCATCGCGCGCTTGCGCCCTTCTTCCGGGAAGCCCTGAGCGTAGGCCCCCGTCGAGCACACCACCGCCGACCACTCACCGGTGGCACCTTCGATGGCATAGTTGGTGGCGGCAATGGCAACCACCAGCGAGTCGGCCGCGCAGGCATGCCAGCACCAGTCGCTCAGGGCATTGAGCTCGGTCGGCACGTCCTGGTTTTGCAGGTCTTCAAGGCTCACGCCATGGGCCAGGCTCCAGTTCAGCCAGTAATCGGCATGATTGAGCTCGACACGAATGTTGCGCATCAACCAGCGGCGCGCCATGTCTTCCCCAGGATGGCGTGCGTAACGGGTCTTGGTCAGGTTCTTGGCCATGTACAGGGAGAACTGTTCGACCACCGGCCAGCCGCCAATCAGGTACTGGCGCATGGTCCGACCACTGAGCCGGCCATCGCGCATGCGCTGGTAAAGTTCGTGTTCGACGACCCGGCGCTTGCTCTCATGGCAGTCCTTGATCAACTGCTGGGCCCAGAGCGGGTAACTGGTGGGGTCCATCAATGGACCGGTACGGACGAACGCGTCAATCACTGTCAGCTCCTTGTTCCTTGTGATTATCGTTGGATCGTCAGCGAAAGGTCCCTGGCGCCTTGAACAGCAGGGGCCTTGCGGCAATCCGTTGGCGATGAAGGCTGTCGCAGGTGAATACCTGCGGCCGCTCGATCAGGTACCCCTGGGCGTAATCGACGCCGATCTCCTGCAGGGCCTGCTCGATCAACGGCGTCTCGACAAATTCGGCAATGGTGCGTTTGCCCATGACGTGACCGATGTGATTGATGACTTCAACCATAGCCCGGTTGACCGGGTCATCAAGCATGTCTTTGACAAAACTTCCGTCGATTTTCAGGAAATCTACAGGCAAATGCTTCAAATAGGCAAATGACGACATCCCGGCGCAGAAATCATCCAGCGAGAACCGGCAGCCCAGCGCCTTGAGTTCGTTGATAAAGCGAATGGCGCTGCCCAGGTTGGCAATGGCGCTGGTTTCGGTGATCTCGAAGCAAATCATCTGCGGCGGAATGGCGAACTCACCGAACAGCCGCTTCAGGTAGTCGAGGAATTTGTCATCGCCAATGCTGCTGCCGGACAGGTTGATCGCGCACATGGCCAAAGGACCATCACGGCGCTCGTCCAGCCCCTGGCGAATGACCATGAACACGCTGCGCACTACCCAACGGTCGAGTGCGGTCATCAAACCGTAGCGCTCGGCGGCAGGAATGAAGCTGTCGGGCAAAATGATCCGGCCGTTTTCATCATGCAGGCGCAGAAGTATTTCGATATGACCCGGCCCGTCATCAGGCCCGAGGGCGGCGATCTCCTGGGCATACAGGCAAAAGCGGTTTTCCTCCAGGGCCACATGCAGACGCTGGATCCAGGCCATTTCGCCAAAGCGCATGGACAGTTCGCTGTCATCGGCATGGTAGACCTGAACCCGGTTGCGGCCCTTTTCCTTGGCCATGTAGCAGGCCATGTCGGCTGCACGCAACGAGGCTTCCAGTGTGGTGGGCAAGTGCGCGACATGTACCAGGCCAATGCTCACCGTGGTCATGAACGGCCGCGCTTTCCAGACAAAGTGCAGGCTCTGCACCGCCTGACGCAGCCCTTCGGCAATGCGTTCGGCCTGATCCTGCGGGCAGTTTTCCAGCAGGATGCCGAATTCGTCGCCGCCCAACCGGGCCAGGGTGTCGCCCTCACGTAAGCCCGCCTGCAACACCGCACAAATGTGCCGCAGCAACTCATCGCCGGCAGCATGCCCGCAGGTATCGTTGACCAGTTTGAACTGGTCCAGGTCAAGGAACATCAGCGTATGCCGGGCCGGTTTGCGCGCCAGGGTGTTGATCGCCTGCTCCAGGCGGTATTCAAACTCGCGGCGGTTGGCCAGCCCGGTCAGCGCATCGTGGGTTGCCTGCCACGACAGGTTGGCGATGTACTGCCGTTCCTGGGTCATGTCGTGCAGTACCAGCACAACGCCGCTCACCTGCCCGTCTGCCATGATCGGCGCGCCCACCAGGGTCACCGATACCGTGCTGCCGTCCAGGCGCTGGATCAGCTTGGTGTGCTCGCTACCGCCCTTGAGACCGCCGCCAAGGATGTGCTCGATCAGGGTCAGGTTGTCTTTCTCGGCATTCTCATCGAGCAGGCTGAACAGCGCCGCCAATGGCAGCCCGTGGGCCTGGCTGGCGTGCCAGTGGGTCAATTGCTCGGCGGCCGGGTTCATGTAGGCGATGCAGCCGTCAACGTCAGTGGTGATGACCCCGTCGCCAATCGATTCGAGGGTGATCTGTGCCCGCTCCTTCTCGACCTGCAAGGCACTGGCAAAGGCCTGACGCTGGGTCAGCAACTTGCTTGAGCGCATCCAGGCCAGCCCGATCAGAAACAGCGCCGTTGCCAGGTTGGTCACCAGCAACAATTGCAACAACCTGCGCGAGCCTTCACCCAAGGCGTCGCTGAAGGCGCGTGCGGCGGGCGTCACGCCTTCGTTGATGGCGGCGATGCGCGATTTCCAGTTCGCGACAGCAGTGGCATCGGCCTTGCCCAGGCGAAAGTCTTCGTGCATCTGCCGGGCGACTTCGTCCAGCTGGCTGAGAAAGCCGTCACCCACGGCCCAGCGCTCGATGGCCCGCTCCAGGTAACTGACCTGGCGAAAATTGAGGTACAACCAGATGATGCTGGAGACGTCGTCAGGGTGGTTTCCGCCCTGGATCAAGCCGCGTCGTGCAGCCTCCAGGTCCGGCGTGGGCAAATCCAGGGCGACACGCAGGTCATGCCCGCCCAGCGGCACGGCAATCGCCTGGCGATAGCGCTGAAATGTCGCTTCGTCGCGGCTATCGGCATACAGGTTGAGGTAATAGATCGCGTCTTTCTGGCCCTTGGACCAGAGACTCTCCCCCGCCACATATCCACGCACCGCCGACAAGGCGTACAAGCTGATGCTCCCGAGCAATGCCTGAAACAACACCACGGCTACAAAAGGCCAGATGATGCCCAACAAATTCGGGGCTTCGAGAGTCCGTTTTCGCTTCATGAGGTCCCTTGCACACAGAGCCGGATGAATCTCTTGATCTTATAGATGCACAGCCTAGGCTATTTGCCCTCAATACTGGAGCGCTTTTCTCAATTACTCAGCACTTTGCAATCAGCTCTGCTGCAAATGGCCGTACAGCTTGGCGTACAGGCCGCCCTCTGCAATCAGTTGCTGATGATCACCGTCCTCGGCGACATGCCCGCCATCAAACACCAGCACCCGGTCAGCCTGCTTCACGGCGGACAGCCGGTGGGCGATGATCAAGGTGGTACGCGCACTGAGGAAGCGCGCCAGGGCCTGATGCAGGTTGTATTCGGTGGCGGCGTCCAGCGCCGAGGTGGCTTCGTCGAGAATCACCACCTTGGGTTCGGCGAGGACCATGCGCGCAATCGCCAGGCGCTGGCGCTGACCACCAGACAGGCGCACACCCGAGCGCCCGACCACGGTATCGAGCCCCAGCGGCAATGCCGCAATGGTGGTGTCGAGTTGCGCGATACCCAGGGCCTGCCAACAGGCCTCGTCACTGCAGTCGCGGCCCATGGTCAGGTTGGCGCGCACCGTGTCGTTGAACAGCGACGGGTGCTGCAGCACCACTGCCACGTGTTCACGCAGGGTCTCCAGGCCAATGTCCTGCAAGGTTGAACCACCAAAGCGGATGGTGCCGGCCTGAGCGCTGTAGAGCCCGAGCAACAACTGCACCAGGGTGCTTTTGCCGCCACCACTGGCACCGACAATGGCCACCTTTTCCCCGGGGGCAATGGACAGGTTGAGGTGGTCGAGCACCGGTTCGTCGGCATAGGCAAAGCGCAATCCCTGCACTTCGAGCCCGACCGTGTCACGACCCTTGAACGGATCGACACCACCGGGGTATTGCGGTTCGTCGGCACGCGCGAGCAGCTCGTTGAGCCGGCTCAGCGCACCCCCTGCGGCATAGTAGGCGTACTGCAGGTTGAGCAGCTGCTCGACCGGGCCGATCATGAACCACAGGTAGCTGAACACCGCCAGCATCTGCCCGATCGACAGGTCGGAAAACAGCACGGTGAGCATCGCCGCAGCGCGGAAAATATCGATGCCGAACTGAAACAGCAGGCCACTGGCCCGACCGCTGGCATCGCTTTTCCACTGCGAAGCGACGGCATAGTTACGCACCTCTTGCGCACGCACGCCCAAACGCCCGAGGAAATACCCCTGGCGGTTGCTGGCGCGGATCTCCTGGATCGCGTCGAGGGTTTCGGTCAGCGCCTGGGTAAAACGCGAGGTGCTGTCGTTCTCGAGCTTCTTCAGGTGTTTGACCCGCTTGCCCAACTGCACCGTGGCGAAAATCACCAACGGGTTGAACAACAGGATCAACAGTGCCAGCTTCCAGTGCATCCACATCAGGATCGCGGCGGTGCCGGTCAGCGTCAGCATCGCCACCAGAAAGCGGCTCAGGGTTTCGCCGACAAACTTGTCCAGGGTGTCCAGGTCGGTCACCAGGTGGGTGGTCACCGTGCCGCTGCCCAGGCTTTCATACTCCTTGAGGGAGATGCGCTTGAGGCGTTCGATCAGGCGGATGCGCAAGCGGTAGACAATGTCTTTGGCCAGGCCGGCGAACAATTTGGCCTGCATCACGTTGAAGGCCAGTGCAGCACAGCGCAGGCACAGGGTCACGACCAGCATCAGGCCGATGTAGCCGGCCGCCACCTGCCAGGCGCCAGGCAACAGCTGGTTCATCCACTTGAGCGCGGCATCACCGTGGCCAAGCAGCACTTCATCGACCAGCAATGGCAGCAGCAACGGAATCGGCACGCTGCACAGCGCCGCCAACACGGCCACACCGTTGGCGATCCACAGGGCTTTCTTGTGATGCAGGGCCAGGCGGCGGATTTCCGCCCAGCTCAGGCGATCGGCAACAACCGGGGCAGGCCCCGGCACAGGGTCGGGTGACCCAGGCACGTCAAGCACAGGCAGCCTGCTGCAGCCAGCGGCCGAGCAACGGGCTCAAGGCATCGAGCGACTGATAGCCGTTGGTCAGCAAAGCCAGCTGGCCATTGCGTTCGGCCAGCAAGGTCGGGAAGCCGGCAATGCCCAGGTCTTGCACCCAGGTGAAGTCGGCAGCGGTGGCAGCGCGCACGTCAGTGCTGGTGAAACGCTCGGCAAAGGCTGCGCGGTCAAAACCGACCTGCTCGGCCAGATCAACCAGCGCCGGTGCCAGGGTAACGTCGACACTGCCCTGATAAAACGCCTGCTGGATTGCCGCCAGCAAGGCCCAGGTACGCGTCGGGTCCAGGCCCCGCGCCGTTACCAGCGCCCGGCAGGCCGGCTCGGTGTCGTAGACGAAACCTTCTGGCATGGCACCTTCAAGGGTGAAGGGCTGGCCCGTGGTTTCGTTGACCGCCTGCCAATGCTCAAGGATGTAGCGCCGGGTCGAGGCATCCAGCGGCGTGCTGCCGCTGCGCAAGCCACCTGGCACCAGGTGGGTCTCGATCCCGGCGGCGTGCGCCTGGGCGATCAGGGCCTGCGCCACCGGGGCAAACCCCCAACACCATGAGCACATCGGGTCCATCACATAGAGCAGGCGTGCGGACATCTATCAGGCCTCGGCAGCTTTACGATAATTGTGGCCGATCGGGTGCGGCATGTTGCGGGCCTTGGCCAGCTCGATCTGCTTCTGCCGGTCGACAGCGCTGCGTCGGGTCTTTTCGCTCAGGCTGTCCCAGCAATGCGGGCAGCTGATGCCTGGCGAATAGTGCTCGGACGCACGGTCTTCCACGCTGATCGGGGTACGGCAGGCATGGCACTGGTCGTAATCGCCTTCGGTCAGGTCGTGACGCACGGTGACCCGGTTGTCGAACACGAAGCAGTCACCCTGCCAGCGGCTTTCCTCCTGAGGCACCTCTTCGAGGTATTTCAGGATCCCGCCCTTAAGATGATAGACCTCTTCGAAACCTTCACCGAGCATGTAGCTGGAGGCTTTCTCGCAGCGGATGCCGCCGGTGCAGAACATCGCCACCTTTTTGTGCTTCGACGGGTCGAAGTTGGCCTTGATGTACTCGGGAAACTCACGGAACGTGGTGGTTTTCGGGTCGATTGCACCTTCGAAAGTACCAATCGCCACTTCGTAGTCGTTGCGGGTGTCGATCAGCAGCACTTCCGGGTCGCTGATCAGCGCGTTCCAGTCCTGCGGCTCGACGTAGGTGCCGACGGTGTGGTTCGGGTCGACGCCCGGCACACCGAGCGTGACGATCTCTTTCTTGAGCTTGACCTTGGTGCGATAGAACGGCTGCTCGTCGCAGTAGGATTCCTTGTGGTCGATATCGACCAGGCGCGCATCGCTGCGCAGCCAGGCCAACAGGCCGTCGATCCCTTCACGGGTACCGGAAACGGTGCCGTTGATACCTTCCTCGGCCAGCAACAGGGTGCCCTTGATGCCATTGGCCGTCATGCTGTCGAGCAGCGGCTCGCGCAGCTCGACGTAATCTTTCAGGGTGACGAATTTGTACAGCGCCGCCACGACGATAGCTTGGGTCATGCGATAAATCTCCAGGTGGTCACCCTCGCAAAGGGCGGACCGGATGGCAAAAAAAACGCGCCGACGAGCGGCGCGTTGCACATTCTAGCAAAAACCTGACGATGAAATCAGTGTTTGCTGCCACCTGCGCAGGTGGGTGAAGCCGGCGCTGCACCGACCTTCTGCCACTCTTCGGGGGTGTAGGTGTGCAGGGCCAGAGCATGGAACTGCCCCATCAGCTCACCCAGGGTGGCGTAGACCTTCTGGTGGCGCTTGACCATGTTCAGGCCTGCAAACTGCTCGCTGACCAGCACCGCCTTGTAATGGGTTTCTTGCCCACGGCTGTGCATGTGGCTTTCGTCGAGCACCGACAGGTGCTGCGGCGCCAGCGCGGCCAGGCTTTGTTCAATCTTTTGCTGCATCGACATGGAAAGCTCCGCGTTTACTTCTTCGCTGGGGCGGCGGCCTTGCCAGCGTTCGGATCAAGTTCCTTGGTCATGTCGGCCAGCAGTTTGTTGACCACAGGCACCGCGCTTTCCAGCTTCTGCTGGGTCAGCTGAGCCGACTGCTGGGTAACCTGAGGCATTTTTTCCAGGACTTTCTTGCCCAGTGGCGACTGGTAGAAGGCAACCAGGTCCTTGAGCTCGCTTTCGGTGAAGGTGCTGGTGTACAGCTTGACCATGTCCGGCTTCAGCTTGTTCCAGCCAATGGCCTGGTCCAGGGCGGCGTTGGCCTTGGCCTGGTAGCTGTCGAGCACGGATTTTTTCGAAGCAGGTGCCTTGGTCTGTTCAAAACGCTGGGCAAACATCTGCTGCACCTGCATGTAGACCGGGGTGCCAAGCTTGTCAGCGTGCGCCATCATGAGGAATTTTTCGGCACTGGCGTTGTGGCTGGCGGTATCGGCAAGCACCTGGCCGCTGGCGCAGACCAGCGCAACAGCGGTGCAAAGGGCGCGAAGACGGGTCATCGGAAATCCTTCATTAGACAGAGGAGGTAGTACCCCGGAGTCGAGCATTCTGCGCCGACTCGGGCACAGCACTCAAGTGGGTCGACGAGCGATGGAACCGCCGCGACAAAAAGGGACCTAAACTGCGAATTCAGACCACAAGGGAGTGAGTGCAGCATGAGCCGTATCGAAACTGACAGCCTCGGGCCGGTCGAAGTTCCTGAGCTGGCCTACTGGGGCGCGCAGACACAACGCTCGCTGATCAATTTCGCCATAGGCAAGGAACGTATGCCGCTGGCGGTCCTGCATGCCCTGGCGCTGATCAAGAAGGCCGCTGCACGGGTCAATAGCCGCAACGGAGACCTCTCGGCCGACATCGCCCGGCTGATCGAGCAAGCCGCCGATGAAGTACTCGATGGTCAGCTCGACGACCAGTTTCCACTCGTCGTCTGGCAGACCGGCAGCGGCACCCAGAGCAACATGAACGTCAATGAAGTGATCGCCGGGCGCGCCAACGAACTGGCCGGCAAAGGCCGTGGTGGCAAGCTTCCGGTACACCCCAACGATCACGTCAACCGCTCGCAAAGCTCCAATGACTGTTTTCCCACTGCCATGCATATCGCCGCTGCACAGGCCGTCCAGCATCACCTGCTGCCAGCGATTGCCGAGCTGTCGGCCGGGTTGGCAGAGCTGTCGGCGCGCCACCAGCACCTGGTCAAGACCGGCCGCACGCATATGATGGACGCCACGCCGATCACCTTCGGCCAGGAGGTCTCGGCGTATGTGGCCCAGCTTGATTACGCCCAGCGGGCCATTCGTTCCGCACTGCCGGCAGTATGCGAACTGGCGCAGGGCGGTACTGCCGTAGGCACCGGGCTGAACGCCCCACACGGCTTTGCCGAAGCTATTGCAGCGGAGCTTGCGGCCCTCTCCGGGTTGCCTTTCGTCACCGCACCGAACAAGTTCGCCGCGCTTGCCGGGCACGAGCCGCTGACCACCCTCGCCGGCGGCCTCAAGACCCTGGCGGTGGCGCTGATGAAACTCGCCAACGACCTGCGCCTGCTCGGTTCCGGGCCGCGTGCCGGCCTTGCCGAAGTGCGCCTGCCGGCCAACGAGCCGGGCAGTTCGATCATGCCCGGCAAAGTCAACCCGACGCAGTGCGAGGCCTTGTCGATGCTGGCCTGCCAGGTGCTGGGCAACGACACCGCCATCGGCTTTGCCGCAAGCCAGGGGCACCTGCAGTTGAACGTGTTCAAGCCGGTGATCATCCACAACCTGCTGCAGTCCATCGAACTGCTCGCCGACGGCTGTCGCAACTTTCAGCAACACTGCGTGGCCGGTATCGAACCGGATGCCGAACAGATGGCCGCGCACCTGGAGCGTGGGCTGATGCTGGTGACCGCGCTCAACCCGCACATCGGCTACGACAAGGCGGCAGAAATCGCCAAGAAGGCCTACAGCGAAGGCCGCACGCTACGTGAGGCGGCCTTGACCCTGGGCTACCTGACCAACGAGCAGTTCGACCAGTGGGTACGCCCGCAAGACATGCTCGAACCTGGCAAAAAGGGTTGAGTTCACCGGGCCAGGCGTACGCGCCTGGCCCGCCAGCCGGCCATGATCGAAGGGCCCAGTGCGGTCAGCGCCGAACCCAGCACCACCACCAGCGCGCCGATATAGCCCAGCGTGTTGATCTGCTCGGCGTGCACATAGTCAGGCCAGAACCAGGCGGCCAGGGCGACCGCAACAAAAGTAATCAACGGGGTGACCGCCAGGGTCGCACTGACCTTGGATGCTTCCCAGTGCGCCAGCGCCTCGGCAAACGCACCGTAGGCCACCAGGGTGTTGAGGCAGCAGGCGAGCAACAGCCAGCCTTGCAGCGGACTCAACTGCAGCGCTTCCAGCGGGTGCACCCAGGGCGTGAGCAGTACCGCGCAGCACAGGTAGATCACCATCATCACCTGCATCGAATTCCACACCGTCAGCAACTGCTTCTGGCTCAGGGCGTAGAACACCCAGATGGTGGTAGCCAGAATGATGGTCAGCACACCGGTGGTGTAAACGCTCAAGGAGGTCAGCAGTTCTTCCAGGCGCTGGTTGAAAAACAGCCCGAAGCCCATCAGCAGGATCAGCAGACCCATCCCTTGCCCAAGGCTGAAGCGCTCCTTGAACAGGAACACGCTGGCGACCAGCAACAACACCGGCCCCAGTTGCACGACCAGTTGCGCCGTGCCGGGGCTGAGCAGGTTCAGGCCCATCAGGTACAGCACGTAGTTGCCGACCAGGCCGCCGGTGGCCAATGCCACAAGTGCCAGGCCCTTGCGCCCGAGCCGGGCGAACGACGGCAGGCGCCTGCTCGCGGCCAGCCAGGCGAACAGCAAGCCACCGGAGACCATCAGGCGAAACCAGGTCACAGTGATCGGGTCCATCACCTGCAGCACCTGTTTCAGCTTGATCGGCAGGATGCCCCAGAGCAGCGCGGTCAATAGCGAAAGACAAAGGCCATAGACCCAGCGTCCGGAAGAAATATGCATACCAGCCTCGATAGCCCTATGGTGGGGGGAGACTGGATTCTACGGGGTGGGCGTGGCGGGCCGACAGATACAATTGAGGAAAAGATTTCAGTAGTTCATTCCCTGAATTCCTATCTCAGCGTGTTAACACAGCGCCTGTAGGAGCCAGGCTTGCCGGCGAAACAGACGTTCTTCGCGGGCAAGCCTCGCTCCTACAGGCGAAGCACTACTTTTTGTCTTTCTTGAACGCCGCTTCCAGGGCATCGTTGATGGTGCGCAGCACCTTGACCCGGGCCCAGCGCTTGTCGTTGGCTTCCACCAGGGTCCAGGGTGCAATCTCGGTGCTGGTGCGGTCGACCATGTCGCCCACCGCTTGCGCGTAATCGCCCCATTTTTCGCGATTGCGCCAGTCTTCCTCAGTGATTTTGAAGCGCTTGAACGGGATCTGCTCACGCTCCTGAAAACGTTCCAGCTGGGTCTGCTGATCGATCGACAACCAGAACTTCACCAGCACCACGCCGGCACTGGTCAACTGCTCTTCGAAATCGTTGATCTCGCCATAGGCGCGCATCCAGTCGGCCTGCGTGCAGAAACCTTCCACGCGCTCGACCAGCACCCGCCCGTACCACGAGCGGTCGAACACGGTGAACTTGCCGCGCGCCGGCACATGCCGCCAAAACCGCCACAGATACGGTTGTGCACGCTCTTCTTCGGTGGGTGCGGCAATCGGCACGATGCGGTACTGGCGCGGGTCCAGTGCTGCCGCCACGCGGCGGATGGCGCCACCCTTGCCGGCAGCGTCGTTGCCTTCGAACACGGCAACAAGTGCGTGGCGGCGCATGCGTTTGTCACGCAGCAATCCGGCCAGGCGTGCCTGCTCGGTGATCAGCTGTTCCTGGTAGTCGTTTTTGTCCAGGCGCAGGCTCATGTCCAGACTGTCGAGCAAGCTGCGCTGATCGATGGCCCGGCCCAGTGGGGCGATGTTGGCCTGGTGCACCGGCCCATGCTGGGCCTTGAGCGCGGCCTGCAGGCCCTCAAGCAAAATACGCCCGACCGCCAGGCTGCGGTAATGCGGATCAACCCCTTCGATCACATGCCAGGGCGCATAGTCACGGCTGGTCTGGCGCAGTACCCGCTCGCCGAAGCGCACAAAGCGGTCATAGGTTTCCGACTGCTGCCAGTCCAGCGGGCTGATCCGCCAGCTGTGCAACGGGTCGTCCTTGAGCGCCTTGAGTCGGGCCTTCATCTGTTTTTTCGACAGATGGAACCAGAACTTGATGATCAGCGCGCCTTCATCGCAGAGCATTTCTTCGAGGCGCTCGGCACCGCGAATGGCCTGGTCGAGCACGGCGTCCTTGAACTGGCCATGCACCCGCCCCTGCAGCATCTGGCTGTACCAGTTGCCGAAAAACACGCCGATCCGCCCTTTCGCCGGCAGCGCACGCCAGTAACGCCAGGCCGGTGGCCGGGCCAGTTCTTCGTCAGTCTGCTGATCGAAAGTACGCACTTCGATCAGGCGCGGGTCCATCCACTCGTTAAGCAGCTTGACCGTCTCGCCCTTGCCGGCGCCTTCAATGCCGTTGATCAGCACGATCACCGGAAAGCGCGCCTGTTGCTTGAGCTCGAACTGCGCCTCGAGCAAGGCCTCGCGCAACGCCGGTACTTCGGCGTCGTAGGTTTCTTTGTCGATGGCGTGACCAATTTCAGCGGATTCGAACATACCAGGCTCCCTACATGGATAAGCAAGACTAGCGGATCCGGGTAGTCTTTGTCCGGGTAAGCTAAAATGCCGCTCTAGACATGCCTGAGCCGACCATGACCGACGTTACCCACTACGCCCAGATCGACTGGGACGACCAGGGCCGCCCCCACTCACGCCAGTTCGATGACATCTACTTTTCCAAGGACCAGAGCCTGGAAGAGACCCGTCATGTGTTCATCGACCAGAACGACTTGCGCCAGCGTTTCAGCGCGATGGTACCCGACCAGTGCCTGGTGATCGGTGAAACCGGTTTCGGTACCGGGTTGAATTTCTTTTGCGCCTGGCAGTTATTCAGCGAATGCGCCCCCCCTGATGCCCGCCTGCATTTCGTCAGCGTTGAAAAGTACCCGCTCAGCCACGCCGACCTGACTCGCGCCCTGGCCCTTTGGCCGGAGCTGGCGCCCTTCAGTGCGCCACTGCTGGAACAGTACGTCGCCGTACACGAAGGCTTTCAGAACTTTGTCTTCGACCAGGGCCGGGTACGGCTGACCCTGATGATCGGTGATGCCCTGGAGCAGCTGCCGCAACTGGATGCCGAAGTCGATGCCTGGTTCCTCGACGGTTTTGCCCCGGCAAAAAACCCGCAGATGTGGACCCCTGAGCTGTTCACCCAGATCGGCCGCCTTTCGTCCGCCACTGCCACCCTGGGTACATTCACCAGCACCGGCTGGGTGCGTCGCGGGCTGATCGCGGTGGGCTTCGAGATGAAGCGCATTCCCGGAATCGGCAAGAAGTGGGAGGTGTTGCGCGGGGTCTTTCGTGGCGTCCCCGAAACCCCTGAAGCGCCGCCCGCCGTCGCGCCCTGGTTCGCCCGCCCTGCTGCCCTGCCCGGCCCGCGTAAAGCGCTGGTCATCGGTGCCGGCCTGGCCGGTTGCGCGACGGCGGCAAGCCTGGCCGCCCGCGGCTGGCAGGTCAGCGTGCTGGAACGCCACGCCACGCCGGCGGCCGAAGCATCAGGTAACCCGCAGGGCGTGCTCTACCTGAAACTCTCGGCCCACGGCACGGCGTTGTCGCGCCTGATCCTCAGCGGCTTCGGCTACACCCGCCGCCTGCTCGAACGCCTGCAACGCGGCCGCGACTGGGACAGTTGCGGTGTGTTGCAACTGGCCTTCGATGCCAAGGAAGCCCAACGCCAGGCGGTGCTCGCCGACGCCTTCAACCCGCAACTGCTGCTCCCGCTGCAGCGGGAGCAGGCCGAAGCGGTGGCGGGCGTGAGCCTGGCCAGTGGCGGTTTGTACTACCCGGAAGCGGGCTGGGTGCATCCGCCGGCCCTGTGCCAGGTACAGCTGCAACACCCGAACATCACCTTGCTCACTCATCATCAGGTGCTGGAGTTGCGCAAGGTCGACGGCCAGTGGCAGGCCTGGGAAAGCGAGAAATTCCTCGACAGCGCGCCGCTGGTAGTACTGGCGACCGCTGCCGAAATCCAGCGATTCGAGCCCTGTGCCACCCTGCCGCTCAAGCGTATCCGCGGCCAGATCACCCGGCTACCGGTGACCGCCAACAGCCAGGCACTCGCCACCGTGGTTTGCGCCGACGGCTACGTCGCGCCGGTGCGCAATGGCGAACACACCCTGGGGGCCAGCTTCGATTTTCACAGCGTCGATCTTGCCCCCACCACCGGCGAGCACATTGGCAACTTGCGCCTGCTGGAAGAAATCTCCAGCGATCTGGCCGAGCGCCTGGGCGCCCACCAACTTGACCCCCACACCCTGCAGGGCCGGGCGGCGTTTCGCTGTACCAGCCCCGACTACCTGCCCATTGTCGGGCCGCTGGCAGACCAGCAGGCGTTCAACCACCAGTACGCGGTATTGGCCAAGGACGCCCGCCAGGTGCCAGATACCCCCTGCCCTTGGCTCGAAGGCCTGTACATCAACAGCGGCCATGGCTCACGCGGGCTCATCACGGCACCGCTGTCGGGCGAACTGATTGCCGCCTGGGCCGACAACGCACCGATGCCAGTACCGCGCAGTGTTGCCGAAGCCTGCCACCCGAATCGCTTCATGCTGCGCGAACTGATACGCGGCAAAAGCAAGCGAGGCTAAGCGCTTATAACCGATCGTTCTAAAACTCTCGCTATCCGCACCGGTCAGTTTCAATGTGCCCGCGTTTGGGCACCTTCCCCAACGGCAAAACCGGTAAGGACTTATGTGCGGATTAGCTGGAGAGTTTCGTTTCACCCCCATTGCCCATTCACCACGCCCGGCGGATCTCGCCGCGGTCGAGCGAATGACCCATCACCTGGCGCCTCGCGGTCCCGATGCCTGGGGCTTCCATAGCCAGGGCCCGATTGCCCTGGGCCATCGCCGCCTGAAGATCATGGACCTGTCCGACGGCTCGGCACAGCCGATGATCGACAACCAACTGGGCCTGTCACTGGCCTTCAACGGTGCCATCTACAACTTTCCGGAGCTGCGCAGCGAGCTGGAGAACCTCGGCTATGCCTTCTATTCGGATGGCGATACCGAGGTGCTGCTCAAGGGCTACCACGCCTGGGGCGCCGACCTGCTGCCACGCCTGAACGGCATGTTCGCCCTGGCGATCTGGGAGCGCGACAGCCAACAGCTGTTCCTCGCCCGCGACCGCCTGGGGGTCAAGCCGCTGTACCTGTCGCGCAGCGGCGAACGCCTGCGCTTTGCGTCGAGCCTGCCGGCGCTGCTAAAGGGTGGCGACATCAACCCGGTGCTCGACCCGGTGGCGCTCAACCACTACCTCAACTTTCATGCCGTGGTTCCGGCACCGCGCACCCTGCTGGCCAACATCGAGAAGCTGCCGCCGGCCACCTGGATGCGCGTCGATGCCCAGGGCCGTGTCGAGCAACAGGTGTGGTGGCAACTGCATTACGGCCCGCGCACCGATGAGCAGGACCTGACCCTGGAAGACTGGCGCGACCGCGTGCTCGACAGCACTCGTGAGGCGGTAGCCATCCGCCAACGGGCAGCGGTGGACGTCGGCGTGCTGCTGTCCGGCGGCGTCGACTCCAGCTTGCTGGTCGGCCTGCTGCGCGAAGTTGGCGTCGACGACCTGTCGACCTTTTCCATCGGTTTCGAAGATGCCGGTGGCGAACGCGGCGACGAGTTCCAGTACTCCGACCTGATCGCCCGCCACTACGGCACCCGCCATCACCAGCTGCGCATCGACGAGCGCGAAATCATCGAACAATTGCCAGCGGCGTTCCGCGCCATGAGCGAGCCGATGGTCAGCCACGACTGCATTGCCTTCTACCTGCTGTCGCGCGAGGTGGCCAAGCATTGCAAGGTGGTGCAAAGCGGCCAGGGCGCGGATGAATTGTTCGCCGGTTATCACTGGTACCCGCAAGTCGATGGCGCTCAGCAACCTTACGCCGCTTACCGCGAGGCCTTCTTCGACCGCAGTTTCGACGACTACGCGGCCACCGTGCAGCAACCCTGGCGCCTCGACCACGACGCCGCCGGTGATTTTGTCCGCAGGCATTTCGACCAACCGGGCGCCAGCGCAGCGGTGGACAAAGCCTTGCGCCTGGACAGCACGGTGATGCTGGTCGACGACCCGGTCAAACGCGTCGACAACATGACCATGGCCTGGGGCCTGGAGGCGCGCACGCCGTTCCTTGACTACCGCCTGGTGGAGCTGTCGGCGCGTGTTCCGGCGCGCTTCAAGCTGCCCGACGGCGGCAAGCAGGTGCTCAAGGAAGCCGCGCGCCTGGTGATTCCCGCTGAAGTGATCGATCGCAAGAAAGGCTACTTCCCGGTGCCTGGCCTCAAGCACCTGCAAGGCGCCACGCTGGACTGGGTTCGTGAACTGCTGCTGGACCCCAGCCAGGACCGTGGCCTGTTCGAACCGGCCGCCCTCGACCGCCTGCTCAGCGACCCGCATGGCCAGCTGACGCCGCTGCGCGGCTCGAAGCTCTGGCAACTGGCCGCCTTGAACCTGTGGCTCAGCGAACAAGGAATCTGACCGATGAAAGCCCATGCATCACCTTATGGCCAGCGCCTGCTGCGCGGCCAGGTGCCTTCCTACGAGCGTTTGCAGGCGCAACTGGCCGGCGACGGCAGCGAGCCCCACGACCAGCCGCGCTCACTGCACTGCGGCTGGGGCCGCCTGCTGATCGGCCACACCTACCCGGACCCGGCAAGCCTGGCCGAGGCCCTGCAAGACGAACAGCCCGGCGAACGCGATATCGCCCTGTACGTGGCAGCACCGCAGCAGGTACTGGCCCAGGCCCCGCAGCAACTGTTCCTCGACCCTTCCGACACCTTGCGCCTGTGGTTCAGCGACTACCGCCCGGCGCAACGGGTGTTCCGTGGCTTTCGTATCCGCCGCGCGCAGAGCGACAGCGACTGGCAGGCGGTCAACACCCTGTACCTGGCACGCGGCATGCTCGCCATCGACCCGGCGCTACTCACTCCGCACCATCTTGGCGGCCCGGTGTACTGGCTGGCCGAGGATGAAGACAGCGGCGCGGTGATCGGCAGCGTCATGGGCCTGAACCATCACAAAGCCTTCGCCGACCCCGAGCATGGCAGCAGCCTCTGGTGCCTGGCGGTCGACCCGCATTGCACACGGCCGGGCGTCGGCGAGGTGCTGGTGCGCCACTTGATCGAGCACTTCATGAGCCGGGGCCTGAGCTGCCTCGACCTCTCGGTATTGCACGACAACCGCCAGGCCAAGCGGCTCTACGCCAAACTGGGTTTCCGCACCCTGCCGACGTTCGCGATCAAACGCAAAAACCTCATCAACCAGACGCTGTTTCTCGGTCCCAACCCTGAAACCGGCCTGAATCCCTATGCCCGGATCATTGTCGACGAAGCCTATCGGCGCGGCATCGACGTTCAGGTCGATGACCCCGACGCCGGCCTGTTCACCCTCAGCCTCGGTGGCCGGCGGATACGCTGCCGTGAGTCACTCAGCGACCTCACCAGCGCCGTGAGCATGACCCTGTGCCAAGACAAGAGCCTGACCCACCAGGTGCTGAAAAACGCCGGGCTGCAGTTGCCCGCGCAACAGCTGGCAGGCAATGCCGATGACAACCAGGCATTTCTTGACGACCACGGCGCCGTGGTCGTCAAGCCGCTGGACGGCGAACAGGGTCAGGGTGTGGCGGTCAACCTGACTTGCCTCGACGCAATCACCCGCGCCATCGACAATGCCCGGCGTTTCGACAGCCGGGTGTTACTGGAAAGCTTTCACAAGGGGCAGGACCTGCGCATCGTGGTCATCGGCTTCGAGGTGGTGGCTGCGGCGATCCGCCACCCGGCACAGATTGTCGGCGACGGCCAGCACGCCATCGGTGCGCTGATCGAAGCGCAAAGCCGCCGACGCCAGGCCGCCACGGCAGGCGAAAGCCATATCCCGCTGGATGACGAAACCCAGCGCACCCTGCACGAAGCGGGTGTCGACTACGACACGGTACTGCCGGCCGGCGAGCGCCTGGCCGTGCGGCGCACCGCCAACCTGCACACCGGTGGCTGCCTGGAAGACGTCACCGAGCGCTTGCACCCGGCGCTGGTCGACGCGGCGATCCGTGCCGCCCGCGCCCTGGATATTCCGGTGGTCGGGCTCGACCTGATGGTGCGCGCCGCCGACCAGCCGGAGCATGTCTTCATCGAAGCCAACGAACGCGTTGGGCTCGCCAACCACGAGCCACAACCCACCGCCGAACGCTTCATCGACCTGCTGTTCCCGCACAGCCGGCCGGCACCCTGAACACAGGAGGCACCATGTCTGATCAGCTCCCGCAGCCAGATCTCAACTACCTGCAAAAAGTCTTGCTGGAGATGCTCGCCATCCCCAGCCCCACCGGCTTTACCGACACCATCGTGCGTTATGTAGCCGAGCGCCTGGAAGAACTCGGCATCCCCTTCGAGCTGACGCGCCGCGGCACCATCCGCGCCACCCTCAAGGGCCGCAAAAGCTCGCCGGACCGCGCGGTTTCCGCACACCTCGACACCATCGGCGCCAGCGTCCGGGCGATCCAGGACAACGGTCGCCTGTCGCTGGCGCCAGTGGGCTGCTGGTCCAGCCGCTTTGCCGAAGGCAGCCGCGTCAGTGTGTTCACCGACAACGGCGTGTTGCGCGGCAGCGTGCTGCCATTGATGGCCAGCGGGCACGCGTTCAACACCGCCATCGACCAGATGCCGGTCAGTTGGGAACACATCGAGTTGCGCCTGGATGCCTACTGCGCGACCCGCGCCGACTGCCAGACCCTGGGGGTGGACATTGGCGATTTCGTCGCCTTCGATCCATTGCCCGAGTTCACCGAGAGCGGTCATATCAGCGCTCGCCACCTGGATGACAAAGCGGGTGTCGCGGCGCTGCTGGCTTCGCTCAAGGCGGTTGTCGACAGCGGCGTGCAGCCATTGATCGACTGCCATCCGTTGTTCACCATCACCGAGGAAACCGGCTCTGGTGCAGCCGCCGCCCTGCCCTGGGATGTCAGCGAGTTCGTCGGCATCGACATCGCCCCGGTCGCCCCCGGCCAGCACTCCAGCGAACATGCGGTCAGCGTCGCCATGCAGGACTCGGCCGGCCCCTACGACTATCACCTGTCGCGGCACTTGCTCAAACTGGCCCGCGAGCACGAACTGCCGGCCCGTCGCGACGTGTTTCGCTACTACTTCAGCGATGCCCATTCGGCCATCACCGCCGGCCACGACATACGCACAGCGCTGCTGGCCTTCGGTTGCGATGCCACCCATGGCTACGAGCGCACCCACATCGACAGCCTGGCCGCACTCAGCCGCCTGTTGACCGCCTACCTGCTCAGCCCGCCGGTGTTTGCCAGCGATTCGCAGGCCACCGGCAGTTCCCTGGAAAGCTTCAGCCACCAGCTCGAGCACGAGACGCAGATGGAAAGTGACACCCGGGTGCCGGCAGTCGACAGCCTGGTCGGCAACAAGGCCTAGCGCCTACACAGGCAGGCGCGGTTTGGCGTAGCATGTACACACACTTCGCCAAGCCTGCCCTGTTTATTTATGCTGATTCCCTACGACCAACTGGAAGCCGAAACCCTCACCCGCCTGATCGAGGACTTCGTCACCCGCGACGGTACCGACAACGGCGACGACACCCCGCTGGAAACCCGCGTGTTGCGCGTGCGCCAGGCGCTGGCAAAAAAGCAGGCATTCATTCTTTTCGACCTCGACAGCCAGCAATGCCAGTTGCTGGCCAAGCACGACATCCCCAAAGAGCTGTTCGACTGATCAGCCACCCTCTTTAGCGGACAGTTCGGCAATGCGCCGATAGATTTCTGCGCGATGGACTTCGATGTCCCGTGGTGCGCAGATACCGAAGCGCACCACGTTGCCCTCTACCGACAGCACCTTGACCTTGATGTGTTCATCAATGGTGATGACTTCGCCTACTTCACGGCCTATAACCAACATGATCCGATCCTCCACAAAGGTGAGAATTTGGAGACTGCACCCAGGGTCGGAACGCTTCAATACACCGCCAATCAAATAGACCGATCCCACCAGCACTGGCGAAAAGACCTACAGATTTTCATCATTTCAAGCCATTCAAGAACTCTGTAGACGCGGCCCCAGCACAATGATGCTGGCGCCCAGCACACACAGCAGTGCACCGATCCAGTCGCTGCCCAGCGGCCGCCCGCGCTCGACCAGCGCCAGCCACAGCAATGAAGTGACGATGTAGATACCGCCGTACGCGGCATAGGCGCGACCGGCATAGGCCGCCTCGACGCGGGTGAGGATCAGCGCAAACGCGGTCAGGCTGAGCAACGCCGGAACAATCCACCAGCCACTCTTGCCCAGCCGCAGCCACATGTAGAACGCATAGCAACCGGCGATCTCGAAGACCGCCGCAAGGAAAAACCACAGGTAGTTGATCACACCAGGTACTCACAGGCATTCAGAATGCGCCAAGCATACCCGATGCCTGCACTCAGGCTTGAGACGGACGGGCCTTGGCGCGCATTTTTCCGGCCATGCTGGCCATCTCGTCGTAGAGCAGCTGCGGGTTGCGTTGCTTGAGCTGCCAGGCCATGCGCCCCTGTTCGTGAGGCAGGATCAGGAACTCGCCGTCGGCGACCTGCGCGAAGATGTAGTCGGCAATATCCGCGGCGGTGATCGGCGAGCTTTCCAGCAGCTTGCCCACCTGCGCCTTCATCGCCGGGGTCGGACCGCGGAACGAGTCGAGCAGGTTGGTCTGGAAGAACGACGGGCACACCACATGCACCGCCACCTCCTGGTCGCGCAATTCGATCAGCAGGCTTTCCGAGAGCGCCAGCACCCCGGCCTTGGCGACGTTGTAGTTGCTCATGGCCGGGCCTTGCATCAAGGCGGCCATCGAGGCGATGTTGATGATGCGGCCCTTGCTGCGCTCAAGCATCGGCAGGAAGGCCTTGCAGCCCTTGACCACACCCATCAGGTTGATCGACAGCTGCCACTCCCAGTCTTCCAGCGACAGCTCGCTGAAAAAGCCACCCGAAGCCACGCCGGCATTGTTAACGATCACATCGATGCCGCCGAACTTTTCTTCGCAGGCCTGGGCCAGCGCGGTCAGCTGGCTGTAGTCACGAACGTCGCAGCGCTGCACGAAGCCATCGCCGCCCGCCTCGCGCACCTGCGCCAGGGTGTCGCGCAGGCCGGCTTCGTTGACATCGGCCAGCGCCAGGCGCCAGCCATCACGTGCCCAGCGCAGGGCGATTTCGCGGCCGAGCCCGGAGCCTGCGCCAGTGATCATCATGCGATTGTGCATAGACAGGTGCCTTGTACTGTTCGGGAAAGTGATGGCCAGTGTAGCGAAGGCAGCCGCTGCACCCACGCTCCATCAACCGCCTGAATGACCCGGGCAAACAGTGGTGAAACCGATTAATTAAACTTTTCGCTACGCCCAGGGGTCGCAATTAACAAGCGGGCATGAAACCTGTGACCGAACAGAAGGACTGTACTGATACGCCTACCCTACCGTCATACAAGGACACTGCCATGGGCACCATTCTCATCATCATTCTGATCCTGCTGTTGATCGGTGGCTTACCTGTCTTTCCGCACTCCAGAAGTTGGGGGTATGGCCCGTCGGGCATTATCGGGACCGTGCTGATCATCCTGTTGATCCTGTTGTTGCTCGGCAAAATATAGGCACTTGGCCCATTGCCAGCCCCCACAGTGTTAGCTGCATGCCTTCAACCTGTGGGAGCTGGCGTAGCCTGCGATGGGGCGCGCAGCGCCCCTATGGGTAACACTCGATCCATGTACTGAGCGCCTCCATGGCCAGGCGCAACTCCTGCACCGGTTTGGCCGTCGGCGTGCGCTCAGCGCAGCACTGCTCCAGTGCCTCGCACGCGCCGATCAGGCGCTTCGCCCCGACGATGCGTGCCGGTCCTTTCACCCGGTGCGCAAGCAGGCGCAAGGCGTTCAGGTCATGGCCATCGGCGAGCGGCGCCAGGTGTTGCAGGTCTTCCACCAGGCTGCGCCTCAGCTCATCCAGCAACTCCCTCAGCACGGCCGGATCGCGGGCGGTCAAACGCTCCAGGCTGGCAAGGTCTAGCACGCCACTGAAGGCACGAATACGCGCACGGGAACAGCGTCAGACCAGCTGGTTCCGCTTGGCCAGGTCCGCAAGGTCTACCACCGACTTTACCCGCAGCTTCTCGATCAGCCGCGTCTTGTAGGTGCTGATGGTCTTGTTGCTGAGCAGCATGGCCTCGCCGATCGCCTTGTTGCTAAGGCCCCGCGCCAGCTGCTGCAGAATCAGCAGCTCCCGGTTGCTCAGCGCGGCAATGCGCTGCGGCTCGGTGGCATTCATCTGCTGCCTGTCGACCGTACCGAGGGCAATCTCGGGGAAATAGCTGAAACCTGACATCACCGCGTGCGCCGCCTTGCTCAATTCGAACAGATCATCGGTCTTGGACACAAATCCCAGCGCCCCGGCCTGCATGCAGCGCAGGGAAAAGTACTCGGCCAGCTGCGAGGTCAGCACCAGGACCTTGGCAGGCCGTTCCATGGTCTTGATCCGGGCGATCACCTCCAGGCCGTCCAGGCCGGGCATGGTGATGTCGAGGATCACCAGGTCGGGGCTGTGCTCGCGGGTCAGGCGCACGGCGTCGATACCGTTATCGGCCTGGGCGATCACCTCGATGTGCTCCTGGCGCAACAGCATGCACACGCTGGAACGGATGAAAGGATGGTCGTCCACTACTAAGGCTCGGTACATGGGGGTTCCTCGCTGAGCACAGCCACTGGCCTACAGCTCGGCATCAAAGACCACGGTGACATGGCCGGTGTAGGTAGTGCCCGGGTGGGCGAGCATGCCGCGCACGTCATTGCGCGCCACCTGGAAATGCAGCTGCCCGGGCCGGTTCAGCACGGCCTGCACTGCCTCGAACTGCAAAGCATTGAGCCGCCCTGTCGGCAGCACCACGCGATTGACCGCGCTGTTCTGGTGGGAAATGCCACCCGGCAGGCTTAGGGCAACCTCCACTGGCGCCTGCTGGCTATCGGGGTTGCGGATAGCACAATGGCTGCCCAGGTCGTATTGGCACAGCTTGTAGACTTTGAACGGGCCGGTCGACCACAGGCGAAACGGCAGGTCGCGCTGCAGCCGCTCGGGGGCGCGAGCGCCGCTGAGCCAGCTTTGCCAGCCACCCGGCGGTTCCAGCACGGCGCGATCGGAGCCCGGCGGAAAATCGAAAATGAAGGCGTGTTCGACCTCCAGCACGAAGTTGAGGGTCAGGCTGTTGCCATTCAACTCGGTGACGTCGTTGCCGAAATCGAAATCGCCGCCGGGGCCAATGGAGTAGGTAAGGCTGCCACGATAGGTGCCCGGCTTCATACGGTAGGGCGGCGGCATCTTCAGATTATAAGCGATGCCCATTTCCGAGACCGGCGTAGTAGCCACATAGCCCGCTGGCGCTCTATCATTTACCGAAAAACAGGCGCTGGGCGCCTGCGGGTTGCGTAACTCCCACAGATAAAGCACACGGCCCGGCGTCTCTCGATAACCAAAAGTTCTTTTATAGCGGCAACCCCCATCCACGTAGGCGGTGAAAACAGGATTTCTGTTGACCAGCCACAGCACTTGCTGACTGAAACCTGTCACTTCGAATGGCATGCGGTGAGATTCGCCGCTCTGCTCATGGTACACATCAACCTGCCTGGGGCCCGGTACTTTGACGTAAAACTGGTCGCGTACATCCGCCGTGCCCTTGGTCGAGATCTTGGCGTACGTTATCGGCAACTCCACCGCCTCAAGATTCTGACATTCCGCCGGCCACTGCTTGCAGTACGACGCAGGTGGTGTGGTGTTGGTGAATCGACCAGATGACTCACCTTTGTACTTTGCCGAAATAGTGGCTTCCAGTGCGACAGCCTTAGGCATTGCCAGCATCACGGCAAACGCAAGCCAGATACGAGTGTGTGTTGTTACGCCGTTCATCGCTCTACCACCATGTCTTTACGGCTTTCACCTTCGAGCAGCTCGAAATGAAACACGGCTCCCGCCTGCTCACTGAACTGGCGGCTGCGCCCCGGCAGCAGATGATGCTTAGTGGCAGCAACGCACGACTCGCCCACGGTCTTGCACTGGCGAAAATAATCCAGCACCACCGTGGCGTTGCCTTGGTTGGCCACATGCAGGTGCTCGCCTTTGCGCTGGACCGGTGTGTGGTAACGGGTGTCGTCCGGCCGTACAAACAACAACGTGCCATAGCCGGCCATCACATTGACCCCGGCCTTGAGGCTGTCGCGGTAGCGGTTGGCTTCTGCTTCATCAACGGCAAAACCGTCGCCCAGCTCCGGTAATACCGGGATAAAACGCAAACGGAAGTAGCGCTCGCGGTCACGCTCACCGCGATACAGCAGGCGCACCGCCTGAATGCCCTGCGCCGGCACGATGAGCCGCGCCGGGCTGACCACCAGGCCGCGCTGCTCCAGCGCCAGGCCGTCGGTGTCGACCTCACGCGGCACGCCCTGGTCGTCGTACACCAGCTCAACCACACTCACCTTGACGAAAGCGGTGCTGTCGCCGCCATTGCGCACCCGCTTGAGCAGGGTGCTTTTGCCACTGTCCAGATAGTCATACAACGCGCCGACGTTCAGCTCCGGAACCGCTTGTGCGGACGTGCAGCTGAGCATTCCCAGCACTGCAATCAGAAGAAGTTTTTTCATCGTGTCAGTCTCCTTACCCGCGTAACGAGGGTATTACCGCGCTGTGCGCCATAGCTATGGCGACACCCAGGCGATTCCTCTCAAAACAAAGCCAGAAATTTCTCAGGCATTGATCAGCCTTTACCGCTCACCGCGTTATCCCCCTTCAGCGCCACGTCTGCAGCGGCACACACCTGATCACCGGCCAGCAGCACATCGCCCTCGCGCTGCAGTCGTTCGAGGTCAAACGTGAGCAGGCACGCAGGGGCGCCGCGCTGATGAATTTCCAGGGTGGGTGTCGACTCGCTCATTTCCACCGCGAAGAAACCATCGGCCTCGCTGACGCTGCGGCTGGCGTGGTTGACCACCTGGGCACCGCGCATCGGCCGGCCCTGAGCATCGAACAAGCGTCCGAGTACGGTGACCGTGCGCAGCACCCGCAGGCGGCGGTATTCGATGCCCCCGCGGTTGAGGTGATAGTCCAGGCTCGACGGCTGGATAACTGCGGCGGTGGCGTCGCTGCCCTCGAAATCGAACTGCACGTGACCGGCCCGGTAGGCCGCCACCGGAATCACGTTGCGCCCAGGGTGCAAGTTGGCACTGCTGCCACGGGGATCATCGGCGCGCAGCTTGAGGTCGGGAATATCGGTTTCGACATCGACGATCAGCCCGGCTTCGTGGGGCAGGTACTGACCACTGAGCGCGGCCTTGCCCGCCCCTACCGCCAGCACGCTTTCCAGGTTCAGGCCGCCGCTTGAATCGCCGTTGTAAGACGAGCGCTGCAGGTAGGCATCGCCATGCACCACGCGGTTCTCGAACTGCGTGTCCACGCCCAGCCCCGCACCGTAGCGGTCGGCACTGGCGGTCATGCCGACTGTACGCAATGCACCCAGCTCGACATCCTGTTGGTAGGACAGCGAGGCATTGAGGTCGCGCCCACCGTCGCGCGCCGTGCGCGAACCAACGCTGGCCGCGACGCGGCGCCCGCCTTCACCCAGGCTCATGCTCAGGCTCAGGTTGACGCCACGGCTGCGTGCCTGGTCAGTGCCGGCGGTACCGGGCCGGTCGAACAGCGAGAGGCGCCAGTTGCTGGCCGAGCCAAGCAACTTGCCGTAATACGACCAGCCCAGATCGGCGCCGCTGCCCTGGTTGGCACCGGTGTCATGCGACAGGCGCAAACTCACACTGTTGCGCGGGTCAAGGCGGTGACTGACAGACAGGGCCGACTGGCTGACCGCTTGCAGCATCGGGCCATAGCGATAGCCCTTTGGGCGCTCCAGCCAGGAGCGGTTATGGCTGGCCACCAGCGAGCCACGCTCATAGGTGTGGATGGCCTGCAGGTCGTAACCATTGCCACGCCCCTGCGTCTGAAACAGGTTGCCATACAGTTTGAAACGCTCCTGCACATCCCAATCCAGCGAGGTGCCGTACTGCATGGCCTCGTCGATGTGCTGCACCGACAGCCCCAGCACCGCCCGCGGATGCAGCAGGTAGTTGGCCATGGCGCCCGCACTCAGGCTGTCGTCATGATTGCTGTCCCAGTTGCTCAACAGGCTGCTCTGGCGGCCGACGAACAGGTTGTAGCGCCACGGGCTGTCACCAGTGCGCCAGTTCGACGGCTTGTAGATGAACTCCTGGCTGCGCGAACTGACCTTACCGTCTTCGACCACACGCACTTCCACTTCATAAATACCCCCAGGCAATACCCGTGTGTCGAGGGTCTGCAGGCCGGGCTGCACCGGCTGGCTGTTGATCAACACGCCATTGCGATAGATCTCGACCACTGCCGGGCGGTCAGGGGTGACGTAAATCGGCGTTGCACTGGGGGCGCCGGTGTCGATCGCCAGGCTATCGCTGCTGCCAACCATCAGGCCCAGGGTAGTATCCGGATTACTCCCCAGCAGACGCGGCTGGCGCGACAAACCCTGCGCGGAGGGGGTGAAGTAACCCAGGCGGAAAAAATTGCCGTCCAGCAGTCGTTCGCCATACAGCTGCTCAAGGTGATAACGGGTGGATTGCTGACTGTCGCTGCCGCGATCGACCTGGCCGTCGGCCAACGCCGTCCAGTTACCCAGGCTGCTTTGCCCTTGCAGGCCGTAGCGACCGCTGGGGCTACCGTCATCACTCACCAGGTTCAGCTGATTACGTAACAGCAGGCCATAGCTGCCGTGTTCAGGCAGACGATGATAGCGCTCGGCTACATCCTGATGTTCCGCCTGATCAGTGAGCAACGACAGTTGCGAATTGACCAGGCTGTAATGCACCGCGCGCAGGCCGTCGGGGCAATCTTGACGACAGTCGCCCAGCGCACGACCGGCGGCCAGGCGGTCCTGCCAGCGTCGACGCAGGCTTTGCGGTTCGCGGCTTTCGATGGTTTCGGTGAATTCAAGCAACTGCACCCGCTGGTCTCGGCTGAGCACCACCATGGCATCGCCCAGATAACGGCCATCCAGATCGACACGTACCGCCAGGGGAACGTCGTAGAAATGTGCCTCGAAATCACGCGGCAGGCCCTCAACCTGGGCCAGTGTTGCAGGCGGATTTGCGCCAGCCCAGGCGGGCAGACAGAGCAAGCACAGGCTCCAGGTCCGCCAACGAAAGAGCTGCGCGATGAAGGAATGAATAATCAGCATGGGGGAGTCGCTTGCAGGCAAATACCTGCCCGTTCCCTGGCATGCGCCAAGGAACAGGACAGGTCACTACAGAGGGCTTTCGAATGGCAAAGCTGCTTAGGGTGCGGCGGTCTCGAACATCATGCTGACCAGCCCCTGGTAATTACCCGGCACGTAACCTGTGCCGGGAGCCTGGGCGGCGACCTTGAAGCCGACGATGGCGCCGGCCGACGCTTGCGCCTCGCTGACCACTTCGGCGCTGGTGGTGGAAAGCACGGTGTCACCGACCGATACGTCCAGATCGATGTTGTTGCTGCCGCTGGCGATGACGGCGGGCGATATCAGGTAGGCGGCAATCGGCCCGATGGTACTTTTGACCTGCAGTTGCTTGCGGATCGGCTCCAGCTCGCCACGGAACGAGTTCCAGGCCATTTCCTGCGGGTCGTTCATCCAGTTGCCACCCACGGGCTCCACATAGAAGGCAGCGGTCGGTACCTGGGCAGTGATCTGCACTTGCTTCTCGATCGGGTCGACAGCAAACACTGAGGTGGTGGTGAGCAAGGCCAGGGGAAGTGCCAAAAGGGTGCGTTTCACGAATAGATCTCCTTGAAGGTTCAATGCCGGTGAGCGTCTTTGCGCTGTGTTGGCGGGGAGAAGTATTCGTCAACGACCCTGACCGAAGAGTAGGACCATTCCGGTGAAGCTTCGGAAATTTCCCAGTGGCGCAATGTGCCACTAGCGAAAACAACAACGCCCCGTCAAGCGGGGCGTTGTCAGTTTACGTATCAAGCATCAGTGCGACACGGCACCGCTGGCACCCAGGCCAGTCTGCGAACGCACGAACTGCGGGAAGAACAGTGCACGTTCATCGTCAGCAGCCTTGGACTTGTCGGTGATCGAGAAGAACCAGATGCCGACAAAGGCGATGAGCATCGAGAACAGCGCCGGGTACTCGTACGGGTAGATGGCTTTCTCGTGACCGAGGATCTGTACCCAGATGGTCGGGCCGAGGATCATCAGTGCCACCGCACTGATCAGGCCCAGCCAGCCGCCGATCATGGCGCCACGGGTGGTCAGCTTCTTCCAGTACATCGAGAGCAGCAGTACCGGGAAGTTGCAGCTGGCGGCAATGGAGAACGCCAGGCCCACCATGAACGCAATGTTCTGGCTTTCGAACAGGATACCCAGGCCGATCGCCAGCACCGCGAGGGCGATGGTGGTGATCTTCGACACGCGGATTTCATCTTTTTCGTTGGCCTTGCCCTTCTTGATCACGCTGGCATACAGGTCGTGGGACACTGCCGAGGCACCGGCCAGGGTCAGGCCGGCCACTACCGCCAGAATGGTCGCAAAGGCCACCGCCGAGATGAAGCCGAGGAACACGCTGCCACCCACGGCATCAGCCAGGTGCACCGCTGCCATGTTGTTGCCGCCGATCAGGGCGCCCGCCGCATCCTTGAAGTCAGGGTTGGTGCTGACCAGCAGGATCGCGCCGAAACCGATGATGAAGGTCAGGATGTAGAAGTAGCCGATGAAGCCGGTTGCATACAGCACGCTCTTACGGGCTTCCTTGGCGTCGCTCACAGTGAAGAAGCGCATCAGGATGTGCGGCAGGCCAGCGGTACCGAACATCAGCGCCAGGCCCAGGGAGAAGGCCGAGATCGGGTCTTTGACCAGACCGCCCGGGCTCATGATCGCTTCACCTTTGGGGTGAACCTTGATGGCCTCGGAGAAAAGCGCGTTGAAGTCGAAGTTGACGTGTTTCATCACCATCAGCGCCATGAAGCTGGCACCGGAGAGCAGCAGGACTGCCTTGATGATCTGTACCCAGGTGGTGGCCAGCATGCCGCCGAACAGCACGTACAGGCACATCAGGATACCCACCAGGATCACCGCGACATGGTAGTCGAGGCCGAACAGCAGCTGGATCAGCTTGCCGGCACCGACCATTTGCGCGATCAGGTAGAACGCCACCACCACCAGCGAGCCAGAGGCCGACAGGGTGCGGATTTCTTTTTGCCCGAGGCGGTACGAGGCGACGTCGGCAAAGGTGTATTTGCCCAGGTTACGCAGGCGCTCGGCGATCAGGAACAGAATGATCGGCCAGCCCACCAGGAAGCCGATCGAGTAGATCAAGCCGTCGTAGCCAGAGGTGAATACCAGCGCGGAAATACCCAGGAACGAGGCGGCCGACATGTAGTCGCCGGCAATCGCCAGGCCGTTCTGGAAACCGGTGATACGGCCACCGGCAGAATAGTAGTCGGCAGCAGTCTTGTTGCGTTTGGAGGCCCAGTACGTAATGCACAGGGTGGCACCGACGAAGGCGACGAACATGAGGATCGCCGACACGTTCAAGGGTTGTTTATGCACTTCGCCGGTGAGGGCGTCAGCGGCCCAGACGGCGGGAGCAAAAACGCCGAAGGCCAGGGTTGCCAATAGACGCCGGATCATTGCTGTGCCTCCTTGAGAATCGCTTTGTTCAGCTCATCGAACTCACCATTGGCACGACGCACGTAAATGCCGGTGAGGATGAAAGCCGAGACGATCAGGCCGACGCCCAAGGGGATGCCCCAGGTGATCGACGAGTCAGGGCTGATCTTGTGCCCCAACACCTGTGGACCGTAAGCAATCAACAGAATGAAAGCAGAGTAGAGACCGAGCATGATCGCCGAGAGAATCCAGGCGAACCGTTCGCGCTTTGACACCAGCTCTTTGAACCTCGAGCTGTTTTGAATCGAGAGGTAAATGCTGTCGTTCATTGTTTTTGTCCTCGCAGCACAGATTAGGTAGAACCCACTCCACTTTATGCTGCCTATGGACGCGCTCCAGACGACCTTAGTCTTAGATGCAAAACTCTTTTACCGATTCGGTAACAGCCAGAAACGACAAGGGCCGCAGCCCGGTTTTCGGTGCTGCGGCCCTGGAAAGTGCCAGATAGAAGCCTTAGGCCATTATTTGGCGGTCCATTCGGCGACCCGATCCGGGTGTTTGGCCACCCAGTCCTTGGCCGCCGCTTCCGGTTTTGCGCCCTCTTGAATGGCCAACATGACCTCACCGATTTCATCCTTGGACTGCCAGCGGAACTTTTTCAGGAAGTCCGCCACTTCCGGCGCCTTGCTCGCCAGCTCCTTGCTGCCGATGCTGTTGACGGTTTCGGCGGCACCGTACACGCCTTTGGGGTCGTCGAGGAATTTCAGCTTCCACTTGGCGAACATCCAGTGCGGCACCCAGCCGGTCACGGCAATGGATTGCTGCTTGGCATAGGCACGGCCCAGTTCCGAGGTCATCGCGGCGCCCGAGCTTGCCTGCAACTTGTAGCCTGTCAGGTCGTAGTCCTTGATGGCCTGGTCGGTTTTCAGCATGACGCCGGAGCCGGCGTCGATGCCGACGATCTTGTTCTTGAAGCTGGCGTCTGTCTTGAGGTCGGCGACGCTCTGCGCCTTGACGTAGTCGGGGACGATCAGGCCGATCTTGGCATCCGTGAAGTTCGGCCCGTAGTCGACGACGTTGTCCTTGTTCTTGGTCCAGTAGTCGCCGTGGGTCACCGGCAGCCAGGCCGACATCATCGCGTCGAGTTTGCCGGTGGCCACCCCCTGCCACATGATGCCGGTCGCCACGGCCTGCAGTTTGACGTCATAACCGAGCTTCTGCCTGATCACTTCGGCTGCCACGTTGGTGGTCGCCACACTGTCGGACCAGCCATCGACGTAGCCGATGCTTACTTCCTTGGCCATCGCCTGCGCAGCACCGATGGCCATTACCAGGGCGGTGCCCACCCCCAGGAGTCGTCGCATTTTCATCAAAGCATCCCCTCGTCTCGTCACGGAAGTTGCATCATCAACCGCTGATGCCCCCTGACCTGCTCTGGCAACGACCTCCAGGCATCGAGAAGCGACATCACTTCGCCAGCCACGCCTGTGGTTACATCAAGCAACATCCAACCCGGTTAACTTTGCCTGCAGAGGCTTTAGCCCGTGTCATTTGCAGGTACTATTGGCGGCTTTGCTTAATGACGGTCCGATCCATGTCCTCGACTGCCCGCTTTCCCCTGTTGCCGTATCTGTTCGCCTGCCTGCTCGGCCTGCTTGCGCTGGGAGGGCTCTGGTACGGCCTGGGCAAGCCGGTGGTGCTGCCCGATGCGGCCAGTGCCTCGCACAAGTTGCAGTGTGCGTCCTACACCCCGTTCGACAAGGACCAGTCACCTTTCGATCAGCCGTTCCAGCTGCGCCCGGCGCGCATGGACGCCGACCTGGCGTTGCTGGCCCAGCGGTTCGAGTGCATCCGCACCTACTCGATGACCGGCCTTGAGGCCATTCCGGACCTGGCGCGCAAGCATGGCCTGAAAGTCATGCTCGGCGCCTGGATCAACGCCAACCCGGTGGATACGCAAAAAGAGGTCAAGGCCCTGATCGCTGCGGCCAACGCCAACCCCGACGTGGTCAAGGCGGTGATCGTCGGCAACGAAACCCTGCTGCGCAAGGAAGTCACCGGCCCGCAACTGGCCGCGCTGATCAACCAGGTGAAAAGCCAGGTCAGCGTGCCGGTGACCTACGCCGATGTCTGGGAGTTCTGGCTGCAACACCCGGAAATTGCCCCGGCGGTGGACTTCCTGACCATCCACCTGTTGCCGTATTGGGAAGATGATCCCCGTGGTATCGATGACGCCCTTGCCCATGTAGGCGAAATTCGCCAGGTATTCGGTAACCGCTTCGCGCCCAAGGATATCGTCATCGGTGAAACCGGCTGGCCGAGCGAAGGCCGCCAGCGTGAAACCGCCCTGCCCAGCCGCGTCAACGAGGCGCGCTTCATCCGTGGTTTTGTCGCCATGGCCGAACAGAACGGCTGGCACTACAACCTGATCGAAGCCTTCGACCAGCCGTGGAAGCGCGCCAGCGAAGGCGCTGTGGGCGGTTACTGGGGGCTGTATGACGCGGACCGTCAGGACAAGGGCATCCTCGAAGGCCCAGTGAGTAACCTGGCGTTCTGGCCACAATGGCTGGTCGCCAGTGGCCTGCTGTTTGCGGCCACCTTGCTGCTGGCCGGTCGCGTGCGCGGTGCCCGTGCAGCCTGGCTGCTGCCCCTGCTGGCGGCGCTGGGTGCAGCCAGCCTGGGCTTGTGGGGCGAACTGGCGCGCATCAACACGCGCTTTGTCGGTGAGTGGCTCTGGGTAATCCTGCTGGCGGGACTCAACCTGATCGTGCTGGCCCATGCCGCCTTGGCCCTGGCGGCGCGCGAAGGCTGGCGCGAGCGGTTGTTCGCCTGGCTTGAGGCACGGGCCGGCTGGTGGTTGCTGGCGGCTGGTTTTGCTGCGGCGGTGAGCATGCTGGCACTGGTGTTCGATCCGCGTTACCGCAGTTTTCCGAGTGCTGCCCTGCTCTTGCCTGCGGTGGTTTACCTGTTGCGCCCGGTTCCGGCGCGTCGTGCCGAGATTGCCTTGCTGGCCTTGATCGTTGGCGGCGGCATTGCCCCGCAACTGTTCCGTGAGGGCTTGAGCAACCAGCAGGCGCTGGTGTGGGCCGGGGTCAGTGTGCTGATGGTCGCGGCGTTGTGGCGTAGCTTGCGGGTGTGGGAGCGAGGCTTGCCCGCGAAGAACGATAACCCGGTGTAGCAGGAACACCGCAGCGCCTGGTTCGCCGGCAAGCCTGGCTCCTACGCGGCAGGAAGGACCCCGCACACCACTGTGGGAGCGAGGCTTGCCCGCGAAGAACGATAACGCGGAGTAGCAGAAACACCGCAGCGCCTGGTTCGCCGGCAAGCCTGGCTCCTACGCGTCAGGAAGGACCCCGCACACCACTGTGGGAGCGAGGCTTGCCCGCGAAGAACGATAACGCGAAGTAGCAGGCAAGCCTGGCTCCTCCCGCAATCAGCGCGAGCGTCGTACCAGCCGCAACCCCGCCAACACCACGGCAAACACCGCGATACTGGCGCTGTACAACACCAGCGCCGGTATCCCGAACACCAGCGACAGCACCGCTACCCGCCAGCCCGCACGCGCTGGCACCACCTGTGCCAGCAACGCCAGGCCCAGGGCCGTCCAGGCAATCACCCGAAAGTGGATCAGCAAGCCCAGCAACGAGCGTGCCTGGCACTGCCACAGTTGCGCCTGCTCGACACAGGCACCCACCCACTGCGCGTCTTCCATCAAGGCATAACGCACCTCGTAACTGGCGGCCAGCCACAAGGGCAGGAACAGCGCCAGGGCGATCAGGGGTAAGCGGCGGGACATGGAACTCTCCGGAAACGTCGAAAACGGCGCCCAGCATAATGGCCCGGGCTGTCTATGCAAGGCAAAAGCGCCACCTTCAGCTACTTTGAACTGAAGATAAATGGAACCAATTGTTGCCGCGATGCAATCCGACACGGCACCATCAAGGCAGATGAATGCCAGATCGCCAGGCAACTTTGCCGGGCCCTTCATGGTCCTAGCCTGCATATCGCACTTTGCTACTGCTTTTTTGGGGATCCGTCATGCTTCGATTATTGCGCCTGGTTGCCCTTGCCGGCGGCCTTGTCTTGAGTGCGTCTGCGTTAGCCCGGGATGTCGATGCGGCCAGCTACGGCTACCCCTTGACCAACCCCTTCGAGGCCACCATCGCCACGACACCACCGGAGTTGCGCCCGGAGCTGCCCGAAGACGACGACATCAATCAGTCCGACTACAGCCTGAACATGCGCCCGGAACGCGCCTTCACCCTGCCTGACAACTTCTGGGCGGTGAAGAAACTGCGCTACCGCCTGGCCCGCCAGGATCACCCCGCGCCGCTGATCTTTCTCATCGCCGGAACCGCAGCCCCCTACCACAGCAGCATCAACGAGTACCTGAAGAAGCTCTACTACAAGGCCGGCTACCATGTGGTGCAACTGTCCTCGCCGACCAGCTTCGACTTCATGACCTCGGCTTCACGCTTCGCCACGCCCGGCATCAGTACTGAAGACGCCGAAGACATGTACCGCGTGATGCAAGGCGTACGCGCCCAGCACCCGGAACTGGCGGTCACCGAGTATTACCTCACCGGCTACAGCCTCGGCGCCCTGGATGCGGCGTTTGTCAGCCACCTGGACGAGACCCGGCGCAGCTTCAACTTCAAGCGCGTGCTGCTGCTCAACCCACCGGTCAACCTGTACACCTCGATCACCAACCTCGACAAAATGGTCCAGACCGAGGTCAAGGGCGTCAACAACGGCACCACGTTCTACGAAGTGGTGCTCGGCAAGCTGACCCGTTACTTCCAGCAGAAGGGCTATATCGACCTCAACGACGCACTGCTGTACGACATCCAGCAGTCGCGCCAGCACCTGAACAACGAACAGATGGCCATGCTCATCGGCACGTCGTTCCGTTTTTCCTCTGCCGATATCGCCTTCACCTCCGACCTGATCAACCGCCGCGGGCTGATCACGCCGCCCAAGTACCCGATCACTGAAAGCAGCAGCCTCACGCCGTTCTTCAAGCGTGCCCTGCAATGCGACTTCGACTGCTACATGACCGACCAGGTCATCCCTATGTGGCGCGCGCGCACCGATGGCGGCAGCCTGCTGCAACTGATCAACCAGGTCAGCCTCTATGCGCTAAAGGACTACCTGCAGCAAAGCTCCAAGATTGCCGTAATGCACAACGCCGACGACGTCATTCTCGGCCCCGGCGACATCGGCTTTCTGCGTAGCACCTTCGGTGATCGCTTGACCCTTTACCCCCACGGCGGCCATTGCGGCAACCTCAACTACCGCGTCAACAGCGACGCCATGCTGGAGTTCTTCCGTGGTTAAACCTCTTCTGCTTGTCACTGCACTACTGGCCAGCGGCCTGGCCCTGGCGGACGAACCGGCACCCCGTGCCAGCGTGATCGAATCCGACGGTTTCACCGATCCGCTCAAGGAGCTCAAGTTCAATCCGGGCCTGGACCAGCGCGAGTTCGAACGCTCGACCCTGACCGCGCTCAATGTCTATGACCCCCTCGAGGCGATGAACCGCAGGATCTACCACTTCAACTACCGCTTCGACCAGTGGGTGTTCCTGCCGGTGGTCAATGGCTACCGCTACATCACCCCGAGCTTCGTGCGCACCGGCGTGAGCAACTTCTTCAGCAACCTGGCCGATGTGCCCAACCTGCTCAACAGCCTGCTGCAGTTCAAGGGCCAGCGTTCGATGGAGATCACCGCCCGACTGCTGCTCAACACCACCATAGGCGTGGCCGGCCTCTGGGACCCGGCGACCAAGATGGGGCTGCCCTACCAGGGCGAAGACTTCGGCCAGACCCTCGGCGTTTGGGGAGTGCCTGAGGGCCCTTACCTGATGCTGCCGATTCTCGGCCCGTCGAACCTGCGCGATACCGGCGGCCTGGCGGTGGATTACAGCGCCGAGAACTGGATCAACTACCTCAATGTCGCCGAGGTCAGCAGCAACCATCCGGAGGTCTGGGTGCTGCGCGCCATCGACAAGCGCTACACCACCAAATTCCGTTACGGTCAGCTGAACTCGCCGTTCGAATACGAGAAGGTTCGCTACGTCTATACCGAAGCGCGCAAACTGCAGATTGCCGAGTAGCCGGCCTCAGCCGGCAGCCAGGGGCAAGCCGAGGAAGCTGCACAGCTCCCGACGCTTGGCCAGGGCGTCGCGGCGCCCCAGCTCGATCAGCTCACTGCAGTACCCGGCCTCGAACAGCAGGTAGCTGAGCACCCCGGCGCCACTGGTCTTGGTCGCCCCCGGCCCGCGCAGGAACAGGCGCAGGGCCGCCGGCAGCTCGCGCCGATGACGGGCGGCAATTTCGTCCAGCGGCTGGCTGGGCGCGACCACCAGCACCTCCACCGGCGCCATGCCCGGGCCCCGCCGCTCCAGGTGCTCGGGCAACAAGTGGCTGAGGTGGTTGAGGCGCTGCAGCAACTCGATGTCGTCTTCCAGGCTGTCGATGAAGGTACTGTTGAGCATGTGCCCGCCGATCTGCGCCAGGCTCGGCTGCTGACCGCTGAAAACGCGCGCACTCGGTTCGCCCTCGACCGGACGTTGCGGGTTGCCGCTGACCCCGACCACCAGCACACGGCTGGCCCCCAGGTGCAAGGCCGGGCTGATCGGCGCCGACTGGCGCACCGCACCGTCGCCAAAATATTCCTCGCCCAGTTTGACCGGCGCAAACAACAAGGGAATGGCGGAGCTGGCCAGCAGGTGCTCGACACTCAATTGCGTCGGCATGCCGATGCGACGGTGACGCAGCCACGGCTCGATCGCGCCCCGCCCCTCGTAAAAGGTTACCGCCTGACCGGATTCATAACCGAAGGCGGTCACCGCGACCGCGTGCAGGTGCTGCTGTTCGAGGGCACTGCGGATGCCGTTAAGGTCCAGGTGCTGGTTGAGCAGGTGGCGCAACGGCGAGCTGTCGAGCAAGGCCACCGGTACCGGCGCGCCCAGGCCGAGCAGGCTGTGGCCGACAAAGCGGCTGGCCTGGCGAATCACCCCCGGCCAGTCGCTGCGCAGTACCTGGTGGCTGCGAAAGCCCTGCCAGAAGCTGGTCAGGCGGCGGATGGCATCGGCAAAGTGCATTGCCCCGCTGGCCAGGGTCACGGCGTTGATGGCCCCGGCCGAGGTGCCGACGATCACCGGAAACGGATTGGCCGCACCCGGCGGCAGCAGGTCGGCAATGCCGGCCAGCACACCGACCTGATAGGCGGCGCGGGCGCCACCACCCGAGAGGATCAATCCTGTGATCGGTTTGCTCATCGGCCCTTCCTTAGTCAGTGCTGCCCTGCGTCAGCTTCAACGGCGCTTTTCGTACAGCTTCGGCGCCCCCGGCGGACGCGACTTGAAGCGGCGATGGGCCCACAAGTACTGTTCCGGGCATTCGCGCAGGGCCACTTCGATCCACTGGTTGATGCGCAGGCAATCGGCCTCTTCGGACTCCCCCGGGAAATCCGTCAATGGCGGATGGATCACCAGGCGGTAGCCGCTGCCATCGGCCAGGCGCTGCTGGGTGAAGGGAATCACCCGCGCCTTGCCCAGGCGGGCAAACTTGGTGGTCGCCGTTACGGTCGCCGCCTGGATGCCGAACAGCGGCACGAACAGGCTTTGCTTGGCGCCATAGTCCTGGTCAGGTGCGTACCAGATGGCACGGCCGGCACGCAGCAGCTTGAGCATGCCGCGCACGTCCTCGCGCTCCACCGCCAGCGAGTCGAGGTTGTGCCGCTCGCGGCCACGGCGCTGAATGAAGTCGAACACCGGGTTGCCGTGCTCACGGTACATGCCGTCAATGGTGTGTTCCTGCCCCAGCAGCGCGGCGCCGATTTCCAGGGTGGTGAAATGCAGGGCCATGAGAATCGCGCCCTGGCCATCACGCTGGGCCGCCTGCAGATGCTCCAGGCCTTCGATGTGCGCCAGGCGCGCTAGACGGGCCTTTGGCCACCACCAGCTCATGGCCATTTCGAAGAAGGCGATGCCGGTGGAGGCGAAATTTTCCTTGAGCAGGCGCTTGCGTTCGACGGACGGTAGCTCGGGGAAGCACAGCTCCAGATTGCGCGCGGCAATGCGTCGGCGCTCACCGGCCACCCGGTACATCAAGGCACCCAATACACGGCCGATCACCAGCAATACCCGGTATGGCAGCTGCACGATCAACCACAGCACACCCAGGCCCAGCCAAAGCGGCCAGAAGCGCGGGTGCAAAAAATAACGACGAAAACGCGGGCGATCCATTAAAGATTCCGGAAAGACGAGGGCCGTGCATTCTACAACGGTTCGGCACGGGTTGCGGCTAACCGGCGTTCTCGTTATAAGTCTGAGCACTTTTTCGTAACAAGCCGTCCTATGCAGACCATGAGCCCAACTCAATTGCCAGACTCCGCCCCCGTGTTCCAGCTCAAGGGCAGCATGCTTGCCATTACCGTGCTCGAGCTTGCGCAGAACAACCTTGAGGGCCTCGACCGGCAGTTGGCCGCCAAGGTCGCCCAGGCGCCCAACTTTTTCAGCAACACCCCGCTGGTGCTGGCGCTGGACAAGCTGCCAGCCACAGAAGGCGCGGTCGATCTGCCCGGGCTGATGCGCATCTGCCGCCATCACGGCCTGCGCACCCTGGCGATCCGCGCCAACCGTATCGAAGACATCGCTGCGGCCATTGCCATTGATCTACCCGTACTGCCGCCCTCCGGTGCCCGTGAGCGCCCGGTCGAACCGGAACCCGAGGTGAGGAAGCCGGAACCCGCCCCGGCTCCGGCGCCCGTGGCAGAGCCGGAACCTGCGATCAAACCGACGAAAATCATCACCACCCCGGTGCGCGGCGGCCAGCAGATCTATGCCCAGGGGGGCGATCTGGTCGTGGTGTCATCGGTCAGCCCGGGCGCGGAACTTCTCGCCGATGGCAACATCCATGTGTACGGTGCCATGCGAGGGCGGGCGCTGGCCGGGATCAAGGGCAACACCCGGGCACGCATCTTCTGCCAGCAACTGACTGCCGAAATGGTCTCGATCGCCGGCCAGTACAAGGTCTCCGAAGACCTTCGCCGCGATCCGCTGTGGGGCGCCGGCGTGCAGATCAGCCTGTCTGGTGACGTGTTGAACATCACCCGTCTTTAACGGATACTTGCCGCCATTTTCCGCGCAACTTTTTTCGATGTTGCCGTTTTTAGTATTTTTTGGGACTCGACGTCCTTTTTCATTAGGGGTGAAGCACCTTGGCCAAGATTCTCGTGGTTACATCCGGCAAGGGTGGTGTGGGTAAGACCACCACCAGCGCCGCTATTGGTACCGGCCTCGCACTGCGCGGCCACAAGACAGTGATCGTCGACTTCGACGTCGGCCTGCGTAACCTCGACCTGATCATGGGCTGCGAACGCCGCGTGGTGTATGACTTCGTCAACGTGGTCAATGGCGAAGCCAACCTGCAGCAGGCCCTGATCAAGGACAAACGCCTTGAGAACCTCTACGTGCTGGCCGCCAGCCAGACCCGTGACAAGGACGCGCTGACCCAGGAAGGCGTCGAAAAAGTCCTGATGGAGCTCAAGGAGCAGTTCGAATACGTGGTCTGCGACTCGCCGGCCGGTATCGAGAAAGGTGCTCACCTGGCGATGTACTTCGCCGACGAAGCCATCGTCGTGACCAACCCGGAAGTGTCTTCGGTACGTGACTCGGACCGTATGCTCGGCCTGCTGGCGAGCAAATCGCGCCGCGCCGAACGCAACGAAGATCCGATCAAGGAACACCTGCTGATCACCCGCTACCATCCAGAGCGCGTGAGCCAGGGCGAGATGCTTGGCGTCGAAGACGTCAAGGAAATCCTCTCGGTGGCCCTGCTGGGCGTGATTCCGGAATCCCAGGCGGTGCTCAAGGCATCCAACCAGGGTGTGCCGGTCATCCTCGACGACCAGAGCGATGCAGGCCAGGCCTACAGCGACACCGTCGATCGCCTGCTGGGCAAAAATGTGGAACATCGGTTCCTTGATGTGAAGAAGAAGGGATTCTTCGAGCGCCTGTTTGGAGGCAACTGACCAATGAACCTTTTTGACTTCTTTCGTGCCAACAAAAAAGTAAGCACCGCGTCGGTTGCGAAAGAGCGTCTACAGATCATCGTGGCGCACGAACGCGGCCAACGCAGTACGCCGGACTACCTGCCAGCCTTGCAGAAGGAACTGGTGGAGGTGATCCGCAAGTACGTCAACATCGGCTCCGATGATGTGCATGTCGCTCTGGAAAACCAGGGCAGCTGCTCGATCCTGGAACTCAACATCACCCTGCCCGATCGTTGATCGGCACCACAGGGTAACCTGCCACGGGGGCGGGCCCGGGGGCCGCCGGGGCCCCCCGCGCGGGGGGGGGGGCGGGGGG
>NZ_JADUCM010000014.1 GCF_016009175.1 Pseudomonas alkylphenolica
CCTACAGGAGGCGGTTGTAGGAGCCGGCTTGCTGGCGATCAGGCGCAAAAAATTTTACGCACTTTTTACGAAGGGCCGTCACGCGGTCAGGGATACTTGCGCCGCATTCTGTAGCCGAGACGTCCCACCGTGAGCCAAGCCGTATCCTCTGCAAGCGCCCATCCCCCCGTAAAAACTTCCTCAATAAGCCTGCTGATTGCTGCCGTCGGCGTGGTTTACGGCGATATCGGCACCAGCCCGCTGTATACCCTCAAGGAAGTGTTCGCCGGCCATTACGGCGTACAAGCCAACCATGACGGCGTACTGGGTATCCTGTCGCTGGTGTTCTGGTCGCTGATCTGGGTGGTGACGCTCAAGTACGTGCTGTTCGTGCTGCGCGCCGACAACCAGGGCGAAGGCGGCATCATGGCTCTGACAGCCCTTGCCCGCCGTGCGGCGGCGCCGTACCCGCGGTTGAGTCGAATACTGGTGCTACTGGGCTTGTTTGGCGCCGCACTGTTCTACGGCGACAGCATGATTACCCCGGCAATCTCCGTGCTTTCGGCGGTTGAAGGCCTGCAACTGGCTTTCGATGGCATCGAACACTGGGTCGTGCCGATTTCACTGGTGGTGCTGGTCGCGCTGTTCCTGATTCAAAAGCACGGCACGGCGCGCATCGGCATCCTTTTCGGACCGGTCATGGTCCTGTGGTTCAGCGTACTTGGCGCGCTGGGTGTGTATGGCATCGTCCAGCGCCCGGAAGTGCTGCTGGCGCTCAACCCGGCCAGGGCCGTGCAATTTTTCGTGGTGCATCCGGGTATCGGCGTGGCCATTCTCGGCGCCGTGGTGCTGGCACTGACCGGTGCCGAGGCGCTGTATGCCGACATGGGCCACTTTGGGCGCAAGCCGATTGCCCGGGCCTGGATCCTTCTGGTGTTACCGGGGCTTGTGCTCAACTATTTCGGCCAGGGCGCGCTGATCCTCGGCAACCCTGAGGCGGTGCGTAACCCGTTCTACCTGCTGGCACCGGGCTGGGCTTTGCTGCCCATGGTCGGGCTGGCCACCCTGGCGACCATCATCGCCTCCCAGGCGGTGATTTCCGGCGCGTTTTCGCTGACGCGCCAGGCGATCCAGCTGGGGTATGTGCCGCGCATGTTCATCCAGCACACCTCAAGTCAGGAGCAAGGGCAGATCTACATCGGCACAGTGAACTGGGCGCTGATGGTAGGTGTGGTGCTGCTGGTGATCGGCTTCGAGTCCTCCAGCGCCCTGGCTGCCGCCTATGGCGTGGCGGTGACCGGTACCATGCTCATTACCACGCTGCTGTCGGCGGCGGTGGTGCTGCTGTTGTGGAAAGCACCGCGCTGGCTGGCGATACCGTTGCTGGTGTGTTTCCTGCTGGTCGACTGCCTGTACTTTGCCGCCAACGCGCCGAAGATCTTCCAGGGCGGGGCGTTCCCGGTGATCGCCGGTACCGCACTGTTCATCCTGATGACCACCTGGAAGCGGGGCCGCAAGATCATCGTTGAGCGCCTTGACGAGTCTGCGCTGCCGTTGCCGTTGTTCATCAGCAGTATTGCCGCCCAGCCACCGCACCGCGTGCAGGGTACGGCTGTGTTTCTTACGGCCCGTTCCGACGCAGTGCCTCACGCCTTGCTGCACAATCTGCTGCATAACCAGGTACTGCACGAGCGGGTGGTGTTGCTCACGGTGGTGTCGCAGGATCGCCCACGGGTGCCGGTGGCTGAGCGTTTCGAGGTGCAGGACTTCGGCGACGGCTTTTACCGGGTGAACCTCAACTTCGGCTTTATCGAGGAACCCGATGTACCGGCCGCATTGCAGCTGTGTCACGTACCGGGCCTGGACTTCAGCCCCATGGTCACGACGTTCTTCTTGAGCCGCGAGACGGTCATCCCGACCAAGCGCATCGGGATGGCGCGCTGGCGCGAAGGGTTGTTTGCCTTTTTGCTGAAGAACGCCAACAGCAACCTCAAGTACTTCAAATTGCCGCTCAACCGCGTGATCGAGCTGGGTACGCAGGTGGAGATGTAGACATCCTGCGTTGCGCATAAAACAAAACCGGCCTTGTGCCGGTTTTGTTGTTTCTGGGCGAGGACATCGCATTGCTCGTTGCTACAGCCATGCACTTGAGGCGTAGAAAAGCCCGTGCAGCAGCCAGCGCAGAGGGGTTGTCACGAAATGAAAAAGGCTTGTCGCGGGATGAGAAGCACCTTGAAAGCGTAGGGCTTATTGTCCAGCCAACCTGTACTGACGCAGTGCATCAAGAACAAGAACGGAGTGACAAGCATGTCTAAAGTCGTACGCTTCTACGAACCGGGTGGCCCTGAAGTCCTGCGCTACGAGGACGCCGAAGTCGGTGAGCCCGGCCCGGGCCAGGTCCGCCTGCGCCAGGTTGCGGTTGGCCTGAACTACGCTGACACCTATTTTCGTAACGGCACCTACCCGATCCCGATGCCCAATGGCATGGGCGTGGAAGCGGCCGGTGTGGTCCAGGCAGTGGGTGAGGGTGTCACCAACGTCGCCGTGGGCGACCGCGTCACCTACACCGGGTTTCTCAATACCCTGGGCGCTTATTGCACCGAGCGCCTGATCGGCGCCGCTGCGCTGATCAAGCTGCCGGAAACCATCGCCTTTGAAACCGCTGCGGCAATGACCATGCGCGGCCTGACGTCAGCCTACCTGATGCGCCGCCTGTACGACTTCAAACCGGGCGATACTCTGTTGCTGCACGCCGCTGCCGGTGGCGTAGGCCTGATCGTGTCGCAGTGGGCCAAGCTGCTGGGCGTCAATGTCATCGGTACCGTGTCCACCGATGCCAAGGCCGAAGTCGCCAAGGCTCACGGCTGCACCCACACCATCAACTACAGCCACGAAGATGTGGCCAAGCGCGTGCGCGAACTCACCGATGGCGTTGGCGCCAACGTGGTGTTCGACAGCGTCGGCAAAACCACTTTCATGTCGTCGCTCGACTCGCTCAAGCGCCGCGGCCTGCTGGTGTGTGTCGGTACCGCTTCGGGCACCATCCCGCCGTTCGATCCACAGATCCTGGCCATGAAAGGTTCTTTGTTCATGACCCGTCCGGCGCTGGCCGACTACATTGCCGACCCGGTCGAGAAAGCCGACCTTGCCGGCGAGTTGTTCGATCACGTCAGCAGCGGCCGGATCAAGATCGAGATCAATCAGCACTACGCCCTGCAGGACGCCGTCCAGGCCCACCGTGACCTGGAAGCGCGCAAAACCACCGGTTCGTCGATCTTCGTCATCTGAAGAGGGCCTCAGCATGCACATCGAACAATTGACGTGCGCCATCGGCGCCGAAGTGTCCGGGGTCAACCTGGCCGATGCAGTGCACGACGACGACCTGTTCGAGCAGCTGCGTGCGCAGCTGCTCAAGCACCGGGTACTGTTTTTGCGTGACCAGAACATCACCCGTGCCGAACACGTAGCGTTCGCGCGCCGCTTTGGCGACCTGGAAGATCACCCGGTCGCCGGTAGCGACCCGGAGCATCCGGGCCTGGTGCAGATCTACAAGCGTCCGGACCAGCCGGCCGACCGTTATGAAAACGCCTGGCACACTGACGCTACCTGGCGCGAAGCACCGCCCATGGGCTGCGTGCTGCGCTGCGTGGAATGCCCGCCGGTGGGCGGCGACACCATGTGGGCGAACATGGTGCTGGCCTACCAGAACCTGCCGGACGACGTGAAGGCAAAAATCGAAGGCCTGCGCGCCCGTCACAGCATCGAGGCCAGTTTTGGCGCCGCGATGCCGATCGAGAAACGCCTGGCGCTCAAGGCCCAGTTCCCGGATGCCGAGCACCCGGTGGTGCGTACCCACCCGGAAACCGGTGAGCAGGTGCTGTTCGTCAACGCCTTTACCACCCATTTCACCAATTACCACACGCCGCAGCGGATACGTTTCGGCCAGGACGCCAACCCCGGTGCCGGCGATCTGCTGCGCTACCTGATCAGCCAGGCCTATCTGCCCGAGTACCAGGTGCGCTGGCGCTGGAAGCCCAACAGCATCGCGATCTGGGACAACCGCAGTACCCAGCACTACGCGGTCATGGACTACCCCGCCTGCCACCGCAAGATGGAGCGCGCCGGGATCAAGGGTGACCGTACGTTTTAAGCGCAGGCCAGTCGCCGACTGGCGCGTTCACCGAATACGACAATAACAAGACCGAGGACGGAAACATGCAATTCTTCGACGATTCGCTGCACCCGGAAAACATGGAAAAGGTGGTCATCACCGTGGCCCCGTATGGCCCGGAGTGGATGCCTGAGGACTTCCCTGAAGACATCCCGCTGACCATGGACGAGCAGGTTCAAAAGGCCGTTGACTGCTACGAAGCAGGCGCCACGGTGCTGCACCTGCACGTACGTGAACTGGATGGCAAAGGCTCCAAACGCCTGTCGAAATTCAACGAATTGATTGCCGGTGTGCGCGAAGCGGTACCGGAAATGATCATTCAGGTCGGCGGCTCGATCTCGTTTGCCCCGGAAAGCGACGGCGAGGCGGCCAAATGGCTGTCGGACGATACCCGTCACATGCTCGCCGAGCTGACGCCAAAGCCTGACCAGGTGACGGTGGCGATCAACACCACCCAGATGAACATCATGGAGCTGCTGTACCCGGAATACCTGGAGGGCACCTCGCTGTCCCACCCGGCGATTCAGGCTGCCTACAGTGAAATGACCGTACCGGCCGGCCCGGCCTGGGTGCGCGAGCACCTGCGCCGCCTGCAGGCCAGCAACATTCAGCCGCACTTCCAGCTGACCGGCATGCACGCCCTGGAAACCCTCGAGCGCATCGTGCGCCGCGGCGACTACATGGGCCCGCTGAACCTGACCTGGATCGGTATCGGTGGCGGCTTCGACGGCCCGAACCCATTCAACTTCTTCAACTTCATCCACCGCGCCCCGGATGGCTGCACCCTGACCTCCGAGTCGCTGCTCAAGAACGTGCTGCCATTCAACGCCATGGCCATGGCCATGGGCCTGCACGCACGTTGCGGTAACGAAGACACGATCATCGACCACCAAGGCAAGCGTTTCTCCTCGGTGCAACAGATCCAGCAAACCGTACGTATTGCCCATGAACTGGGCCGCGAGATCGCCAACGGCAAAGAAGCCCGTGCCATTTACCGCATTGGCGAGCAATACAGCAGCATCGAGGAAACGCTCAAGGCCAACGGAATGGCGCCTAACCGCCTGCCAGGTCAAAAGGGTGTACCTCAGCGCAGCTGACCGGTAACGGGTCGGCCCTTGACGGGGGGCCGACCTGCCACCGAACACAGCGCTGAACGTCAGGCTTTTGAATAACAAAAACATCTATGCCAGACAACTAAGGAGGCAGCATGGCCGCCTATCTTGCCAACGCCACAGATGATGGTGTCGATACTTCTCGTGGCATTCCACGGCGTTATGCCTGGTTTGTCTTCGCCTTGACCTTTGGCCTGCTGATTTCCGACTACATGTCGCGCCAAGTGCTCAACGCCGTCTTTCCTCTGCTCAAGGGCGAATGGGCCCTGAGTGACAGCCAGCTTGGCCTGCTCAGTGGCATTGTTGCCCTGATGGTCGGCTTGCTGACGTTCCCGCTTTCATTGCTCGCCGACCGCTTTGGCCGGGTCAAGAGCCTGGTGCTGATGGCCATCCTCTGGAGCCTCGCCACCCTGGGCTGCGCCCTGGCAGAAAACTATGAACAGATGTTCGTCGCCCGTTTCCTGGTCGGCGTCGGTGAAGCCGCCTACGGCAGCGTCGGTATCGCTGTGGTGGTGGCGGTGTTCCCCCGCGACATGCGCGCGACCCTGGCCGGTGCCTTTATGGCTGGCGGCATGTTCGGCTCGGTGCTGGGCATGGCGCTGGGTGGTGTATTGGCCCAGCACCTGGGCTGGCGCTGGGCCTTTGCCGGCATGGCCTTGTTTGGCTTGTTGCTGGCGGTGCTGTACCCGTTGGTGGTCAAAGAAGCGAAAATCGCCCCGAAACGCATGAACGACGCCGCGAAGAAAATCGCGCGTCCATTGCACACCTTGTACAGCAGCCGCTCGGTGATTGCCGCCTACGTCGGCAGCGGCCTGCAGTTGTTCGTCGGCGGTACGGTGATTGTCTGGATGCCCAGCTACCTGAACCGCTATTACGCCATGGGTACAGACCGTGCCGGCGTGGTCGCCGCTATCATCGTGCTGTGCAGCGGCATTGGCATCATCCTCTGCGGCATGCTCTGCGACCGCCTGGGGCGCCAGCGCCCGGACCGCAAGATCAGCCTGGCCATCGGTTATTGCCTGGGCAGCTGCCTGTTGTTGTCGCTGGCGTTCGCCTTGCCAACCGGCACTGCGCAACTGGTGCTGATCTGCCTGGGCATGATGATCGCTGCGGGCACCAATGGCCCGTCCAGCGCGATGGTCGCCAACCTTACGCATTACTCGGTGCACGGTACCGCGTTCGCCACCCTGACCCTGGCCAACAACCTCTTGGGGCTGGCCACCGGGCCGTTGATTACCGGGCGTGTTTCCGACGTGATCGGTTTGCACGCCGCGTTCCAGCTGGTGCCATTGATCAGCATCTTTGCCGCCGCTGTGTTTTTTGTTGCCAAGCGCCACTACCACAACGACATGGCCCGCCTGCAAAACCTGCAGGAAGTGACGCCTGAAGTGGCGCCGATTCAGGAGGTAAAACCGTGAAGCGCGTGTTGTCCATCGAAGTATTTTTCGACTTTATCTGCCCTTGGTGCCTGATCGGCCAGCGTCACCTGCAGGTCGCCCTTGAGCAGCTGCGTGTCGAGCAGCCTGATGCTGAAGTCAGCGTGCGCTGGCGCGGCGTGCAATTGCTGCCGGACATGCCTGTCACCGGGCAACCCTTCGAAGCGTTCTACCGCAAACGCCTGGGCAGCGATGAAGCTGTGCGCGTTCGACAGGCCCAGGTGCGGGCCGCAGCGCAAGCGGCCGGGGTCGACATCGACTTTTCGCGCATCACGCGCATGCCCAACACCGGCGATGCCCACCGTTTGCTCCAGCGCGCCATTGCGCTGGGTGACACGCAGGTGGTCGAAGCCTTGCTGGCACGCCTGTTCGCTGCCTACTTTGAGCAAGGCAAGGACCTCGGTGACCCGGTCACCTTGCTGCACATCGCCCGCAACTGCGGTTTGAGCCCGACGCAAATTGCCGATTGCCTGCGCGGCGATGCCAGCCCGTTCATGGGCGGCAATGCCCACGCTGCCGACGGTGTGCCTTGCTTCGTCCTCAACCAGCGTCGCGCGGTCTCGGGCGCACAGCCACCCGCCGTACTGCTGGAAGCCATGCGTGAAGCCCTGGACGAGGCGGTGCCGGCATGAGCCTTCGCTACCCCGTGCCCGCGCACAAGGTACCCGAGCGCGGCGGCCGTGCGCTGCTGGCGTTCGAAGGCAAGAGTCTGGCGCTGTTCAATGTCGCCGATAGCTTCTACGCCATCGATGACAGCTGCCCGCATCAAGGTGCCTCGCTGTGTGGCGGGCGCCTGGAAGGGCGGGTGATCCAGTGTTGCGCCCATGGCCTGCGTTTCGACCTGGCCAGCGGTTACCTGCTCAATTCCACCGCGCTCAAGGTGAACAGCTACCCGGTCGAGCAGCAGGGTGATCAGCTGTACATCGTCTATGAGGAGGCTGGCCAATGAGCACTGTCGCGATTACCGCCGTCAACAACCGGGTACGCGAGCTGGCGCCAGGTTTTCTGGTCAGCCTGATTGCCGCCGCAGCGGCCAGCTTTCTCAGCGAGCACTACGGCGCGCCGGTAATGCTGTTTGCCTTGTTGCTGGGCATGGCGCTGAATTTTCTCTCCGTCGACGGCCGCTGCAAGGTCGGCATCGAATTCACCGCCCGCACGGTGCTGCGCATCGGCGTTGCGTTGCTGGGCATGCGCATCACCCTGGAACAGATCGCCAGCCTTGGCTGGAAGCCGGTGGCACTGGTGGTGATCATCGTCGCTGTGACCATCAGTGTGTCGATGGTGGTGGCCAAGGCCCTGGGCTTCAACCGCTTGTTCGGCATGCTCACGGGCGGTGCCACGGCAATTTGCGGTGCTTCGGCAGCACTGGCACTGGCGGCGGCGCTACCGCCGCACAAACAGAAAGAACACGCGACGCTGTTCACCGTAATCGGCGTGTCGGCGCTGTCGACCCTGGCGATGATCCTGTACCCGATGATTGCCACCTGGCTTGAGCTGACGCCGCCCCAGGCCGGAGTATTCCTTGGCGCCACCATTCACGATGTCGCGCAAGTGGTGGGGGCGGGGTACAGCATGTCGACCGAAACCGGGGACATTGCCACGGTGGTCAAGCTGATGCGGGTGGCGATGCTGCTGCCGGTGATTGTCTGCGCCGCGATGATTACCCGGCGCTCAGGCGACGACACCAGCGGCAAGCGGCCGCCGCTGTTGCCATGGTTTGCGGTGGGTTTTGTGCTGCTGGCGTGCCTGAACAGCACCGGCTGGGTGCCGACAATAGTGCAGGGCGGTATCAACGACCTGTCGCGCTGGTGCCTGGTGGTCGCGATCAGTGCACTGGGGATGAAGACCCAGCTCAAGGAACTGGCCAAGGTCGGCTTCAAGCCCATTGCCTTGATGGTGGGCGAGACGGTGTTCCTCGTGTTGCTGGTGCTGGCGCTGATGCATTGGGGGTTGTGAGGCGCCGGCTTCCGGCATTTTCAAAGCACGCCCAGGCGTGCTTTTTTTTGCCTGAACGCTCCTGCAGGCCGTGAGTGCAGCGTTGATTATTTCCCCTGCACCCCATTCTGATTCCGCCACAACGCCGGCGGCATACCGAACTGGGCTATGAACCAACGGGTGAACGAGCTGGGCATCGAGTAACCCAGCATGTCGGCAATGCGCCCCAGCGTGTAATTGGGGTTTTCCAGGTAACGGATCACCAGGTCCCGGCGCACGCTGTTGATCAGGTCGCTGAAGGTCACGCCGCATTCCTCAAGGCGTCGCTGCAGGGTGCGTACGTTCATGCTCTGGGTCTGGGCCACCTGTTCAATGGTGGCGCGCCCCATCGGCAGCAACAGGTAGATGGTCTTGCGCATTTCGTTTTCCAGCGACAGGTTGCCGCTGGCCTGCAAGCTGTCCAGGTAGCGCTGCGCCAGCCGGGCCATGGCATCGTTGGCCAGGGGGTTGGCGGTGTCGAGGTCAGCCGACGGGCAGACGATACCGTTGAACTCACTGCCGAATACCAGCTTGCAACCAAAAATGCGCCGATGAATGGCAAGGTCGGCAGGGGCGCTGTGGGTGAAGTTGGCGCTGATCGGGTGCCAATGGGCGCCCAGCAACGCGGCGCAAAAGCGCAGCATCACGCCAATCGCAAGCTCCGTGGCCTGACGGCTGCTGCGGGAATGATCGCTGACCACTTCTTCGCGAATGATCACGGTCTTGCCCGCTTCTTCGACATCAATGGCCAGGGCGTCATTGAGCAAGTGACGGTACTGCACGATCACCCGCAACGCATCGCGCAAAGTGCGCTGATGGCTGAGCAGCAGGCTGATCTCGCCAAAGTCGGATAGCTGGCGCAGTTCGGCCATGCGCAGGCCAAAGGTCTCGCAGCCGCTGACCCGGGCGGACTCTTCCAGCAAGGTCACCACCGTGGTCGCCGACAGGCGTTGGTTGGGGTCTTCGAGCAGCGCCGCACTGAGGCCCACCTGGGCCAGCAGTGCATGAGGGTTGATACCCAGGTGCCGGGACACCTCAAGGTAGTTGGTCAAGCTTGCAGCACGGACAAGGGCGGCCATTTATTGTTTTCCACGCGTTCTCATTAGGCGTCCCGTTTCTGCGACGGGTAAGGATTTATAGCCTGTGTGTCGCCAAATGAAAAGCTGTTTGCAGCCGCCTAATCCGGGGCTTGGGGCGCCTGCACACACGCTTGTCATCAAATGAAAAGTCACTGACGCTCAATGTAAAGCACCCAGGGGGAGCGCTGATTACTGTGACTCTCGAAGCGTTCGCCTTACTCGGCGAGCGGTCTTTCTAGAGCATAGGTGTTGACGTGGAAAAATTGCATACCGCCGCTACTGTCCTGATCGTCCCCGGCCTGCGTGATCATGTCGCCGAGCACTGGCAGACCCTGCTTGAGGCTCGCCTTGCCAAGGTGCGCGCGGTTGCGCCGTTACAAGTCAACGGTCTTGATTGCAACGCCCGGGTCGAAGCGATCCAGCACGCACTCGAGCAGATCGATGGCGAGGTAGTACTGGTGGCGCACAGCGCCGGTGTACTGATGGTAGCTCACTGGGCGGCGCGCTATCAGCGGCCGATCAAAGGCGCGTTGCTGGCGGCACCACCGGATCTGCAAGCCGAATGGCCGGCGGCCTACCCAAGCCCTGACACGCTGCGTGCCAATGGCTGGGCGCCGTTGCCGATCACACCACTGCCGTTCCCGAGCATTGTTGCGGCCAGCAGCAATGACCACCTGGCCAGCCTTGAGGCTGTCACCGCCATGGCACGAGGCTGGGGTAGCCAGCTGGTCGAGCTGGGCGCTGTCGGCCACCTGAACCCTGCTTCTGGGTACGGGCCTTGGCCCCAGGCCGAAAACTTTATCCAGACCCTGGACTGCTAACCCCGCAGCACTGCACGGACGCTTGACCAACGCCCGCACCCGACGGGCGGCGAAAACAACAATAACAATACGTGGAGTCATCGTAATGCCCAAACACCGCATTCCTAGCGCTGTGGTTGCACAGCGTCGTCTGCTCGCTTGCGCCCTCGGTTTGCTCGCAATGCCTGGCGCCCAGGCGTTTGAAGTCGATACCGGAAGCGAGGACTGGTCCGTTCGCTTCGATAACACCGTGAAGTACAACTACGGCGTGCGCACCGAAAGTGCCGACAAACGCATGCTGGGTACGCCGAACAACAACGACGGCGACTACAACTTCCGCAAGGCGGGCACCAACATCACCAACCGTGTCGACCTGCTCACCGAGCTGGACGTGATCTACCAGGGCAGCATGGGTTTTCGCGTCAGTACCGCCAGCTGGTATGACAAGGCGTACGAAAACACCGGCTCCAATTCCAACCCGTTCGTCAACGGCAATGGCGACACCTCCGGGATCAACCCGAGCCTCAATGGCCTGCCAGGTACCGGTACGCCGCTGGGCAGCTCGCACCTGAGCAACTACGCCCAGCGCTACTACAACGGCCCGTCAGGCGAAGTGCTCGATGCCTTTGTGTTTGCCCGTACTGAAATCGGCGACAGTTCCGAACTCAGCGGCAAACTCGGCCAGCACAACCTGTTCTGGGGTGAAACACTGCTCAACCCGGTGCACTCGCTGAGCTACGGCCAGTCGGGTCTGGACCTGGCCAAGCTGGCGGCATCGCCCGGCACCGAAGCCAAAGAACTGTTCGTGCCGCGTAACCAGCTGTCCACCTCGTTCCTGGTCAACTCGGAACTGACCCTCGGCGCGCAATACTTCTTCGACTGGGACGCCGCCCGCTTGCCAGAAGCCGGTACTTACTACGGTAGCTCCGACGTGGTAGGTGAGGGCGCACAAAGCTTCCTGCTCGGCCATACCGGCACCCCTGGATTGATTCCGGTGCGTGGCGCCCTGACCACCATTCGCCGTGGCGAAGACCTGACCCCGGACAAGTCCGGTGATTGGGGCGTCATGGCCAAGTGGTCGCCAGAATGGCTCGGCGGCACCCTGGGCTTCTACTACCGCAAAACCTCGGAAATCCTCCCGCAAGCCTGGCTCGATGCCCGTGGCCTGACGGTGTCCAGCGGCCCGTTCGGTACACCACCGGCCAACCGTAACGGTGCCGTCGGCAACCTTTACAACTCGCTGAAAACCCCGACCTACCAGTTTGCCTACGCCGACAACATCGATGTCTACGGCCTTAGCCTGTCCAAGGATGTCGCCGGTATCAGTGTCGGCAGCGACCTGAACATCCGCCACAACATGCCGCTGGCCAGTATTCCGGCCATTGTCAGTGCACCGGGGCAAAGTGGCCTGGGTGGCGGTTTCGGCTTGTTGCCGCCGCGCTCGCCAGCCAGCGGCGTGATCTATGACGTACCCAAGGATGGCGACGGCCTGGCTGCCACCGGCGAGACCCTGCACTGGACCCTCAATGGCCTGATGACCATTGGTGACACACCGTTGTTCGACGGCGCAACCCTGCTCGGCGAACTGTTCTACAGCAACCTGCTCAAGCTCGATAGCCATAACGAGGCCTTGTACAAGGGCAAGAGCAGCTACCGCGGCATCGACAAGCCGACCCGTGACAACTGGGGCATCGCTGTCAACTTCACGCCGACCTGGTACCAGGTCATGCCGGGTGTCGACATGAGCATGCCGTTGTCGATCAACGTCGGTATCGACGGCGTGTCGCCTGTGCAGGGCGGCGGCGCCGAAGACACCGGCAACTATGCCGTAGGCGTCAGCGCTGCGGTTTACAACCAGTATTTCGTCGACCTCAAGTACGTCGACAGCTTCGGCAAAACCCAGTCGTGCAAAAACGGCCAGACCGATGGCGCGGCTCCCAATGCCCTGGATGGTGAGCAGGACTACACCTGCTACGGCGGCGGCTACGCCTCCTTCTCTGGTGGCGGTGCCACCACCGAAGACCGTGGTGCGCTTTATCTGACCCTTAAAACCACTTTTTAAGTCACTGCATTCAAGTCTTTAAGTCACTGCATTTTCAGTCATCACGCTGGAGAACATCATGAACTACATGCGTACTCTGTTGGCCACGTGCCTGTCGCTGGCCGCCTTCAATGCCGCCCACGCTGCCGTATCCGCTGACCAGGCTGCCCGCCTGGGCAACAACCTGACCCAGATCGGCGCCGAAAAAGCGGCCAATGCCGACGGCTCGATTCCTGCCTACCAGGGTGGTCTGGTTACCCCGCCAGCCAGTTTCAAAAGCGGCGACAGCATGCGCCCCGACCCGTTTGCCGGTGAAAAGCCGCTGATGGTCATCGACGCCAAGAACGCCGACCAGTACAAAGGCCAGCTGACCGCCACCACCCTTGAGCTGCTCAAGCGCTTTCCGACCTTCAAGGTTGATGTCTACCCGACCCACCGTACTGTGGCGCTGCCGCAGCCTGTACTCGACAACACGGTGAAGAACGCCGTCGGTGCGCGCAGCCAGGAAGGTGGCTCGGCTGTTGAAAACGTGCTGCCGGGCATTCCGTTCCCGATTCCGCAGACCGGTGCCGAGGCCATGTGGAACTTCCTCCTGCGCTATCAGGGCGTGAGCATGGCGGCCAAATATGACTCCTGGAACGTCGACGCCGCCGGTGTGCCGACCCTGTCCACCACCGGTCAGGCGAACATCAGCTACCCGATCTACGAGGACATGAACAAGCCGATCGGCTCCAAAGACACTTACTACCAGATGAAACTGGTGTACACCGCGCCGGCCCGTCGCGCCGGTGAGGCAATGATGCTGCGTGATGCTGCCAACCCGCTGGTACAACCTCGCAGCGCCTGGCAATACCTGCCCGGCCAGCGCCGGGTGAAACTCGCGCCTAACCTGGCCTATGACACCCCTAACCCAGGGACTTCGGGCTCGGGCACCTACGATGACGTGTTCGTCTTCAACGGTGCGCTGGACCGCTACGACTGGACCCTGGTCGGCAAGCAGGAAATGTTTGTGCCGTACAACACCTACAAACTGACCTACAACACCGACATCAAACAGCTGATCACCCCGAACCACCTGGCACCGGACTTCGTGCGCTGGGAAAAACACCGGGTCTGGGTGGTGGAAGGCAAACTCAAGGATGGCGCGCGTCACATCTACCACAAGCGTCGCTTCTACCTCGACGAAGACAGCTGGATCGCTCTGGCATCGGACCAGTATGACGCCCGTGGCCAGCTGTACCGTGGTTCGTTCGCCTTCCTCAGCCAGAGCTATGACAAACGCACCCCGGACTCTACGCCGTTCATGATCTACGACCTGATTGGCGGCACCTACAACCTCAACGGTGTGGTAGGCGCTTACGGCGGTATCCGTTACATCGACCCGCTGTCGAAAACCCAGTGGTCGCCGGAGTCGCTGGCGGGTGCTGGTATTCGCTGAGTCGACGGCAACGTAGATGAAGTCCGGCCTCGCTTGCGACGCCGGACGCTTTGTAGAGCAGCCTGCTGCGTGCAGCGGCGATCCGGAGGACCGGGTATGTATTTTGTCAAACGATGCACCGCGTTGATGCTGACGTGGGCAGCCCTTCAAGGTACGGCCCAGGCCGCGCCTTACACGGATGTACTGGATCTGCCGGCCGCGCCGAGTGCCTTGACGACGGTTAGCCCGTTGCGTGATGTGACCAGCGCCGGTGCGCGCATGGTGGCGGTCGGCCCGCGTGGCCACATTCTGTATTCCGACGACCACGGCGGTCATTGGCAACAAGCCAGTGTGCCGGCCAGTGCCGATCTCAATGCCGTGAGTTTCCCCAGTGCCGAACAAGGTTGGGCAGTGGGTAACGATGGGGTGATAGTTCATAGCCAGGACGGCGGCAAAACCTGGCAAAAACAACTGGACGGTCGCGTACTGGGCGAGCAGGTGCTGGCCTATTACCGTGCCCAGGCCCAGGCAGCGCCCAACGACGAACGCCTGGCGCAACTGGTGGGCGAAGGTGAACGCCTGGTTGCAGAGGGCGCCGACAAGCCCTTGCTGGATGTGTGGTTCGCCGATGAGCAAAACGGCTTTGCCGTCGGTGTGTTCAACCTGTTGCTGCACACCCGTGATGGCGGCCAGCACTGGACCCCATGGCTGGAGCGCACCGACAACCCGCAAGCCCTGCACCTGACCAGCCTGGCCAGTATCGACGGGGCGCTGTACATCACCGGCGAACAGGGGCTGCTGCTCAAGCTGGCCGCTGATGGCGAACATTTCACTCGCCTGACCACGCCGTACGCCGGCACCTTTTTCGGCGCTGTCGGCAAACCAGGCGTGTTGCTGGCCTATGGCCTGCGCGGTCATGTGGTGCGCAGCACCGATGGCGGCGAAAACTGGCAGATGGTCGATACCGGCCTTGCCAACAGCATCACCGCCGCCAACCTCGACAGTGCCGGCAAGCTCTGGCTGATGAGCCAGGCCGGGCATGTACTGGTCAGCCACGACGACGGCGCCAGTTTTGTCCAGGTGAGTCAAATCACCCGTACCCCGATCACCGGCGCGGCGTTTGATGCCGCAACCGATCTGGTGCTGGTGGGTGAGCGCGGCGTACGCACGCTCGCCGTTGAGTAACCGCCGTCCACATAACAAGAGATAACCCTGATGGCCAATATCCAACAAGACACGTTGCCGGTGATTCGCACCCTCGGTGAATTCGACGCGCGCTCAGGCAACGGGCTGGAACGCCTGGTGTTCAACCATCGACTGCCGTTCATGGTGCTGATGCTGCTGGCTACCCTGGTGCTGGGCTTTATGGCCGTGACGCGTCTGGAGCTGCGGCCCAGCTTCGAAAAAATGATCCCCCAGAGCCACCCCTACATCCAGAACTACCTGGAGAACCGCCAGTCGTTGCGCGGCCTGGGCAACTCGTTGCGGGTAGTGGTAGAGAACACCCAGGGCGATATCTTCGACCCCGCCTACCTGCAAACCCTGCGTCACATCAGCGATGAACTGTTCCTCAGCCAGGGCGTAGACCGTGCCTGGATGAAATCACTCTGGAGCCCGGCAGTGCGCTGGACCGAAGTGACCGAGGAAGGCTTTCAGGGTGGCCCGGTCATGCCTGACAGCTACCAGGGTTCGACTGCCGATATCGAGCAACTGCGCCAGAACATCGAGCGCGCCAACATCGTCGGTAGCCTGGTGGCCCGCGACTTCAAGTCGAGCATGTTGATCGTTCCGTTGCTCGACCACAACTCGGCCACTGGCCGCGGTATCGACTACCACGCATTTTCGCAAAAGCTTGAACAACTGCGCAGCCAGTACGAAGCGCAGGGCCACTACAAGATTCACGTGATCGGCTTCGCCAAACTGATGGGCGACCTGATCGACGGGCTGATCCAGGTGATGCTGTTCTTTGCCCTGGCAGTGGTGACCACGCTGGTGATCATCTACCTCTATACCCGCTGCGTACGCAGTACCTTGCTGGTGGTGTTCTGTTCGCTGACGGCGGTGATCTGGCAACTGGGGATCGTCGCCTGGCTGGGCTATGCCATTGACCCGTACTCGATTCTGGTGCCGTTTCTGATCTTTGCCATCGGCGTGTCGCATGCCGCGCAGAAAATGAACGGCATCATGCAGGACATCGGCCGCGGCACCCATCGTCAGGTGGCGGCACGCTATACCTTCCGCCGTTTGTTCATCGCCGGTGTGACCGCGCTGTTGGCGGATGCGGTGGGCTTTGCCGTACTGATGCTGATCGACATCCCGGTGATCAAGGACCTGGCGATCGCCGCCAGTATTGGCGTTGCGGTGCTGATCTTCACTTCGCTGTTGCTGATGCCGGTGGCCCTGTCGTATGTCGGCGTGGGCCGCAAGGCCGCCGAGCGAGCCCTGCGCATCGACTCGAGGGCTGCAGAACACCGCGGCTTTGGCAAACTCTGGGACCTGCTCGATCGCTTTACCACGCGTAAATGGGCAACCGCCGCGTTGCTGGTGGCCGGTGTCCTGGGGGCAGGGGGCTTTGCCCTGAGCATGCAGCTGAAAATTGGTGATCTCGACAGCGGTGCGCCAGAGCTGCACGCCGATTCGCGCTACAACCGCGACAATGCCTACATCACCGGTCATTACGCGCTGTCCAGTGACACCTTTGCGGTGATGATCAAGACCGCGCCTGAAGGCTGCCTGCGTTACCAGACGCTGGTGCTTGCCGACCGTCTGGCCTGGGAGCTTCAGCAGTACCCCGGGGTACAAACCACACTGTCGCTGACCAATGCGGTACGCCAGATCACGGCCGGTACCTACGAGGGCAACCCCAAGCTCAACAGCATCCAGCGCAACCAGGACGTGCTCAACTACGCGGCACAGCAGGCCTCGGTGAACGCGCCGGAGCTGTTCAATAACGACTGCTCGCTGATGCCGGTGATCGCCTACCTCAAGGACCACAAGGCCGACACCCTCGACCAGGTGGTTGCCATTGTCGAACGCTTTGCCCAGGCCAACAACAGCGACGCAGTGCAGTTCCAGCTGGCCGCCGGCAGCGCCGGTATCGAAGCCGCGACCAATATCGTCGTCCGTGATGCCAACCGCACCATGCTGTTGCTTGTGTACCTGGCGGTGACGTTATTCTGCCTGATCACCTTCCGCAGCTGGCGCGCCACGCTGGTGGCGGTATTGCCGCTGATCCTCACCTCGGTGCTGTGTGAAGCACTGATGGTGATGATGGGCATCGGTGTGAAGGTCGCCACGTTGCCGGTAATCGCCCTGGGCGTAGGCATCGGCGTTGACTACGCGCTGTACCTGCTCAGCGTGCAATTGCACTACCAACGCAAAGGCATGCCGCTTTCCGAAGCCTATGAAAACGCAGTGGCGTTCACCGGACGGGTCGTGGGCCTGGTCGGTATCACCCTGGCGGCTGGCGTTGTCGGCTGGGCCTGGTCCCCGATCAAGTTCCAGGCCGACATGGGCATCCTGCTGACCTTCATGTTCCTGTGGAACATGCTCGGTGCATTGATCCTGATCCCGGCGTTGTCGCACTTCCTGCTGCCCGACCACAAGGTACGCGGCAAGGTGCCCGCCACAGCGACCACCCCCGTCACCGACGCGGGTGCTCAACACTCCCCTCAACAAGCCGAGTCTTTGCATCATGTCTGATTACCTTCCGCCGCTGCGTGACATGGAGTTCCTGTTCAACGAGGTGTTTGATCTCCCGTCCCAGTGGGCGCGCATGCCGGCGCTGGCCGAACTGGTCGACGCCGACACCGCCAGGGCGATTCTCGAACAGGCCGGCAAGGTCATCGCGCAAACCATCGCACCGCTCAATCGCAGCGGCGATGAGCAGGGCTGCCGTTGGGAAGAGGGCAAGGTCATCACCCCGGACGGCTTTGCCCAGGCGTTTCGCACCTACGCCGATGATGGCTGGGTAGGGGTAAGCGGCGATTGCGACTTCGGCGGCATGGGCATGCCCAAGGTGATCGGCGCGCAGGTCGAAGAAATGCTCAACGCCGGCAACCTGTCGTTTGCGTTGTATTCGATGCTGACCGCAGGCGCTGCATTGTCAGTGCTTAACCATGCCAGCGATTCGCTCAAGGCCACTTACCTGCCGGCCATGTACGAGGGGCGCTGGACCGGTTCCATGTGCCTGACCGAGCCACATGCCGGTACCGACCTTGGGCTGATCCGCACCCGCGCCGAAGCGCAGGCCGATGGCAGCTACCGTGTCACCGGTACGAAGATCTTCATCACCGGTGGCGAGCAGGACCTGACAGAAAACATCATTCACCTGGTGCTGGCCAAACTGCCGGACGCACCGGCAGGTGCCAAAGGCATCTCGCTGTTCCTGGTGCCCAAGGTGCTGGTCAACGCCGATGGTTCGCTGGGCAACGACAACGCCGTCAGCTGCGGATCCATCGAACACAAGATGGGTATAAAGGCCTCGGCTACCTGCGTGATGAACTTCGATGGAGCTACGGGCTACCTGGTCGGCGACCTGAACAAGGGCCTGAACGCGATGTTCACCATGATGAACTACGAGCGTCTTGGCGTGGGCATTCAAGGGCTGGCGCTGGGTGAGCGTTCTTACCAGAACGCCATTGAGTATGCCCGTGAACGCTTGCAGAGCCGCGCCCCCACCGGCCCGGTGGCGACCGCTCAGGCGGCCGACCCGATCATTGCCCACCCCGATGTGCGGCGCATGCTGTTGACCATGAAAGCCTTGAACGAAGGCGGGCGGGCGTTCTCCACCTATGTGGCCCTGCAGCTAGACCTGGCCAAGTACAGCCCTGATTCCACCGAGCGCAACCACGCCGAGGCGCAGGTCGCATTGCTGACGCCGATTGCCAAGGCGTTCATGACCGACATGGGCCTGGAAACCACCGTCCATGGCCAGCAAGTGTTTGGCGGCCACGGTTACATTCGCGAATGGGGCCAGGAGCAGTTGATTCGTGACTGCCGCATTACCCAGATCTACGAAGGCACCAACGGCATTCAGGCCCTGGACCTGGTGGGGCGCAAACTGGTGGCCGACGGTGGCCGCACCTACACCTTGCTGTCGGCGCAGATCAAGGCGTTTGCGCATGCGCTTGACCCATCACGTGCGGAGTTCAAGGAGCCGCTGCTGGCGGCAGTCAACAACCTGGATGAACTGACCGCCTGGGTACTCGACCGTTCCCAGGGCAATGCCCGCGAAATCGGTGCGGCATCGGTGGAGTACCTGCATGTGTTCGGCTATACGCTGTATGCCTACCTGTGGGCGCAGATGGCTGATGTTGCACTGGAGCACGGTGAACAGAAAGGCTTCTACGCCAGCAAACTGGGCACCGCGCGCTTCTACTTTGCGCGGATGCTGCCACGCGTCCAGTCGCTTACCGCCACGGTCAAAGCCGGCAGCGACAGCCTGTTCCTGCTGGATGCCGAGGAACTGTAGACGCCAGGCTTGCCGGCGAAACAGACGCTGCGGTGTACCGGCTACTTCCTGCTGGATGCCGAGGAACTGTAGACGCCAGGCTTGCCGGCGAAACAGACGCTGCGGTGTACCGGCTACAGCGCGTTAGCGTTGTTCGCGGGCAAGCCTCGCTCCTACAAACACTGATAAACCGTGCGCGCGGCGGTTTCCTGCTGGATGCCGAGGCGCTGTAGGAGCCAGGCTTGCCGGCGAAACAGACGCTGCGGTGTACCGGCTACACCGAGTTAGCGTTGTTCGCGGGCAAGCCTCGCTCCTACACACACACATAAACCGTACGCGCGGCGGTCGCCGACAACGCTTACAATCGCTCATCTTTCACCCGAACCAAGGTGTTGCATGAACGATTCTATCGCCCCGGTTGATCTGCCCAAGGCTTACCGCTTGCTCAACCACGGGCCGCCCGTGCTGGTATCGGCCTGCCACGGCGGCGTCGATAATGTCATGGCCGCCGCCTGGGCCTGCGCCCTGGATTTCCTGCCGCCCAAACTCACCGTCGTACTCGACAAAGCCACCCAGACACGCGGCCTTGTCGAGCAAAGCGGGCTGTTTGTCATCCAGGTACCGACGGCGGCTCAGGTCCAGCTGACCCACGATGTCGGTACCCGCAGCCTTGCCGACACCCCGGACAAGTTGCAACGCGCAGGCGTCGAGCTGATGCGCATGCCCGGTCACGAGCAACCGTTTGTAGCCGGTTGCGCGGCCTGGTTGCTGTGCCGGCTGATACCGGAGCCGCATAATCAGGACACCTACGACCTGTTCATTGGCGAAGTGGTCGCGGCCTGGGCCGATACGCGGGTATTCAAGGACGGGCATTGGCATTTCGAACAGGCGGACCCTGCGCTGCGCAGCGTGCACTACATTGCAGGCGGGCATTTCTATGCCATTGGCGATGTGGTCACGGCCAAGGTCGAAGACGAGGACGCCTGAGGCGAACACGCTGATAGAGGAGGGTAAACGTGGCACACACGCCTACCGCACCTCACAGCGCTGATTCAGTAGTTGAACGTATAGCGCAGGATCAGGCGGTTCTCGTTGGCGCTGTCGGCGTAGGTTGAACGGTTGGTGGAGTTGCGCCATTGCACGGCAAGCCCTTTGACCGGCCCGCCCTGAACGACGTAGGTGATGTCGGTCATGCGCTCCCATTCCTTGCCGGACTCACCGCTGGCGCGAAGCCCTGCGGCTTGTGAAGTGTTGACCATTGTCGGGTCGACGTCTTCACCCTTGGCGTATTTGACCCCCAGGGTCAGCCCGGGGACGCCCACGGCGGCGAAGTCGAAGTCGTATCGGGCAAACCACACGCGCTCGTTGGCCGCGGTGAAGGTACTCACCAGCGATTCAGCGAAAATGTAGGTATCGGTGCCGTTGACGAACGCAAACGGGGTGTCCCCCCACGCCTTCTGGTAGCCGCCGCCCAGGGTATGACCCTTGAGGCTGTAGGCCAGGTAACTGGTGAGGGTGCGGTTGTCGACTTCACCCAGACTCTTGTCGCCGGTTTCGTTGGCATCGAACAGACGTACATCGGCGATAACAGCGCCGGTCGACAAGGGCTGGTTCAGTTTGATGCCGAAAAAGTTGGTGCGGTACAGGTCTTCAAGCTCGGCCACGTGGTAGCTCAGGCTCAACGTCGGCAATACTTTGTAGTCGAATGCCAGGTAGTTGTAGTGATCCGCTTCTACCGGGGCATAGCCAGTGGCGGTGAGTGATTCGAAATCGGTGGAGTTACGTTGCTTGACCGCATTGATCCGCAACGCCGAGAAGGTCAGCGGCGCCAGGTCGTTGGAGACCAGCAGGCCACCGCGAAACACTTGTGGCAACAGGCGGCTGTTGTTGCTGGCGAGCAGCGGCATGACCGGGTTGATGCCGCCGATGCGCAATTCGCTCTTGCCCACGCGCGCCTTGGCGGTCACGGTCATCTTGCTGTAGGCATCCTCGACATTGCGCTCGCGATCGTAGGCCAGCAAACCTGAGCCGGTACGGTCCGGGCTGGAGTCAAGCTTGACCCCGAGCAGGCCGAGGGCGTCGACACCAAAGCCAACCGTACCTTCAGTGAAACCCGACTGCAGGTTGAGGATGAAGCCCTGGCCCCATTCGTCACGTTTGTTCTGACGCGCATCGTCATTGCGAAAATCGCGGTTGTAATAGAAGTTGCGCAGCTCAAGGCTTGCCTTCGAGTCCTTTACAAAGTCCGCCATCACCACCGGGGCTTGGGCAGCGATGGCTGTGGCGAGCAGCAGCTTCACAGGGTGTTTCGACATTACAGGCACCTATTATTTTTGTTGTTGTGTTCAGGGGTGAAAGGTTGCGAACGCGCTGACCGGCTCCCGACCGGTCACCAAGGTGTTTTCGATACAGGCAGGGTCGGCGTAGCCAAGGCTCATGCCACACACCAGCATCTGCTCGGGGGCAATCCCCAGTTGTGCCGAGATCAGGCTGTGGTACTTGAGGAACGAGGCCTGCGGACAGGTGTGCAGGCCGCGGCCACGCGCGGCGACCATCACGCTTTGCAGGAACATGCCGTAATCGAGCAGGCTGCCTTGCCCCAGGCTGCGGTCGATGGTGAACAGCAGGCCCACCGGGGCGTCGAAGAAGCGGTAGTTGCGCGCGTGCTGGGCATGCATGCGCGGTTTGTCGCCCTTGTCGATGTCGAGCAGGCCGTAGAGCGCCCAGCCCACTGCCCGGCGGCGGTCGAGGTAGGGCGCTTTCCACTTGTGCGGGTAGTAGGCGTAAGGGTCGTCGTGCTGTGCGGCAGCCTCGGGGTCACTGTCGATCCGGGCGATGGCACGCGACAGGCGCGCCTTTGCCTCACCGGTGAGTACATGCACGTGCCAGGGCTGCATGTTCACGCCGGTGGCGCTGAAGCGGGCGACATCGAGGATGGCCTCGATGTCCTCCTGCGCCACCGGTGTGGGAAGAAATGCCCTGATACTGCGTCGCGTGGTGATGGCCCAGTCAACCGCCTGGTTCACAAGCGTTGCGGTGGCTGGCAGTGGCGATAATCGGTTCATGTCCGTTCCTGCAGGCTGGCGAGTGGCAAAGGCTCAGCGCGACAGCGCGAGGGCCTTTTTCTCCTGGGTCGATTGCGCCCGCGACTGGTTGATCAGGGTGACCGCCAAGGCACCGATAAGGCCTGCCAGGCTGATCGCCATGAAGTTCTGCTGCAGTGGCAGGCTCAACGACACCAGCCAGCCGATCAGTACCGGTGCCACGATGGCGCCGATGCGGCCCACGCCGGAAGCAAAGCCGACGCCGGTGGAGCGGATTTCGGACGGGTAGAAGTCACCGGCGTAGGCATAGGCCAGCAACTGCGTGCCCAGGGTCGAAGCACCGACCAGGAACACCACCGCGAACAGCGCCGTGGTATCACGGGTGTAGCCCAGCAGGGTGAGGGCGATGGCACCGGTGATGTAGAAGCACACCAGCACATGCTTGATGTTCAGCTTGTCACTCAACCAGCCGCCAAACATCGCGCCGGCAATCGAGCCCAGGTTGAATACAATGACGAAATTGAGCGCCGAGCCGAGGCTGAAACCCGCCATGGCCATGAGCTTGGTCAGCCAGGAGTTGAGGGCGTAGACCATGAACAGGCCGGTCATGAATGCGGTCCAGATCATCACTGTGCTGAAGCCACGGCCTTGCTTGAACAGGTCGCGAACCGGTGTTTCCTGAGCAGGCTGCACAGTGACATTGCCGGTTACCACCACCGCGTCGTCAATGGCACGGCCTGGCTCCAGCTTGCGCACGATTTCGCGCAGCTCATCCTGGCGACCGGTCCGCAGCAGATAGCCAATGGATTGCGGCATGCTCCTGAGGATAAACGGAATCAGCAGTACCGGCAGGCCGGCGACGTAGAACACCCATTGCCAGCCGTAGCTTTCGATCAGTTGCTTGGCGGTCAGGGCGACGAGAATGCCGCCCACCGAGTAACCGGCGAACACCAGGGTGATCAGGCGCGTGCGCAACTTCAGCGGCGAGTACTCGCCCATCTGTGCAGTACATACCGGCAGTACACCACCGATGCCCAGGCCAGCGATGAAGCGGGCGATACTGAAGCTGACCGGGTCGTCGGTCAGGCCGGCCACGGCGGTGAAGATACTGAACAGCGCCACGCAGATGGCAATCATCCGTGGACGACCGATGCGGTCAGCCAGCGTACCGAGGAAAATCGCGCCGAGCATGGTGCCCAGCAGCGCCGAGCCCGCCATGATGCCGGCGCTGGTGGGGTCGACATTCATGTCCTGCATGATCGCTGGCAGCGCAGCGCCCACTACGGCCAGGTCGTAGCCGTCGATGATCAGGATGAGCACGCACCAGAAGAGGATGCGCCCGTGGAAGCCATTGAACTTTGAATCGCCCGCTAACGCGTAGACGTTCACCGATTGCATAGCGTGTCTCCTTCGCTGTTGTTTTTGTTTGTGAAGTGCACAGTCGATATGTCAGTAAGCTGGTCTGGACAGGTGAGGGCCACAGCGCAACCTGCTGCGAATCCTAGGGCTGATCGTTGATGCGGCACATGCCCGCGGGCGTCGATGTGTGTGACCGATCTGGGCACATTGGCGTGGGCAGGGGGCAACGGGGAGAGCGGGGCAGGGGTCAGCCTGCCGATCGAATCAGAGCAGGAACTGTCGATCCGGGGGCTGCGCGACCGGATTGGAGCGGCGATAGGCACCTGGGCTTACCCCGGTCCATTTCTTGAACGCCCGGTGAAAGGCGCTGGTTTCCTGAAAGCCCGCCTGGGCGGCGACTTCACAGACGGTCAGGTCCGACTGGCCAAGAAAGTTGATGGCCATGTCGCGCCTGAGGTTGTCTTTAAGGCCTTGGTAACTGATGCCCTCCGCCTGCAAGCGGCGCTGCAGGGTCGAACTGGACATGCGCATCTGGTTGGCTACTTCATCCAGCGCCGGCCAGAGATCCGGCGTGTGGTTGCGCAGACGTTGACGGATCTGGGCACTTAAACTGGCATCGTTACGGTATTTGACCAACAGGCTTGCAGGCGAGTCTTTGAGGAAGGCGGCGAGGCTTTCCGGGGTTTGGGCCACCTTCAGCTTCAAAAAGCATGCGTCAAAACACACCCGGGTCACGGGGGCGGAAAACTCGATGTGCTCACAAAAGCGCATGCGGTAATCGCTGTCGTCCTCCGGCCGTGGCGAACGGAAACTCAGTACCTGCAAGGGTATTCTGCGATTGCCGAGCCAGCACAGCAGCCCGTGCACCAGGATCAGCCAGGTGCCATAACTGAACAGCCTGCGCTCCACACCATGGTCGTGGATGACAATCGACGCCAGGTCTCCCTCCACCTGCAGTTCACCGTACAGGTCATCGAGCCCCAGGCGCAGGAACGCCAGGATCCGGCGCAGAGCCTGCTCGAGTGATTCACAGCCGATGGTGGCATGGCACATCAGGCGAAAACTGCCGCGGCGCAGGGGATGACTGTCGATGGCGAAGAACTCGTCGTCGAGCAGATCCGACAGCGCCACCCACAGCCTGGAGAAGGCGCTGGCACACACGCGGGCATTGGCGGAACAGAGTAACTCCGGATCGATGCGTGCTTGCTGCAGCGGCAGGGAGATATCCAGGCCCCGCTGGCTTGCGCCATACAGTGCTTCACGCACCAAGCTGATGGAAGTGGTTCCTTTATAGGCAGCAAGCATCTGGTCGTCTCCATCCGGTGGTAGAACCCGGAGGGGAAATTAACAGATGGTCACAACGCATGGAGCGTGCATTTTTGCATATGAAAACGGCGTTTTCGGCGTAGGTCATGGATGGGCCTCATTACGCTATGCATCGCGGGGCAAACAGTCAGATGCCGGGTCGCTTGAACGTTGCGCACGCGACACGCTCAACCCCAGCAACCCACCGACCACCAGCGCACCCGCCATGAAGTACATCGCCGCCTGGGTGCTTCCGGTGAGCTGTGTCAACCAGCCCACGGCAATCGTGCTGAAGAACCCGGCCACATTGCCCAGCGAGTTGATCAATGCAATGCCCGCTGCTGCCGCTGCACCGCCAACCACTGCCGTGGGCATCCCCCAGAAAACCGGCAAGCTGCTGATCATCGCCGCTGTTCCGATGGTAAGGCCGATCATCGACAGCACCAGGCTGTTGCCGAACAATGTACCGAACACCACCCCGGCACCACCCATGAAGGCGCAGATCGCGAGGTGCCAGCGGTACTCGCGAAGCCGGTCCGAGCTGCGGCCAACCAGCACCATGCTTATTACGGCGACCGAGTAGGGGATTGCTGTCAGCATACCAATGACCCAAGGCTCGACGACGCCGCTGTTGCGGATGATGGTTGGCATCCAGAAGCTGATGACGTACTGCCCCAGCACAAGGCAAAAATACACCGCCCCCAGCAACCAGATTTTCGGGTTCAACAAACCGTCGCGTAGCGAGTGGCCAGTCTTGGCCATGGCTTCGCGATCTAGCGCCGCCTGCATCCCGCGCTTTTCTTCGGAGCTTAGCCAATGAGCATCGGCAATGCGGTCGCGCAGCAGGAAAAACACCGCAGCGCCCAACGCCACTGCGGGCAAGCCTTCGATCACGAACAGCCACTGCCAGCCGGCATAACCGGCCACGCCATCGAAGTGCTGCATGATAAAACCGGAAATCAGCGAACCGAGCATGTTCGAAATCGGCAAGCCGGCGATGAACAAAGAAATCATCACGCCCCGACGATGACTGGGAAACCAGGTGGTGAGGTAGAAGATGATCCCGGGAAAGAACCCGGCTTCGGCGATGCCGATCAAAAATCGCAACACGTAGAAGGTCATCGGCGTTTCGATGAACATCATCGCCGCCGACAGCAAACCCCAGGTCACCATGATCCGCGCGATCCAGCGGCGGGCACCAAACTTGTGCAGCGCGATGTTGCTGGGAATCTCGAACATCAGGTAGCCGACAAAAAACATACCGGCACCCAGCCCATACACTGCCTCGCTGAACTTCAGGTCATCGAGCATTTGCAGCTTGGCAAAGCCAACGTTCACCCGGTCAAGGTAGGCCACCAGGAAGCAGACAATCAGCAGCGGCATGATCCGCCACGCGGTTTTTCGGTAGGCGCCGTGCAGGTCAGCGTCCGGCAGGCTGCCAGGGAGTTGGGGCAGGGTGGTCATCTCGAGCCTCTTTCTTGTTGTAGGGGCGATGCTTAAATGGCAGTACAGCGGGTCAGAGCGCGCGGCCTCCCGGCCATTCACCGCACGTGCACATGTCCCGGACAACTTCGCGGATCAATTCGCTGATCAGCGTTTTAAGGCGGCTGGCAGGCATCGACGCGCAGCTGCAGATGCCCAGGGTGCGTGACATCCCGTCAGCGGCGATCCGGTGAGCGACCAGCCGGCCGTCATAGATTTCGCGTATGGCCAGGTTCAACGGCATGATGGTGTGTCCGATACCGGCCTCCACCGCGCTTTTGAGGATGTGTACGGAGTTGACCTCCATGGCGATCTGTCCCACGCTCAGGCCATGCTGAGCCACCGCCCGTTCAACCAGGGTGCGGGTGCTGTGGCCATGGGCCGGGCTCGGGAACACCAGCGGCCTTGCCAGCGCCTGCTCCAGCGCCACGTCACCGGCAGGTGGCGCATCCGGCGCATTGGTCCGGTGGATCAGGTAGAAGTCTTCTTCGATCAAGGCGCTGAACAGCACCTGTGAGGGCAGGTCGTCGCTGGTAAACAGGGCAAGGTCTACGCGACCATGAATCAGTTGGTCCATGACGTTGCCAGTCAGCTCTTCATTGAGGTGAAATGCTACTCGCGGATAGCGCGCCGCCACCGCCCGCATCAACGGCATGGCGAGGATGGTCGCGACGCTTTGCGGCAACGCTACGATGATCGAGCCGCTGACCGAGTCCGGGTTGCTGGTGACGGCCGCGCGCGCATCGGCCAGGTGTTTGAGCATGCCTTGGGCATATTCGTAGAACACCTTGCCGGCCTCACTGGCGACTACACCATTGTGGCTGCGATGAAACAGCTGCACCCCCAGTTCGTCCTCCAGCGCCGACATCTGTTTGCTCAAGGCCGACTGCGCGACATGCACCTGTCGCGCGGCCTGGGACAGGCTGCCGCAATCAATCACGGCGACAAAGTATCTGATCTGGCGGATTTCCATGGAGGCTTCCTGTAGCACGGGAAGGTGAGGGGCCGGTGATGGTACCGCGTCAGCCTGCAGTGTTCCCGCGAGGAAAAATCTTCCCTGGATTCATCAATTGCTTGGGGTCCAGTGCGGCCTTGATCGCCTTCATGGTGTCCACCGCGTTTTCCCCGTGTTCAACCGTCATGTAATGCTGCTTGGTCAGACCGATGCCATGCTCGCCGGTGCAGCTGCCATCCATGGCGATCGCCCGTTCGGCCAGCCGGTGTGCGGCCGCTTCGGCGCGCTCGACCTCTGCGTGGTCATCAGGGTCGACGAGAATCAGCGCGTGAAAATTGCCATCGCCGACATGCCCGAAGATCGGTGCCAGCAAGCCGTTTTGCGCAAGGTCTGCCGCCGTGGCTTCAATGCAGTCGGCCAGCCGCGAAATCGGCACTACAGCATCAGTGGTCAGGGCACGGCAACCGGGGCGCAGGGCCAGGGCGGCGAAGTACCCGTCGTGACGGGCTTGCCACAGGCGGCTGCGGTCTTCCGGATGTACCGCCCATTCAAAATCCAGGCCCTGGTGTTCGTCGGCGACCATGCGGACGGTCTCAAGCTGTTCCTGCACACCGGTTTCGGAGCCATGCAGTTCGAACAGCAACGAAGGCACTTCTCGCAGCTGTGTTTTGCTGTAGGCGTTGAGGGCGCGCATGGTCAAGGCGTCGAGCAGCTCGATACGGGCGATGGGCACGCCCAGCTGGATGATCTGGATCACCGCGCGTACAGCGTGGTCGACACTGGGGAAGCGGCACACGGCGGCCGAGATGGCCTCGGGGATCGGGTGCAGCTTGACGGTCAGCTCGGCGAGGGTCGCGAGTGTACCGCCGGAGCCCACCAGCAAATGGGTCAGGTCGTAGCCTGCAGCAGACTTGCGTGCCCGGCCACCGGTGTTGATCACACGCCCGTCGGCCAGCACGGCGGTCGTGCCCAGCACGTTTTCGCGCATGGTGCCGTAGCGCACGGCGTTGGTGCCGGAGGCGCGGGTAGAGGCCATCCCGCCCAAAGAAGCATCGGCGCCAGGGTCTATGGGAAAGAACAACCCGGTTCCATGCAAGGCGGCGTTGAGCTGTTTGCGGGTTACGCCCGGTTGTACGGTGGCATCCATGTCATCGACGCGAATTTCGACAATCTGGTTCATGCCCGAGACATCAATGCTCACGCCGCCGTGAGCGGCCTGCAACCAGCCCTCAAGGGACGTGCCGCTGCCATAGGCGATCATCGGCACATCGTGGCGGTAGCAGGCGGCGCTGATGCTGACGATATCGTCGAGGCTGTTGGCGTAAGCAACGGCATCCGGTGGCATCGGATCGAGAGCGGAACTATCGCTGCCATGGTGCTCACACACACTGGCGGAGGTGGAGAAGCGGTCACCAAGCAACAGGCGCAGGTCATCGCACAGGGAGAGGGGAAGGGGCATCGAGCAGTCTCCGGTTATTGTTCACCGCGTAAAATTTGCGGCATTTTTAGGGAGTTATTGCTCATCTTAGGCAGGCTTTGGCCAACACTCGTAGTGCTAATTTCAGATAGAGTCATCTCTTAAAGAGATGGCCTTGTTGTAGGAGCGCTTAATGGCTGGCGCGAAAGAAGGGAAGGTTTTAACGCCATCCGAATGGCAAGCGCAAATATAACTCAACTAAATAGTCATTTAGTTGAGTTATATAAAATGCTTATTAAAAGAGCAGGGCAGTACAGTACCGTCGTACTCATCAAGGATCAACCGGAGCCTGTGCAAACTCCTCGCGCAGCGTCGCATTCAACCAGCCAATAAACCACGCTACATCGTCTGAAACAGCCAGCTGGGGCGTCAGCACTTCGTAGGTTTCGAGCATCACCGACGCCTCGCTGCAGCGCACCAGCACACCTGCGGCCAGTTCATGCCTGACCAATACGTCCGTCGCCAGCGCGATGCCATGCCCGTGTCGGGCAAGGTTCAAGGCAATGTCGTTGCTCATGTGCGAAGCATCTGCTTTGACCCGGCGCGCGACGTTTATTGCTGCAAACCAGCTGTTCCACCAGGTGCCGTCATCGACATGGATCAACGCACAGGCAGGTAAATCCGTGGCTGCCAACGTGGTGCGCTGCAACGACGCCAGATAAGCCGGCGAGCACACCGGAAACACTTCGGGGCGGATCATTCGTGTGTGCACGCCGGTGTGCTCACCCGGCAGCCCGAAGGCGATACCCAGGTCAGCTTGCCTGGCGTCCACGGCCTTGAACGACGCGTTGGGTTCGATGGCCAGCTTGAGGTCCGGGCGCAGGTTGCGCAGTTGGTCGATATGCGGCGTCAACCAACGTGAGGCAAAAGCCGGTACGCAAAGGATGCGCAGCCAGCGTTCTTCCTTGCGCCGGGCCACGCGTGCGCCGGCGTCGGCAAGGAGTTGCAGGGCTTGCGAAACCGACTGGTAGTACTGCAGTCCCGGCAGTGTAAGCGTTACGCCACGCGGCGTGCGGTTGAACAACTGAACCCCGAGCCAGTCTTCAAGGTTCTTCACATGCCGACCAATTGCCGGCTGAGTGACATGCAGGGCCTGCGAGGCCGCAACATAACTGCCCAGGCGGGCGGCCGCTTCAAAGGCGCGAATGGCATTTAGCGGCGGTAGCCGTTCAGTAGGCATGGGCTCACAGCTGTTAGTTTTATTAATATCGAGCCAGACTTTATGTTGCTTTTCGAATTCCGGCAAGTTGATATCTTCGACTTCGACGTATTGAAGTTCATTGAAATGTCGAGGAATACCGATGTTGCCCACAATAATAACTAAGCACTCCCTACGAACTTTTTCCCTTCGTGCGCTGGCGGTTGCCGTGCTGGGAATTACCCATGCAGGTGCCAGCCTGGCAGCTCAACCCGTTGTGAAATGTGGCGTGCCGGGCCTTACGGTGTGCCCGCAACCCTACGACAAAACGCTCCCGGATCCGCATGCCATGTTGACCTGGGACCAGGACACCCGTGTAGTGGGTTTTCGCAATACCTACCGGTTGTATGAAGGCGATGTCTTCAGCACAAAAGACGCCAAACCTTATCCCTTGCCCGCATCGAGCCAGCCGCTACCAGCCATTCACTATTCAATGAACGGCACCCGGCATACGCTCGATGACTACCTGGCCAACCAGAGCGTAACCGGCTTGTTGATTCTCAAGGACGGCAAGATCGCCTATGAGTATTACGGCAAAGGCAATACAGCCAACACGCTGTGGACGTCGCGTTCAGTCGCCAAATCGGTGGTCAGCGTGCTGGTCGGCGCGGCGATAAAAGAGGGCAAGATCAAGTCGGTAGATGACAAGATCACCCTGTATATCCCCGAACTCAAGGGCACCGCCTGGGAAGATGTGACCCTGCATCAACTGATGCAGCACACCTCAGGCGTGGTCTGGGATGAAAACTACGCGTCACCGGACTCCGATTTCTCCCACATGACCCAGTGCGAGGCCAAGCCGGCGCCTTATGATTGCGTGCTCAACCTGGTCAAATCGGTCAAGCGCAAACCCGGCGTCAAGCCTGGTGAGGTATGGTCCTACAACACCGGCGGCGCCTGGCTGGTGGGTCGAGTATTGGAAAATGCCACCGGCATGACCATTGCCAAATACCTGGAAAGTCGCGTGTGGAGCCGTTATGGCATGCAACAGGACGGCGTCTGGCACGCGCTGGTCAAAGACAAAGTCGACATGGGCGGCCATGGCTTCAATGCCTCGTTGCGTGACTGGGGTCGCTTTGGTCAGTTCGTCATGAGCGGCGGACAATTGCCATCCGGTGAGAAACTCCTGCCGAATGACTGGATTGCACGCTCGACGCACTGGACGACGGCCAAAGGCTCAGTCACGCCATCGGCACCCAATGGCCAATATGGCTATCAATGGTGGTTCTCGGCACCGGCGCCAGATGCCAACGCCGATCCGATCAAGACGCCAACCAGTGACCAGACATTCTGGGCGTTAGGCATCTTCGGTCAATCCATCGCGATCAACCCGGCGGAGAAACTGGTGATGGTTCAGTGGTCGACCTGGAAGAACGCAGAAACGCCAAGTTCGCTGTATGACGAGCAGGCGTTGTTTGTGAATGCAGTGAGTGAAGCGCTGGACGCTGCGCAGTAACATTGAGAAATCGTCAGGCTGGCTGTCCAGCAATGGGCGGAGGGTCAGCCTGAGGGTTTCAGTGTTGAAATCTGCTGTGTCTTGGGGCTGATGGATCTATAGAGCACTACGCATAATGTATATTATGTTAAATTGCGTATCGGACGCCTGTGTCACTTGTCCAGTTCGTACGACGCTTCGAACTTCTTGGCACTGACAGAATAGGCATCAGACCCATCTTCTTCGTTGGAAACGAGCCAGTCGCCTGCTTCGTAGCAGGTACGGCCTTCCTTCGTTTTCACGTAACCTGGCGATTCGGCACGCTCGGCCCACACTTTGCCAGTCTTCACATAGGTACCTTCGCCCGTAGCCGTATAGGTGCGGGCAAAGGACTCGGCGTCCACCGTATACACCTCGCCAGCATTGTCCACCACCCAGTCGTTAGCCTTGCAACGCTGCTCGCTACCCCACTTGCGATACATGAATCCGTCCGTGTCCAACTTCAGTTGCACGGCTACGACCGGTTGGTCTGACTTAGGTCGGTAGCGTTTTCGTTCATCCATAGTAGATCCATCATTCGTTGGGAATGGTCGAGCGTTCTTTAAACGCTGCATTTTTGATTAAAACTATTAGTCTAGACCACGCTAGACGTATAAGCGCGACCACTGCTCCAGGCGCTCTGCCTAGCCAAACAGGCTCTTTCGTTGTATGCCGCTTCGACTAAGCTGTTTTTAGCGTCTCAAAGCACTCAACAACAAGGAGTTACTGTGACGATGGAATCAATTCAGGATGAAATCCCATTTGACTTTGTCTTGAGCTACAACCAAGAGCATCGTGACGTCGCGATCCGATTGTTACAGCGCCTTGAAGGCTTCGGTTTGAAAGGATGGATCGACGTCCGTTACTACTACATTCCGTCGGTACCTATGGAGCGGCAAATTACGACAGCATGGGAAAAGTCGCGGTTCATCATTTTGCTAGCGTTGAATACCTACCGGGACTCCGAATGGTGCCGTGTCGAGTATGGTGAGGGATTGAGTGCTGAGAGTGCCCTTCCATTGCGTAAGGTCCTGGTGCTGAAAGAGCGATTCACTAAGATCCCTGAGCGTCTCAAGCATCATCCATCGTTCTTTTTAAAATCAAAAAATGGCGTAAAAAAACTTGCAGCCTACATCATGGAAAGACGCAGGTGTATGCAAAAAGAGGAAGTTTCACCGGACCTTGCCGTTCTCCGATGGCGGGCTGCCTCTAAAGAACTTCAACGCCAACTGACGCAACTCGATCATTACTTTGTCACACAGTTGGCCTCGATAAGCACACTGTGCGATTGGGTCCTTGAAAGCTTTGTCAGTAGCCAGTGTGTAGTCGAAGATTCCGTCATCCTGACGATTTGGGAGAGGGGCGGCTATTCTGAACTGCAGATTAACAAGCCGGATTTTCTGAATTTAGTATGCTCTGACAGCATGGCGGCTGACTGCTTTCCTTTTCATATCTATTTCTTCGGCATTTTGCTTTACGAACATAACGGTCGAAGACCACCCGATTCCGAAGTTATCTATCGACTTGCTTGGTAGCAGCTTCTCATACTGTCGCTGGTCAACAACTGTCATTTCAAATCGCAAATGATGGTGGCGATCGAGATAATCATGGAAAAAGCAGCATTTTGTCTAAGTGATGAAGAGGCGCAAAATCATTTTCATTCAGTAGGAGAAGATTCGTGGATCTGGAGTCTGGTAAAGAATCCGTTTCTTAATCCCCCTGCCACTAACACCAGCGACAGGGTCGAACCCATAGCGACGCTGTGCGAGCACGTCATGCTCGCACAATGGGCACGTAATAGACGCTCACCCCGTGCATTTTCATTAGTACAGAAGTTGCCGCGGCCAGAACGTATCCGGCTCGCCGCTATGAATGTCAGGGAACTTGTCAATAAATTCCGTGAAAGACAATACTCACAGGCGACACGTCCATACGCAGTACTATTAGGTTTGTGCGCGCCAGGCCCATCAATTGGCAATCACGCGTCGCCAGCATTAGCCCTTGAATTATTCTACCTGACGCTCAAACAAATATTCGACGGTCACCACCTGTGGGTACAAAGCCTTCTCGAAAACCACATGTCGCAGTCACATCCCGCGAGCTCGGAAGATTTGGATACCTTGCTCAGTGTCCTGCCGGTTGTGATTGCGAATTACCTTGAATACGTCAAGTTGGCTTTCACGCAACGGAGTCTTAAAGATCCGAGTGCAAAGATTCCATCTCTCTATGCAATAGAGTTTTGTGACTTTATAGTTGAAAGGCTCCTTGTACCTTTTATTTCCGCAAGGGTTGATGTTTTAGCTTCATGCGTTGAAGCCAACTTAGTGCTTGAACTGTTCTTTGAATACTGCGAGCCGCAAGCAAAACAAATAGTGTTTCTCTCTCAGCAAACCCTTAAAGAACTGGTGATTCGATACTTTTCCACCCCTTTCCAGGGTGCGGATTGATAGCTTCTTTTTTTTACGTGGGAGCATCCATTGATGAACGTTGTCGAGAGAATAACAAAACCATTTTTTTTGGCTCCGTCTGGGCTTCAGAAAATGGTGGTGCTCAGTATATTTGTGGGGTTCGTCGCTGCATGGAGCAAAACAGGCTATATATCTCTGGCAATATTCTTATCTATAAGCGTCCTCTTGGGTTTAATGGTTGCTCTCAACCTGAATTTCGGCGGTACACTCCGTGCGGGGATGTTTTTCCAGCAAGAGACAAATAAAAAAATATTGGTTAAGGATCCTAATAGAATCATACAATTGGCCATACTTGTTTCCGATCCATTTTTGAGTCATGTTTCACGGCCACTCATCATACCCTTTACCGCTACATTGCTGACGTTGGTCATTCAGGCTGAAGTAGGCGTCTGGTGGACCACCTTTTTAGTATGCCTAATCCTGTTTGTATCAGGTGCAATCTCCCGAAAGCTAGCTGTGATAGAAATCACATCAACGCAAAGTCGGCGTGATGGCGAGACCTCAAAATTAATTGAGATTATCCAGGCAAATAAAAAACCGAAAACAAAATACTATATATACTTGCGCCCTTTTTGCGTCACTGGGCAAGTTTATGCTGTAGATAAAAATTTTATCAGCAATGCACATGGATCCCGTCACGCCATACAAGAGTACTCTCAGGAAGGCAAACATATCGGCGTCCAAATCCCGCTGATGGAAATAAAAATCCCCACAGGTAATCAGCAGTCATTATTGGAGCTAAACCCTGAATGGGAAATAATTTTTGAAAAAGGAATTCGACCATTCGGTCAACTCATTGCTTTAGGGCAACCTGGTGAATCCATAGGTGCCGGACGCTACAAAACACCAGACGAAGGTTGGGAGGATATTTTTCTACAGTTGAGCGTAAATGCGAGCGGCTTTTTCATAGTGCCATCTACCCATTTAGGGACACTATGGGAAATTCAATGGCTCAAAAAAACCAGAAATTTTGAGGGATGCTTTTTTTTCACCAATCTCCCCGAGATCGCATCAAGCCAATATCCCTCCCACGAGTTGCTAAAAGAAACGCTGTCACCCTTCCTCAGGTTGCCTAGTCCTCATTTTATCCCCAGTCTGTTCACCCTTGACAAGCAGGGGCGCCCCCACATATTCCAGATGAATAGCGGTGTTGTAAGTAGCGGCAAAAGCCTCAAGGTTTTCATTACTGCATCACTCATAGAAAGCGCCATAAAAACGCTTACACCTATCGCTTATCGCTCAGAGGACGAAACAATCGACCACTCATTCAATTTAACCATTAGCTTTGTCAGTGCGTTAATATCAGGAAAATCTGAATTAGAAAATCTTTATGGGCTTGACGAGGAAATAAAAAGCGCACTGTTAAATTATGATCACCCGTTATTGGCTCGCTTGTGGGGAGCTGAAAAAACAAAAAAAAATTGTGGTGAAGAAGAAATCTACCATCACACGCACGCTGGAAATCCATCCTTGACCGTACGCCACAATATATTAATTAACGATGATAGATTTGTTCTCTATGTGACAACACTAAAGGAGGCTTCAAAAACAACAATAACTGGCTTTCAGATCCTGAGTGAGCAGGACGACTTGGCCGTCCGTGCTGCGCCAGTCGACTCTGGTCAGTGACATCGCACAATGGCAGCGGCGCAGTAATTGAAGGCCGTAACCCCTTCCAGATGCTCGAGACAGTGTGTCCGGCCAGTGCGCTTTTGACCCCACGTGTTGCCGGGGGGCGTCATACTAGAACCCGCGTATGCGGCTCTTCTGATTGATGCTCTGCTGCTCAACCGTCTCACTCCCCTCCTTCCTCAAGCAATTTAGCGAGCGCCCTGAGTGTTTCAGACTTCACCGAGTCCCCTTTCAAACGGCGCAACAACAGAAAATTTGCTAGCAAGATCAACTGTTTGATAACCGATTCAAACTGCCGCACCGATGCTCGTTGCCCCATCAGGGCATCCCAATAGACTCGGCTGAGGGCTGCGGCTGTATCCGTCCCAACGATTGTTGCATCCGGAAGGCTGCCTGAGAGTAACCAGCCGGCCACTGCGGCGTCGGCAGACATGACGGCGTCGAAAAAGTCGAACGTTTTTTGAAACCGCGCGCGGGCGGTGGTTTGGCACAGGGTGATTTCATTCTCGTCGGTGTTGGTTTTCCCTAACAGGGCATCCAGTTGCAGACAGTTGATACGAATATAGGGGTTCCAGTCGGCCTGACTAGGATCTCCGTCGCCCAGGGCATAAGCATCGCGGGCTTGACGCAGCGCGACATTGACCTGCTTCCAGGGGGCCGAGGCCATCAACAAAATCACGGCCTTGCGCTTGTAGGCACTGCCCAAAATGGCCTGGCGCTCGCAATGGGCGACAGCCTCACCACTGTCCGGGTTATCGGGGTGTAGTTGGGTGAGGCGGATCAGTGCTTCGACTCGGGCGATGGCATCATTGATGAGTACCAGCGCGGCGTCAGCCAACAAGTCGGCTTCAGCTGCGTCATTCGCGCTGCCCGTCGCTCGAAGCCCATGAGCTTTTTCAGAATGACTCTGGGCCTGACGGGTTTCGATGTTCACCAATTGTTCTATAGCCGACAGTGGAACGACTGCCCTTGCGGAGTCGATCGAGATCGATTGCAACAATGCCCGCCGGGCTTCATCGTACCCAGGAAGACCGAATTCGCTGTAGAGAAGGCCTACAGCGTATTGGACTTCGGCCATTTTCATCCAATGCGGGGGCAAGCTGTGCAAGCGCTGGTTCACACGTTTGAAAACCATCGCAAAATCTGATCGGATATTGAGGCTAGACCCCAATGTGCCGAGGCGGACGCGTTCGAGCCAATCGAGCAACTCCTCCGGAGCACGAAGCGGGTCATCGTCCTTTAATGGAGGCGGCAGTAATTTAAGTCGAAATGAAGGATCGCCATAGGCCTGATAAGCGCCCCAGGTATTACAGTCGGGAAAGTTCTCCAGTACCGTTTTTCGGGCATCGGAGATGGCTTCGCCGAAACTTTCCCCTTGCATGGCCATACGCAGGAAAAAGGTCTCGCAGAAGGCTTTCGCTGCATCGTCGCGAACCTCCCAACCTGCGGCCACCACGCACCGCACACCCATTTCGATCAGTTCCCTCGCCAGGCTGGCAGCCAGGCGATTATCGGGATCCCCGTCGGATAGCACTTTGCCCAGATGGCAACAACTGAGGAATACCAGATCCGGGACAGTTTCCATCAGTGCGATCTCCGCTGCGGTCAACAACAGGCCGTCGGAGAGCACTACACCGCTACGATAAACGCCATCGGTGGCGAGTTTGTTGTAGATCCCGTGGGCTGCAATCACCAGCACCCTATACGGCCTGGCAAAAATCTCGCTCAATACATCGCCTGCCATGCTACCTGGCAGTGCGCGTGTCACCTGGTAGCCAGCGCCTTCCAATACTTGAGCGACCGCGCCGCCTTCCTGTGCCGCGCCGGTAAGACTGGGTAAACTATCGCTAAGGGGCTGTCCGTCCGGTGTGGTTTTTTCTTTCCAGTCTGGGCCTCCGAACTGACTGTAATATCCCTTCGTGGCAGGATTTGAAATCACACAGGCATTCATGCTGTCTGTACGAATGACCTCGCGACGGAATTTTGCGGTAATGAATTGGCGGATCAACCGGGTACGATTCACCAAGGGTTCGCCGTCTGTCTCGAGCATCTCCCAGGGCAAGTCGGCGCTGCTTTCATCGACCATCAGGATCAGGTTGCGCGAGCGCCGAATGGAGGATTTGAATTCCAATGGCAACAACAACTGGAACAGGTTGTTGCCGAAGAATGAACCCTTACGGTATTCCATATTGCCTTGCCCCTTAAGGGCACTCTCGATAAGTTTTTCCACCAATCCTGGTTGACGCTGGGCCACCACCGCTTCCACTCGAGCCTTTTCGCCCATATAGGCGAAATGGAACCCCCGTGCCCTCTTCCCCCCTTGAGCCGCTTGTGGATCGAGTGCCTGAGTGGGCTCTTGCCTTTCGCTGTTGCCGATACTACCTACCGACAAGCGCGGCCAGTAATCGTTGAACGATGTCACACTCAAACGCTGCCTTACCCCTGGGCCGTATTCAAGTTCTTGAGCCAGTTCCAGTTTGGTGTCCGGGTCTGAAATGAAGTTTTCGTCAAGTTGGCAAACGGCTGTTGCTGCCGAAATGGCAGCGTCGCGAAATACTTCAACCAGATCCAGTCGGGAGATAAATGCTGGTGTTGCACCCCGTTCTGCCGCCCCTTCCGCGAAAGCACGGTTGGCAAGCATGACGCCTTGCACTATCGCTTTCACCGAATCGGCCACACTTAGCTGCGCGCTTGAATTCGTGCCTATCAACAGGCTCGCGATGCGCAAGGGAAGCGCCTCGACTCGTTCAACGACGCCTGAACTACGACCCTCACTGCCATAAAAATCCGACGCGTGAAGTAGATAGCGCAGTACGCCCGAACGCACCGCCTGGATGACGCCATCGTTGGTCAGTGTGCCCATTTCTCCCAGGCCGACCACCAACGCCCCAAGCCCGGTCTGCCGTTCGTGTTCTTCTGTCGTACGCGGCATCAACACCACAGTGCCATTACCCAGTTCGCCGGAGTGAAGCCCTAGCCACTGACGCTGACTCAGTGCTCCGTTCACCAGCGTTTGATCGATGATTGCTTCGGCACCCGAGATGGGGTCGCCACGGTAATGCCCGCACATCACCGGCACTTGCAGGAAGCTCAAGTCCATCGCTTTGACCGCTACCTGAAGCACTCTACGTTTATGCCTGCGCCCCAGGTGTATACGCGAGCCCATTGCTCGACTGATCAGTTCTTCATCAGAAGGATACCCTTGTGGTCCCGCTCGATAGGCGATCGTACGTGCGTTCTTCTCCTCGCTCCTGCTGATCGGCAAACGACCCAGTTTATTGGGTACACCGGTACTGAGTAGCGCCTGTATCTCCTCGAAAAAGCGTCGGGTACTGGTCAGTCCCCCATGGTCGACGGGCATGAACCAGTAGCGTTCCTCGGGCAGATTGCCCAAACGCCCGGACCTCCAGGTCACAGAACCATCACCGTTAGGGGTACCTAACATCATCAGGTTGGCAAAGGGGTCCCCCTTCTCCGGGACCTGTAGGCCACAGGGGGTGTTGTCGGCCTTACCGAACACGTACGCGACCCTATCGTGGTCCAGGTCAACCCATCGGGTATTGCTCATTTCCCGCCAGAACTCTCGTGCTTCGTCCAACGCCGCCTGGCGTGGCCGCCCCCCCAGATTGCGACCGAACCAACGGTCATTGTTGACTCGAGCCAGCGCGGTCCAGGTTTTGTCTTGATAGAAATCGACTGGAGACATGCCCCCGGCATCCTCGAATCCGGGGGCAGGCAACAGATGCAGTGCGCCGGGAAATCCGGCTACGATGTCGAGCACTTCCTGCAAACTATTGTTCAAGTCCACCCTGGCGAGCATGCGTACGGTATCCGACTGCCCAAGCAGATTCTCCACAAACGAATACGCACCCTGGTTGGGTGTACCGAGCATCAACAGCCGCCCGCCTGGACGAGCAATCAAGTCTGGCCAAAGGTTCTTGTCGACCGCGAACGCGGAGCGCACCACCAGTCCGCCCATGCTATGAGCCAGTAACCGGATCGGCTGATCCGGGTGGGCAACCAAAGCCCCTCTGACGGCATCCACCAGGGCTTTGCCGAGTACTTCGATGGGTTGACGCCAGTCATAATCGAAGCGTATGACCTTGTTACTGGCTTGCAGGAATTTAGCTAATTTCCCGTAGGCGAGCTCGACAATGCCATCCTTGGTAACGGTGTGGTTACTCTCCATGTCGATTTTGGATAGGTGACCTCTGGCCAGGTCCAACGGGTCGAGCCAGACACGATTGCGGTCGGCCGCCAGATGGCTGCCCAGGATGCCGGGCAGCAAAATCAGAACTGGCATCGTGTTGTCGACTGCCTCCCCCTCCCCTCGACTGCTTGCAACTGACGCTGCCTCCGGGAGAAGCGGATCGTTCTTCCAGGGGGAAGCGGTGTGTGCCGTGCTGTTGAGTAACCACGCACTCAGTACGCTGGGCAACGGTAGGCTTTGGTACTTAACGTCATCACGGAAGTAGCGAAAGTGGTTTACCTGAGGGCTCTGGATGAAAATCGCCCGAGCATCCACCCCGCGGGGGAGCATGCCGCCATACATTGAGTCGGTATCGACGACCAGGTCGTTGCGGGCACGATCAAAAAAAGCCCAATCAACGAACATCACGCCAATGCGCTGGATGATATCCCGTCCCCCTTCAACATCACCTGCTATCACAGCCAGCCTGACCTGCGGTGAAATTCCGGCCCGCGCAAGCAGCATGCCCATGGGAGATTCCGGCAACATTGCTTCGATCCCCGGGATAACCTGCGGCTGAAGTCGCTTGTCAGCAATCTCCAAAACGACTCGACTGAGGAATTTCAATCCGCGGTCAGCCAACGCTTTGGCCTTGACGCCGGTTAGCGGCGTTGCGACGGCTCCGACCGCAGCGCCTATGCTCCAGGCACCAAATTTACGCACCAGCGTCAGCAGGCAAGAAAGAAATACGTCCATGTTTTCGGAGAGCAAAGCAGTGCCCTGCACGGGGGCCGCTACACGCACATAACGGCCCACCTGGATATTTTTGTTCTTCAGAAGCACGAGCAACTGCCGCAGTTTGGCTTGTTCGCCTGACGCAACCTGCTTGCGCTCCTGTGCCAGTGCGGGGTTATCCCGTTCACGCGCGACTTCGTCGGGCCGCGGCATGCTGCGGTAATGTTCGATTAACTCATCCAGCCCCCCGTCGATTGGGTTCATGCAGAGCAAATCGCCGACCAGCCCGCCCCGCGAGTGTGTGACCAGATTGACCCGGCTACCCACCGGCAGCACTGATACAAGCGCCAACGCATTATCGATGGGGCTTTCGGAGAACGTCCGGTGTTCGAAACCGAAAATCCTCTGCCCAAATGTATTTCTCAACGTTTTCCAGGCACCACTTCCCGGCAGGTCACCGAAACTGCCCAGGGTGTGCGAGCCGGTGCCATGGATAAACACCAGCAGCGGACCCGCTTGGGCAGCTGCCGCCAGACGGGCGTCAGACGCTGCGCAGTAACCCTCACTGTTCAGCAATCCACCATCCCAAAAGTAAAGACCTGGAGTCGCGGCCAGTTGCCCCTCGATGGCGGCCATCAAGGCATTGGCACCCTGATGGGCGGCCCAGGCCGCCGCCCAATCCTCGACCTCGCCACCCAACAATGCTTCGATCTTTTTTTGCGCTTGCTGGGTAATGTCATCCTCACCCAGCTCCAGTTCGATTATCTGCCGCCAGATCCATCCCAACGCGCCGCGACTGGTGTCTTTAGAATCAGTGAAACCGGCAAAGTCGATCACACCATCCTGATCGACCAATTCCGGACGGCTGCGACGTAACTGATCAACCAAGGTATCAGTGCGGATAAAAATGGTCGTGCCATCAGCCGCTTCCAATGCTAATAGTTGTCTGGAGTCCGATAGCACTTCTGAGTGGGGGGCGTCGCCGCTACGGCTAACCGGAGCCAGCCGCCAAGTACGCTTGACCTTCAGATTGTCCAGCAACGGAGAGCTTGCTGCGCCAACGCCACGACTACTTGGCATCTGCATTGCTTGGGGGAGTTCGAGTTCCATGACCGCGGGCTGTTGCAGCGGCAACCTGACCAAGGGTGAAGCACTAGTGTCTTTTTCCTTCGGCTTCATGCTGTTGCCTCCAGGGCGGTCACAGACTCATCATGTCGGGGCGAAAGCACCCACCAACGCGCGACAAAAAATCCCGCTCTTGTTTCTACTGATCCGCGGCACCACTCCATGGAAAGAATTCGTATTGCTTACGGTCTCAAAAAGGAACTAATTGGCGATTACCCAAACTAATTTTCATTAGGTATAGTTTATTTTTTTAACACCGCTTTGAAACGGATCAATGCACTTGAAATTTCAGAAAACAGGGTCTCATGTAAACTGGCCAGTTCAGGCGTGATAGCGCACGCACTGGGTGGTGCGAATTACTTATCGCAAATAGCACTAACGATTATATTGAAAAGTTCGAACGCCTCTGCCCGACTGGAATATGAGCTGTTTGCTTTAGCAGACACCCATCGGCTGTTTAGTTGTAATAACTGCTTTCGGTTGGGTGGGTTCGGTGCAACTTGCGCTTACATGAAGCTGTGCTTTATTGAATAGAGATTCTCCGAGCGTTCCCATACCCGCACGGCTCCAGATCCCTTTCCAGGGGAGTGATGCTATGGCGTACGTTGGCTCTCCCTTTACTCATGACCTGTTTGTCAGTTACAGCCACGGCGGCGATGACGGTACGGGCAAGGGGTTCTTACAACCTTGGTCCGCTGTTTTCGTCCAGGCATTAGAGCGAGAGCTTCGGTTCCAAAGGCAATTGCGTACACAACTAAGAATATTCCTCGACATGAATCACCGGCCTGGTCACGGAGTCGACCCAATGGCCCCGTTGACCGATCAATTACGCCAACACATTAACGAGTCTGCATTGTTAGTTGTGCTTATGTCTGATGATTACCTCGAATCAGATTGGTGTGCTGATGAACGCCATTGGTGGTGCCAGCAGCAGGAACAGCTCGGTTTTTCGGCAAATGAACGCATCGCTGTAGTAAAAATCGGACCGACTGTTAGTCCTTGGCCGGTACCGCTCGCAGATTCGCGCGGCATTCCCATGGTGGGGTTCACGTTTTATGGCCCGATCAACGGAATAGATCGGCCTTTTGGCTGGGCGGACGAGCCATATTCGTCCAATCCGGTTTTTCGCAAAGAGTTGCTTGGCATTGTGGCGCATTTGCTCCCGAAACTCAGTGCACTGAAAGTGCGGCTCGACGCCCGTGCCCTGGCTGAGGCAGAGGCAAAGCGGTTGAATCAACCTAATGGTCAATCTATCTATTTGCATGGCCGCGCCGACCAGACTCTGATTTGGGAGGAAGTCCGCCAGGCCTTGGTAGACAATGGCTTTCGTGTGGAGCCACAGCGTCCCGATGCGATAAAGGATACCCCCCAGAATATGCAGGCGGTGCGTGAGCAGCGGGTACAGACGCTGAGTACCTGCGACGCGCTTTTGCTGATTGGCACCGCTGACGAGCAGGCCCTGGATGCCGACCTTGTGGTGATCGGCAAGCATGACCGGCAATCAGCACGATCACTCTCCAACCGCCTGCTCCCTTGCGGTTTACTCAATACTGCAGGTGGCATGATCAGTACCTCGCAACGTAAGGCTACCGCCCGTTTCGTGCAGGCTGACTGGATTGATGGAACCCAGGAGGGCTGGCCTCTGCAAGTCCAGCAATGGCTGCTGAACAAGAGCGTTCACGTAGGGCCGCGTGATGAATACTAAGGTGTCTGACACCCTGCAAGCCGTCTTCAATGTCGATCTTCCGGCTCGCCCCTACCCTGGCCTTCGTCCATTCGAAAAACACGAGTGGTTGATCTTCTTTGGCCGCGAACGAATGGCCGACGCCATCGTGAAAAAGTTGGTCACCAAGCGACTGCTGGTCATCCACGGTGATTCCGGCTGTGGCAAAAGCTCGTTGGTCAGAGCCGCAGTCTTGCCCCGACTGGAGCAGGAGAATGCGCGAGCAGGATTGCGGTGGCGAACCTGTACCGCGATGCCCAGAGGCACGCCGCTGCTCAATATAGCTGAGGCCCTGGCGGACATTGACGGACGCGGTTGCGACGATGAGCGAGTGATAGCACTTCGTCGGGTACTTAACTTCGGTCCGGACGCACCGACAGAAATCGCGCGGCTGATGTGTAAGGACAGCGGTGATCATGTGTGCATACTGATCGATCAATTCGAAGAGCTGTTCGAACACGCGCGTACTCACGGCCCTGGAGAGGCTCAATTACTCACTCAGTTTTTGATCGCCCTGCAGCAAGATCCTCCACCGGGACTTTATGTAATTCTGACAATGCGCTCAGAGTTCCTCGGCGCCTGCGCTCACTATCGAGGTTTTGCAGAGGCGGTGAACGTCACGCAGTATTTGTTGCCGCGTATGGATCACAGCGATTTGTTGAGGGCCATATGCGAACCCGCCAGGTTATTCGATGGCGAGGTTAGCCAGGCCCTCGCCGAGCGCTTGATCGTCGATGCTGGAGGCGGGCAAGACCAGTTACCCTTGATTCAGCATGGGTTAATGCTGTTGTTTGAACAGCATGTGGCTAAAGCCGAGTCCTTGGCCGGGACCGACACGACCTGGCGACTGGGGATGGACCAGTACCAACACACGAGTGGACTGGCTGGTTTACTGTCAAACCATGCCGATGAGGTGCTGAAAAAGGCCCAAACCCTCCTTCCCTTGGGCAGCCGGCTGGTCGAGTTACTTTTTCGAGCGCTAACCGATATTAATGCCGAGTCTAAAGCGATTCGCCGGCCGCAAACTATTAAACAACTCATAGCGGTTACTGGCGGACAGCGCGAGGACATCCACCTGGTGGTAAACACCTTTCGCATAGACGGTGTGTCATTCCTTACGCCTCATGGGCAAGCTCCTCTGGAAGACAACACATTGATTGATATCAGTCATGAAGCGCTGATTCGCTGTTGGCAGAAAATCGACGACCCGCATAATGGCTGGCTGATCCGCGAGTTCAGAAATGGGCTTATCTGGCGTGCTCTGCTGGTTCAGGCCGACAGCTTCGAGCAGGATGCTGGTAGCGTGCTTGGGGCGGCTATGGCTACCGAGCGGGATCGATGGATTCGTCAATACAATGAGCAATGGACGGAACGCTACGGGGGTGACTGGGAGCGTGTGAAGTCGTTGTTGGCGGCAAGCATCAAGGACCGTGATCGGGCGCGCAGGAAGAAATTGCTGGGGCGGTTAGGCGTTGTAATGTCTGGCCTCTTTTTACTGAGTTCATGGGTGGTTCTGCTAATTACAAAACAAAATGAAGTTAAGAATCTCGAGAGTGTGGTAAACACGACGCGAACGATGAGCTACGATTTGATACGCAACGCGCAGAACCAAATCCAGATCGCTTCAACTAGCGAAGCAACTAACGCCGACCTTTCAAAAAAACTTAATGATGTCAACACCGAACTCAACGTTCAAGCAGAGAAGCTGGAAGTAAACTTGGCACCTCGCGTCTACCTGCATATTTCTGATGAAGCACAGCGAGAAAGTGCCCAAAGGCTAGCACTCAAGCTCACGGCGAGCCGTCTAGATAACAACTACAATCTGGCTGTTCCCAGGATCACGCTGGCAGACAGCTCCCCTCCGCGTTCGGTATTGCGCTGCTTCCAACCCGAGGAATGCGCTTCTAATGGAGTGGCATTGGTCAACCTGATCAACAGGTATCTTCAAGCGCCTGAAGTGACCCTGGAAGACTTGAGCAGCCAATATAAGAATGCTACAAACATTCGCCCCGAGCATTACGAGCTTTGGTTTGGCCCAGGCGTGGTAGAGCCTCGTGCGCAGTGAACCTTGAAAAGGATTGGACACCCTGAGCAGGCAGTATCGATGTAAGCGAAACCCCGTGGGTTCATGTGCACATTTATCTGGGGGCTATCCACGCTGAAGAAAAAGGGAGCAGAGATCAAAAAGTCATCCCCCTCCCCCCGAGGAAAACGCTTTAGGGTTCAGCGAAAGGAAGCGGGAGCTCAGCCCCCCGGCGCACCATGAAGACATTCAGGGTCATGGCGACCAGGGCGTAATAGCCGAAAACGCCAATCAGTTCGACAGTAGCAGCTTCGCCGAAGGCCTTGATCGCCTGCTCATACAGCTCGGAATCCACACGGCGCATGGTATAGAGCGATGTACCGATGCAGTAGACGAGACGTTCATCCTCGCGAATAAACGGCGGTTCTTTCCCGGTTCTCAATGCCTCGATGATTTCATCGGATACACCAGCATTGCGCGCAATGGGTTCATGAATCTGCCATTCCGCCTGTGACTGCCACCAGGTCGCCGTGAACAGAATCGCGAGCTCGGTGAGACGCAGTTCCAGCTGCGTTCCGTATCGGCAAAATGCACCCAGGCGCTGGGCATGATTTGCCAGTTCAGGGCTGTGAATCCAGGCCAGGAAAGGCCCATCGAGATTGCCGCGCGGGCCACTGAGTATCTCGTTGAGTACGTCCTGCTGAGGAGCACTCATCTGTTCCCGGGCGAGTTCGGTAAGACGCGAAGTGATTTTCATAGCCATGCCTCCTTAAAGAGATCGCAACACTGTGCCGATGGCGTCGTCCAGTTTCTGCACCAACTCATCCAGGTGGTGGTCTTCCAGAATGAAGGGTGGGGCCAACAGGATGTGGTCGCCCACGCGGCCATCTACGGTGCCGCCCATCGGGTAGCACATCAGTCCGTGCTCCATGGCCGCTTTCTTGATTTTGGCGTTGACCTTCAATGCTGGATCAAAGGGCGTTTTGGTCTCGCGATCTGCCACCAGTTCAAGCCCCTGGAACAGGCCTCGGCCGCGTATGTCTCCGACATTCGGATGGCTGGCAAAGCGATCGAGCAGACGATTGCGAAGCCCGTCGCCCTGCTCTCTTACGCGTGGCAACAACTGCTTTTTATCGATCACGGTTTGCACGGCAAGTGCTGCGGCGCACGCTGTCGCGTGACCAATGTAGGTGTGTCCGTGCTGGAAGAAGCCGGAGCCCTGCGCAATCGCATTACGGATTCGCTCACTGACCAAGGTGGCGCCTATGGGTTGGTAACCTGCACCCAGTCCCTTCGCGACAGTGATCAGGTCGGCACTGATGCCTTCCTGCTCTGCGGCGAACAACGTCCCGGTGCGGCCCATGCCGCACATTACTTCGTCGAGAATGAGCAGGACGCCGTGGCGATCGCAGACTTCACGGATGCGTTTGAAGTAACCCGTTACTGCCGGAACGGCGCCCAAGGTGGCGCCAACCACGGGCTCGGCAATAAAGGCCATTACGTTTTCAGCGCCCAGGCGCAGAATTTCCGCATCAAGCTCTTCAGCCAGGCGAATGGCGAACTGCTCAGGCGTTTCACCTGGACGCTGTTCGCGATAGGCGTAACAAGGGCTGACGTGGCTGACATCAATCAGCAACGGCTGAAATTGCTGGCGACGCCACGCGTTTCCACCTGCTGCCAGTGCGCCCAGGGTGTTGCCGTGATAGCTCTGGCGGCGGGCAATCACATGCTTGCGTTGAGGCTGGCCCGTCTCGACAAAGTACTGGCGAGCCAGTTTCAGTGCCGCTTCTACGGCCTCTGAACCGCCGGAGACGAAGTAAACCGAGTCGAGTCCCGCCGGCGCACGCTTGACCAGAAAGTCGGCCAGCGCCTCCATGGGCTCGGTGGTGAAGAACGAGGTGTGCGCATAGGCCACTTTACCCACCTGCTCGCGAATGGCCTCGATGACATCATGGTCGCTATGACCCAGGCAGGAAACGGCGGCGCCACCGCTAGCGTCAAGGTAGCGATGACCTTGGCTGTCGATGAGGTAAGGGCCATCACCCTTGACTGCGGTTGGATAGCGCTGGGTAAGGCTGCGATGGAATACGTGGCTCATGGTATCTCCGGGCTGCTTGGCAGGCTTTTTTTGCAAAGAATAATTGCATCAAAAATAAATGCAATGATTATTTGCCTACATGGTCGAGGCCACAGCGCGGGATGAAAAAGGACTTTTGAGCCGTTACGGCAAGGAAATCAGGGCGTGTATGGCGCTTTTCGGGAGAGATGGTTGAACGTTGGAGTTGCAAATAAACGTTGCATTTGCAATAAACGCGAAACGAAACTGCAAAAAAGCAATCGTTTCTTGCACGCTTGGCGGGAGGTGCGACGTTTGCCTCATCGCTGTAATGCCGAAGGGGCAAATTACGTTTGGCGTGGCGGTTTGGAAATAGCTGGGTAGTATAAGGGAATCAATCGACTGCGCAGTCTGCTGCGCGCTCTTAAATAGAACACGAACATCGTGATATGGATGCTGCAATGGCCATTCCTACTGAATCCGCACCGGACACGGTCGCCGGCTTGAAGCTACTGCTTGAGTCCATCGAAAAGCGAGAAACTGACGTATCGCTTGGCAGCAGTTCCCGTCGGGTGCTGACTGCGCTGATCGAGTCCCCTCAGCGGGCGGCTGTTTCTTCGATAAGTGAGCTGTCCGAACAGCTTGGGGTAAACGCTTCTACCTTTTCCAGGTTGGCGCAACGTCTGGGCTACAGTGGGTTCAGCAAATTTCAGGACGTCTTTCGTCGAGAGCTGACCGAGGGGCGGCACTTCTATAGTGACCAGGCGACCCGGTTGTTGGTGCGCGCTGACAACAGCGACACCATCAGCCAGCTAACCCGGCTGGGCCGTCAGGAAAGTGCGAACATTGCCAGCATGATCGAGCAAGTCGACCCGCAGATTTTTGAAGCCGCTGTCGCGCTTCTCTCGAACGCCAAGCGCGTTCGCATCCACGGGATGCGGCAGTTCAACTCACTCGCATTGTTCATGGCATACGGATTGGGAATGCTCCGCCCGGACGTTGCCGCATTGGACTCAAGCCGACAGGGGGTTGCCGATGCGCTCGCCCAACTGGAAGAAGACGATGTACTGGTCGTCGCCAGCTGCTTCCCCTATACCCCGAGCGTTATCGCCACTGCCGAGGTGGCAGCCAAGCATGGGATCCGCATCATTGCGCTGACTGACTCTGCCAGCTCGCCCTTGGCGAAAGTGGCACAGCACAGCTTCTACGTACCTAATCAAAGCCTGTTCTTCAGTAACAGCATGTGCGCATTCATGCTGCTGGCACAAGGCATGCTCAGTGCTGTAGCGGGACGATTGGGAGAGGCTTCGGTCTCTGCCTTGAAGTACCGGGAAGCACTGATCGCCGAGCTGAACGCGTCGCTTTGATCGCACAATGCACCTTGCTTCATGCAGGGCGGGTGCATTTGCAATGCAGTCTGCCCTGAATTTTTCATCGTAAGCCCCTCCTGGTTTTTCCTCAGCAAGACGAAAAAATCCTTGTAAAACAATAAATTATTCTTATTTGGCTTCCATGGCTGGGTGTTTTTACTCGCCCACGCCGCGCAACAAAAGATTGCAAATGATTCTGATGCATGCAAATCTTCGCATCGACCGGCCAAATAAAATAAAAAAACCTGCAAATGCAAAGAATTACTGCCTTCAACCAAGAACATTCGCCCATAAAACAACAAGGGAACGTCTTATGAAGAGCCTCTACATCGCCCTCGGTCTTACCTTCGCTGCAGCAATCACCAACGTTCAAGCAGCCGACCCGCTGACCGGTACCCTCCAGAAGATCCAGCAATCTGGTGTGATTACCGTTGGCCACCGTGAGTCCTCAATGCCCTTCTCGTACTACGACGATCAACAGAAGCCCGTAGGCTACTCGATGGACCTGTGTGCCCAGGTGGTCGAACAGGTCAAAGCTGCCGTGGGCAAAGCCGACCTGAAGGTGCGCTACCAGCCGGTGAACTCGTCTAACCGCATCGCTTTGGTCAAGAACGGCACTGTCGATCTGGAGTGTGGTTCCACTGCGAACTACCTGGAACGCCACAAGGAAGTCGCGTTTTCCTATTCGACCTTCTGGGTGTCGAAGCGACTCATCAGCAAATCCGGCAGCCCCTACAACACCATCAATGATCTGGCGGGCCAGTCGGTTGTTGTGACTCAGGGCACAGACACGGCGCTGTTGATTCGCAAGGTTAACGATGAGCGAAAACTCGGCCTGCGCATTCAGTCGGGCAAAGACCATGCAGAGTCGCTGCTGATGGTCCAGACCGGTCGTGCGGCAGCGTTCATGGAAGATGACATCCTGGTGTCCAGTCTCCGTGCCAAGGAGCGTGACCCTTCTCAGCTCAAGTTGCTGGACGACACCTTCGGTGGTGACCCGTACGCCCTGATGTTCCGCAAGGATGACCCCCAGTTCAAACAGCTGGTCGACGACACGCTGGCCGGGCTCATGAGCAGTGGGAAGGCTTCCGAGCTCTACAGCAAGTGGTTCCTGAGCCCGATCCCGCCACAGGACATCACGATCAACTTCGCGATGCCGGCCAAGCTGAAAGAGCTGTTCGAGCAGCCATCAGACCAAGCGTCGAGCTGACCCGGATACCCGTGCTGGGCAGCCAGCCCAGCCTATTAAATCAAGTGAGTAATGCATGGATCGTCCAGGGTTCAGGACGCCCCATGCGTGGGAGTTCGTAATGTCCCTTGATCTGAATATTTTTTTCGAAGCGTCGCCTGATCCAGGCGTCACGTATGCCGGCATGCTGTTGTCAGGCCTGGCGTGGACGGTAGCACTTGCACTGCTTGCATGGGTGCTGGCCTTGATCGTTGGCACAGTGGTCGGTGTCGCACGTACGTTGCCGGTCAAATGGCTTGTAATACTGGGCAACGCTTATGTGGAGATTTTCCGCAACATTCCGCTGCTGGTGCAGTTGTTCCTCTGGTATTTCGTGCTTCCGGAAATACTGCCTGTCGCCATCGGCAACTGGATCAAGTCCTTCGATGCACCTTGGGGGCCGTTCTTTACGGCGCTGATCGGGCTCGGTCTGTTCACTTCGGCGCGTATTGCCGAGCAAGTGCGAGCGGGGATCAATTCGCTTGCCAAGGGGCAGCGCAACGCCGGCTTGGCGGTGGGCATGACCCTCGGTCAAACCTATCGGTATGTACTGCTGCCGATGGCTGCACGACGGATCATCCCGCCCCTCACCAGTGAGTTCATGACCATTTTCAAAAACTCGTCAGTGGCGTTGACCATCGGTGTCATCGAGCTCACCGCTCAGGCCCAGCAGATGAATGAGTTCACCTTCCGCACCTACGAGGCATTGGGTGCCGCCACGGTCATCTACATCATCGTTGCTCTCACCGTGAACCAGCTCATGGCGCTTATCGAGCGCAAGAGCTTTATCCCCGGCCTGATCAAACAGGAGCGCTGAAATGATGGATCTTGATTACAGCGTCCTGCTGCGCGCGCTGCCGTACCTGGGCGAAGGCTTGCTCTTTTCGCTGCAAATTACCTTGGTCGCAATGGCAGGCGGCATTGTCTTCGGTACGTTGTTGGCGCTGGCACGCCTTAGCCGTTATAAAAAGTTGGCGACTGTTGCCGCCGGCTACGTGAACTTGATGCGTTCGATTCCACTCATCCTGGCGATTTTCTGGATTTTCTTTCTCATCCCGGAAATCGTTGCCTGGCTCATTGGCGCTGATCACCCGGTTCAGATCGGCACTACCCGCACCGCATTCATCGCGTTCACGCTGTTTGAAGCGGCCTATTTCTGTGAGGTGATTCGCGCCGGGATCCTGGCCGTCCCGCGCGGTCAGGAAGGCGCCGGCCAGGCGCTTGGGTTCACTTACGCGCAGAACATGCGCTATGTGGTGCTGCCGCAGGCATTCAGGGCAATGATTCCGGTGCTCCTGACACAGACCATCATCCTGTTCCAGGACACCTCTCTGCTGTACGTGATTTCTGCCACGGACTTCCTCGGTGCTGCCTCGAAGGTCGCCCAGCGCGATGGTCGCCTGGTGGAGTTCTACACCTTCGCGGCAGTCGTCTACTTTGCCATCTGTTTCACGCTGTCAAAAGTCGTAAAGCGCTACCAGGCGCGTTTGAACAAAAACGTAGCGCACGCTTAAGGAGACTCTCCGTGATCAAAATCGATAACGTTTCCAAACACTATGGCCCATTCCAGGTGCTGAAGAACTGCTCTACTGAAGTGAAAAAGGGAGAGGTCGTTGTGGTCTGTGGGCCTTCCGGGTCCGGCAAGTCCACGCTCATCAAGTGTGTCAATGCGCTTGAGCCGTTCCAGCAGGGTTCGATTACCGTCAGCGGCGTTTCGGTCGGTGATAAAAAAACCAACCTTCCCAAACTTCGCGCTCAGGTCGGCATGGTGTTCCAGCATTTCGAACTCTTCCCTCACATGAGCCTGACCGAAAACCTGGCGATCGCCCAGATCAAGGTACTTGGCCGTGGCCGTGAAGAGGCCATGGACAAAGGGATGAAACTGCTGGAGCGTGTTGGCCTGAAGGCCCACGCACACAAGTATCCAGGGCAGCTTTCCGGCGGTCAGCAACAGCGTGTAGCCATCGCCCGGGCCTTGGCAATGGACCCGATTTGCATGCTGTTTGACGAGCCCACCTCTGCACTCGACCCCGAGATGATCAACGAGGTCCTGGACGTGATGGTCGAACTCGCACAAGAAGGGATGACGATGATGTGCGTGACGCATGAAATGGGGTTCGCCAAAAAGGTCGCCAACCGGGTCATCTTCATGGACCAGGGAGAAATCATCGAGGACCGTGAGAAACATGCGTTCTTCGAGACCCCGGCGTCTGATCGTGCGCAGCAGTTCCTTTCGAAAATCCTCACCCATTGACTCCCGCAGCGGGAGGAGCGCCTGGTGCTCCTCCCCCAGCGACCGATTAGCCTGTAGGCTGATCGCCTTTGTCGTTCACCGCCGGAAAACCAATGAACAAACTGATCCTTCCTGTCGCCATCTTCGTTAGCGTGATCATCGCGGGGAAAATAACCGAGCACTTCGGTGTGCAGGGCAGCTGGAGAGTCGGCTTGCTGTGCCTCGTGGCAGTCGTCGTGCAGATCGCAGTGACCCAGTACCAGCGCACGCAGCGCAACAAGGCTCAAGGCTGACTAGCATTCAGTTACCCCTTGCAGTGCAACGTCCACCGCCTCGATAAGCAACTGCGCGTGCGCTTGCGTAAACGCCAGTAGCGGCCGAATCTTCAGTACGTTTTCAAGCGGGCCGGCGGCACTGATCAGCACCCCCTGTTCACGCATCGCATTGACGACCCTGCGCGCCTGCTCGGCCGCGGGGTTCCTGGTCGACCGGTCAGTGACAAGCTCGACACCGAGGAACATGCCCGCCCCCCGCACGTCACCGATCAATTCATGGCGCTGCGCAAGCGCTGTCAGCCCGGCCAGCAGGTAGCCGCCGATATCATGCGACCGCTGCTGCAGCTGTTCTTCCTGGATGACGTCCAGCACTGCACGGCCTGCTGCACACGACACCGGGTTGCCGCCAAAGGTATTGAAGTAGCGCATGTGCTTGCCGAAGTTATCGACGACCTCGGCGCGCCCGACGATGCCGGCGATGGGCTGGCCATTACCCATGGGCTTACCCAGCGTGACAATGTCCGGGCGCACGTTGTGCCGGGTAAAACCCCACATGTTCAGACCGGTACGCGCAAAGCCTGACTGCACCTCATCGGCGATGTACAGCAGGCCTTCGGCCTGGGCCAACGCAACGCCCTCAGCGAGAAAGCCTGCCGGCCCGGGCAGCACGCCGTCGCTGGAGAAAATGCCATCCAGCACAATGGCTGCGGGACGGATGCCGTGTGCTTTCATATCGTCGATTGCGGCACGCACGTCGGCGGCGAAGGTCGACGCCACGTTGTCTGCCCCCAGACGGTAAGCGTCAGGGGCGCGGACGGTGCGTACATGTGCCGGCAGCACCATGCCACGGCCGAGCGATGGCGAAAGTTCGGCGATGTCTCCCGTTACGCCGTGGTAGGCAAACCGGGTGATGATGACGCCGGTACCGCCGGTGTATTGCTTGGCGATGCGCAGCGCAAGGTCATTCGCTTCACTGCCGGTGCAGGTGAACATGACCCGATCCAGGCCAGCAGGGAAAGTGTCCAGCAACTGTTCGGCATAGTCGAGAATGCCTTCCTGCAGGTAGCGGGTGTGCGTGTTCAGCTGCTTCGACTGCCGATACATTGCCTCCACCACACGGGGATGACAGTGCCCGATGGATGCGACGTTGTTGTAGGCATCCAGATAACGACGGCCCTGCTCATCGAAAAGCCATACGCCCTCCCCTCGAACGGTATGCAGCGGTCGTTCGTAGAAAAGACGGTAGGCCGGGCCCAGCAGGCGCTCGCGGCGCTCGATCAAGCGCCGTTCCGCTTGCGAAAGCCGGGTGGCGTCGTCTGAGGTGAAACCGTTGACCATGCTCATGCTTTGACCTCGCGCAGGCACGCTGAAAAAATTCGATCTTCCATTTCAGATCGGGACAGAGACGACATCGCATCCAGGTTTGCCCACGCGCGCTGGGCGTTTCGAAGGATGTACTCACGGTTCTCAGGATGAAGCTCGGCGCGCCATGAGTTGATGCAAAGCGCCAACGCCAGCCGCGTGGCCAGCAGCTCTGGCAGCAGCGCCAGTTCTTCAGGCGTCAGCGGATTGTGCTGGTGGTAAGCGCCAATCACATCCAGTGCCGGCTCCAGCACTTCGCCGACCGGCCCAAGGTGGTAAGAAGCCGCAACCGCTACTTCGTTAACCAAAGGCGCGTACACCATGTCACCGAAATCAAGGATGCTGCGCAACACATCAGGACGTGCGACCTCCACGATAATGTTATGCGGGTTTGTGTCGTTGTGAATGACCTGCTTGCGAAGCCCCGGAACCCGGGGCAGGACGACAGATTCGTAGCGGTCCAGCGTTTGCTCGACAAGGCTTCGCCCCTGCCCTGGTTCGATATGAACCAGCAGCGGTCGAAGGTGCGCAGCATGCTGCATGTCCCAGAGCAGCGCATGCCCGGCGGCAGGATGAGTAAAGCCTTCCAGCGCTACGTCAAGCCGGGCAATCGACCGCCCGATTACCTGGCGAAACGCCGTTGTCGCGCGACCTACCCTGTGAAGGGGCATACCGTCTGCAAACGACATAAGCCGGGCCAGCATGTGCTGCCCATCAATCTCGACCAGGGTGGCGTACTGGCCGGCCAGCGACGGATGCACGCGTTGAACCGCTAGCTCGGGATCGCGAAGCTCGATCCTTCGCATCGCCTGGTTGTGGAAATCGACCACCTCGGGGTTTTCCAGCGGATGCGAAAGCTTGAACAAACGAGATGACCCGTCTTCAAGGATCACGCGGAAATTGAGGTCGCGTTCTCCGCCGAGTTTTTCGAGCTTGGCGCTTAAACCAAAATGCTGCTGGAGCACAACGCACGCTTGCACATCAGTGACCCGCGCTGGGGCAGCTTCCAGCAAGCTGTCATCAACCGCTAAATTTTCAAGGGGCATGGCTCATGTCCTCATCCGGCTTGCTAATGGCGCCCCGTTGTTCAGGGGCGCCATGCCTCACTTATTGACCCAGGCGTTGAAGCGCTCCTCCAGGTCCTCACCATGATCGATCCAGAATTCAGCGTCGGTAGCCCGGGCATTCTTCAGGTTTTCGGGTGCCGTCGGGAGCTTTGCACCAACGTGTTTGTCTACCAGGCTCATTGCGTTCGCGTTGCTGGGCCCATAGGGGATGGCTTCGACGAAATTCTTCTGTTGCACAGGCTCGCTGGCGAATGCGATGAAGCGTTCTGCCAGTTCCTTTTTTGGTGACCCTTTCACGATCGCCCAGTGGTCGAGGTCGTAAAGGCTGCCATTCCATTGCATTGCAAATGACTGGCCCTCCTCCTGGGCAGAGGTGACACGACCGTTGTAGGCCGAAGTCATCACCACGTCACCGGCTACCAGCCATTGCAGCGGCTGTGCGCCGGAATCCCACCACTGGATGTTGGGTTTGATTTCGTCGAGCTTTTTAAACGCGCGTTGAATACCCGCTTCAGTACCCAGCAGCGTGTAGACGTCCTGCTTGTTGACCCCGTCCGCCAGCAGCGCAAACTCCAGGGTGAATTTCGCGCCGCGACGCAGGCCGCGCTTGCCGGGATATTTCTTCATGTCCCAAAAGTCTGCCCAGCCTTGCGGGCTGTCAGCGAGCTTCTTGGGGTCATAGGTCAGCACGGTCGACCAGATGAAAATGCCGACGCCACAGTCACTGACGGCGGCAGGAAGGAAATCTTCCTTCTTGCCTATCCGGCTCCAGTCCAGGGGCTCGAACAACCCTTCACTGCAACCACGGATGAGCTCGGGGGACTCGACCTCGACAACATCCCAGCTGGTTTTGCCGGTGTCGGCCATCACCTTGATCTTGGCCATTTCGCCATTGTAGTCATCCGCCGTAATGGTCGTGGCGCTCTCGGCGGTGAAGGGTTTGTAGAACGCTTTTTCCTGGGCCTGGCGATTGTTCCCGCCAAAGGACACCACGGTCAGCTTTTCAGCGGCGTTCAGCGGGCCTGCAAGTGTTCCAAGCAAAAGTACAGCTGCGATTTTCTTATTCATGCGTCTCTCCAGGTCAGCTACAGGGGGTGGGCAGCTTTAAAGGGATGGCAGTTTTCTTGTAGTGGCAGCAATCGATCGAACGTGGCGCTTCCCCGGTGGGGATGAAAGCCATTAAAACACAATAAAAATATGATGCATCATATTTTCATCTACACTTGTCCTCACCAATGACAGGGATCCCGACATGACCGATCAACGTACTTTGCTGCTCACCGGTGCGAGCCGGGGCATTGGCCACGCTACCGTGAAACACTTCAGCGCTGCGGGTTGGCGCGTGTTTACCGCTTCGCGGCAGGATTTGGGCGAAGGCTGCCCCTGGGCCGAAGGGCTGGCCAACCACATTCACCTCGACCTCGGCAACGTCGAGGACGTACAGCGCAGGCTGCCGGAAATCAGGGAGAAGCTCGGTGGCCGTCTGGATGCACTGGTCAACAACGCCGGCGTTTCACCCAAAGGTGCGGATGGCGCGCGACTGGGGGTTCTGGAGTCCGACTACGCGACCTGGCTGAACGTTTTCAACGTCAACATCTTCTCGACAGCCCTGCTGGCTCAGGGGCTTTTCGAGGAGCTCAAGGCGGCAAAAGGCTCTGTCATCAACGTCACCTCCATCGCAGGTTCTCGCGTTCACCCGTTTGCAGGTGTCGCTTACGCCTGCTCGAAAGCAGCGCTATCAGCCCTGACGCGCGAGATGGCGCATGACTTCGGGCCACATGGCGTTCGCGTAAACGCGATCGCGCCCGGGGAAATCGATACCGCCATCCTGTCTGCTGGCACCGAACTGATTGTTGAGCGATCGATCCCGATGAAACGCCTGGGCAAACCCGAGGAAGTCGCCGCACTGGTGCACTTTCTCTGCTCGCACGGCGCTTCGTATGTCAATGGCGCAGAAATCCACGTAAACGGTGGGCAACATGTTTGAGTTACTCGATAATCGCTGCCGGTAGCCTCCCCTTTCCAGCCGGGCATGTGCCGCATACGAGTACGCGATGAATTACCCCATTGAGAACCTGAAACACTCCTACCTTGGCAGCGGCATCTACGGCTTGCTCCGGGAAGCCTTGATCACCGGCCGCTTCCACCCTAACGACCGGCTACGCATACGTGATCTGGCCGAACAACTGGGTACGAGTGTTACGCCGGTGCGGGACGCCATTCTGCAGTTGGCGAAGGAGCAGGCGCTGGTTCTCAAGACACCGAGAGACATTCGCGTCCCGGTGCTGACCTCCAAGCAGTACCTGGAGATCAGGAGCATCCGCCTCGAACTCGAAGGCCTGGCAGCCGAGACCGCCGCATCGTTAGTGACCCCACAGCACCTGCTGCGGCTGGAAACCTGCATTGAAAACAACCTTGCGGCGATCAAAGCCAATGACCTGGCCTCCGCCTTGACCTTCAACCACCAGTTTCACTTCGCGTTGACGGAAATCGCCGACATGCCGGTACTCTCCAACCTGCTGGACGGCTTGTGGATGCGTACCGGGCCGCTCATTGCCCGCGCGTATGGCAGCTTTAACGAGCGCATGGCGATTGACCACCACTGGGATGTGCTCGACGCCCTGAAGCAACGCGATGGCGCGCAAGCGCGCAAGGCCATCTGCAGTGACATCCTTGATGGCAGCCAGAAAATGCTGGAGTACGTTCAGCTGGAGCATGATTGCGCGTGACCGGCCGCGATCAATCCGCAAATGCTTTCAACCCCAGATGGCCGCGCAACGTTGAGTGTTCATACGCCGTGCGTAAGTAACCGCGACGTTGCAAAATCGGCACCACCGATTCAGTGAACTCCGTGAACGTGCCGGGCAGGTACGCTGGCGACACCACATAACCGTCACAAGCACCCTGCTCCAGCCAGTCGATCAACTGCTGTGCCACGCTTTCTGCAGTACCCGCCAACTGCGGCACGCGGATACTCGAAGCCATGATCGCGCCGTATTCGCGCAGGGTCATGTCGCGCTCCAGGCGCAGCTTTTGTGCTATCACGTCCGGCGTGGCGCTGTGCCTGGCAATATCAAGCAGGCGCGTGTCCAGCGGGAACCGGGTGAAGTCGAAATTCGATTGGGTCGACAAGGTGATGATCCCCAGCTCAGGGTTGGCCAGGGCGTTGTGCTCATCGCGCTTTTTGATCGCTTCAGCTTCAGTGCCGCCAATGAAGGGCATGACGGCAGTGAGGATCTTGCATTCATCCGGGCTGCGGCCAAAGGTGCGCATTTGCTGGTGGATATCCTGGCGGAACTCGAGCATGCGCTCCACCCGGCTGTTGATGCTGAAAATCACTTCCGCCCAACGCGAGCCGAACTGCCGGCCACGGCCCGAAGCCCCGGCTTGAATCAGCACCGGCTGCCCCTGAGGCACTCGGGGGATGTTCAGCGGCCCCTCACATTCAAAGTACGTACCACGGTGCTTGAATGCATTGATCCTGGCCGGATCGGCGAGAATGCCCTTGACCTTGTCCAGCACCAGCGCGTCAGGTTCCCAGCTGTTCCACAGTTTGAGCACCAGCTCGACAAATTCGTCGGCGCGCGCATAACGCAGGTCATGGGGCAAGTGCTGCGCATGGCCGAACAGGCGCGCTTCGCTGTCGTTCATGGACGTGACGATGTTCCACGCACTGCGGCCCTTGGACATGTGGTCCAGCGAGGCAATCGCCCGCGCTACATGGGGCGGCTGGTAATACGTGGTGGAGCGCGTCAGCCCCAGGCCGATGCGCTTGGTGTGCCCGGCCAGCAGGCTAAGGATCGGCAGCGGGTCCAGCCGCGCGGCATCCTGAGCGCCCAGCTCGAATGAACGTGCTCGCGATTCGCCGGCCTGATCACCCACCGCCAGGCGATCGGCGAAAAACAGCAGATCAAAACAGCCCGCTTCGAGCGTCTTGGCCACTTCGATGTAGTAATCGGGGTCCAGAAAGTGGCTGTGGGTCAGCGGGTGCCGCCACACCGCGTGGCTATGTACCACGGGGCCGGAAAGCATGAATCCGGCCAATGCCATTTGCTTGGGCATGATGCTTCTCCTTGGCGCTTAAAGTGTGCGATCGAACAAGGGCGCGACGTCGTAACGCTGCTTGAGCATCTGCGCGTCGTATAGAAAATCGGCCGTGGCCTGGGCCTCACTGACAATCGTCGGCGAGATCGGCAGCACTTTGATCGCGTCGCGCTTGAACCACACTTTGGCGATTTCCGGGGACGACTGGTTTGCCTTGGCCCACGCCTCGGCATACGCGTCGATATGACTGTTGCTCCAGGTCCGTGCGCGGGTCAGGCGTTCGACAAAGTCTTTGATGGCGGCACTTTTTTGCGCCAGGGCCGGCTCATAAGCGACCACATACGTCGGTGCGCTCATCAGCCCCTTGGCATTACGGATCAGCGTGCTGCCCTCTTTCTCCTGCAGCGACACGTAAGGCTCCCAGGTGCCAAAGGCGTCGATGTCGCCCTGGCTCAAGGCCATGCTGGCCTCGGCGGGCAGCAGGTATTTGAACTTGACGCTGTCGCGCGCCACCCCTGCCTCGTCCAGGGCCTTGTACATCAGTTGCTGGCTCCACGAGCCGTTCCAGATCGCGACCGTTTTGCCTTTGAGGCCAGCCACCGAATGGATACCCGAGCGCGCGACAATGCCTACGCCGTCAAGGCTGGTTTGCGTACTGGCCACCACCTTCACCGGCGCGCCATTGGCCGCCAGGCTGATCACCGGTGTATCGCCCACCACGCCAATATCCAGTGCACCACTGGCCACCGCCGAGGCCACCGGCGACCCCGTATTGAAACGTTTGAAGTCGATGCGATAGGGCAAGTCCTTCAACTCACCGGAGAGTTCCAGAACAATGCGATTGGAAAAGAACTGGTCACCCACGGTCAGCGTCAGTGGCTGAGCCGCCAGTGCCGGGGCGCCCTGTAGCGCCAGCGAGGCCAAGCCCAACAGGGTCAGGATTTTTCGACGAATGATCATTAACGGTACCCACAGAGTTAATGGCGAACTCGACCATCTGTGGGCATGCAGTCTGGTGTTGAGAGAGGAGATTGTTATCGGTCGCCAAGTGTGGCGTGTTTAAAAGCTAACGCAATAAAAGCGCGGCCAACAATACTTTTAAGGAATAGCAATAGAACATTACAGCAGTTCGATAGCTGTTTTTCGTATTAAAAATTTTTCCGACCCTGAGTTAGGGTTACATCACCAGACCACTGGGCCACACGTCTATCTCAATCATTACGGCGCTAGCACATTACGCTGCGCACGCCCAGCAAGGTCGATTGCATGCCTAATCCTGAGTTGAATATCTGGGGTGTAGCCCCGACAGCCCGTTATGAACAACTGGCCGCACCGTTTCGCCCGCTTTTTGCGCAAATCGCCGCACAGGCCGCCGAGGCTGACCGCTCACGCAGCAACCTTGCCGACGTCATCCAGCAACTGAACGCCCTGGGGTTGCTGCGTTGGCGCCTGCCTGCCGCGTATGGTGGCCACGATGCGACGCTGGTTGAACTGCTGACCCTGTTGACGGAGTTGTCCGCAGCGGACTCAAACATTACCCAGGCACTGCGCGGGCATTTCGGTTTTTGCGAAGACGTGCTCACCTCGAAGCATCCAGCCTGGCAGGCGAAGTGGCTGGATAAACTCAGCCAGGGCGCCCTGCTCTCGCCAGGCATTACCGAAGTCGGCAATCAGACCCGAGGCGAGTTTGAAACACGCATCCATCGCGACGATGACGGTGCGTTGCGCATCAGCGGCAGAAAGTTCTACACCACGGGCGCGCTATACAGCGACCTGATCAACATCACCGGTACCGGTGAAGACGGCACGCTGTACACCACCGTGGTCGACCTTAAAACCGCCGGCGTACAGATCCTGGATGACTGGGATGGTTTCGGCCAGCGGCTGACCGCAAGCGGCACCTGCATTTTCGATAACGCGCGGGTGGAAGATGAGCTGCGGCCCACCGACCAACGCTTTGCCTACGGGCAATCCTTCTTTCAGCTCTATCACCTCAGCACCCTCGCGGGCATCGCCCGGCGCGCGGCGCTGAGCGGCGCCGATGAACTCAGCAAGCGGGCCCGGACGTTTTCTACCGGCAACGCCGATGTCGCCGCCCAGGATGTGCAACTGCTGCAAGTGATTGGTGAAGTCGCCAGCCAGGCTTACGCTGCGCAGGCCATTGCCCAGCAGGCCGCGCAGCGCCTGGAGCGCACGGCACAGTACGTGATAAGCCATGAGCAGCCCCTGAACGATGACGATCTACAGGTCGCCCAAGCGGAGCTGGAGGTGTGCCTGGCGGTCAACCCCGTCGTCGATGCGACGCTTGCAGCGACCACTGCATTGTTTGATGCCTTGGGCGCCAGCGCCACCGCCAGCAACAAGGCGCTCGACCGTCTGTGGCGCAATGCTCGCACACTGGCCAATCACAACCCGCGGGTGTACAAGTCGCGCATCGTCGGCAACTACCTGGTCAACGGCTTGCTGCCACCAGCGCAGTGGCGGGTAGGCGTGGTCAAAGGCTGAACAGTGCAATGCGCTTTCAAGCCACCCAGGCATGTGTCCTCGGCGATCAAGGCATCACTGATCGCCGCAGTGCGGCTTGCAAGACGTCAAAGCACGCCGTAGATCTCGGCAACCACCTGCAGGGTCGCGTCTTCAATCGTGCCTTCATTGCGGCACAACACCCAACCCTGATCGGCACTCGCTTGCTCGAACGCCTGCGTACTGGCCACATGCTCCTCCAGCGTGTGCATCACCGTACTGCTCAGCCCACGCGCTCGCGCAGCCGCCCTCGCCCATGAAACCTCGGGGTCGGTGACAACCCCTACATGCAGGTCGGGCACCTGCACGTTCCTTTCAAGGTTCAGTTGCAGAATCTCTGCAAACGGCACCAACCTGCGAAACGCGGCCTCCGACGGGTACCAGCGATCGATCAGGATGATGCTGCCGGGCGGCTGCTTTGGCAGTACGTGCCGGGAAATCCAGGTGCGGCTATCGGCAAAGCGCTCACACACCCCCAGCTCCAGTTCCCGGCTGGGGTTTCTGACGAACCGGTTGACGAGGGCCATGGTTTCAGCCCGGTAGGGATCGCTTTTTCGCTCGCACAGGCGGATCACCTTCTTGTTGTCTGCCCGCAGTACTTTCGTAACGGCCTCCAACAGTGTGGTTTTGCCGGTCCCCTTGGGCCCATCCAGCGAAACAAACAGCGAGCGATTCATTTTTCACATAACGCAGGTACAGAAATGGATGCGCACTCTAACCTAGTTTGCGCAATACCGGTCCATCAACGCCCCCATACACGCCAGATACTCCCCGCGCCCCAAATGCACAACGTGATTGCCAGGAAACCAGTGCAACGCACTACCCGGCCAATGCTGGTGCAGCAGCCGCAGGTGCCGGGGCATGGTGACCCGGTCGCCGGCGCCGCCGATGATCAGCATGCGCTCACCGTCCCGGCGCGGGGCGTAGGTCAGCGGGTTGTGCACGGCCAGTAACCCGCGCATTTCAGCCACGCCAAGGCCCTGTTTGCGCATCATGCGCGCGAGCAGAACACCGGTGGGCTGCCACTCAAGGAATACATCGACCGGGCTGACCGCAGGCACGATCGGTATGCACCAGGCCAGGCGATCGTCCACGGCAGCGAGCAGTGCCGCGGTGTAGCCGCCGAGGGAAATGCCGGTCACGCCGATAGACTCGACACCACGCGCCTGTAGGTAGTCGATAAACACCCGCAGGTCGTGGATCGCATGCAGCGGCGCCTCGTTGAAGCCCACCAGCCCGCTGCCGAACAGCCCCTGGCCACTGAACCAGTCGCTGCGCTCTGCGCGCCGACCATGGTGCGGGTAGGTAAACAGCAGGATGTCATAGCCCCGCTCATAGAAATCAGCCAGCGACAACGCATGCGCATTGAGCCAGTGCGGGTCGGCGGCGAAGCCGTGGATGACGATCAGCGTCGGTCGCGGCCGGTCGCCATGGCACCAGTGCTGGGCATGGGCAAAGGCATTGCGCTGCATGGCCTCGAACTGCGGGCGGGCGAAGGGATTGAGTGGTTTGAACGGGCTGGCGAAACGCAGTTGCACACGCCGGATGTCGTTGCCAGGCAACGCCTGTTCTGAAATGACAATGTCCTTTGGCGGCGGCAAAAATACCTGCGAGGCGTCTGCCGCGCGGGCCAGCGGTTCGTAAAAGCGCAATGCGTCGAACTCACGCTGCAGCAGACCCGGCTTCGACAGCGTGGCCAGCGCAGTTGCCGCCACCGTGGCCGACAACGAGGTGCGCATTACCCGTTCGATGGCCGCCGTGCCATGTACCTTCAAACGGTGCCTGGCATCCAGTTCGGTACCGTCGGCCTGCCGCCAGAAGTTTTCGGACAAGCACTCCCACCAGGGCCCGCGAACAGCCCCTGGCCCTTCCTCATTCACGCACTGTTGTTTACGCCACACGCACGATTCCCTCCCCGGGCGGGAGTCAGCAGGTGCGCCCCGGCGGCGCGCACAAGACCCTCCGATAGCGTCCAGCTTAAAGACCCGGTCGGCCGCAAATGCCCCCCCATTTGCAGGGGGACGGGGCAACGGCAGATCGCTGAATCTGCGCCACTCCGCCACCACCTTGCGAGCGCGTTAACGATGAGCAAACTCAGTGGGCAAGATGCCCTGTTCCTCAAGGTCGACCGTCCCCATGCTGCGTCGCACTGCACCATGATCTATATCTACGATCAGTCCACGGTTGAGGGGCAGCGGCTCGGCTTTCGGCAGATCGTCCAGCATATTTCGGATCGCCTCGACGTCTCGCCCGTGTTCAAGCGCAAGATCATCCAGGTGCCGTTCGGCCTGGGCTATCCGTACTGGGTGGAAGACGACCTGTTCGACATCGATTTCCACGTGCGCCATTTCGCCCTGCCCAAGCCGGGTGACTGGCGCCAGTTCTGCATCCTGGTGTCACGTATTCATGCACGCTCGGTGGACTTGTCCCGGGCGCCCTGGGAGATGTACGTGATCGAGGGGCTCGACAACATCGAAGGCATCCCCAAGGGCAGCTTTGCCATCCTGACCAAGTCGCACCACGCCGCCATGGACGGCGCGGCGGCTGCCGAACTGACCTGGGCCCTGCACGATCTGGCCGGTGCGCAAGGCAAACCCGTGGCGGTGGTCGACAACGCCCCGGCAGCGTCCCGGGTGGCGCAGCGTTGGGGCGTGCTCGACACGGTAAACCGCATGCTCACCGACAACCTCACCGCCTCCGCGCGCATGGCACTGCCGCTGGCCCGGGTATTGCCCAAGCTGGCCATTGCCAGCCTGCAGAAAGTCGCGCGCTCGGTGCTTGGCGCCGAAGGCGGCGCACCGCGCACGCGTTTCAACAGCAACGTGACGTCCAGTCGGGTGTGGGATTCGGTCACCCTCGACCTGGCCGTGGTGAAACAGATCAAAAACCTGGTGCCCGGGGCAACCGTCAACGATGCGGTGCTGGCCATGGTCGGCGGTGCGATGCGGCGTTACCTGATGGCAAACGATGAACTGCCGGAGAAGTCGCTGGTGACCCTGGCACCGGTCAACACCCGTCAGGGCACTGAATCCGTCGCCGCCGGCAACACCGTATCGATGCTCACCTTCCCGCTGCGCACCGATATCGAAAACCCGCTCGAACGCCTGCAAGCGCTGCAGGCCGCGACGTCGCAATCGAAAGCGATCCAGAATGCAGTGGGTGCCAACGACCTGACCAACCTGCAAAAATTCGCACCCCCGGCCACCCTGGGGCTTGCCGGCCGCCTGGCGACGCTGATGGGCATGGGCGGCAAAGGCCCGGTGGTGCTGCACAACTGCATGGTCACCAACGTGCCGGGGCCGAATGTGCCGCTGTACATGCTCGGCGCAAAGCTTGTGTACTGGTGCGGCGTTGGCCCGCTGGTGGATGGCCTGTCGCTGATCTGGAACCCCACCAGCTACTGCGGGAAGATGTTCATCTCGCTGACCAGCTCACCGAACGTGGTGCCCGACCCGGATTTTCTCGCGCAATGCCTGAAGGATTCTTACGAGGAAATGCAGGCTGTGGCGCTTCAGGCAGCCAGCGCCGAGGCCGCCAAGCCCGTAAAAGCAAGGCGCGTTGCCCGCAAAGCTGCCGCGCAGAAGGTCGACGAGCAACCATTGCGCTAACGGCGAACGGTCATCAACACAGGCGCTACGCCCACAGGCATTTGCGAAAAATCGAGATGCTGTAGGCGTTTTCTGTCGGACCGTTCTGAATCATACTTCCGGCGCCGTTGAGCTGTTGTGCCGCGACCTTTGTGACCCTAGGCTGCTGCCGTCACTGGAAAATCCAGCGATCGGATTTAGCAGTCCGGCTCAATACTCGATGTCAACGGCACAACGCTATATGGCGGTTGTACGTGGGGCGCCTTCGGGTGCGCCGGGTTCCTCGAGTTACCGGTCTGCTAACCCGCGTACAGCTGCCACCTTTTCGTTTAGCAGCGAGACGTGGCGGCTTCATAACTTGAGGTCAACCATGAAAAAGCTCGTCCCCGATCCACCCACCTTCGATCTTCCCAAAGCCACCACCGCCGACACCCCGTTCGGCACCCTTCGCATGTTCACTGTCCGCGCCGGCATTCCCGCCGAAGAAGCGCTGCTGCATGCCTGCCACCTGCTGCAATGTGCCGAGGCGACGGTCAGCGATGCGGCTGATCACCTCACGCTCAATGACCGCTCCCTGGTGTGCGGTGCCGGCCTGCAGATCGAGGCGGCGCGTGCGCTGATCGATGCCGTGCTCGATGGCGTTGGCGTGAAACGGATATTCACCCCCCACTAACCGATTATTCACATGCCCACCAGCTGGCGCCCCAGGGAAACCGAGCCCAATCAAAGGCATAGGCGCACAAGCGCGAAGGGTTACACTGTGTAACCCTTAAGCCAATGATTTGATTCATGAAAAAGCTGCTGTCTGTTTTATCCCTGATGGTGTGCGTCGCGACGCCCGCCCTCGCCTCGCCGCCCGCGACATTCTCAGAAGCCAAGGTCATCGCCAAGCAGAAGGTTTACCTCGACCAGGCCAACAGCGCCATGGGCGAGCTTTACTGTGGCTGCAAGTGGACCTGGGTAGGCAAATCCGGTGGCCGCGTCGACCCGGGCTCCTGTGGCTATGAAACACGCAAACAGCAAAGCCGCGCCGAGCGAACCGAGTGGGAACACATCGTGCCGGCCTGGACATTCGGCCACCAGCGCCAGTGCTGGCAGAACGGCGGGCGCGAACACTGCGTGGACGAAGACCCGGTGTTCCGTGCCATGGAAGCGAACCTGTTCAACCTGTACCCCTCGGTAGGCGAAGTGAACGGTGACCGCAGCAACTTCAACTACGGCATGAACGCCGGGGTTGCCCGCCAATACGGCCAGTGCACGACAAAGATCGACTTCGAGCAGAAAACCGCCGAACCGCGTGACGAGGTGAAAGGCCTGGTCGCTCGAACGACCTTCTATATGTTCGACCGCTACAAGCTGAGCATGTCCCGTCAGCAGCAACAGGTGCTCATGGCGTGGGACAAGCAGCACCCGGTAACCGCCTGGGAAAAAGAGCGCGATCGTCGTATCGCCGCCATCATGGGGCACTCCAACCCGTTCGTGACCGGCCAACGCCGCTGGACAGCCGGGTACACGCCGGTGGGTGACGGTATCGTCAGTGCTGTACCGGCGCGCGCCGCACAACCCGCTGCAAAACCCACCCTGGCCAGTGCAACCGCTGCCAGCGGTGCGATCATCGGCAACCAGAAAAGCCACGTCTACCACCTTGCCAATGGCTGCCCTGGCTATGCGCAGGTGTCTGCGAAAAACCAGGTGTCGTTCGCCTCCGAATCCGAAGCGCAGGCGGCGGGTTATCGCAAGGCAGGCAACTGCAGGTAACGGCCAACCATTGAAGGCGGCAATCTTGCCAGGCCAGGCCTGAGCAGCGCGGCCAGCGCGATTGCCGCCCCCTCAACCGACAAGAGGCTGCGCGCCACAGCGTGCGCTTGCCGACTGCAATTTCCCTCCTCTATCAGCAACACTTAAGTTGCATAATCGCTCGCTTTTGTTCCTGCCATCACTCATCAAGTAAGAGTTTTCCTACAGGCTAGGCAGAATTCCCCTCTGCAACATTCTGTCTTGGATATCCATAATTCGCGCACTTCTTAGCAGGACAAGAAGCACTCCAACCCCCAATGTACGTAACTATCAGATGTGGCGTTTAAGTGCAGAGCCCAGTACTTGCATTGCAAGGCAAGCCAAACGCAAACATCGACTTAACTTGAAGGATATTCATTATGAAAAAGAGTTTGATCGCCGCCGCAATTCTGGCTAGCTCCGCTTTTGCAAGCATGGCCAACGCCGCTGACGGTACCATTAATTTTACTGGTGCCATTTCCGCCACAACTTGCAAAGTTGCCACAGGCTCTGGAACTGTGGCTGTGGCTATGGGTACCTTCAGTCCTGATGCCTTCAGTACACCCGGCCATAAAACCGCACCCCAGGCGGTCAATATTACGGTAAACGATTGCCCAGCCGCCATTACTACTGCCAGTATCACTTTTAGCGGCGTAGCCGATGACGACGACAGCAGTTTGCTGGGGCTGACCAAAGGGACAGGTTCGAGTCAACATGCAACGGGTGTAGCAATCGGCTTCTTTGAAGAAGACGGCACTACCCCAATTGCATTGAATACTGGTGCGTCGTCCGCCAAACCCCTTGCAGAAACTGTCGATAACCCCTTGAATTTTGTTGCCCGGTACGTGGCTACTGGCGCCACCGTCGCTGCAGGTCTCGCAAACGCTAACGCCGACTTCACCATCAAGTACAACTAAGCCTTAACAGTCGGCTATCAACCCATTTGATATCCCGTCTAACTGCTTGATCGAACCGCACCCTTTTGCACAAACAATCCGGCAAGAGGGTGCAGTTCAAGGAGAAATTACTGATGCGTTGGCTCAAGCCCTTTTTAATCTCCGGTTTGCTGTTGAGTATCGCCCAGACTTCGTGGGCCGGTGTAGTTGTCGGTGGCACCCGCGTGGTGTTTGACGGTTCGAAAAAAGAATCTTCCATCTCTGTAAAAAACTCGGAAAAAGACGCGCCTTTCCTGATTCAGTCGTGGGTCGAAGACAGGTCAACCGGCGCTGCCCAGAAGGCGCCGTTCATCGTCACGCCACCGCTGTTCCGGCTTAATCCGGAGCAGGAGAATTCACTGCGGATCATCCGTACCGGCGGTAACCTTAGCGAAGACAAAGAGTCCGTGTTCTGGCTCAATATCAAGTCGATTCCCGCGTCGAAAAAAACCGATGCCAATCAACTGCAGTTTTCGCTTAAAACCACCATCAAACTGTTTTACCGTCCGGCCGGTTTGACTGGCGAGGCCGGTAACGCTTATCAGCTTCTGAAGTTCAGTCGTATCGGCAACACGTTGAAAGTTGATAACCCAACGCCTTACCACGTTTCTTTCAGTGATCTCAGCGTGGGCAAAGACAAGATCAAGGACGCGGGCATGGTCGCGCCACAAAGTTCATTGTCTTGGACCATTCCGGCCGGGGCGTCTGGCGCCGTCAAGTGGAAAGCAATCAATGATTATGGCGGTGTTTCCGAAGAAGCCAGTGCACCGCTCTGACCTGCTCGCCGCTGTCGTTGTATCTGTTTTTTAAATTAGCTACCAAACCGCTGGAATAACTGCCCGCAGCCATAGGGGGGGTGGGCTGGCTTGCGCGCATTAATATCAAGTGGAGTTTATTGAAATGAAACACTACTCTTTGAATTCGGTTCCATCGATTAAAGCGCGTGGTCGAAGCCCTGCCTTTACCCCCACTCGCCTGGCGACATTAATAGCAAGCCAGATCTTGCTGGGTATGTGTGTGCAACCTGCCCTGGCAGTGGCGGAAGATTATTTTGACCCAAACGCGCTGGAAATGACTGAGCCTGGCCAGCCGGCTCTCGACCTTGGGCATTTCGCAAGCGCGAGTGGGCAACTTCCTGGTACCTACCGGGTTGATATTTATTTCAACGACAGCCAACTCGATACTCGCGAGGTAAACTTTGTCGATGTCGACGGTACGCTACAACCCGAGTTGACCGCGCAGCAATTAAAAGACATGGGTGTCAAGGTCGAAGCCTTCCCGGCGCTTCAACAGTTGCCGGAGACGCAAACCATTACCCAGTTGCAGGACTACATTCCAGACGCCTTCACCCGGTTCACCTTCGGCAAGCAACGCCTGGACATCAGCATTCCGCAAGCGGCCCTGAACGCAGAGGCCCGCGGCTATGTAGACCCCAGCAACTGGGACCAGGGGCTGACTGCAGGGCTGTTGAACTACAGCTTCAGTGGCGCCACTACGTCACACAACAACCGTTCCGGCACCGACAGCAGCTATTACCTGAACCTGCGCAGCGGCTTGAACCTGGGTGCCTGGCGGCTGCGCAACTACTCCACCTACAGCCAGAGCAACGACACCAGCGTCTGGAACAATGTCAACAGCTACGCCCAGCGCGATATTCACGCGTTAAAGGGCCAGTTGACCCTGGGTGACAGTTCGACACCTGGCGATGTGTTCAACAGCGTGCAATTTCGCGGGGCGCAACTGACGTCGGACGACAACATGTTTCCCGATAGCCTGAAAGGCTTTGCACCCGTGGTGCGCGGTATTGCCCAGAGCAACGCCCAGGTCACCGTGCGGCAGAACGGCTACATCATCTATCAGACCTACGTGCCGGCCGGTGCCTTTGCGATTACCGACCTGTACCCCACTGCGTCCAGTGGCGACATGGAAATCACCATCACCGAGGCCGACGGTACCGAGCGCCGCTCCGTGCAGCCGTTTTCTGCGGTGCCCGTGATGGTGCGCGAAGGGCGCCTGAAATACGGCCTGACCGCCGGTGAATACCGTTCCTCGGCCAGCACCGCCAGCACGCCCGGCTTTGCCCAGGGCTCGGTGATCTATGGCACGCCGGTTGACGCCACCTTGTACGGTGGCCTGCTGGTATCGGGCAACTATTCCGCCAGCAGCGTGGGTATCGGCCGTGGCTTTGGCGATTGGGGCTCTGTGTCTGCTGACGTGACCCAGTCCAAAGCCGAGTTGCGTGATGGTTCCAGACACAAAGGTCAGTCCTATCGCGCTCAGTACTCCAAGGATATCGTAGCCACCGGCACCAGCTTTACCCTGGGCAGTTACCGTTACTCCACCAGTGGTTACTTCGACTTTCAAGAGGCCAATGAAATTGATCCTGACAATTTCAACGACTGGCGCCGTACCTATAACAAACGCAGCAGGGCACAGGTCAACGTCAGCCAGTCCCTGGGCGATAAAGGCAATTTCTATGTCAACGGCTATCAGCAGGACTTCTGGGGCAAAAAGGGCTACGAGCGCAGCGTGAGCGCCGGTTACAACGTCAACCACAACGGCATACATTACGGGGTGGACTACACCTACAGCCAGGCCCCCGCCTACGAAGGTCGCAACAGCAAGGACCAACAGCTGTCGGTTAGCGTACAGATACCGCTGGAAAAAGTGCTGCCAAGGGCCTGGGCCAGCTACAACCTCAATACCAGCAAGCAAGGCAACACCAACCACACCGTGGGCCTGGCCGGCACCGCGTTGGCGGATGACAACCTGAGCTACAACGTGCAACAGCGCCATGCCAGTCAGGGTGGCGGTACCAGCGGCAGTGCCAGCGCCAGCTACAAGGGCGCGCTTGGCGAAGCCCAGGCTGGCTACAACTACGACAGCAACTCGCAGCAGGTTAACTACGGGGTCAAGGGCGGAATCGTGGCCCACCCGTATGGCGTCACCTTCTCCCAGGCCCAGGGCGAAACCATTGCCTTGGTCCGTGCACCGGGTGCCGCGGATGCGAAGGTGCACAACAGCACCGGCGTACGCACCGATTCGCGTGGTTACGCCGTGGTGCCTTACGTCACCACCTATCGCAAAAACCGCGTAGCGCTGGACAGCGAAACGCTGCCAGACGATGTCGACATGGAAGTCAATACCCAGACGGTCATCCCCACCAAGGGCGCCGTGGTGCTGGCTGACTTTAAAACCCGCGTCGGCAGCCGCGTGCTGATGAGCCTTACCTATCAGGGTAAACCCGTCCCCTTTGGTGCCACTGCCACCCTCGTGCAGGAGGACGGTGCCCTGGAGAACAACGGCATCGTCGGCGCCAAGGGCGAGGTCTACCTGAGTGGCGTGCCGGATCAAGGCAAAGTGAATGTCAGCTGGGGCAATGCGAACAACCAGCAATGCCAGGCGGACTTTACCTTACCTGCGAAAGACGCCGTGCCATCGATAGCAACATTCAACGCTGCTTGCCGTTAAGCAGGCATTGGAGATCAGTTAAATGAAAAAAATTATTGTGAGTCTCGCGACTTTATCTACGGCTTTGCTTTTTTCAGCTTCAGCATGGGCCGATTGCAGTTTTGATCGTAGTTCAGGCGGAGCCATGTCATTTCCTGAGCTTACGGTAGGGAGAATTTTAAGTGAAGCGGGTCAGCCTATCGGGCACATATTCGGCGAAGTAGAGGTATCGACACCATCTTTAAAACTTAATTGCTCGGGCAGTAATAGTCTTGAAGTTTTTTATGGTGCTGGTCTGGGCAAGTCCGACACAGTGCCTAATGCTTACATAACCAGTGTTCCGGGAGTTGGTGTTATTGTTGAGATTACTGAAGGATCCGTAACCGGATTTATGTCAATTGATCAACCACTCCCCATAGGCAAAGTTAGTATAGATAAAGTCAAATTGACTCTGGTAAAAATATCCAATGAACGGCCAGAAGGACAGCTGAATCCTACTAGTGATATCCTCTTTCACGTTCTGAATAGCTTAGGGCGTACCGAATTTATGAGGGGGAAGCTTGGTAGTAATTACTTCAGGACCACGGCGTGTGACGTCCGCTCTACTAGGATTAATGTACCAATGGGTACCACAGATCGTGATGAATTCACCGGCGTGGGGTCCGTAACAAACCCCGTCGAATTCAGTATTCCTATGAGCTGTTTCGCCGGCACGAAGGTCAAATATAAAATTGACGCAACTCAGCTCCCCGGTGTTCCTGGCGTAATGAGTCTTAACCCAATCACTAACAGTGCTACCGGAGTGGCAATAAAGTTGACGCGAAATGATGCGCCAGTAAATTTTGGTGTTGAGACCGAAGCAGGAACAACTTCAATTAACGGCAATTTCGATGTTGAATTTAATGCTCAGTACTATCAGACCAGCCCTCGCATCAAGGCAGGCAGAGCGAACGGCACGGCCACTTTTACCATGACGTATAATTGACGCCCTACTTTGCTGACAAGTACGTTGCTACTAACGACGCCGTGACGGCAGGTGAGGCGATGGCTGTCGGCGACTTCACCGCTGTCTACAACTAACGCTTAAACGTCGGGTATTAGGCAAGTTGATGCCCGGTTTCAACAACGGTTGCCTGCCCCAGCATTTGCTCGGAACACTCAGCAAACCCGCAGAACTCAATACGTTGCTCTCCCTTCAGTCTACTCCAAAGGAGTACATTTGTACTCCTTTGGCGATGCACACTACTCTCCGCCATTTGTCGACAGTCGACTTCGCCAAACAGCCCCGTTCAATCGACAGCCCCCAAACAGAGCCTTCAGCCCCCCTGCAAACGGATAGATCACAGCAATGTGTCGACAATCCTGTTGTATTGTCGCTTTCTATCCTTTAGATTTCGCGCATTGCTTGCCAATGTGTCAACAAAACAGATTTCAGCAGGGGCAGGCGGTTTTTGGTGGTCTTGTCAGTGGTCACTCTCAAGTGCCAAGCACCTGCCCCTGCTTTTTACATACCGTACGCCCCTGCAGGAGATCACCCGTGCTCGAAGCCTATGCCCGCCACCTACAAGCGCGCGCCGAAGAAGGCCTGCCGCCCCTCGCACTCAACGCCGAACAAACCGCAGGCCTGGTCGAGCTGCTGAAGAATCCCCCTGCTGGCGAAGAAGCAACCCTCGTCGAGCTGATCACCAACCGCGTGCCGCCAGGCGTGGACGAAGCCGCCTACGTCAAGGCCGGTTTCCTCTCGGCTGTCGCCAAGGGCGAAGCCACTTCCCCGCTGATCGACAAGAAGCGCGCGGTAGAGCTGCTGGGCACCATGCAGGGCGGCTACAACATCGCCACCCTGGTTGAACTGCTGGATGACGCCGAGCTGGCGGCCGTTGCCGCCGAGCAACTGAAGCACACCCTGCTGATGTTCGACGCGTTCCACGACGTTGCCGAAAAAGCCAAGGCCGGCAATGCCTACGCCAAGGCCGTGCTGGAATCCTGGGCTGCCGGCGAATGGTTCACCGCCCGCCCGGCGATCGAAGAGAAGTACAGCCTGACCGTGTTCAAGGTTCCGGGCGAAACCAATACCGACGACCTGTCCCCTGCCCCGGACGCCTGGTCGCGCCCGGACATCCCGCTGCACGCCGTGGCCATGCTGAAAATGGCCCGTGACGGCATCGTGCCTGAGCAACCAGGCGCCGTCGGCCCGCTCAAGCAGATCGAAGCCGTCAAAGCCAAAGGCTTCCCGGTCGCCTACGTCGGTGACGTGGTCGGTACCGGTTCCTCGCGTAAATCCGCAACCAACTCGGTGCTGTGGTTCTTCGGCGACGATATTCCGTACGTGCCGAACAAGCGCGCCGGGGGCTTCTGCTTCGGCAACAAGATCGCGCCGATCTTCTACAACACCATGGAAGACGCTGGCGCCCTGCCGATCGAGTTCGACGTGTCGAACCTGAACATGGGCGACGTGATCGATGTGTACCCGCACGCCGGTAAAGTCTGCAAGCACGGCAGCGACGAGGTCATCGCCACCTTCGGCCTGAAAACCCCGGTGCTGCTCGACGAAGTCCGCGCAGGCGGCCGTATTCCGCTGATCGTCGGCCGTGGCCTGACCGAAAAAGCCCGTACCGAACTGGGCCTGCCAGCGTCCGACCTGTTCAAGAAACCGGAGCAGCCTGCCGACACCGGCAAGGGCTACAGCCTGGCGCAGAAAATGGTCGGTAAAGCCTGCGGTGTCACCGGCGTACGCCCTGGCACCTACTGCGAACCGAAGATGACCACCGTCGGTTCCCAGGACACCACCGGGCCGATGACCCGTGACGAGCTGAAAGACCTGGCGTGCCTGGGCTTCTCTGCCGACCTGGTGATGCAGTCGTTCTGCCACACCGCGGCCTATCCAAAGCCTGTGGATGTGACCACCCACCACACCCTGCCGGACTTCATCCGCACCCGCGGCGGCGTGTCCCTGAAGGTGGGCGACGGCATCATCCACAGCTGGCTGAACCGCATGCTGCTGCCGGACACCGTCGGCACCGGTGGTGACTCGCACACGCGCTTCCCGCTCGGCATTTCGTTCCCGGCCGGTTCCGGCCTGATCGCCTTCGCCGCCGCCACCGGCGTCATGCCGCTGGACATGCCGGAGTCGGTACTGGTGCGCTTCAAGGGCAAGCTGCAACCGGGCATCACCCTGCGCGACCTGGTTCATGCCATTCCTTATTACGCGATCCAGCAGGGCCTGCTGACCGTCGAGAAGAAAGGCAAGATCAACGCCTTCTCCGGTCGCATCCTGGAAATCGAAGGCCTGGACGAGCTGACCGTCGAGCAAGCGTTCGAACTGTCGGACGCCTCGGCCGAACGCTCCGCTGCCGGTTGCACCATCAAGCTGCCGGAAAAGGCCATTGCCGAGTACCTGCGCTCGAACATCACCCTGCTGCGCTGGATGATCAGTGAAGGCTACGGCGACCCGCGCACCCTGGAGCGCCGCGCTCAAGCGATGGAAGCCTGGCTGGCCAACCCGGTGCTGCTGGAAGCCGACAAGGATGCCGAATACGCCGAGGTCATCGAGATCGACCTCGCCGACATCAAAGAGCCTGTACTGTGCGCGCCGAACGACCCGGACGACGCGCGGCTGCTGTCGACCGTTCAGGGTCAGAAGATCGACGAGGTGTTCATCGGTTCGTGCATGACCAACATCGGTCACTTCCGCGCTGCCGGCAAGCTGCTGGAAAAGGTCAAAGGCTCGCTGCCGACCCGCCTGTGGCTGGCGCCGCCGACCAAGATGGATGCCCATCAGCTGACCGAAGAAGGCTACTACGGTATCTACGGCCGGGCCGGCGCGCGCATGGAAATGCCAGGCTGCTCGCTGTGCATGGGTAACCAGGCACGTGTGGCGGCGAACTCGACGGTGGTGTCGACCTCGACCCGCAACTTCCCCAACCGTCTGGGCGATGGTGCCAACGTGTACCTGGCCTCGGCCGAGCTGGCTGCCGTTGCCTCGATCCTGGGCAAGCTGCCAACCGGCGAAGAGTACATGGCCTACGCGAAGAACATCGACAGCATGGCGGCCGACGTTTACCGCTACCTGAGCTTCGACCAGATCGCCGAGTTCCGTGAAGCGGCCGAAAGCGCCAGGATTGCGGTGGTTCAGGCGTAATTCGTAAAGCGTTGCCCTTGCAAAGCGCCGACAAGACTGTCGGCGCTTTTTTTATGAGCGCGCGCCAGCGAATACAGCGTCCCGTATCGATCCAGGTTCAGCGAGTGCGTCGATAAAGCGCCTTGCTCGAGCACATCCAGCAAGTCTGCAAACTCCAACGAAAGCTTGTGTTGTGGGGCCAGGTAAACAATCGGTACGGAGACTTCATGAGACTCGCGCATCTTGATGGAACTGCTCAGGTAGGCCGGCAGCACGGGGTACCCTTCTTCACGCAGCGATTCGATCAGCGCGTGGTGCAAGGTGGTGCGGCTGAACTGATTGACCACGATGCCTTCTACCTGCAACGACGCGTTGTGATCCTGGCGAAGTTCATCCACCTGGGCGATTACCCGGCGCAGCGCCTGTAAAGAAAAACTGTCGCAGTCGAATGGAATCAGCAGGCTTTGGGCAGCAATCAAGGCGCTGAACGTGTAGAAGTTCAGCGAAGGTGGCGTATCGATATAGATGCGGTCGTAGTCAGCGGACAGTTCCACCAGCAGCTTTCGCAGTTTGTTGACTTTGAATTTGCTCTCAAGCTTCGATTGCAAGTCCGCGAGGTCAGGACACGCGGTGACCAGGTGAAGGTTGTCGTACGCGGTTTCGGTGATCGCAACACGGCTGTTCTTGCTGATGGGCCCGCTTGAAAGGGTCTGCCGGAAAAAATCGGCAATGCCCGAGGGAATCGCGCTTGCGGTCAAACCGGTGAGGTAGTGAGTCGAGTTCGCCTGGGGGTCAAGATCGACCAACAAAGTGCGGTAGCCTTCGGCAGCGCTGACAGCGGCCAGGTTGCAGGCGATGCTGGATTTGCCAACGCCTCCCTTCTGATTGAATACGACACGACGCATAAGGCATGAAGTCCAAAACGGCTGTGGCCGACTAAAGAAGATGAAGAAATCAGGTCAATGATATGACCGATATGTTTCACTTTTAAGACGATTGGATCCACTTACCATAGCCGTGAACGTCAGGTTGTCCAACCCACAGGTAGCCGCTGCTGAAGCGGTGTCAATACTCGGCACGCTTGCGAAAGGCCCAACGCCCCACCAGCACGGTAAAGGTCGCTACCAAAGCAACCAGCACCCAAAAACCGTGAGGGTCATCGGCCAAGGGAATACCGCCGACGTTCATGCCGAAGAAGCCCGCGATAATGTTGATGGGCAATGCCAGGACGGTGACCACGGTGAGGGTGAACAGCGTGCGGTTGCTCTGCTCGTTGAGCTTGGCGGCGACCTCTTCCTGCAGCAGCTTGATGCGCTCGCCCAAGGCCACAAGGTCGCTGATGATCAGCGAGAACTCTTCGGTGGCCGCACGCAGCTGGCGCATGTCCTGCTCCTGCAGCCATTCCGGTGGCCGGTTAAGCAACCGCAGCAACGAGCCCGGCTCCAGCGCCAGCAACCGCTGCAGCCGCACCAGCACGCGGCGCATGGCACTCAGCTCTGCGCGGTTGTCACTCAGGCGCTGCGACAGCAACTGGTCCTCGATGCGGTCAACGCTCATGCTGGTTTCCCGCACGATCTGCGTCAGCAGGTCGCCCTGGTCGCGCAACAGATGAACCAGCAACTCCAGGGGTGAATGAAACAGTTCGCCCAGCTTCACCGAAGAGCGCAGTTTGTCCACCGAATGCAGGGGCTGCAGCCGGGCGCTGACCAACAGGTGGTTACTGGCGCACGCCCACAGGGTCGAGACATCCGACGAGATCATGCCGAAGTTGAACACCACATCGTTGACCACCGCCAACAGGGCGCTGTCCACGTACTCGATGCGTGTCGAACGCGAGCCTTCGCGAAGGGTTTCGAAAAATGATTGCGGCAATCCCAAATGGGATTTCATCCAGCGCTCGCACGCGGCGTGGGCAAGGTTGAGGTGCAGCCAGAGGAATTCATCCGGATCGCGAGGCGCTGCCATCCATCGCAGGGCTTGCGCCGAGTCGATTTCCCGGCCGGGCTCACCCGCGCGGAAGACAAAACCATACAACAGACCGTAGAGGTCATGCTCCTGGTGAGCGGGGTAACCGGTAAGGCTCATACGGGCTCGCATTCAACGGGTAAGTCGATGTTGCGCGCGGCAAATGAAACTTCAATGACAGCCCGCAGCCCCAATGCCGATCAGTTAGGCCCAAGGGGGCGCGCGCGCCACCTGTAGGAGCCAGGCTTGCCGGCGAACCAGGCGCTGCGATTGAGCTGCTACACCGCGTCATCGTTCTTCGCGGGCAAGCCTCGCTCCTACGGGTGGGGCAGACGTTGCCTGCGATGGGCTGCAGAGCAGCCCTAATTACAAGCGTTGAGGCTTAACTGACTGGCATTAGCCCGCAGCCCTCACTCCCTCCCGCCCTCAGGCGCCCGCAAACAGGGCTCAGCCGCTGTCACCGGGCTGCCACAGTACAGTCGTAACATTTCCTTACACCACCTGCAGAGGCGCGCCAATGATCTTCACCAACGACGTGCTGGTCCAGCGGATTCATCGTGAGCTGATCGATCACGGCGACGAGGAGCTCGAGCTGGAACTCAGCGAAGATGCCAGCCATTGGGATGAGCTGTTCGATCATGACCTCCCGGACTCCCCGGAGAAAGAAGCCCGGCGCCGCTACTTTCGCGAGCTGTTCCGCTTGCAGGGTGAACTGGTAAAGCTGCAGAGCTGGGTGGTCAAGACCGGCCACAAAGTCGTGATCCTGTTCGAGGGCCGCGATGCCGCAGGCAAAGGCGGTGTAATCAAACGCATCACCCAGCGCCTCAATCCGCGCGTTTGCCGGGTCGCCGCGCTGCCTGCACCGAACGACCGGGAACGTACCCAGTGGTATTTCCAGCGCTACGTGCCTTATCTGCCGGCTGCGGGCGAGATCGTCCTGTTCGACCGCAGCTGGTACAACCGCGCCGGTGTCGAGCGGGTGATGGGCTTTTGCAACGATGATCAGTACGAAGAGTTCTTTCGTACCGTCCCGGAGTTCGAACGGATGCTGGTGCGCTCCGGCATTCAGCTGATCAAGTACTGGTTTTCGATCTCCGACCAGGAGCAGCACCTGCGGTTTCTCAGCCGCATTCACGACCCGCTCAAACAATGGAAGCTCAGCCCCATGGACCTGGAGTCGCGGCGCCGTTGGGAGGCCTACACCAAAGCCAAGGAAGTCATGCTCGAACGCACCCACATCCAGGAAGCCCCCTGGTGGGTGGTGCAGGCCGACGACAAAAAAGCGGCGCGCCTCAACTGTATCCACCACCTGCTTGAACAGATGCCGTACGAGGAAGTCGAGCAACCGCGGGTGGAGCTGCCTTCGCGCATGCGTCACAAGGACTACGCCCGCACGCCCACGCCGCCGGAGCTGATCGTCCCTGAAGTGTACTGAGCCGGACTGGACGCCCCCAATGCCGTCGACCGTTGGCGGTTATATCCCCACATCGGAATCTCGCTATGGACACCAACACCCTGGCCGCAGAGCCTGCCGTTGACACTGGCGTGCAGCGCCCCGCCCTCACCCACAAGCCTGGCAAGTTCGCCTCCACCGTGTTTTTCGCCATCCTCGCGCTGGGCTTGCTGTTCTGCGCCTACAGCCTGCTGCAGGATGTCGATGACGCCAACACCGTGGTAACGACCTGGACGCCGTTCTTATTGCTGGGCCTGGCCCTGGTGATTGCCCTCGGCTTCGAGTTCGTCAACGGCTTTCACGACACCGCCAACGCCGTCGCCACGGTGATCTACACCAACTCCCTGCCGGCACACTTTGCCGTGGTCTGGTCGGGGTGCTTCAACTTTCTCGGCGTGCTGCTCTCCAGCGGCGCGGTGGCCTTCGGCATCATCGCCTTGCTGCCGGTGGAGCTGATCCTGCAGGTGGGCTCCACCGCAGGGTTCGCCATGGTCTTCGCCCTGCTGATCGCGGCCATCATCTGGAACCTCGGGACCTGGTGGCTGGGCCTGCCGGCCTCCTCCTCGCATACCTTGATTGGCTCGATCATCGGTGTGGGCGTCGCCAATGCCCTGATGCACGGTCGCGATGGCACCAGCGGCGTTGATTGGGCCCAGGCGACCAAGGTCGGCTATTCGTTGCTGCTGTCGCCATTGGTCGGTTTCGTGTGCGCCGGCTTGCTGCTGTTGGCGTTGCGCCTGCTGGTGAAAAACCGCGCGCTGTACAAAGCACCCAAAGGCGATACGCCACCACCGTGGTGGATTCGCATGATGCTGATCATCACCTGCACCGGTGTGTCGTTTGCCCATGGCTCCAACGATGGGCAAAAAGGCATGGGCCTGATCATGCTGATCCTGATCGGTACCCTGCCGATGGCCTATGCGCTCAACCGCACCATGCCCGAAGGCCAGGCCACGCAGTTCGCCGCCGTTGCCGAGGTTACCCAGCAGGCACTGCTGCGCGGCGCGAACCAGCCGGCACCGGCCGATCCTCGGGCGATTCTGTCGGAATACGTGCGCAGCAAGCAGCCCAGCGCCGAGCTGGTGCCTGCACTTGCCGCCCTCACCGGCCAGATCGGTGCCCAGGTCAAAGGCTACGGTTCACTGGCGCGCGTACCGGCAGAGGCCATGGCCAACGTGCGCAACGACATGTACCTGACCTCCGAAGCCATTCGCCTGATGGACAAGGACAAGGTGGTCAACTTCGATGCCGACACCTCGAGCAAACTGCAGGCGTTCAAGAAGCAGATCGACGATGCCACGCACTTCATTCCCTTGTGGGTCAAGGTTGCCGTGGCCATCGCATTGGGGCTGGGTACCATGGTCGGCTGGAAGCGCATCGTGGTCACCGTAGGGGAAAAAATCGGCAAAACCCACCTGACCTATGCCCAGGGGGCCTCGGCGGAAACCGTCGCCATGCTGACCATCGGCGCCGCCGACCTGTATGGCCTGCCCGTCTCCACAACCCAGGTACTCTCCTCGGGCGTGGCCGGCACCATGGCGGCGAACGGCTCAGGCCTGCAGTGGCGCACGGTGTGTAACCTGCTGATGGCCTGGGTGTTGACCCTCCCCGCCGCGATCCTCTTGTCCGGCAGCCTGTACTGGTTGCTGACCAAGCTGTTCTAGGGCGTGTTCAAGCGTCTGTAGCGTTGCAGAGCAGCGGCTGAAGGATGGAAAAAAAGCCTGACAGACCAGTGACATGCCAAATTTCACTGATTCGATGAGTGGTTGCGGTCGAAAACCGGAGAGGCGGCATAATGGTGCCATTGCTGGTTCCCCATCAGCCTCCTCACTCAGCCGTTGCGAGCCCCTTTTTCAATGAATACCGAAAGACGTTACTCAATCATCTTGGAACACAGTGCCGAGGTGCTGCTTAACAATGCATCCATGGCGCAGGTAGAGGCCTTTTGGGATGCCAACGACTCTCGTTACTTCGGCTTGCGCATGGAAGACGAACTCAGCGCGCATGCACGCGTCATGGTGACGGATGTCGTGCCGGATGATGAGGACTGATACCCGTTCAGGGTTGATACCCCGCCAGCGGTTGCGGGGAATGGCTTCCCCGCATCCAGCGCTTTACATGTCGTAACGCAACACCAGCCCGACTGTACGCGGCGCACCGACATCAATGACGTCGCCGCCGCGATTGTTAGTGATGTATTCCTTGTCGAAGGCATTCTTCACGAAACCGGACACCGCGACGTTCTTGGTGACCTTGTATTCCGTGTTGAAGTTGACCAGCCAGTAATTGTCGCTTTTGCGCTCATCGGTAACCTGCCCGTCCGCGTCGAACTCGTATTCCGACGGGGTGGTGCCTTGGTAGGTGACATCGCTGTTGACGGTCAGACGGTCATTCCAGCGGTAGGTAGCGCCCACCGACATCTTGTACTTGGGCGCATAGAGGAACGACTCGCCGCTCATGTCCCTGCCGTCGCCGGTAACGAAGTCCTTGTACTTGCCATCGGTGACGGCAGCACCGGCGTTCAGCGTCAGCTGTTCACCGAGGTCTTTTTCGACGACCACTTCCAGGCCCTTGATGTCGCTGCTACCAGCGTTGAACACGTGGACGAACTCGGTGTTGGGGTCGAGCACGCTGACCTGCTGGTCCTTCCAGTCGGTGTAGTACAGGTTGGCACGGGTACGCAGCGTGTTGTCGAAGAACGACCCGCGGTACGACAGCTCGTAGTTGGTGGTGTATTCCGGATCGTACGACTCGTGACCGCCGCCAGCCCGGACGTTGACGCCACCGCCGCGATAACCTTTCTGCACCATGAACCCCAGGTACTGGCCTGCAGCCAGCTCGTAGTCGATTCCGAGCTTTGGCAACACCGCGTCAAACGACTTGCTGACGTCACCAGGGCTGGAGAAATCGTCCTGGTCGATATCGGTATCGTTTGTTTCGTGGTCGTAGCGCAGCCCGGTAATCAGTGTCCAGCGTGGCGCGAAGGTCCAGTTGATTTCGCCAAACACCGCCTGGTTTTCAATGGTCGTATCGCCCTTGGCGGTGCCGAACAGCTCGTCATCGAACAACAACCGGTCGTGGAAGTTGTTGGTGTTGTGGCCATAGTAGGCACCGACGAAGCTCTTGACCGTGTCCGAGGCGTAGTTCAGGCGCAACTCCTGGCTGAACAGGTCGCCGTCCTGCTTGCGCAGGATCACCTGGTTGTCATCGGCCGTCTGGTCGAAGTCCAGGCGTGCGCTGTAGTCGGAGCTGGTGTTGGCGGTCAGGCTGGTCAGCGACCAGTTATCGTCCAGGCGGTAGTCGATCTTGGCGCTGACGGTGTCCTGCTTGAGGTTGTCGAACGCCTTGGTGTTGGACGAGATCTTGTAGTAACGGACCTTGTCGTTCTCACGCATCACCGAGCGGTCGCCCTGACGGTGTTCGCCGTGGGCATAGCTCAACAGCACTTCGGTGTCGTCGTTGGGCAGCACCAGCAGCTTGCCGCGGGCGTTGCTGGTGCGGCGCGGGTTGGCGTCATCGTGGGTGGCGATGTTGTCGATATAGCCGTCACCTTCCTGATAGTCGACGGCGAGGCGCCCGGCGATCTTGTCGTCGACGATCGCGCCGCCCCCGGCCACCGCCGCGCCGTACTCCCCGTAGTTGCCGACGTTGGTTTGCGCCGAGAAGGTCGGTTCGAAGGTCGGGTTCCGGGTCTGGATGACCACCGCACCGGCCAGCGAGTTGCGGCCCTGGGTGGTGGATTGCGGGCCAAGGAACACCTCGACCTGCTCCGCATCCCACAAGGGCATCGGGCTAAGCGTCAGCGCCCGGTTGGGCTGCTGGGCACCGTCGACAAACACCGAGACCGCACCGTTGAGCGTGGCCGGGCCCTGGTCATCGAAACCGGAGACCGGTACACCGCGAATGCCCCAGTTTTCGTTGCCGGCCTGGTTGTAGACACCCGGTGTACGGGCGAACACATCGACCAGGTCATGGTCGGCCTTCTCACGCAGTTGCTGCTCGGTTACCACCGCAACACTGGACTGGGTTTGCTCCAGGGGGCGGTTGATTTTTTCACCGGTCACAGTGATCGGGGCAATCTCGACAGTATTCGCCTGCTCAGCGGCCCACGCCGTGTGAGTCAGGCAGATCGCCGACCCCACAGCCAATGCAACAGTATTCTTTTTGAAGTTCACGCCCCGCTCCCCTGTGACCGAAATGTTGTGATTTTTCTTACGTCCGGAACGCTGCTTCCCTACAGCCTGCGCGAGTCTAATGCAAAGTAACGCTTAATCAAACACTATTGATAAGCCGTCTCATTTGTATTTGATGCAGAGGGGAATCGAGGTTGTAGCCAGGCCGACACTCAGCTGTCCTGATAGATGTAACGCAGGTAGCTCACCTGCTCTGCTACAGGCAGGCGATGCAGTTTCGGGCAGGTCTCACAGAGCACGGGCGGCTCATCTTTGACGGGGGTGTGCAACTGGTAGTGCAGGCAACAATGCCGGCGCAGTGCCAAACGCGGGCAGATCTCTGGCGCTGGTGACTCGACGTCCCATTGCAGGCTACGCAGCCTCAGGCGGCCGCCATTGACCGTGACCTGCCCCAGCCACTGGTGCGCCTCGGCAAAGCCCTCCCGGGACAAATCGGGATCCATTCTGACGAAAGCGCCATCCCAAATGGCCACCAGATTGCCCCAGAGTACTTTCGGGGCCAGGCCGCCGGCGTTGGCCAGGGTGGCGAACAGCGGGGCCAGGTGCTCGTGGATCAACCGCGACCAGTAGGCGGCACGCGCTTCGGGCGCCAGGGCAGGCAGTTGGGCGGGCAGTTGCAGTGCCAGGGGTTGCCCGGCATCGTGCAGCAGCACGGCGTCGTCGCTGCGAAAATCAATGGCGCGATGCTGCGTGAGGGCACACGCAATGGCGGCAGGCAAGGCGATGCTCAGGTAATTCATCGACCACTGCGACACCACCGCGGCACGGTTCACGCCCGGGTACAGCAGGGCAAACTGCTTCAGTATCGGTTGCAGCGCCTCGGGGTCGGCAATGTGCGCCAGGGCGATTGAAGGCGACCCGTCAGGCGTACGCCGGATCACCCGCTGTATCGGCGGCCAGGCCTGGTTGAGCCATTGTGGAAATTCGATGACGGGTCTCCCGCGACTTTCCCAAATTAATGCAAACGATTAGCATTGGCAGATCCTAGCCTCCCTCCTTCGCAAACTCAATGTCGTCAGCGACCGGGCGCCCCAGACCCTATGCAAACACTCCGCAATTTCTGGCGTCTCGCCCGGCCTTTCTGGGTCTCCGAGCAAAAGTACCCCGCACTGCTGCTTCTATTGGCCACCGTGCTGATGACCCTGTGCCTGGTGGCGGTGAACATTCTCACCAACTTCTGGAACCTGCATTTCTATAACGCCCTGCAGACCAAGGACTACCCGGGGTTCCTGCTGGGCGGCCTGCAGTTCATCCTCTTGCAGGTCGCCACTACCGTGTTTACCGTCGGCGCGTTTCACTTCCAGCAAAAGCTGACGCTGCGCTGGCGACGTTGGGCCACCCACAACATGCTCGGCCAATGGCTGGACAGCCAGCGCTACCAGAAACTCAAGCTAACCGAAACCGACGTCGACAACCCCGACCAGCGGATCGCCGAAGACATCGACCTGTTCATCGTCAAGTCATTGAAGCTGAGCCTCGGGCTGTTGACCTCGGTGGTGTCGCTGTTTTCCTTCCTGCATATCCTCTGGCAGGCCTCCAGCCTGGTCAGCGTGCCCTTTGCCGGCCAGTCCTGGGTCGTGCCGGGGCTACTGGTGTGGATTGCCCTCGTCTACGCAGTGTTGGGCACGGGTATCGCCTTCTGGCTGGGGCGCGCCTTGCCGGGGCTCAATTTCATGCAGCAACGGCGCGAAGCCGATTTTCGTTTTGCGCTGATGCGCTTGCGCGAGAATGCCGACTCGGTGGCCCAGTACCGTGGCGAAAGCAGGGAGAACGCCCGTTTCAATCAACGCCTGGAGGCGGCGCTGGAGAACTTCTGGGCCCTGGTGAAGAAGCAGAAGCTGATCATGGGCTACTCGACCTTCTACCTGCGCAGTGCCACCGTCATCCCGATGTTCATCATGGCACCTCAGTTCTTCGCCGGTACCCTGCCCCTCGGCCGCCTGACCCAGATCAGTTCTGCGTTCGGCGAAGTGCATGCGGCGATCGCCTACCTGGTGGAGGTGTTCCCGGAGCTGTCCGCATGGAAATCGGTGATCGACCGGCTGGTTGGCTTTCAGGAGCGCCTGGACAATGTCGAAGTCACCTCCGGGGTCACATTGGGGCAGCAGCCCGACGGCCTGTATATCAAGCACCTGGATATCTGGCTACCCAACGGCCGGCGCTTGCTCAACGACCTCAACCTGTCCCTTGAACCCGGCGACAGCCTGTTGATCAGTGCGCCGTCGGGCGTTGGCAAGTCGACACTGATCCGTGCCGTCGCCGGGCTGTGGCCTCACGCGTGTGGCGCCGCGTTTTACGACCGGGAGCGGGCACTGGTGCTCTCGCAAAAACCTTACCTGCCGCTGGGCAACCTGCGTGAAGCGCTCTGGTACCCCATGCCGGCCCGTCGCGAAGACGATGCTGCGTTGCGCCTGGCCATGCAGCAAGTGGGACTGCAACACCTGCATGAACACCTGGATCAGGAGCGGGACTGGACGCAAACCCTGAGCGTCGGTGAGCTGCAACGGTGTGCCTTCGTGCGCGCGCTGATGGTTCGCCCGGCGGTGCTGTTCCTTGACGAGAGCAGTTCAGCGCTGGATACGGCGAATGAAGCGCGTTGCTATCAGTTGCTCAAACAAGCCCTGCCGCGGACGATTCTGATCAGCATCGGCCACAACGCAACGCTGGAGCGCTTCCATTGGCAGGTTCTGGAGCTGCACAGCGAGGTTCAGTGGGTGCATCGGAAAGTCGAGCAGCCTGTGTGAACCCCCTCTCGAAGGAAATGTAGCCTGTAGTGCACCCACTACAAGGGTTTCGTGATTCCCCTATTCTGCCGCGGCCTTTCCTGGCGCGATGATGCTCCTCGCAAAGGCGACATCGTCACGCCGAGGAGAACGTTGATGAACAGGTACTTTGATGAAATCGGCAAAAAGGTCCGGCAGGGTTGGCGCATGGCCCGCAACGCCGTTCGCGGGGTCGGCATCGCCGGGTATGGCTGGCGTGAGGCAGACGCCCGCCTGGCTGAGGCACTGGTAGAGCTTGAGCGGGAAAACCTCAGCTGGGCCATGCACGTGCATGACCGCCCCGCCGCTCAGGACCACAAGCGCAACCGGTAGGGTTTCGCCTTGCCCCTGGTTGCCGCTGCCCTCTGTGCCCGTGAGATGAGCACTGGCTGAACGACTATCATCAATGCCATCACCCTACGACCGAGGTAGCCAGGGACATGGCAACAGTGCTCATCATCGATCCACACCCGCTCAATGCCCTGAGCATCGAGTCGACCCTGACCCTGGCCGGGCACCGGGTTGTGGGCGTGGCACACAACGGGCTGGTGGGGCTGGATCTGATTCGCAGTGCAGCGCCAGACCTGATTGTCCTGGACCTGGAGGTCCCCAGGCTCGGTGGCCTGGACCTGATCAAGCGCATCGTCGCACGCAAAGGCACCACCCGCCTGCTGGTGTTCACCGCCCTGCCCGCCGACGTCTACGAGCCCCTTTGCATTGCCGCTGGCGCCGCGGGGTTCGTTGATAAATCGGACACGTCGACCGCGTTCAGCGATGCGGTCAGCAAAGTGCTGCGCGGCAAGACCTATTTTCAAGCCACGGCCTTACGCACCAGCGCGTCGGCCGACACGGCGCAGCAGCTGACAGCCCGGGAAATCACCGTGCTGCATTACCTGGCAGAGGGCTACCGGGTAAAACAGATCGCCGGGGAGCTGGCGCTCAGCGATCGCACTGTCAGTACCTACAAGTCCAGACTGCTGGAGAAAACCGGAACACATTCGCTGGTCGACCTGCTCCAGGTTGCCGCCAACCGGGGGTTGCTGGAGAAGAAGCTTGGCGCAGCGGACGCCACCGATGCCTCGCCGTCGGCAACCGAGCTGGACTTCAACGCCCTGCTCGACAAAATTCCCTTTCCCGTTTGCCTCAGGGCAACAGACGGCCGGATATTGGCCGCCAATCAGGCGTTTCTCGACTACCTCGGTTTAACCCTGGAGTCGGTGATCAATGCACGGCAATGCGACATCGGGGTAATCGACTCCGAACATCTGGAGTACGCGCGCAAGACGTTCAATGCAGCGGTGGAAAACCGCATTCCCTACATGATGGTGGTGGTCGTCAGCCTGCGTGGAGAGCGCCGGGTCCTCAAGCATGGTGGCTGTCCGGTATTTGGCCCGGATGGCGAACTTGTCGGCATGCTCTGCTCCTCCATTGATATCGGCGAAGAAGATAGCCAGATTCAGGTGCTTCGCGATCAGATGACCTATCGCTCGTCCATCTACAGCCGCCGTGGTGCGTACCTGATTCAGCACGGGCAGGAAGTCACGGGTTATATCAACAAAGCCAGAAGCATCGTTGCCAGTCATGCAGACAGTGACGACAAGCACGCCTTGCTCGGACTGCTGGAACACATCGGCGAAAGCGTGCGGATGATCGGCGAGATGGTCGACCTGGAGCAAGGCAATGTTCGCTACACCCCGTTCAATCAAGAACTGAACGCGCTCACCGAGAAAACCCTCAACGCCCTGACTGACTATGAAATGCCCCCCAGGGAATTCTTCAAGGCCTCCCCGGCCCCCTGGGGCTGGATCGACGCCACCCCTTATGCCAGCCTGCTCAAGGCGTTGATGCTGCATCTAAAGCATCAAGGCGCAGACCAGGTTTCGATTCACGCCAGCGCAATTGAGCTCGACGCCGGGCACCTCGACTGGACGTTGCAGGTAAGTGCCTCGATTGCTGCGAGCGTGCCCCGCAGCAATCCGGTGATTTATCTCGCCCTGGTAACGACGATCAGCGGTCTGCTGCAAGGTGACGTCGACATTACCACTGATGACGATCAACGCTTCGAGGCGCGGTTAACGTTGAAAGTCCCCATCGCCACCTCCCATCACCCCCATTAGCATCAGGGACGCACTACACGTCATTGCGTGAACCCACGCTTACCCGGTTTACGGTGCGGATCAATCATTTCTCCTAGTTGATACCTCTAGGAGAAACACCATGAAGACACATCCGAAGCCGGGGCTGGGACACCCTTGCGGTAGCCTTACCGCACTGTGTGTGGCCGTCGCGCTGGCCACCGCCGGGATCACTGCACCGGTGTCCTGCGCCGCAGCGGCCGACCTGCCCCAGGCCGGACAGGTAATCGGCGGCCAGGCCACGATCAAGCAGCAAGGCAAGCAGATGGAGGTCAACACCTCCGGCGCACGTACTGCCATCAACTGGCAGAGTTTCAACGTAGGCCCCGACCACAAAATCACCTTCAACCAGCCGGACGGCAAGTCGGTCACCCTTAACCGCGTGATGGGCAGCGACCCGTCGAAAATCTATGGCGCGGTGACGTCCAATGGCCAGCTGATCCTGGTCAACCCCAATGGCGTGTGGGTCGGCCCCAATGCGCACATCGCCTCCAGTGCGCTGATCGCCAGTGCCGGTTTTCTGACTGAAGAACAGGCCAGGCAATTCGCAGCCACCGGCAAGCTGGATATTCAATTGACCGGTTCGGTCACCAACCAGGGCCGCATCACCGTTCACGACAACGGCATGGTTGCGCTGCTCGGCGCCCAGGTGTCCAACGCCGGTGTCATCCAGGCCAGAAAAGGCACTGTACAGCTGGCCACCGGTCCCCAGGCGACCCTCGATTTCCACGGTGACGGGCTGCTCAACATCGCCGTCAGTGGCAACCCGGGGGAGCCTGGCAGCGTCAATGCCGATGTCAGCGGCGGCGTTCATAACAGCGGCGAAATCGACGCCGCGGGTGGTGTGGTGAGCATGAGCGCTCAGCGCGCCGCCAAACACCTGGATTCGGTCATCAACCTGGGCGGCAACGTCAGTGCCGACTCGGTCAGCAATGACGGCGGCACCATTGTGCTGGGCAGCGCCGCGCACACCAACGTCACCGGCAACCTCAGCGCCAAAGGCAGCAACGGTGGCTCGATCAAGGTGCTGGGCGATGCCGTCAATGTGGCTGGCAACGCCAGAATCGATGCCACCGGCACCCAGGGTGCCGGTGGCAAGGTGCTGGTTGGCGGCAGCTTTCAGGGTAAGAGTGCCGAGCCTGCAGCCAAATCCACCCATGTCGCCAAGGGAGCAGCGCTCAAGGCTGACGGCACAACCGACGGCGGACAGGTCGTAGTGTGGAGCGATGGCTCGACGCATTTCGCCGGTTCCGCCTCCGCCACCGGCAAGGCCCACGGCGGCGTGGTGGAAACGTCGGGCAAGCAACTGACGGTGACCGCGGACGCCAACGTCAACACCCGGGGCGAAAAGGCCAGCGGCACCTGGCTACTCGCCCCCCAAACCGTGAACATCAATGCAACCGGCGACGATAACCTGGGCAGCGGCTCGGTGGCGGCCAGTGCCGTGGTCAACGGCCTGGCGCAAGGCAACGTGGTGATCCAGGCCACCGAAACCCTCAACGTCAATGCGCCGATCATTGCCACCAACCTTGCGACGGTCAACAACGACGGTCGTGTCAGCTCCTCTACCCTGGCCCTGATCGGCGCAGGCAATGCCGGCCTGGTCAGCACCTTCGATGGCAACGACAAGAGCCATGCCAATGGAGCGGTCAACATCAAGGCGCCGATCCTGCTCAAGGACGGCAACCTCTATATCAGCGCCACCGGTGACATCCGCCTGATCGATAACGCCCCCGCCGGCAGCAGGGGTGACGCCGCTTACGGCCAGCGCGCGATCATCGACGTCGGCTCAGGCATCGCCTGGCTGAAGACGGCCAACACCGCGTCCATTTTCCAGCAGGCCAACACCGCGCTGATCGGCAGCAAGGTGGCGCTTGAAGGCGCCAGCGTGAGAATGGACAGCGGGCTGAACTTCGCCGGCGAGCTGGCGGGCAAGGCCAGCAACGGCATCTTCACCTTCAGCCAGACCAACGCCAGCGGCAACGGGCCAGACACCAGCAAAACCATTAGCGCGCCACTGACCGGCGAAACCCTCAGCGGCGTCAAAGCCTATGCCCTGACCCAGGTCGGTACGCAGGTGGTCATTGGCAACAATGAAACAGACCGGACGGTAACCCTGAGCCCTGGCAACGGCCAGACCTTCGACTACGTGGTATTCGAGGCGCTGAACTTTCATGACGAGAACGGCAACGAGATTCCCCAGGCCGATGTCCTGCGCTACCTGGACAGCTCCGACTACCTGATTTACGGCATCAGTTTTCGCGACACTGACAATGCACTCTGGCAGTTCAAACCGAACCCCGCTGACGTCAATGCGCCCATCGTCACCAGAAACGGCATTACCGTCGATGTACCGGTAGGCTTTTCCCTCAGCCCTGTTGGCGGAACACTGGCTGTCGGCGTCAAGAACCAGTACTTCGAAAACTACTGGGGCGTTGACAGCGAGTACATCCCGGGTGCGGCCAACCAGCAGGAGATCCAGTACAAACCCTCTACCGACACGTCCCAGCAGCTGATCTTCAAGCTGCAGAGTGAAACCGACGCGGTGCTGGCCCGGATAGGCTGGCTGGCCGACGACAAACCCTGGGTGCAAACCACCGATGGCAAACCGGTCACTCAGCAAAACCTGTTTGAAACGGCGCGGATGCAGTTTCTGTCTACCCAGGACAAGACTGACACCAACGTCACGATCTCCGGCAACCAGGCGCACATCATTGCCACGCCCGAAAACGTCAGCCGTGAGTATGGCGAGCAAAACCCGGCCCTCACCCAGAACATCCAGTACAGCGGTGCCACCACCGACCAGGTACGCGGCATCGACCAATACGTGGATGCCCGGCTCGGCAGGCCTGGCGTTATCCAGTCTTCGCCTTCCACAGCAGCCGACGCGCAATCCAATGTTGGCGAATACGCCATCAAGGGTGGCTTGAGTGGCGACGCATTCGCCCAGCAGCGCTACACCCTGCAGAACAACCCTGCCACCCTGACGGTCACGCCGGCGCAACTGACTGTCACTGCCAACGACAAAAGCAAGACCTATGGTGACAGCGATCCGGCGCTGGACTACGGCGTGTCGGGGGCAAAACTCGGCCACAACGCCGCCAACCTGCTGCAGGGCACGCTTGCCCGCCAAGCGGGCGAAGATGTCCGCACGCCTGGTTACAGCATCAATCAAGGCAGCGTCGGCCTGAACAACGACCAGGGCAGCAACTACGTCCTGCAGTTCATCGAAGGCACACTGACCATTACCCCGGCTGCCCTCACCCTGACCGCCGAGAACACCGGCAAGGTCTATGGTGACCTCGACCCTTCGCTCGGCTATCAACTCAGTGGCCTCAAAGGCCAGGACCAGGCCGGCGAGGTACTCAACAGCGGTGCCTTGCAGCGTCAGGCGGGTGAAGATGTCGTGGCCGGTGGCTACAACATCGGTCAAGGCTCGATCGGGCTCAACCAGGGCAAGGGCCAGAACTACATCCTCAGCTATCAGGCGGGCACCTTCACCATCACCCCCGCTACCCTTCTGGTGCGTGCCGACGACAAAACCAAGGTCTATGGGCAAGTCGATCCCGCACTGAGCTATCAGGTGTCCGGGCTCAAACGGGGCGACCAGCAAGCGGCGGTACTCAATGACGGCAGCCTGCAACGCGAAGCCGGTGAAACGGTAAAAGCGGGTGGCTATGCCATCGGCAACGTCGACCTGGCCAGCACCAGCCAGAACTACATCCTCAACTTTCAGGACGGTGTGTTCACCATCACCCCCGCCGCGCTGCAAATCGATGCCGGCGACCACTCCAAGGTATATGGCGAAGTCGACCCGGGCCTCACCTACCGGGTTAGCGGCCTGGTCAATGGCGACAGCGCCGCAGACGTCCTCAATGGCGGCGCCGTGCAGCGTGACAGTGGTGAAAATGTCGGCCGCTACAGCGTGAAGCAGGGCGATCTGGGCCTCAATGGCGGCAAAGGTGGCAACTACATTCTGACCTTCAACGACGGTCAGTTGGCGATCACGCCCGCCGAGCTGACGGTAACCGCCGATCACCAGACCAAGGTCTACGGTGACCTAGACCCCCTGCTGACCTATTCGGTGCAAGGGCTCAAGCGCGGCGACAGCGCATCGGCCGTTGTCGCGGGCGCGCTGGATCGACAATCAGGAGAAAACGTCAGGGATGGCGGCTACGCCATCACCCAGGGCAATGTCGTATTGAGCAGTGGCAACTACTCGATGGTGTTCAAGGAAGGCAACCTGCAGGTTACCCCGGCGCCACTTGACGTACACGCTGACAGTAAAACCAAGGTCCTCGGTGCTGCCGACCCGCAGCTGACCTACCAGGTCAGCGGCCTGAAAAACGGCGACACCGCGGCTGTCGCCCAGGGCTCGCTGCTACGCGCCCCCGGCGAAGACGCAGGCGCCTATGGCATCGGTCAGGGCCAGGCCTATCAGGCCGGGACCAACTACACCGTGACCTTCCACGACGGCACCCTGACCATCACCGGCCCGCTGGCGCCGATTGTTCCGGTATCCGTTGAGCCCGCGCCGGTCGGCCCGCTCCCCGTCGAGCCTGTACCCAACGCGGTACGCCAGGTCGTGCCAGTCACCGCGCAATCGCCGGGCAACACCCGTTGCACCGCCCTGGAGTCGCCTTCGGCGGTATCCGCCAACTACTCGGTTACCCCGGCAGTGGCCCGCACCTATGCCGTGCAACTGATCTGCAAACCACGCGCCTATGGCGACACCAGCAGCACCGTCCCGGATCTCCAGGACGTGCTGGATTACGCCAACAGCCACTTCAAAGACGGCAAGTTCATCGTCCCGGACTGGAATCGCAGCGTCATTCCCCATGACCTGCAGGCGCCCCAACAGGGAGGTAAATAATCATGAACACCCATCCCTCACGCTTGACCCGCCTGGCGGTAGCCGTGCTTTCCGGCCTGCTGCTGGCAGCACAGGTACAGGCCGCGCCGCTGGGACAACTGAACCCCGGCCGGGTCGAAGTGCCCGACCGTAGCGGCGCACGCACGTCTGCAACGCAAATGCCCGAAACCCTGCAGTTGCCAGCAACCTCGGTGACCCCGCAACAGGAGGAAATGCCCGGGGAAATGACCGCGCTGCCAGCCGACATGCCGCGCTTCAAGGTCAACAAGGTGACCTTGATCGGCGTCACCAGCTACCCCGCCGGTACCTTCAACCCGGTGGTGGCGCGCCTTGAAGGCAACCGTGTCAACCTTGCCGAGATCAATGCGGTGATCGACACCATCACCCAACGCTACCGCAAGGCGGGCTTCCTGCTGGCCAAGGCGTTCGTGCCGCAGCAGCGCCTCGAAGGCGGCAACCTGACCATTCAGGTGTTCGAAGGCAAGATCAACCAGGTTGCCTTCAGCGGCCCAGGCAACCAGGCACTGGAACGCTACGCCGACAACATCCGTCAGGAAGTCCCGCCGACCAGTGCCACGCTGGAGCGCAACCTGCTGCTGATGAACGATGTTTCGGGTAACGACAGTCGCGGCACCCTCAAGGCCTCGCCACTGGAAGCCGGGACTGACCTCGCCGTCGCAAACACCCAGCGCAAATACGAAGGCTTTATCGGCTTCGATAACCGCGACAGCCGCTACTTCGGGCCCTGGCAGGTCTACGGCGGTATCGGCATCAACGACCTCAGCGGTCGCGGCGATCACCTGGGCATTCGTGCCGGCAGATCCGTTGAAGGCAACAAGATGACCTTTTTCGAAGGCCAGTATGAATTGCCCGTGGGCAGCCAGGGCGATGTCCTCAGCCTGCTTGCCCAGCACAACGACGGCAACGCCGATACCTACTCGTTCCTCAACGCCAACAGCTCTGGTGACACCCTGGCGGTGCGTATCACCCGGCCGTGGATACGTCAGCGCGACGAAACCTTCAAGACTTCGGCAGCCTTTACCTATTACAACGGCAAGTCCGAGTATTTCGACGACCCGCACCACTCACCGTCGAGCGACGACCGCATACGTGCCGTGCGCCTGGGCGCAAGCTACGACTTCATTGACAGCTATGGCGGCAGGAACCTGGCCAAGGCCGAGTTGAGCCAGGGCTTGTCGATCCTGGGTGCGAGCAACGAAAGCCGGCAGAACCCGTCACGCGCAGGCGGCGAAACCGACTTCACCAAACTGCAGCTCGATGCCCAGCGCTTGCAGGACCTGAGCCGCCTGATGGACGGATTGAACCTGTACCTGGCCGCCACTGCGCAAACGTCCTTTGGCCAGGCGCTGCTGTCGCCAGAACAGTTCGGCGTGGGCGGCAGTGAGTTCGGGCGTGGCTACGACCCTTCGGAAATCACCGGTGACCGCGGCTTTGCGCTGAAAACCGAGCTGCAATACAACCGCATCCACGCGGTTCCGACCCAGTACTACGCCTTCTGGGACGTCGGCAAGGTGTGGAGTGAAGACCCCAGCTGGGAGACTGCCCAAAGCCTGTCCTCAGCCGGTTTTGGCGCCCACCTGCAGGTGTTCAAAGACACCTACGTGACACCGGAAATCGCCTTTCCGCTGACCCGCCCGGTGTCGGCCGAAGAGCTGGATGACGATAACGGCAAGGCCCCGCGCCTCTACATCAACTTCCTCAAACTCTTTTGATGCCGGTGAGGCGAATGCCCGATTCGGGCATTCGCCTGGAGGACTTCACATGACAAGCCACTTTGAAATCCTGTGTACCATCCGTAGCGCCTCGTTCAACGACGAAGCCGCCGCCGAGCTGTTGCGGGAACTGGGGCGCCTGGCGTTGACACCCAGACTGGCCCGACGCGTCAACGACATCGTTGCCCACCTGGAACATGACGCCAAGGCACTGGAAGCGCTCTACACGGCACTAAGCACGGGTGAGCAGTCACTAACCCCACGGGAATACCACAACTAGGCAGTAGTCACCCGGAGCTGCCATTGAGCCAATCGGACTGAACTTCAGTGTGCACACAGTTTCCTCTGCTTATATCAGGCACTTCGCTGCCTCATTACCAGGAGGAACAGCCGATGAGCCCACCCGCCGTAGCCCTTTGCGTGCATGAGGGGAATCTGAAAACGCGCTATGAGGCGCTGTTTGAAGGCAATACATCGGGCAGTGCGTCGTGGCTCGACGTTCAATTGCGTCAGGCCGACAGGCTTGAGAATGAGCTTCCCGCCGATCCTCACACCCTCGCCCACTGGACCGCGCAACGCGCCGCCAACGTTGCCCAGCAGTACGCCAGCTACCTTGAAGAACGCCGCGAAGGCGCACCCCGGCAGTATTTCAGCAACCACGCCCATGCCCTCTATTTCCTCCAGCAGGTCGCCCCGACCAAAGCGGTTGATGGCGCGTGGCTTTATGGTGCACTGCGCCACTGGAGCGATCCCCGCTACCATGGCCTTATCCGCACCTACCTGGAGGAACTCGGCGACGGTAATGCGGCGTGCAACCATGTGCTGATCTACCAGCGCTTGCTCGCCAGCCTGGGCTGCCACGAAAGCCTTCCCTTGGCCGACGAGCGCTACCTGCAGGGCTCGTTGCAACTGGCGCTGGGCTTCAACATGGACGCCTTCTTGCCCGAAGTCATTGGCTACAACCTTGGCTACGAGCAACTGCCGCTGCATTTGCTGGTGACCGCGTTCGAACTGGACGAACTGGGCATCGACCCGCATTACTTCAGGCTTCACATCACCATCGACAACGCCAGCACCGGGCATGCCCACAAGGCCGTCCAGGCACTCCACCAGCTGTGGCCCCGCGCCGATCAAGGGGACTTCTATCGACGCATCGCCAGAGGCTATCGGCTCAACGATCTGGGCCTGGGCGCGGCTGACATCGCCGCCGGTTTCGACCTGGAACAACAGCTACTGCAAGCCTTTGAGCGCAAGCGCAGCTTCGGCAGGCTGATGCACTCGGACTATTGCCGTCTTGAGGGACGCACGGTGAACCAGTGGCTGGCAGAGCCGGGCAGCATCGCAGCGTTCTTCGCAGCGCTTCAGCGCAAGGGCTGGATCAGACGCGGGCAGCCCCCCGCCGACAGTCGCTTCTGGCAACTCGTCGACGGGCCGACCGCCGTGATGTTCGGTGTGTTCAGCCCGTATGAAAAGCAGCTGCTGCACGACTGGATTGCGGCTGACTGGCAACCCGCGCACCGACCGCGTAGAGCAGCACACGCCGTTGCTGGCGTAGACGCTGATGAATCACTTGGGCAGGCGGTGCCGCTGGAGCAGCTCATTACTTGCATGGAAGGCGCCCAACACGCATTGCCTCACGGTCTGGCGGCTACCCGGCGCTATCGCCAGATAACCGGTTTGAGTGGAGGTCTCTTCTGATGCAACTGACCGACCAGCAACTTCAGGCCGACAGGGCCCTGCTTCAACTGGGGCGGCGCCTCAAGGCCGATGGCTATGCCTTTACCTGCGTAACCCCCGCTACCCAGCAGCGCAACCTCGAGCGTACCCGGGCCTCGGCGCATAGCTTGCGCGATGTGTTCGGCTGGAACCGGCCCTTTTCCCCCGACAGGCTATCCCCCGATGAACTGGCACAGATGCGCCTGGCCGATATCCTTGAACACCAGGGCACTGACCTGCGTAGCACCGTGCGTTTTTCGACGCTGGGCGAATGGCTGTTTGTCCATTCAGGCTATCCCACTACTGCGGCCGATGCCGTGTTCTTCGGGCCTGACAGCTATCGCTTTGCGCAGGTAATCCAGGCACATTTGCAGCGCAACCTCACCCCGGTCGACCACGCAATCGAGATAGGCGCCGGCACCGGTATCGGCGCCATTGTCATTGCCGCCGCTCGCCGCAACGCTCAAGTGACAGCCGTTGACATCAACGATCTGGCCCTGCGGTATACCGCCATCAACCTCTCCCTGGCGGAACTGGCCAATGTCTCGCTAGAACACAGTGATGTACTGCGAGGTGTCACCGGCACTTTCGACCTGATTGTCGCCAATCCGCCCTACATGCTCGATGCGAGCGAGCGCACGTACCGTCACGGCGGTGGCAAACTGGGTGAAGGGTTGTCGCTGCGGATCGTAAGGGAATCCCTGCCCCGGCTGACGCCAGGAGGCACCCTGTTGCTCTACACTGGTGTGGCCATAGTCGAAGGCCAGGACCGCTTCTACAACGCGCTCCAAGACATGCTCGAACTGCCCAAATGGGCATGGTGCTATCAGGAAGTTGACCCTGACGTGTTTGGCGAGCAGTTACTTGAACCCGGCTATGGGGACGTCGAGCGTATCGCCGCCGTGGCACTTACCGTGACCTGCCGCGAATGAAGCCGGGATTCGGTATCGAGGAAGAGTTCCTGTTGGTGGACCTGGACAGCCTCCAGGTAGTCGCCGAGCCGTCTGCTGCAGCCCTGAACGTGTGTCGCGAAACGTTCGGCCGGCATTTTTCCCAGGAAATGTTCAAGAGTCAGATCGAACTGGTTTCACCGGTCTTCTTCACCATTCCCCAGGCGCGCGATTTCTTGCGCAGCCACCGTCAACGGCTGGCATCCAGGCTGGCGCCACATGGCCTGGGCATCTGCGCGGCCGGCAGCCATCCCTTTGGCGGTTGGCGAGCACAGCAGCCAGCCCCTGGCGAACACTACCATCAGCTTTTCGAAGATCACCGCCACGTAGCCCGGCGCAGCCTGGTGTGCGGCCTGCACATCCATGTGGGCATAGACCCCGACCATGACCGGATCCCGTTGATCAACCAGTTGCTGCCCTGGTTACCGCTGTTGCTGGTACTCAGTACCTCGTCGCCCTTCTGGGAAGGGCAACCCAGCGGTTATCGCAGCTATCGTCGTGTGCTGTGCAACGAATGGCCGCGTATGGGGCTTCCGGAGCCCTTGCTCGACTGGAATGACTACCAGCGCTATCTGGATCTGCTGCACCGCACCGGGGCGCTCAGGCCGGAGTCCGATTGTTGGTGGCTCATTCGCCCTTCGCGGCGCTACCCCACTGTGGAATTGCGTATTGCCGATGGTTGCCCGCACCTCGAAGACAGCCTATGTATCGCCGACGTATTCCGGCAAATGGTTGACCACTGCCTGGAGAGACCGGCATCAAGCGCCCGGCCAACCTGTGAGACGCTCTGGATTACCCAGGAAAATCTCTGGCGTGCCATGCGTGACGGCCGTGACGGCTGTTTCATCGACCCGGTGGCGCAGGCGCCGATCTCGGCTCAGGCGTGGCTGCTGCAACTGCAGGCCCGGTTCGCGATCGCGGCGCAGGCGATGGAGTACGCCTTGCGCATCCTCACCAGAGGCACCAGTGCTGATCTCCAGTTGGCGGTTTACGAACGCGCCCTGACGCAAGGTTTCACTCAGGAGCATGCGCTGAGCCATGTCGTAAACGAGTTGCTGCACACCAGCGCTGCTCTGGACGAAAAAATGGCATGAGCCGCTTGTCGGCGCGTCATGCGCCGCAATCGTTTGACAAGGTGTTGTTTTTATCCGGCTTCGCTAGATTTCGTTGAACGAGCTTACGGCTCCGATCAGATGACAATGCCCTGAAGCGGAGGATTTTTCATGGTCAGGTCGCAGCCTGTGGATGCTCCCTTGCAAACCCTGCTGCTCGAACACAATGAGTGGGTGCCCAATAATCCTCGCCTGCCGGTACTCATTTACATCAAAGCCATTACTGCCAACGGTTGCGATCCGGCGGTCAATTTCGAAGAAACCTTCAGCAACAATGGCTGGCCGCCGCAATGGCGCTCTGGCGTGTACGACTATCACCACTATCACACCCAAGGCCATGAAGTGCTGGGTGTCGTCAGCGGCTTTGCTCACCTTATACTGGGCGGCCCGAAGGGCCGGATGCTGGAGGTCAGCGCGGGCGACGTGTTGCTGTTGCCCGTCGGTACTGGGCACTGCAATGCACAGTGCAGCGATGACTTTCTCGTTGTCGGCGCCTATCCGCCCGGCCAGCATGCCGATACCTGCTGTCAGGCACCCAGCCAAGAGCAATTGTCGAGCATTCTCTCTTTGCCGTTTCCAGAACGAGATCCGGTTCAGGGGTTGAATGGTGCAGTGTCCCGATACTGGGGAGTGACCTGGCCGCCAATCGTCCATTCTTGAGCGGCAATAGCCTCACATCAGGCAATAGAAGTCACTGAGCTCTGCGACGATCTCACGCTTGGCGTCGTACAGCCTGGCCTCGGGGGTCAAGGCCATCGACCGGGCCTCCAGCACATAGTGCTGGCCCGCCTGGAAATGGTCATAGCGCAGGGTCAGGTAGCAGACCCGTTCCGTCGGGCCGCCCATCTCGCCATTGCCGCCACCACCGCCGCCACCTGTTTCGTAATCGAACCGCACCATCAGCTCATGGCTGCCCGGGGAGACCTGGAAAAACCGCCCGTCGCGCAGGCGCTGTTTGTCCAGACGCTCGGCCAACAGCAGCCTGTCATTGGGGAACGGCATCGACAAATCGACCCAGGCCATCTGTGGATTAGCGACGGGCATAGGCGCCTGGCAACCTGCAACAACACTGGCTGCAAGCAATAACATCATCCTGCGCATGATAAATGCCCCTGGGGACTGTTTATTCAGAATAGCGCCGACCGACCACGTCGGCCGCCCTCCCTCCAGCTATGCTCACACAGCACGCGGTGAAAGCCGCTTTTGGCGTTCCCGGAAAAAGAGGGCCCAGGATGCGACACAGGCTGTTGCCCATAAATTTGCGCGGGCTGATTTTCTTCGTCGTCATACTGTCTGTACTGGCCACCCTCGCCAATGGCCTGATCGTCGCCTATCGCATTCAGCGCGACGCATTGATCCACTCGACGCTGGACGCCAACAGCGCTTATGCGGCGAAAGTGGCGTCCAGCATTGGTGACTTTCTGCTGGCTGCGCAAAGTCGGCTGAAATTCAGCGCCGAGGTCTTGTCGGCCCATTGGGACGACCCTGCCGTCATTCGCGCCGAGGCCATGCGTTTGCAGGCCCAGGATGCGGATTTCAATTCGATCGTGATTGTCGATGACAAAGGCAAGGTCATTCAGGCCTACCCCGATACCCTGCAGATTGTGGGTTCCACGGTGCGCCCCGATGGGCTCCAGTTCGTTCTTGCCAAGCAGCGGCCCTTGATCAGCGGCGCCTACGTGTCTGTAGGCGGTAATCAGGTAGTGGCCATTTCGCAGCCCATATTCAACGCGTCCGGGCAGTTTCTGGGGGCAATTGCCGGCTCCGTCTATTTGCTCAAGCAAAGCACGCTCTACAGCGTTATCAGCAACCACTTCCATCAAGAGGGCACATCGGCCTGGGTGACCGATGGTGATCGGCGCCTGCTGTACCACCCGGACCAGAAGCGCATTGGTCAGGAGGCAAACGGGAATGCCGCGGTGGCGGTGGCCCTGCAAGGCAGCAGCGGTTCAATGCAGCTAAACACTGATACCGGCGACTCAATGCTGACGGGCTACGCGCCGGTTCCCCTGGCAAACTGGGCGGTAGTGGTACAGCTACCGGCCGACCGCGCGCTGGCCACGCTAGGGCAACTGCTCAAAGAAGTGTTCCAGGGCATGATCCCCGCCGGCATCATCGGCTTTGGCCTGGTATTCGCGGCTGCAGCGCTGATTGCGAGGCCTTTGCGTCAACTGTCGGCCATTGCCCGGCAGTTGTCGACGACGGACACCATCACCCAACTGCAACGGGTTCACGCCTGGTACCACGAAGCGTCATCGATTCGCCAGGCCATGCTCACCGGCGTGCAGCTGTTGCAGCAAAAGCTTGGGCAGCTCGCCCAGGAAGCGCAAAGTGATCCGCTGACAGGCCTGGCCAATCGTCGGGCAATGACCGACGTGCTGGAGTTGCTCGAACACGCCGAGCAACCCTATTCGCTGCTGCTTCTGGATATAGACCACTTCAAGCGCGTCAACGACTCCTTTGGGCACGATGCTGGCGACAGCGCCCTGCAGTTCATCAGCGAAATTCTCAAGCGAAACTCCAGAGCCGGTGATCTGGCATGTCGCTACGGTGGCGAAGAATTCGTTCTGGTCTTGCCCAGCACATCCAAGGAGGTGGCCATTGCCATCGCTGAGCGTATTCGCGAAACCGTCGCGGCCAGTGAGGTGCCCATCGTGGGGGAACTGACCCTTTCCGCCGGGGTTGCCTGCAGGGGCACGGAGGCTTCAACCCCGGAATTTGTACTCAGGCAGGCAGACGCATGCCTCTATCGAGCCAAAAGTGAAGGACGCAACCGGGTGATTTCATAACCCGGCCGCTCGTCAATCGCACTGAACGCACGGGGTTTCCCGAGGGTCGCACGATAAGGGTGCCCTGCCCTGCGATCAAGGAAACCGTGATGAGGAAGGCAGCGTGAGCGAGATCCGCACCGGCGAACGCGTCACCGAACCCGGTGTCGGCCCGGCCACCACGGTTCAGCGTTTGAACGTGCTGACAATCAACGTGCACAAGGGCTTCACCCTGTTCAACCGGCGTTTCATCCTGCCGGAGCTGCGTGAAGCGGTGCGCGCCACCGGGGCCGACCTGGTGTTCCTGCAGGAGGTGCATGGCAGCCACCAGGGCCATGCCCGGCGCCACGCAGCCTGGCCGCAGGCGCCGCAGTACGAATTCCTCGCCGACAGCATGTGGCCGCAATTCGCTTATGGGCGTAATGCGGTGTATCCCCATGGCGACCACGGCAACGCGCTGTTGTCCAAATTCCCCATCGTTGAACACCGCAACCTCGATGTCTCGATCCATGGCAACGAGCAACGTGGTTTGCTGCATTGCCGCCTGGACGTCCCGGGGCATGAACAGGTGCATGCGGTCTGCGTGCACCTGGGGTTACGCGAGGCGCACCGGCAACGCCAGGTGCGTTTGCTGCTCGACCTGCTGGACAGCCTGCCTGCCAAGGTCCCCGTTATCGTCGCAGGCGATTTCAACGATTGGCGCCTGAAGGCCGACACCGTGCTCAGTCAACGCCTGGTGGAAGCCTTCGGTGAGCACATCGGCACGCCGGCGCGCAGCTTTCCGGCGCGCCTGCCACTGCTGCGCCTGGACCGCATCTACCTGCGCAATGCGATGCCGCTTAACGCCCAGGTGCTGTCCAGTTATCCCTGGTCGCACCTGTCCGACCATGTCCCACTGGCTGCGGAGATCAACCTGTGAACAGGCCTTGGGTAGACGGCAACCGCGTCGCGCTGCTGATCAACGGCGAGCAATACTACCCCCGGGTGTTCGAGGCCATGGCCCAGGCGCGCGAGGAAATCCTCCTGGAGACCTTCATCATCTACGACGACAAGGTCGGTCGACAGCTGCAGCAGGTACTTGTCGACGCCGCGCGCCGGGGCGTGCGGGTGGAAATGGTCGCCGATGGCTATGGCACGGCCGATTTGCCGGACGCGTACATCGCGGCAATGACCGAAGCCGGCATCCGCTTTCACGCGTTCGACCCGCAACCGCGTCTGGCCGGCATGCGCACCAACCTGTTCCGCCGCCTTCACCGCAAGATCGTGGTGATCGACGGTCAACTGGCCTTTATTGGCGGGATCAACTACAGCGCCGATCATCTGGGGGATTACGGTCCCATGGCCAAGCAGGACTATGCGGTGGAAGTAGAAGGCCCGGTAGTCGCGCAGGTGCATGCGGTGAGCCGCCGGCTGATGGCGCCGGTGCTCGACCCGCCCAGCCAGGTGCGCCCGGCCACTGAACCGGCCGGGGCGGCCAGTGCGGTACTGGTCGAGCGCGACAACGGCCGCCGCCATGCCGACATCGAAGTACGTTATCTGCAGGCGTTTCGTGCCGCGCGCCAGCGCATCGTCGTGGCCAACGCCTATTTCTTTCCCGGTTACCGGCTGTTGCGCGAGCTGCGCAATGCCGCGCGGCGTGGTGTGGACGTCACGCTGATTCTGCAGGGACAGCCGGATTTGCGCTGGGTGCGCGCGTTGTCCCGCTTGCTGTACAACTACCTGCTGCGCGACGGCGTGCGCATTCACGAATACTGCCAACGGCCGCTGCACGGCAAAGTGGCCCTGGTCGACGATGAATGGTCGACGGTGGGTTCAAGCAACCTCGACCCGTTGAGCCTGTCGTTCAACCTGGAAGCCAACCTGCTGATTCGTGATCGCCCCTTCAATCAGCAACTCTATGAGCACCTTGATTCGCTCGCGAACGAGCAATGCAAGGCCGTGACCCTGGAGCGCATGATTCGCGGCTACTGGTGGAGGGCACCGCTGATCTTCTTGTGTTTCCACCTCATACGGCATTTTCCGCGTATTGCCGGCTGGCTCCCGGCTCACCGCCAGCGGCTGTGCTCGTTGCAGCCCGACATCGAAACGCAGGGCGATCTGCACGAGGGCAAACCCTGATGGCGCACAAACCCTGGCACACCTGGGCCAAGCGCTTGCTGACCTTGCTGTTCGTCGTACTGATCCCGGCACTGCTGTACATGCTGGTGCGCAACCTTGACTGGAACGAAGTGCGCCAGTCGCTGGTCGCCTACACACCAGGCACCCTGGCCATCGGCCTGGGCCTGGCGCTGTGCAGCTACCTGACGTTTGCCAGCTACGACCTGCTGGCCCGGGCCTACACCGGCCACCACCTGCCGGCGCGCCAGGTGCTGCCGGTGGCGTTCGTCTGTTATGCCTTCAACCTGAATTTCACCACCTGGGTCGGCGGTGTGGCCTTGCGCTACCGGCTGTACGGCCGGCTGGGCCTGGATACCGCAACCATCACCCGGATCCTGACCCTGGGCTTGCTGACCAACTGGATGGGCTACCTGCTGCTGGCCGGTACGGTATTCGCCCTGCGCCTGGTCAAGGTGCCGGAGCGCTGGGCCGTGGGCGCGACCGGGTTGCAGATGATCGGCGTGCTGATGCTCGTCATCGCCCTGGCGTATCTATTGGCCTGTGGTTTTGCCAAACGCCGCACCTGGCACGTGCGCGACCATGAAATCACCCTGCCCTCGCTACGCCTGGCACTCTGCCAGGTGGCGCTGGGCGCCAGCAACTGGGCCTTGATGGCGGCGCTGATTTACTGGCTGCTGCCGGGCGACCTGTTCTACCCGTCGATACTCGGTGTGTTGCTGATCAGTTGTGTGGCGGGTGTAGTCGCGCACATTCCTGCCGGGCTGGGGGTGCTTGAAGCAGTGTTCCTTGCCCTGCTCCACGGCCAGCTCGGCCAGGGCAGCCTGATCGCGGCGCTGCTGGGGTATCGCACGCTTTACTACCTGATGCCCTTGGTGCTCGCGTTGGTCACTTACCTGGTGCTGGAAAAACGCGCCCGTGCGATGCGCAACACCGCCTAGCCGCCGCGATGTACCTATAGCGACCGCGTCTTCGTTCTTCGCGGGCAAGCCTCGCTCCTACAATCTCATGGCGAAATCGGTTCATCGGCCGAGAAGCAACACCGCCTAGCCCAAATCTGTAGGAGCCAGGCTTGCCGGCGAAACAGGCGCCGCGATGTACCTATAGCGACCGCGCCTTCGTTCTTCGCGGGCAAGCCTCGCTCCTACAACCTCATGGCGAAATCGGTTCATCGGCCGAGAAGCAACACCGCCTAGCCCGAACCTGTAGGAGCCAGGCTTGCCGGCGAAACAGCCGCCGCGATGTACCTATAGCGACCGCGTCTTCGTTCTTCGCGGGCAAGCCTCGCTCCTACAGTTTCAAGGCGAAATCGGGTCACTGGCCGGAAAGGTCTCTTCCAGTGCGTTGTCGACGTGATGTTCGCTTGGCCGCATCGCCGTGCCACAGTTGCAATCGCTCATCCGGCACGGTTCACCGCTCTTGTGCCCGGACGCGCAGGCTTCGCAGCAATAGGCCTGGCCGCCCTGCATCAAGGCATTCTGATCCACCACGCATGAACATTCGGGGCAGGCACAGCGTTGTTCGTTCATGGTCGTTTCCTCACCTATTCATGTGGCTCACATCCGGTCGACCATCGCCTACCAACAAAAGTTTGAACTCATTTCCCTGCGCATCCCTCCCAAGGCTATAGACCTGTGTAACGTCCCGGAGCCGGCCATGGCCAAACCGCTGCAGGAATACCAGCGCAAACGCGACTTCAACGCCACACCCGAGCCCAGCGGCCGCCACGGACGCGGCAAGGCGCATGCCCTGCAGTTCTGCATCCAGAAGCACGACGCCAGCCACCTGCACTACGATTTTCGCCTGGAGCTGGACGGCACCCTGAAGAGTTGGGCCATCCCCAAAGGCCCGTCGCTGGACCCGACAGTCAAGCGCCTGGCCGTGCACGTGGAGGACCACCCGCTCGACTACGCCAACTTCGAGGGGCACATCCCCGAAGGTCACTACGGCGCGGGCGATGTCATCGTCTGGGACCGGGGCGTCTGGATACCCGAGGACAACCCACGCGAAGGTTACGCCAAGGGCAAGCTGCGCTTCCGCCTGCAGGGCGAGAAGCTCACCGGTGAATGGCACCTGTTCCGCACCCGGTTGGCGGGCAAAAAAGAGCAATGGATGCTGGTCAAGTCCGACGATGGCGCGGCGCGCAGCGAGGCCAACTACAGCATTGTCGATGCCCTGCCCGACAGCGTGCTCAGCGAACGCACGCTGGTGCCGCGCCAGGCCAAGGCGACGCTGGCTCACCCTGAAGCTAAACGTCCAACCTCCGGACGCAAGGTACAGATACCAGCGAAGCTGCAACCGCAGCTGGCGACGCTGGTCGATTCGCCCCCGGCCGGTGACTGGCGCTACGAGGTGAAATTCGACGGTTACCGGATTCTGGCCCGTATTGACGGCAATGATGTGCGCCTGTTCACCCGCAACGGCCACGACTGGAGTGCGAAAATGCCCCGCGTGATAGCAGCGCTTCGCGAGTGGGGCCTTGCTTCGGCGTGGCTCGATGGCGAAGTGGTAGTGAACGACGCCAATGGTGTGGCTGACTTTCAGGCCTTGCAAAACGCGTTCGATACCGAGGACGATGAACCCATCATCTACTACCTGTTCGATCTACCTTATCTGGATGGCCGGGACCTGCGTGAGACGCCCCTGCAAGCGCGGCGCGACCTCTTGCGCCAGCGGCTGGACAGCAACAGCTCGGAGCTGCTCAGGTTTTCCGCAGACTTTGACCAGCCGGTCGCCGCCCTGCTCGACAGTGCCTGCCGCCTGGGGCTGGAAGGCCTGATTGGCAAACGCGCCGACAGCACCTATCAAGGCCGGCGCAGCACTGACTGGATCAAGCTCAAGTGCACGCAGCGCCAAGAGTTCGTGATCGTCGGCTACACCGACCCCAAAGGCAGCCGCAACGGCTTTGGCGCACTGCTCCTGGCCTTGCATGACCGCGACAGCGGCGAACTGCGTTATGCCGGCAAGGTCGGCACCGGGTTCAGCGTCGCAACCCTGGATAGCCTCCTGGCCCGCCTCAAGCCGCTGGAGGTCGCCAAGCCTGCCTTGCACAAGCCACCCACCGGCGCCGAAGCCCGCGGTGTGCACTGGCTCAAACCGCAACTGCTGGCGGAGGTCGCCTACGCCCAGATGACCCGCGACGGCGTGGTACGCCACGCGGTATTTCATGGCCTGCGCGACGACAAGCCAGTCCGCGCCATCGACCTGGAGCGTCCGATGCCCGCCACTATAATCACCCCGCACATGAGCCTGACCCATCCGCAGCGGGTGATCGATGCCACCAGCGGCGTTACCAAGCGCGAAGTGGCCGAGTACTACGCTGCAGTGGCCCCGTGGATCCTGCCACAGCTCAAGGATCGCCCGGTCGCGCTGGTGCGCGCGCCGGAAGGCCTGGCAGGTGAATTGTTCTTCCAGAAGCATGCCGGCCAGTTGCACCTGCCCAAGGTGCTTACCTGCGACAAAGCCCAGGCCGGACAGGCGGCCATGGTCATCAACTACCCGGACACATTGCTGGGCGCCGTGCAGATGAACATGCTCGAACTGCACACCTGGAACGCCACCAGCAAGGCCTTCGACAGGCCCGACCGCTTCGTGCTCGACCTCGACCCGGACCCGGCGTTGCCGTGGAAGGCCATGTTCGAGGCCACTCAGCTAACCCTGACATTGCTCGACGAGCTGGGCCTCAAGGTGTTTCTCAAGACCAGCGGTGGCAAAGGCATGCACCTTGTCGTGCCGCTGACCCGCCGCGCCGGCTGGGACGAAGTCAAGGCGTTCAGTCACGCCATCGTTGGCTACCTCGCCCGACTGTTTCCCGATCGACTGAGTGCCGTGTCCGGGCCGAAGAATCGCGTGGGGCGGATCTTTATCGACTACCTGCGCAACAGTCAGGGAGCCACCACCGCCTGTGCTTACTCCCTGCGTGCCCGCGAAGGGCTACCGGTGTCAGTGCCGATCTGGCGTGAGGAGCTTGCCGAGCTCAAGAGCGCTAACCAGTGGCACATCGGCAATCTGCAAGCCCGCCTGGCCGAAGTCGACGACCCGTGGGCATCAATGGGAAAAACACGCCAGTCGATCACCGCCCGCATGCGCAAGCAGGTGGAACTGCAATGAGCCCGGGCTTTGCAGCAACGCTCAAGATGCCTTGCGCGGCGCCTTGGCCGGCTTTTTCCCGGCAGTGGCCTTCTTGTTTCCTTCGCCCCTCAGGCTGCGCTTGAGCAGTTCGGTCAGGTCGATAATGTCGGCGCCCTTCTCTGCCGCCGGTTCGGCTTTGTCCACCACGCTGATCTTGCCTTTGCTGGCCTTCTCCTCGACCAGATCCATAATGGTGTCGCGAAACGCGTCATGGTACTCACCCGGCGCCCACGGCCCGCTCATGTCATCGACCAGCCGCTTGGCCATGTCCAGTTCACGCTTGTCGACCTTGCTGTCGGTCACACTGCTGTCCAGCTCCACCGACTCAATGCCTCGCACTTCATCCGGCCAGCGCAAGGTGATCATCACCAGCGCCTGCTCCAGCGGGCGTAGCAACGCGAGGTGCTGGCGGGTGTGCAGCACCACCGTGGCCAACGCCACCTTGCCGGTGCTTTCCAGGGTTTCGCGCAGCAGCGCATAGACCTTGCCGCCACGTCGGTCGGGGCTCAGGTAGTACGGCATATCAAATTGCTGCAGGGGGATCTCGCTGGCCGCCACGAACGAGAATATGTCGATGGTCTGGGTCGCCTCGGGCCGGGCCTTGCGGATCTCCTCCTCGCTGATCACCACATAGCGCCCTTTCTCGTACTCCACGCCTTTGACGACATTGTCCGGGCCAATGTCCTTGCCGGTGACCTTGTTGATGCGCTTGTAGCCCACCGGCTCCATGCTGCGCTTGTCGAGCCAGTCGAAGTCGATCCGTTCGCTGCGCACGGCGGTGTTGAGGGAGACGGGAATATGCACCAGCCCAAAACTGATCGCGCCTTTCCAGATTGCCCTGGCCATCCATCACCTCCTGAGCCCGTAAATACCGGATGCCTATCTGAAGTGACTGCGCTGCACCGTGAAAGTTTATTCGGCCTGAGCACACGCCTTGATCTGCTCGCGCAACCATTTCAGGCCAGGATCGGTGTCGAAACGCGAATGCCAGTGGGCAACCAGTTCGGGGGCCGGGAAATCGACCGGCGGCTCGTGGCAGCTCAGGCCGAAAGTGGCGGCGAATGCCTTGGCAATCGGGCCCGGGAGGTTGCAGATGTAGCCGGTTTGCGCGGCGATCACCGGCATCGCCATGAAGTTTTGCACCAGCACGCCTATACGCCGTGCCAACCCCTGAGCCTGCAAGGTCTCATCGATGATGTTGCCTTCACGCTGATGCATTTCGATCATCACCTGCGGCCGCTGCAGGTAGAGGTCGAGCGGAAAGCGACCGGGGGGCAAGCCTTCGCGTTGCCAGATCAGCGTCAGCAGCGAAACCGTGGTAATCGACGCTTGGCTCAGGCCGGCGCCAAACACGGTGGGCGTGCTGATGACCAGGTTGATTTCGCCGCTCTCCAGTAGCGCCGGCAAGGCGTTGTTCGCGGGCAGCGGCACCACTTCGATCATCACCCCGGGGGCTTCGCGGGCGATGTGCCGGATCAGCCCCGGCAGGATCAGGAACTCGACAAAGTCGCCTGAGGCAATGCGGAACTTGCGCTGCGCAGTTGCCGGCACAAAGGGTGTAGTACCCTGCAGCGCCTCATCCAGGCGGGCCAGCGCTTCACGCACCGGGCCGATCAGTTCGGACGCACGTGCGGTGGGGACCAGGCTATGGCGTCCGTTGACGAACAGTTCGTCGCCCAGGCGCTCGCGCAACCGGCGCAGCGCATGGCTGACCGCCGGCTGGCTCAGGGCCAGGCGTTCGCCGGCACGCGTCACGTTCTGCGTGTCCCACAGGGTTGCAAAGACCACCAGCAAATTCAGGTCGAGGGTTCTTGTATTCATATTGTGCATACCTGAAATTCCAACTATTCATTTTTCTCACAGTACAGGGTTTGTTGTAGTGGCTCCATCCTTCCCTCAGTGAAAGAGCCCCAGCATGAACAATAAAAAATCCCTGCAGATGGGTTGGTTCATTCCAACGATTGGCGACACCACGGCGTTCAGCGACCCGAGCAAAAGCATCCCGCAATCCCTGGAGCATTTCGAGCAGGTCGCCGTCGCTGCCGAACAGGCCGGCTTCGACTATGTCCTGGTGCCGGTAACCCCGTTCTGCTGGGATGCCTGGGTGACCGCCTCGTTCCTCATTGCCCGCACCGAAAAGCTCAAGGCGCTGATTGCCGTCAAGCCGGGGTTTATCCATCCGGTCGCCCAGGCCAAGATGTTCGCCACCTTTGACCAGCTGTCCAAAGGCCGTATCTACATCAATCTGATCGCCGGCCTCAGCGAAAAAGACGCCTACGCCGAAGGCCAGATCGTTTCCAAAGACGCTCGCTACGAACAGCTGGAAGAAGAAGTCGAGCTGATGAAGCGTCTGTGGACCGAGCAGGACGTGGAATACGCAGGCAAGTACCACCAGGCCCATGGCCCGAAAGTCATCCCCGCGCCGTACCAGCAACCCCACCCGCCGTTCTTCCTTGGTGGTGGTTCGGAGCATGCCGCGGAGATTTCCGCCAAGCACTCCTCTGTGCACCTGTTCTGGGGCGACTACCCGGAACGCATCGCCGAGCAGATCAAGGCCATGCGTGAGCGCGCCGCGCAATACGGCCGCGGTGAGGAAATCGAATTCGCCATGCGCCTGCAGATCATCTGCCGGGAAACCGAAGAAGAGGCCTGGGCAGCGGCAGACACGCTGGTGAACGGCGCCGACCCGGCCTGGACCGAACAGGTCAAAACCATGATGGCCGAGTCCGTTGCCAACCAACGCATGAAGGAGCTCTCCAACACGGTCGGCCGCAAGATGACGCCGCACCTGTGGACCGGTATCACCGAAGTGCGTCCTGGTGCCGGCATTGCGGTAGTGGGCAACCCGCAGCAGGTCGCCGACCAGTTGCTGGCGTTCGTCGACGCCGGCTGCAGCGGTTTCTGCCTGTCCGGCTACCCGCACCACCAAGAAGCCGAGCGCTTCGGTCGCCTGGTCATGCCGCTGCTCAAGCGCTGAGCCCTTGCACTCCTGCCCAATAACAATCAGCCGCCGGTACGCCCGGCGGTAACTGGAGTCCCTTTAGATGAACACCACCCCTTTCGATCCCAAGCAGTTTCGCCAGGCGCTGGGCGCCTTCACCACCGGCGTGACCATTGTCACCACCCGCGGCGCGGACGGCCAGGACTACGGCATGACCGCCAACAGCTTCAACTCGGTCTCCATTGACCCGCCGATGGTGCTGTGGAGCATCAACAAGGACTCTTCCTCGGCCCATGCCTTTACAGAAGGTGAGCACTTCGCCGTGCACATTCTGGCAACCGACCAGGAATCCCTGTCCAACCGCTTCGCCAAAAGCGGCGCTGACAAATTCGCCGGCCTCGAGCTGCAGCGCGGCCCCAGCGACGTTCCGCTGCTGGAAGGCTGTTCGGCGCGCTTCCAGTGCAAGACCACCTACCAGTACGAAGGCGGCGATCACATCATCCTGGTCGGTGAAGTGCTGGCGTTCGACCGCTTCGACAAAGCGCCGCTGGTATTTCACAGCGGCGGCTACCGACGCCTGCTGCCTGCCGCTGCGCAGCGCCCGGCATCTGCCATTTATGGTGAGAACTGGCTGGGTTTCCTGCTCGGTCGCGCCTATTACCAGCTGCAATTGCCGATTCGCCAGCAGCTGCAGGCCATGGGCATGCAAGACCAGGATTTCGAGCTGCTGGCCATCTTGAGTTTCAGCGAAGGCCGTACCCTCGACGAACTGTTCAAGTTGTTCGAGTTTACCGGCAAGGCGCTCGCCGAAGAGCAACTGGCGTTGTGGTTGCAGAAAGGCTTGCTGACACTGGACAACGGCCGGGTGCTGTTCACCGACAAGGGCCGGCAACTCGCGATCCAGTGGCTGGCCTTCGCCAAAGCCGCCGAAATGAATGCCCTTGAAGCGCTGGATTTCGACGAAGCACAGCAACTCAAGCTGTTGATCGGCCGCGTCATCCAGCACACCGGCTGCGACTTGCCGGCGCATTGGCGCAAGGAGAACATCTGGCAGGACAACAACCTCTGGCAGCAACCCGACGCCATCGCCTCGGCACGCTGACGCAGTACTGCGCGGCGCGCTGCACGTCGCGCGGCCTCGATTACACGAACAGGCCCAAAAGAGGACACTGTCGATGACCCGTTCCACAACCCTGAACGCCACCGCCATGGCCGAGGCGGCACGCGTGCTGCCCGGCCGTGGCCGCGCCCGCTATGCCCTTGGCGTGCTGATGCTTGCCTACGTCTTCTCGATCATGGACCGCCAGGTGCTGAGCCTGCTGGTTGGCCCGATCCAGCAATCGCTACACGTCAACGATACCTGGATGGGCATGCTTCATGGCTTCACCTTTGCGGCCTTCTATTCACTGGCCGGCCTGCCGATCGCCCGCCTGATCGACCGGGGCAACCGCCGGCGGATCATCGCCACCGGCATCGGCCTGTGGTGCCTGGCCACGGCTGCCAGCGGCCTGGCCACGGAGTTCTGGCACCTGCTGCTGGCACGGGTCGGAGTAGCGGTTGGCGAGGCTGTTCTGCTTCCGGGTGCGGTATCGCTGATCAGCGACCTGTTCGTGGCGCAAAAACGCGGGCGCGCGCTGGGCGTATTTGGCGCCGGCGGCCCGGTTGGCGTAGGCGCCGGCCTGCTTGCCACCGGCCTGGTGCTGGGCTACTTCAGTGCCCATCCGCTGACGCTGCCGCTGCTCGGTACCCTGGCGCCGTGGCAGACCACGCTGATGTCGATCGGCCTGCCGGGGCTGTTCATCCTGTTACTGATGCTCGGCGTGCCGGAACCGCGACGCAGTGGCGCACGGCGAGCTACCGAGGTTTCAACGCCACCCGCGGTACCGCTGGGCGAAGTGCTGCACTTCCTGCGCGCAAACCGCCGTACCTTCATCGCCATCATCGTCGGCATGGGTTGCTATAACGCCGCCGTGTATGCCGGAGGTGCCTGGGTACCCAGCTACCTGGTCCGCGAATTTGGCTGGAGTTACGCCAAGGCCGGTACGGTCATGGGCTTGATCATGTGTGTCAGCTCGCCGCTCGGTGTGCTTGGTGCCAGCTGGCTGGGCGAACACTGGCGTCGCCGCGGGGTGAGCAATGGCAACCTGCGCGTAGCGATCGTCGCCAGCCTGATCCTGCCGCTGTGCGCCACGCCACTGCTGCTGGCACCCAATGCCACCCTGGCGCTGCCCTTCCTGGCCCTGACTGCGGCACTGTGGGTCTGCCTGTTCGGCATCGGCCCGGCATTGGTTGTGGAGATTGCGCCAGCCCCGATGCGCGGGCAGTTCATTGCCCTGTTCACCGGTGTGCTCAACCTGCTCGGTGTGGGTGTCGGCCCACTTGCGGTGGGCATGATCACCGACTATCTGCTGGTCGACCCGGCCGCCATTGGCTATTCGATCCTGATCGTCACCCTGATCGCCTGCCTGCTGGCAGGCCCGCTGCTGCTGCGCGCGCGCCACAGCTTCAAGCACACCGCCCAGCGGGCCTGCGAATGGCAACCCGCCAATGCGACTGCAATCAGTCCCTCCATCTGACGAGAACCCTTATGAACACGATCAACGGCAATTGCTTGTGCGGCGCCATCCACTATTCCAGTCAACTGGCCCCGTTGTCGGTTGCGGTCTGCCATTGCAGCGACTGCCAGAAACAGTCCGGCAGCGCTTTTTCAGTCAACCTGCTGGTACCGGCCGAAGGCTTTGTGGTCGAGGGCACAAGCCTCGGCTGCTACACCAAGGCTGGCGGCAGTGGCCTGCCGGTCAAGCGCTACTTCTGCGCCGGCTGCGGCTCGGCGCTGTACAGTGAAGTCGCGACGATGCCTGGCGTTCTGGCAGTCAAGGCCGGTACGCTGGCCAATCCTGCCAGCGTCACGCCGAACCTGCACCTGTGGTGCTCTGCGGCGCAGCCCTGGGTAGTGATCGACCGCACACTGCCGTGCTTTGAACAGACCCCCGTGTAGGGGGTCATATTGTACGTTAAGGTTATTTTTTGGCCTTTCTGCTTGAGCTGATCTCAGCCGACGAGACCGCGCGCGCCAGCGCGTTACGGACCTCCCTTTCTATTCAGTCCCGCCTGTACTCGCCGACGAAGTGCCGGATCGCGGAACCCCTCAAGCAGAAACAGCGTTCGCTCAATACAGCCAATTTCCCACAGTGCGTTGGCAAGTCCGTTTTGCTTGGGGTAACTGGCAAGCTTTTTCAGCATCAGGGAAGTGAGCATTCGCGAGACAGCGGATGCCACTGTTTGCAGTTGTTCACAGGCCTGCCGCATACAATCTCTTTATCATAAAGGGAATGAGCAAAAATGAGCGTTTTATGGTTGCAGCAATTCACCAATCGTGAAAAATAAAGTGCTCCGACACAAGTCAAACCGCACATATCGCCGGCACCCGCCAGTGACTACTCTTTAGTATTGCTCATCACTTCCCCTTAAAATCACTTCACTGAACAGCATTAATTATGCCAAAAATCAATACTACGTCAGGCCTGCCTCCCCCTGTGAACAGTGGCCCATCAGTTAAAAGTGAGTCAACTGGATACATTCCACTAACGTCTTTCTTTAACGACCCCTATGTAATAGATCATATGGCGCTGGCAAAGGAGATTAGCGACCATCACCAGGGGAGCATTATAAAAAAGCTTTTTAATAAAAAAGACAACCTTTTAGATTCAGAAGAAAAAATTAAAACCATTGATTACTCCATAAATGACGGTTTTCTGTATAGAGCCCATCGATCGGATTCGCAGACGGTAATGATGATGGGCATAACCCGTAACACGGAGCAAAACACCAGTGAAAGTTTTGACGATTACCTGACAAAACTATTCAAGCATACTGCCAGTCATGGCAGTCAGAGTGCCGTATTGTCTTTTAGTTCTCGGAAGGACAAGGCCAAAAAATTCATGTCAGAGGAAAAAGTTTTACTCAAAATTAATGCCGATAGCGAGGCTGACAGAAATGAATTCATCTCAACACCCCAACTTATTCTTCAGCACGGCGGACGACTTCTGGAAACAGGAAAAATAGACAGACTGACACTAATTTCCGCAATCGATCAGCTCAACAACAAAGAGCATGAATTTTTTTATATTGGAAAACCTCACGGATATCATTATGGTGAGGTACCGCCTTACAAAGTAGAATCATTTGGCAGTGATAAAAAATTTAGTAAGCCCATTGATGCAAATAACAAATACATCTGCCAGGAACGTAAACGTGAACCTCTTCCTGAAAATCTGGTACTGAGAGAAGATAAGCTTGGTATCTGCAGTGACAATATTTGTTACCCGGATATAAGTAGTTGTTTGACCGTCACCATCAGAAATAAAAACAGCCTTGCTGGTATTCATCTAACAGTTGCGTCAGACAAGCAGCAGTTGAAAGACTCCCTTGAAGAAATAAAAGAGCTGATAAAAGACATACCAGGCGATGTTATCATTAGCGCGCCCTTTTCTGAATACAAGAGACATGTTAAAGACAATGACCTCAATACGAGAGCCAAGTTAAAAAAAATAATCTCAAACGTTTTTCCACACTCAGATATCCAAATGTATGACACCTCTGACATTCAGTCAGCACACGTATTCGTAAGCAAAAGCGCGATTCGCCACGAAGATGCTGCCGGCAAACCTGTTATCGGCAACCGGTATCCAGAGGTCTCAGCGCAAAATGAGGCCCCTGAAAGAACTAACGCTCCCGTCACAGCGGTCGGAGTACAGGGCACGGTACCCGAAAAATCAGCGTCAGCGCCCGCTGCGGCGCTGGCCATCCCCATCCCTCCCGAGGTGAGCAGGCTCAGGACGATCGTCTCTCTTGCTGAACTCAAAGAGCAGTCTGGCCGGCGGGAGCTGCCCCCGGAGGAGGTCCGTAAAGCCCTGCTGGAGGCCGGCGTCCAGCTTGCGGACGTTGCGCGGCATCCGGGCAAAGAAATTCTCGAGGTAATCACCGGCGATGAGATTACCGGGAGCAACTATTCGCAAAGCAGCGAAGCGCTGAGCGGCGCGCTCGCTGCGGACTATTTTACTGCTTTTGATACGACCATTACCGACACTGAAAAGCTTAGCGGTGACGCCACAAAATCCCTGCTGGACTCCCCGCTGAGGGAGTATGTGGCCGAACACCGTGGCCAGATAAACATGCATCCCTGGGCTGACGGTCTCAGCGGGGCGGTGAACACGCCGGCAGTCGGCCAGCAGCACGTTAAGGCCGTCACGGCTTTGTTTACTGAGCTGAAGTCGGAGCCCGCCATCGGTACGGCCTGGGCACCCGGAGAATCGGCCTCAGCCCGTCCCGGCGTAGCGTTGATGACGGAAAAGCTCCGCGAGCTCGCCAGCGATAAGAAGGCCGCAGAAGAAAAGCTTACGGCGCACGTTGTGAAACGTGACATTAACATCAGGAAAGACGCTGAGAGAATTGCGCGCCTCAGAGTGGAAGAAAAGGCAAAAAGGCAGGAAGCAGACAAGCAGGCGTGGAATGCCCTAGGGCGCCACGTTGCAAGCATGGTGGCGGGCGGGCAGGACTGGAGGAACAGCCATGCCAGACTGAGGGAAGGTATTGAAGCCCGCTTCAGTCAGGCTTACCACGCCCGCATGGACGCCTATCAACAAGGCAGAGAGGTGGCTGCCCAGAAGCTATCGGCGATGCTGAAAAACTTGGCGGAACAGCTCAATGCGCCCGCCCGCAAGAGCGAGGCGCAGGTGAGCGTCGCTGCGCGCGCGGGGCAGAGCGTGGCGAAGGATGCTGAGGTGGTAAATGCGGACATCGCCGGCAGGCTCGACGCTATCCGGAGAGAGATGGATACGGCGATTCAGGCGTACAACGACGGGCTTAAGAACAAACTGCCGGAACACGAGATGGCGCAGCGGCTGTCAGCGTTGGAGCGAACCTTGCGAAAAATGGAGTTAACCACTCAGAAGATTTGTGAGCAGATGGGGGCCACGGCGGGCACGGGCTGGGTGCCAGAGTCGCCGTCGCGACAGGCTGTTGACGCCCTGATGCAGGAGATGGAGCAGCAGGTTATGCAGGACAGGCTTCCGGACGTGGAAATGAGTTCGAGGCTTCCGGACGTTCCGCAGAGGAGCGTACGTGAGCGCGGGAAGGAGAAGATTGCGCTTGAGCGGTCCGCTCACGACAAGGTTGGGAATGAATATCAGGGGGTGTCGGGTCGGCAATCCTACCTGTAGGCCATCGACGTAGGAGCCAGGCTTGCCGGCGAAACCTGCACCGCGGTGCCCCTGATACACCGCGTCATCGTTTTTCGCGGGCAAGCCACGCTCCTACAGGCACGCGTACGCCCCTACAGATCGGCTTGAGCGTTTACTGGCGCTGCCTGCGCATCGCCAGAATCGCATCGTACCGACTGAAAACACCCAATTTGGCGAAGATGTTCTTCAGGTTCCACTTCACCGTCTGCAGGCTCAGGTTCAGCGCCAGGGCGATGTGCTTGTTCGACATCGACTGTTCCAGCAGGTCGAGGATCTCCTGTTCACGGCGGGTCATAGCCGGTCCCGGCTCACGCGGTACTGGCGCAGCTACGGGCGCTGCGACCGTCGGTGTTGTCCTGAACAGTTCCTGGCGGTACTCAGCCAGCACCGACCCCTCCTCCAGCTTCAGCTCGCCCAGCATCGACTGGAACACACTGCCTTCGTCCAGCAAGGTGCGCACCAGGCCCAATCGGTAGCCACAGGCGACTGCTGCTTTGAAGCTGTCCTGCGCTTCACCTTCGCGCTTGAGCGCCTGCAAGGCGAACGCCCGCAACAAATCGACCTGAACCCGCCAGCGCCCGCGATTGAATTCACCGGCATAGCGCTGTGCGATGTCCAGCGCCTGCAGGGCCGCCTCGTGTTGCTGCCTGGCCAGTGACAAGCGCGCCCTGGACAACGCCGCCAGCGTCATGATCTCGGCATCGCAAGGCGTTGCCCCACGGTGGTTGCGCGCCAGTTCATCAAGCCTGCCCTGCAGCACTTCGGCATGGCTGCAATCGTCACACATCAATGCCAGGCGCAATTGCTCGGCCAACATACTGCCCATGCCACGGTCCAGGCCCAGGCTTGCAAAGTGCTCCTCCTTTTCTGCGAGGTAATCCAGTGCCGCCCGTGGCGACGTTTGCAGATTGATCAGCCGCCCGTGACACAGCGCCGCACCAATCATGAACATCGGCGCCGAAAAGCGCAGGATATCCAGGCGGTTAGCGAGGATTTCGCTGGCCTGCTCGGCCCGGTTGAGTTCGTAACACGCCTCGGCCATCACCACGGCGGCGCTGCAGGCGCTTACCGAGCGCCTGCCATGCAGCCGTTCAGCCTGGTCCAGTACGGGCGCGCACAAGCGCTCGGCTTCGAGCACCTTGCCTTCGAGCAGGCTGGCAGAGGCCATCGTCACCTGCCCCATCAAGGCCATCTCGTCGTCAGAGCGCAGGCAGCGGGCTGCCGGTTGCCGGTAGAGGTTGCGGGCCTGGCCATGGTGCCCGTGCAACGCCAGGCAACTGATGGTCAGCGCAATCCGCACCTGCTCCTGGAACGGAGCAGACAACGCCCTGCCCTCCAGGGACTCGAGCAACGCCATACAGCGGGCGTCGTCATCCTGGTGCATCGCCAATGCAGCTTTGAGCAATGTCAGTTGCCCTTGCCAGTCCTCGGTCAGGGGAACGCTTTCAAGCAAACCGATCCAGTCATGTGCCTGGCGCGTGAGCACCGTCAGTACCGCCCCCCAGATTCCCAGCAACAGCAGGTTGGGGTGTGTACTCAGCACCCCCTGGGGCAACTGCTCCAGCCAGCGCATGAACTGGCTCAGATGACTGACCCGGCGGGTAGAGGGCTGCACACGCTCCAGCAGCCCGACAATCAAGGCGAAATCTTCACACTGCAGGCCGTGACGAAATGCCTCCTGGACCAGGCCCGCGCGTTCGAACCAGTGTGCCGCGCGCCCGTGCAGCAGCCGCTCATCCACACCGCTGGCACGCAGGCGCTGCGCGAGGAATTCACCAAACAGCGGATGCATGCGGTACCAGCGCTGGCCCTCATCAACCAGCGGTTGAATGAACAGGTTATGTTCCTCCAGCGCAGCAATTTTCTGCGCCGCATCAGGATCTTCAAAGATGTACGCCGCCGCTTCAGCGTTAAAACGGCGCAACACGGAGAGCTTTTGCAGAAACACCAACAACTCGACGGGCAAGCCCGCCACGACATCCTGCGCCAGGTAATCCGCCAGCGCGGCATTGTTGTGCGCAAACGCAGCGCTTTGCAGGGGCGTACGCGGGTTGTTCTTCAGCGCGATGGCCAATAACTGCAGGCCAATCGGCCAACCGGCAGTCAACGCATGGGCGGCATGAACCGTCTCAAGCTCAAGCTGCTCATCCAGATGCCCCCTGAGAAACGCCAGCGACTCGCGAAAGTCGAAGGCCAGCTGGGCGCACTCGATTTCACACACCTGGCCCAGCGCCCGCAGCCGCCCCAGTTGCAGCGCAGAGGCTGCGCGCGAGGCCAGTACCAGGTGCATGTCCTCGGGCAGGTTTTCGCACAGCATCTGCAGCAGCGCGACCGTACGCGCATCCGTGATGTGATGAGCGTCGTCGACCATAAGATAGAGCTTGCCGCCCAGTTGCGCCAAGGCGTTGATCAGCCGCGCCGATGCCGCCTGTACAGTGGCATCGGCGGTGTGCAGCGGCTGCAGCAGTTCGTCGTCGATTGCCAGGCCCGCGTGGCGCAAGGCGCCAAACACATTGGCGAAAAACGTCTCAAGGCGACCATCGCACGCCGCCAGCGACAGCCACGCCACCTGCGCGCCTGCGGTGATCAATGACTGTCGCCATTGGGCGATCAGCGTCGTCTTGCCAAACCCGGCGCTGCCGGCTACCAGCACCCGGCGGCTATGCCGCCAGTGCCGTAATTTTTCCAGTAACTGTTCGCGCACGACGGTACGGGTACTCAGCCGCGCAGGCGTGAACTGGGTGGTAATCAACGGAACACAGGGCATGGCACTATCCGCTCAACCAACATTGCGTGTGCGGTTTTCCCAGAAGGGTTTTCGCAGCTCGTTCTTGAGGATCTTGCCAACCCCTGACAGCGGCATTGCGTCACGGAACTCGACGCTGCGCGGGCATTTGTAACCGGCTATACGCTCGCGGCAATGGTCAACCAACGCATCGGCATGGGCATGACCTTCGGCCTTGAGCACAATCACCGCATGCACGCTTTCGCCCCATTTATCCGAAGGAATGCCGATCACTGCGCACTGCGCGACCGCAGGGTGACTGCTGAGGGCATTTTCCACTTCCGCCGAATAGACGTTCTCGCCGCCACTGACGATCATGTCTTTAAGGCGATCGACGATGTAGACAAAGCCCTCGTCATCCATGTAGCCGCCATCACCGGTATGCATCCACCCCTGCCTGAGCACCTGGGCGGTATCTTCAGGCCGGTTCCAGTAACCGAGCATGACATTCGGGCCGCGCACGACGATCTCGCCTACCGCGCCGCGCGGCACTTCGCGCCCCTCGCTGTCGACGATCTTCAGCTCCACGCAGTTGACCGCGCGCCCCGCCGAATACATCTTGCCGCTTGCCTGGTGCTGGGCACAGTGATACTCGGCATCGAGCATGGTGCCGCCCGTGGTCAGCTCGGTCATGCCGTAACCCTGAAAAAAGCCCGCCGCCGGGAAGGCCTCGCAGGCTCGATCGAGCAACGCCGGGGTAATCGGTGACGCGCCATAGACGATGTGGCGAATGGAGCCCAGGGCGATGTCGCAGGTCCGGGTGTCCGCCTGGCGCGCATCGAGCATCATCTGGATCATGGTCGGGGCCAGCATCAGGTCGGTGACCTGTTCGCTGATGATGGTGCCGATCGCCGCTTCACCGCTGAACGCCGGCAGCACCACATGGGTGCCACCGCTGACGGTCAGGCAGTACAGGGCCGAGAAGTCGGCGAGGTGAAACATCGGCATGGCATGCAGGAACACGGCGTCTTCGCCGAAGAACCCGCGGGTCATCGCCGACAGCCCGGCAAATGCCAGGTTGGCATGGCTGATCATCACGCCTTTGGGGAAACCGGTAGTGCCGCCGGTGTAAAAAATGCCCAGCAAGGCATCACCGCCTCGGCGCGCATCCTCTTGTGGGACCGCTTCGGCCAGCAAGCTTTCATAGTTGAGCATGCCCGTCGGGGTCGGGCCGTCGCCAGCATAAATGACATGGCGAAGGCACGGCGACTGTGCGGCGATGGTGGCACCGATGTCTTTGAACGTGTCGTCGACGATCAGCACCCGGGAGTTCGAATCGCACAGCGAATAGACGATTTCAGCGACGCTCCAGCGGGTGTTGACCGGGTTGAGCACGCAATCGGCCCACGGCACGCCCAGGGCATATTCGATATAACGCTGCGAGTTGCGCGAGAGCATGGCGATGCAGTCGTCACTGGCCATGCCCAGCGCCTTGAGCGCCCCGGCCAGGCGCGCAACGCGCTCGCCCAGGCCGGCGAAGGTCAGGCTACGGCCCATTTCACGAATGGCTACCGCGTTGGGGCGCTGCTGAAGATGGCGTTACAGCCCTTGAGTAATGTACATCGGAGCCTCCTGTCTTATTATTTTAGGATCGAATCTGAAAGGGATTCGCTGTCCGGCGCAGAATCGTTGATGCCTTCCCTGGCAAGCCGGGCGACCCTCTCGTGGATGAACGCCGCCCGGCCTTGCCCCTTACAGCGAGCGTCCCACCAGCTCACGCTGGATTTCGTTGGCGCCGCCATAGATACGGGCCACCCGCGCATCGGCGAACATCCGCGCGATCGGGTACTCGTTCATGTAGCCGAAACCGCCAAAGAACTGCAGGCAATCGTCAATCACTTCGCCCTGGCGGTCGGTCAGCCAGAACTTGCCCATCGACGCCAGGGTGGTGTCGAGGGTGCCGTCCACCCAGCGCTGCACGATCAGATCGGCGAACAGCCGCGAAGCCAGCGTGGTGGCTTTGACTTCAGCCAGGGTGAAGCGGGTGTTCTGGAAGTCCAGGATCGACTTGCCAAATGCCTTGCGTTCGCGGGTGTACTCCACCGTCAACGCCAGCGCACGCTCAAGGGAGGCGGCCGCCTGGATGGAAATTTCCGCGCGCTCATACGGCAACTGCTGCATCAGTTGGGCGAAACCCTGGCCTTCGACGCCGCCAAGCAGGCAGTCCGCCGGTACTTCGCAGTCCTGGAAGAACATTTCCGAGGTGTCCTGGCCAGGCAGGCCGATCTTGTCCAGGCACTTGCCGCGCTGGAAACCCGGGGTGGCGGTATCGACCAGGAACAGCGAGATACCGCGCGAGCCCTTGGCCTCCAGGTCGGTTTTGGCGATCACCACCACCATGTCGCTGTTCTGACCATTGCTGATGAAGGTCTTCGAGCCGCTGATCAGGTACTTGTCGCCGTGCTTCACTGCGCGGGTACGCACGCCCTGCAGGTCGGAGCCAGTGCCCGGCTCGGTCATGGCGATCGAGCAGATGCACTCGCCGGACGCGATCTTTGGCAGCCAATGGCGTTTCTGCGCCTCGGTACCGCCGGCGAGGATGTAGTGACCAACGATGTGGTTGATGCTCAGGGCGATACTCATCGCACCGGCATAGGTCAGCTCTTCCATCGCAACCGCATAGTGGGCAGGCGTACCGTCGGCCCCGCCATACTCGGAGGGCATGTCCGGGAGGATCATGCCCATTTCGCCACAGGCCAGCCAGGCGCTGCGGTCGGAACGGTGCTGTTCGCGCCATTTGTCTTCGTGCGGCAGCAATTGCTCGCGCACGAATCGACGGATGCTGTCACGGAAGGCAACCAGGTCGGCATCTTCCCAAGGCGACACGTAGTTCGCTACACGCATGGTGTTCTCCTCACTCAGTCAGACGTTGCCGAAACCGCCGCCGCACACCAGCACCTGGCCGGAGACGAAATTGGATTCAGGGATGCAGAACAGGTAGACCGAGCCTGCAGCTTCGTCCGGGGTGCCCGGGCGACCCAGCGGGCACAGCTGGTTGCTGGCAGCAATGGCGGCCGGCTGGATGCCGACCTTGATTTCGCGGCCTTCAATGTTGACGGTCTTGCTGGCATCACCGGCCAGGGCCTGGGTCATGCGGGTGTCGATATGACCGAAGGCCACGGCGTTGACGTTGACGTTGTAGCGCCCCCACTCCTTGGACAGCGATTTGGTCATGCCGAGGATGCCCGCCTTGGCAGACGAATAGTTGGCCTGACCGGCGTTGCCGCCTGCGGCGATGGAGGAAATGTTGACCACCTTGCGGTTGACCACGCGGCCTTCGGCGGCCTCTTGCTTGGCCAGGGCACTGATGACGGGCTGCGCAGCGCGCAAGATGCGGAACGGCGCGGTCAGGTGGCAGTCGATGATGGCGTACCACTGCTCGTCGCTCATCTTCTGGATCACGTTGTCCCAGGTGTATCCGGCATTGTTGACGATTATGTCGATGCCGCCAAAGCTGTCGACCGCTGTCTTGACGAAGCGCTCGGCAAAATCCACGGCAGTGACGCTGCCCACGCAGGCAACCGCTTGGCCACCGGCAGCACGAATTTCGCCCACCACGTCTTCGGCCGGGCCGGCGTCGAGGTCATTGACCACCACGCGGGCGCCATCAGCAGCCAGTTTCAGGGCGACACTGCGGCCGATACCACGACCGGAGCCAGTGACCAGGGCGACTTTGCCTTCGAGTTTTTTCATTGTTAAGACCTTCTTCAAACGTCTTCTAGCGGTAAGGGGGCTTCAGGCCAGGGCGACGACGGCGTCGCCGACGACCTTGGGTTCGCCGTACTGGTTGGCGCACTGGATCTGCAGGCGTACACGCTGCTCGCCGTCGGCCTCGAACTTTTCCGTAACGCGGCCGGTCAGGTGCGGGATGTGGCCAATCTGGGTAATGCCGACAAAGCGCATGGAAAAACTGCGGATCTGCGTTTGCGGCACCCAGTTGGTCAGCAGCCGGCCCAGGTAGGCGGCCGACAACATGCCGTGGGCGAACACGTCGGGGACGCGGGCCTTGCGGGCAAAATCGATGTCGATGTGGATCTGGTTGTGGTCACCGGACGCACCGGCGTACAACGCCAGCATGGTGCGATTGACCGGACGCAGCCTGAGCAGCGGCAATTCGGTGCCGACGTGTACATCGCTGTACTGAGGGGCACGGATCGGGGTATGGGTCATGACTAGGCCTCAGCGCTGCACGAGCGAGGAGCGAAGGTCGGCGATGTGCACGCCGTCCTGGTTGGTGATGCGGGTCTGCTGGACCACGAACTGCAAGGCCCCGCCCTTCTTCTCGTAGACATCGGCAATGTGCGTGTCGAAGGTCAGTACATCGCCGGCAAAGGCCATGTGGTGGTAACTGAATTCCTGCTCGGCATGCAGGATGCGCCCGAGGTCAAAGCCCATGATGTCTTCGACGATTGCTTGCGGGTCGCGGCCCTCGCTTTCCAGGCACAGCAGGAAGGTGGGGGGTACCGGCAGGGCCGGATAACCCGCCGCCCTGGCCGCTTCTTCGTCGGTGTAAACCGGGTCGGTCTCGCCAATGGCCTTGGCGAAGAAGCGCAGGCGCCCCTTTTCCACGGCACTGGTGGTGGTGCCAAGGGCACGACCGATCAGACTTTTATCTGCCATTTCGATGGTTTCCTGGTGATTGGCGGGACGATCAACCGCGACCGTACAGGGTCACGACGCCGGCGCCACCCAGGCCCAGGTTGTGCTGCAGGGCGTGCTGCAGCCCTTCCACCTGGCGCGCTTCGGCGCTGCCGCGCAACTGATGGGTCAGCTCGTAGCACTGCGCCAGGCCGGTAGCACCCAGCGGGTGGCCCTTGGACAGCAGACCACCGGACGGATTGACCACGACCTTGCCGCCGTAGGTGTTGTCGCCATCGAGAACGAACTGCTCGCCACCGCCGACCGGGCAGAAGCCCAGGCCTTCATAGGTCAGCAACTCGTTATGGGCGAAGCAGTCATGCAGTTCGCAGACACGAATGTCCTCCGGGCCGACGCCGGCCTTGTCGTACACCTGCCAGGCGGCCGAGCGGGTCATGCCGGTACCGACGATGTCGATCATCGACGGCGGTTCGAAGGCATCGGGGGTATCAGTGGTCATCGCCTGGGCCAGGATCGACACGTCGGTACGCAGGCCATGGCGCTTGGCAAAGCGCTCGGAAACGATGATTGCTGCAGCACCACCGCAGGTCGGCGGGCAGGCCATCAGACGGGTCATCACCCCTTCCCAGACGACCTGGTCAGCCATCACCTCTTCGGTGCTGACGACTTTCTTGAACACGGCCAGCGGGTTGTTGGCGGCATGGCGACTGGCTTTGGCGCGGATCGCGGCGAAGGTTTCCATGCGCGTGCCGTACTTGTTCATGTGCTCGCGGCCGGCGCCGCCGAAGAACATCAGTGCGCCCGGCATGCCGACGCCTTCCGGGAACGCCAGCGCGGCGCTGTCGAAACCCTTGCCCATGGTCAGTGGACGGTCGGTCCAGAAGTTCTTCAGGGCGCCGGGCTGCATCTGTTCGAAGCCAAAGGCCAGGGCGCAGTCGACAGCACCGCTTTCTACCGCCTGACGGGCCATGAACAGCGCCGTGGAACCGCTGGCGCAGTTGTTGTTGACGTTGATCACCGGAATGCCGGTCATGCCCACTTCATAGAGCGCCGACTGGCCGCAGGTGGAGTCGCCATACACGTAGCCGGCGTAGGCCTGTTGCACCAGCTCGTAACCGATGCCGGCGTCCTGCAGCGCCTGGCGCACAGCCTGGGCGCCCATTTCGATGTAGCTGCCGCTGGCACCGGGCTTGGCGAACTGGATCATGCCGACACCGGCAACGTAGGTTTTCTGGGACATCGTATTCTCCGCGGTCAGTAGACTTGGCTGGCTCACCGGTGTTTCCGGGGCCCTGGCGTCATGGTTGCGCAACGCTTTTCGCCTGTACCCCGCCCCCCACGAGTAGAAAGGGGTGGGGAAAGGGTGGGGTTACCCCACCCTCCCCGGTTCAGGCAATTGCGCCGGTTTCACGCAGGGCCGCGATTGCCGCCGCGTCCAGGCCCAATTCGCGGAGAATCTCTTCGCTATGCTGGCCATTGCTGGCCTTGCTGCCTGCCTGCGCCGGAGTGCGGCTCAGGCGCGGCGCGGGCGCCGGATGGGTGACCCCGTCACTGTCCACGAAGGCGCCGCGTGCCTGGCTGTGGGCGTAAGCCGGCGCCTCGCTGAAGTCCAGTACCGGAGCGAAACAGACATCACTCCCTTCCAGCAATGCACACCACTGGTCCCGAGTACGGGTGGCGAACAGCGTCTGCAGCTTCTCGCGCTGTGCTGGCCACAGGCTTCGGTCCCACTGGTTCTTGAACAGCGGATCATCGATCTGGCACAGCGTCAGTAACTGCTGGTAGAACTGCGGTTCGATCGAACCGATTGAAATGAAACCGCCGTCTGCACAGGTGTAACAGCCATAGAAAGGCGCGCCGCCGTCAAAAATGTTCTCGCCGCGGTCGGTCCATTGGCCACTCTGCTTGAACTCGTAGTACATGGTGCTGAGCAACGCCGCGCCATCGCAGATAGCGGCATCCACCACCTGCCCCTGGCCGGATCGACGCGCTTCCAGCAAGGCGCAGACAACCCCGAACGCCAGAAACATCGCGCCCCCGCCCATGTCGCCGACCAGGTGCAAGGGTGGCGTCGGGGCCCGGTCCGCGTGGCCCATGGCATGCAGGGCACCGGTAATGGCCAGGTAATTGAGGTCATGACCTGCGGTATGCGCCAGCGGCCCGGACTGGCCCCAGCCGGTCATGCGCCCATAGACCAGCCTGGGGTTGCGCGCGATGCACACCTCAGGCCCCAACCCCAGGCGCTCCATCACACCGGGTCGAAAGCCTTCGATCAACACATCGGCGCCGTCGATCAGGCGCAACAGCACATCGGTCGCCCCCGGCTTGCGCGGATCGATGACCAGGCTGCGACGGCCCCGGCCGATCACACTGTCATCGCCGTTGAGAAAGCCCGATTGCTGGCGGTCGATGCGGATCACCTCCGCGCCCATGTCTGCAAGCAGCATGGTGGCGAACGGTGCAGGCCCGATCGCGTTCATCTCGACTACCTTTACCCCGGCCAATGGTCCTGCCATGCTTTTTTCTCTCTTATTGGTTAGTGGCATTGCGGTCGGCGTACCGACCTGCAACAGGCTAGCCAGAGGGCCGGGGGCAACCTATCGCTCGAACGAGTGAAATTGACGCGAGGTTGCGCGCCCGTGGCATTATCTGCACGACAGAACAACCAGAGCCGCCCGTCACAGGCGGCCCCATTGGCCAGAGAGACCCATGCCCACTCGTCACGACCTGACTGCCCGCCTGAGTCTTGTACCCAGCCGCATCCTGCCGTCGGCGCAACAGGCACAAGCGCCCGCCCATGTGATCCATGCGGACAAGTTCGTGGCCCCCACGGGCGGCTCGCCCCTGCTTGCTCGCGACAACCTGGTCAATGCCCTGGAGGCAGCGCAAGAAACCCGCCTGATCTTGATCTGTGCCGGCGCCGGTTACGGCAAAACCACCCTGATGCGCCAGTTGCGCGAGCGCTGCCTGGTAACGGGCCGTCGCGTGTTGTGGCTTACCCTCGATCACGCAGACAACGCGCCGGCGCGGCTTGCCGCACACCTGTATGCAGGTGTGCAGGCACTCGATGGTCACGCGCCGGGCGAGCCCATTACCGATCAGCACCTGCTGTTGCAACGGTTGCCGGCACTCGAGCCCGGCTTCACGATCATGCTGGACGATTTCGAAGCCCTGGAATCGCCGCAGAGCCTGGCATTTGTGCAACAGGTGCTGGCTGCTTTGGCACCTGGTGCACGCCTGGTCATTGCTTCGCGCGCCAATCCCGAACTGGCCCTCGGGCGTCTGCGCACACAGGGCCAGGTACTGGACGTGGGCACCGATGCATTGCGCCTGGGCCCGGATCAGACTGCGGCGTTCCTGCGCAGCCGCTGCCCGTCGTCCATCGGCGATGAGCACATCGCCCGCTTGCAGGAAATCACCGAAGGCTGGATCACCGGCCTATACCTCGCCACCCTGTCGCTCAATGGCCGCATGGACCTGGGTGAGGGAGTCGGTGCTTTCTGTGGCAACAACCAGCAATTGGCCGAATACCTCACCGAAGACATTCTTGCCAGGTTGAGCGACGAGCTACGCCAGTTTTTACTGCAGACCAGCGTTCTGGAGCATTTCAGCGCACCGTTGTGCGATGCCCTCACCCAGCGCAACAACAGCGCCGAACTGATCGGGCAGCTGCAACGCGCCAACCTGTTCATTCAGCCTGCCGACCCGCAACACCAGTGGTTCCGCTATCACCGGCTGATGCATGGCTTCCTGCGCAATGCCATGGCCCGGCAATCGTCGCAGCAGGTGCGGGACCTGCACCGCGCAGCTGCCCATTGGTACCTGGAGCAGAACCACCCCGCCGCTGCCATCGACCATTTATTGCAGGCTGGCGACATTGATCAGGTGGTTGCCGAACTGGACCAGCGCCTGGACGAACTGGTCGACGCCGGGCGCCTGCGCATGCTGCTGCGCTGGCTGGACCAGTTGCCCGTGCGCACGTTGCAGGAGCGCCCGCGCCTGGTGCTGGCGCATGCCTGGCTGTTGATCCTGGACCGCCGCTACCGTGACGCCATGCAGGTGGTGCAACGCAACAGTGTCACGCTGGAAACCGAGACCATCCGCTGCCTGTTGCTGGCGTTCACCGACCAGCTCGAAGCAGCCTTGAGCACGGCCCAGGCCCACATTGAACAGTTACCCGCCAACGACATCCTGCAATTCGGCATGGTCGCCACCCCGCTGGCCTTCTGCATGATTGCCACCGGTCGCCACGACGAAGCCCGGGCGTTGCTGATGCGCTTGGCGCGGCAGGCGCCGCAGGAGCGCTCTGTGCTGGTCGACGGGATTGTCGTGTATATCGAAAGCTCGCTGGAGTTGACCCAGGGCCAGCGCCGCGCCGCACTTGCCCGTCTCGAAGCCGCCGTAGCCGACCGTGCCAATGCCGACCGTATCAGCAGCGCCCGGGGCAAGCGAGTCGGTCCGCGGGCAACCCTGGAGATCCTCCATGCCCTGGTGCTGTACGAGGGTGATGCCCTTGACCAGGCCAGCGCCATTCTCGACCGCATCCCGCCCCATGTCCTTGATCTGGGCGGCCCCGACTTGCTTATCGCGCAGCGAATCGTACTGGCACGTATCGCGTTGCAACGCGACGACCGCCAGAGCTGGATGCGCCATCTTGCCGACCTTGAGCAACTGGGCCGACGCAGCGGCTGTGAGCGCATTCTCTGCGCCGCCTGGCTTGAGCGCACCCGCGTGGCAACCCTGGAGGGGCGCCTGGACAGCGCAGCCCAGGCTTTGGCGACGGCCGACCTGGCCGGGCAATGGGACGTGCCGCACGTACTGACCTTTGCCTGCGATGCCGACACACCGTTCATTGCTCGCCAGCGCCTGCTGATCGCCCGGGGTGATCATGCCGCGGCCTCCAGCGCTCTGAGCGCAGCGCTGGAGGATGCCGAGCAGCGTCAGCATCGACGCCGTGCCCTCAAGCTGCGCCTGTTGCTGGCCATGGCGCTGGCCGGCAGTGGCCGGCAAAAGCAGGCCCTGGAGACACTCACCCCAGCCCTGCGCCTGGCCAGCCAGGAAGGCTTTTTGCGCACCTTTCTCGAAGAAGGGCCGGCGCTGGTCAAGCTGCTGGAGCGCTGGGCAGTAGCCTGTCAGGCATTGTCCAGCAGCCTGGATATCGCCCCGGAGTTTCTTGTGGAGCTGCTCAAGCGCAGTGGCGCCCAGGGCGAGAGCAGCGAGGGCGCCGAACCTGCGGACGACCTGCAGCTCACCAGCCGCGAACTGCAGGTCATTCGCTTGCTGGCCGCCGGTAACCGCAACCGCGCCATTGCGCAGCAGATGCACCTCTCCGAACACACGGTCAAGACGCATTTGCGCAACATCAGCGCCAAGCTCGGCGCCCAGGGCCGCACCGAAGCCGTGGCGATCGCCCGGGCACGCGGCCTGCTCGACTGATCAGGCCAGCATCCCCAGCGACTTGGCCCGCATTACCGCCTGGGTGCGGCGCTTGACCCCCAGTTTGTGGTTGATTTTCACCGTGTGGGCCTTGACCGTATTCAGCGAGATAAACAGCTGCTCGCTGATTTCCTGGTTTGACAGGCCATGGGCGACCAGTTGCAGCACTGAAATTTCCCGTGATGTGAGGCTGTCGCGAGCCCCGGGCGCCGACAGCATCAACGCGCTGCCCTGGCCGCCCCAGCCTGCCAACAGGCTGGTACGCGCCAATGCTGGCGTATCGCCCGGGCACAGCACGCCGCGCTGTTGATCGATACGCATCCGGGCCACCTGCGCCTCGGGCAACAGGCCGTAAAAACCCAGCCGCTCACAAGTGTCGAGCAGTGCCTGCAGGCGTATGGACGCGTGTTCGAGTTTGCCAGCACCCCATTCGGCCAGGGCCAGGAGCATTTGCAGGCGTTGCGGCAACGACGGTGCGTGCAGCGGCGGCAGGCGTCCGGCGCCGTCCGCTATCGCCTTGCGCACCAGCGGCAGTATGGTTTGCCAGTCTTGCTGGCGAGCCATCAGGCGCAGGTACTGGTAGTCGATCAGCGCCTTGTAACAGCCCTCGCCGACCCGGCACCGCTGCATATGCCGCTCGGCATTACGCAGGTGCAGGCGCGCCTGCTCCAGCTCGCCTTTGCACGCTGCCACTTCCGACAGGCCGATCAAGGCATGCAACACGTAGGGATCACTGCTTTCGATGCCGCGTTCCAGGCCTGCGCGCAACAGCCGCTCGCTGCCCGACACATCACCACGCAGCAGGTACAGTTCACCGCGCAGCAACATCAGGCGACTGAGCAACAGGTCGTGGTTGCCACCGTCAGCGGCGACCAGGTCAAAGCACTCCTGCAGTACCGCCCCGGCCAGGTCCAGTTCACCGTAAAGGATGAGCTGACGGATTCGATCAGCACTGATCAGTACCTCGCTGGCAATGCAGCCATGGCGCCTCGCCAGTTTGAGCGACGATTCCAGCAGGGTTCGCGCCTGTTCCGGCTCACCGGCGGCCATCGCTACCCGCGCCAGGGTCGAATAGCACAGAAACGATGAGGGCCAGTCACGCAGTTCCAGGTGTTGCAAGGCCGACTGACAATGCTCGCGTGCGCTGGCAGCATCGCCGCTCAGACCCGACAGTGTGCCTTGCAAGGCCTGCCAGTTGGCCAGCAGTCGGCTGTGATGGCTGGCCTTGGGCTGCGGAGTGGCCCAGGCCAATCGGGCGATGTGCGCCCGGGCATCATCCAGGCGCCAGCTGCTCAGCAATGCCCTGCCATTCAGGTAAATCAGGCTGGGCGAACATTCCAGTGCGCGCTGCGGCAGCCGCGCCAGCCAGTCGAGCCAGGTGTGCAGGTGGCGCCCGCTGAACATCCAGTCCAGGGTCAGCCGCTCCATCAGGCTGGCAGCCATTTCGGGCTGCTGGGTGCACAGCGCCAGTTCGATCGCTTCATCGATGAAGCCGGCTTCGCATAGCAGGCGGCAGGCGTCCAGGCGCAAGCGATTGAGCGCCGAAGCCGGCAGTTCACCTTGCAATGCCAGCGCCACGGCCGGCAGCAACCGGTACCACAGGCCATCGGCGCCGACTGGCAAAAAAAACGACTCGGATTGCAACAGGCCCCGCAACAAGGCACCGGCATTGCCCTGTGGCCATAACCGCTCGCAGAAATCCACCGATAGCCGTGGCAGGTAGGCTGCACCCATCAACAGCGTACGTTCCTCTTCGGACAAAGGCGCTAGCAACTCACCGCCCAGGTATTCGCGCATCCAGCTCGCCCCCGCCCGCTCATTGCGCTCGCCAGCGCCCAATAGCAGACGCACGCCGGCGCACCAGCCCTGCGTCTGCTGCCATAAACGCGCAGTGGTGGTGGCGTTGGCCAACGGATCAAGGTGCCCTACCAGTGTTTCAAGCTCGTCCTTACTGAAGGCAAGCTGCCAGGCGCCCAATTCCAGCAATTCACCTTCAAGCAGCAAGCGCGCCAGCTTCCAGGCCGGCCGCTGGCGGCAGCTGACCCACAGCTGCACGGGGGCCTGCGAGCGTATCAGGCGGTCAATCCAGACGTTGAGCTCTGCACTGGCATCGGCGGGAAAATCGTCCAGGGCCAGCCAGCATTGATCCTTGCTGCACGTCAACGCGACGAGCAACGCCTCGGAATCTTCGGCCACCTCGGTGGCCAGCCCGAGGCCATTGGCCAGACGCCGGCAAAACTGCGCAAGCGTCGGCGCGTGACCGCCAAGGTCGAGCCACAGCCAACGCACACCGTCAGTGCAGCGACGCATGCAGTCGTTGAGCAACACCGTCTTGCCATAACCCGCCGGGGCGCAGAGCAAACGCAAACGATACGTACGGTCGAGCAAGCGCGCCTCCAGCGGTTCACGCTGAAGATGGGCCGATGGCGCTCTGGGCAGGGCCATCGGGGGAAAAGGCTGGGACACGGCGGCTCCTGAAATCGATCAAGTCAGGCTGCATATTCGCGCGCGAGGTGCCACTAACCCATCCGCCAATCGAGGTATTTTGCAGCGTAAGCCGCCGCCACTAATGCTTTCGGGTAGTCGCCAGAAACATCCAATCAGGCAATTCATCACCCAGGTTCTGCCACCTAGGATGGCAACGCCACATCATCCGAACCTGGAGAACCGCATGACAACAACAAAAAAGCGCGGAGTGTTTCAGCCAAGTCTGCTGGCTGCTGCCGTCGCTCTCGGCGCAAGCCAAATGGCGTGTGCCGTTGACTTCAACATCGGGGAGATCGAGGGGCAGTTCGATTCGTCCTTGTCGATCGGTGCCAGCTGGGCGGTACGGGGTGCCGACCCTTCACTGATTTCCAACTTCAACTCGATGGGCAAGCGCGGCACCGCCTCGTCGCGCACCGTCGACGACAACCGCCTGAACTTCAAGAAGGGCGAAACCTTCTCGAAGATATTCAAAGGCGTCCACGACCTGGAGCTCAAGTACGGCGACAGCGGCGTGTTCGTCCGCGGCAAGTACTGGTACGACTTTGAGCTCAAAGACGAGCACCGCCTGTTCTACGACATCGATGACAGCGGTCGCGATGACCTGGCCAAATCGTCCGGCGCCGAATTCCTCGATGCCTTCGTCTACCACAACTACACCCTGGGCGACCTGGCCGGCAACGTGCGCCTGGGCAAGCAGGTGGTGAGCTGGGGCGAAAGCACCTTCATCGGCAACTCGATCAACAGCATCAACCCGATCGACGTGGCGGCCTTGCGACGCCCCGGTGCCGAGATCAAGGAAGGCCTGATCCCGGTGAACATGCTGTACGTTTCCCAGGGGCTGACCGACAACATCACCGCCGAGGCGTTCTATCAGCTGGAGTGGGACAACTCGGTGGTCGACAACTGCGGCACGTTCTTTGGCAATGACGGTGTGCCGCGCGGCTGCAACGACCGCCTGGTGGTCGCCGGCCTTGACCTGGCGCCGGGGGTTTCCGACAACCTGGGCGCACCGGATGCCAACAGCAACGTGTACATCCCGCGCCTGCAGGACAACGAACCCGGTGACAGCGGCCAGTACGGCCTCGCCTTGCGCTGGTACGTGCCCGAGCTGCACGACACCGAGTTCGGCCTGTATGCCATGAACTACCACAGCCGCTCGCCGTTCCTGAGCACCGTGCGCACCACCGGTGCCGGTACCCCTGCCAACGCCCTGAACGTGCCACGCAACGCCCGCTATTTCATTGATTACCCCGAAGACATCCGCCTGTATGGCCTGAGCTTCCAGACCACGCTGAGCAGTGTTTCCCTGGGCGGTGAAGTCAGCTACCGGCCGAACATGCCTCTGCAGCTCAATACCGCCGACCTGCTCAACGGTACGCTCAACAGCCTGACCTCGCCGCTGATCACCACCGGCTTCATCGCCCCGCCGTCGGCGGCGGTTGCCGGTACCGACATCAATGGCTACAAGCGCATGCCGGTACTCCAGACGCAGGTGACCGCCACGCAGTTCTTCGACCAGGTCATGGGGGCCAGCCGCCTGACCCTGGTGGGTGAAGTGGGTTACAACCGGATCAACGGCCTGGGCGAGCAAGACGGCACCGACCTGCGTTTTGGCCGCAGCCCGGCCTACGGTTCCGGCATTCTGCCAGGCGCCGCTGGCCTCGCCACATGCCGGGGTACCGGTGTGGGTACGCCCACCGCCAGCAACCCGGCCCAGCAGTGCAATGACAAAGGCTTCTACACCACCAACTCCTGGGGCTACCGCCTGCGCGCCAAGCTCGACTACCCGAACGTGATCGCCGGCATCAACCTCTCGCCCAACCTGGCCTGGTCGCACGATGTCGACGGTTACGGCCCGAACTTCGAGGAAGGCAACAAGGCCATCAGCATTGGCCTGGATGCCGACTACCTCAACACCTACACCACCAGCCTCAGTTACACCGACTTCTTCGGTGGCGACTTCAACACCAACGTCGACCGCGACTATGTCGCGCTCAGCTTCGGCGTGAACTTCTGACACAAGAGCGGAGAACCACCAGCATGAACACCCGAATCATGATGCGTACCGGCGCCCTGGCGCTGTCGCTGCTGGCGACCAGTGTGATCGCCGCCGTTTCGCCGCAGGAAGCGCAACAACTGGGCACCACCCTCACACCGTTGGGGGCGCAAAAAGAAGGCAATGCCGATGGCAGCATCCCGGCCTGGACCGGCGGGCTCAAGCCCGGTGCCGCGCCGGTGGATGCCAACGGTTTTCTGGGCAACCCGTTTGCCAGTGACAAGCCGCTGTTCGTCATCACCGCCGCCAACGCCGAGCAATACAAGGACAAGCTCACCCCCGGCCAGCTGGCGATGTTCAAACGCTACCCGGACAGCTACAAGATCCCGGTGTACAAGAGCCAGCGTACCGCCGCAGTACCGGAAAACATCTATGCCCTGGCGAAAAAGAGTGCACTGAACACCGAACTGACCGATGACGGCAACGGCCTGCGCAACTTCGTCGAAACCCGTTACTACCCCTTCCCGATCCCGAAAAACGGCGTCGAGGTCTACTGGAACCACAACAACCGCTACCGCGGTGGCAACATGTTTCGCCAGGCTGCCCAGGCTGCGCCGCAGGCGAACGGTTCCTACTCCATCGTCGAATATGACGACGAGCTGAGCTACCCGCAGTACATGGACGGCGTCGACAACAAACAGGCCGAAAACATCTTCTACTTCTACAAACAGCGCATCACCGCCCCGTCGCGCCTGGCCGGCAACGTCGTGCTCATCCATGAAACCATCGACCAGGTCAAGGAACCGCGCCTGGCGTGGGTCTACAACGCCGGCCAGCGCCGTGTGCGGCGAGCGCCGCAGATCGCCTACGACGGTCCGGGGTCAGGCGCCGACGGCCTGCGCACCGCCGACAACACCGACCTGATGAATGGTGCACCGGACCGTTACGACTGGAAGCTGGTCGGCAAGAAAGAACTCTACATTCCCTACAACAACTACAAACTGTGGTCGCCGAGCCTCAAGTACGACGACATCATCAAGCCCGGCCACATCAACCAGGACCTGACCCGTTACGAGCTGCACCGGGTCTGGCATGTGGAGGCCACGCTCAAGGCCGGTCAGCGCCACATCTATGCCAAGCGCGACATGTACTTCGACGAAGACACCTGGCAGCTGGCCGAGGTCGATCACTATGACGGCCGCGGTCAGCTCTGGCGCGTGGCTGAAGGCTATGCCGTCAACGACTTCGAACGGGGCGCCCCGGCCTATGCCATGCAGGGTATCTACGACCTGATGGCCGGCCGCTATAACGTCCTGGCGATGACCAACGAGTCCAAGCACGCGACCTTCTATGGCAAGCAAGCGCGCATGAATGACTACACCCCGGCAGCCCTGCGTAACGCCGGCGTTCGCTGAGTCCGAAGCGCAATAAAAAAAGCGGCGGTCAAT
>NZ_JADUCM010000015.1 GCF_016009175.1 Pseudomonas alkylphenolica
GGGGGGCTGGTGTTGGTGTCTCGTGGGTGGGGCGTGTGGGCCGATCCTCGGGGTGGGGGGCGGGGTGGCGGCGCTCGGGTGGGGGATTTTTTCTTTGGGGGCCCCTGGGGTGCGCCCCCCCACTCATTTGCGAGGTGCGTTCAGATCAGGATGCCGCGCGCGCCAGCTGAACGTCGTCAGCCTTGGGCGACAGCTTGAACACGAAGTACAGCACCGTCAGCATGACCAGGAATGCCGGGCCGACATACAGCGCCACGCGGGTTTCCTCGAAGTAGGCCATCAAGCCGACCACCAGGATCAGGAACGCCAGCGCCAGGTAGGAGCTCAGCGGCCACAACCACATGCGGTACTTGAGCGCATCGCGCTCGGCGTTGGAAAGACCGGCGCGGAACTTGAGCTGTGCCAGCAGAATCATTACCCAGGTCCAGATCGCGCCGAACGTGGCGATGGCTGTCACCCAGACGAAGACTTTACCCGGCACCAGGTAGTTGGCCAGCACACCCAGCAACAGCGCCGCGATCGACAACAACAGGGCATTGCGCGGCACACCACCTTTCGAGGTGCGGGCGAAGACCGCGGGTGCCTGGCCGTTCTGCGCCAGGCTGTAGAGCATGCGCCCGGTACTGAAGATACCGCCGTTGCACGACGACAGCGCCGCGGTGATCACCACGAAGTTGATGATGCCAGCCGCGGTCTTGATACCCAGGCGCTCGAAGGTCATCACGAACGGGCTGCCCTGGCTGCCGATTTCATTCCATGGGTAGATCGACAGGATCACGAACAGCGCGCCCACGTAGAACAGCAGGATGCGCCAGAACACCGAGCCGATGGCCTGGGGAATGGTCTTTTGCGGGTTGCGGGCCTCACCGGCGGTGAGGCCGATCATTTCTACACCCAGGTAGGCGAACATCACCATTTGCAACGACATCAGCACACCGGTGACGCCGTTGGGCATGAAGCCACCGTTGCTCCAGAGGTTGGAAATGCCCATCGCTACACCGTCGTTACCAAAGCCGAAGGCAATGATGCCGATGCCGCCCAGTACCATGGCGATGATGGTGACAACCTTGATCAGGGCAAACCAGAACTCGAACTCACCAAAGGCCTTGACCGCGATCAGGTTGATCGCGCCCATGCTGCCCAGGGCGGCCAGGGCCCAGATCCAGCGGGGTACCTCGGGGAACCAGATGCCCATGTAGATGGCCACCGCGGTGATTTCCGCCACACAGGTCACCAGCCACAGGAACCAGTAGTTCCAGCCGGTGAGAAAGCCTGCCAACGGGCCGAGGTAGTCCTGGGCATAGCGACTGAAGGAACCTGCGACCGGGTTGTGCACGGCCATTTCGCCGAGCGCGCGCATGATCACCAGGATTGCCAGGCCACCGATGATGTAGGACAGCATGATTGCCGGACCGGCCATTTCAATGGCTTTGGCCGAGCCCAGGAACAGGCCGACACCGATACAGGCGCCCAGCGCCATCAGGCGAATATGTCGCTCGCCGAGTTCTCGTTTGAGTGGACCGCCCTGGGCGTTCTCACCATGAGAAGGATGGTTGCCGACTGGCATAGAAATACAACCTCATTTTGTTATTGGATATAGACCGTTCGTGCAGGCCTGGTACCGCCGATAGGCTGAATACGCTGCCTTGCCGGGAGCCACCTCGTGAGCGGTCCCGTCTGCCGGCACGCAACATGCCGGCAAAGCGAAAGGGGCGAGCAGTATAGGAAGCCCTCTGCAGGGCATTTCACTATAAAGAGCAGGATATTTGGCGAGAAGTCTCGGCAAAAACCCTATTCACGGAGGGGCATTCCCCGTGATTTCTCCACTCCTACTTACAGGGCGGCTAACATAGCACCAAAACAGGGCATTACAACCTCAACCAAAGGCGCACAATCTCTCGGTTTTTTAGGAAGTGCCTTACAACGCCTACAAATTTTTCACCACATCCGCTCACCGTCTAAGCTTCAGACAAGCAAGACGAAAATACGAAGCCGGGCTGATAAATATGGGCGCATTGTGGCAATCGGAACCAACGAGTAAGGAAGCTCCCCCTGAATCCCTTGAAGAATCACCCTTGCCGAAAAGCCCCCGCCAGCGTCATCTGTGGTGGCGGCTGGTCTGGCTGGTGCTGCTGCTCGCCCTGATCGCGCTGGGAATTGCCATCGCCAACGAAATGCATACCTCGCGCCTGCAATCGCGCGAGCTCAGCCAATACGCCTCGACACTCACCTACTCGCTACAGCCCGGGCCCAGCGACGCCATCCTTTACCCGGGCGACGGCCCCTTCGACAAGCGCCTGGGCTACAGCGCCCTGGGTGAGTTTTTGCCACGCCTGCTCAAGCGCGATTACGTGGTCAGTGAACAGGTGCATTTCTCCCCGGCCTTGATGACCTACACCGAGCGCGGCTTCTTTGTGCCGTACAAAGAGAAAATCCAGGCGGGGCTGTCGATCACCGACTGTAAGGGCGATGTGCTCTACCAGTACCACTACCCGCAGTTCCTCTACCCGGATTTCGATTCGATCCCGCCGGTCATCGTCAACAGCCTGCTGTTCATCGAGAACCGCGACCTGCTCGACCCCAACGACCCCAATGCCAACCCGGCGGTGGACTGGCCGCGCTTTGCCAAGGCAGCCTACAGCCAGGTGGCCAAATACCTGGCCCTGCCCGGCCAGTCTGCCGGCGGCAGTACCCTGGCCACCCAGCTGGAAAAGTACCGCCACTCGCCGGATGGCCTGACGGTTTCCGGCGGCGAGAAGATCCGCCAGATGATTTCCGCCAGCGTGCGCGCCTATCAAGGTGGGCCAAACACCCTGGAAGCACGCCAGCGCATTGTGCGTGACTACCTCAACAGCGTGCCGCTCTCGGCCGTACCCGGGCACGGCGAGGTTCACGGCATGGCCGAAGGTTTGCGGGTCTGGTACGGCGCCGACTTTGCGCAAGTCAACCAGGCCCTGGCGTCGACCGCCACCGACCCGCAAAGCATGGCGGCTCGCGGATTGGCGTTGCGTCAGGTGCTGTCGTTGATGATCGCCCAGCGCCGCCCTTCGCATTTTCTGTCAAAAGGACGCAACGAGCTGGCCGACCTGACCGACAGCCACATACGCGTCCTGGCCGCCAGCAACATCGTCGACCAGCCGCTGGCCGATGCGGCCCTGGCCAGCAAAGCGACCTTCCGCGACTGGGTGGCCCAGCCGACGATCCAGCCGATCGTCACCAACAAGGGCATCAGCGTTGCCCGCAGCCGCTTGTCCCTGGCCCTGGCACGACCGCTGTATGACCTCGACCGCCTGGACCTGTCGGCCACCAGCACCTTGCAGTCCGACCTGCAGGGCCAGGTCAGCCAGTACCTCAAGGACCTCGCCGACCCGGCGATTGCGGAAAAACTCGGGTTGTTCGGTGAACGCCTGCTGACGCCGACCAGCACTACCCAGGTGCGCTACAGCTTCACCTTGCTGGAACGCACCGCCAACGGCTCACGGGTAAGGGTACAAACCGACAGCACCGACCAGCCGTTCGACATCAACGAAGGCAGCAAGCTGGAACTGGGCTCCACCGCCAAATTGCGGGTGCTGACCAGTTACCTGGAGATCATTGCCGAGCTGCATGACAAATACGCCGATACTCCGGCCGCCGACCTCAAGAAGGTCCCGGTTGCCGAGCTCGACTTCATCACCCGCTGGTCAATCGACTACCTGATCCAGAACAAGGATCGCAACATCACCGCAATGCTCGATGCCGCGCTCAATCGCAAGTATTCGGCCAGCCCCGGCGAAGCCTTCTTCACCGGCGGCGGCATGCATGTGTTCAACAACTTCCGCAAAGAAGACAACAACCGTATCCCGACCCTCAAGGACGCCTTGCGCGAGTCGATCAACCTGCCCTTTATCCGCCTGATGCGCGACCTGGTGCGTTACAGCACCTATCAGGCGCCGGGCAACAGCGCCAGCCTGCTCAAGGACGATGCCGAGCCACGTCGCCAGGAATACCTGGCACGCTTTGCCGACAAGGAAGGCACCGACTACCTGCGCAGGTTCTGGAAAAAATACCAGCGCAAATCGTCGCAAGAACGCCTGGATACGTTCCTTGATGGCTTGCGCGTCACACCGATGCGACTGGCGGCCGTACACCGCTACCTGTTTCCCGAAGCCGATCAGGCCACCTTCAATGCCTTCGTTCGCGCCCACATGAAAAAGGAGCTGCAGGAAACCAAGCGTGCCCCGACCAAACAGGACGCCGTGACCGACAAGCGCCTGGATGACATGTACTTTGCCTACGGTCCGGGCAACTACGACTTGCCCGATCAGGGTTATATCGCCAAGGTCCACCCGCTGGACCTGTGGCTGCTGGGTTATCTGCTGAAAAACCCCACAGCCAGTTTCCAGGACGCAACCCAGGCCAGCGAGTTCGAACGCCAGGAGGTCTACAGCTGGCTGTTCAAGAGCCGGCACAAAGGCGCCCGCGACAGTCGCATCCGCACCCTGGTGGAAATCGAAGCCTTCCTGGATATCCACCGGCGCTGGAAGCGCGTCGGTTATCCGTTCGATCACCTGGTGCCCTCACTGGCCACCGCTATCGGCAGCTCGGGCGATCGCCCGGCGGCCCTGGCCGAATTGATCGGCATCATTCAGAACGACGGTATTCGCCTGCCGGTCTTGCGTATCGACACCCTGCACTTTGCCGCCGACACGCCTTATGAAACGCGCCTGGCGGGAGACCCCGACCTGGGCCAGCGGGTATTGTCGGTGGAAGTTGCACGGGCGCTGCGTGGTGCACTTTCGCAAGTGGTCGATGCCGGGACGGCGCGGCGCGTGTCCGGCAGTTTCAAACTCAACGACGGCACCCCGATGGTCATGGGCGGCAAGACCGGTACCGGCGACAACCGCATTGAAAGTTTTGGTGCCGGTGGCCGGTTGATCGGGTCGCGGGCGCTGAACCGGACTGCAACCTTCGTGTTCTTCCTGGGCGACAACCACTTCGGCACCCTCACCGCCTTCGTGCCGGGACGCGCCGCCGAAGCCTTCAAGTTCACCTCGGCCTTGCCGGTGCAAGTGCTCAAGGGTATGGCACCGATCCTCACGCCGTATCTGCAACCAGGCACCCATACCCTGTGCAAGGCACCGCAAGTGGCGCAAAAGTAGCCCTTTCAGCAGGCAGGTTCAGGCGGATATCCGACGTCTGAGCCTGCCTTCCCGCTGCGACCATTCATCACCTCCTCCCGTTTCATGAGAATAATTCTCACGCTCATGCTTGCTTTAAGATATATCTTGAGTAGTATCTGAAGATACATCTAACGCAACGGGAGACCTCCATGCGTGAACATCACCCCCACCACCCTCACCGTGACCCTGGCGAACGCCATGACGGTTTCGAGCGCCGCCATAACCGCGAACGCGGCGACCGCGGCCCACGGGTCTTTGCCCCCGGCGACCTGAAACTGCTGTTGTTGTCGATGCTCGCCGAGCAGCCGTGCCATGGCTACGACCTGATCCGCCAGATCGAAAGCCTGTTCGGCGGCCACTACAGCCCAAGTCCAGGCGTGATTTATCCGACGTTGACCTTCCTTGAAGAGAGCGACCTGATCGTCAGCCAGCCCCATGGCAGCAAGAAGCGCTATAGCGTCACCCCGGCCGGCCTTGAGTCGCTGGCCGAACAGGCCGTCGCCCTGGATGGCGTGCGCATGCGCATTGAAGTGAGCAAGCGCTCGCTGGTCGGGCACGACCGCCCGCAAGAAATCCACGAAGCGATCCACAACCTGCGCCATGCCTTGCAAATGCACAGCGGTCGCTGGAACCCGCAGGAGATCGAGCGCGTCCGTACCCTGATCAACAACACCGCCAAAGCCATCGTCGCCGGCCCCACAGCAACCCCCACGGAGCATGCCGAATGAGTGTCAACGACAACGCCTCGATTCACCGCGTCAGCCACGAGATCAAACGCCGCCGCCTGCAAGTGCTGCGCGTTACCGACCTGACCCCGCGCATGCGCCGCATCACCCTCGGCGGTGAGCAGCTCGAGGGCTTCATCAGCATCGGCAGCGACGACCACATCAAACTGCTGTTCGCCTGCTCGCCTGAAGAGCAGGCCGCACTGGACGGCTTTGAAATGGGCAACGAGGGCGTACGCCCGACCATGCGCGAATACACCCCACGCCGGGTAGACCTGGCGGCCGGTGAGCTGGACATCGACTTCGTCTTGCACGGTGATGGCCCTGCTTCGACCTGGGCCGCTCAGGCGCAAACCGGACAGTTCCTCAACATAGCCGGCCCGCGTAGCTCGATGGTGGTGCCGGATATCTTCGACAGCTACCTGCTGGTCGGTGATGAGACGGCGATCCCGGCCATCGCCCGGCGCCTGGAAGAGCTACCGGCCACACGCAAGGTGCTGGCAGTCATCGAGATCGAAGATGCCCAGGAGCAACAACCCCTGGCCACTCAGGCGCAACTGGAAGTGATCTGGGTGCCGCGTCATCAGCAGGATCTGCTGGCGGTGGTGAAAGACCTGACGTTGCCTGAAGGTCAGCTGTACGCCTGGGTCGCCCTGGAAAAAGCCCTGACGCGTAAGACCAAACGCCTGTTGATCGATGAAAAAGGCGTCAACGAAGACTTGATCAAGGCCGCCGCCTACTGGCGCCTCGACCCGCACGACGACGAGTGATCCAGCATTTCAGGGTTGCGTCCTGGCCTTGGCCAGGCGCCCGCCCTGCCAATGGTCCAGCGCCAGCATCACCCCACCGATGACAATGAAGCCGATCAGGATCGCCAGGGCGTTGAGAACTACCTGCGCATACCCCAGTTTGCTCACGTCGATGAACGGATAGGGATAGACCCCGATCGAATGCCCGCGCAGCAACGCAAAGGCAAAATACCCCAGCGGATACAGCAACCACAGCGCCACGTGCTTGAACCGCAAGTTGCCTTTTTCCACGCAGCACCACCAATAGGCAACGAACAGTAGCGGCATCACATCATGCAGCAACTCATCGGCCAGCCACTGCCAGCCTTGCGGATGCCACAGGTGACGTAACAACAGGCTGTAGGCCAGGCCAACCAGAATGATGCTGGCAGCGATCCCCGAACTGACGGCCGGGGCGAGGAAAAAGCGCCGCGCTGCAGACGCCCTGCCGAAAGCCGCCTGGCTGAGCACCACCGCCACCAGGGTATTAGTCAACACCGTGAAGTAGCTGAAGAAATTGATCAGGCCGCCGATCAGGCTGGCCTGCTCCTGCCAACGCGCGAAAAATACCAGCAGCATCTGGATGGCCAGCGCGCTCCAGCCCAGACAGGCCGCCAGGCCGATCACGACCTCGCGCCGGGCCATGGGCTTAGCGACCGCGCTGCAGTTTCAGGTACAAACGCTCGACTTTCTCCCGCGCCCAGGGCGTGCGGCGCAAAAAGGTCAGGCTGGACTTGATACTGGGGTCAGCTTTGAAACAGCGGATGTCGATGCGCTCGGCCAGCCCTTCCCATTGGTAGTGCGCCACCAGGGCGGTGAGGATCTGCTCCAGGGTCACGCCATGCAGCGGATTGGGGTTGGCGGTGGTCATGCCTGTGCTCCAGCGAATCAAAGGTGCGCACCTTAGCCCAGGGTCGGGTTGCAAGTCTTCAGACATTTCAACTTTCAGGGCGCTTTCAACTGACAGTCTAGTGCGCGCAAAGGCTCTGGTCAGCGCAAGGGCGTTTAAATCGAATTGGTAATGTTATATTGTATCAATACTATAACGCTGCCAAGGATCCTCGTTGCTCATGCGTCACTTCCCTCTTCGACTCTCCCCGCTCGCCGCCGCACTGTATTTCACTTCACCGCTAGGCCAGGCGGTGGAGCTTGAACCTCAAGTCATCACCGCCAATCCACTGGGCAACAGCCAACTGGCCGCACCGACCACCGTACTCGAAGGCGACGCCCTTGCCCTGCAACAAAAAGGCAGCCTCGGGCAAACCCTGAACAACCAGCCAGGCGTTGCCTCAACCTGGTTCGGTCCCGGCGCCAGCCGCCCGGTGATCAGGGGCCTGGATGGCGACCGCATCCGCATCCTGCGCAATGGCGTCGGCGCCCTGGATGCTTCCTCCCTGTCCTATGACCACGCAGTGCCCCTGGACCCGGCGACCGTGGAGCGCATCGAGATCGTCCGCGGCCCGGCCGCCCTGCTCTACGGTGGCAATGCCATCGGTGGCGTGGTCAACAGCTTTGACAACCGTATCCCGACCGCCCCAATCGAGGGTATCCACGGCGCAGGCGAACTGCGTTACGGAGGCGCCGACACCACCCGCAGCAGTGCGGGCAAACTCGAAGCGGGCGATGGTCGCTTTGCCTTGCACCTGGATGCCAACAGCCGCCAGTTCAACGACCTGCGCATTCCCGGTTACGCCCGCAGTGGCAACGTGCGCAACGCTGACGAACCGGGCTCGCGCCACCATCTGGAGAACAGCGACGGCCGCCAGGACGGTGGCGCACTGGGCGGTGCCTATCACTGGGATCACGGCTACGCGGGGCTGTCCTATAGCCGTTACGACGCCAACTACGGTTCGGTCGCAGAGCCCGGTGTGCGCCTGGACATGCAACAGGATCACTATGCCTTCGCCTCGGAACTGCGCGATCTGGACGGCCCGTTCAGTGCGCTGAAATTTGATGTCGGCTACACCGACTACCAGCACCGCGAACTGGAAGGTGGCGAGGTACACACCACGTTCAAGAACAAGGGCTACGAGGCTCGGGTTGAAGCCCGGCATCAACCCTTCGGGCCGGTCGAGGGTGTGATTGGTGCCCAAGTCACGCGCAGTGAGTTTTCAGCATTGGGCGAAGAGGCGTTCGTCCCGCAGACCGATACCGACAGCCTGGCGCTGTTCATGCTCGAACAGTGGCAAGCCACTGAACGCCTGAATCTGAGCCTGGGCGGGCGCCTGGAATACACCCGGGTCGACCCTGACAGCCTGGGCAGCGAGCGCTTTGCCCACGCCGACAGCGCCAGCAGCTTCACCGCTGCCAGCCTGTCGTCCGGCGCGGTGTATGAGCTGACGCCAGTCTGGTCGCTGGCGGCGACCCTGGGTTACACCGAACGGGCGCCGACCTTCTACGAGTTGTATGCCAACGGTGCCCACGTCGCCACCGGTACGTATGAAGTCGGCGATCCGGACCTGGGCAAGGAAAAAGCCATTTCCAGCGACCTGGCACTGCGCTTCGACAACGGTGTTCACAAAGGCAGTGTCGGCGTGTTCTACAGCCATTTCCGCAACTACATCGGCCTGTTGGCCAGTGGCGAGATGCGTGAAGGGCACGAACATGATCACGGTGACGAAGATCACGACCACGATCATGACCACGGCGGTGAGGTACCCGAGTATCTGTACAAGGGTGTGCGTGCGCGCTTCTACGGTATCGAGGCTCAGGACCGCTGGCAGTTGACGCAAAACCGGTTGGGGAGTTTTGCCCTGGAGTTGTCGGGCGACTACACACGGGCCAAAAATCTGGACAGCGGTGAGGACTTGCCACGCATCGCGCCCCTGCGATTGAACAGTGGCCTGCTGTGGGAACTCGAACGCTGGCAGGCGCGTGTCGATGTTCAGCATGCCAGCGCCCAGCATCGCAAGCCGGACAATGAAACCAGCACCGATGGCTATACCACCCTCGGCGCCAGTGTCGGTTACCGGTTCGATATCGGTCAAAGTGAGTGGCTGGCGTTTGTGCGCGGCGAGAACCTCACGGACCAGACCGTGCGTTATGCCAGTTCCATCCTGCGTGACATTGCACCGGCGCCGGGACGCAGTATCGAGGTAGGCCTGCGTACATCCTTCTGAGCCAACGGACTGTGTGGGAGCACGCTCCCACCCGGACTATTACCAATCCGGCAACGATCCCTCTTGTGGAATTGACTTTTTTTCTTACAAATTCAGCTATATCCTCTCCGCCGCAAGCTGAACCGCTTCAGTCAGCCCTCCCTGACAGCCTTATCGCCGAAGATCCCCAGGACCCGGCGCCCTTGCCGTTTACTCAACAATCAAAAGATAGCGCTATCTCATGCCTCAGATTCATCGTTTCCGCCTTTCCCCTGCCACCCGGACACTGCTTTCGGGTCTGGCCATCGCCAGCCTTGCCCCCGGTGCCCAGGCTGATGCGATGTTCGCCAGCGACTCGCCATGGATGCTCGGCGATTGGGGCGGCACCCGCACGGAGCTGGCTGAACGCGGCTACGACTTCACCCTCGGTTACACCGGCGAAATGGGCGCCAATTTGCACGGCGGCTACGACGACGACCAAACCGCGCGTTACAGCGGCCAGTTCGCCCTCGGCACCCACCTGGACCTGCAGAAGATCCTTGGCTGGGACGACACCGAGTTCCAGCTGAGCGTCACCCAGCGCCATGGCGACAACATCAGCAACGACCGCATCAACGACCCGCGCGTGGGCGGTTTCACCTCCGCCCAGGAAGTCTGGGGCCGCGGCCAGACCTGGCGCCTGACCCAGATGTGGATCAAGCAGAAATACTTCGATGGTGCACTGGACGTGAAATTTGGCCGCTTCGGCCAGGGCGAAGACTTCAACAGCTTCCCCTGCGACTTCCAGAACCTGGCGTTCTGCGGCTCGCAGGTCGGCAACTGGGCCGGTGACATCTGGTACAACTGGCCGGTCAGCCAGTGGGCGCTACGGGTCAAATACAACCTCACCCCCGCGCTCTACGCGCAGATCGGCGCCTACGAGCAAAACCCCTCGAACCTCGACCGTGGCAACGGCTTCAAGCTCAGCGGCAGCGGCACCCAGGGCGCAGTGATGCCGATCGAACTGGTGTGGGCGCCAGCGCTCAATGGCCTGAAAGGGGAATATCGCGCCGGTTACTACTACAGTAATGCCAAGGCAACCGATGTCTACAAAGACAGCAACGACCAACCGGCAGCGCTGAGTGGCCAGGCATACCGCAGCAGTTCGAGCAAACACGGCTTCTGGCTCGGCGCCCAGCAGCAGGTGACGTCGATAGCTTCCGACCACTCCCGTGGCCTGAGCGTCTTCGCCAACGCCACCCTGCACGACAAGAAGACCAATGCCATCGACAACTATGTTCAGGCAGGTGTTGTGTACAAGGGGCCCTTCGATGCCCGCGCCAAGGACGACATCGGCTTCGCCCTCGCCCGCGTGCACGTCAACCCGGCCTACCGCAAGAACGCCAAGGCACTCAATGAAGCCAATGGCGTCAGCGACTACAACGATCCCCTGTTCCGTCCGATCCAGGACACCGAGTACAGCGCCGAGCTGTACTACGGCATTCACCTGGCCGACTGGCTGACCGTGCGCCCGAACCTGCAGTACATCCGCCACCCCGGTGGCGTGCACCAGGTCGATGACGCATTGATCGGCGGGCTCAAGATTCAGAGCAGTTTTTAACCACCCTTTTGACCTAACGGAGAACACACGATGAGCACTGATGGTGCCTTGAGTAGAACCCGCTGGCTGCCGCGCCTGATGGGCGTGCTGCTGCTACTGATGGGCCTGGCCCTGCTGGCGGGCGGCATCAAGCTGAGCCAGCTTGGCGGATCGCTGTATTACCTGATCGCCGGTATTGGCTTTGCCCTGTCGGGCATTCTCTTGCTGGCACTACAGCGCACCGCTCTGGGCCTGTACGGCCTGGTGCTGCTGGGCAGCACCTTGTGGGCACTGTGGGAAGTCGGCCTGGACTGGTGGCAACTGGTGCCACGCCTGGCCCTGTGGTTCGCCTTGGGTGTGGTATTGCTGCTGCCATGGGCACGTCGCCCGCTGGTGGGCAACCCCACCAAGATCAACCCGGCCCTGCTGAGCCTGGCCGTGGTGCTCTCGGGCGCCACTGCAGTTGCCAGCCAGTTCACGCATCCGGGTGAGATCAAGGGCAAGCTGGGGCGCGACAGCACCGGCTTGGCCAGCACCGCCCCGCAGATGCCCGATGGCGAATGGCAGGCGTATGGCCGCACCGAGTTTGGTGACCGCTATTCGCCGCTGCGCCAGATCACCCCGGACAACGTGCACAAGTTGCAGGAAGCCTGGCGTATTCGCACCGGTGACCTGCCGACCGAGAACGACCCGGTGGAACTGACCAACCAGAACACTCCGCTCAAGGTCAACGGCATGCTCTATGCCTGCACCGCGCACAGCAAAGTGCTGGCCCTGGACCCGGACACCGGCGCTGAAATCTGGCGTTTCGACCCGCAGATCAAGAGCCCGGTCGGCTTCAAGGGCTTTGCCCACATGACGTGCCGCGGTGTCTCGTATTACGACGAGAACAGCTACGTCAACGTCGATGGCAGCCCGGCACCGAAGATCTCCGACGCCGGTAAAGCCGTCGCCCTGTCCTGCCCGCGCCGCCTGTACCTGCCCACCGCCGATGCGCGCCTGATCGCCCTGAACGCCGACACCGGCAAGGTCTGCGAAGGCTTCGGCAACCAGGGTGTGATCGACCTGACCACCGGTATCGGCCCGTTCACCGCCGGTGGCTACTACTCCACCTCGCCGGCAGCTATCACCCGTGAACTGGTGATCATTGGCGGTCACGTCACCGACAACGAATCGACCAACGAGCCGTCGGGTGTCATCCGCGCCTACGATGTGCATGACGGCCGACTGGTGTGGAACTGGGACAGCAACAACCCGGACGAAACCGCACCGCTGGCACCTGGCAAGACCTACAGCCGCAACTCGGCGAACATGTGGTCGCTGGCCAGTGTCGACGAAAAACTCGGCATGGTCTTCCTGCCGCTGGGCAACCAGACGCCTGACCAATGGGGCGCCGACCGTACCCCGGGCGCGGAAAAATTCAGCGCCGGCATCGTCGCGCTGGACCTGGCCAACGGCAAAGTCCGCTGGAACTACCAGTTCACCCACCACGACCTGTGGGACATGGACGTCGGCAGCCAGCCTACCCTGCTAGACCTGAAGACCGCCGATGGCGTCAAACCCGCGCTGATCGCCCCGACCAAACAGGGCAGCCTGTATGTACTGGACCGTCGTGACGGCACGCCGATCGTTCCGATTCGCGAAATTCCGGCCCCGCAAGGTGCTGTCGAAGGCGACCACACGGCGCCGACCCAGGCCCGTTCGGACCTCAACCTGCTTGGCCCGGACCTGACCGAACAAGCCATGTGGGGTGCCAGCCCGTTCGACCAGATGCTTTGCCGCATCCAGTTCCGCGAGCTGCGCTACGAAGGCCAGTACACCCCGCCGTCGATTCAGGGCAGCCTGGTCTACCCCGGCAACGTTGGCGTGTTCAACTGGGGCAGCGTCTCGGTCGACCCGGTGCGCCAACTGCTGTTCACCTCGCCTAACTACATGGCCTTCGTCTCGAAGATGGTGCCGCGTGAACAAGTGGCGGCCGGCAGCAAGCGCGAGAGCGAGACCAGTGGTGTGCAGCCAAACACCGGCGCACCGTACGCGGTCATCATGCACCCGTTCATGTCGCCGCTGGGCGTACCTTGCCAGGCGCCAGCCTGGGGCTACGTCGCCGGTATCGACCTGACCACCAACCAGGTGGTATGGAAGCACAAGAACGGTACCAGCCGTGACAGCTCGCCGATCCCGATCGGCCTGCCGATTGGCGTACCGAGCATGGGCGGCTCCATCGTCACCGCTGGCGGCCTTGGCTTCCTCAGCGGCACCCTGGACCAGTACCTGCGGGCCTACAACACCAATACCGGCAAGGAGCTGTGGAAAGCACGCCTGCCGGCGGGTGGCCAGGCCACGCCGATGACCTACACCGGTAAAGACGGCAAGCAGTACGTGCTGGTGACCGCCGGCGGTCACGGCTCGCTGGGCACCAAAATGGGTGACTACGTCATCGCTTACAAGCTGGCGGAATAGGCCTTAGCGCCCTGCTTCACGCTTCAAGCTGCAAGCCTCGCAATCCCCACTTGCGGCTTGTAGCTTGAAGCGTGAAGCTTAAGTCCCCATCTAAGCACCATAGCCATTTACGCAGGTGCCCCATGAGCGATCAGCAGGATCTACCCGAACATCCCGAGGACCACGCCGAAGTCGAGCATCCTGAAGCCACCCGACACACCGGCCACCACCTCGCCCTGCCCGGCCAGCAATTGCCGGACAAAGTCTATGTAATCCCGATTCACAACCGTCCGTTCTTCCCGGCGCAAGTCTTGCCCGTGATCGTCAACGAAGAACCCTGGGCGGAAACCCTCGACCTGGTCGCCAAGACCCCGCACCACGCCTTGGCCCTGTTCTTCATGGACACCCCGCCAGAAGACCACCGACATTTCGACACCTCGGCCCTGCCGCTGTACGGCACCCTGGTCAAGGTTCACCACGCCAGCCGCGAAAACGGCAAACTGCAGTTCGTCGCCCAAGGGCTGACCCGCGTGCGTATCCGTACCTGGCTCAAGCACCATCGTCCGCCCTATCTGGTCGAGGTCGAGTACCCCCACCAGCCGAGCGAGCCTACCGACGAGGTCAAGGCCTACGGCATGGCCCTGATCAATGCGATCAAAGAGCTGCTGCCGCTCAATCCGCTGTACAGCGAAGAACTGAAGAACTACCTCAACCGCTTCAGCCCCAACGACCCTTCGCCGCTGACCGATTTCGCCGCTGCACTGACCTCCGCCACCGGCAACCAGCTGCAGGAAGTGCTCGACTGCGTGCCCATGCTCAAGCGCATGGAGAAAGTCCTGCCGATGTTGCGCAAGGAAGTCGAGGTCGCGCACTTGCAGAACGAGATTTCCGCCGAAGTGAACCGGCAGATCGGCGAGCACCAGCGCGAGTTCTTCCTCAAGGAACAGCTCAAGGTCATCCAGCAGGAACTGGGACTCACCAAGGACGACCGCAGCGCCGACCTGGAGCAGTTCGAACAGCGCCTGCAGGGCAAGACCCTGCCTGCCCCTGCGCAAAAGCGCATCGATGACGAAATGGGCAAGCTGGCGATCCTTGAAACCGGGTCGCCCGAATACGCCGTCACCCGCAATTACCTGGACTGGGCCACCGCCCTGCCCTGGGGCGTCTATGGCAAGGACAAGCTCAACCTCAAGCACGCCCGCAAGGTCCTCGACCAGCACCATGCCGGGCTCGACGATATCAAGGACCGGATCCTCGAGTTCCTTGCCATCGGCGCCTGGAAAGGTGAAATCAGCGGCTCCATCGTCCTGCTGGTGGGGCCGCCCGGTGTCGGCAAGACCAGCATCGGCAAGTCCATCGCTGAATCATTGGGCCGGCCGTTCTATCGCTTCAGTGTCGGCGGCATGCGCGACGAGGCAGAGATCAAAGGCCACCGCCGCACCTACATCGGCGCCCAGCCTGGCAAACTGGTACAGGCGCTCAAGGACGTGGAGGTGATGAACCCGGTCATCATGCTCGACGAGATCGACAAGATGGGCCAGAGCTACCAGGGCGACCCGGCCTCGGCGTTGCTCGAAACCCTCGATCCCGAGCAGAACATCGACTTCCTCGATCATTACCTGGACCTGCGCCTGGATCTGTCCAAGGTGCTGTTCGTGTGTACCGCCAACACCCTGGACTCGATTCCCGGGCCATTGCTTGACCGCATGGAAGTGATTCGCCTGTCCGGCTACATCACCGAAGAAAAGCTGGCCATTGCCAAGCGCCACCTGTGGCCCAAACAACTCGAGAAGGCCGGCGTGGCCAAGACCAGCCTGAGCATCACCGACAGCGCCCTGCGCACCGTGATCGAGGGATATGCCCGCGAGGCAGGGGTGCGTCAGCTGGAAAAACAGCTGGGCAAACTGGTGCGCAAAGCCGTGATGCAACTGCTGGAAAACCCCGACGCGACCATCAAGATCACCCCCAAAGACCTCGAAGCCTCGCTGGGCATGCCGGTATTCCGTAGCGAACAGGTACTGTCGGGCAAAGGCGTCATCACCGGTCTTGCCTGGACCAGCATGGGCGGTGCCACCTTGCCGATCGAAGCGACGCGCATTCATACCCTCAACCGCGGCTTCAAGCTTACCGGCCAGTTGGGCGATGTGATGAAAGAGTCGGCCGAGATTGCCTACAGCTATGTCAGCGCCAACCTCAAGAAGTACGGTGGCGAACCGGCCTATTTCAACGAAGCCTTCATCCACCTGCACGTGCCCGAAGGCGCCACACCCAAAGACGGGCCCAGCGCCGGTGTCACCATGGCCAGCGCCCTGCTGTCGCTTGCCCGCGACCAGGCGCCGAAAAAAGGCGTGGCCATGACCGGTGAGTTGACCCTGACCGGACAGGTTCTGCCGATCGGCGGGGTGCGTGAAAAAGTGATTGCGGCGCGGCGCCAGAAAATTTTCGAACTGATCCTGCCAGAGGCCAACCGCGGCGACTTCGCAGAGCTGCCCGATTACCTCAAGGAAGGCCTGACCGTGCACTTTGCCAAACGCTTCAGTGATGTTGCCAAGGTGCTGTTCTGAGGCCCTGAAACAGTATCGGCGGCAGGCCGCATCTACAGCCTCTGTAGGTGCAGGCTTGCCGCGCAATCATCTTCAGTTATGCTGCGCTTTCGTCGTCCAACCGGAGCCACCATGACTGCCGTCCGCCTGCTCGCTCCCCTGAGCCTTGCTTTGCTCACTGCCTGCGCCCAGCAACCGCCCCACACGGTGGAACTGGATAAGCAGAACGATTGCCCGGTACAACTGCATACCGGCCAGAACCTCACCCTGACCCTCCCCAGCAACCCCAGCACCGGTTACCGCTGGCTGTTGCAAAACCCCGCTGCCGGTATTCTGCGTAGCTTGGGGCCCGAGGTGTACAGCCATCCGGAAGACGCCGGTGTAGTCGGCAGCGCCGGTCAATCGGTGTGGCGCTTCCAGGCCCAGACCGCTGGCGTCGGCCATCTGCTGCTGGTTTACCAGCAACCCTGGGCGCCGGAAGTACGCCCGGTACAGACCTTCGACTGCGACATTACGGTGAAGTGACCGCGCTGGTCAGTCAGGCCATGCATCTGGCGGCCAGTTTGGCTAAAATGCCCGCCTTTTACCGCCCAACGCCTGGATTGCCCCCGTGAGCAAAGAACCTGACCGCCTATTCGCCCAGCCACTTGGCCAGGTGCCCGACTTCGCCTTCAACGAAGACGTGGTGCGGGTGTTCCCGGACATGATCAAGCGCTCCGTACCGGGCTACCCGACCATCGTCGAGAACCTCGGTGTGCTCGCGGCACAATTCGCGCAACCGAATACCGCCCTGTATGACCTGGGCAGCTCGTTGGGCGCCGTAACCCAGGCGCTACGCCGCCATGTGCGCAGCGACGGTTGCCGGGTCATCGCGATCGACAACTCCGCGGCCATGGTCGAGCGTTGCCGGCAATACCTGAATGCCCAGGATTCGATGTTCCAGGAGTTGCTGCCGGTCGAAGTCATCGAGGGCGATATTCTCGCCCTGGACTTCCAGCCTGCCTCTGTCGTGGCGATGAACTTCACCTTGCAGTTCATCGCCCCTGAACAGCGCCTGGAACTGCTTGCCCGTATCCGCGCGTCACTGTTGCCCGGCGGTGCGCTGATCCTCTCGGAGAAGCTGCGCTTCCAGGACCTGCAAGAACATGCCCTGCTCACCGACCTGCATGTCGCCTTCAAACGTGCCAATGGCTACAGCGAACTGGAAATTGCCCAAAAGCGTAGCGCCATCGAAAACGTGATGAAGCCCGACAGCCTCGAAGAACACCGCGAACGCCTGCTGGCGGCCGGTTTTTCCAAAGTCGTGCCCTGGTTCCAATGCCTTAACTTTGCCTCGTTGATTGCCCTGCCATGATTGATCTTTCCCCTCTGGTCCGCCGCCTGGCGGGCACCCCCCTGGCGCAATGGTCACAAGGCCTGCAAGCGCAACTCGACGCCAAGATGGAGAAAGGCCACGGCGACCTGGAACGCTGGCAAAACGCGTTGGACGCCTTGCCGGCGCTGGTGCCCAGCCAGGTTGACCTGGTCAACGGCCTGAACCTGGACTGCGACTGCGATACCGACACCCGTGACCGCATGCGCCAGGCCTTGATGGGGCTGTCGCCGTGGCGCAAGGGCCCGTTCGACCTGTTCGGTGTGCACGTCGATACCGAATGGCGCTCGGACTGGAAATGGTCACGGGTCGCCCCGCACCTGGACCTCAAAGGCAAACGCGTGCTGGATGTCGGCTGCGGTAACGGCTACTACCAATGGCGCATGCTTGGCGCCGGTGCCGACAGCGTCATCGGTGTCGACCCCAACTGGTTGTTCTTCTGTCAGTTCCAGGCGGTGCAGCGCTACCTGCCGGAACTGCCAGCCTGGCACCTGCCGTTCGCGCTGGAAGACCTTCCGGCCAACCTCGAAGGCTTCGACACAGTATTTTCCATGGGCGTGTTCTACCACCGTCGCTCGCCCATCGAGCACTTGCTGGCGCTCAAGGACTGCCTGGTAAAAGGCGGTGAACTGGTGCTGGAAACCCTCGTGGTCGAAGGTGACGAACATCAGGTACTGGTCCCCGAAGACCGCTACGCGCAGATGCGCAATGTCTGGTTCCTGCCCTCGGTTCCGGCCCTGGAGCGTTGGCTGCGGCGTGCCGGATTTACCGATGTACGCTGTGTCGACGTCAGTGTTACCAGCATCGAGGAACAGCGCAGCACGGAGTGGATGCGCTATCAGTCGCTCAGCGACTTCCTTGACCCTGCTGACCACAGCCGCACCGTCGAAGGCTTGCCAGCCCCACGTCGCGCGGTGCTGGTGGCACGCAAGTAAGGGCTGAACGCACGATTTTGCGGAGTTAAAAAAAGGCGCCCTGTTGGGCGCCTGAAAATTCACCTTTACCAAAGGGGCGGGGAGCCTCCAAGGTGAATGGAGCTACTCTTTGGCGACCTGCTGCTGGGCGTTATCGCGCTTGGGCTTGTCGACGGTGACCAGCGCCTGATCCTTCTTGCCATGGAGCTGCTCCTGGCTCAGACGGAATTTCTCCCAGAACTGCTTTGAACGCTCCGCGCCACCTTCGGCCAACGCGGAACCGCTACCCAGGGCCAGCGCGCCCATCAGCACATACTTGATCAGGCTCATGTTGCTCACCTCGTGATTGAATGTCGGTACGCTTCAATCATAAGAAGGACAAGCTAACGGCAAGGTGAGCCGGACATTACAGTGTTGCAAGAAAGGCACTACAACACTGAACGGATATTGCCGAAACACAGGTTCCGTCATTCACCGACGCCTTGCGCTTCATCCTTGCGGTGCGCCCAGTAGTACAGCGCCGGCAGCACCAACAGCGTCAACGCGGTGGACGACAGAATGCCGCCAATCACCACGGTTGCCAGCGGTCGCTGTACCTCGGCACCGGTGCCTGTCGCCAGCGCCATCGGGATAAAGCCCAGGGACGCCACCAACGCAGTCATCAGCACCGGCCGCAAACGGGTCAACGCCCCTTCATCAATGGCGATACGCAGCGGCCGCCCTTGTTCACGCAAGCCGCGGATAAAGGCGATCATCACCAGGCCATTGAGCACCGCGACCCCGGACAAGGCAATGAAGCCCACCCCGGCCGATATCGACAACGGAATATCACGCAGCCACAGCGCCACCACCCCGCCGGTCAAGGCGAAGGGAATACCGGTGAATACCAGCAAACCGTCCTTGAGGTTGTTGAACATCATGAAGAGCAGGCCAAACACCAACAGCAAGGCCACCGGCACCACCACCTGCAGACGTTGAGCGGCCGATTGCAGCTGCTCGAACTGCCCACCCCAGCGAGTCCAGTAGCCGGCCGGAATACTGACCTGACCGGTGATGCGCTCGCCCGCCTCGTCAACAAAAGAGCCGATATCACGGCCGCGCACGTTGGCGCTGACCACCACCAGGCGTTTGCCATCTTCCCGGCTGATCTGGTTAGGACCCTGCACCAGTTGCAGGCGGGCAACATCGGCCAGGGTGATAAAGCCGATCTGGCCATTGCCGGCGCTGCCCGCCGGCACCGGAATCAACAGCTGCGCCAGGCCGTCGATGTCGGTCCGCAGGTTATCGGACAGGCGCACCACCATGTCGAATCGACGGTCTCCCTGGTACAGGGTTCCCGCCTGACGGCCGCCCACCGCCACGGCGATGGTGTCCTGCACATCGCCGACATTGAGCCCGTAGCGAGCCGCCTTGTCTCGATCGACTTCAATGGTCAGGACCGGCAACCCCGAGGTCTGTTCGACTTTGACCTCGGAGGCACCGGGTACCGCTTGCAGCGTGGCGGCGATCTGTGCGGCAGTGCGATTGAGCTGGTCCATGTCATCGCCAAAGACCTTGACCGCCACATCGCTGCGCACCCCGGAAATCAGCTCGTTGAAACGCAACTGGATCGGTTGCGACAGCTCATAGTTGCTACCCGGCACGCGGGCACTGGCGCGTTGAATGTCGGCGATCAACTGCTCGCGCGACTTGCCCGGATCTGGCCACTGATCCTGGGGTTTGAGCATTACATAGCTGTCGGAAATGTTTGGTGGCATCGGGTCCGAGGCAATCTCGGCAGTCCCGGTGCGCGCGAACACCCGCTCGACCTCCGGCACCTGGCTCAACACACTCTGTTCCAGTTGCTGCTGCATCGCCACCGACTGGCTCAGGCTGGTGCCGGGAACGCGCAACGCCTGCAGGGCGAAATCACCTTCGCTGAGGCTCGGCACAAACTCGCTGCCCATGCGGCTGGCCAGTACTGCCGACAACAGTACCATTACCGCCGCCAGGCTGAAGGCGAAGCGCCGATGCCCCATGACCCACTGCAGCAACGGCGCGTAGCCACGCTTGGCACTGCGCATCAGCAGGTTTTCGTCTTCCTTGACCTTGCCCGTGACAAACAGGGCAATGGCCGCCGGCACGAAGGTCACCGACAGCAGCATGGCACCGAGCAGGGCAATCACCACGGTGAACGCCATCGGGTGGAACATTTTGCCCTCGACCCCACTCAGGGCAAAGATCGGCAGGTACACCACCATGATGATCAACTGCCCATAGATCAGTGGCCGACGTGCCTCGCGGGCAGCATTGAAGACTTCGTGAAAGCGCTCGGAGCGGGTCAGCAAGCGACCATGGTGCTGCTGGGCGTGCGCCAGACGCCGGATCGCGTTCTCGACAATCACCACTGCGCCATCGACGATAATGCCGAAATCCAGCGCCCCCAGGCTCATCAGGTTGGCACTGACCTTGTTGCTGAACATGCCGGTGAAGGTAAACAGCATCGACAGCGGAATGATCATCGCGGTGATCAGCGCGGCGCGAATGTTGCCAAGGAACAGGAACAGAATCACGATGACCAGGATCGCGCCTTCGATCAGGTTCTTCTTCACCGTGGCGATGGCCTTGTCGACCAGGTTGGTACGGTCATAGACCGTCACCGCACTGACCCCGGCCGGCAACGAGCGGTTGATCTCCACCAGCTTTTGCGCCACGGCCTGGGAGACTGTGCGGCTGTTCTCGCCGATCAGCATGAACACCGTGCCCAGCACTACTTCCCGACCGTTCTCGGTCGCTGCACCGCTGCGCAGTTCTTTGCCGATGCCCACCTCTGCGACATTGCGCACACGGATGGGCGTGCCGTCGATGTTGGCCAGGACGATATTGGCAATATCGTCGATCCCCGCCAGTTGCCCCGGCGCGCGGATGAGCAATTGCTCGCCACGACGCTCGATGTAACCGGCACCGACGTTGGCATTGTTACGCTCCAGCGCAGTGAGCAGATCGCCCAGGGTCAGCTTGTAGGACGCCAGGCGCTTGGGATCAGGGGCAATCTGATACTCCTTGGCAAACCCGCCAATGGTGTTGATTTCTGCAACACCGCGAACATTGCGCAATTGCGGCTTGATGATCCAGTCCTGGATTTCCCGCAGGTCTGTCGGGGTGTACGGCGTACCGTCTTCTTTGCGTGCATCGTCGGCGGCTTCCACCGTCCACAGGAAGATCTCGCCAAGCCCCGTGGAAATCGGCCCCATCGCTGATTCCACACCGTCCGGCAATTGTCCGCGGGCCTGTTGCAGGCGCTCGTTGACCAGTTGCCGGGCAAAGAACAGGTCGGTGCCTTCCTCGAAAATCACTGTCACCTGCGACAATCCCGAGCGCGATAGCGAACGGGTCTGCTCAAGGCCAGGCAAACCGGCCATGGCGGTCTCGATGGCAAAGGTAATACGTTGCTCGGTTTCCAGTGGCGAAAAGCCCGCCGCCTGGGTGTTGATCTGCACCTGGACGTTAGTAATGTCCGGGACCGCATCGATCGGCAACTTCTGATAGCTGGCCACCCCCAACCCGGCCATCAACAGCACGGCCAGCAGCACCATCAGGCGCTGCTCGATGGCAAATTGAATCAAGCGTTCGAACATGACGGGTACTCGCGCGGGTCAGTGGACGTGCTCGGCGCTGGCTTTGCCCAGCTCCGATTTGAGGACGAAGCTGCCCAGCGCCGCCACTTGCTGGCCGGCTTGCAGGCCCTTGCGAATTTCGATGTAACCATTGGCGCTGGCGCCCAGTTCGACCGCCTGGGCACTAAAACCCTCGGCGGTTCGCACGAACACAGTGGGCTTTTCTTCGAGGGTCTGGATGGCCTGGTCGGGTACCGCCAGTACGGCGGCAACGGCGTCGCTCGGCACCTGCACCGCCACGAACAGCCCCGGGCGCCAGGCACCACGCGGGTTATCAAGGGTGACACGCACGCTTGCGGTTCGCGTTTGCTCACCCAGCAGACTGCCGACATGGCTGATCCGCCCCTCAACCTGTTCGCCCAGTTCGGTGGCGACAATGTTCACTGCCATCCCCGCGCGGACCTTGCCCAGGTCACGGGGTGCCACGCCAAACGTCGCCCAGACCCGAGACAGATCGGACAGGGTGAAGGCGGCACTGGTTTCGTTGACCACTTCGCCCGGCACCAGGTGCTTCTCGACGATCTGCCCGGCAAACGGCGCCCGTAGCTCATAACGGTTACCGCCCGCCAACACCGTGGTGCCGCTCAGGGCGCTGATTTTCTGCCGGGCATTGGCCTGGGCAATTTCGGCCTCCTGCAGGGCCTGACGGGCTTGCAGGTAGTCTTGCTCGGCAGAGATACCCTCCTGCCACAGGTCCTTTTCCCGTTGATAGGTACTGCGTGCCAGCTCCAGCCGCCGCTGGCTGGCCGCCAGTTCACTGCGCTGTTCGGATATCTGCGGGCTGGCGATCACCGCCAGCACATCACCGGCCTTCACCTGCTGGCCAAGCACCACCGCCACCGACTCCACCACGCCGGCAGCCCGCGGCACCATGTGCGCGGTACGGTCTTCATCGAATCGGATCTCACCCGGTAACGACAGGTTGTTCTGCAATTGCCGGGGCGCGGCAGGTGCCAGCTCGATACCGGCCAGATCAATCTGCTCCTGGCTGAGCACGATGGTGCCCGCTTCTTCCTCATGCCCTGCTTCGGCGTCGGCATGCCCATGCTCGCCATGCCCCTCCTCTTGGTGATCACCTTCTTCAGCATGATCGTGTGCAGCAGCCGCGGCCGGCGCATGAGGAGCGGCCTGACGTGCCAGTAGCACGCCGAGTCCCAGGCCCAGCAACAAGGCAGCGATCAGCAGGGTTATGGACTTCTTGTTCATGCAGTCTCCTTGGCACGCACCGCAGTGTGCGGCGTCGATCAAAGCGGGGGAATGTCGATCAGGCTCAACGACCGGCCAGGCTCAGGTCGCCGAAAATTCGCTCCAGACGCACCCGCGCTTCACTGCGCTGGGCCTGGGCCTGGAGGTACTGCAGACGGGCCGCAACCAGGGTGCGCTGAGCGTCGAGCACATCGAGAAAGGCGAACTTGCCGCGCTCGAAACCACGGGTGGCAGCATCCACAGCCTGTTGCGCGGACGGCAGAATCGAGCGGTCGAAGTCCTCCACCTCCTGGGCGGCGGTGCGCCACTGGGCCAGGGCCTGGATCACTTCACTGCGCAGACGCAGCTCGGCACCGTTGCGCTGGTCACGCGCCTGATCGGCACGGCGTGCTGCGGCCAGGACATTGCCCTGGTTGCGGTCAAACAAAGGAATGGGCAACGACACGCCAACGACATTGACGCGCTCACGCTCGGTTTCGCTGTACTGGCTGCCAACGCTCACGGTCAGGTCGGGAATCCGCTGCGTGCGGGCCAGGTCCAGGGCGGCTTCGCGTTGATCGATCTGCACGCGGGCCAGGCGCATGTCCGGTGTCTGCTCCAGGCGCTGCATCAACTGGGTGCGGCTCGGCAGGTCCGGGTCTTCACTGCCGACACCGTCGACCCGGCTGAACGTCGCCGTCGGCGCACCGGTTGCTGCCGCCAGCTGCTGATAGGTCACGGTCAGTGCCTGCTCGGCCCGCCCCAGCTCCAGGCGCACCTCAGACAGCTGCACCTGTGCCCGGGTCGCTTCCACGGGTGAGGCACTGCCGGCTTTTACCCGCCCTTGCACCACACGCAAGGCGCGCTCGCTCAGGTCCAGTGACTGTCGAGCCAGTTGCAGCCCCTCCTGGGCCTGTACCGCAGCCTGATAGGCGCCAATCACTTCGGCCCGCAGTGCATTGCGCTGGCGCTCAAGTTCAAGCCCGGCCAATTGCGCATCCTGCCCGGCCACGCCGAGGCGCGCGCCGCGCTTGCCACCCAGCTCGAACATCTGGCTCACACTGACCGTGGTGGTCTGCGAGCCATTGCGGGTGTCTTCCATCTCCCAGCTCAGCTCGGGGTTGGGCAGCACGCCGGCCTGGCGCCGATCGCCTTCGGCAATATCAATACCCCAGCGCGCAGCTGCCAGCTCAGGGTTATTGGCCTGGGCGCTTTGCAAGGCGTTGTCGAGGGTCAGTACGGGGCCTTGTGCCAACGCCAGCGAAGGTACGGCGAGCATCAGCAGCGTCAGCAGAACGCGGCCGGTGCCAGGCCTGTCCAGGGTGCGAAACATGGCGGACTCCTGCGCCTGTTGGGAGCCCGCACTGTAGTAACCGGGGTTTATCCTCAAGATGACTCGAGGATTACAAATCTGTAATCCAGCCACGGCGGCAGCAAAGATGCCTTAGTATCCGCCGCTCGATGCCCTGCGGCCCTTGACCCTGCAGTTACTTCAGGGTTGAGAATCACCGCTTTTTACACCACCGAGTCATTGCATGCGCTTACTGATTATCGAGGACGAGCTCCGCACCGCCGACTACCTGCATCAGGGCTTGAGCGAGAACGGCTACATAGTCGATTGTGCCCACAGCGGCGCCGACGGCCTGCACCTGGCCCGCCAGCAGCCTTACGACCTGATCATTCTCGACGTCAACCTGCCCGAGCTTGACGGCTGGACGGTGCTGCAACGCCTGCGTGCCGAGTCCAGCACACGCATCATGATGCTCACCGCCCACGGACGCCTCTCGGACCGGGTCAAGGGCCTGGACCTGGGTGCCGACGACTACCTGCTCAAACCCTTCGAGTTCCCGGAACTGCTCGCGCGTATCCGCAGCCTGCTGCGGCGCAACGACCAGAGCCTGCAGCCAAGCACCCTGAAAGTCGCCGACCTGGAGCTGGACCCTGGTCGCCACCGCGCCTACCGCGCAGGCCAGCGCATCGACCTGACGGCCAAGGAGTTTGCCCTGCTGCACCTGCTGATGCGCCAGAGCGGCGAGGTGCTGTCGCGCACACAGATCATTTCCCTGGTCTGGGACATGAACTTCGATTGCGACACCAATGTGGTTGAAGTCTCCATCCGCCGCTTGAGGGCCAAAATCGATGATCCCTTCGACGACAAGCTGATCCACACCCTGCGCGGCGTTGGCTACGTGCTTGAGCGCCGCGAATGAAACCGGGCCGGCTTTCCCTGCGCCTGGGCCTGAGCGTCACCTTGATGGGCGCCACGCTGGTGTTGCTGTTGGCGTGCCTGGCAGTACTGGCCCTGGACCATGAACTCGACAGCCGTGCCCGCAAGAGCCTGGGCGCGAAGATGACGCAGATCGAACACGGGCTGCGCATCGACCTCAAATCGGCTGACCTGCAAACCTCCGCCCACCCGTTGCTGGACGTGGTGATGGGGCATGACAACATGAGCCTGAGCGTCATTGCCCTGACCGGTCGCCACTCGGCCTTGCTGACCCTAGGGCCGGGGCTGGATGCCCAGGCGCTGATGCAGATCCCCGGGACTGCGCAGCTGACATTCAGCGCGTGGCGAGACAGCGATGGCAACCACCTGCTGACCGCATCACGGCTGATGCGCTTGCAGGACGGCAGCGAAGTGCGTGTGCTGCTCACGGTCAACCGCGCCGATGACCACAGCTTGCTCCAGGCCTACCTGCGTTCGACCCTGGTGGCCTTGCCGCTGTTGCTGCTGCTGATTGGTGTCGGTGCCTGGAAGCTGGTACAACGCGGCCTGAAGCCGCTGCGCCGGTTTCGTCAGATTGCCGAGCAGGTGTCCGCCCAGCAACTGGCGCTGCGCCTCCCGGTGGATGGCTTGCCTCTGGAGCTCAGCGACCTGGCCAAGGCCATCAACATCATGTTCGACCGCCTGGACAGCGGCGTGCAGCAACTCTCACAGTTTTCCGACGACCTCGCCCATGAACTGCGCACGCCGATCGGCAACCTGATGGGCAAGGCGCAGGTGACCCTGTCCCGAGAGCGCCCGGTGGAGCAATACCGCGACGTGCTGGAAGCCAGCATCGAAGAACTGACCCGGCTCAACCGGATTATCAATGACATGCTGTTTCTGGCCCAGGTCAGTCAACCGCAGACTCAGGTACCGCTCAGATCAGTGGCGCTCGCCGATGAGGTGGCACGCGTCAGCGAACTGTTCGAGTTCAGTGCCGAACAGAAGGACATCACCCTGCGCCAGCAAGGCTGGGGCACGATCCAGGCCGATCGCTTGATGGTGCAGCGGGCGCTGTCCAACATGCTCAGCAATGCCATTCGCCACAGCCCTGAGGGGCAAGCGATCGATATTGCCATTGAGCGCCGGGGCGACGAACTGTGCCTGTGGGTCGAGAACCGAGGGCCGGGTATCGAGCCGGAACATCTACCCCACCTGTTCGACCGTTTCTATCGGGCAGGCTCGGGACGTTCGCGACTGGAAGGCGGTACAGGATTGGGCTTGGCGATCGTGAAATCGATCATGGATGTGCATGGCGGGCGGGTTGAGGTGAGCAGCCAATTGAATGGCCTGACCCGGTTCAGCCTGGTATTTGCGCAGACGTCATGCGCGTAGGAGCGGATCTATCGGGGCGCGACCTTTTCGCGGATAAATCCGGCCCCCAACCTGTAGGAGCGTGGCTTGCCCGCGAAAAACGATGACGCGGTGCATCAGGGACACCGCGGCGCCTGGTTCGCCGGCAAGCCTGGTCCTACGTCGGGGGCCTTGCTCCTACCCTTCTTTTCGGCAATCAGTGGCGGCTGGCGGCCATGATCAATGCCTTCATTTCCGCCACCGCCGACTTGAAGCCGACAAACAGCGCATGTGCCACCAGGGCGTGACCGATGTTCAGCTCGTTGATGCCCTTGATCGCGGCAACGGCTTCAACGTTGTGGTAGTGCAGGCCATGACCGGCGTTGACGATCAGCCCCTGGGCCAGGCCAAACGCCACACCATCGGCGACCCGCTTGAGCTCCTCGGCCACCTCTGTGGGAGTTTCGGCATCCGCATAACGGCCGGTGTGCAGTTCGATGGCCGGCGCACCGACGCGGCGTGACGCTTCGATCTGGCGCTCATCGGCATCGATGAACAGCGAGACTTCCGAGCCCATGCGTGACAAGCGCTCGACCGCCGCCTTGATCCGCGCTTCCTGACCGGCGACGTCCAGGCCACCTTCGGTGGTCAGTTCCTGACGGGTTTCCGGCACCAGGCAGATGTGCGCCGGGCGAATACGCTCGGCGAACGCCATCATTTCCTCGGTGACACCCATTTCGAAGTTCATGCGCGTTTGCAGCACGTCCTTGAGCACCAGCACGTCGCGCTCCTGGATGTGCCGACGGTCTTCACGCAAGTGCACGGTGATGCCGTCGGCGCCCGCCTCTTCGGCGTCCAGCGCGGCCTTGACCGGATCGGGGTAACGCGTGCCGCGCGCCTGGCGCAAGGTCGCTACGTGGTCGATGTTCACGCCAAGCAGCATGCGGTTGCTTTGAGTCACGAAAAGGCTCTCCAGAAGATTTAGCCTGACAGCATACGACGAGCTCAGCGCTTGCGAAACAGTTCCCGACTGACCAATGGCCGCCCGCCCAGGTGAACGGCCAGCGCTTGACGCATCAGGCGCTTGGCCGCGCTCAAGGCGCCCGGCACGGTCCAGTCGGCTTCGGCCATGGCAATCAGCTCGGCACCCCGGAACAAACCGGGTTGCAGCAAGAACACCTGCTCGAGCCCGGCATCCACCTGCAAACGGTACAAACCATCGACGAGCAATGGTTCGCCATTGATGTCCTGGTCGAGGGAAAAGGCATAACCCAACTCGTCCAGCAAACGCCACTCGAATGCTCGCAGCAACGGCTCCAGCGCGCGCCCGGCGGCCAGCGCCTGCAAGGTGGCGGCGTAATGCTCGAACAGCACCGGTTGCGGGTCCTCAGCCGGTAGCAAGCGAATCAGCAATTCATTGAGGTACAAGCCACTGAACAGGGCATCGCCATGCAACCAGGCCGCCACGCCGACGCTGTCCAGGCGGCCAACCGTTTTCAGTTCGCCGCGACCACGAAATTCGACCTCAAGCGGAACAAACGGCCGCGCCTGGTTGCCGCCTTTGCCACGCGCACGGCGCAACACGGCGCGCAGGCGCCCTTGCGGGGTGAGGAAGTCAACCAGCGCACTGGTTTCACGGTAGGCCCGGCTGTGCAGCACGTAGGCCGGCAGGCCTTCTGGGATGTCCATGAGCGCGCGTCAGCAAAGAGTTGACCCGACAGCGGACGCTGTCGGGCCTGAGACGATCAGAGGTCGCCGTAGCCCAGCGAACGCAGGGCGCGTTCGTCGTCGGACCAGCCACCCTTGACCTTGACCCACAGGTTGAGCATGACCTTGGCGTCGAAGAGTACTTCCATGTCCTTGCGCGCTTCGGAGCCGATACGCTTGATGCGCTCGCCCTTGTCGCCAATGATGATTTTCTTCTGGCCGTCACGTTCGACGAGGATCAACGCATGAATATGCAGGATTTTGCCCTGTTGCTTGAACTCTTCGATTTCCACGGTGATCTGGTACGGCAGCTCTGCACCGAGCTGGCGCATGATCTTTTCGCGTACCAGCTCGGCGGCGAGGAAACGGCTGCTGCGGTCGGTGATCTGGTCTTCCGGGAAGAAGTGATCGTTTTCCGGCAGGTGCTTGGCGATCAGGCTTTCCAGCGCTTCGAGGTTATGCCCCTGCTGCGCTGAGATCGGCACGATCTCGGCGTTCGGCAGTTGTTCCTGCAGCCATTGCAGGTGCGGGATCAGGTCGGCTTTCTCTTCGATCCGGTCGGTCTTGTTGATCGCCAGGATCACCGGCCCCTGCACGTACTGCACGCGCTCCAGAACCAGCTGGTCTTCGTCGGTCCACTTGGTGCGGTCGACCACGAAGATCACCACATCGACGTCCTTGAGGGCAGCCGAGGCGGTTTTGTTCATGTAGCGGTTGAGCGCCTTTTCGTTGCTCTTGTGCATACCGGGCGTGTCGACGTAGATCGCCTGCACATCACCCTCGGTCTTGATTCCGAGCATATTGTGGCGAGTGGTCTGCGGCTTGCGCGAGGTGATCGCCAGCTTCTGGCCGAGGATATGGTTGAGCAAGGTCGACTTGCCAACGTTAGGACGGCCGACAATGGCGACGTAGCCGCACCGGGTGGTATTCGTATCAGTCATTGCCATTCTCCACGCCCAGGGCGATCAGTGCTGCGGCGGCCGCGACTTGCTCGGCGATACGCCGGCTGACGCCTTGCCCTCGGCTTTTTTCAGTCAAAAGGGTCACTTCGCATTCGACGAAAAACGTCCGGCAATGGGGTTCACCTTGAATATCCACCACTTCGTAGCGCGGCAGTTCGCAGGCCCGCGACTGCAAAAATTCCTGCAGACGGGTTTTCGGGTCCTTGTTGGTATCGACCAGCGTCAGGCTCTCGAACTCACCGGTCAGCCAGGCCAGCACGCGCTCGCGGGCGGTCTGCATGTCTGAATCCAGGTAGATCGCGCCGATCAACGCCTCGAGGGCGTCAGCCAGGATCGATTCGCGGCGAAAGCCACCGCTTTTCAGCTCACCGGAGCCCAGGCGCAGGTACTCGCCCAGGTCGAAACCACGGGCCAGTACGGCCAGGGTCTCGCCCTTGACCAGACGCGCACGCAAGCGCGACAGCTGGCCTTCGCGGGCCTGGGGGAAGCGCTCGAACAGCGCTTCACCGGCGACGAAGTTGAGGATCGCATCGCCGAGAAATTCAAGGCGTTCGTTATTGCGCCCGGCAAAACTCCGGTGCGTCAGGGCCAGCAGCATCAGCTCCTGGTTCTTGAAGGTGTAACCGAGCTGGCGCTCGAGGCGGTTCAAGGAAACGCTCACAGTGTACCCACGCGCAGTTCGTGGCCGATATTCAACACTTTGTTCAAATCAACATCCTGAAAGACTATTTGGCTCATGCTCACCGGCGACGGTGGTCCAGGCGGATCATCGATCCCTCTGCACACAGCCTATGCCAGAAATGCATTCGGCGCTGTCCCAAGACAGCGCCGTTGTGGTGTTACTTGATCAGGCCAACCCGCGAAAGGTTCGGGAAGTGGCTGAGTTTTGGCTCTGGCCAGCTCATCCAGACCGCGAAGGCCTTGCCGACGATGTTCTGGTCCGGGACCATACCGTGCAGCGCTTTGGGAATATTGGGGTCATCCCAGAAACGGCTGTCGTTGGAGTTGTCGCGGTTGTCACCCATCATGAAGTAATGGCCAGCCGGTACTGTCCATTGCTGGTCAGGCGGCATGCGATAGCGGCTCATTTCCTTGCGGATCAGGTGCTCGGCTTCGCCCAGCTTTTCCTTGTACAGCTGTGCGCTGCCCAGGGTGCCTGGCTCACTGCCCACCAGTTGCTCGGCAATCGGCTGACCGTTGACGAACAGCTTCTTGTCGTTGGTGTAGCGAATCTGGTCGCCCGGCAAGCCGACTACACGCTTGATGTAGTTGACGTTCGGGTCGCTCGGATAGCGGAACACCATGACATCGCCGCGCTGCGGGTCACCGACTTCGATGACTTTCTTGTCGATCACCGGCAGGCGAATGCCATAGGAGAACTTGTTCACCAGGATGAAATCGCCCACTTCCAGGGTCGGCTTCATCGATCCCGAAGGGATCTGGAAAGGCTCGATCAGGAACGAACGCAACACCAGGACGATGAACAGCACCGGAAAGAACGACTTGCCGTACTCAACCAGCAACGGCTCCTTGTTCAAGCGCTCGACCACTGCCATTTCTGGCTGGCTGACGCTGCCCTGATAGTTGGCGATCGCCGAACGCCGGCGTGGCGCCAGGAACAGCAGATCGACCAGGGCCAACAGACCGCAGACGGCTACGGCGATGACTAACAACAGCGGGAAATTTAGCGACATAGGACCTAATTATTCCAACCTGAGCACGGCGAGGAAGGCTTCTTGTGGAATTTCCACGTTGCCGACCTGTTTCATGCGTTTCTTACCGGCCTTCTGCTTCTCCAACAGCTTGCGCTTACGGCTTACGTCACCACCGTAGCATTTGGCCAGTACGTTCTTTCTGAGCGCCTTGACAGTCGTGCGCGCAACAATCTGCCCGCCGATGGCGGCCTGGATTGCAACGTCGAACATCTGCCGAGGAATCAGTTCCTTCATCTTCTCGGTCAACGCGCGGCCTTTGTAGTGCGCATTGTCGCGGTGCACGATCAGCGCCAGGGCGTCGACCTTGTCACCGTTGATCAGTACATCGAGCTTGACCAGGTTGGCCGACTGGTAGCGGTCGAAATGGTAGTCCAGCGACGCATAGCCACGGCTGGTGGACTTCAGGCGGTCGAAGAAGTCGAGTACCACTTCGTTCATCGGCAGGTCATAGCGCACTTGCACCTGCGAGCCGAGGAACTGCATGTCGCGCTGTACGCCGCGTTTCTCGATGCACAGGGTAATGACGTTACCCAGGTGCTCCTGAGGCACAAGGATGGTCGCGGCGACGATCGGCTCGCGGAAATCTTCAACCGAGGACACATCCGGCAGCTTCGACGGGTTGTCGACGTAGATGGTCTCGCCGGTCTTGAGTTTGACCTCGAAGATCACGCTCGGCGCGGTGGTGATCAGGTCCAGGTCGTATTCGCGCTCCAGGCGCTCCTGGATGATCTCCATGTGCAGCATGCCGAGGAAACCGCAACGGAAGCCGAAGCCCAGTGCGTCGGAACTCTCGGGCAGGTATTGCAGCGACGAATCGTTCAGGGTCAGTTTCTGCAACGCATCACGAAAATCTTCGAAATCGTCGGAACTGACAGGGAACAGACCGGCATAAACTTGTGGCTGAATGCGTTTGAAACCAGGCAGCACGTCAACTTCAGGGGTGCTGCTCAGGGTCAGGGTGTCACCGACCGGTGCACCGTGAATGTCCTTGATGCTGGCAATGATGAAGCCTACTTCACCGGCTTTCAGATCAGCGGTTTGCGTGTGTTTCGGGGTGAACACACCAACGCTGTCGACCAAGTGGACTTTACCGGTGGACTTGACCAGGATCTTGTCGCCCTTCTTCACGCGGCCATGACGCACGCGCACCAGGGAGACAACGCCCAGGTAGTTGTCGAACCAGGAGTCGATGATCAGCGCCTGCAGGGGCGCCTCGATGTCACCGGTTGGCGCAGGAATGGTGTGCACCAGGCGCTCCAGCACCTCGTCCACGCCCATGCCGCTCTTGGCGCTACAGGCCACGGCGTCGGTCGCATCGATACCGATGATCTTCTCGATCTCGTCCTTGACCTTGTCCGGATCGGCTTGAGGCAGGTCCATCTTGTTAAGGACCGGCATAACCTCCAGGCCCTGCTCGATGGCGGTGTAGCAGTTGGCAACCGACTGGGCTTCAACGCCTTGACCGGCGTCGACCACCAGCAGTGCGCCTTCACAGGCCGCCAGGGACCGGCTGACTTCGTAGGTGAAGTCGACGTGGCCCGGGGTATCAATGAAGTTCAGCTGGTAGGTAACGCCGTCGTTCGCCTTGTAATGCAGGGTGACGCTGTGGGCCTTGATGGTGATACCGCGCTCACGCTCCAGGTCCATGGAGTCAAGCACCTGGGCCTCCATCTCACGCGCAGACAGGCCGCCGCACATCTGGATGAAACGGTCCGCCAGGGTCGACTTGCCATGGTCAATGTGGGCGATGATGGAGAAATTGCGGATATGACTCAAATCACTCACGGGTCAACACTCAAAAAGGCTGCGGGCCGGACGCCCACCGAAAAATAGCCGGGAATTGTACCTGAAGCCTGACCTTGGCGTCACGTGAACTGTGGTGACAAGGATTGCCAGCGTCCAACCCCGGATGACCGCTCAGGCACAAAAAAGGGCAGCTTGCGCTGCCCTCCCCTGTACCGCGCTGCTTACTCAGCCAGCTTGAAGGTAATGAAACTTGCACGTCCCTGACGCAGTACGCGCATCGACACCGAACGGTTCTTCGGCAGTTCCTTGGCGATTTCGGTGAATTCCTTCGCCGAGGCGATCGCCTGGTTGTTCAGGTGGCTGATGACGTCGCCCGGACGCAGGCCGATCAGCGCCGCCGGGCCGTCCTGAACTTCCTTGATGACCACGCCACCTTTGAGCTCCAGGGTTTTCTTCTGCTCGGCGGTCAGGTCGGACACCGACACACCCAGACGATTGCTGCTGCGCTCAGCGCCACCGCCGGCAGCGTCGGCGAGTTCGGCATCGTCGTCCGGCAAGGCGCCGACCGTGACGTCGAGGTTCTGGCGTTTGCCGTTACGGATGATCTCGAGCTTGGCCTTGGCGCCGTCTTTCAGGCTGCCGACCAGGTGCGGCAGGTCGGCCGACATGACAATCGGCTGACCGTTCATGCTCAGGATCACGTCACCAACTTGCAGGCCACCCTTGGCCGCCGGGCCGTCTTCCAGCACCTGGGCTACCAGGGCACCGGCCGGCTTGTCGAGACCGAAGGACTCAGCCAGGTCCTTGTTGACCTCCTGAATCACCACACCCAGCCAGCCGCGGCTGACCTTGCCGTCTTTCTTCAGCTGGTTGGAGACGTCCAGGGCAACGTCGATCGGGATCGCGAACGACAGGCCCATGAAGCCGCCGGAACGGGTAAAGATCTGCGAGTTGATACCCACCACTTCACCGTTCATGTTGAACAGCGGGCCGCCCGAGTTACCCGGGTTGATGGCCACGTCGGTCTGGATGAACGGCACATAGGTGTCGTTCGGCAGGGTACGGCCCTTGGCACTGACGATACCTTTGGTCACCGAATGGTCGAAACCGAATGGCGAACCAATGGCCAGCACCCACTCACCGACCTTGAGCTTCTCGGAGTCACCCAGCTTGACGGTCGGCAGGTTCTTGCCGTCGACCTTGAGCAGAGCGACGTCGGTGCGCGGATCGGTGCCGACCAGCTTGGCCTGCAGTTCGCTGCGATCGGACAGACGGACGATGATTTCATCGGCGTCGGCGACCACGTGGTTGTTGGTCAGCACATAACCGTCGCTGGAAATGATGAAGCCCGAACCGAGCGACTGCGCTTCACGCTGGCGGTCACCGCGCGGCGAGCGGGGTGCCTGTGGCATGTTGCGCTCGAAGAATTCGCGGAACATCGGCGGCAGCCCTTCAAGGTCGGGCATCTGACCGGCGGCATATTTGCGGTCCGGCAGCTTCTGCTTGGTACTGATGTTCACCACCGCAGGCGAGGCCTGCTCGACCAGGGTGGTGAAGTCCGGCAGGGCTTCGGCCTGGGCGGTGACCACCTGACCGAGCATGAACACGGCGGCGAACAACGATAGGTAGGTTTTCAAGCGTGGTATTGACATACGGCTCCCGTCACATCGAGCGTGGTTAGCAGTAGGGCCCTGCAGACGCAGGAAAGGCCAGTCCCCGAAAGGACTGACCTATAGAAAAAATCTTGGTTTTTTGCAAACTGTAAAGCTTGCCAATCATGTCAGCCAAGGCACCCTCGACCGATAAACAGGATAGTTATCCGTCATTTTTGTGCCTGGGCATCCTGAGCGCGCATGGACAAGGCAATCCGCTCTGCCGTTCCGATCGGAATTTCGCCGACCACGGTGACCATCATTTCGCCCTTGGGCGTGGTCAAGCGTCGGGAAACAGCCGCGGTCGGCCCCAACTGCGTGCGAATATCCACTGCCGAGCCACCGTCCAGGGCTTCGACAAACACCGAAAACCGTGCCAGGCCGTCATCGAACATCAAGCTGCTGACAACGTTCTTGCCTTCCGGATCCTTGCGCACCGAGCTGTCGACCAGCTCAAAACCCGCGGGCAACCACTCCGAGCGCCACGCGGTCACCGGTTGCTTGGCCTGGGACGCGACCAAGGTGACCGGCTTGCACAACTCGCTCGCTTTGAGCTCGTCATCGCTCGGCGGCTGCGCGGTGTTAAGCCGGGTGAACTGAAAACGCTCCAGCAACCGCCCCTTGTCGTCGAGCATCAACGACTTCAGTGGCAGCCCGGTCTTGCGATCCAGGTGCAACTCGAAGGCATAACGATGCTGGTCACGGGGTGTGAGGGTGACGATCACCGCTTCACGGTCCGCCACCCGCGACCTGCCGGCAATGCCGAGGTCGTACCAACTCATCAACTTGAGGGGATCAAGCACTCGCGCCGTGGAATCTGGCGGATTGGTCACACCAGACACCAGGGCCCCGCTTACGCACTGGGTATGCCCGTCGACACGCACGACTTCCTGGGCCGAGCCATCGAGCTGCAGAAGCCGCTCGCTGACCTTGCCGTCCTGGACGCGGTGCCAGATATCGTGGGTGGAGAAGCTGCCGTTACGCTCGTAAACGAAAGTACCCTGATAGCTCTGCTGTTGCTCGGCCTGCGCCAGCTTCTTCAGCCAGTCGCCCGCCTCCGGTGAGGAGTTGGCCGCATGGGCCGGCAGTATCAGCCAGCCTCCCAGCAACAGCGGTATAAGAGGTAGCGCGCGCATGATCCTCCTTACTTAACGGTTTTCCAGGCTGGCCGCGCGGGCGTAAGGCAGTGCGCTCTCGGTACCCTTGAGTGCTGCTTCCTGAGCATGCTGGCGCAGATAGCCGGGCAGACGCTGGTCGTGCCAGCCGGATTGCCCTTGCAGCACGCCATTGGCCATTGGCCCTGGCTGCTCTGCACTCTCACTATAGCCTGCCAACACAGCGGGGCCTTGAACCTGTGGCACACTCAGTCCCTGCTGGGCAGGTTGCTGGGCAGCCAGCTGCACACCGCTGATTTCGTCTTGGTTGTACAGACGCACACCGGCCAATACCGCGACGGTCACCGAAGCCGCCACGGCCAGACGACCCAGGCTGCGCCATGGACCGCGGTTGACCTTGACCGGCGCCGCTTCGTCAGCCAGCGCGGCAGACACTGCGGAGGCGATATCCAGTTTAGGCAGCACCAGTTCCTTGTGCATGGCCGCACGTGCAATCTGGTAACGGGACCAGGTAGCACGGGTTTCGGCATCATCGACGGCGTTCAACACCCGACGTAATTCCAGTTCGTCCGCTTCGTTATCCATCACCGCGGACAGCGATTCCTGCAAAGCTTCACGACTCATGGCGGTTCCTCTCTTGGCTGTCGCCGCTGTCTCAGGTTTCCTGCAACAACGGCTGCAGGGCTTTGTCTATGGCCTCCCGAGCGCGGAAAATTCGAGAGCGCACGGTACCCACCGGACACTGCATGACGCTCGCAATGTCCTCGTAACTCAGACCGTCAAATTCACGTAAAGTTAACGCCGTACGTAAATCTTCTGGCAGTTGCTGAATGGTCCGATGGACGGTGCCTTCGATCTCATCTCGCAACAACGCACGCTCGGGGGACTCCAGATCCTTGAGGCCATGATCGCCGTCGTAAAATTCCGCATCCTCGGAACTTACATCGCTGTCCGGTGGCCGCCGTCCGCGGGACACCAGATAGTTCTTTGCCGTGTTGATGGCAATGCGGTACAGCCAGGTATAGAAGGCACTGTCTCCGCGAAAATTACCCAGCGCACGATAAGCTTTGATGAAAGCTTCCTGCGCAACATCCTGGGCTTCATGGGTGTCGTGTACGAAACGCACGATCAACCCGAGAATCTTGTGCTGATACTTCAGCACCAACAGATCAAACGCTCGCCTGTCGCCACGCTGCACGCGCTCGACAAGCTGCTGATCCTCTTCCTGGGTTAGCATGAACACTCCTCAGTGAACTCGAAGGAGCCGTACGAGAAGCATCGTTCAGGCTTGCAACCATAGACTCGGGCTTTTCGCAAAAGTTCTCCCCTTCAAGCAAGTTTCCTGCGGCCCTTGGTCGGCTCGCACGAAAAACGCAGCGCGGTCACGGCCGGCTGCGTCGATAATCGGGTCTCGAATACGCCGGCAAGGCCCTGTTACGGGTCACTGCCCTGCGTCGCCGCGGTATTGTGGCGGGCGGTCAGCCTACTATGGATATCCACACAGCATGGAAAGTTCCCACAGCAGCGCCTGCCCAGCATAAGCGCCATTGGAAATCAGGGCCTTGAGGCTGCTATAAAGGCAGCCGGTCCAGATTCACGATAGTTTCACAATGCCATATGCGCCTGACTATTGTGCCGATCCCCCCCTTCAGATACTAGTGTCCTGACATGAGCCAACAACTCCAACATGATGTCCTCGTGATCGGCAGCGGTGCCGCCGGTCTGAGCCTGGCGCTGAACCTTCCGAGCCACCTGCGCATTGCCGTGCTCAGCAAGGGCGATCTTGCCAACGGCTCGACCTTCTGGGCCCAGGGCGGCGTCGCTGCGGTGCTCGATGATACCGACACGGTGCAGTCGCACGTCGACGACACCCTGAACGCCGGGGGTGGCCTGTGCCACGAAGACGCCGTGCGCTTCACTGTCGAACACAGCCGCGAAGCGATCCAGTGGCTGATCGACCAGGGCGTTCCCTTTACCCGTGATGAACATGCCAGTGTCGACGACGGTGGTTTCGAATTCCACCTCACCCGCGAAGGCGGCCACAGCCATCGACGCATCATTCATGCTGCCGATGCCACCGGGGCGGCAATCTTCACCACGCTGCTGGCCCAGGCGCGCCAACGCCCGAACATCGAATTGCTGGAGCAGCGCGTTGCCGTTGACCTGATCACCGAGCGACGCCTGGGCCAGGACGGCGAGCGCTGCCTGGGTGCCTACGTGCTGAACCGCAACACCGGCGAAGTCGATACCTATGGCGCCCGCTTTACCGTGCTCGCCACCGGTGGCGCGGCCAAGGTCTACCTGTATACCAGCAACCCTGACGGGGCCTGTGGCGACGGCATTGCCATGGCCTGGCGCGCTGGCTGCCGGGTGGCCAACCTGGAATTCAACCAGTTCCATCCCACCTGCCTGTACCACCCGCAAGCCAAGAGCTTTCTGATTACCGAGGCGCTGCGCGGTGAAGGGGCCTTGTTGCGCCTGCCCAACGGCGAACGCTTCATGCCGCGCTTCGACCCGCGCGAAGAATTGGCGCCGCGCGATATCGTCGCCCGGGCGATCGACCACGAGATGAAACGCCTCGGCGTGGACTGCGTCTACCTCGACATCAGCCACAAATCTGACGATTTCATCAAGACTCACTTCCCGACTGTGTACGAACGCTGCCTGGCGTTTGGCATCGACATCACCCGCCAGCCGATCCCGGTTGTGCCGGCGGCGCACTACACCTGCGGCGGCGTTATGGTGGACGACAGCGGCCACACCGACGTACCCGGCTTGTATGCCATCGGCGAAACCAGCTTCACCGGCCTGCATGGCGCCAATCGCATGGCCAGCAACTCGCTGCTGGAATGCTTCGTCTACGGCCGCGCCGCCGCCGCCGACATCGAAGCGCACCTTGACCAGATCAGCATGCCTCGCGAGCTGCCCTGCTGGGATGCCAGCCAGGTCACCGACTCGGACGAAGACGTGATCATTGCGCACAACTGGGACGAGCTGCGGCGTTTCATGTGGGACTATGTCGGGATCGTGCGCACCAGCAAACGCCTGCAACGCGCCGAGCACCGCGTGCGCCTGCTGCTGGATGAAATCGACGAGTTCTATAGCAACTACAAGGTCAGCCGTGACCTGATCGAGCTGCGCAACCTGGCCCAGGTCGCCGAACTGATGATTCGCTCGGCCATGCAACGCAAGGAAAGCCGCGGTCTGCACTACACCCTGGACTACCCGGGGATGCTCGCCGAGGCACGCGACACTATCCTGCAGCCACCCACCTACGCCGACTGAACTTCAAACGCACGCGCAGGCGCCGGTGCTGCACCGGCTCCAGCGCGTCAGCGGCAATGCACAGCCCTTGCGTCCAGTAGCTGCCTTTGCGGCGGTAGCGCAGCACGATCAAGCCCGGCAAAGCCAGGCTGTCTGGACGCAGCTGCACCGGCTGCCAACCCTGGTCAAGACTGAACAGGTGCCAACCGCTTGGGTCACGCCGCAAGCCGCTGACGGCCTGGGAATGACTGAGCAGGATGCGTCGGGGAATCATCCAGCCGGCGTGCGCCAGGCACGCGCCAATACCCGCTACCTGCGCCCACACGGCAAGCGGCAGCAGGCACAGTCCCAGCATTGCCAGCAACTGGCACGCCAGGTAGGCCGCCAGCAGGCTTGAAGAGCCTTGCCAGCGACACTCGAAGCGATCACTTGGGCTGGACACGGTCCAGAATGATGCGAACCATGCGTTGCAGTTCGGGGTCTGGCGACTCGCTGCGTTCCATGAACCAGCCAAACATGTCCTGGTCTTCACAGCTGAGCAGACGCCAGTAGAGCTCGCGATCTTCCGGGCTCAGGGTTGGGTAGACATCCTGGCTGAAAGGGACCAGCAACACGTCCAGCTCCAGCATGCCGCGGCGGCTATGCCAAAAGAGCCGGTTGAGTTCAATTTGTTCGACCATGGAGCCCTCCTAAAATAGGCCGACAGTATACAGAGCCCGCGCCCGGGGAACACGCGACGTTGGTCCGTAGTTCTGCGCAAAAAATGACAGAGGGGCCAGCTCAACTACCTATTTTTCCGGCAGCGCTCTATCATGGTCCCCAGTCTTATCTACCCTGCGATGTCCCATGGCCGATTCCGCTTTTTTCTGCACCCTTTCCCACGAAGGCGTCCTCGCCGTCCGCGGCTCGGACGCTGGCAAGTTCCTGCAAGGCCAACTGACCTGCAACATCAGCTACCTGGGCGACAGCACCAGCAGCCTCGGTGCGCGCTGCATGGTCAAAGGCCGCATGCAGTCGAGCTTTCGCATCCTGCCGGAGGGTGACGGCTACCTGCTGGCGATGGCCCGCGAACTGCTGGAACCGCAACTGGCGGACCTGAAGAAATACGCCGTGTTCTCCAAGGCCAAACTGACCGACGAGAGCGACGCCTGGGTGCGCTTTGGCGTGCACGGCGGTGAAACCGCGCTTGAGGCGCTGGGCCTTGAAGTGCCGGCGCAAACCGACGCGGTGACGCGCCATGACGGGCTGATCGCAATTGCCGTGTCGCCCGCGCGGATCGAACTCTGGGTTGCCGCCGATCAGGCAGAACACGTGAAGGCGCAACTGGCTGAACAATTGCCGCAAGCCGACCTCAACGACTGGCTGCTCGGGCAGATCCGCGCCGGTATTGGCCAGGTCATGGCACAAACCCGCGAGCTGTTCATCCCGCAGATGATCAACCTGCAGGCCGTGGGCGGTGTCAGTTTCAAGAAGGGCTGCTACACCGGCCAGGAAATCGTTGCGCGCATGCAGTACCTGGGCAAACTCAAACGCCGTCAGTACCGCGCAGCCCTGACAGGACAGGAGCTACCCGTGCCAGGCACCGAAATCTTCTCGCCAACCCACAACTCGTCGGTAGGTGAAGTGGTGCTGTCGGCACGCAACGCCGAGGGCAGTGAACTGCTGGCTGTGTTGACCGCCGATGCCGTGGCCGACAACAACCTGCATGTGGGCAGCCCCGATGGCCCGCGCCTGGACCTGCTGTCGTTGCCTTACGAACTGGATCGCGACCGCGAGATCCAGCGCTGAGCCCGCCCTGCCCCGGCGCTTGGATGACCGGGGTTGTCCATGAACAACGCTAGAGAATCACGATGAACAATCTGGCCGAGATGGTCCAGACCCAGTTGCTGGCTGCCATCGACAACGATGACCTGGTGCTGCCGACCTTACCCGAGGTGGCACTGAGTATTCGCGAGGCCGCCGAAAACAGCGAAATCAGTGTCAGCGCCCTGAGCAAAGTCATCGGCCGCGACGCTGCCCTGTCTGCACGCCTGATCAAAGTGGTGAACAGCCCGTTGCTGCGCGCCACGGTTGAAGTCACCGACCTGCAAACCGCCATTACCCGCCTGGGCATCAACTACAGCTGCAACCTGGCCATTGGCCTGGTGATCGAACAGATCTTCCACGCGCGTTCTGACGTCGTTGAGAAAAAAATGCGTGAAGTCTGGGCCTCCAGCCTGGAGGTCGCGGGCATCAGTTATGAACTGTGCCGGCGCTACACCCAGCTCAAGCCCGACCAGGGTGCCCTCGCCGGCCTGGTTCACCAGATCGGCGTGCTGCCGATCCTGACCTACGCCGAAGAACACAACGAGCTGCTCTCGGACCCGGTGTGCCTGAACTATGTCATCGACCAGATTCACCCGGTACTGGGCGACAAGATCCTCAGCACCTGGGAATTCCCCGAGCAACTGGTCAAACTGCCCGGACAGGTACTGGACCTTCACCGCGGCAGCAACCGGGTCGACTACGTGGACGTCGTCCAGATTGCCCGGGCCCTGAGCCATGCCACCGGCAAGGTGCAGCCCCTGGCAACCCTGCCCGCCTACCAGCACCTGGGGCTGCCAGCCGGCACGGAACTTGAGGCTTGCGACCTGCTCAACGCCCGTGCCTTGTTCCGTTGATCAACGCTGCGCTAGCCCACTGAAAAACTCACCCGAACCTTCAGGCCACCGCGCTCACCATCGTGCAGGCTGATCTGTGCCAGATGGGCGCGGCAGATTTCGCCGACAATCGCCAGGCCCAGACCCGTGCCCTGGGCACTGCGCCGATAAAAGCGCTCGCACACCCGCTCGCGCTCCTCCTCGGGAATACCCGGTCCATCATCTTCAACCTCCAGCACACCCGGCGCGTAGACCCGCAAAATCACATTGCCGCCTTTGGGCGTATGCGCCAGGGCGTTGTCCACCAGGTTGCTGAGCAACTCGTTGAGCAAGGTCGGTTCGCCGCGCACATGAACAGGCGCCTCGGCTTCCAGCGCCAGTGCTACACCACGGGCGTAGGCCAGCGGCGCCATCGCCATGCCCAGTTCGCGGGCCAGCTGGCTCAGGTCGAGCAGCTGCGCCCCGCCCTCGGCGATTGCCCGCGCACCGTTCTCGACCCGCGCCAGCGACAACAGCTGGTTGGCCAGGTGGGTCAGGCGGTCGGTACCTTGCGCGGCAGATTCCAGAGTGTCACGCCAGACCTGCGGCTCGTTTGAGCGCAGGCCCAGTTCGACCCGGGCCTTGAGGGCGGCCAAGGGTGTGCGCAACTCATGCGCTGCCTCGGCGATAAACTGCGCCTGGCGCTCGAACTGCACACGCAGGCGTTCGGTGAAGTGGTTCAAGGCGCGCACCAGCGGGCTCAGTTCGCGCTGTACCTCGATCAGCGGCAAGGCGCGCAAGTCATCCAGCTGACGCTCCTCCACGGCGCTGCGCAAGCGCTCCAGCGGACGCAAGGCGGCGCTGACGGCAAACCACACCAGCATCAACGCACCGAGCGCCAGCATCCCCAGCCGCAACAGGGTATCGGCCATCAGGCCACGCGCCATGCGCACCCGTGCTTCTTCGGTCTCGGCCACGCGGATTTCGGCCATACCGTTCATGTTCGGCTCGGTAACGGCCTTGAGCAGGCTTACCACGCGCACGTCCTGCCCCAGGTAGCGGGCGTTGTAAAAGCGCGCCAGCGCCGGGTAATCATCGGTACGCGGGGTGCCGGGCGGCGGTGCGGGGAGGTTTTCGTAGCCCGAGATCAGGCGTTGGTGAATGTCGTTGACCTGGTAATAGATGCGCCCGGCACTGTCATAGGCAAAGGTATCCAGCGCGACATAAGGCACATCGGCGCTGAGGCTGCCGTCACGCTGGGACAAGCCCGCGGCAATGGTGCGCGCCGACGCCAGCAGGGTTCGGTCATACGCTGTGTCGGCGGCTTCGCGACCGTTCCAGTAAGCACTCAAGCCACTGGCCAGCATCAATACCACCAGCAGCAGTGCCAGGTTCCACAGCAGCCGCCCGCGCAGGCTGCCGGTGTCACGCATCGCGGTGCTCAAGCAGGTACCCGAGCCCCCTGAAGGTAACGATGGCGACGGCATGCCCATCGAGCTTCTTGCGCAGGCGATGGACATAGATTTCGATGGCATCGGCGCTGGCTTCTTCATCCAGGCCGAAAACCTGAGCGGCCAGTTGCTCCTTGCTCATCACCCGCCCGGGGCGTGCAACCAGGGCCTCAAGCACTGCTTGCTCGCGGGAAGTCAGGGTCAGCAATTCGTTGCCGAGGGTAAAGCGCCGGGTATCGAGGTCATAGACCAGCGGCCCGCAGCGCTGCTGGCGCTCCCCACCCAGCACGGTACGCCGCAACAGGGCCTTGACCCGCGCTTCGAGCTCGGTGAGTTCAAAGGGTTTGGCCAGGTAGTCATCGGCGCCCAGGTTCAGGCCATGAACCCGGTCCTTGACGTCGCTGCGCGCGGTCAGCATCAGCACCGGCAGGGTCTTGCCACGGGCACGCAGGCGCGCCAGCACCTCGAAGCCGTCCATGCGCGGCAGGCCCACATCAAGCACGGCCATGGCATATTCCTCGGTGGACAAGGCCAGGTCGGCGGCCACGCCATCGTGCAGCACATCCACGGTCAGGCCGGCACTTTTAAGGGCCTGGGCCACGCTTTCAGCCAGCTGCAGATGGTCTTCGACGAGCAGCACACGCATCGATTTCTCCCGGTCACGTCGCGGTCAATGCCGCGGAGTGTACAGCTGACAGATCAGCTGTGAAGCCTTCGTAACAATGAAAAGCTGCTGAAAGGTTAGCGAAAGGTTCAGCCCCTAGCATCGTCTGACGGCTCACTCTGCTTGCCGTACAACCGAACCTCGATGTTCGAACTAATAAGAACAAAAACGGAGTTTCAAGACGATGCTGTCCATGCAGCCACAGGCCTGTGTGCCTACCCGCCGATTACCTTCCCGCCAGACCGCAGTTGCCAGCGCCCTTGCCCTTGCCGGCGTCGCCCCGCTCAGCCAGGCCGCCTTCTTCGATGACAGCAAGGCCAGCTTCGAAACCCGCAACATGTACTTCAACCGCGACTTTCGCGACGGTACCAGTGCCCAGCAATCCAAGCGTGACGAATGGGCCCAGGGTTTCATGCTCAACTTCGAGTCGGGGTATACCGACGGCCCGGTCGGTTTTGGCCTCGATGCCCTGGGGATGCTCGGCATCAAGCTCGACTCCAGCCCCGACCGCACCGGTACCGGCCTGCTGCCCACCCACGACGATGGCCGCGCGGCCGACGAGTATTCCAAGCTCGGCCTGACCGGCAAGGTGAAGATTTCGGCCACTGAACTGAAAGTCGGCACCTTGATTCCTGAACTGCCCACCCTGCAGCCCAACGACGGCCGCATCCTGCCGCAGACCTTTGAAGGCGGGCTGCTGACCTCTGGCGAAATCAAGAACCTGACCTTTACCGGCGGGCGCCTGGAAAAAGCCAAGGACCGCGACGACACCAACAAGGAAGACATTGCCCTCAACAACAAGAACGGCCGTTTTCTCGGTACCGTTGCCGGCAATCACTTCGACCTCGCGGGCCTGGACTACAAGTTCACCGACAAAATCACCGGCAGCTATCACTGGGCACAGCTGGATGATGTCTATCGCCAGCACTTTGTCGGCATGATTGCCAGCCAGCCGTGGGGCCCGGGCACCTTCGGCGCCGACCTGCGCATGGCGTTCAGCGACGACCAGGGTCAGGCACGCGGCGGCAAGATCGACAACACCTCGCTCAACGGCATGCTCAGCTATGGCCTCAAGGGCCACAAGTTCAGCGCCGGTTACCAGCACATGTCGGGCGACAGCGCCTTCCCTTACGTCGACGGCTCCGATCCGTACCTGGTCAACTTCGTGCAGATCAACGACTTCGCCGGTAAAGACGAACGCTCCTGGCAAACCCGCTATGACTTTGACTTCGTCACGCTGGGGATTCCCGGCCTGACCTTCATGTCCCGCTACATCAGCGGCGATAATGTCAGCCTGGCCAATGGTGGTGAAGGCAAAGAGTGGGAACGCGACACCGAGTTCAAGTACGTGGTGCAAAGTGGCGCCCTGAAAAACGTCGCCGTGCGCCTGCGCAACGCTACCTTCCGCTCCAACTTCACCCGCGATGCGGACGAAGTGCGGCTGCTGGTGAGTTACAGCCTTGCGTTGTGGTAATCCCCGATAACAATAATGCTCACGGAGATCGACGATGAACTTTTCACTGCGCCGCATTGCCCTTGCCACCAGCTGCCTGCTGCTCGCCGGTAACGTCCTGGCGAACGAACCCAAACGCCCTGAATGCATCGCCCCGGCTTCCCCCGGCGGCGGTTTCGACCTGACCTGCAAGCTGGTGCAAAGCGCCCTGGTCAACGAGAAAATCCTCAGCAAACCCATGCGCGTGACCTACATGCCCGGCGGTGTTGGCGCCGTCGCCTACAACGCCGTAGTCGCTCAGCGCCCGGCGGATGCCGGGACCCTGGTGGCCTGGTCGAGCGGCTCGTTGCTCAATCTGGCCCAGGGCAAGTTCGGCCGCTTCGACGAAAATGCCGTGCGCTGGCTGGCAGCAGTGGGTACCAGCTATGGCGCCATTGCAGTGAAAAACGATTCGCCCTACAAAACCCTCGATGATCTGGTTGCCGCGCTGAAAAAAGACCCGAGCAAAGTCGTGATTGGCTCCGGTGGTACCGTCGGCAGCCAGGACTGGATGCAAACCGCGTTGATCGCCAAGGCCGCCGGGATCAATCCACGCGACCTGCGCTACGTCGCCCTCGAAGGGGGTGGAGAAATTGCCACGGCGTTGCTGGGTGGGCATATCCAGGTGGGCAGTACCGACATCTCCGACTCCATGCCACACATCCAGAGCGGTGACATGCGCCTGCTGGCGGTGTTCGCCGAAAACCGCCTGGACGAGCCGGAAATGAAGAACATTCCGACCGCCAAAGAGCAGGGTTACGACATTGTCTGGCCTGTGGTACGTGGCTTCTACCTGGGGCCGAAGGTCACCGATGCCGAGTACGACTGGTGGAAAGCCTCGTTCGACAAACTGCTGGCCTCGGAAGAATTCGCCAAGCTGCGTGACCAGCGCGAACTCTTCCCGTTCGCCATGACCGGCGCCGAGCTGGATACCTATGTGAAGAAACAGGTGGCCGACTACAAAGCCCTGGCCAAGGAATTCGGGCTGATCCAGTAAGCCCTGCTTTTCCCCAGCGATCCCGTAGAAGCGGACTCTCCGGCGTCCCGGTGAATCCGCGCCTACACGGTCGGCGACCCATGTTTGTGAACCTCACAGAGGACACGCGCGATGATCCTGCAACGCGTCTTTGCCCTGTTTTTGCTGGCGCTCTGCGCCGCCCTGGCAGTCATGGCCTGGCCTTACCAGGCTGCATTTTCCTACGAACCGGTTGGCCCTCGTGCCTACCCCTTGCTGATGCTCGGCCTGATGGGCCTTGGTCTGCTTTACCTGGCATTTCGTCCTACGCCCATCGTGCACAAAGAGGACGAGCCGGAACTGGACCGCGAAACCCTGAACAAGATTGCCATGTGCATCGGCTTGCTGCTGGTGTTCGCCGCCACCTTCGAGCCCCTCGGTTTCATTGTCAGCAGCATCTTGATCGGCGTGCCCATGGCACGGCTCTACGGCGGGCGCTGGCTGCCCAGCGTGATGATCATCGGGTTGATGAGCATTGCCCTGTACTGGCTGTTCGACCGCGTCATGGATGTCCCTCTGCCCCTCGGCCTGCTCGACGTTCTGGAGAATTGACATGGATACTCTCAGCTACCTGGGCCAGGGCTTCGGCGTCGCCCTCAGCCCCTACAACCTGGTCACGGCCCTGGCCGGCACCCTGATCGGTACCGTGGTCGGCCTGCTACCCGGCCTGGGGCCGATCAATGGCGTCGCCCTGCTGATCCCGATTGCCTTTGCCCTCGGCCTGCCACCGGAGTCGGCACTGATCCTGCTGGCGGCGGTGTACCTGGGCTGCGAGTACGGCGGGCGGATCAGCTCGATCCTGCTCAACATACCCGGCGAAGCCTCCACCGTGATGACCACCCTCGACGGCTACCCCATGGCCCGCCAGGGCCTGGCTGGCGTGGCGCTGTCGCTGTCGGCCTGGAGCTCGTTCATCGGCGCCTTTATCGCTACCTGCGGCATGGTGCTGTTCGCTCCCTTGCTGGCGAAATGGGCGATCGCCTTCGGGCCGGCGGAGTACTTCGTGCTGATGGTGTTCGCCATCGTCTGCCTGGGCGGCATGGCGGGCGACCGGCCGCTGAAAACCTTTATTGCCGCATTGATCGGTCTGTTCCTGTCCAGCGTCGGCATCGACGCCAACAGTGGTGTGTACCGCTTTACCGGTGACAGCGTGCACCTGGCCGACGGCATTCAGTTCGTAGTGCTGGTGCTGGGCCTGTTCTCAATCAGCGAGATTCTGTTGCTGCTGGAAAAGACCCACCACGGCCACGAAGCGGTAAAAGCCACCGGCCGCATGCTGTTCAACTTCAAGGAAGCTGCCTCGGTCTTCGTGGTGAACATCCGCTGTGGCCTGCTCGGCTTCATCATGGGTGTACTGCCCGGTGCCGGCGCAACCCTGGCCAGTGCCGTGGCCTACATGACCGAGAAACGCATCGCCGGCGCCAAGGGCACTTTCGGCAAAGGTGACAAACGTGGCCTGGCCGCCCCTGAAACCGCCATCGGTGCCTCCTGCTGTGGCGCCCTGGTGCCGATGCTGACCCTCGGTGTCCCGGGCTCGGGGACCACTGCGGTGATGATCGGCGCACTGACCCTGTACAACATCACGCCGGGGCCGATGCTGTTCGAACAGCAACCGGACATTGTCTGGGGCCTGATCGCTTCGCTGTTCATCGCCAACATCATGCTGGTGATCCTCAACATCCCGATGATCCGCATCTTCACCCGCATTCTGGCCGTGCCGAACTGGGCCCTGGTGCCGGTGATCGCGATCATTACCGCGATCGGCGTGTATGCCGTGCATGCCACCACCTTCGACCTGTTCCTGATGATCGGTATCGGCATCTTCGGCTACATCCTGCGCAAGCTGGACTTCCCGCTGTCGCCGATTCTTCTCGGGTTCATTCTCGGCGGGTTGATGGAGCAGAACCTGCGCCGCGCGCTGTCGATCTCCAACGGCGCCCTGGACATCCTCTGGTCCAGCCCGATCACCTTGAGTGTGTGGGGCCTGACCATTGCCATGATGCTGTTGCCGTTGCTGCGCATCTGGCGCAAACGCAGTGTGCAGCGGCGCGCCCTGGCCGATGTCTGACCGGTTGCTGAAGCTGTATTGGGCCACAGGGCTGGTCGGTCTGGCAGGCGGGTATCTCGCCAGCCAGGTCGGCTGGCCTTTGCCGTGGATGGTCGGCTCGTTGCTGGCGATCATCCTCGTGCGCTGCCTGACGCCCTGGCAATTGAGCGAAATACCCGGCGGGCGTAAATGCGGGCAGTGGATCATCGGCATCGGCATCGGCCTGCACTTCACCCCTGCGGTAGTCGAGCAGGTGGCGAGCAACTTCGGCCTGATTTTCTGCGGTGCGCTGATTACCAGTGTGTCCAGCGTGGTCGGCATCTGGTTGTTGCGCCGCACCGGTGAAGACCGTGCCACGGCGTTTTTTTCCAGCATGCCGGGGGGATCGGGAGAGATGGTCAACCTCGGTGCGCGCAATGGTGCCAACCTCAGCCAGGTTGCCGCCGCGCAGAGCCTGCGGGTACTGGCCGTGGTGCTGTGTGTGCCGGCGCTGTTCAAGTACCTGCTGGGCGATGGCGTACCGATCACCCATGCCGGGAGTGTCAGCTGGGGCTGGCTGGCGCTGATCTGTCCGCTGGGGCTGGTCATGGCCTTGCTGTGGCAGCGCTTGAAACAACCCAACCCCTGGCTGTTCGGCCCGTTGCTGATCGCCGCCATTGCCAGTGTCGGTGCCGACCTGCAGATCGCCCTGCCCGACGGCGCCAGCCAGGTGGGCCAGTGGTTGATCGGCAGCGGCCTGGGCTGTCATTTCAACCGTGCCTTCTTTCGCCGCGCGCCGTCGTTCCTCGGCCGCACCCTGATCGCCACGGCCCTGAGCATGCTCATCGCCGCTGCGGCAGCCTGGACCTTGAGCCACCTGACGCAACTGGACCTGCGCTCCCTGACCCTGGGCATGATGCCGGGCGGCATCGCCGAAATGAGCCTGACCGCCGAAACATTGCAACTGTCGGTGCCACTGGTAACGGCACTGCAGGTGATGCGCCTGCTGTTTGTGCTGTTTCTTGCCGAACCGCTGTTCCGCCACTGGATCAGCGAACGCGCGACTCCCGGCCCAGACAGCAACAACGGCAATTGAGGGGCGACGCCAATGGGGCTGCGCTGCAGCCCCGTCTCCTAGAGCGGCGGCAATGCCCACTGCACGGGCGTCAGGCCATGCTGCTCGAGGAACTTGTTGGTGCGGCTGAAATGCCCGCAGCCCAAAAAGCCGCGATAGGCAGACAACGGCGACGGGTGTACCGACTTGAGCACCAGGTGCTTGGTGCTGTCGATCAGCTTCTGCTTGCTCTGCGCGTGCGCGCCCCACAGCAGGAACACCGTGTTGGGCTGATGCTCGCTGACCAGTTCAATAATGCGGTCAGTGAAGAACTCCCAGCCCTTTTTGGCGTGGGAAGCGGCATTGGCGCGCTCTACAGTCATGGTGGTGTTGAGCAGCAACACGCCCTGGTCTGCCCAGTGCTGCAGGCAACCGTGCGCAGGAATCTCGATGTTCAGGTCGCGGTGCAGCTCCTTGTAGATGTTGACCAGCGACGGCGGTGTCGGGATGCCCGGCTGTACCGAAAAGCACAAGCCATGGGCCTGACCCGGACCGTGATATGGGTCCTGGCCGAGGATCACCACCTTGACCTGATCCAGCGGTGTGGAGTTGAGCGCATTGAAGATCAACGGGCCAGGCGGGTAGATCTCTTTGCCCGCGGCGTATTCCTGGCGCAGGAATTCGCGCAGCTGCTGCATGTAAGGTTGCTCGAACTCAGCGCGCAGCGCTTCTTTCCAGCTCGGTTCGAGTTTGATGCGATCGTCGTCAGTCATGGGGTCATCCGTAAACAATGGCGCGACACTAGGAAAGCTGCCCGGACTTGTCAATCGATCCGACCGGCGACCGACGTAATCGTCAGCAACGACCATACTTGTGCGGATAAACGTGAAGAGGTCGCCCATGGTTGCCGTACTGCATGAGGAACTCACGGGTGTCGATGGCGCCCGCATTGGCGTCATTACGCTGAACGCCCCGCAGGCGCTCAATGCGCTGTCGCTGCCGATGATCGAAGTCATCGACGAACAGCTCAAGGCCTGGGCCGAAGACAGCGACATCGTCTGTGTGTTACTGCGCGGCAATGGCAGCAAGGCCTTTTGCGCCGGTGGCGAGGTGCGTAGCCTGGCACAGGCGTGCCGTGACCATCCTGGCCAGGTGCCGCACCTGGCGACACAGTTCTTCGCCAGCGAATACCGCCTCGACTACCGCCTGCACACCTACCCCAAGCCGCTGATCTGCTGGGCACACGGCCATGTACTGGGCGGCGGCATGGGGCTGATGCAAGGCTCGGCCATTCGCATTGTCACCCCGGGCAGCCGCCTGGCGATGCCGGAAATCAGCATCGGGCTGTACCCGGATGTCGGTGCCAGTTGGTTCCTTTCGCGCCTGCCCGGCAAGCTCGGGCTGTTTCTCGGCATGACCGGTGCGCCGATCAACGCCTGCGATGCGCTGGACCTGGGGCTGGCCGATCGCCTGCTGGGTGAAAACCAGCAGGAAGCGTTGCTCGATGACCTGCTGCAGCTGAACTGGCAGGAGCAGACCGCCCTGCAACTCAACAGCCTGCTCAAGGCCCATCAGCATCAGGCGGCTACCGAACGACCTGCTGCCCAGTGGCTGCCACGGCGCAAACAGATCGACACCTTGCTCGATGTGGCGGATCCGGTCTGCGCCTGGCGGGCGATTGCGGCGCTGCGCACCAGTGACGACCTGTTGCTGGCCAAAGCAGCACAAACCATGCTCGACGGCAGCCCGCTGACCGCCCATCTGGTCTGGGAGCAGATCCAGCGCGCCAGGTACCTGTCATTGGCCCAGGTGTTCCAGATGGAATACGCCATGAGCCTGAACTGCTGCCGACATCCGGAATTCAGCGAAGGGGTGCGTGCGCGCCTGATCGACAAGGATCAAAAGCCGCACTGGCACTGGGCGAACATCGCCCAGGTGCCGAAAGCGGTGATCGACGCGCACTTTGCCAAAGTCTGGGAAGGCCGCCATCCCCTGGCCGACCTCGCCTGAGGCGATCAGCGATGCCAGTTGCGGTCCGGCCAGCCACTGTGGTCGCGGTTCTGCCCCGAGGGCTGCGCCCGGTAACGGTCGTTACCCCGGCCCGGATGCGGTTGGTAATAATGGCCGGGGGCCGGGCGGTAATACTGCGGTGATGACCGGTAGTACTGGGGAGAAGGACGGTAATAGTGCGGTGCCGGCCGGTAGTAGTTAGGCGGCGGCGCGTAATAGCGAGGCGGTGGCACTACATAATAGCCACGGTTGTAGGGGTAGGCAGGCCGGTAATAACCCGGATAACCATAGCGGTCGGCGGTGTAGACCTCGGTGCGGTAGTAACCGTTACCTCCGTAAGGAACACAAGCGGTTGTCAGCAAACTCAGCACTGCAACAAGCAAAAGTCGGCGATACATGGCGGCCTCCCGGACCGCGGAACTGCCCATCCCAGCGACGCTGGTCGGCGCCGACAGACAAGCGCCCGTCGACATTAACTAAGACCACGAAATGCCCCGCCGGTGCCGATCCTGCAATAATTTGAAACAACGCCAATACCCATTATATTTGTCCAGTTATTTATCGGCTCAGCCACTAGAATGAACGGCATTGGCCTATACCAAGGGAATGACCAATTGCCTCGATCCGCGGTGTTTTCGCAGCGCTCACTCATCCTGACCTTGCTGCTGTTGTTGGGCTGCGGATTCCTCGCAACGTCCCTGATCAGTTACTTTGCCTCGCGCAGCGCGATTCGCGACAGCATCATCAACACCGAACTGCCGCTGACCTCCGACACGGTCTATTCGGAAATCCAGAAGGACCTGGTGCGGCCGATCCTGATTTCCTCGATGATGGCCCACGACACCTTCCTGCGGGACTGGGTACTGGGCGGTGAGCGCGACACGGCGCAAATCTCCCGCTACCTCAACGAGGTCATGGGCCAGTACCGCGCCTACACCGCCTTTTTCGTCTCCAGCGCCAGCAACAACTATTACCAGGCGCAAAAAGGCGTGCTCAAACAGGTCAACCCGCAGGAGCCGCGCGACACCTGGTATTACCGGGTGCGAGACATGGCCGCCCCCTACGAGATCAACGTCGACCTGGACATGGCCAACCAGGACAAGCTCACCGTCTTTATCAACTACCGGGTATTCGACTACAACGGCAACTTCATCGGCGTCACCGGTATCGGCCTGACCGTCGAAGCCGTGGTCCATCTGATCGATGACTATCAGAAACGCTACCAGCGCCAGGTATTCTTCGTGGACCCGAAAGGCGACGTGGTGCTGACCGGCTCCAATGGCGGTACCGACGCGATCCGCGTCGGCCAGTCGCTGCACGAGCTGGGGGGACTGCAGGATGTGCTCAAGCAGATGCCCGGCGCGGTCACCGGCAGTCACGAATACCGTGGCACGGACGGCCATAGCCATTTTCTCAACGTACGCCTGGTACCGGAGCTGAACTGGTACCTGTTCGTCGACAAACGCGAAGGGGCGGCGCTGGACAAGATCCGCCAGTCGCTTTACCTTAACCTGGCGATCTGCGCCATGATCGGCCTGGTGGTGCTGTCGTTGCTCAATGCCATGGTCAAGCGTCACCAGGACAATATCGAGACCCTGGCCACCCGCGACAGCCTCACTGGCCTGCCCAACCGTCGTGGCTTTGACCTGCTGGCGGCCCAGGCGCTGCTCGAAGCCCAGCGCGAGCCCAAGCCGCTGGTCGCGCTGTTGATCGACCTCGATCACTTCAAGGTGCTTAATGACACCCATGGCCACCTGGCCGGCGACGAAGTCTTGCGCCAGTTCGCCCAGGTCCTGGAAAACTGCCTGCGCCTGTCGGACATCATCTGCCGCTGGGGTGGCGAGGAGTTCATCGTGCTGCTCAAGGACACCGACGGTGCACAAGCGCGGGAAGTCGCCGAAAAAATCCGCCTGCGCACCGAACAGCTGAAGTTCACCTTCGCCGACCGCCCGATTACCCTGACCACCAGCATCGGCTTGAGCTGCCTGCAGCCTGAAGATACCCTGCACAGCCTGATCGCCCGTGCCGATCATGCGCTCTACCGTGCCAAACAAAGCGGACGCAACCGCGTTTGCGTAGAAATGCTCAGGTCCGACTATGCATGACCCTCAACACTGCCCTGCCTGCGGCGCCAGCAACCGCTGCAGCCTTGCCGACCCGCGCACGGCAACCAACGCCTGCTGGTGCTACAGCGTCAGCATTGCCCCCGAGGTCATTGCGGCGCTGCCCGCCGAGCAGCGCAACAAGGCATGCCTGTGTCCCGCCTGCGCCCAGGTGCTGGAGCAACTCGAGGCGGCAAAATCGCTGCCCGGCCGTTAAACTGCAACGCCCTGCCCCGAGCCTGTATGCGCCTCGATCGATTCCTCAGCAACCTGCCCTGTTTCAACCGTCAGCAAGTACGCCTGCTGCTGGCTGAGCGACGGGTCCGTGTCGACGGCCATTGCGTCAGCGACCCGCACCTGGAGGTACGCGAGTTCAGCCGTATCGAGGTCGACGAGCAACTGCTGCAAGCCGGGCGGCCTGCGCGCTACCTGATGCTGCACAAGCCCCAGGGCTGCGTCAGCGCCACCCAGGACCCCGAGCACCGCACCGTGCTCGACCTGATTGATGAAACCGACAAACACGAGTTGCACCTTGCCGGGCGCCTGGACTTCAACACCACCGGCCTTATGCTGCTGACCAATGACGGCCAGTGGTCACGGCGCCTGACCCAGCCGCAAACCAAACTGGCGAAGATCTACTACGTCGAAACCGAACAGGTGATCGAGCCGCACTACATCGAAAAATTTCGCCAGGGCTTCTACTTTGCCTTCGAAGACCTCACCACCCTGCCCGCCGAACTGACCCTGCTCGGCCCGCGCTCGGCCCGCCTGAGCATCGTCGAGGGCCGCTACCACCAGGTCAAACGCATGTTCGGCCACTTCGACAACAAGGTGCTGCGCCTGCACCGCGAGCGCATGGGGCCGCTGCAACTGGACCCGGGCCTGCGCCCAGGCGAGTACCGCGCCCTTTACCCCGAAGAAATCCTGGCAATCTGAGGCGAAGACCGCCTGGCGGAAAATTTTCCTCAATCGTCCCAAAGGCACTTGCGGGTTACCCGCCTGGCTGCTTGAATCCAATCGTCGGTCTGCATGTGACTCATTGGTCACGCCCGCAGTCCAAGACACCTTTTTGCTGGCTACCCGTGCCTCGAAGTACTGGAGTCCGGCAGATTGCCCACCTAGAACAATACCGGTCGACCGCAGTCTCCAGGATCGACAAGGGCCCTCAGTTTCTCTTCAAGGCGCATGCCTACCTGTCATAAAGAACGCACATTCTTACATGTGCGAACACCCTTTCTTGCGCCAGGAGTCGACGACATGAGGCCAGAAATTGCTGTGCTTGATATACAAGGTCAGTATCGGGTTTACACGGAGTTCTATCGCGCAGACGCCGCTGAGAAGACGATCATCCTGATCAATGGTTCACTGGCCACGACGGCATCATTTGCCCAGACCGTGCGTAACCTGCACCCGCAGTTCAACGTGGTGCTTTACGATCAGCCCTATGCCGGCAAATCCAAGCCGCACAACCGCAACGAGCACTTGCTGACCAAAGAAGCCGAAGGGCAGATCCTGCTGGAACTGATCGACCACTTTGCCGCCGACCATGTCATGTCGTTTTCCTGGGGTGGCGCCTGCACTTTGCTGGCCCTGGCGCACAAGCCACGGCGCGTGGAAAAGGCGGTGATCAGTTCGTTCTCGCCGGTGATCAACGAGCCGATGCGCGACTACCTCGAACGCGGCTGCCAGTTCCTCAGCACCTGCGACCGCTATCAGGTGGGCAACCTGGTCAACGACACCATCGGCAAGCACTTGCCGTCGCTGTTCAAGCGTTTCAACTACCGGCACGTCAGCAGCCTCGATAACCACGAGTACGCGCAGATGCACTTCCACATCAACCAGGTGCTCGACCACGACCTCGACAATGCCCTGCGTTCGGCCCGGGTCATCGACATTCCGGTGCTGTTCATGAATGGCGAGTGGGACGAGTACACCACCATTGGTGATGCCAGGCAGTTCAGCCAGCACGTGCGCAACAGTCACTTCAGTGAAATCCGCGCGGCGGGCCACTTCCTCGACATGGAACACAAGGCAGCGTGCAACGCCACGCGTGACGCCTTGCTGGGCTTCCTCAAACCCACCGCCCGGGAGTCCCGCGTACGCAGTTCGTACGTCCAGGAGCATCATGCACTGGCGATCTGAGCCCCCTGGTTGGCGGTAGCACAGCCTCCTGCATCAGCGGCCCGCAAGGGCAGAAGGAAGATGCAAGACCTCGCGCTACCGGCCACCGACCCGGGCTTTTTTGCACGCCAAGGCTTCAAATCGCAGCGCGCTTCTGGTACAACGTCAGCCCTGAAAGCGGGTGTCGTATAATGGCATTACTCCAGCTTCCCAAGCTGATAACGAGGGTTCGATTCCCTTCACCCGCTCCAGTTCTTCCAAGGTACGCAAGCTGAACGCTTCTACCTGCTGCCTGTCAGCCTTCCCCCTCAAGGTTTTACCTCAACGCGTCCTTGCACTGCCGTTCACGCGCGCCTTACGTATCGTCAACTCACGTCCCGCTCAACACACGCGTCCACAAGCGGGTGCTCAAGCGCATGCCTGCCGGTGACAAGGTCTTGATCGGGAACAATGTGTCGAGCACGGCTGCCGGTGGATAGATCGCCGGGTTGTCGCGCAGCTCAGGGGTGATGAACTCCAGTGCCGCAGCGTTGCCGTTGGGGTACTTCACCGCGTTGCTGATGTTGGCGATTACCTTCGGCTCAAGCAGGTAATTGAGATAGGCATAGGCATTTTCCAGGTGCGGCGCGCCCTTGGGAATCACCACCATGTCGACCGCTACGGTGGAGCCTTCGCGCGGGATGCTGTAGCCGATGTTCACCCCGTTGCCCGCCTGCTGCGCGCTGGTCATGGCCTGCTGTACATCGCCGCTGAAGCCGATGGCGACGCAGATGTTGCCGTTGGCCAGGTCGCTGACGTACTTCGACTGGTGGAAGTAGCTGATGTAGGGACGGATCGCCAGCAGCGCGGCTTCAGCCTTCTTCAGGTCGGCCGGGTCCTGGCTGTGCGGGTCCAGGCCCAGGGTCTTGAGGGTGATGGAGATGATCTGGGTCGGGTTGTCGAGAAACGCCACGCCGCATTGACTGAGTTTCTTGATGTTCTCCGGTTTGAACAGCATGTCCCAGGACTGGGTCACGTCGGTATTCCCGAAGATGGCCTTGACCTTGTCAGCGTTGTAACCGATGCCGGTTGTCACCCACATGTAGGGAATTGCGTAGCGGTTGCCCGGATCGCTGGCCTCAAGGATTTTCATCAATTTGGGATCAAGGTTGCTCCAGTTGGGCAACCTGCTGCGATCCAGTTCCTGAATCGCGCCGGCCTTTATCAGGCGCGGCAAGAAGTGGTTGGACGGGCTGGCCAGGTCATAGCCACTGTTGCCGGTCATCAACTTGGCTTCGGTGGTTTCGTTGCTGTCGATCAGGTCGTAAGTGGTCTTGATGCCGCTGCGACGGGTGAACTCGCTCAGGGTGTCATCGGCGATGTAGCCGCTCCAGTTGGCAATGTTGACGGCTGCGGCGGCATGGGCCGTAGCGGTCAGCAACGTCATCGACAACAGGGTCATGCAGGTGCGTTTGAACATGGGGTGCCTCTCTTGTTTTTGTTGCGGCGTGTGCGCCGAAGTTTCAACGTTCGTTGCGGGCGCGCCAGACTTCCCAGGCCATGCGGGCTTTGGCGCCTATATCAAAAAACGGCTTGGGTGGCAGGTAACCCGGCTTGGCCTGACTGAGCACATCACTGAGCAAGGACGAATCGGCGCCGGTCGCCATCTCGACCAGCAAACGTCCCCACAAGGTGCCGCGAGCGACACCTGAACCATTACAGCCAGCGACCGTGTGCAGGCCGTCGTCGAGCCTGGTGAAGAGCGGCTCGCCCGAGCGGGTTCCACTCAGATGACCGGTCCAGGTGTACTCAAGGTCTTGCGCGGTGATGCCCGGGAAGCGCTTTTGCAACCCCAGCAGGTGCTCGCGTTGGCGTACCGCAAGGTCTTGGGCGTCAATGTCGCGCTGGCGGTACTCGACCGTGTTGCGGATCAACAGGCGCCGCCCCGGTAGCAGGCGCAGCGTGCAACCGCCTGGCAACGTCGACAGCACGCCCCAGCCCTGTTCGTCGAACAGGTGTTGCCAGCGGGCGTCGGTCAGCGGCCGGGTGATGCTGGCACTGAGTTCCAACGGGAACGTGCCGCTACGCTGCACCCCTACCCTTGGCAGGAAGGCGCCAACGCAGATCAGCACCTGCTTTGCCTGCACCTCGCCAGCGTCAGTCCGGACTGTCCAGCCCTTGCCCGGCGCGCGCTGCAAATCGGTCACCGCACTGTTTTCATAGACATCCACCTGCGCTGGCAAGCTGTCGGCCAAGCCTTTGACATAGCGCGCCGGCTGCAACAGCCCATTGCCACCGCCGCAGTGAATGGCGCGGCTGTAGAAGGCTGTACCCAGACGCTGTTCAAGGTCGCCTGCTTCAAAAAAGCGCGCCTGCGCGCCAACGGCCTTCAGCGTTGCCAGCGTCTGTTCAACGGCATCGAGGTGAGCGGGCTCATGCACGGCAAAGTGGTAGCCGTCATCGTTCAGTTCACAGTCGATATCCAGTTCAGCGATGCGCTGGCGAACCTCAAGGCCCGCAGCAACACCGATACGGGAGGCGACCTGATAGCCCGAAAACCCTGGGGTGCCGAGCAATTCACCGGCGCCCGGCAGTTCGTGGCTGACCACGAAGCCCGAGTTGCGCGCAGAAGCGCCTTGCGCCACACGCTGGCGGTCAAGCAATGCAATGCGCTGAGAAGGAAAGCGGCTGGCTAGCGTGTGGGCTGCCGACAGGCCGGTGATGCCACCGCCGATGATCAGCCAATCGACATTCTGCTTGCCTACAAGCCGCGCTCGCACCGCAGATTCGCCCGCCAGGGCGATCCAGCCACAGTGGTTGTTCATTGTCTGTCACTCCTCCACAATCAATGCGCAGGAGTTATTGGCAATAACCCGCTGATGCGCCCTCTTAGTCTCTAATTTAAGGGCACTCGGGCATTGACTCTAACGTTAAAAAATCATCCATCCATTCGGAATTTGCATGGGTAAAAACTTCCGTGTGCCGTCCTTGCAGGCGCTGCAAACCCTGGTCCGGGTGGCCGACACCAGTAACTTCACCGAGGCCGCCCGGCAGTTGCACCTGACTCAAAGTGCGATCAGCCGACAGGTGCAGCAACTCGAAGAGCACTACCAGACGGTGCTGTTCGAGCGCACCAGCCGCAAGGTGGCGCTGACCGCTCAAGGGCGTGAGGTGTACGAGGTTGCGCGCGAAATGTTGGCGTCGCTACGGACACTGGAACAGCGCCTGGCACCTGCAGCGCTGGACCGGCCTTTTCGTATCCGCGTCTTCGTCTCCCTGGCGGTGCGCTGGCTGCTGCCCAGGCTGAGCGCGTTCTATGCCATCAACCCCGGCCTGTGCCTGTCCATCGAGACGGTCAGTGGCGAACTGGTGGATACCAGTGGTGACTGCGACGCCTATGTGCTGTACCTGCCCGACGGGCTCGACGAGCGGCCGATGACGTTGTTGTTCGAGGAGTACCTGGTGCCGGTCTGCGCGCCAGGGTTCAACGATGGGCGCACCCCGCCGCGCGCACTCGATCAACTCGAGCAACACGCGCTGATTCACGGTTCGACCCGTCAGCATGAATGGACAGTATGGCTGCAGGCCCAACACGATCAGACCGAGCGCAGCTTCAAACACCTGATGTTCAACCTCGACGACCTGGCGCTGGATGCCGCCAGCCGCGGTCTGGGCGTCGCCATGACAGACAGGACGCTGGCCCACGACGCTTTGGTGCGCGGCGACCTGGTCATCCCCTTCGGCGAGCCGCTCAAGACCGGAGCGGTGTATGCCCTGTGGTTGCGTGACAGCGGTGCAACGCACCCTGCCTGCCGCGCGGTTCTCAGCTGGTTTGAAACGCAGATCGAACAAACGGTCCTCGGTTGATCTGCCACCCGGCTCAGGCCGGGTAAGCCGCACTGCTGACAATCGAGCTTGATAACAATTCTCAGTTGCATATAATTCGCCGATTGATATCCCGGTATTCGTCGTCGTGTCCAGCCCCAGCGACCAGCTCGATTTCTACATGTCCCATCGCACCGCGCTGGTGGACTACTCGACGCCTATTGTTGGCTGCCGTGCGCAGGCCGAAGACGTGGTGCAGGAAGCCTGGCTGCGCTTCAGCCGCACGCTGGAGGAAGAGAAGTCCATCGCCCAGCCGGCCGGTTACCTCTACCGCATCGTGCGCAACCTGTCGCTCGACGTCAGCCGCCGCAGCACCCTGGAAAACCGTGTACCGGACGCCGCCGAGTACCTTGACGAGCTCGCCTCGCCGCAGCCATCCCCTGAGCACGAAGCGCTCTACGTCGATGAACTGCGTGTTCTGCAGGAGGCCCTCGCACGCCTGCCGGCGCGTACGCGTGAGGCTTTTCGCCTGCATCGCCTGGAGGGGCAAACCTTTCAGCAGATCGCCGTACAGCTGGGCATTTCCGTCAGCCTCGCCCATCAACTGGTGCGCGACGCGCTGACTTACTGTGCGGAGCAGCTCGACGATGACTGACGCCCGCATTCCGAACCTTCCGCCCGCTGCCCGACTGAGGAATAATGGGGTGCCTCACGCCATGGAGGCACCCCAGTTGCCAGACGAACGCGCCACCGCAACTCCGCGCCCCGCCTTGCGTGACGACCCGATCTGGGCAGAGGCCCTGGACTGGCTGCTGAAAACCCGCGCAGCGCCCACCGATGAAGCGCTGCAGCAGGCACTGGCGAATTGGCTGGGCAGCTCACCTGAGCATGCACGCGCCTTTCGCAAGGCTGAACGCGTCTGGCTGCTCAGTGGCGATCTCTCATTTGCACGCCCTGCTCCGCGCCCGGAAACGCCTCCCATAGCTCCGTCCAGGCGCATCAACCGCTGGCGCCGGGCATTGGTTGCCGGTGCCCTGGCGGCCAGCATCACGTTATTGGCTTTGCCGACCTGGCAGGGGCTGACTTCCGACGAAGCCACGGCAGTTGGCGAGCACCGCAGCCTCGTGCTCGAAGACGGCAGCCGCGTCGAACTGGACAGCGACAGTGCCATCGATGTGCATTTCAGCAACGGCGGGCGTCAGGTCACGCTGCGTCGCGGGCAGGCATTCTTCCAGGTCACGCCCGACAGCCAGCGCCCGTTCCAGGTACGAGCGGGCGAAGTTGAGGTGACGGTTACCGGTACCGCCTTCGACGTCAGCCTGGCACCGCGCCAGGTCGCCGTGGCGGTCGATCATGGCAGCGTGCAGGTCAGCAACGGCGCGGCCGGCGAACCGCTGGCACGGCTCGCGGCCGGTGACCGCCTGCGCGTTCCCGAGCACGGTGCGCCGCTGCTCGACCGCGTGCCCCGCGATCAGATCGCCGCCTGGCGCAATTGGCGCCTGCTGGTCAATGACCGACCGCTGAGCGAAGTCGTCGATGAGCTACGTCGCTATCAACCGGGGTTGATCCTGCTCCAGGACAACGCCCTGGCCGAACGGCGCATTACCGCCGCCCTCGATCTGCGCTCGCCCAAGTCGGCGCTGCAGGCCGCACTGGCGCCGCTGGGCGGGCAGGTCAGCAGCTGGTCACCCTTGCTGTTGGTAATCGACCGCCACTGATTTTCACGCTTTAGCATTATTTTCTGGAAATTCACTTCGCCCGTTCGTCTTTCCCCCGCCAATAGGATCGATATCGATTCTCATTACTTGCGCCGTTGCGCTCTTGGGGGAACATCCGGATGTCCACAACCGCTCTCGCACCTCGCTGTCTGCTGGGTGCAACCGGGCTGATGCTCGCGCTCTTTGCCTTGCCGTCCGGCGCTGAGCCGGTAACCACCGAGCCCAGCCCCGACACCCGCGAGAGCCGACGCCATTTCGATATCCCGCGACAGCCGCTGGCCAGCGCCCTGCTCAGCTTCGGCAGCCAGTCCGGGTTACAGGTCAGCGTCGACAGCCGCTTGCTGGATGAGCGCCTGAGCGCCGGTATCCAGGGCACCATGAGCAGCGAAGAAGCGCTGCAGCGCCTGCTCGATGGCAGCGGCCTCGGCTGGCGCTACAGCGGGCCGTCAGCCTTGGTGTTGACGCCCCTGACGCAGAGCGCACTGAACCTGGCCAACACGGTCGTCAGCACCCGCACATCGCCGCACCAGGGCGAAACCACCCTCGACCGCAAGACCATCGACGCCCTGCCGGGGGGCAACGGCGACATCACCAGCCTGCTCAAGATCCACCCCAACGTGCAGTTCGACAACAACCAGTTGAGCAGCAAGAACCCGGGGGAAATCGCCCCGGCCAACATCAGCATCAACGGCGCCAAGTACTACCAGAACGCCTTTCTGGTAGACGGCATGAGCATGAACAACGACATCAACCCCGGCGACAGCCAGCACAACCTGGTGAATTCGGTACCCGGGCGCAGCCAGGGGCTGGCGCTGGACACCGAACTGCTCGAAGACATCAAGGTTTACGACAGCAACATCGGCGCCAGGTACGGCGGCTTCAACGGTGGTGTGGTGGCTGCCGAAACGCGCCAGCCGACCAAGGACCTGCACGGTAAGGTTTCCTACCAGACCACCCGTTCATCCTGGACCCGCTACCACGTCGACGAAGACGAGCAAGCCAAGTTCGACGCGGCAAGTTCGGGCAGCAGTTATGCCTACCAGCCCGACTTCGTGAAGCATTTCGTCCGCGCCACGCTGGAAGGCCACCTCACCGAGAACCTCGGCCTGCTTGCCAACGTCACGCAGAAAACCTCGACCATTCCGGTCAATGTGTTCAGCAGCAACAATGATGGCAAGGCCGGCTATACCGCCCAGCAGGAAGACCAGGAACGCAAATCCCAGAGCGTGTTCCTCAAGGCGGTTTACAAGGCCAGCGAGCGTCTGGACCTGGAAGGCAGCTTCACTTCTAGCCCCGAAGAGGCCACCTACTTTCGCGACAACGCGCTGGACACCGGCTACACCATCAAGTCAGGCGGCACCCTGCTCAATTTCAAAGCCGACTACCAGGCCGATAGCGCCAAGATTACCCAGCAGTTTGCCTGGAGCCGGATGGAAAACTCGCGTGACAGTGATGCCGACGACTGGAACAACTGGGTCAAGAATGACGTGAAAAACTGGGGTGTCTCCACCCCGCAGGAAGGTGGCTACGGTGACATCGACCAGACCCAGGACAGCTATGAGTACAAGCTTGAAGCGGCCTGGGACGCCATGGACTTCTACGGTAGCCGCCACAGCCTGACCACCGGCATGGAGCTCAAGTATCAGGCGTTCAGCTACGAACGCCTGACCGCCAGTGACGTCAATGTGTATGGCGCCCTGCCCGGTACCACCACCTGCGCCAGCGCCAGCAGCCTTGGCGGCGACCGTTACTGCGACAGCGACGCCCGCCAGTATGTGCGCCAGCTCACCCGCTACGCCGCCGGCGACTTCGACTTCAACGTCAACAGCGCCGCCCTGTACGTCCAGGACGAGATCGAGATCGGCCGTGTCACGCTGCGCCCGGGCGTGCGTCTCGACACTGACGACTACATGCAGCAGACCACCGTCGCGCCCCGCCTGGCGCTGGAGTGGGATGTTTTCGGCGACCAGCGCACGCGCATCAGTGCCGGACGCAACCGCTACTACGGCCGCAACTCCGCGTACTGGGCCCTGCGTGAGGGCGTCAACAGCCTGCAGACCCGCTACGCCCGCACGGCCGCCGGCGGCGCGTGGACCAAGACCTCGTTCGCCAACGATGCCCAGTTCAACAAGCTCGACATTCCCTACGACGACGAGTGGACCCTGGGTATCACCCAACAGGTGCGTGACCTTGAGCTTGCGCTGAAGTGGGTGCGCCGCGAGGGCCGCGACCAGGTCATGCAGAAAGTCGTCGACAACAGCGGTGACCCGAGCCTCACCAGCAGCTATGACGTGTACACCAACGACGGCAAATCCAACACCGAAGTAGTGACACTCACCCTCACGCCGCTACTGAGCTACGACGTCTGGGGTACCCGCAACTCCGGCCAGCTGGCCGCCGACTGGACCCACTTCAACACCACCCACACCGACTACAGCGAAGAGTTCGAAGACGACGACTACGTGCGCTACAACGGCCAGATCATGCACATCAGTGAGCTGCCACCGAGCAACTACAACCACGACTGGACCTACCGACTCACCACCACTACCGAGATTCCTGCCTGGAACCTGGGCTGGACCAACTTCTTCCGTTACCGCGCCGGGATCGACACGCTCAAGACCCGGGTCGGCAAGGTGGACGGCTACACCGAGTACTTCGACAAGAGCTACGGCAACGCCCTCACCTGGGACATGCGCCTGGCCTGGGAAATCCCCACCGGCCGCGATCAGGCCGCGTTCGTCAACGTCGATGTGTACAACGTCACCGACCGCGTGATTGCCAGCGGCGATACCTCGGCCACTGCCGCCATCAACTCGGCCATCTACGAGACCGGGCGCCAGTTCTGGCTGGAGGTCGGCTACCGCTTTTGAGCCGACCTGACCCGATGCCGACCAGAAGAATAACCATGAAAAGCCTGATAACCGCCTTCATCGCCAGCCTGCTCTGGCTGAGCACCGCCGACGCCGACGACTGCCTGAAACAGCTGGCCTCCGGCACGTTCAGTGACGCCGACGCCGCCTGCCTGCGCACACGCTACAGCGGCCCCAGCCAGCAGTGGCCGAAGCCGACGGTGGATGCCGACATCGCCTGGCAGGAACTGGCGCCGCTGCCTCAGCGGGCACCCTCGCCCGCAAGCAACCCGTTCAGCAGCGAAAAAGCCCGACTCGGCGAAAAGCTGTTCTTTGACCCGCGCTTGTCGCGCTCCGGACAGATTGCCTGCGCCTCTTGTCATGAGCCGGACCTGGCATTTGCCGATGGCCGCAAGGTGTCCTTCGGCCACGACCGCGCGGCGGGACGGCGCAATGCCCCGAGCATCGTCACCAGCGGCCTGGTCACACCGCTGTTCTGGGACGGGCGCGCGGCGACGCTGGAAGATCAGGCCCTGATGCCGGTGGTCGACCCGCTGGAAATGGCCTTTACCCGCGAGGAACTGGTCACCCGCCTGCGTGGCCTGCCGGAATACCCGCCGCTGTTCACCAGCGCGTTTGCGCAAGGGCCGCTGGACGCCGGGCAGATTGCCGCGGCGCTCGCCACTTACCAGCGCACCCTGGTGCAGAAAGCCCGAAACACGCCGTTCGAACGCTTTCTGCGAGGACGCCACGATCAGCTCAACGACCAGCAACTGCAGGGTCTGCACCTGTTCCGCACCAAAGCGCGCTGCCTCAACTGCCACTTCGGCCCGGCAATGAGCGATGGCCAGTTCCACAACGCCGGCATGACCTATTACGGCCGCAAGTACCAGGACCTCGGCCGTTATGAGCAAACCGGCCTGAGCGAGGACTCGGGACGTTTTCGCACACCGTCACTGCGCCTGGTTGGTCGCACCGGACCCTGGATTCACAATGGCCTGTTTCCCGACCTCATGGGTGTACTGAATTTCTACAATGTCGGCATGCCACGCCCGAAACCGCAGCCCGGGCAGGAGCACGATCCGCTGTTCCCGCGCACCTCGGAACGCCTCAAGCCGCTGGCCTTGAACCGCTCGGAACTACTGGCGCTACGGGCCTTCCTCGACACCTTGTAGGACCCGGGCGGGGGTTGCTTGTCCGGCCGTTGACCTGAGTCGTGAAAACATCGCCCGGCCTGCCTATGCTGATGCCCTATGGGCGTACGCTTGCCGGTCGATGCTTTGACCGCAACACTGAGCGAGCAGCCTTGCTCAAACAACTGCGTCCGCCCTGAACTACGCAAAAGGATCGATTCATGCTGCTCGCTCGCTGGCTACCCGGCCTGTCCAATCTGTTGCATTACCGCCGCGAATGGTTCCATGCCGACCTGCAGGCCGGGCTGTCGGTAGCAGCCATCCAGATTCCGATTGCCATCGCCTATGCGCAGATTGTCGGCCTGCCGCCGCAGTACGGGCTGTACGCGTGCATTTTGCCGATGATGGTCTACGCCCTGATCGGCAGTTCTCGGCAACTGATGGTCGGCCCGGACGCCGCCACCTGCGCCATGGTGGCCGGGGCCATTGCACCGCTGGCAATGGGCGATCCGGCACGGCTGGCGCAACTGTCAGTGATCATCACCATCCTGGTCGGCTTGATGCTGATCGGCGCCGGGGTGGCGCGTGCCGGCTTCATTGCCAGCTTTTTCTCCCGGCCTATCCTCATCGGCTACCTCAACGGCATCGGCCTGAGTTTGCTGGCCGGGCAACTGGGCAAAGTGATCGGCTTCAAGATCGAAGGCAACGGTTTCATTCTGAGCCTGATCAACCTGATGCAGCGCCTCAATGAGATCCACTGGATGACCCTGACCATTGGCCTGGCCGGGCTGGCCCTGCTCATCTGGCTGCCGCGCCGCTACCCGCGCCTGCCGGCGGCGTTGGTCACGGTGATCATCGCCACGGCCGTGGTCGGCGTATTTGGCCTGGACCGTTTCGGCGTGGCAGTCCTCGGCCCGGTGCCGTCGGGCATACCGGAGCTGGCCTGGCCGAAAACCAACCTTGAAGAAATGAAGAGCCTGATGCGCGACGCCCTGGGCATTGCCACGGTGAGTTTCTGCAGCGCCATGCTCACCGCCCGCAGCTTCGCCGCCCGGCACGGTTACGCCATCAATGCCAACCACGAGTTTCTCGCCCTGGGGGTTACCAACATTGCCGCCGGTGTATCCCAGGGCTTTGCCATCAGCGGCGCCGACTCACGCACCGCCGTCAACGACATGGTCGGCGGCAAAAGCCAGCTGGTCGGAATCATCGCCGCCCTGGTGATCGCCCTGATCCTGTTGTTCTTCACCGCTCCCATGGCCTGGATTCCCCAGGCAGCGCTGGGCGCTGTGCTGCTGATGGCCGGCTGGGGCCTGATCGACGTGAAGTCGCTGGGCAAGATCTACAAGCTCAGCCGTTTCGAGTTCTGGCTGTGCGTGTTGACCACCGTGGGTGTGCTGGGTGTTGGCGTGTTGCCGGGCATCATCATCGCCGTGACCCTGGCGATCCTGCGCCTGCTCTACAGCATCTACCAGCCCACCGACGCGGTGCTGGGCTGGGTACCCGGAGTTGAAGGCCAGGTCGATATCGAGGGGCACAAGGATGCGCGCACGGTCAAAGGCCTGGTGGTGTACCGCTTCGACGACGCGATCCTGTTCTTCAATGCCGACTACTTCAAGATGCGCCTGCTCGAAGCCGTACAGCGCGAGCCTGAACCACGGGCGGTGCTGTTTGACGCAGAGGCCGTGACGTCCATCGATGTCAGCGGCATTGCGGCGCTACGCGAAGTGTGTGAAACCCTCAACGCGCGCGGCATCCATTTCGGTATTGCCCGGGCCCGTGGACGCTTTTTGCGCATGCTGGTGCGTTCGGGGCTCGCCCGGGAGATGGAGAACGGCATGCTCTTCGGTTCGGTACGCTCGGGCATCCGCGCGTACCGCTTGTGGCGTAACCGCATGCGCAAGGAGACGGCGCCAGCACCTGCAGCTCCGCCGCAACTGCCGTAGAACGACCGGTCGGCTCAGGAGCGCGGCATCAACCCTGGCAAGGCATGCATCAGGGCGTTGACGGCGAAGCCGATGAACATCACCCCGCAAGCACGGGTGATCCATAGCTCGTAGCGGGTATACAGGGTGCGCACCTGACGCGCGCCCACTACCCCGATCAGAATCACATAGGCCAGCAGCCCACCGAGAAAACTCAAGGCAATCAGCGCGGGCAGCATCGACCAGTCCAGCGCCTCGGCGCGGCTGGAGAGCAACGCAGTGAAAGTGGCCACGGCCACGGGGTACGCCTTGGGGTTGGTCAGGCCGAAGACGATGCCGTGCCAGAACGGTTTGCGCACCGGGCCGCCGTCGCCGTTTCCGTTGCCGGGCTTGCTGCGCAGTGCGCGCCAGCCCAGCCAGAACAGGTACAGGCCACTCAGCAAACCGAGGATGTCGAACACCGAACTGCCGATCTGGCGGGCACCGACAATGGCGACCAGCGCCGTGCTGCACCAGAGCACATCGCCCAGCAGATGGCCACAGAGAAACCCCGCCCCTGCCCGGCGCCCGCGCGTCGCGCCGATGCCCAGCACCGCCAGCACACCGGGACCCGGGGTAATGCCATAGATAAATCCGGAAGCCATCACGGCAAACAATAGCGAAAGGGTCATTGGGGCCTGGCTCCTCGGTGCATCGGCAAAGAGGCGAAGTCTACGGTAGCCACCGGCTTGCGGCCAACACCTCAGTAGTCGTAGGCCTCAAGGAGCTGTACCTCGCTGCGCGGCGGTGGGCGCCCCAGATAACGCAACAACTGGCCGCTGCGGTTGGTGAAGATGCCATCGACACCGGCGTCCAGGACCTCGGCAAAGTCCACGGGTTCATCGACGGTGTACACATGCACCAGCAAGCCCTTGTCATGGGTCATGCGGTTCATCCACGGCTGCACCAGGTCGGCATAGCTTTGCGCCCCGCCGGCACTCAGGGCGGCCGACGGGCCGGTGCCGATGGCCCCGGCCGCTTTGGCGTAATCAAGCCAGCGCTCGAATTCGGCGTGACTCCTGGGTTGCTGGCGCGCATAAAACGCCGCCTTGTCGGTCTCTCCCGATTCGGCAAAGCTCTGCGCCGACGCCGGCTCGATGCTGCCCTTGCCGACCCACAGCAACAGTACCTTGGGCACCTGGGGCATGGCCTTGTGCAGCAGGGCCAGGCTGTCGCGATCAAAGCTCTGCAGCACCACCCGCCCCGGGTGATCGAGCCAGCCGCGTGCTTGCAGGCGTGCTTTGAGGTCAGCCTCGATACCGGGGAACCGCTTCGGCACCTTGGTCTCGATGTACAAACCGGGACGTTTGCCCTTTTGGCCTTCGGCAATGTCCATGACCTCGTCGAGGGTCAGGATCTGCAGGCCCTTGAAGCGCTCCTGCGCCCGCTCGGGATAGGCCGTGTTGAACCAGTTGCCGGCATCCAGTGACTTGAGCTCGGCCAGGGTGAAGGCACTGACCGGGCTGTCCTTGCGCTCGGGATAGCGCTGGGCGACATCGCTGGTGCGCAACAGGTTGTCATCATGCACCGCCACCAACACCCCGTCGCTGGAACGCTGCAGGTCCAGTTCCAGGTAGTCGGCGCCCCGCGCCCGGGCCAGCAGGTAAGCGGGCGCCGTTGATTCCGGTGCGTCAAACGACGCTCCCCGATGGGCAATGACCGCCGGGTACGGGATTCCCTGCCTGGCCGCCAGTTCCTTGCCGGTGTCGGCCGCCGCCCACCCGGCCAGAGGCAATAGCAGCAGGCAACCGAGCCAGCAAAATCCTGATACGCGCATGCGTCCTCCTCCTGATTGATTGCGACCCCAGCATAGTCGCCGGCACTGATGACAGCCCGATGGCATGCTAAAGTCGCGCCGATCGAACGACCTTGCCAAGAGAACACCATGCCCCATGCCGACTTCGACGCCAGCCTTCACAGCTGGCCGCAACTGAATGCCGACCATCCCTGCAGCGGTTTGTTGCTGGGCAATGGCGCCAGTCGTGCGGTGTGGCGGCCGTTCACTTATTTCTCCTTGTTCGAGGAAGCGCAGCGGGTACGCCACAAACCCCTGAGCCTGACCGACCAGGCCCTGTTCAAGTCGCTGGGCAGCGAACTGTTCGAGCCGGTCCTCAGCGCCCTGAACACCACGGTACGCATCAACGCCGCGCTGGCGATCAGCTCATCGGCGCCGCTGAACCGCTATTACGCGATCAAGGAAGCCCTGATCCATGCGGTGCGCAGCGTACACATCCCGTGGCGCCTGCTGCCGGCCAGCACCCTGCAGCGCATCAACAGCGCGCTGCGCAGCTACCAGAGCGTTTACTCCAGCAACTACGACCTGCTCAGCCACTGGGCGGTCAGCCACGCCCCGAACGGTTTTCAGGCCTTGTTCGATGAAGAAGGCACCTTCGATATCCGCCGCACCCACAGCGCCGGTACGCGCCTGCTGTATGTGCATGGCGGCCTGCACCTGCTCAAGCAACAGGACGGCAGCACCCGTCAGCGCAGTGCCAGCGGCAGTCAGTTGCTCGATGGCTTTGCGGTGAACACACCCGGCGATGTACCGCTGTTCGTCAACGAAAGCAGCAGCGATGACAAGCTCAAGGCGATACGCAGCTCCGACTACCTGAGCTGGTGCCTGGGCGAGCTGGCGACCCATCAAGACGGCCTGTGCCTGTTTGGCCAGCACCTGGACAGCAGCGACGGTCACCTGTTGCAGGCCATCAAGCAGGCCTGCCCGGCGCACCTGGCCATTGCCATCCGGCCCTTGAGCGAAGCCTCGATCATCAGCCAGAAGCAGCACTTCGCCCAGCGATTTGCCGACACCCCGGACATCCCCCTGTATTTTTTCGACGCCAGCAGCCACCCCCTTGGCGCTGCCGACCTGGAAGTCCCGGTGCCCGTTGTGGTGCGCAAGCGGCGCTGAGTCAATACAACTTCGCATTGGCAAATAACAATTATTATCGATAACATCCGCGACTTTCTACGCAGGCCTCCTGGAAAGTTTGCATGCAACGCCCCAAACCCGATCCACTGACCCCTGACACGTGCCGCGGGTTTTATGCCGACATCCTGCATTTCCTGCGCAAGCGCCTGGACAATGCCAGTGATGCGGCCGACATCACCCAGGACGTGTTTGCTCAGTGGCTGGGGTACCGGGACCGCGCGCGGGTCGAGCAACCCCGGGCCTTTCTGTTTCAGGTCGCACGTAATCTGCTCAGTGATCACTGGCGCCGCCAACGGGTGCGGCACGCCGTGCTCGACGAGCAGGTCACCAGCAGCGAAGACGCCCCGCTCGACACCCAGGCCGACCCGCTGAACCATGCCCAACAACAGCAACGCCTGGAACAATTGAAACGCGTGCTCGCCGAGCTCTCGCCGCGCCGGCGCGAAGCCCTTATGCTGCACCGCTTCGAAGGTTTGACGCAGGCACAGATTGGCGAGCGAATGGGCATTTCCGTGAGCATGGTGGAAAAGCACATTGCTGCCGCGCTGCTGCATTGCAAGCAGCGCCTGGACAGTGACAATGGCACGGAGCAAGGACAATGACCCCGATTCCCGAAATCGATAAGCGCGCCATCGATACCCAGGCAGCCAGCTGGTTCAGCCAGAACCGCAACGCCCCCTCGCGTGAAGCGCGCAAAGCCTTTGCCGTGTGGCTGCAGACACCCGAGCACGCCCGCGCCTATAGCCAGTTCGAACAGCTCTGGGACGACCTCGCCGCCCTCAAGCGCCTCAATCAGCCTGTCGCCTTGCCGGTGCGCAAAGCCCGCAACTGGCGCCCGGCGCTGGCCGTCGCCGCTGCGCTGGTATGCGCCCTGCTGGCGAGTAACGTCGGGCTGCCCGACACGCATTACGCCGACGCGTTTGCGGTCGATGACCAACACCCGCGCACCGTTGAGCTACCCGATGGCAGCCAGCTGACCGTCAATGCCCACACACGCCTGCGGGTGGACTTCGATGCCGAGCGCCGCCTGATTCACCTGGATCAGGGCCAGTTGTTCATTGACGTCGCTGCCAACAAGGAACGCCCTCTGTTTATCGAGGCCGGCGCTGCCCGGGTACGGGTGGTCGGCACGGCCTTTGACCTGCGCCGCGGCCAGCAGGAACTGGTGGTGAGCGTGGCCCACGGTCAGGTGGCCCTGGAAACACCGGGCGAAGATCGCCAGCCGGTGTTGCTCGGCGCCCGCCAACGCGCCAGCTATGACCTTGCAGGGGGCAGCCTGCGTTGGCAAACCCTGAGCGATCAGGAGGTGGGCGACTGGCGCAGCGGTCATGTGACCTTTCGCGATCGCGAGCTGAGCAGCCTGGTTGACGAAATTTCACTCTACCGCCAGGCGCCGGTGGTGCTTGCCGACCCGGTGCTGGGGCGCTACAGGGTTTCCGGCAACCTTGATGTCGACGACCCAGATGCGTTGCTCAAGGCCCTGCCCGCCCTGCTGCCGGTCAGCACCGTGACGCTTGCCGATGGCCGCCTGCGAATCGAGCCGAAATAAAATTCTGAGAATATTTTTCATTCGCATATGAGGGTTTCCCGCTGCAACGCGTCTTCCTCCCGTCTGCGTCGTCATTGCAGGCCTTCTGGCCATTGTTGCCGTATTGGGGGATTTCATGTTGCGTGCGTTTCGTCCTTTTACACCTCTGTCTGCCCGTCCATCGCTGCTGGCTGCCTGCCTGACCTTGAGCCTGATGGCCGAGGCATCACCGGTAGAGCTGAACTTGCCGGCGCAATCACTGGCGCTGTCGCTGAGCCAGCTGGCCCAGCAGACCAAGGTGCAATTGCTGTTCGACGAAGCCTTGCTGCGTGGCGTGCAGGCCCCGGCGCTGCGAGGCCCCTACGAAGCCGAGCAGGCGATCCGCCAGTTGCTGCACAACAGCCGCTTCGCTCTGGTCAAGGTCGGCAGTACCTACGTGGTGCGCCTGCGCGAAGACGATCCGACCGCAGACAACGGCATCCAGCTGAGCGCCGTGAGCATCGTCGGTGACGGCCAGCAGGTAGATCCCAGCACCGTCGGCCGCTCGACCCTGACCCAGGACGACATCGACCGCTACCAACCGAGCAACATCCCCAGCGTGTTGTCGACCTTGCCCGGAGTGAACATGGGCGGTTCGGTAAAGCCCGGTGGCCAGACCATCAATATCTGGGGCCTGGGCGATGCCGAAGACGTGCCGATGACCGTCGATGGCGCGACCAAAAGCGGCTTTGAGCGCTACCAGCAGGGCACCATCTTCATCGAGCCCGAGCTGATCAAGAACATTGAAGTCGAAAAAGGCCCGCACTCTGTCTACACCGGCAACGGCGGCTTTGGCGGCAGCGTCAACATGACCACCAAAGATGCCCCGGACCTGCTGCAGGACGGCCGCAACAGCGGGGCCATGCTCAAATACGGCTATGCCAGCAATGACCACCAGCAGGTCTACAGCTCGGCCCTGTTCGGCCGCACCGACGATGGCCGCATGGATGCGCTGGTGTACCTGACCAAGCGTGACGGCGACGACATGAAACTGGCCGGCACCCTCCCCGACCCGGACAACGACTACCCGATCAACCCCCGGCGCCTGCCCAACAGCGCCCTGGACCTGGACGGGGCACTGTTCAAGTTCAACCTCCAGTTGACCGAAGAGCAGCGCCTGGGCTTCTCCTGGTCGCGTTCGCAAAGTGAGCGCTGGGCGCCGTTTTCCTCTACCGCCTACCCGACTCCGCCGACCCAGTCCGATATCAACAAGTACGGCTACGACAACGCCCTCAAGCGCTACCTGGCCAACCGCACCACCACCGATACCACCTGGTCGGCCACCTACAACTACCAGCCGATCGACAACCCGTGGGTGGACCTGCAGATGAAGTACTCGGTGTCCGATACCGACCAGACCGACGAGCGCGATGCCACAGCGTTCTTCCAGCCGTCTACGGGCGGGCGCAAGATGGACACCGAGTACTCCGACCAGATGCTCGACGTGCGCAACACCAGCCTGTTTGCCACCGGCCCGCTGGAGCACGCCATGACCGCCGGTTTCCAGGTCCGCCGCCACGAGCGCGACACACAGATGTGGATGCCCGGCAGCAAATACGAAACACCGCTGTACAACAACGGCAATTACCAGCCGAACTTCATGCCCAGCGGCAGCGTCGACAGCCAGGGCTACTTCCTCCAGGACGCCATCACCCTCGGTGAAGTAACCCTGACCCCGTCGCTGCGCTATGACCATGTCGCCAACAACGGCAAGCAGAACGATGCGCCGTTCTACAACGACCCGGCGCTGGGACACGACTACAGCGAGAAAACCTACAGTGGGTGGTCGCCACGCCTGTCGGTGTTCTGGAAGACCAACGAACACACCGCGTTCTTTGCCGACTACAGCAAAACCTGGCGCGCGCCGGTGCTCGACGAACAATATGAAGTGCAGGGCCTTGGCTCGCGCACCGCGAGCAGCCGCAACCTCGACCCGGAGCGCATCACCGCCTTGCGCGCCGGTAACATCACCACCCTGTCGAATGTCTTCACCGACCACGACAACGTGCTGATCCGCACCACCCTGTTCCGTAACAAGATCGAAGAAGAAATCTTCAAGGCCACCGGCATCGGTTGCCCGGAGCAACTGGTCAGCGGCCAGAGCATTGCCAAGGCGTGTGGCAAGGGCCTGATGTCCAACTACCGCAACATCGACAGCGTCACTATCAAGGGCTTTGAGGTCGAGAGCTTCTACGACTCCACCTACCTGTTCGGCGCCGTTTCGTACTCATGGATCACCGGTCGCCATGAAGGCGCCTATACCAATCCCTGGGGCCCGGACGTCTGGGCCAAGGACATCCCGGCACCGAAGTGGATCACCACCCTGGGCGTTAAGATTCCCAGCTGGGATGCGCGGGTAGGCTGGCAGGCGCAGTTCGTGCGCAAGACTGATCGCCTGCCCAGCGACAACTACCGCGAAGGCCCGGCCAGTTCGCTGGGTGACCGCTACTACGACCACTATGCCAACGACGACTACCAGGTCCACGGCCTGTTCGCCAACTGGAAGCCGCAGCAGCCGTACCTCAAGGGCACCGAGGTCAACCTGACCATCGATAACCTGTTCAACAACGACTACCGCCCCGAACTCAGCGGCGCCTATGCCTACAGCCAGGGCCGCAACGCCAAGGTGAGCATCACGCGCTTCTTCTGAAGCGCCGGCAAACTGTACGGATGAACTTGTGAGCAACTGTAACAAGATCATCCGTGGCCGCTGTGGCTCAATGGACTGACTTATCTGCCACAGGCGTTCGTTATGTCCAGCCGCGAAAACACCGGGATGGCCCTTGGCTTGCTCGGTGTCGTGATTTTCAGCCTGACCCTGCCCATGACGCGTATCGTCGTGCAGGAACTGCACCCGCTGCTCAATGGCCTGGGGCGCGCCCTGCTGGCAGCCATCCCGGCGGCGGCCTTGCTGTTGTGGCGCCGCGAAAAGTGGCCGACCTGGCAGCAGATCAAGGGCCTGAGCCTGGTCGCACTGGGGGTGATTCTCGGTTTCCCGGTGTTTTCGGCCTGGGCCATGCAGACGGTGCCGGCGTCCCACGGGGCCCTGGTCAATGGCTTGCAACCCTTGTGCGTCGCCTTCTATGCCGCCTGGCTGTCGCATGAGCGCCCGTCAAAGGCCTTCTGGGCCTGCGCTGCCCTGGGCAGTGCGCTGGTGCTGGTGTACGCGATGATCATGGGCGCCGGGCAGATTCAGGCCGGTGATCTGTTGATGCTGGCGGCGATTGCCGTCGGTGGCCTGGGCTATGCCGAGGGTGGACGGCTGGCGCGGGAGATGGGCGGCTGGCAGGTGATCTGCTGGGCGCTGGTGCTGGCCAGCCCGCTGCTGATCGGCCCGGTGGTGTACCTGGCGCTGCAGCACCAGGGGCCGGTCAGCGCCCAGGCGTGGTGGGCCTTCGGGTATGTGTCGCTGTTCTCGCAGTTCATCGGCTTTTTTGCCTGGTATGCCGGGCTCGCGTTGGGCGGCATCGCCCGGGTCAGCCAGATCCAGTTGCTGCAGATCTTCTTCACCATCGCGTTTTCGGCGCTGTTCTTTGGTGAGCAAGTCGAGCCGATTACCTGGGTGTTTGCCGCTGGCGTGATCGGTACCGTGGTGCTCGGGCGCAAGACCCGTGTGCACCCGGCGCCCGCCAGAGCTTGAGTGAGATTTCGTAGGAGCCAGGCTTGCCGGCGAACCAGACGCCGCGGTGTGCCAGCCATACCGCGGCATCATGTTGATACAGGTTTTATTTCAAGCGGCGATCAGGCCATCCGCGCGCAACAGGGTCTCCAGGCAATGCTCCTTGACCCCATAAAAGTCTTTCAGCTGTTGGATCTTCTCCAGCAGTGCCGTTGAATCTCCCGGCGCCTGTCGCTTCACCGCAAGGATCATCTTGTTCTTGTTGGTGTGCTCAAGCGAAATGAACTCGAACACCTTGGTCTCGTAGCCACAGGCTTCCAGGTACAACGCGCGCAGGCTGTCGGTGAGCATCTCGGCCTGCTGGCCCAGGTGCAATCCATACTGCAGCATCGGCTTGAGCAGGCCCGGGCTGTGCAATTGCGGGCGAATCTGTTTGTGGCAGCACGGCGAGCACATGATGATCGCCGCACCGCAGCGAATACCGGTGTGAATGGCATAGTCAGTGGCGATGTCGCAGGCATGCAGGGCAATCATCACGTCAATGGCGCTAGGCACCACGCTGCGTACATCCCCACATTCGAACACCAGCCCCGGATGCTCCAGGCGCGCGGCAGCGGCATTGCACAGCTCGACCATGTCCGGACGCAACTCGACACCCGTCACTTGCGCATCGCGCTGCAAGGTGTTGCGCAGGTAGTCATGGATGGCAAAGGTCAGGTAACCCTTTCCCGAACCAAAGTCCGCCACGCGCAAGGCTTGATCAGCCGCCAGCGGCGCGGAACTCAAGGCATGGGAAAACACTTCGATGAACTTGTTGATCTGCTTCCACTTGCGCGACATCGCCGGGATCAAGGCATGTTGTTTGTCGGTCACGCCCAGGTCATGCAGAAACGGCCGGCTCAGTTCCAGGTAGCGCTTTTTCTCCCGGTCATGTTCGCCGTCCGCAGCCTTGCGTGCCTGCTGCACGGCACTGCTGTGCAGCATCGGCTTGCCCTTTTTGCTGAACTCCAGTTGCGCCTCATTATTGAGGCTCAACAGGTGGGCATTGCGAAACGAGCCCGGCAGCAACTCGGCCACCAGCGCCAGTGCCTGGTCATTGGGCAGGTTACGGGTAATGTCACGGGTCTGGTAGCGATACACCAGCGACAGGCAAGCCTGGCCCTTGACGGTCAACGGTTTGGCGATGATCCGCTGCAAGGCTTCTTCAGTACCGACATGGCGCGCCAGCACCAGCTTGATCAGGGCGTTCTGTTCAAGGCTGGTGGCGAGCAGGCTCAGAAACTGCGCACGCGCATCCGGCGCGGTCTGGGCGGAGGGGGAATCGGACATCGGAAGTGGGTGCCTCGGGTTACGAAGGGGGCGACTGAGCGCAATGCCGGGCATTTTACGTGGATGACCGGCCTGCGCACAGTTTTTGTCGATCAGCGTTTGCCGCTTACCCCAGTACCACCAGGCGGTTGGGCAGTTCGTTGCGCGCCTGGGTCACCGGCACGTGCTGGCGCAACACCTCGCCGCAAGCCTCGACGCAGGTGACGAAACCCTGCAGTGTCTGGCCTTTGCCTACCTGCTCGGTGAAACGCTGGACGATGCCGTCCCAGACTTTGTTATCGAGGTGCCGGGAGATACCTTCATCCACCAGAATCTCGACATAGCGCTCGGCTTCGCTGACGAAAATCAGCACACCGGTACTGCCCAGGGTGTGGTGAAGGTTTTGTTCCAGAAACTGCCGCCGGGCCAGGTTCGACGCGCGCCAATGGCGTACCGAACGCGGTATCAGCCGGGTTGTCAGGCGCGGGATGCGGAACACCAGGCTGAAGACGATGAAGGTCAGCCACTGGCTGATCAACAGCGTGCTGACGCTTAACCAGCCGCTGAGGTAATGCACGATGCCCGGCACCAGCAAGGCCAGCAAACTGGCCCAGAGCAAGGGAATGTAGGCGTAATCGTCGGCGCGCCGGGCCAGTACCGTGACCAGCTCCGCATCGGTGTGCTGTTCGACCCGGGCAATGGCTTCGGCGACCTGGCGCTGTTCATGTTCACTGAGCAATGTCATGCACTGGAAATCCCGTTGAGTGTTGTTTACCAGCCGCCGGAGGAACCACCGCCGCCGAAGCCGCCACCGCCGCCACCGAATCCCCCGCCTCCGCCACCGCCAAAACCACCACCGTAGCCGCCACCGAAACCACCGCCCATGCCGCCGCGACCGCCACGGCCACCGCCGCCCAGGCCCATGCCCTGCAAGGCAAAGACGACGATGACCAACAGAATGAACAGTCCGATCGACCAGCCCGGTGCCTGCGCTTGCCCGCCGCCACCTTGGGCACGCGAAGGCTCGGCCAGCGGATTGCCGCCCAGCACCTGGAGGATGGCAGCGGTGCCCTGGACGATGCCCTGGCTGAACTCGCCACGACGAAACGCCGGGGTGATGATGCTGTTGATGATCACCGAAGACTGCGCATCGGTCAGGCGCTCTTCAAGGCCGTAGCCCACTTCGATGCGCAGCCTGCGTTGTTTGGGGGCGATGATCAACAGCGCGCCGTTGTCCTTGCCCTTCTGGCCTATTCCCCACTTTCGACCGAGCTGGTAACCGAAATCCTCGATTTCCAACCCTTGCAGGTCATTCAGGGTGACCACCACAACCTGCTCGCCGGTGGCCTGTTCATGTGCCGTGAGCATGCGTTCAAGCTGGCCTCGGCTATTGCTGTCGAGCAACCCGGCCTCATCCACCACCCGGCCGGTCAGGGCCGGGAAGGCAACGTCTGCGCGCAGCGGTGCGACCATCAGCAACGCCAGCATCAGCCCCCATACCAGCCGGCGCATCAGAATTTCACTTCAGGGGCTTTGTCGGCGTCGGTGGCAGTGGCCTCGAAGTTCTCCCGTATCGGCAGGTTGCTGTACATCACCATGTGCCAGAGACGACCGGGGAAAGTGCGTATCTCGGTGTTGTAACGCTGAACGGCGGCAATGAAGTCCTTGCGGGCCACGGCAATACGGTTTTCCGTGCCTTCAAGCTGGGACTGCAACGCCAGGAAGTTCTGGTTCGATTTCAGGTCCGGGTAGCGCTCCGAAACCACCATCAAGCGGCTGAGCGCACCGGTGAGTTGCGATTGCGCCTGCTGGAACTGCTGGAGTTTCTGCGGATCGTCCAGGGTGCTGGCATCGACCTGGATGGAGGTTGCCTTGGCCCGCGCTTCAATGACCGCGGTCAAGGTTTCCTGCTCTTGCTTGGCATAGCCTTTGACCGTTTCGACCAGGTTGGGAATCAGGTCGGCGCGGCGCTGATACTGGTTCTGTACCTGGGCCCAGGCCGCCTTTACCTGTTCATCGTAGTTGGGAATGTTGTTGATCCCGCAACCGGCCAGCAGGCTGCCCAGCATCAGTATCAGCCACAGCTTTGCGCCCTTGAAGTGGATTACCTGCATAGTTGCTCTTCTCCTTGATCTGCGTTAACCGTTGCACTTGAGGCATAATCCGCTACCGCCGCTGGATCGTGACGGCCCAATCGGCTAGAAGATGCCCCAGCAAACTACAACAATAGCCGCTTCCCCAACTTCGGCTGGGCAGTATCACCGTGAATACTGCCGTAAGCCTTGAGAACAGAACTTAATGAACAAGCTGTGTTTGCTGGGCCTCCTCGTTAGCCTGGCCAGTCAATCGGCCCTTGCCGACACCTCCTCCGCGCCGTTGCAGAACAAGCAGGCCTTTATCGCCGACCTCATGGGGCAGATGACCCTGGATGAGAAGATCGGCCAGTTGCGCCTGATCAGCATCGGCCCGGAAATGCCTCGCGAGATGATCCGCAAGGAAATCGCCGCAGGGCGCATCGGTGGCACGTTCAACTCGATCACCCGCGCCGAAAACCGGCCGATGCAGGACGCCGCGGGGCGCAGCCGCCTGAAAATCCCGATGTTCTTCGCCTATGACGTGATCCACGGCCACCGCACCATTTTCCCGATCAGCCTGGCCCTGGCCTCGAGCTGGGACATGGACGCGATCGCCAAGGTCGGCCGGGTTTCGGCGCTTGAAGCCGCTGCCGACGGCATCGACATGACCTTCGCACCAATGGTCGACATCGCCCGTGATCCACGCTGGGGCCGCACCAGCGAAGGCTTTGGCGAAGACACCTACCTGGTGTCGCGCATCTCCAGGGTCATGGTCGAGTCGTTCCAGGGCAAGAGCCCGGCAGAGGCCACCAGCCTCATGGCTGCGGTCAAGCACTTCGCCCTGTATGGCGCAGTGGAAGGCGGTCGCGACTACAACACCGTCGACATGAGCCCGAGCAAGATGTTCAACGACTACCTGCCCCCGTACCGCGCCGCTATTGATGCCGGCGCCGGTGGCGTGATGGTCGCGTTGAACTCGATCAACGGTGTTCCGGCCACCTCCAATACCTGGCTGATGCAAGACCTGCTGCGCAAGGACTGGGGCTTCAAGGGCGTGACCGTCAGCGACCACGGTGCGATCACTGAACTGGTTCGCCACGGCGTCGCCCGCGACGGCCGCGAAGCGGCAAAACTGGCGATCAAGGCCGGCATCGACCTGAGCATGAACGACTCGCTGTACGGCGAAGAACTTGCCAGCCTGCTCAAGGCGGGTGAAATCAACCAGGCCGACATCGACAACGCCGTGCGTGAAGTGCTCGGCGCCAAGTACGACATGGGCCTGTTCGCTGACCCGTACCGACGCATTGGCAAGGCCAGCGAAGACCCTGCCGACACCTACGCCGACAGCCGCCTGCACCGTGCCGAAGCCCGTGACGTGGCACGTCGCAGCCTGGTGCTGCTGGAAAACCGCGAACAGACCCTGCCGCTGAAAAAAGCCGGCACCATTGCCCTGGTCGGGCCGTTGGCCGATGCCCCGATCGACATGATGGGCAGCTGGGCCGCCGCTGGCCGTCCGCATCAATCGATCACCGTGCGCGAAGGCATGCGCCAGGTGCTCGGCGACAAGGCCAAGGTGATCTACGCCAAAGGTTCCAACGTCACCCACGACAAGGCCATTCTCGATTACCTGAACTTCCTCAACTTCGATGCCCCGGAAATCATCGACGATCCGCGTCCGGCTGCGGTGCTGATCGACGAAGCGGTCAAGGCTGCCAAGCAGTCCGATGTCGTGGTGGCGGTGGTGGGAGAATCGCGTGGCATGTCCCACGAATCGTCGAGCCGCACCACCCTGGAAATCCCCGCCGCCCAGCGCGAGCTGATCAAGGCCCTGAAGGCCACCGGCAAGCCCCTGGTGCTGGTACTGATGAACGGCCGGCCGCTGTCGCTGGCCTGGGAGCGGGAACAGGCCGATGCCATCCTGGAAACCTGGTTCAGCGGTACTGAAGGCGGCAACGCGATTGCCGACGTGCTGTTTGGTGACTACAACCCGTCGGGCAAGCTGGCGATCACCTTCCCGCGCTCGGTCGGGCAGATCCCGATGTACTACAACCACCTGAGCATTGGCCGGCCGTTTACCCCGGGCAAGCCTGGCAACTACACCTCGCAGTACTTCGAGGAGCCAAACGGCCCGCTATACCCCTTCGGCTATGGCCTGAGCTACAGCGACTTCAGCCTCTCGGCGCTGACCCTGTCGAGCAAGACCCTGAAAAAAGGCCAGACGCTCGAAGCCAGCATCCGCGTGAAAAACACCGGATCGCGTGACGGTGAAACCGTGGTGCAGCTGTATGTGCAGGATATTGCCGCGTCCATGAGCCGCCCGGTGAAAGAGCTGAAGAACTTCCAGAAAGTCATGCTCAAGGCCGGTGAAGAGCGCACCCTGACCTTCATCCTCAGTGAAGACGACCTCAAGTTCTACAATAACCAGCTGCAATGGGCGGCGGAACCGGGTGAGTTCAATGTCCAGGTCGGGCTCGACTCCCAGACCGTGCAGCAACAGCGCTTCGAACTGCTGTAAACCTCGCCAAGCACCCAGGGAAGGCCAGGAGGCCTTCCCTATCTGCCGGGATCTGCACCATGCCGCTTTCCTTCCGAGCCCTGCGTTTGGGACTGTTTGTTTTCTTCATACTGGCCGGCATGTTGTTCACTGCCGGCTGGGCCATGCACCACGCCAAACGTCAGGCGATGATTGAAGACGCCGGCCGCGCCAGCCAGCAACTGGGCCTGTACGCCAATTCGCTGCATACCCTGATCGACCGCTACCGCGCCCTGCCAGCCGTGCTGGCTCTGGACCCGGAGCTGATCAAGGCCCTGAGCAGCCCGGTCGACAAGCCGGTGCAGGACGCCCTGAATCACAAGCTCGAACGCATCAACAGCACCGCCAACTCCTCGACCCTGGAGCTGCTGGACAGCACCGGCCTCGCCGTGGCGGCCAGCAACTGGCGCCTGCCCAGCACCTATGTGGGCTCCAACTACGCCTTTCGCCCCTACTTCAAGCAGACCCAGAGCCAGGGCACCGGGCGCTTTTATGCCGTGGGCGTGACCAGCGGTGTACCCGGTTACTTTCTCTCCAGCGCGGTGCAGGGTGAGAACCAGCGCTTTCTCGGGGCCATGGTGGTCAAGCTGGAGTTCCCTGAACTTGAACGTGAGTGGCGTCAGGGCAGCGATATCCTGCTGGTCAGCGATGCCCGCGGGATCATCTTCATCGCCAACCAGGACGGCTGGCGTTACCGCGAGCTCAAGCCCTTGAGCCGCGAAGACCGGGCCGAACTGGCAGTCACCCGCCAGTACGACAAGCAACCGCTGGTGCCACTGCAGCACCAGGTCCTCAACCGCTTCGGTGACAACAGCCACCTGACCCGCGTACAGGGCCCGGAAGGCAGCACCGAGTACCTGTGGGAAAGCTTGCCACTGGAAGCCGAAGGCTGGACCTTGCACCTGCTGCGCAAACCGCAGGTCAGCAACGCCGGGCGCAATGCAGCCCTCGCCGCTGCGGCCGTATGGCTGAGCCTGGTGTTTGCCCTGCTGTTCATCAGCCAGCGCCTGCGCCTGGCCCGCTTGCGCCAGCGTAGCCGTGAAGAGCTCAAGCAGTTGGTCGAAGAACGCACCCGCGACCTGCGCACCGCGCAGGAAGGCCTGGTGCAATCGGCCAAGCTCGCAGCCCTGGGGCAGATGTCTGCCGCCCTGGCCCATGAAATCAATCAGCCGTTGACGACCCAGCGCATGCAGCTGGCGACCTTGCGCCTGCTGCTCGACAACCAGCGCTATGACGAAGCACGTCAGGCACTGGAGCCGCTGGAGCAGATGCTGACACGCATGGCCGCCCTCACCGGCCACCTGAAAACCTTTGCCCGCAACAGCCCCAGCGGCCTGCGCGAACGCCTGGACCTGGCCACCGTGGTTGATCAGGCCCTGCAACTGCTCGAGACGCGCATTCGCGCCGAGCAGGTAGAGGTCGCCCTGTACCTGGCCCGGCCGGCCTGGGTGCGCGGTGATGCCATCCGCCTTGAACAGGTGCTGATCAACTTGCTGCGCAATGCCCTGGATGCCATGGCCGGCAAAAGCTACAAGCGCCTGGAAGTCCGTATTGAACTGGCAGCCGATCAGTGGCGTCTCAGCGTGTTCGACAGCGGTGGTGGCATCCCTGGCGAGCACCTGGGCAATGTCTTCGATCCCTTCTTCACCACCAAGCCCGTCGGCGAAGGCCTGGGGCTTGGACTGGCGATTTCCTATGGCATCATTCATGAAGCCGGCGGGCGCCTGACCGTCGAGAACCAACCCGGGGGCGCCTGCTTCGCCTTCACCCTGCCCAGAGACCCGGAGCCCTAATGTTGAACTCGGTAATGGTCGTCGACGACGAAGCCAGCATCCGCACCGCGGTGGAACAATGGCTGAGCCTGTCCGGCTTCAACGTGCAACTGTTCAGCCGCGCCAGCGACTGCCTGGAGCAATTGCCCGAACACTTCCCCGGGGTGATCCTCAGCGATGTGCGCATGCCGGGCATGGACGGATTGCAGTTACTCGAGCAGTTGCAGACGCGCGATGCCGACCTGCCGGTGATTCTGCTGACCGGGCATGGCGATGTACCCATGGCCGTCGACGCCATGCGCAACGGCGCCTATGACTTTCTCGAAAAGCCCTTCAGCCCGGAGAGCCTATTGGGCAGCCTGCGCCGCGCGCTGGAGAAACGCCAACTGGTGCTGGAGAACCGGCGCCTGCATGAGCAGGCCGACCTCAAGGCACGCCTGGACCAGACCCTGCTGGGCATGTCGCAAGGCATGCAGCAACTGCGCAAACAGGTACTGGACCTGGCCGACCTGCCGGTCAATGTCCTGATCCGTGGCGAAACCGGCAGCGGCAAGGAGCAGGTCGCCCGCTGCCTGCACGACTTCGGTCCGCGGGCCGACAAACCCTTCGTTGCACTCAATTGCGCGGCGATTCCCGAAGCCTTGTTCGAGGCCGAGCTGTTCGGCCATGAAAGCGGGGCCTTTACCGGCGCCCAGGGCAAACGCATCGGCAAGCTGGAATACGCCAATGGCGGCACGGTGTTTCTCGATGAGATCGAAAGCATGCCCCTGGCCCAGCAGGCCAAGCTGCTGCGTGTGTTGCAGGAGCAGAAGCTGGAGCGTCTGGGGGCCAACCAGAGTATCCGCGTCGACTTGCGCATCATCGCCGCGACCAAGCCCGACCTGCTGGAAGAAGCCCGCGCCGGACGCTTTCGTGAAGACCTGGCCTACCGCCTGAACGTCGCCGAGCTGCGCCTGGCGCCCTTGCGCGAACGGCGTGAAGACATCCCATTGCTGTTTGCCCATTTTGCCCGCCAGGCCGCCGAGCGCGTGGGGCGCACGGCACCTCAACTGAGCGGCGCACAGTTGGGTCACCTGCTCAGCCACGACTGGCCGGGCAACGTCCGCGAACTGGCCAACGCGGCCGAGCGCCATGCCTTGGGCCTGGGTGAACCGGCCGTTGTCACCGTAGAATCCGGACAGTCGCTGGCTGCCCAGCAGGAAGCCTTTGAAGCTCACTGCCTGCGTGCGGCCCTGAGCCGCCACAAAGGCGAAATCAAGGCGGTGATGGAGGAGCTGCAGCTGCCGCGCCGCACCCTCAACGAGAAGATGCAGCGCCACGGGCTGCTGCGCGAAGACTTCCTGCAATAAGCGGAATCTTGCCGATCACCCCTCGCAGCATGAGCGGATTTCCGCTCATCAATCGGGCGAACCCCTTGTAATCCGGGCCTCCAGCACCTGGCACAGCTCCTGCTATAGCCCTCGCAGGCTGCGTTTCGGCGCGCTCCACAAAAACAACTATGAAGGTCCCTTCGATGGATAACTCCAGCACCCTGCCCGCCGGGGCGGCCATTGCGCCCGCCGCGGAAAAAACCACCCGAAGCCGGCTCAAGTCGATTTTCAGCGGTTCGATCGGCAACATGGTCGAATGGTACGACTGGTACGTTTACGCCGCATTTTCCCTGTACTTCGCCAAAGCCTTCTTTCCTGCCGGCGACACCACCGCACAACTGTTGAACACCGCCGCAATCTTTGCCGTGGGCTTTCTGATGCGCCCGATCGGTGGCTGGCTGATGGGCCTGTATGCCGACCGCAAAGGCCGCAAAGCCGCGCTGATGGCCTCGGTTCTGCTGATGTGCGCAGGCTCGCTGGTCATCGCCCTGACGCCAGGCTACGAGACCATCGGTGTTGCCGCTCCCGTCCTGTTGGTGATTGCCCGTTTGATGCAGGGCCTGTCCGTCGGTGGCGAATATGGCACCTCGGCCACCTACCTCAGCGAAATGGCCACCAAGGAGCGTCGCGGCTTCTTCTCCAGCTTCCAGTACGTGACACTGATCTCTGGCCAGCTCATTGCCCTGGCGGTGCTGATTATCCTCCAGCAAACCCTGACCACCGAGCAGCTGTACTCGTGGGGCTGGCGCGTACCGTTCGTGATCGGCGCCCTGTGCGCGGTCGTGGCCCTGTACCTGCGTCGTGGCATGGAAGAAACCGCTTCGTTCACCAAAAAGGAAAAGTCCAAGGAAAGCCTGATGCGCACCCTGATGCGCCATCCCAAGGAACTGGCAACCGTGGTCGGCCTGACCATGGGCGGCACCCTGGCCTTCTACACCTACACCACCTACATGCAGAAGTACCTGGTGAACACGGTCGGCATGAGCATCAGCGACTCGACCACCATTTCGGCGGCGACGCTGTTCCTGTTCATGTGCCTGCAACCGGTGATCGGCAGCCTCTCCGACAAGATCGGCCGGCGCCCGATCCTGATCGCCTTCGGTGTGCTGGGCACCCTCTGCACCGTGCCGATCCTGACCACCCTGCACACCATCCAGACCTGGTGGGGCGCGTTCTTCCTGATCATGGCGGCGCTGATCATCGTCAGCGGCTACACCTCGATCAACGCCGTGGTCAAAGCCGAACTGTTCCCCACCGAAATCCGCGCCCTGGGCGTCGGCCTGCCGTACGCGCTGACTGTGTCGATCTTCGGCGGTACCGCTGAATACGTGGCCCTGTGGTTCAAGAGCATCGGCATGGAAACCGGTTACTACTGGTACGTGACCGCCTGTATTGCCTGCTCGTTGCTGGTGTACGTGTTCATGAAAGACACCCGCACGCATTCGCGCATTACCACCGACTGATCAACTCTGCGGGTTGATAAAAAAGGGGGCCTCCAACACTGGAGGCCCCCTTTTTTCATGCCGGCGAATCAGGACAGTTCAGAGACCGTCTGGCGCTGATTGCGGTTGTTGTAGTAGTAAGCCATGCCAATCAGCACCAGCAGCACGGCGCCGAGTACCGCGGACGAGCCCACGGTGCCAAAGTCCAGGCCACCCTTCTCATGCGGTTTGGTCAGGAAGTCGCCCAGGGTCGCGCCAAAGGGGCGGGTCAGCACGAACGCAATCCAGAACAGCACAACGGTCGATATCCGCGTCCAGTAGCGTGCCACCACCACCAGCGCGATAGCCGAACCGATCAACAGCGCACCGCCGGCAAAGCCCAACCCGGAGTCATCCGCCAGGTAGTCGCCCAATGCCGTGCCCAAGGTGTTGGAGAACAGGATGGCGACCCAGTAGAACAACTCCCCCTTGCGCGAGGTGATGCGATTCACGTCCAGCGGGTTGCCACTCAGGCGCCACAAGGCAAAGGTCAGCATCAGGATACCGATCAGAATTGCCGAGCCGGTGGCGTAACCCAGGCCGAGGGTACGGTCCATGAAATCGGACATGGTGGTGCCCGCCGTACTGGTCGAAAGGATCACCAGCCAATAGAGCACCGGGTGATAGGTCCTCGACAACAACTGGGTCACCAGGGTGACCAGAAACACGCTGATCAGCAGCACCGAACTCAGGGCATAGCCCACGTTCAGTGTCATCGACAGCAGGTCGCCCGCCGTCTCGCCCAAAGTGGTTGCGCAGATTTTCATGACCCAGAAGGCCAGTGTGATCTGGGGAAGTTTGTTCATGCAGTGCCGCTCCATAGTCAGGTGCGGCACAGACTGCTGAGCGGCTGATGAAAAAACGGTAGTGGACTAATGAAAAAAGCGTTGGCCTCGAGAATTATTCGCTTAACGCCTCATTAATCCTCGCGCCTTAGTCTTTGACTACTGACAAACCACTTACCTGAATCAACGGCGTGACCCGTGAAACAGTAATTCTCGTCGCCAAATACATCTAATTAATCGATTTATATGCGCCATTTTTTGCTCTTTTTAATCAAATTAATCGGCGTAGCATTGAACCCATAGAAAGAAACAACCCCACACCACCCCGGAGCAACGACCATGAAAAGCAAACTGATCCTGACCCTCGCCTTCTCGGTACTGGCTGCCAACGCTTTTGCTGAAGACGGCTTCGATCGCACCAACGCCCACAGTTTCAGCGCCCTCCAGACCCAGTCGGCAACCTTTGCAGAAGACGGTTTTGATCGCACTGGCGGCGCCAAATTCGCCGAAGACGGCTTCGACCGCACCGGCGGCGCCAAATTCGCCGAAGACGGTTTCGATCGCACTGGCGGCGCCAAATTCGCCGAAGACGGCTTCGATCGCACCGGCGGTGCCAAATTCGCCGAAGACGGTTTCGATCGTACCCAGGCCCACCGCATCAGCTGAGCACTGATGCGCGGCACTCAGCCCGGCCTCGGCCGGGCTTAATCGTTTTCAGCCGGGCAAAGCCTTGGCACACTAGGCACTTACTCATCGGTAAGGCTTCAAGGCAGATGTATTACTACGAACCCGGCAAAGGCCACGGCCTGCCCCACGATCCCTTCAATGCAATCGTCGGCCCGCGCCCTATTGGCTGGATCTCCACCCAGGATGACGAAGGTCGCTTGAACCTCGCGCCCTACAGTTTCTTCAACGCCTTCAACTACATTCCACCGATCATCGGTTTCTCCAGCGTCGGGCGCAAAGACAGCCTGAACAACATCGAGAAAACCGGCGAATTCGCCTGGAACCTGGCCACCCTGCCCCTGGCCAACGCCATGAACCAGAGCTGCGCAGCCGTGCCGGCCGACGTCGACGAGTTCGCGTTGAGCGGCCTGACGCCGGTAGCGTCCAGGGTTATCGCAGTGCCACGGGTGCAGGAAAGCCCGGTGTCATTCGAATGCAAGGTGACCCAGATTATCCAGTTGCAGCGCGCCGACCAGGTGCCGGTACCTAGCTGGTTGATTCTGGGTGAAGTGGTGGCGGTGCACATTGCCGAGCACCTGCTCAAAGACGGCATCTATGACACCGCAGCCGCGCAACCGATTCTGCGCGGGGGGGGCCCTGCGGACTATTTCGAGCTGGGCAACCTGTTCAAAATGGCCCGCCCGCAGGTCAACAGCTGAGTTACCAGACCAGCTCGGCGTCGTCACTGACGCCCTGCAGGCGCTCCAGTTCAGCGCAGGCCGCTTCGTCAGCAGCCAGGGCAGTCTTGAACGTCTGCCCTTCAAGTACCTTGTGAAAACGCGGCGCGCCGGTGGCACCCAGGCCTTTCACCGCGATTGCCGCGTTGTAACCCTCTTCCCCGCGTACGGCTGCCGATACCGCTTCAAACTGCGAAAACTCTTTACGTGCCATGTGCTGCAAATCCACATCGGTTGTCGAAAACCGTCATTCTAACTCGCCGTGGGCTCGCCGAACGTATGCAGATCGAGACTGGCGACCACCTGGGCCTGAACCAGCTCGCCAAACAGGTCCAGGGTCGGTGAGGCAAAGTAACCGCTCATCGCTTGCTGGTCGCACCAGAAACCACTGAGCAACCACAGGTCGGCGTCGGCCTGGGACTGTTGCAGGTTGAACTGCAGGCAGCCCGGTGCTTGCCGCGACGGTTCGAGCAACTGGCGCAAGCGTTGGCCCAGTTCCACGGAGCGACCGCTACTGGCCCGGATAAAAGCAAGGTGAGTGACCGAGTGAGACGAGGTCATGCGCATTTCTCCTAGAGCAGCCAGATCGTAGTACCAGGCTGCCAAGGTTAGGCGACACCTCGCACGCGCCGTTAGGCCATTCCTGTCACACGCTTGCCTGATCCTGCGCGCGGCAGGATCAGGCAAGCGCTCGACAGCATTTGGCTAGCGCTGCAGCTTGCACAAACCTATGCTGCTTCAGTCCCTTTCTGGAAGTACTCGTGATGTCTACGCTCGACCCTGAACGCCAGGTTCTCGACCCGACCCTGGAACAGCAACGTCAGGAGCTGGCCGACCTGGTGCGTCGCCATGCACCGGGAACCACGACGGCAGAATCGGCCATCGCGAACCTGTACCTGGTGCGTTACGAAGAAAGCGTGCGGTCGGTGCCTACCCTGGCACAACCAGCGTTGTGCATCATGGCCCATGGCAGCAAGGAAATCAGTCTGGGCGATGAACGCTACGCCTACGACCCGTTGCACTACATGGTGTTGTCGGTGGCGCTGCCGCTCAGCGGCGTGCTGCTCGAAGCCAGCCCGGAGAACCCGAGCCTCGGCGTGCGCCTCAACATCGACCCGGCGCAGATCAACAGCCTGCTTGCCGAAGCCGGTCCGATGGGGGTTCCTGCGCTGCCATCGGGGCGTGGGCTGTATGTCGAACGTACCGATCCATTGCTGCTCGACGCCTTGTTGCGCTTGATCCGCTTGCTGGATACGCCCAAGGACATCGCCGTCCTGGCGCCGTTGATCCGCAGGGAAATCATGTACCGCTTGCTACGCGGGCCGCAGGGCTACCGCCTGTATGAAATTGCCATGTCGAGCAGCCAGACCCATCGGGTCTGCCAGGCGATCACCTGGCTCAATCAGCACTTTCATCGCCCGCTGCGCATCGAGGATCTGGCCCGCGAAGTGAACCTGAGCAGTTCCACCCTGCACCATCGCTTCAAGGCGGTGACCTCGATGAGCCCGCTGCAGTATCAAAAGCAATTGCGCCTGCAGGAAGCGCGGCGGCTGATGCTCAACGATGGCCTGGAGGCAGCCGTGGCCGGCTACCGGGTGGGTTACGAGAGCCCGTCGCAATTCAGCCGTGAATACAGCCGGCTTTACGGCGCGCCGCCGGCACGGGACCTGGCCCGGTTGCGCAGCGCACTGTAAAGCATTGCGCAAGGCCGCTTAGGCCGGTACTGCCTGCTGCCACTGGTTCTGGTCGATCTCGATCAGGCTCGGACCCTTGCGCTCGCAGGCCTGGCGCAGCGCCTGGCGCAATCCGTCGATATCGCAGACTTCCAGGGCCGCACAACCGAGCGCCTTGGCCACGCCGATGAAGTCCGGGGTGTGGATGTCGACGCCCACCGGCTCGATGGCGCGGTTGACCATGTACTTCTTGATTTCCTCGTACCCTTGGTTATTCCACAACACGACAATCAACGGCACCTGGGCTTCGGTCGCGCTGGCAAGTTCCGGCAGAGTGAACTGCAGGCCGCCGTCGCCGATCAAGCAGATCACCGGTGCCCGCTCTTCAATGGCCTCGGCACTGCCGAGCCAGGCGCCCATGGCCGCCGGCAAGGCGTAGCCGAGGGTGCCGTAACCGGTGGAGGCGTTGAACCAGCGGCGTGGCTGATCCATGTCCAGGGTCAGGTTGCCGGTGTACACCGGTTGGGTCGAGTCACCCACCAGAATGGCGTTCGGCAACGTGTCGAGCAGGGTCTTGAGCATCCGCGTCTGGCTGTGCATTGGCAGGTCCCAATCGGCCAGCAGCGTTTCGCGCAGGCGTGCCGCACGGCTGGCGCCCCACTCAGCGCCGCGTACCGGTGCAGGCTGTTCGGCCAGGGCCACCAGCAGGGCCTGCGTCGCGACCGTGGCGTCGGCCACCAGGGCGATTTCCGGCGGGTAGTTGCGTACGGTCTGGTCCGGGTCGATGTCGATGCGCAGCAGGCGGCCAGGAATTTCGAAGCCACCTTTGAAAGTCACGTCGTAGTCGGTTTCGGCAAGTTCGGTACCGATCGCCAGCACCACGTCTGCTTCGGCCACCAGTGCACGGGTGGCGACCAACGACTGGGTGGAACCGATCTGCAGTGGATGGCTCGATGGCAGCACGCCTTTGGCATTGATGGTCAGTGCCACCGGAGCCTGCAGGTATTCAGCCAGGCGTGTCAGCGCTGCGCTGGCATCGATGGCGCCGCCACCGGCGAGGATCAGTGGGCGGCGAGCGCTGGCCAGCAAGGCGGCCATCTGCGCCACCGGAGCCGGTGCCGCGCCAGCGCGGGCAATGCGCACCGGCGCACTGCCGAGCAGGTGGTCGGCATCTTCAACCAATACATCCAGGGGGATCTCGATGTGCACCGGACGTGGACGGGCGCCGTCGAATACGGCAAAGGCACGGGCCAGCACCATCGGCAGGTCGTCGGCACTCATCAGGGTATGGGAAAACGCCGCCACACCGGCGACGAGGCTGCCCTGTGCCGGCAGCTCATGCAGCTTGCCGCGACCGCCGCCCAGCTGATTGCGCGACTGAACGCTGGAGATCACCAGCATCGGAATGGAATCGGCGTAAGCCTGCCCCATCGCGGTGGTGATGTTGGTCATCCCGGGGCCAGTGATGATGAAGCAGACGCCGGGTTTGCCACGGGTACGCGAGTAGCCATCAGCCATGAAACCTGCGCCTTGCTCATGGCGCGGGGTAATGTGCCGGATAGACGATTGTGCCAACCCGCGGTAAAGCTCGACGGTGTGCACGCCGGGAATTCCGAAGACATGGTCAACGCCATAGCCTTCAAGGAGTTTGACCAGTACTTCGCCGCAAGTTGCCATGTTCGCCTGCCTGTTGTTGTGCTGAAAACAGGCTCTATTGGACTGCCGCCACGCTAACGGCACAATGCAAAAAAGCGCATACTAGCCATGTCTACAGATCATGGCTTGACGATAATGAAACGCCTGCCCCCCTTGCCCGCCCTGCATACGTTTCTGGTCACGGCCCAGTGCTGCAACTTCACCCGGGCTGCCCAACAATTGCACATCACCCAAGGTGCGGTCAGCCGGCAGATTGCCGGGCTCGAGGAGCACCTGGGGTACGCGCTGTTCCTGCGCCAGGCCCGAGGCCTGAGCCTTACCCGCGAAGGTCAGGACTGGCTGCCGCGGGTTCAACAGGTGTTCGCCTTGATCGAGGAAGGCGTGCAGCATGTGGGGGCGCGCAGCACCACGCTGCAGTTCAAGGCGCCTACCTGTGTGATGCGCTGGTTGTTGCCACGCTTGATGGAATGGCAGGCACTGCGCCCGGACGTACCGGTGGAGCTGACCACCACGGTGCACCATGGCGTGGACTTTCGCCGCGAGGTCTTCGATGCCGCCGTGGTGTACGGTGCGGCGCCCAACCACGGGTTGCACACCCTCAAGCTGTTCGATGAACAACTGACACCGGTATGCGCGCCGCAACTGGTGTCTGGTGACCTGCCCATCACCCGGCTGGCCGACCTCGACCAGCACATGCTGCTGCACCCAACCCGCGATCACCATGACTGGAACGTCTGGCTCAATGCCGCAGGCGCCAACCTGCCACGGCACAGCAAAGGCCAGCATTTCGAAACCCTGGACATGGCGATGTCGATGGCTTCCCAGGGCACCGGCGTTGCCATCGGTGATTGGTCGCTGATCGGTGACGACCTCAAGAGCGGGCGCCTGGTGACGCCCTTCCCGCTAAAGGTCAGGACGGGCCAGGCCTATTACCTGGTCCGCCCGCAGGGCTCGAACAGCCCCGCCCTGCTTGAACTGTTCGACTGGTTGTGCGTGCAGGCGCAGGGCCGGCGCGATCAGTAGCCAACAGTAAAGCGTTGACGCGAGTGTGCAGGCTTTTCCACTTCGTCGAGCATGGCGATGGCGTAGTCTGCAAAGGTGATCAAGCTTTTGCCGTCAGCACCGATCAGCAAGTGGTCCTTGCCCGTCTGGTAGTGACCCGTGCGCGCGCCTTCGACAAACTCGGCAGAGGGTGAGAGAAAGGTCCAGTCCAGTTCTTTTTCCTGACGCAAGGTGTCCAGGTAATGCCCACCGGCGGTGGCCTCGGCCTTGTAAGCCTCAGGGAAATCAGGGCTGTCGATGACCTTGTGCCCCGATGGCAGCAGCAGGCTGCCCGCCCCGCCGACGACCAGCAGGCGTTTCACCCCTGCCTTTTTCACCGGCTCGATAATCGCCTGCGGCTTGATGCCGGAAAAATGCGCGGCGCTGAGCACCAGGTCGTGCCCAACCAGTGCCCGCTCCAGCGCGTCGGCATCGGTGACATCCAGCGCCACCGTGGTGACTCCTTCACGCCCCTGCAATTCTGCCGGGTTGCGGGCTATGGCCGTGACGCGGTGGCCACGACGCAGCGCTTCTTCCAGTAACTGGCTGCCGGCACGTCCGGTAGCCCCGATGATTGCAATCTTGCTCATGGAAACGCTCCTGTCAGGATTAACGAGTTGTTACCACTTCATTTCGCCCTTGGCGACCTTGGCACTGAGCTCCAGCGAGCTCTGTTCGCCCAGGTCCGGGTAACGCTTGTTCATGGCCGCAACCAGCCCGTCGGCATTGCCGGCCCTGGCGGTTTCGGCGTCGAAGGCGCGGATGTAACTGGCAGTAAAGCGCACAGCTTCAAGCGCTTCACCCGGCTGGCCCAAGTAATGACCGGGCACTACCGTGCGCGGCTTGAGCTGTTCGATACGCTCAAGGGTCGCCAGCCAGTCGCGGTGCGATTGCGCGGTTTGCGTATCGGCCATCCATACGTGCAGGTTGTTCGCCACCACCACGCCACCGACCACCGCCTTGATCGACGGGATCCAGACAACGCTGCGGTCTGGCTGCGGGCCATCCAGGCCGATCACCTCGAGGTCCTGGCCCTCCAGCGTCAGCCGGTTACCCGCCAACACCTCTGGCACGACAAGCCTGGCGGGTTTGTCTGCGCCCATTTGTGGGCCCCAGTACGCCAACTTGGCATCCATCGTCTGTTTGATATGGTCAACCGTAGCGGGCGAGGCAACCACCCTGGCGTCGGGAAAAGCCTCGGTCAGCGTCTGCAGGCCGAAGTAGTAATCCGGATCACCATGGCTGATATAGATGGTGGTCAGGTGTTTGCCGCTGGCGCGCAGTTTCGCCAGCACCTGTTCGGCTTGCGCCTTGCCGAACTGGGCATCTACCAGAATGGCATCGTGCTTGCCGCTGACAATCACAGAGCTGACCGGGAACAGCGCCTCGCTCCCCGGGTTGTAGACAGTCAAGTGCAACGGCTGCTCAGCCGCTTGAACCTGGGCCAGCGCACCGAGAGTGGCCAACGCCAGTAAAAAACCGCGCAGGGAAAACGAACGACGCATCAAGGCAATTCCTGAAAGTGGGACCATGGGCAACAGCTTAGTTGCGCGATCCGTCGCAAAAAATGCGATTATCAGGACTAGTTTGTTTCTGAATCCGGGCAAATCATGGATCGTCTGAGCGCAATGCGGGTGTTCGTCACGGTGGTCGACCTGGGCAGCCAATCCGCTGCCGCCGACCATCTGGACCTGTCCCGTCCCGTGGTGTCGCGTTACCTCGCCGAGCTGGAAGACTGGGTCGGCGCCCGCCTGATGCAGCGCACCACCCGCCGTCTGAGTCTGACCGCCGCAGGCCAGGAAACGCTGTCACGCTGCCGGCAGATGCTGGAACTGGCCGGCGACCTGCAAGCGGCTGTACGCGCCCCGGACGAGGCGCCACGAGGCGAGTTGCGCATCAGCGTCAGCACCTCGTTTGGCCAGGCGCAGCTGGTGGATGCCGTCGCGGCCTACGTCAAACGCTATCCCGGGGTCACCATCGACCTGCAAATGCTCGATCGCACCGTGAACCTGGTGGATGAACGCATCGACCTGGCCATCCGCACCAGCAATGAACTGGACCCCAACCTGATTGCCCGCCGCCTCAGCGTCTGCCGCTCGGTAGTGTGTGCAGCTCCCGCCTACCTGCGCGAGCATTCGACACCGATGCAAGTGGAGGACCTGACCCGGCACAACTGCCTGACTCACTCCTACTTTGGCCGCCACTTGTGGCACTTCGAGGTAAACGGCGAAAGCGTTTCGGTGCCGGTGCAAGGCAACATCAGCGCCAATGAAGCCATGACGCTGCAACGCGCAGCTCTGGCCGGCAGCGGTATCGCCATGCTGCCGACCTACCAGGCTGCAGCCGCCTTGCGTAGCGGTGAACTGATCCGGTTGTTGCCACAGGCCAAGCCCCAGGAGCTCAACCTCAATGCCGTGTACACCTCGCGCAAACACATGCCGGCCACCCTGCGCAGCATGCTCGACTTTCTCGCCGAACGTTTCACCGCCGAGCCGCAATGGGACCGCGACCTGCAGTAAGCCGGCAGTCGGGGCAATACTGGCCTATGCTTTAAGTAGCACGTATGTGCTGGTTGAAAGAGGTGAGCATCATGGGCCTCAAATCCAGAAGATGCGCAGTTGTCTGCGCCATTGCCGCAGTGCTCGGGCTTTATGGCACCGCCGCTTACCGGGTCGAACAGGCTCGCCATCAGCCGTATTCGGCAGCCAGCTGCAGCCTGGCCCATTGTGTACCGCACACTGCAACCCTCAGCGCCCTCAGGTAAGGCAAGGCCAGCAGTCGATCGGCACGCCGTGTTGATCGAGGCAGACGCTTAGCAAGCTATCGAGTACACTGGTCGGCACGTGCTTGTGCAGCCAGGCGCTGCACGATAACCCTGCCTTTTCGAGCTGGCCTGTGACCCAACTCAACACACCTCAACCGGTTCTGCGCAGCGTACTGATGGCGCTGATGCTGGCTATTTTCCTGGGTGCCCTCGACCAGACGATCGTCGCTGTGTCGATGCCGGCGATTTCCGCGCAGTTCAATGACGTCGGCCTGCTGGCCTGGGTGATCTCCGGCTACATGGTGGCCATGACCGTGGCCGTGCCGATCTACGGCAAACTGGGTGACCTGTATGGCCGGCGGCGGATGATCCTCACTGGCACCGCGCTGTTCACCCTGGCCTCGCTATTCTGCGCCGTGGCGCAAAACATGGAGCAACTGATCCTCGCCCGGGTGCTGCAGGGTATTGGCGCCGGCGGCATGGTGTCGGTCAGCCAGGCGATCATTGGCGACTTCGTGCCACCGCGTGAACGCGGTCGCTACCAGGGTTACTTCAGCAGCATGTACGCCCTGGCCAGTGTGCTCGGCCCGGTGTTGGGCGGCTACCTTACCGAGTACCTGTCGTGGCGCTGGGTGTTCTGGCTGAACCTGCCCTTGGGGTTGACCGCCTGGTGGGTAACCCGCCGCGCGCTGCACACGTTGGTGGTGCCACAGCGCCAGGCCCAGGTGGACTACCTGGGCGCGGCCCTGCTGATTTTTGGTCTGGGCAGCCTGATGCTGAGCATCACCCTGATCGGCCAGGGACACGCGTGGCATACGCCCGAAGTCAGTGTCCTGGTGCTGTGCGCGCTGCTCGGGTTGTGGGTGTTTGTGCGCCATGAGCGTCAGGTCGCCGAACCCCTGCTACCCCTCAAGCTATTCTCCAACCGGGTCGCTACGCTGTGCTGGTGTACATTGTTCTTCACCAGCTTTCAGGCCATTTCCCTGACCATGTTGATGCCCCTGCGCTACCAGAGCATCACCGGCGCCGGCGCAGACAGTACCGCCCTGCATATTCTGCCGCTGGCCATCGGCTTGCCAATCGGTGCTTACTGCGGGGGCCGCCTGACCAGTTTCACCGGACGCTTCAAACCGCAGATCCTCGGCGGCGCGCTGCTGATGCCGTTTGCCATCGTTGGCATGGCGTTCACCGCACCGCAAGCGGCCTGGCTCAGCGGCTTGTTCATGATCCTGACCGGGATTGCCTCGGGCCTGCAGTTCCCGACGTCGCTGGTGGCGGCGCAAAGTGCGGTACAGGCGCAGGATATCGGCGTGGCCACCAGCACCAGCAACCTGTTCCGATCGCTGGGTGGCGCCATGGGCGTGGCCTGTATGTCGGCAATGTTGCTGGCAATGCTGCAGGGCACGGGCCTGAGCCTGGCCGGCGATGCGTTGCTCGGCAGCCTCAAGGCGGGCATGCCGGACGAACAACTGCAGCTGCAATTGCTGACAACCTTCCGCCATTTATTACTGGGCAGTGCTATGGTGTCTGTGCTCGGACTGACAGCCGCACTGGCGTTGCCTGACGCGCAATTACGCGGCCATGGGTAGGACGGATCCGAAGGTTGTGGACATATTTCATCACAAACCTTCACAAAGTCCTATTTGCGCAATGAGGGGCTCAAGCGCAGCATATCCAGCCCGGTATCGACCCATTGCTCGGCATCACCGAGCAAGTCGAAGCTTTCCGGCAAGAGCAGCCAGCGTCGAATCAGACCGTCGATGTAGGCATATATCGCCAGTGCTGCACGATCCGGATTCACATCAGCGGGCAATTGCCCGCGCTTGATTGCATTGCCCAGCGACAACGCGATATGGGCATGACACTCATCTGTCGAGGTTTGCCGTTGCTGGCGAATTTCGCACATATCATCGGTGAACTCGCACTTGTGATGCAGAATTTCATTGATACGGCGGGTTTTCGGGTCAAGCACCAACTGGTGCATCAACTGGACCAGCAGCTTGCGCATGCAGCCGAGCGGATCCAGCTCGTCTTCACTTTCGCTGGCCCGGGCCAGGGCGTCGAGAGGCTCATGCAGGCTGTCGAGCATCGCTTCGACCAGCTCGGCCTTGTCGTTGAAATGCCAATAGATAGCGCCACGGGTAACCCCGGCCAGTTTGGCGATATCGGCGAGCGTGGTGCGCGCCACTCCGCGCTTGTAGAAGGCCTTTTCTGCTGCCTCAAGTATCTGGGCGCGGGTTTCCTGGGCTTCCTCTTTGGTTCTACGGACCATGGCAGTACAACCTCATCAAGACCCAGACGTGCCTGTGGCCATCCGGGAGCTGGGCCGGGCCAACCTTTTGCAGATTGTGACCGGCATATGAAATTCAAGGCTTGCAGCGGCCTGGGGCATCGTCAGCAAGGTATTTACAAACAACCATGAATGTAAGTATATTCCTTAGCAAGCTATTTATCCACTCGACAGAATTTTTTCTTAAACACCCTTTCCACTATTCTTGAGCGTCTTCAGCTCTTGCGACCCGAGGATCTTCATGCAATTCAAGCCAGCTGTTACCGCTCTGGTATCCGCCGTCGCCCTGGCAACACTGCTCAGTGGCTGTAAAAAGGAAGAGGCTGCGCCCGTTGCGCAAGCGCCTCAGGTCGGCGTCGTAACCCTGAAAACTCAAGCCTATACCCTCACCTCCGACCTGCCGGGGCGGACCACTGCTTATCGCATTGCTGAAGTTCGCCCACAGGTCAACGGCATCATTCTCAAGCGTCTGTTCAAGGAAGGTACCGAGGTCAAGGAAGGCCAGCAGCTCTACCAGATCGACCCGTCAGTGTACGAGGCGACCCTGACCAGCGCTCAGGCCAACCTGCAATCGACCCGTTCGCTGTCCGAACGCTACAAGCAACTGGTTGCCGAACAAGCCGTAAGCCGCCAGGAATACGACGACGCGCAAGCCAAACGTTTGCAGGCTGAAGCCGCGCTGCGCAGTGCCCAGATCGACCTGCGCTACACCAAGGTGCTGGCCCCGCTGAGCGGCCGTATCGGTCGTTCCGCAGTCACCGAAGGCGCCCTGGTCAACAATGGCCAGGCCGACGCCATGGCCGTCATCCAGCAACTGGACCCGATCTATGTCGACGTCACCCAGTCTTCGGCCGAGCTGCTCAAGCTGCGCCGTGAACTGGAAAGCGGCCAGTTGCAGAAGGTCGGTGACAACGCCGCCAAGGTCACCCTGACCCTGGAAGACGGCAGCACCTACCGCCAGGAAGGTCGCCTGGAGTTCTCCGAAGTGTCGGTTGATCCGACCACAGGTTCGGTCACCCTGCGTGCCGTGTTCCCCAACCCCGAACACAACCTGCTGCCGGGCATGTTCGTCCACGCGCGCCTGAAGGCCGGCGTCAACGACCAGGCCATCCTGGTGCCGCAACAAGGCGTGACCCGCGACCTCAAGGGCCAGCCGACTGCACTGGTCGTCAACCAGGAAAACAAGGTCGAGCTGCGCCAGCTCAAGGCCAGCCGGACCGTTGGCAGCGAGTGGCTGATCCAGGAAGGCCTCAACGCCGGTGACCGCGTGATCACCGAAGGCCTGCAGTACGTCAAACCGGGTGTCGAGGTGAAGGTCAGCGAAGCCACCAACGTCAAACCTGCCCAGACCACCCAGGCCAATGCAACGAATGCAGAGGCCAAAGGGGAGTAAACCATGTCGAGATTTTTTATCGATCGCCCGATTTTTGCCTGGGTGATCGCCTTGGTGATCATGTTGGTCGGCGCGTTGTCGATCCTCAAGTTGCCAATCAACCAGTACCCGAGCATTGCGCCACCGGCCATCGCCATCGCCGTAACCTATCCGGGCGCCTCGGCGCAGACCGTACAGGACACGGTGGTTCAGGTGATCGAGCAACAGCTCAACGGTATCGATAACCTGCGTTATGTCTCGTCGGAAAGTAACTCCGACGGCACCATGACCATTACCGCGACCTTCGAGCAGGGCACCAACCCCGATACCGCTCAGGTCCAGGTCCAGAACAAGCTGAACCTGGCAACCCCGCTGCTGCCGCAAGAAGTACAGCAACAGGGTATTCGCGTTACCAAGGCGGTGAAGAACTTCCTGCTGGTAATCGGTCTGGTGTCTGAAGACGGCAGCATGACCAAGGACGACCTGGCCAACTACATCGTCTCCAACATGCAGGACCCGATCTCGCGGACCGCCGGTGTCGGTGACTTCCAGGTGTTCGGTGCCCAGTATGCGATGCGGATCTGGCTCGACCCGGCCAAGCTCAACAAGTACCAGCTGACCCCCGTCGACGTGCGCACTGCAGTGGCTGCACAGAACGTGCAGATTTCCTCTGGCCAGCTCGGCGGCCTGCCGGCCCTGCCAGGGACTCAGCTGAACGCCACCATCATCGGCAAGACCCGTCTGCAGACCGCCGAGCAGTTCGAGAAGATCCTGCTCAAGGTCAACCGCGATGGCTCGCAGGTACGCCTGAGCGATGTCGCCAACGTCAGCCTGGGTGGTGAGAACTACGCCGTGAGCGCGCAGTTCAACGGCAAACCGGCCTCGGGTCTGGCGGTCAAGCTGGCGACCGGCGCCAACGCGCTGGATACCGCCAAGGCACTGCGCAAGACCATCAGCGACCTCGAGCCGTTCTTCCCGGAAGGCATGAAGGCGGTGTTCCCGTATGACACCACGCCAGTGGTGACCGAATCGATCAGCGGGGTAATCCATACCCTGATCGAAGCGATCGTGCTGGTGTTCCTGGTGATGTACCTGTTCCTGCAAAACTTCCGCGCCACCATCATCACCACGATGACGGTGCCCGTGGTATTGCTCGGTACCTTCGGCATCCTCGCTGCCGCCGGCTTCAGCATCAACACCCTGACCATGTTCGGCATGGTACTGGCCATCGGTCTATTGGTGGACGATGCCATCGTTGTGGTGGAAAACGTCGAGCGGGTAATGGCCGAAGAGGGCCTGTCACCCAAGGAAGCCACCAAGAAGTCCATGGGCCAGATCCAGGGCGCACTGGTGGGTATCGCCATGGTGCTCTCGGCGGTACTGCTGCCCATGGCATTCTTCAGCGGCTCGACCGGGGTGATCTACAAGCAGTTCTCGATCACCATCGTTTCGGCCATGGCGCTGTCGGTGCTGGTAGCGCTGATCTTCACCCCTGCCCTGTGCGCAACCATGCTCAAGGCGATTCCCAAGGGTGAACATCACGTTCCCAAACGCGGCTTCTTCGGCTGGTTCAACCGTAACTTCGATCGCAGCGTACAGAGCTACGAGCGCGGTGTCGGCAACATGTTGCGGCACAAGGCGCCGTACCTGCTGGCCTACCTGCTGATCGTGGTCGGCATGATCTGGCTGTTCACCCGCATCCCTACCGCGTTCCTCCCGGAAGAAGACCAGGGCGTACTGTTTGCCCAGGTGCAGACACCAGCCGGCTCCAGTGCCGAGCGGACCCAGGTGGTGATCGACGAGATGCGCAGCTACCTGCTGGACAAGGAAGCCGACACCGTCGCCTCGGTGTTCACCGTAAACGGCTTCAACTTCGCCGGTCGCGGTCAGAGCTCGGGTATGGCCTTCATCATGCTCAAGCCCTGGGAAGAACGTTCCGCCGAGAACAACGTGTTCAACCTGGCCGCCCGTGCCCAGCAACACTTCTTCACCTTCCGTGACGCGATGGTGTTCGCCTTTGCCCCGCCTGCGGTACTGGAGCTGGGTAACGCCACCGGTTTCGACGTGTTCCTGCAAGACCGTTCCGGTGTGGGTCACGACAAGCTGATGGAAGCGCGCAACCAGTTCCTCGGCATGGCCGCGCAAAGCAAGATCCTCTCGGCCGTGCGTCCGAACGGTCTGAACGATGAACCGCAATACCAGCTGACCGTCGACGACGAGCGCGCCAGTGCCTTGGGCGTGACCATTGCCGACATCAACAACACCCTGTCGATTGCCCTGGGTGCCAGCTACGTCAACGACTTCATCGACCGCGGTCGGGTGAAGAAGGTCTACATCCAGGGTGAGTCCGCTTCGCGCATGAGCCCCGAAGACCTGCAGAAGTGGTACGTGCGCAACGCCGCCGGCGAGATGGTGCCGTTCTCCTCCTTCGCCAAAGGCGAGTGGATCTACGGTGCACCGAAGCTTGCGCGTTACAACGGTGTAGAAGCCATGGAGATTCTCGGTGCCCCGGCCCCTGGCTACAGTACCGGTGAGGCCATGCTCGAAGTTGAACGTATCGCCGCGCAACTGCCCAAGGGTATCGGTTACTCCTGGACCGGTCTGTCGTACGAGGAGCGCCTGTCGGGCTCCCAGGCCCCTGCCCTGTACGCGTTGTCGCTGCTGATGGTGTTCCTGTGCCTGGCGGCGCTGTATGAAAGCTGGTCGATTCCGATCGCGGTCATGCTCGTGGTACCGCTCGGGATCATTGGTGCACTGTTGGCCACCAGCCTTCGCGGCCTGTCCAACGACGTGTACTTCCAGGTGGGACTGTTGACCACCATCGGCCTGGCGGCGAAGAACGCGATTCTGATCGTCGAGTTCGCCAAGGAACTGCACGAGCAGGGCCGCAACCTGGTCGACGCGGCCATCGAAGCCTGCCGGATGCGTTTGCGGCCGATCATCATGACCTCGCTGGCGTTCATCCTCGGCGTGGTACCGTTGGCTACCTCTACCGGTGCGGGCTCGGGCAGCCAGCACGCGATCGGTACCGGGGTAATCGGCGGCATGTTGACGGCCACCGTCCTCGCGATTTTCTGGGTACCCCTGTTCTTCGTTACCGTGTCGTCGATGTTCACCGGCAAAAAAGCCGAAGAAGAAGACGCCACACCTGCCACTCCACGCAATGAGGCTGGGCAATGAGTAAGTCCCTGTTGTCCCTGGCGATCACCGCTTTCATGCTGGGCGGTTGCTCGCTGATCCCTGACTACCAGACCCCGGAATCGCCGGTGGCCGCGCAGTGGCCGCAAGGCCCTGCCTACTCGCCGACCGAGTCGGCGCAAGTGGCCGCTGCCGAACAGGGCTGGCGTCAGTTTTTCCATGACCCGGCGCTGCAGCAGCTGATCCAGACCTCGCTGGTCAACAACCGCGACCTGAAGGTCGCGGCCCTGAACATCGATGCCTACCGGGCGCAGTACCGCATCCAGCGGGCCGATCTGTTCCCGGCGGTCAGCGCCACCGGTAGCGGCAGCCGTCAGCGCATGCCGGCCGATATGTCGCAGACTGGCGAATCCGGTATCACCAGCACCTACTCGGCCACCCTGGGCGTGAGCGCCTACGAACTCGACCTGTTCGGTCGCGTGCGCAGCCTCACCGAGCAGCAACTGGAAATCTACCTGTCCAGCGAAGAAGCGCGGCGATCGACCCAGATCGCCCTGGTGGCCAGCGTGGCCAACGCCTACTTCACCTGGCAGGCCGATCAGGACCTGCTCAAGCTGACCGAAGACACCCTCAAGACTTACGAGCAAAGCTACGCATTGACCTTGCGCAGCAATGAAGTAGGGGTGGCTTCGGCCCTGGACCTGAGCCAGGCACGGACATCGGTAGAAGGTGCCCGGGTCAAGCTGGCCCAGTACCAGCGCCTGGTTGCCCAGGACCAGAACAGCCTGGCTGTGCTGCTCGGCACCGGCATTCCGGCCGACCTGCCGGCGGCGAAGGATCTGGACAGCGACCTGCTGGCCGACGTGCCGGCGGGCCTGCCGTCCGACGTGCTGCACCGCCGTCCGGACATCCAGGAAGCCGAGCACCTGCTCAAGGCTGCCAACGCCAACATCGGCGCCGCCCGGGCTGCGTTCTTCCCGAGCATCAGCCTGACCGCCAACGCCGGCACCATCAGCCCGGACATGAGCGGGCTGTTCAACGGCGGTTCCGGTACCTGGCTGTTCCAGCCGCAGATCAACCTGCCGATCTTCAACGCCGGTGCGCTGCGTGCCAGCCTCGACTACTCGAAGATCCAGAAGGACATCAACGTCGCCAAGTACGAGAAAACCATCCAGACCGCCTTCCAGGAAGTCTCCGATGGCCTCGCGGCGCGCAAGACCTTCAACGAGCAGTTGCAAGCCCAGCGTGACCTGGTGTCTGCCAACCAGGACTACTACCGTCTGGCCGAACGTCGTTACCGTATTGGTGTCGACAGCAACCTGACCTTCCTCGATGCCCAGCGTCAGCTGTTCAACAGCCAGCAGTCGCTGATCACCGACCGGCTGTCGCAGCTGGTGAGTGAGGTCAACCTGTACAAGGCCCTCGGTGGCGGCTGGTACGAGCAGACCGGTCAGGCACAGCAGCAGGCGGCGGTTGATTCGCCAAAAAGCTGAGTAGCCGTTGAGTGACCAGAGCCCACCCTTGCGGTGGGCTTTTTTATTCGCCGCACAACCTCTGTAGGAGCATGGCTTGCCCGCGAAAAACGATGACGCGGAGCATCAGGAACACCGCGGTGCCCGGTTCGCCGGCAAGCCCGGCTCCTACGTCGGCGGCTCCCACAAAGACAGTTGCGCCTACAAATCGAAAAGTAACTAACCAGTTAGTGTTCGGTTATCGCCCAGTACCGCTTGTAACGAATTGATTCCCCCTCCCCGCCGCCGCACCATCCCTTCGCAGCTTCTTCATGCCGTACCCAAAGATCGCTACCCGGCCTGTGACCCCACTCCGTCACAGCGGACGGTTTCGGCTTACATAAAAACAAGAGACATACCGAAGATGACCACAACGCCCACCGCACGTCACCTGCTTCCCGGCCTGCTGGCCATGGCTTGCGCCTTGCCCGCCGCCGCAACCGAAGGCGGCTTTATCGAAGACGCCAAGGCCAGCCTCAACCTGCGCAACTTCTACATCAACCGCAACTTCGTCGACCCGGCTTACCCGCAAAGCAAAGGCGAAGAATGGACCCAAAGCTTCATTCTCGATGCGCGTTCGGGCTTCACCCAAGGCCTTGTCGGTTTCGGCGTCGATGTACTGGGGCTGTATTCGGTCAAGCTGGATGGCGGCAAGGGTACGGCCGGCACCCATTTGTTGCCGGTGCATGACGATGGCCGTCCCGCCGATGACTTCGGTCGTCTGGGGGTGGCACTCAAGGCCAAGGTCTCCAACACCGAGCTGAAAATCGGCGAGTGGATGCCGGTGTTGCCGATCCTGCGCTCGGACGATGGCCGCTCGTTGCCGCAAACGTTCCGCGGCGGGCAGATCACTTCCCAGGAAATCGCCGGCCTGACGGTGTACGCAGGGCAGTTCCGTGGCAACAGCCCGCGTAACGACGCGAGCATGGAAGACATGTCGATGAACGGCAAGGCGGCCTTCACCTCCGACCGCTTCAACTTTGTCGGCGGCGAGTACAGCTTCAACGATAAACGTACGCTGATCGGCCTGTGGAATGCCGAGCTCAAAGACATCTACAGCCAGCAGTACATCAACCTGGTGCACAGCCAGCCCCTAGGTGACTGGACCCTGGGTGCCAACCTCGGTTACTTCTTCGGCAAGGAAGATGGCGCCGAGCGGGCCGGTGAGCTGGACAACCGCACCGCCTCGGCATTGCTGTCGGCCAAGTACGGCAGCAACACCTTTTACGTCGGCCTGCAAAAAGTCAGTGGTGACGATGCCTGGATGCGGGTTAACGGCACCAGCGGCGGTTCGCTGGCCAACGACAGCTACAACTCCAGCTTCGACAACGCCAAGGAGCGCTCCTGGCAACTGCGCCACGACTTCAACTTTGCCGGTGTCGGGGTCCCCGGCCTGACCCTGATGAACCGCTACATCAGCGGTGACAATGTGCACACTGCAACGGTCAGCGATGGCGAGGAATGGGCACGTGAATCGGAGCTGGCCTACGTGATCCAGTCCGGCACGCTGAAGAACCTGTCGGTGAAATGGCGCAACTCGACCATGCGCCGCGACTACAGCACCAACGCCTTCGATGAGAACCGCCTGATCATCAGCTACCCGATCAGCATTCTCTGATAAGCGCGGGCGGCGACCCTGGGCCGCCGCCCTGCCGTTTACGCCCCGCGGGTGGTTCGGCTGCGCTGGCCGTTGATGCCGACCGGCACGTCGCCCTGCAAGGTTACCCGACGCACAACCCGGTTCTGCGTGCCATAGTCATCGACGGCGTAATGCTGGGTACCGCGGTTGTCCCAGATCGCCACGTCACCTGCCTGCCAGCGCCAGCGCACGGTGTTTTCCAGGCGCGTGACATGGCTCTGCAACAGGTTGAAGAGGTGGGTGGAATCAAATTGTGAGTAACCCTTCAGGCGTTTGACGAAATGGCCGAGCAGCAGGTGCTTCTCACCGCTGACCGGGTGTACGCGCACCACCGGATGCTCCGTTTCATACACTGTTGAGGTGAAAATACGACGATAGCTTTCCTGCTGCTCGGCGGTGACATTCGGCTTGGCAGCAGCATAGTCGTACTCGTTGCTGTGCACCGCCCAGAGCTTGTCGGCCAGGGCCTGCAATTCAGCCGGGAGGTCCTGGTAGGCCGTGGCGGTGTTGGCCCAGACCGTGTCGCCACCCGAGGCCGGGGCGACCACCGAGCGCAGGATCGATGCCTTCGGATAGGCCTCGACGAAGGTCACATCGGTATGCCAGGAGTTGGCCCGGCGCTCGCCATCCAGTTCCAGCAGGAAGCGCGTGCCTTCGCGAACCGGCACGGTGGGGTGGGCAATCGGCTCACCCAGCAGGTGCGCGAATGCTTCCTGGCCCTGGTCGTCGAGGTGATGCTGGGCGCGGAAGAAAATCACCTTGTGCTCTACCAGTGCGGCCTGGATGGCCTCGATCACGGCGGGCTCAAGGTCGGCACTCAACTGTACCCCGCGAATCTCGGCGCCGATGCGTCCGGCCACCGGATGGATGTCCAGCGCGTGGCTGATCGGTGCTACGGCGTGTGCGGCATTGCTCATGTGACGACCCTCATCTGGCTGCTCTAGGAAAATGCCGATGAAACACTGGCGCTATCTATATGCAAATAAGCTCTAACAGATATTCAAGTGCTTCATTGACGGAATAAGAGCTTGCATTTAAAACCTGAGGCTTCGTGGCGGCAAATACCTTCGCCGTATTTTTGGAATGCCGGGAAAGCATATGGATCTTCGCCAATTACGTTACTTCATCGCCCTTACCGAACACCGCAGCTTTGTCCGCGCGGCCGATGCCATGGGCATCACCCAGCCGGCCTTCAGCCGCAGCATTCAGGGTCTGGAACAGGAGTTCGGGTGCGTGTTGGTCGACCGTGGCAACAAGGAGTTGCGGCCCACCCCGGAAGGCCAGGTGGTGCTACAGCATGCCTTGCGCCTGGTGCAAGGTGCCGCGCAGTTGAGTTGCGAAGTGCTGCAGATGACCAAGCTCGATGCTGGCGAGCTGCATTTCGGCTGCGGCCCTGCACCAGCGGTGCAGTTGGTGCCGCGCGCTCTGGCGCAGTTCCTTCAGGCCTACCCCAAGGTTCGCACCCGTCTGGAAGTGGATAACTGGGAGAAACTCAGCCGGGCCTTGAACCGCGAAGAGATCGAGTTCTTCATCGCCGACATCCGTCAGTTCGAAGCGGACCCGAACTTTCACACCGTGCCCCTGAACCAGCGCCGCGGCCTGTTCTTTTGCCGTCCGGGGCATCCGTTGCTGGCCAAGGAAAGCCTGTCGACCAACGACATGTTCGACTACCCGCTGGCGACCACGCTGATTCCACCGGGCGTGCGCAAGCTGTTGGCCAACCTCAGCGGCAAGACCGACTTTACCCCGCAGCTGCTCACCGAACACCTGCCGACCCTGGTACACCGGGTGCTGGACAGCGATGCCATCGGGATCGGCACCGAAGAAGCCTTCGCCGAGGATATTCGCCAAGGGCGTCTGGTGCGCCTGCACTGGCGCAACCTGCCGGCCAACCTCGACAGCCTCAACGCGCGCTGCGGCATCGTCAGCCGCAGCGGTTTTCGCTTGTCGCCGGCCGCAAGAGCGATGATCGATACCCTGATCAGCCTCGATCAGCAGCCAGGGCTGCAGGTGCTGGCCGGGTAGCCTGCGGGGCCAGCCACTGGCTGACCTTGAACGGCTTGCGGATCAGCCGTTGTTCGGCGGCCAGGTCCACCGAGGCCTGGAGCTGATCGAGAAAAGGCTGGTCGAGGCTTGAACGGAACGTCTGCCCGAGCACCTCGTCCTGCAAGTCGCGCTGGAGGATCACCGGTGGGTAGCTGGCCAGTTCCGAGACCAGTTCGATGTACGCCGTTTTATTGTTTTCATCGCTCAACCACTGAACCGCCTGCTGCTGCGCCTCGAGCAGACGTTGCACCAGTTCGGGGTGAGCATCGACAAACGCCCCCGAGCCCACCAGCACTGCCTGGATACTGCCCACGCCCCCGAGATCCCGGGTGTTGAGCGGCAACTCGGCCAGGCCGCGCTCTTGCAGCGCATTCAGCCCCGACAGCCCCCAGGTGGCATCGATCTGGCGGGCGGCCAGCGCAGCCACGGCGGCACTGAAGTCGAGGTTGATCACCTTCAGGTCTTTCTCGCTCAGCCCCTGGCTGGCCAGGGCCGCGTCGAATGACAACTGGCTGGCGGTGCCGCGAAAGATCGCCACGCGCTTGCCCTTCAAATCCTGCAGGGTCTTTATGCCGCTGCCGGGCACCACGCCCAGGTAATGCTTGATGCCGCGCCCGGTAGCCGCCAGCAAGCGCGTGTCGACACCATTGGCCTTGCCGATGATGGCGGCCAGATCGCCCAGGTACGCGAAGTCGACCTGGCCGTTGGCAAAGGCTTCGTTGATCACCGGGCCAGCACCCTTGAAGTAGTTCCACCGGACCTTGATGCCGTCGGCTGCAAAGGCTTTTTCCAGCAGTTGCTGGCTGCGCAGCACATCGCTGACGCCGCCGCCGGAATTTTTCGTGCCGGCGCTCAGGTCGGGCACGGCGATACGAATCTCGCGGACCTCGACCGCCTGGGCCAACGGGGGCAGCCAGCCCACCACAGCGGCCAGGGCGGGGGCGGCAAACAGGCTGAAAACACGATTGATCGACAGGTTCATGGCGCGACTCCTTGTAATGGTGACGCCACGCTAACCACAACACACACCAGCAAATAAATACTATTAAATTACATTTTAATAATTACATGGAATAAACAAGGCGCTACGGGCCTCTGCGCAACCCATGCAGGCGACACAAGAAAAATATGCTTCGAATGCATTGGATACACGGCCCTGTGCCTGTTTTAAATGCGCTCTCTTATGAGCTATTCGAATTTATTTTCAGATAAATAGACTCAAAAGGAATATATAAATATCCAACCACGGAGCTTCGCCATGGCCCGAGCCTCACTTACCAGCCCGACTCTGGCTCCGCCCGGTCAACGCCTGCCCCTCTTCATCAGCGCCTATCGAGGACACCTGAGTGCCTGGTACCTGCCCTGCGGGCTGGCGCTGTTGTGGTGGCTGGCCAGCCGTTATCTGTGGATGAGCGAACAGATCCTGCCGGCGCCCGCCGTGGTCTGGCAAAGCGCACAGGAACTGGCACAGGGCGAGCTGTGGTCACATCTGGCGATCAGCCTGCAACGCTTGCTGATCGGCCTGCTGGCCGGTGTCGGCAGCGGTGCCGTGCTGGGCGCCTGGCTCGGTGTCAGCCGGCGCGCCGAACGCCTGGTACTGCCCACCTTCAACGCCCTGGCACAAATACCGACGCTGGCCTGGGTACCGCTGTTCATGGTGCTGTTCGGTATCGGCGAAGTGCTCAAGCTGGTGGTGTTGGTCAAGGCCATCATTGTTCCGGTCACCCTGCATACCCTGGTCGGTGTGCGGGACGCGCAACCCCGCCTGCGTGAAGCGGCGGCAGTGCTCAAGCTGCCGCGACACCTGTTGATCACCCGGCTGATCCTGCCCGCGGCCCTGCCCGCCTTCATGGCCGGCGTGCGCCTGGCGCTGGCCACGGGCTGGTCTTCACTGCTGGCGGTCGAGTTGCTCGCCTCCAGTGAAGGCATCGGCTACCTGATGGTCTGGGCCCGCCAGCTGTTCATGCTCGATATCGTGTTCGTCTGCATCGCCGTCATCGGCCTGCTCGGATTTGCCATGGACCGCGGCCTCGGCTGGCTGGAACGGCGCCTGGTGCACTGGCCGCATCCGCCCGGCGCGGAATTGCGGGTGCAGCGCCTGCAGGGCGTCGAGTACCTGCAGGCCTTGCTGCTACCTCTGGCCCTGGTGATCGCCTGGCACCTGGCGAATCAGTTGCAATGGGTCGACGCGACCATCCTCGTGGCCCCCTGGCAGGTGCTGGTCACCGCCTGGGAGGGTCTGCTCGACGGCTCACTGACCTCGGCGTTGGCCGTCAGTGTCGGTCGGGCGCTGGGCGGCCTGCTGCTGGGCGGCGGCCTGGGCTTTGTGCTGGGCCTGTGGATGGGCCTGTCGCGCCCGGCCGAACGCCTACTTGGACCGACCCTTGCCGGTCTGCGCCAGATCGCGATCTTTGCCTGGGTACCGCTGCTCACGGCCTGGTTTGGCTTGGGTGAGCTGGCCAAATGGGTATTTGTCGGGCTGGCCGCGTTTTTCCCGCTGTTCATTGCCACCCAACGCAGTGTCGCCAACCGTTCCCCGCAACTGGAAGAGGCCGCGCGGGTCCTGCACCTGAATCTGCTCCAGCGCCTCCTGCGCCTGGTGCTTCCTGGCGCAGCGCCGGGAATATTCGCCGGGCTGCGCATCGGCCTCATCTATGCCTGGCTCGGCACCATCGGCGCCGAGTACTTCATGCCCTCCGGTGGCGGCATCGGCAGCCTGATGATCGGTGCCCAGCAACTGCTGCGCATGGACCTGATCATGGCCGCGATGCTCCTGGTCGGCCTCACCGGCGCACTGCTGGGCGCCCTCGGACAATACATCGAAGCGCGTGCCACGCGCTGGAGACGAGCATGAACGCAATCGCCCATCCCTTGGTCAGCTTCAACCAGATCAGCAAACACTTTGCCGTGGCTGGCGGTGAGCTGGAAGCCATTCGTGACTTCAACCTGCAGATCGCCGATGGCGAGTTCGTTGCCATCGTCGGCGCCAGCGGTTGTGGTAAATCCACCCTGCTGCGCCTGCTGATCGGCCTCGACAATGATTATCAGGGGCAGATCCTGATCGATGGCAAGCCGCTGACCGGCATCGGCAGCGAGCGCGGCATCGTGTTTCAGGAGCATCGTCTGTTCCCCTGGCTGACGGTCCACGACAACATCGCCCTGGGCCTGGTCAACGAGCCGTTGTCGGCACAGCAGCGCGAACAGCGCATCACCGACTACATCGCCCTGGTCGGCCTGCAGGATTTCAGCCAGGCCTACCCCCATCAACTTTCCGGCGGCATGGCGCAGCGCGTGGCGATTGCCCGTGGCCTGGTGTCGAGCCCGCGCATCCTGTTGCTTGACGAGCCATTCGGCGCCCTCGACGCCCTGACTCGCCAGCAGATGCAGGACGAGCTGCTGGCGATCCGCGCACGTGCGCGGATCACCACCTTGCTGGTGACCCACGACGTCGAAGAGGCGCTGTTTCTCGCTGACCGCGTAGTGGTCCTGGAGCCACGCCCGGGGCGTATCAAGCGCATCCAGCGCATTGACCTGCCACACCCGCGCCAGCGTGCCAGCCACAGCTTCCACCGCTTGCGCGAGGCCTTGCTGCACGACCTGACCGCCGACGACCGCTACCTGCCGGCGGTCCCCGAACAGATCCACAACCTGCCCTTGTCCTACCTTGCCTATTGAGAGCTGACCATGAGCCAACGCCCCAACTTTCTGGTCATCGTTGCCGATGACCTGGGATTCTCCGACCTCGGCGCCTTCGGCGGCGAAATCAGCACGCCGAACCTGGACGCCCTGGCCACCGCCGGCCTGCGCCTGACCGACTTCCACACCGCCCCCACCTGCTCGCCCACCCGTTCGATGCTGCTGACCGGTACCGACCACCACATTGCCGGTATCGGCACCATGGCCGAAGCACTGACCCCGGACCTGATCGGCAAACCCGGTTACGAGGGCTACCTCAACGACCGCGTGGTGGCGCTGCCGGAACTGCTGCGCGAGGCCGGTTACCAAACGCTGATGAGCGGCAAATGGCACCTGGGCCTGAAAGCCGAACTGGCGCCCCATGCCCGCGGTTTCGAGCGCTCGTTCGCCCTGCTGCCCGGCGCGGCCAACCATTACGGTTTCGAGCCGACCTATGACGAGCAGACCCCGCGCCTGCTCAAGTCGACCCCGGCGCTGTACATCGAAGACCAGACCTTTGTCGAGGAACTGCCTGAAGGCTTCTACTCCTCCGACGCCTTTGGCGACAAGTTGCTGCAGTACCTCAAAGAACGCGACCAGAGCCGTCCGTTCTTCGCCTACCTGCCCTTCTCTGCCCCGCACTGGCCGTTGCAGGCGCCGGCCGAAGTGGTTGCACGTTACAAGGGCCGTTATGACGCAGGCCCGGAAGTGTTGCGCCAGGAGCGTCTGGAAAAACTGCGCGCGCTCGGCCTGATCGCCGCCGACACCCGTGCCCATCCGGTCGACAACCACTGGGCCAGCCTTACTGACGAGCAGCGCCAGCGCTCGGCGCGGTCCATGGAGGTCTACGCGGCGATGGTCGAGCGCATGGACTGGAACATCGGGCGTGTGCTGGACTACCTGCGTAATCAGGGGCAACTGGACAACACCCTGGTGCTGTTCATGTCTGACAACGGTGCCGAAGGCGCCCTGCTCGAAGCCTTCCCCAAGTTCGGCCCGCACCTGGCCAGCTACCTGGACCAGCACTACGACAACAGCCTGGAGAACATCGGCCGGGCCAACTCCTACGTCTGGTATGGCCCGCAGTGGGCCCAGGCGGCCACCGCGCCGTCGCGCCTGTTCAAGGCCTTTACCAGCGAAGGCGGCATTCGCGTGCCGGCGCTGGTGCACTACCCTGCGCTCAGCCGTCAGGGGCAGATCAGCCATCAGTTCAGCACGGTGATGGACATCACCCCGACGCTGCTCGATCTTGCCGGTGTACGCCATCCAGGCACCCGCTGGCGCGGGCGCGATGTCGCCGCCCTGCGTGGCAAGTCGTGGCTGGGTTACCTGTCGGGCGAAACCGAGCAGGTGCACGACGAAAACACTGTGACCGGCTGGGAACTGTTCGGCCGCCGGGCGATTCGCCAGGGGCAATGGAAAGCCGTGTACATCCCCGGCCCGGTGGGCCCGGCGACCTGGCAGTTGTATGACCTGGCCAATGACCCCGGCGAGATCGACGACCTGGCCCTGGCACAACCGGCCAAGCTCAGCGCATTGCTCGGTGAATGGCAGAAGTACGTTGAGGAAACCGGGGTGATCCTTAGCGAATCACCGTTCCAGCCGGACTAGTCAGCGCCTGCAGACGGGCGGGGTCGAGAATCTCGATCTCGCCATAGCCCAGGCGCAGCGCCCCTTCCTGCTGCAGCGACTTGAGGATCTGGTTGGTGGTCTGCCGCGACAGCGACAACATCAGTGCCAATTGCTCCTGCGACAACTGCAACACCCGCCGGCTGCTGTCCACTTCGCCGTAACCGGCAGCGATCTGCAACAATCGATGAGCGACGCGCGGGGCCGCAGCCAACAGGCTTTGCTGCTCCAGTTCGACGAATACCCAGCGCAGTTTCTGGCTCATCAGCAATGCGAAGTCGCGCCAATGCTCAGGCTGTTGCCGCAACAATGCCAACAGCGCTGCCTGCGGCACCCAGACCAGACTGACCACGCCTTCTGCCTGGGCATCGTGGGTGCGCGGCTGACCGTCGAACAGACTGATCTCGCCAAACCACTGCGGCGCCTGCACCAGTGTCAGCAGTGCCTCTTTGCCCTCCCGGCTGACCGCTCCGACGCGCATGGCTCCGCTCAATACCGCGTACAGGCCGCACGGCGCATCGCCGCGCTGGAACAGGTACTGCCCGGGTGCCAGCTCACGCAGCCGGGCAACGTCCAGCAGACTATCCTGAAGCGATAACGGTAACTGCTTGAACCAGTGGCCCTGGAGCAATGTCTCGCGCCAGATGGGATCACGCTTCATAACGCCTCTGAGGTCAACTCTGTCGCCTAGCCGACAGACAGCCAAAATGTCTGCAGGGCATGCTCAGGCCACCCTACAGGAGGAACAAGAATGAAAAACCTGGTCGAACACCTGAGTCAATACGCAGCCTACCACCGTGACCCGCGCAACATTGCCACCCACTTCATCGGCATCCCGATGATCGTGGTCGCGGTCACCGTGCTGCTGTCCCGCCCGGGGCTGGAACTGGCCGGGACGTGGCTATCACCGGCATTGCTGGCGGCGTTGGCATCCGCCTGGTTCTACCTGCGTCTGGATCTGCGCTTCGGCTTGGTCATGGGGCTGCTGCTGGGCTTGTGCCTGTGGCTCGGCCAGGTGCTGGCGCTGCAGAGCACGATGGTCTGGTTGAGTGCCGGGCTGGGCTTGTTCGTGGTCGGCTGGGTGATCCAGTTTGTCGGGCACCATTATGAAGGGCGCAAACCGGCGTTTGTCGACGACATCAGCGGCTTGATCATCGGGCCGCTGTTTGTGGTGGCGGAACTGGCGTTCCTGTTGGGGTTGTGCCCGGAATTGAAGCAAGCCATCGAGCGTAATGCCGGACCCGTAGCGATCCGGCAAAAGAATGCGGCTATCTGAGTAGCACGCGTCTACGCCCGCGATTCAACGCCCAGCTCGTCCCACACTGACTCGGCCAAATGGAACGTCGCATTGGCCGCCGGGATGCCGCAGTAGATCGCGCTCTGCATCAGCACTTCCTTGATCTCCTCGCGCGTCACGCCGTTGTTGGCGGCGGCGCGCAAGTGCAGCTTGAGCTCTTCATTGCGGTTCATGCCGATCAGCATGGCGATGGTGATCAGGCTGCGGGTGTGCCGCGGCAAGCCTGGACGGGTCCAGATATCACCCCAGGCGTGGCGGGTGATCATTTCCTGAAACTCGCTGTTGAAGTCGGTCAGGTTGGTCAGGCTGCGGTCGACATGGGTATCGCCAAGTACCGCCCGACGCACCTTCATGCCTTCTTCGTAACGTTGCTTCTCGTCCACGACAGGTTCCTCAGCGGGCCAGCAGAAAATCGATGACGCGGCGGCTGAACGGCTCGCCGACTTCAACGTTGGACAAGTGCGCCGCATGGAACTCGGCGTATTCGGCACCGACCACATGTTCCTGGATGAACAGGCTGCCGGCCGGTGGCGTCACGGCATCTTCGGTGCCGGCAATGGCCAGCAGCGGTACACGGATTTCACCCAGCTGATCACGGAAGTCGGCATCGCGTACAGCGCCACAGTTGGCGGCATAGCCTTCAGGCGAGGTGGCGGCGAGCATGTCGGTAATGCGCTTGGCCTGCTCCGGATGCGCTGCGGCATAAGCGGGGGTAAACCAGCGGGCGATGGACGCATCGCGCAGGCCGATCATGGCTTGCTGGCGATCACGCAGGACCATTTCGATACGCGGGTTCCACACATCGGGGTTGCCGATCTTGGCCGCAGTGTTGCAGACGATCAGGCGGTTCAGGCGCTCACCGGCATTGATGCCCAGCCACTGGCCGATCAGGCCACCCATGGACAGGCCGCAAAAATGCGCGCGCTCGATGTTCAGGGCATCCAGCAGCGCCAGCACGTCCTGGCCCAGTTGCTCGATGCTGTACGGGCCTTCGGTTACCAGCGAACCGCCATGGCCACGGGTGTCGTAGCGCAACACCCGAAAGTGCGCGGCAAAGGCCGGCACCTGGGTATCCCACATGTGCAGGTCGGTACCCAGTGAGTTGGACAGCACCAGCACTGGCGCATGCTCAGGCCCGTCGAGTTGATAGTTCAGTGCGCCATCAGCGAGTTGTACCTGTGCCACAGCAGCCTCCTCAGGCATTGAATTGGTGGTGTTCAGCCAGCGCACGCTCGACCCAGACACGTGCCTGGCCGAGGTAGTGCGCGGGATCAAGCAGACGGTCGAGTTCGTCTGCCGAAAGTTCGGCGCTCACTTGCGGGTCATCGCCGAGTACGGCGCGCAGGTGGCGTTGTTCAGCCACTGCCCGTTTGCAGCAGGTTTCCAGCAAATGATGGGCGGTGTCGCGGCCCAGGCGCTGCGCAAGGACGATGCTCACCGCCTCGGCCAGCACCAGGCCCTGGGTCAGGTCGAGGTTGTGACGCATGCGCGCTGCGTCGACCTGCAGCCCATCGGCAATGATCCGCGCCTGGTGCAAGGCACCCGAGACCAGGCAGCAGATCTCCGGCAGGGTTTCCCACTCGGCGTGCCACAGCCCCAGGCTGCGTTCGTGCTCTTGCGGCATGGCGGCAAACAGTGTCGATACCAGCCCCGGCACCCGTGTTGCCGCACCGATCAATACCGCCGCACCCACCGGGTTGCGTTTGTGCGGCATGGTCGAGGAGCCACCCTTGCCCGGCGCTGCCGGCTCGAACACTTCCCCCGCCTCGGTCTGCATCAGCAGGCTGATATCGCGCCCCATCTTGCCCAGGCTGCCCGCAATCAGGCCAAGCACCGCAGCAAACTCCACCAGACGGTCGCGCTGGGTATGCCAGGGTTGCTCCGGCAGTTGCAGGTCCAGTTGCAGGGCCAGCGCTTCGGCGATTGGCAAGGCCTTGTCGCCGAGCGCAGCGAGGGTGCCGGAAGCACCACCGAATTGCAGGGTCAGCAAGCGTGGCTTGAGCTCTTGCAAACGCTGGCGATGTCGGGTCAAGGCACCCAGCCAGCCCGCGATCTTCATGCCCAGGGTGACCGGCGTTGCATGCTGCAGCCAGGTGCGCCCGGCCAGCGGCGTGTCGGCATGGGCACGGGCCTGAACGACCAGGGATTCGGCCAGTTGCTGCAGGTCGGCTTCGATCAGGTTCAAGGCCGCGCGCAGTTGCAGAACCAGGCCGGTGTCCATCGCATCCTGGCTGGTAGCCCCCAGGTGTACATAACGCTCGGCCTCGGGCACACCGCTGGCGATCACCTTGCCCAGCGCCTTGACCAGCGGAATCGCCGAATTGCCGGCAATACCGATGGCCTCGGCCAAGGCCGCAAAGTCGTAGCGCTCGGCCTGGCAAGCCAGCTCGATAGGTGCCACGGCGACCTGAGGAATCACCCCAACGGCCGCCTCGGCGCGGGCCAGGGCCGCTTCGAAATCAAGCATGCCCTGGACCCGGCCACGGTCGGAAAACACTTCACGCATGGCGTGCGCGGTGAAGTAGGCATCGAACAACTGATTGCCCGGTCGCGGGTTCATCTACACGTCCTTCAACAGGTCAATGATCGTGGTGCAGGTAAGCGGCCTGCTTGGGCAGGCGCAAGCTGAACAGGAAGGCAATCGCCATCATGGCGGTAACGTACCAGTAAAAGGTGTTTTCCATGCCCATGGATTTCAGCCCCAGCGCCACGTATTCGGCCGAGCCGCCAAAGATCGCGTTGGCCACGGCATAGGCCAGGCCCACGCCCAGCGCACGCACCTGCGGCGGGAACATCTCGGCTTTGACCAGGCCGCTGATCGAGGTATAGAAACTGACGATGCACAAGGCCAGGGTAATCAGCACGAAGGCCAGGAACGGACTGGTGACCGTTTTCAGCGCCATCAGGATCGGCACGGTGAATACGGTACCCAGGGCGCCGAACAGCAGCATCGAATTACGCCGGCCAATTCGGTCGGAAAGCATGCCGAACAGCGGCTGCATGCACATGTACAGGAACAGCGCGCCGGTCATGATGAAGCTCGCTGTCTTGGCGCTCATGCCGGCCGTGTTGACCAGGTACTTCTGCATGTAGGTGGTAAAGGTGTAGAAAATCAGCGAGCCGCCAGCGGTGTAACCCAGCACGGTGATAAACGCCGCCGTGTGGTGGCGGAACAACCCGGCAATGCTGCCGGCCTCTTTGTCGTTACGGGTTTCGGCACTGCTGGTTTCCTCCAGCGAGCGACGCAGGAACAGCGAAATCAACGCTGCAATCGCGCCCACCACAAAAGGAATCCGCCAGCCCCAGGCGCGAAGTTCATCTTCGGTCAGGATCTGCTGGAGAATCACCACTACCAGCACAGCCAGCAACTGGCCGCCGATCAGGGTCACGTACTGGAACGAGGCGAAGAAGCCGCGTTGACCACGCAACGCCACTTCACTCATGTAGGTCGCAGTGGTGCCGTATTCACCGCCCACCGACAGGCCCTGGAACAGGCGCGCCAGCAACAGCAGGGCCGGAGCCCAGGCGCCAATCGAGGCGTAGGTCGGCAGGCAGGCAATCACCAGCGAGCCGGCGCACATCATCAGCACCGAAATCATCATGGAATTCTTGCGGCCATGACGGTCGGCTACCCGGCCAAACAGCCAGCCACCGATCGGTCGCATCAAAAAGCCAGCCGCGAACACCCCTGCGGTGTTGAGCAATTGCACCGTGGGGTCGTCGGAAGGGAAAAACGCCGGGGCAAAGTAAATGGCGCAAAAGGCATAGACGTAGAAGTCGAACCATTCGACCAGGTTGCCCGAGGAGGCGCCGACGATGGCGAAAATGCGCTTACTGCGCTCCTCACCGGTGTAATAGGCTGATGTCATGACAGTTCACTCTTGGAGGGTAGTTGAAGTCTAGACACAACTAGTAACACCCTCGTTCCACACAACAATCACCCCGGCGTACGACCCTGCGTGGGAGCCGTACAGCCGGGGTCATTGGTTTACACGCGCTCGATGGCCAGGGCCAGGCCCTGCCCGACGCCCACACACATGGTCGCCAGACCCTTGCGGCCGCCGGATTTCTCCAGCTGATGCAGCGCGGTGAGGATCAGCCGTGCGCCGCTCATGCCCAGCGGGTGCCCCAGGGCAATGGCGCCGCCGTTGGGGTTGACCTGCGCGGCGTCGTCGGCCAGGCCCAGTTCACGCAGCACTGCCAGGCCCTGGCTGGCGAAGGCTTCGTTGAGCTCGATGACATCGAAGTCGCTGACAGCCACACCCAGGCGCTCGGCCAGCTTGCGCACTGCCGGCACCGGACCGATACCCATCACGCGTGGCGCAACACCGGCGCTGGCCATGCCCAGGACGCGGGCACGTGGGGTCAGGCCGTGCTTTTTCACCGCCTCGGCCGAGGCCAGGATCAGTGCGGCGGCGCCGTCGTTGACGCCCGAGGCATTACCGGCGGTGACAGTTTTGTCCGGGCCGTTGACCGGCTTCAGACGTGCCAGGGCTTCCAGCGTGGTGTCGGCCCGCGGGTGCTCGTCCTGATCGACGATGGTCTCGCCTTTCTTGTGAGCGATGCGCACCGGCACGATTTCTTCCGCGAAGAAACCGGCAGCCTGGGCGGCGGCGGCTCGTTGCTGGCTACGCAGGGCAAAGGCGTCCTGATCGGCGCGGGAGACCTGGTAATCGTCAGCGACGTTGTCGGCCGTCTGCGGCATGGCATCGACACCGTACTGGGCTTTCATCAGCGGGTTGATGAAACGCCAGCCGATGGTGGTGTCTTCCAGCTTCATGTTGCGCGAGTAGGCGCTGTCTGCCTTGCCCATCACAAACGGTGCGCGCGACATCGACTCGACGCCACCGGCAATCGCCAGCTCCATCTCGCCGCTGGCAATGGCACGAAAGGCAGTGCCCACCGCATCCATGCCGGAAGCACAGAGACGGTTCAGGGTCACACCGGGAACACTGTCTGGCAGACCGGCCAGCAACAGCGCCATGCGTGCGACGTTACGGTTGTCTTCACCGGCCTGGTTGGCGCAGCCCAGGAACACTTCGTCCAGCTGATCCCACTGCACCTGCGGGTTACGCTCGATCAGCGCCTTGATCGGCACCGCGGCCAGGTCATCGGCACGCACGCCGGCCAGCGCGCCGCCGAAGCGGCCGATGGGCGTACGGATAGCATCGCAGATAAATACGTCACGCATCAGGCTTCTCCTGGCGCTTGGCCGTGAGCGGCAGCGGTGCGTGCTTCAAGATCACGCAGGGCGGTCAGCTCGACTTCGTTGGGCTCGGCCGTGGTCTCGACGCTGTCGGCAAAACGAATGGCCCAGCCGGTGGCAGCAATGATCTGCTCGCGGGTTACGCCCGGGTGGATCGACGTCACGATAAATTCGTTGGTGCCGGCTTCCGGCTCCATGATGCACAGGTCGGTGATGATGCCCACCGGCCCTTGGCCTGGCAGGCCCAGGCGTTTACGCGAATCGCCGCCTTCGCCATGCCCCACCGACGTGATGAAGTCGAGCTTGTCGACAAAGGCGCGGTTCGACTGTTTGAGGATGATCAGCACCTGCTTGGCGGAACCGGCAATCTCCGGCGCGCCACCGGCGCCAGGCAGGCGCACTTTCGGCTGATGGTAATCACCGACCACGGTGGTGTTGATGTTGCCGAAGCGGTCAACCTGGGCGGCACCGAGGAAACCCACATCAATACGGCCACCCTGCAGCCAGTAACGGAAAATTTCGCCGGTCGGCACTACGGTGTCGGCCGTTTCCGCCAGCTCGCCGTCGCCGATGGACAGCGGCAGAACGCTCGGCTTGGCACCGATCGGACCGGATTCGTAGATCAGCACCACGTCCGGCGACGAGGTCAGGCGCGCCAGGTTGGCGGCCTTGGACGGCAGGCCGATGCCGACGAAGCAGACGGCACCATTGCGCAGACGACGGGCTGCGGCGACGGTCATCATTTCATTGGTGGAGTAGCTCATTGTGCAGCCTCCGAAGCGCGGGCCAGTTTTGCCTTGAAGTCGTTGAAATCAGTGGTGCCGCGAATGTATTCGTCAATCCAGGCGGTGAAGGCTTCGCGATTGCGCGCAATCGGGTCCCAGGCCTGGTAGAAACGGTTGTCACGCTCGTAGTAGCCATGCGCGTAGGACGGGTGCGCGCCGCCTGGCACCAGGCACACGGCCGACAGTGCCCAGGTAGGCAACACGCAGGCATTCATCGGGGCATTGAGGTCATCGACGATTTCTTCGACGGTGACGATGCAACGCTTGGCTGCCAGCGCGGCTTCTTTCTGAACGCCGAGAATGCCCCAGAGCAGCACGTTGCCCTTACGGTCGGCCTTCTGCGCGTGGATCACGGTGACATCCGGACGTACCGACGGCACGGCGGCCAGCACTTCACCGGTGAACGGGCACATGACGCTCTTGATCAGCGGGTTGACCTTGGGCAGGTCGGAGCCGGCGTAGGCACGCAGTACGGCGAACGGCAGGCCCGAGGCACCGGCAACATAGGCGTTGGCCAGGTCCGCGTGGCTGTGCTCTTCGATTTCCATCGGTTGTGGCCACTGCTTTTCCACCGCATCGCGCAGACGGTGCAGCGAACCCACGCCAGGGTTGCCACCCCAGGAGAAAATCAGTTTGCGGGCACAGCCGGCGCCGATCAGCTGGTCGTAGATCAGGTCAGGCGTCATGCGTACCAGGGTCAGCTCTTTCTTGCCCTGACGAATGATTTCATGCCCGGCGGCGGTCGGAATCAAGTGCGTGAAGCCTTCGAGGGCGACGCTGTCACCGTCGTGGACAAACTGCTTCACGGCGTCGTGGAGCGAGAGGATTTCAGCCATTGCAGACTCCTGGATATGCTGAGTCGAGGTCGGTGTGCATGGCGCCGTGAACGGCGCCGGTATGGGGTCAGATTAAGACGGGGCATTTCCCCATTCAATCCGATAATCGACTATCTGTTCGATTATCGAACATATTGTTACCTAGCTAATGATGGCTCTCAGGTGGCATCGGCGTGGCTGACCACACCCTTGATGATCACCGCCACCGTGGCCAATCCGGCCGGAATCACCAGCGCTGTCAGCACCTGTTCGAAGTTCCAGCCCAGGCCCAGCAAGGTGGCGCCCATCCAGGCACCGAGAATGGCGCCAAAGCGACCGATACCGAGCATCCACGAGACGCCGGTGGCGCGACCCTGGGTCGGGTAAAAACGCGCCGCCAGAGACGGCATGGCCGATTGCGCACCGTTGACGCACATACCGGCAATCAGCACCAGGGTCGCCAGCAAGGTGATGTTGCCCAGGCTCTGCCCTACGGCATAGGCAAATACCCCGGCGAGCAAATAGAAGGTGCCGATGACTTTGTGCGGGTTGTAACGGTCCATCGCCCAACCGACGGCCACCGCACTCAACACCCCGCCAAACTGGAACAAGGCACCAATAAAGGCAGCCTGCTCCATGCTTGCGCCGCTGTCGCGCATCAGCGTCGGCAACCAGCTGGTCAGCAGATAGACAATCACCAGGCCCATGAAGTAAGTCAGCCACAGCAGCAGCGTGCCGACACTGTAGGTACCGGAAAAGATCACCGCGAAAACGTTGCGGGCCTTGACGGTCTTCTGCTCCGGTACGCTGAAGCTCGCTGCCTGGGCAACGATGGATGGCTCGATCGGCGCCAGGGTCTTGCGCACTTTGTCGGTACCGCGGTCGCGCACCACCAGGTAACGCGCCGATTCCGGCAGCCAGACCAGCAACACCACCGCCAGCAGCAGCGGCAACACCCCGCCGATCAGCAGGAGGCTGTGCCAGCCGAACATCGGGATCAGCTTGGCCGAAATGAAGCCACCTCCGGCCATGCCCAGGTTGAAGCCGCAAAACATGCTCGTCACCAGCAACGACTTGTGCCGCTCAGGGGTGTACTCGGAGAGCAAAGTCGTGGCGTTGGGCATGCCGGCACCCAGGCCCAGGCCGGTCAGAAAGCGCAGCACCAGCAACTGGTCAACGTTGGTGCTGTAAGCCGACGCCAGGCTGAAGGCACCGAACAGCACCACTGCCCCGACCAACACCACTTTGCGCCCGAAGCGGTCCGCCAGCGGCCCCGAACCCAACGCACCGAACACCATGCCGATCAGCGCAGCGCTCATCACCGGGCCAAGGCTGGCACGGTCAATCCCCCAGTCCTGGGACAACGCCGGGGCGATAAAGCCCATGGCGGCGGTATCCAGGCCGTCGAGGAAAACAATCAGGAAACACAGGATGACCACGCGCCACTGATAACGTGACAAGGGTTGGTTGTTAATGAAGGACTGCACATCAAGGCAGTTGCCAACAGCAGCTTGGGGACTGTTCATTATTTTTATCCAGATAAAGCGCGCAGGTGTGCGGGTGCGCGCGAAAACGGCACAGACGGAAAGAATCAGGAGATATTGAAACGTCAGCTACCGCGTCGTCTCAGCGTCGACAGGCAGGTGCGGTGCGGTGAAGGGAAGTGGGTCATGGGGCATACGCCTCTCGCTCATTATTATGTTCGGTCAGGGGCAGTTGACCGTTGCGAGGGACATTAATAAGAGGCTGAAACCTGCGCAATTCGATAAACGCAACTCTGTGCGTTTATCGAACAGGAATGCGCTGTATCAGACAAACAACTGGGCACTCAGGTCGCGGCTGGCGGCGAGCATGATCGGCAAAAAGCGTTGTTCAAGTTCAGTACGGCTGACCCGACCGGCATGGGTACTGACATTCAAGGCAGCCAACACCTGCCCGGACGCGTCGTAAACAGGCACGGCAATCGAACGAAGGCCCTGCTCCAGTTCCTGGTCGACCACACACCAGCCTTGCTGACGCACTTGCTGCAGGCATTCGAGCAGCGCCACCGGATCGTGGATGGTGCGGCTGGTCTTGGCTTGCAGGTCGGCATGCTCCAGGTACTCATGCAAGGTTGCATCGTCCAGCGCCGCCAGCAGAATCCGGCCCATGGACGTGCAGTAGGCCGGTAACCGGCCGCCGACCGAGAGGTCCACGGAGATCAGGCGCTGGACGGTAGCCGAGCGGGCTATATAAAGGATGTCATCGCCTTCGAGGGTGGCCATGTTGCAGGCTTCGTGCAACTGATCGCTCATGCGGTCCAGGTAGGGCTGGGCCGACACCGCCAGGGGAGTCGACGACAGGTAGGCATGGCCCAGGGTCAGGACCTTGGGCAGCAATGAGTAGGTGCGCCCGTCGGTGGTGGCATACCCCAGCTTGATCAAGGTATGCAGGCAACGACGGACGGCAGCACGGGGAATTTCCGTACGGTGGCTGATCTGGGCAATGGTCAGGTGCCGCTTGCGCTCCTGAAAGGCCTGGACCACCGCCAGGCCACGGGCCAGTGAGGTCATGAAATCGGGGTCACCGGTAAACGCCTGGATACGCCTGGCCGGTGACGCGACGATGGGCGGCGCCAACGACGCAAACGACGTGCGCACCTGATCGTTCAATCCGGGCCCTTTGGGCGTTGTATCTTCTGTCATGGCTTACCTCGGCACACAGTCTCTGGGGCGATTATCGAACCAACGACCGATAATCGCAATTGACCGCTACCCTCAATTGCTTATACCTTTCCACCGCCACTATGTGGCTTCTTGGAGAGACTGGTCAGGTACCCACCGTAGAAGTCCCAGGCACGGCCTTGCCCCCGAAGCGAGGCCGTTTTTCCCTCTTCGGGCTTTATTGCCAGGCGCCTGACAAGATTGCAGGGCCGACACATGCGCCACGCGCCTGTTCACCAGCATTAACAGTCGTGTAACAAAAGCCAACCTTTGTTGTCATTTACCAAACAATATTGATTGGCACAGTGATTAAACTTGCTTGCTATAATAAAGTTCAGTACCCAATGCCTTGCAGGTCGTTGTAGGATCCAACCTACACTTGGCTGAAGTGTTTTCGGGAACCGACCCACTGCAAGTCTGGTCACATAGAGTGCTCGGTCACTCGTTATGACTTGCCTATTAAAAACCTACTGTTGCTGCGACAGTCATGCCGCTCTGGCAGCGTAGCCACGTGCAACTTGTGCCTGTGCACAGCGTTCTCACGTGTTAACGCCGGAGTTTATTCACAACCAACAGGTAGCACTGTGACGAAAGACGAACTGCGCGCGGAACTTGAGCGCCAGGAACAACGTTACAAGGAAGTTTACGGCGGGGAAGTCACCACCTACGCCGCCCAACCGGACCCGGAGCGTAAGCCTTGGCGCAAGCGCGCCACTATTCATGACCAGGCGTTCGCCCAGGAACTGCAAAAGATCGAGAAAGAACTCAAAGCCGACGAGTCCTGACCGTCGTCCGCCCCGCCCGCCGCGGGGGCGGGGGGGGGGGGGGGCTGGTAAAAATGAGGCCGGGGGGTACGGTCACAGCGGTAACCCCGTGGGGACCGCGTGGGCACCAAATTAAGACCGAGGGGTGGATAGTGATTTGAGGA
>NZ_JADUCM010000016.1 GCF_016009175.1 Pseudomonas alkylphenolica
TTCGGGCCAGAGTGAGAGGTGGATGGCGACTATGCTCCTACTCGTGCTCTAGGGCACTGCTGGCTATCAGTCTGCCATCCACCGCTCTCACCTCTGATTTTAAAGGCATGTGAAGACACAAGCTGGCGCAGCCTGCGATCGAGCGCGCAGCGGTCGCAGAATACTGCCGCCAACTCGGGCCAATGGGCTGCTGTGCAGCCATCGCCGGCTACGCCGGCTCCCACAGTCATTCCCAGCGGTCGTGAGGTTTTCTACCCTATTTTGACGATGCGCCCGCGCAACTCCCTCCGTACAACTACAGCGTACTGATACCTTCGGAGGTAAACGCTGTGAAACAAGCTCCCCCCTATGTCCCGGGCCATCAACTGCTCGCCGGCAAATCGGTGCTGATTACCGCCGCCGCGGGCGCCGGTATCGGCTACTCGGCCGCCCGGCGCAGTGCCGAGGAGGGCTGCCGGGCACTGATGATCTCCGACGTGCACCCGCGCCGCCTCGAAGAAGCCGTAGAGCGCCTCAAGGCCGAAACCGGCCTGCAAGCCATTTACGGCCAGCTGTGCAATGTGACCGTCGAAGACGAAGTGCAGGCCCTGGTGGCAAGCGCTGAAAACCTGCTCGGCGGCGTCGATGTGTTGATCAACAACGCCGGCCTCGGTGGCCAGAAGCGTGTAGTCGAGATGAGCGACGAAGAGTGGCTGCGGGTCCTGGATGTGACCCTGACCGGCACCTTCCGCATGACCCGCGCAATGCTCGGGCCGATGCAGCGCCGCGGCGCCGGCACCATCGTCAACAATGCCTCGGTACTCGGCTGGCGTGCGCAGAAGGAGCAGGCGCACTACGCCGCAGCCAAGGCCGGGGTCATGGCCCTGACCCGTTGCAGTGCGCTGGAAGCCGCCGAATACGGCGTGCGCATCAACGCCGTGTCGCCGTCGATTGCCCTGCACGACTTTCTCAAGAAGGCCTCCAGTGAAGAGCTGCTCGCCAGCCTCGCCGGGCGCGAAGCATTCGGGCGTGCGGCCGAAGTCTGGGAGGTCGCCAACGTGATGATGTTCCTGGCCAGCGACTACGCCTCCTACATGGTCGGTGAAGTACTGTCGGTCAGTTCCCAACAAGCCTGAGGAGCGGGTCATGAGTCATGTTTTCAGCAGTGCCCAGGCGCTGCTCGCGGCCGAAGGCCTGGAGCTGGGAAGCACCGAGTGGCTGACCATCAGCCAGGAGCGCATCGACCTGTTTGCCGAAGCCACGGGCGATCACCAGTGGATTCATGTCGACCCGGTACGCGCCGCCAGCGGCCCGTTCGGTGCCTGTATTGCCCACGGCTACCTGACCCAGTCACTGGTCAACCTGTTCCTGCCGCAGTTGATCACCATCGACAACATGGCGATGGGCGTCAATTACGGCAGCGACCGCGTGCGCTTTCCGGCGCCGGTCAAGGTCGGCTCGCGGGTGCGCGGCAGCGCCACCATCGTGCGCGCCGAACAGCTGGCGGACGCCGTGCAACTGGTGGTGCGCGTGAGCGTCGACGTCGAGGGCCAGTCGCGCCCTGGCTGCGTGATCGACACCATCAGCCGTTACACCTTCAACCCTATTGCCGAGTGAGCCTGTCATGGACCTGAATGAAGTTGTCATCGTTGCCACCGCGCGGACCGCGCTGGCCAAGTCGTTTCGTGGCTCGTTCAACGATACCGAAGCCCCGGTACTGGGCGGCCACGTCGTGCGCGCGGTAGTCGAACGCGCCGGTATCGAGCCCGGTGACGTCGACGATGTCATCATGGGCGCGGCCGTGCAGCAGGGCACCCAGGCCTACAACATCGGCCGTCTCTGCGCCTACACCGGCGGCCTGCCGGACAGCGTGCCCGGCATGGCCCTGGACCGCATGTGCGCCTCGGGCCTGATGAGCATCGGCGTCGCCGCCAAAGGCATCATGACCGGCGAATTGAATATCGCCATTGGCGGTGGCGTGGAGTCGCTGTCACTGACCCAGACCAAGCACAAGAACACCTATCGCGCGCAGTCCCAGGCGGTACTGGAGGTGATGCCCGGTGCTTACATCCCGATGCTGGAAACCGCCGAAATCGTCTCGCGCCGCTATGGCATCAGCCGCGCGGCCCAGGACGAGTATTCCCTGCAAAGCCAGTTGCGCACCGCCGCCGCCCAGCGTGACGGTTTGTTCGACGATGAAATCGTCGGCTTGAGCGTCGACAAGCTGCTGTTCGATGCCAACGGTCAAGCCAGCGGTCACCAGCGCGTGCTGGTCGATCGCGACGAATGCAACCGGCCGGGCACGCGTCTAGAAGACCTGGCGGCATTGAAACCGGTGTGGAAAGACGGTAAATGGATCGAGCAGGGCGAGTTCATCACGGCCGGCAACGCCTCGCAGTTCTCCGATGGTGCGTCGGCCAGCCTGCTGATGAGCCGGGCTGAAGCCAAGCGTCGCGGGCTGACGCCGCTGGGCATCTATCGCGGCATTGCCGTCGGTGGCTGCGCACCGGAAGAAATGGGCATTGGCCCGGTGGTGGCGGTGCCGAAACTGCTCAAGCGCTTTGGCCTGAGCGTGGCGGACATCGGCCTGTGGGAAATCAACGAAGCCTTTGCCTGCCAGGTCCTGCATTGCCGCGATGCCCTGCAGATCCCGGCGGAACGCCTGAACGTCAACGGTGGCGCTATCTCCATTGGCCACCCCTTTGGTATGTCTGGCGCACGCATGGTCGGCCACGCACTGCTCGAGGGCCGCCGTCGCGGCGCCCGTTACGTGGTGATTGCCATGTGCATCGGCGGCGGCATGGGCGCGGCGGGGTTGTTCGAACTGCCGTGATGCCGACCTCGCTGCATCGAGTACTGATCACCCATCATCAATGATTGAATGCGGGCCATGCCGTGCGGGCCCGCTGCTGGGGAGTGTCTATGCAAGGTCGCCTGAGCAATACGCAGGTCCTCTCGGAGATGGGCCTGGAACTGGCCGACTACGAACGGCTGATCGGCAACATGTACGATTCGGCCATGGATATTCGCTGCATGGGGGAATCGCTGCGTCAGCTGCGGTCGCTGTTCAAGGCGAATTTCGTCACCCTGATTCTGCGCGTACAGGAAGAGCCGCTGTTGTCGCCAATGATGGTCGCCGGCGACGTCGAGCTGGAAGAGGGCGGCATCAACCATTACGCCTACTACTCGAAATCGACGCTGTTCGACGGCCTGCCCACCGACACGGTCTTCACCGTCGACGAGCTGATGAGCGAGGCCGAGTGGGTCAGCTCGTCTTTTTACCTGCTGTATTGCGAGCCCTATGGCTGTCACCAGATGCTCGGCGCCGATATTCGCATGCCCGATGGCAGCGCCGTGCGTTTTCGCATCAACCGGCCTCGGGACCAGCCGCGGTTCTCCGCCGTCGACCGGGCCATGTGCGAGATGCTCCTGCCACATTTGCGCCGCGCCTTGCACATGCATTCGCAGCTCGATCGCAGTGAGTCGCTGGGCAGCCTGTACTCGCAAACCATCAGCCGTATGGCGGTGGCGACCTTTGTCCTCGATGAAAACGGCAGCGTAGTGCAGCTCAATTCCGTGGCGCGGGAGATTCTCGACAGCCAGGACGGCCTCAAGGTCGTCGGTGGGCGGCTGGAGGCGACCTACCCGAGTGACAACCGTGAGCTGCTGCGCCTGGTACGCAACGCCTTTCAGCGGGCGCGGCCAGGTGAAGGTGGCATACAGGGTGCCGAGGCCATGTCGATTTCCCGGCCTTCAGGGAAAGTCAGCCTGGGCGTGGTGGTGGAATTGATCCCCACGCAGGAGCTGGTCGAGGGCAAGGGCAAGCCGACGGTGGTGGTCTATGTACGCGACGCCGTCAGCAAATCGCTGGTGAGCAACGTGGCCACCTCGCAGCTGTACAACCTGACACCTGCGGAAACCGCACTGGCCCTGGAGCTTGCCAACGGCCTGTCGCTGGAGGAAGCCTCGGAAATGCTGAACATCCGCCGCAACACTGCGCGTGCGCACTTGCGTTCGATCTTTTCCAAAACCGGAGTACGGCGCCAGACCGAACTGGTTCGGATCATGCTCAACAGTGTCGTGGCGCTGGCGCAACCGCGTGCGCCGGCACCGGTCGAGGAAGCGCTGTAGCCTGTCGCCAAAATGCGTTAGTCCGTGCGGACGATGCTGTTCGATCCTTGGGCTGCTGATACTGGGTGACCGCTATCGGTATCCAAGGAGAATAAAAATGACCGGCAGTAACCTGGCGTCCAGTGGTCTTGTCTCGCGAACTGCCAACACCACACCCACCTGGGTGTTGGGGTTGATTCTGGGATGCAGTGCAATCGGCACGGCGACTGCCGCACCGGAAGATGTCGAGCGTCTGGGCAAGGACCTGACCTGCGTCGGTGCCGACAAGAGCGCCAACGCCGACGGCAGTATCCCGGCCTACAGCGGCAAGTGGCTGGGGGTGCCGCCGCATGTGGACTTCAAAGGCACCGGCAACCACCCGGTCGACCCGTATCCGGACGAGAAGCCGTTGTTCGTGATCACCACGGCCAACCTGGCGCAATACAGCGAGTACCTGTCCGACGGACAGAAGGCTTTGTTCAAGCTGTACCCGACCACCTACAAGATGCCGATCTACCCCACGCACCGGGATTTTCGCTTCGACGACGCGGTGTGTAATGCCACCCGCGAAAACGCCAGCATCGCCAAGCTGGTGGATGAGGGTGAAGGGGTCGTGGGTAAAACCGGCGGCACTCCCTTTCCGGTACCGCGCAGTGGCCTGGAGCTGTTGAAGAACGCCTCGACCTTCACCCTGCGGGCCTGGACCGAGGAATACACCTCCGACAACGCCTATGTGCTCAAGGACGGCAACATCAACTGGGGCCGCGTGCATTCGCGCAACCTGGCGCCGTCGCTGGAGCCGGGCAAGAAGGGCGAGACCGTCGGCAACTCGGCGTTCTACCTCAACGAAACCCTGCTGCCACAACGTGACAAGGGCGAGATCAACACCGGCACCGAGTTCTGGAACGACAAGGCCGAGCCTCGCCAGGCCTGGCGTTACGACCCGGGCACCCGCCGTGTACGGCAGTCGCCGGGTTATGGTTTCGACATGTCGTTCCCTGGCAGCGGTGGCTCGATCACCGTCGACGAGGTGCGTCTGTTCAACGGCTCGGGTCAGCGTTACGACTGGAAGATCGTCGGCAAGCGCGAGATGTTCATTCCTTACAACACCTATCGCCTGCACGCGGCCAACCTCACCTACGCCAACCTGCTGACCCCGGGCCACATCAACCAGGATGCCATGCGCTACGAGCGTCATCGGGTCTGGGAGCTGGAAGGCACCCTGAAGCCGGGTTATCGCCACCTGTACGGCAAACGCAAGCTGTACATCGACGAGGACACCTGGTTCCCGATGCTCGCCGACAACTACGACAACCGTGGCGAGCTGTGGCGCACCTCGATGGTCAACTACTTCTACGCCTACGAGTCCCAGCGGCCGCAAGCGGGGGTAGGGCTGTACTACGACCTCAATGCCGGCAGCTACCTGGCGTTCAACCTGATCAACGAACAGCGCAACGGTTATCAACTGAACAAGCCGGGCTTCAGCCCGCGCGACTTCGGCCCGGAAGCTGCCCGTCGCTACGGCCAGTAACCGGCGGCGTTTCTGCACGCCAGAGGCAAACGGGTGAGCCCGTTGAGAGCAGGTCTCGTTTGATCTAGTCCAAGTGAAGGATGAAACCCTTGCCGGGACGCTCAATGATACCTGCCATGGCTTCACCCTGTTTTATTTGGGGGTATTAACCCCCCAGGTTTCCAACCGAGGAACAATAACAATGACGAAACTCGCTGAGATCAGCATCGAAAGCGCCCAGCGTACCCACCGTTACGCGCGTGGCTGGCACTGTCTGGGCGTGGCAAATGATTACCGTGATGGCCAGTTGCACACCCTGAACATCTTTGGCACGCGCCTGGTGGCGTTTGCCGACAGCAAGGGCACGATCAGCATCCTCGACGCTTTCTGCCCGCACATGGGCGCCGACCTGTCCAAGGGCACCATCGAGAACGACCGCGTGGTGTGCCCGTTCCACCACTGGAAATACGACACCAGCGGCAAATGCGTCGAGATTCCCTACTGCAAGCGCATTCCGCCGAAAGCCAAGACCCGCAGCTGGTTGACCTGTGAGGAAAACAACCTGCTGTTCGTCTGGAACAACCCGGAAGGCAACCCGCCGAAAGAAGGCGTGATCATCCCGCACCTGGCCGAGATGGACGACGAGGACTGGATCCACGACTGGAACATCGACACCATGCTGATCGAAACCAACCCACGCGAGCTGGTCGACAACCTGGTGGACGCGATGCACTTTGGTCCTGTGCACGGCACGCCGACCAAGTACTTCGCCAATATCTTCGAAGGGCACATCGGCCACCAGATTTTCCACGGTGACTCCGAGCGCCTGGGCGGTGACCTGATCGCGCCGTCGGCCTACTACGGCCCGGCCACTCACTTCACCCACATCAGTTCGATGTTCGGTGATGTACGGATTCACGCGATCCTGTTAAACAGTCATGTGCCGGTGACGCCAGACAGCTTCGACCTGCGTTTTGGTTGCATGGTCAAGCGAGTGCCCGGCTGGACTGAAGAGCAGAACCTTGAAGTGGCCAAGGCCTACGTCATGGGTAACCGTACCTCGTTCTACCAGGACGTTGATATCTGGAAGCACAAGATCCGTATCGACAAGCCGGTGCTGGCTGAAAACGACGGCCCGGTGTATCAGCTGCGCGAGTGGTACCAGCAGTTCTTTACCGATGAGGACCAGGTGCCGGCGAGCATGGCGGAGCGTCGCGAGATCATTACGGTCGACGAGCGCTGATTGATTGGCTCCCTGCGAGTGGCAAGCCCTGGCTTGTCACTCGCAGGGGGTGTAGTAGCGGGGCAGCCCGTTGTGAAGGTGTTGCGGTACATAGGTTCGACTTAACGGTCACGAGAGCACTAACAATGAAAACAAAAAGTCTTCTTGCCTATTATGTTTGCTTTTCGATTTTGTCCTTGCTGGTGCTGACGGTTCAGCTGTCGCAGCCGGCAGAGACACCAAGCGTCAAGGCCTGTAAAAAGTATTCGGGCTGCGTCGCGTTTACCCAGAATGCGCCGAACTGGCTGAATTTCCGCTAGGTTGGTAGCTGTTCGGGCGATGAGCTTATCCCTTCCGGGCAGGTGCTGCAGGAGAACAGTGATGTACCTGTAGGAGCTGGCGTAGCCTGCGATGAGCTGCGTAGCAGCTCCGAGGGCGCAGTTGGCTGAAAAACCTGCGACCGCTGCGCGCTCGATCGCAGGCTGCGCCAGCTCCCACTGTTAACCGGGTGAAAGGCAGTTGCGCTCCTGCAGAGACGCCACGAATTAAAAAGGCGACATTCCTGTCGCCTTTTTTTATTCAATCCCCTTTAGTTGATCGGCTTCGAAGTGATGTTCCACTCCGTACCCAGCGGCGCAATCATCTCCAGCAGACGCTTGTACCCGGTGCGCAGGATGCGCCACTCGCCATCCACCTTGATGTATGCATCCTCATAGATCGCGCTGCCGTTCAGCAGGGTCTGCGCATCCAGGTTGATGAATACATCGTTGAGGTACCAGCACCCGGTGGCTTCGTCGCCGTTCACCTCAATCTCCGGCGTATGCCCGTTGTGCATGCCGAAACGGCGGTTGGTGAAGCTGGTGCTGTAGAACGACATGGCCTCGTCCAGGCCGTTGAGTTCGAGCTGATAGGTCGGGCTGTCGAAGCGGATCTTTACGTCATCGGCGAAAAGTGTGCGCAGCAGGTCGAGGTTGCAGGTGTCGATACCACGAAAATAACGGGCCTTGAGCTGTTTGATCTGCTCGATGGCTACGAGGTCCAGCATGTCGGTAGTCTCCGGGGGGGAATGGCTGAATGGCCATGAGGCGAGCCTGGGGATGAGGCGACATCGCTGTCGCCTCGGCGGGGCTCAGCAGGGCAGGAAGTGACCGCCGTTGGCGTCCAGTTGCGCGCCGGTAATGACCTTGGCGTAGTCGCTGGCCAGGAACAGGGCGGCCATGGCGCAGTCGCCGTCATCGGGTATCTTGCGCAAGGCAATCTGCCCGGCAACCTGGTCGACCAGCGTCGCCATCGGCACGCCCTGGCGCTTGGCTTCACCCTCGAAGTAGCCGATCACCGGTGCGCCCCACATCCAGCCCATGAACGTGGAGTTGACGCGGATGCCGTAGGGGCCAAGGTCCTGCGCCAGGTACTGCACGGCTGTTTTCAACGCGCCCTTGGAGACGGCATAGCCGGACTCCAGCTGGTTGGGGGTACGGGTGGCCATGGTGTTGATCATGACGATGCTGCCCGACTGCTGCTTTTTCATCTGCCCGAGCACGGCCTGGGTCATCTGCATGGTGCCGAACAGGTTGACGTCCATCGCCTTGCGCCAGTCGTCCATCGATGACTCGGAGGCACTGCCCCAGGCGCCATGGGCATAAGCCGAGTTGATCAGTACGTCGATCTGGCCGAAGTGCTCGACCGTCAGGTCGGCGAGGGTCTGGCACTGGTCGGCCTGGGCAATGTCGGTGGGGACTTTCAGTACCGGGGTGGTGTAGCCGGCGTCGCGGATGGCCTGTTCGGCCTGGTCCAGCTTGGCCGGGGTACGGGTGGCGAGCACGATGGCCTTGGCCTGGAACTCGGCGGCACGCACGGCCAGCTTGATGCCCAGGCCTGGGCCGATTCCGGAAATGATGACGACTTTATCGTTGAGCAACATGGCAATGTCCTTCTTATTGTTATGACGGGAGTGGCGTTCAGGTACGGCTGGCGTGCAGTGCTTCGGCACGGCGTTTCAGGTCCAGGGCCATCTGGTTGAAGCCGGTTTTTACCCAGGCACCGTGCTCGCGCATGATCGTGTCCTGGTTCAGGCCGAGGAAAATGTCCGTGGTGAAGTAGCGGCAGCGGTTGGCATCGATGGCGGTGATGTACTGGTCGCGGCGTGCGGCATCCATGTTCTCCGGGACCGGGCGCTGCTCCCACGACAACAGCCGCTCCGGGTCGCAGGCCACCAGGTATTCGAAGACCGGGACGGTTTCGCCGGTATCGGGGGTCAGTACCTGCATGTGCACTTCGTCGCCGATCTGCAGGCCGCACTTGATGCTTGGGCAGAAGCTGTTCCACAGGTGGTAGTTGTCCAGGTCGATCAGCACTTCCCAGACCACCCGGGCGGGGGCCTCAATTTCCACCGTGTGCGAGGTCACGATGTTTTCTGCTCTGGCCATGACGGTCTCCTGCTAAGCATTCAGTTGATGGGCCTGGAGGTGATCTGCAGGTGTTCGCTCAAGGGCTGGATCGTCTCGAGCAGGGTTTCGTAGCCGGTCGCGGCGATCAGCCAGCGCCCGTCGCGCTTGATGTAGCGATCCTGGTAGATCGCGCTGCCGTGCATGTGGGTGTTGTCTTCGAGGTTGATGAACACGTAGCTCAGGTACCAGAGGGCGGTGGCCTGGTCGCCATTGACGTCGATCTCCGGGGTGTGGCCGTTGTGGGTGGCCAGGCGGGTCTTGGTGAACGAAGTGCGGTAGAACTCCAGCGCATCGCCCAGGCCATTGAGGTGAAACTCATAGGCAGGGCTTTTGAACGACAGGGCGACGTCCTCGGTGAGCATGCCCTGAAGCAGCTCGAGGTTGCAGGTGTCGATGGCGCGAAAGTAACGGGCCTTGAGCTGTTTGATCAGCTCGATGGCTTCTAGGTCCAACATGGGTAGCCTCCTTGGGGCAGCTCAGGCACTGAGCTGGTACTCGCTGGTCTGGATGCAGTCGATCTTGTCGAAGTCGATGAACCTGCTGGTCGACTCGTACATGGCCTGCTGGCGTTGCGCGCAGGTGTCCGGATCGCCCAGGGCGGCATAGAACCCTTGCGGATTGCCAATGGCCTCGGGCGGGAAGTTTTCTTCGACGATGCCGTGCAGCACCGGTGCGCCGAACGACAGCGCGCGCACCACGGTGTTCTGCCGGTAGCCGAAGATCGACTGCAGCGGATAGGCATTCGGGCCGTGGCCGTTGCGCCAGGTGTCGTGCCACTGCGCGTAGCTCAGGCGGTGCGGCTTGTGCAGCAACGCCACCTGGTTCATACCGGGGGTGCGCTGGCCGAGCGGCACCTGGAAGTTGGCGGCGCGCACCTGGCGCTCCTCGGGGTAAGGCTCGGATTCCACCACCAGGTAAGCCTCCAGGCGACTGCTCAATGGCGCCACCAGCGCCTTGATGGCCAGCCATTGCGAGGCACTGTCGAGCCACACCGAGAGCATCCCGTCGAGCGGCACGGCACTGTTGGTAATGCGCTGGGCAGAGGCGGCGGCCACCGCCTCATCGACCAGCATGACGCGGATGTTTTTAGCGCCGGCAGCTGTCAGAGCGTCGCGCAGGCCGAGCAGGTCCGCACGCCATTGCTCGGCGCTGGGTTGCTGTGGCTTCCACAGGGTCAACATGACTTTTTCCATGCTTGCTCCTCCTCGCGTGATCAGTGAGTGGCTTGCAGATGACGGGCGCGATAGTCCGCGTAGTCGCGGGTCATCTGTGCTTCATCGAGACCGAAACGCTCCAGGCTGTAGTCGTGGCTGGCACGTTTTTCCCGGCTGTTCTGTGCCAGCCAGACCTGCGCATCGGCGCGGGCCTTGTCGGTAAACGGCAGGTTGGCGAAGGCGTAGACCTTCTCCAGCACCTGCAGCGGCTGGGTCACGGTGTCGGCGAAGTGGATGTCGAGGAAGCGCTCGGGCGCCTGTTGCTCACGCACCTGCAGGGTGTGGCGGATACCGCGTGCCATGCGCGTGTTCCACTGCGCGCCGGCGGCCTTCGGGTCCGGGTTGTCGCTGTACATCTGCCACAGGGTGTGGGCCATGCTGGCCATCGACGGGATGGTTTGCGCCGGCTCGCGGTGGGTGAGGATCACCTGCGCCCTGGGGAAGACCTCCAGCAGCAGGTCCAGGGTGTGCAGGTGCTGGGGCGCTTTGAGCAGCCAGCGCTGGCCGGCCGGCTCACCGCGTTGCTGCTTCTGCCACTGCAAGAACTGCAGCATCTTTTTCAGCTGGGTGTAGACCGGCCGCTGGTCTTGCTGGTCCAGCCAGCGGGTGTAGCTGGGCACATTGACGTAGGCGTCCATGGCGCACATGAACGAATGCTCCATGAGCATGAACTCTTCGTCGCAGAGCATGGCGTCCAGCGGGTGGATCGCGAGGATCTGCGGAATCACCTCGGCCATCAGCTCGACTTCGGCCTTGGCCTGGGCGATGCGTTTGTCCGGCGCGGCCAGGGTCTCATCGGCCAGGGGGGCCGGAAAGCGGGTTTCCCACCAGGCGGCGGAGTAGAAGCGGGGGTCTACCGCCAGGGTGCGCTGAAGCATGGTGGTGCCGGTGCGCGGCAGGCCGACGATGACCAGCGGATCGTCGATCGCTATCTCGGTGATGTGCGGGTAACGGCGCAGGTAGTCTTCCATCACCAGGCGGTTGACCAGTTGCCCGACCAGCCGTTCTTCAAGCAAGTACAAGCCGGAAGCAGACAGGTCAGCTTCGCTGGCCAGGGCATCGAGCAGTGCCTGCAGGGAGGCGCGGTAGTTGTCGTCGCCAAAGTTGTTCAGGCCATTGGTACGCGCAATGGCGCTGTTCAGCAGCCTGTCGACGGTCAGGTCTTCAATGCGGGTCGGGGCGTTCATAGCACCTCCGCAACGGCAGCCACGTGTACCACGCGGGTAGTCGGGTGGCATTGCTCATCGGCGCCGACCCAGCGCAGGCACATCGTGCCCTGGCGTACGCCCGCGGTTTGCAGCCAGTTGCTGACACCGGGGTCCTGCTCGCTGAGCACCAGCGTGACGCCGCCGTTGTCGTCGTAGCTGGCCTGGTGCTTGTTGATGCAGATCTGGTGGTAGCGGTAGTCCAGCGACTCCATCCAGTAGTTGTTGATCTGCAGGTTCCAGAAGTCGCAGTCCGGCACTTTGTCGATGTGGATGACCAGCGCCTCGTCTGCGGCCAGCGCCCAGTGCGAGTGGTAGTAGAAAATGTTCGGGTCACCGCCCACCGACTGGCACAGGGCCTGGTTGGCCGGGGGCAGCTGGTTGCTGTGCGGCAGGTAGCTTTGGCTCCAGTCGGCGAACAGCCGGGCGGTGTTTTCGACAAAGCTCGATACCCGCGCCAGGCCCTGCTGGAAGGTGGGCGGGTCAAGGGCCTGCGGCGTGCTGTCGGTGCCGATGCGCTCGATGCTGAGCTTGGCCGGTACTTCGCTGCGGCGGTCAAGGAAGGTCTGGCGCACGATCAGGGCGTTGGTGGCGTCTTCCATTTTCAGCCAGTTGCCCGGTTGCGGCTCGCGGCTGAGGAGGATTTCAAAGTTGCCCTGGGCATCGACCTGCAACTGGCTGGCATCGATGAAGCCGGTCTGGACCAGGGTACCGTCGGTTTCATAGCCGCCTTTCTGGGTGCCGAAACTCAGGTAGGCGACACTGCCGCGCTGGCCTTTGATGCGGTACTGCAGGGTGCCGTCGAGGCGTGAGTACTCGTAGAGGTTGTCCGGGTTGTCGGCGCCGATCTTCGCGGTCTCGTGGGAGGTCTTGAAGAAGCTCGGGAACGCCGGGTCGGCAAACTCGATGTGCATCTCCAGGCCGATGCGCAGCAGGCGCGTGAGGTATCGGAAGCCTTCGGCGCGGGTGGCTGCATCGGCCGGTGCTTCGGGGCGCAGGATCTGCTCGCCGCAGCGCTTGAGGTGGTCGCAAAAGTTGGCCCAGGTCAGGCCGTCCAATAGCTGTTGTTCGTCAATAGAGCTGATTGTCATTGTTAGACTCTCTTGATTGGGCGGGCACCGCCGCAGCGGTGCCCGGTTCAAGCCCGGCATGCCGGGCGACGGGGTCAGAAGTCCTTGCCGATGATGCCGCGCTCGATCAGCACGGTGAGGATGCGGTCCACCGCGCCCTCCGGCGTCAGCTTGCTGGTCTCGATATGGATGTCCGGCTTGCTCGGCACCTCGTAAGGCGAGTCGATGCCAGTGAAGTTTTTCAGCTCGCCACGGCGCACTTTCTTGTACAGGCCCTTGGGGTCACGTTCTTCGGCGACGGCCAGCGGCGTGTCGACGAAAATCTCGATGAACTCGCCGTCCTGCAGCAGCCCGCGCGCCATCTCGCGCTCGGAGCGGAACGGCGAGATGAACGCGGTCAACACAATCATTCCGGCGTCCACGAACAGCTTGGACACCTCGGCCACCCGGCGGATGTTTTCCACGCGGTCGGCATCGGTGAAGCCCAGGTCGCGGTTCAGGCCGTGGCGCACGTTGTCGCCATCGAGCAGGTAGGTGTGCCGGCCACGGGCGTACAGGCGGGTTTCCAGAAGGTTGGCGATGGCCGATTTACCGGCACCCGACAACCCGGTGAACCACAGCAGCACCGGTTGCTGGCCCATCTGTTCGGCGCGGGCCTTCTTGTTCACGTCCACGTGCTGCATGTGGATGTTCTGCGAGCGACGCAGCGAGAACTCGATCAGGCCGGCGCCGACGGTGGCGTTGGTCAGGCGGTCGATGAGGATGAAACTGCCGGTTTCGCGGTTGTCTTTGTAGGCATCGAACGCAATCGGCTGGCTGGTGAACAGGTTGCACACACCGATCTCGTTCAGTGCCAGTTCCTTGGCCGCCAGGTGCTCCATGGTGTTGACGTTGATCTTGTACTTGGGTACCGCGAGGGTGACCGACAGGGTCTTGCCGCCGATCTTCATCAGGTAGGGGCGACCGGCGAGCATGGGCTGCTCGTGCATCCAGATCAGGCTGACCTGGAACTGGTCGGCAACGCTGGCCAGGTCGTCGGCAGTGGACAGCACATCGCCACGGCTGCAATCGACTTCGTCGGTCAGGGTCAGGGTGATCGACTGGCCGGCCACCGCCTGTTGCAGGTCACCGTCGAGGGTAACGATGCGCGAGATCCGGCTCTCTTGCCCTGCCGGCAATACCCGCACGCGGTCGCCAGGACGCACCACGCCGCTGGCGATGGTGCCGGTGAAGCCACGGAAATCCAGGTTGGGGCGGTTGACCCACTGCACCGGCATGCGGAACGACAGCTTTTGCTGGTGCGCCTCGTCGATCTCCACGGTTTCCAGGTAGCCCATCAGCGTGGTGCCGCGGTACCAGGGCATGTGCTCGCTTTGCTCGGTGATGTTCTCACCGCGCAGCGCCGACATCGGGATGGCGGTGACATCGTGCAGGTTGATCTGTTTGGCGAAGGCGCGGTAGTCGTCGACGATGGCGTTGAAGACTTTCTCCGAGTAGTCCATCAGGTCCATCTTGTTGACCGCCAGCACCACCTTGCGGATGCCGATCAGCGACGCCAGGTAGCTGTGACGCCGGGACTGGGTGAGCACGCCGCGCCGGGCGTCGATCATCACCACGGCGACGTCGGCGGTGGAGGCGCCGGTGACCATGTTGCGGGTGTACTGCTCATGGCCCGGGGTGTCGGCAACGATGAACTTGCGCCGTTCGGTGGAGAAGAAGCGGTATGCCACGTCGATGGTGATGCCTTGCTCGCGCTCGGCGGCGAGGCCGTCCACCAGCAGCGCAAAGTCCAGCTCGCCGCCCTGGGTGCCGTCCTTTTTCGAGTCCGCCTCCAGCGCTTCCATCTGGTCTTCGAAGAGCATTTTCGAATCGTAGAGCAGGCGCCCGATCAGGGTGCTCTTGCCATCGTCGACACTGCCGCAGGTGATGAAGCGCAGCAGGCTCTTGTGCTCGTGCGCCTTGAGGTATTGGCCGATATCCTCGGCGATCAGGTTGGATACGTGCGCCATCAGAAATACCCCTCTTGTTTTTTCTTCTCCATCGAGGCTGCCGCGTCGTGGTCGATCATGCGTCCCTGGCGCTCGGAGGTGCGGGTCAGGAGCATTTCCTGAATGATTTTCGGCAGGGTGTCGGCCTCGGACTCGACGGCACCGGTGAGCGGGTAGCAGCCGAGGGTGCGAAAGCGCACGTTGCGGATCATCGGCACTTCACCGGGGTTCAGCGGCATGCGCTCGTCATCGACCATGATCAGCATGCCGTCGCGCTCCACCACCGGCCGCGGGGCGGCGAAGTACAGCGGTACGATCGGGATGTTTTCCAGGTGGATGTATTGCCAGATGTCCAGCTCGGTCCAGTTCGACAGCGGGAACACGCGGATCGACTCGCCCTTGTGTTTGCGCGTGTTGTACAGGTGCCAAAGCTCTGGACGCTGGTTCTTCGGGTCCCAGCGGTGCTGGTCGGAACGGAAGGAAAAGATCCGCTCCTTGGCCCGCGACTTCTCCTCGTCACGGCGTGCGCCGCCGAACGCTGCATCGAAACCGTAGTGATCCAGTGCCTGTTTCAGGCCCTCGGTCTTCATGATGTCGGTGTGGATCTGCGAGCCATGCTTGAATGGGCTGATGCCCATTTCAATGCCTTCGGGGTTGGTGTGGGTCAGCAGGTCGACATTGAGCTTGGCCACCATCTGGTCGCGAAAGCGGTACATCTCCTGGAACTTCCAGGTGGTATCGACATGCAGCAACGGGAAGGGTGGTTTGGCCGGGTAGAACGCCTTCATCGCCAGGTGCAGCATGACCGCGCTGTCCTTGCCGATGGAGTAGAGCATGACCGGGTTGTCGGCTTCTGCGACGACCTCGCGCATTGCCTGGATGCTTTCGGCTTCCAGTCGTTGCAGGTGGGTAAGCGTCATGGATTTTCCTCTCGCTTTTTGTTGTTGTCGTTTTTCAACGTACAACCGCTGCGATTCGGACTTATGCGCGAGTTGATGTTTTAACATCAGGCGCAGCATCTGCAGCATGGGGTCGACGCGTTGGGGGGGAACGGCCGGCGCAGGCGCGTCGTCATGGCTGACACGCGCGGCTTGCTGACTGATATGGGTCGCCAGTTCCTGGGCGCCGCTGAGCATTGCGCTGGCCTCGGGCAGGTGGAACAGGTGCAGCTGTTCGGCACGTTCGCGGGCCCAGGTGGTGAAGGTGGCAGCGCGTTGCCAGTGCATGCCCGAGAGCAGGGCAAACACCTTGCGTTCGGCCGAGCGATACAGGCGGTCGAAGAAATCGCCCAGGTGCGGGGCGCGCAAACCGTCTTCGTAAGGCAGCCACAGCACCTTGCCGCGATTGCTGACGGCGCGCAGCACGCCGTGGCTGAGCTTGCCCTGGGCATTGCGTGCGCCGTAGTCGTCGATCCAGTGGATCTCGCCGTTCTGCGTGCGGGCCTGTTCGAGAATGTCCCGGTAGGTGCTGCGGTACCAGCGCTGCACCGCCAGCGATGCCTTGGCAATGCGCTTTGCCGGGCGCTCGGCATTCAGTTGCCAGCGTTGCAGGTAGTGGGCGGCGGTGCGCTCCGGCAGGTCGATAGCGTGCAGACGCTTGACCAGGGCCTGCATCGCTTCCAGTTGCCAGAGCAAAAACGGTAACTGATGGTGCTCCGGCGCTGTGCTGACCAGCAACAGATAGACGTGCTGCTCCTGCTCGGCCGAGAGACTGCGGCCTTCACCTTGCTTGCGCCCGCGTTCGCGTACCGGCACGGCACTCCAGCCGCCGGCTTGCCAGGCCTTGTAGGCGGCGATAATGGTCGGCGATGAAAGACCGGTGTCCAGGCTGATGGCTTTGAGCGTGCTACCGCCGATGCGCAGTTGCACGGCACGCAAGCGGAGCTGGTTGATCTGCGCAACGGATAACGGATTGCCGTGGGGCACAGGAACTCCTGTTAAACATCCAATTGCTGAGTGGCGGAGGCGTGGATGTAGGTACTGTTCCCGGATCGGCAAAACGGCGCATAGGCCGAACGGACCAGATGAAGAACAAAAACAGGAGAAATTCCATGAACGAATCAATGACGGTTCTGCTTGAAGACGTCATCGCCATTGCGCGTGCCGCGGGCGAACAGGTGATGGCGGTGTACCGCTCGGATTTTGAAGTGCGCGGCAAGGTCGATGCCTCGCCAGTGACCGAGGCTGACGAGCGCGCCGAGGCGTTGATCCTGAAAGCCCTGGCGGCGCGCACGGCGCAGATCCCGGTGATTTCCGAAGAGGCCGCTGCTGCCGGCCAGGTGCCGGATGTGGGCCAGCACTTCTGGCTGGTGGACCCGCTGGACGGGACCAAGGAGTTCATCCATCGCAATGGCGAGTTCACCGTCAACATAGCGTTGATCGATCAGGGCGAACCGGTGCTGGGTGTGGTGTTGGCGCCTGCGCTGGGTCGGCTGTTCGCCGGTGCGCGCGGTTGCGGGGCCTTTATCGAAGAGGCGGGCGTACGTCAGCCCATTCGCTGCCGGAGCGTGCCGGAGGAGGGGCTGGACGTGGTCGCCAGCCGCTCCCATGGCGATGCCGAGGCACTGGACAAATTCCTCGGCGGACGCAAGGTGCACTCACTGAAAAGCGCAGGTTCATCGCTGAAGATCTGCCTGGTGGCTGCCGGCGAAGCCGACCTTTATCCACGCCTGGGGCGCACCATGGAATGGGACATCGCTGCGGGGCATGCTGTGTTGGCTGCTGCCGGTGGGCAGATTCGCACCCTTGCGGGCGATGCACTGGGGTATGGCAAGGCCGGTCTGGACAACCCGCACTTCTACGCGTGCGGGCTGCAGGTTTAGCCCGGACCGGATGTGCAGGTCTGCATGACCAACTGGCGGAACTGATGCACCGTCGGTGATGCGTTGCCGTAGCGGTGGGCAAAGTACAGCGCGGAGACGGCGTCTTCGTCGGCGATACGCTTGAACACCACCTCCGGGAGCGAAAAGTTACGCAGGCCCAGCGGCACGAGGGCGATGCCCAGGCCGGCGGCAGCCAGCCCGATGATGGTCGAGGGTTCGCATGCCTCCTGAACGACCCGAGGCATGAACCCTCGTCTGGCGCAAAGCTGGTTAATGGTTTCGTGGAGTACCACCCCGCTGGCACCAGGGTAGGCGATGAACGCTTCATCGCGCAGTTCTTCGATGCGGATTGAAGGCTCGTGGGCGAGTCGATGGCTGCGTTGCATCGCGATCAGCAGCGGTTCGTCCAGCAGGTGGGTGAGCGCGACTTCCGCCGGTGCATCTCCCCGCAGGCGCAACATGCCGGCATCGATCTCACCGCTGATCAGGGCTTGCATCTGCAAGGTGGATGGCAGTTCCCGCAGCGTGACCGCGACATTCGGGCGCTGCGTCCGGTACTGCTGGATCACCGCCGGAAAGAACGGCATCAGGCTGGTGGCCGAGGTGAAGCCGAGCGTCAGGCGCCCGACTTCTCCGGCCACGGTGCGGCGCACATGCGTACGGGCGTTTTCAACCCGCTCGAAGATGGCCGGTGTGGTGGCTTGCAGGGCTTTTCCTGCTTCGGTGAGTTCCACGCTGCGCCGCGTGCGCTGAAACAGGCGGGCGCCGAGATCCTCCTCCAGGGCCTGGATGGCAAGGCTAAGCGGCCCCTGGGTCATTTCCAGGCGCTCGGCGGCACGACGGAAGTGCAGTTCTTGCGCCAACACCATGAAGAAACGCAAGTGGCGCAGGTTTAGTGATTCATTCATTAAATCAATTTTCTATTGATGTTGAATTGGTTGAATCAGTGTAGGTCGGCATAGTCGCAGTCATCAACCTGTCACTGCCAGATCCTCAGCCATGATTACGACTGCAAGCCATCCTGCGCTACCCGACCTGCTGGAACATCTCTACGCCGCACGCCCGGTTCTTGCCTTGGGTATCCGGGCTTCGCGCAGCCCCGACCTGGTGCGCTGGGCCAGGGCTGCAGGCTATGACGCGATCTGGGTGGACCTTGAACACAGCGGTATTTCGCTGGATGACACCGCACAGTTGTGTGCGACTGCCCTCGACCTTGGCATGACGCCTTGGGTGCGGGTGCCGGAGGAGGACTTTGGTGTCATCGGTCGCGTGCTCGATGGCGGTGCCCTGGGCATCATCGCCCCCAGGGTGGAGACTGTCGCCCAGGCCGAGCGCTACCTCACAGCCTGTCGCTTCGCGCCCCGCGGTCAGCGATCGCAGATCGCCACGCTGGTGCAGGTGGGGTTCCGTCGTCTGCCGGTGAAGGAGATGAACACCCTGGTGGATGATGCAGTGACGGTGAAAATGCTCATCGAAAGCCGCCTGGGTGTCGAGAACGCCGACGCCATCGCCGCGCTGCCTGGCGTCGACATTCTAGCCGTCGGTGCCAACGACCTGTCTGCCGACCTGGGCCACGCCGGTGACCCTGGGCATCCCGAGGTCATCCAGGCCTGCCATCGGGTGATCGAAGCCGCCCTGGCCCACGGCAAGCTCGCCGTGATCGGCGGGCTGGCAGACCCCGCGCAGCTGGCCCAACTGCACCGGGCAGGCGCGGCGCCTTACCTGTTCGCCGGTATCGATACCGACCTGTTTCTCACGGCCCTGCAACAGCGGGCCCAGCAAAGCCTGGACGTTTACCAGGCACATTCCCTTTGAACCTCTCTGCGGAGTTGCAACCATGAACAATGCCGTTCAGGAAGAACCCCTGATCTCTCAACCCATGCGCGAGCTGCAAACCAACAGCCGGCCGACCTTTCAGGTGCCAGCCGGTGCCTGTGATGCCCACATGCACGTGTTCGCCGCGCTCGAGCAGTACCCCTGCGTGACGCATCCGCATTACACCTTGCCCGAAGGCGATGTGGAGCACTTCGAACGCCTGATCGGCTACCTCGGTCTGTCGCGCTACGTCATCGTCCAGCCGAGCTTCTATGGCACCGATAACCGTTGCATGGTGGACACCCTGAACCGTCTCGGCGGGCATGTTCGCGGTGTGGCGATGGTGGAGGAAGACGTCAGTGAAACCGCGCTGGATGAGCTGCACCGCGCCGGCGTGCGCGCCCTGCGTCTGGACCTGTTCAAACGCTCGAACCTGTCCACCGAAGCCATCCAGGCCTACATCCTGCGCATGGCCGAGCGTATTGCTGCGCGGGGCTGGCACCTGCAGTTCTACGTTCCGGGTTGGGTGGTGAAGAACCTGATTCCTTTCTTCGCTACGCTGCGCACGCCCTTTGTCATTGACCACATGGGCTACATGCTCGAAGAGGACGGGTTGGGTGCGGACGATTTTGCCCAACTGCTGGAAGTGTTGAAGACCGGTTACTGCTGGCTCAAGCTCAGTGCGCCGTACCGTATTGCGAAAAAACGTAGCCTGGACGTGGTGGCGCCCATGGCCAAGGCGATTATCGCCGCCGCGCCGGACCGTGTGATCTGGGGCTCGGACTGGCCACACATTCCGGACTCCGGGCGTGATACCGGCGAGTTGCTGAACCTGCTCGGGCAGTGGACCGACGACCCGGAAGTGATCAAGGCGATACTGGTAGACAACCCGCAGGTACTGTTCGATTTCGACAAGTGACACCCGACCCAGAACAACAAAGGCACTTGCATCGACAGGTGCCACAAGGATTGCACCATGACCTATATGCCCGATCCTGCGTTCGCTTCACTGTTTCAGGCCTTTACCTCCGACGCCGACAGTACGGGGCAGCACCTGACCGCCTGCATGGCCCGTCAGCGTGCCGGCGATCCGTTGCTGGTGTATGCCGGCTCGGATGTCGCGCTGTTTCCTGGCAGCGGCGCCGCACCCTTGGTGGAAAGCTTCCGGCGCCGTACCCGGGGGTTCATCGAGTTGACCGCAATCTCCCATTTGCCGCTGGCCTTCGCCTACCTTGGCCGCATGTATGCCCTGGAGCCTCATGCGGATGCCTGGCGAGTTGATGCTGAACGCCTGTTGCAACGTACCCTTGAAGTGCGGGCACGCAACAGCAGCGCATTCTGGCGTGACTATGTGGCCGTGGGCAGCTTTGCGGGCCAGGAGGAGCAGGTCGCGCGGATGACCGACTACCTCTGCCGGGTCTCCATCGACTACCTGCAACGGGTATTGCGCGACCCCACGGCACTCGACCCGGAGATTCTGCGCCGGGAGTACCTGGAGCCCACTGCCAATCCGGCAGTCCCGGTGCCGCTGAACCACTTGATGTTCGCCACCTTCTGCCTGGCCTTCATGGATGTCATCGTGCGCATTACCGGCTGGCTGCGGGAGCATGTCAGTCACTGGGAGCAGCTGATGGTGGTGCTCAGCGGCCAGTCCGGGCGGCCGACCGCAGGCCTCACCTGGGGCTCGAACAATGCCTGCCACCTGATCTGGGCGGCCTCCGATGGCGTTGTCGGCCCTGAGCAGGTCTACCTTGCGCCCTACGCACCGGCATTTGAGGCGGGTATGGAGGCCGATCCGGTGAAGATGGCCGAGCTGGAGACGCAGTACCGCAAGCTCTGGCTGAACACCCGTGCCAGCGTCGAAGTCTCGCGTCTGATGTTCCCTGGCCATGGTTCGATGGAGACACGCGCAGAAGCGCTGCGCATGAGCGACATGCCAGCGCTGGCCAACCGTGAGGACTCGGCTGGAATGGCCGCGCGGTTGCGCAGGATCATGGAAGACCCCACCCAGTTGCTCTCGAACTCGGTTGCGGACCTGCTCATCGACCAGTTGCGTGCCAACGGCAACCGCCCGGAGTTGCTGGAGATTCCCGGTTTCACCCACATCGAGTATCCGCCCATCGAGCGCTGAGCCCAGCCGGCTCCGCCGGTCTTCCTTCGACAATAACAATAAGGGCTGCCCCACATGGAGCAGCGCCAGGAGGCAACATGTCCACATCTGCTCTTGATATCTCTGCTACCGAGGCGCTCGGCGCCCAGCAACTGCGCGTGATCATCGTCTGTTTCGTGGTCGCCATGGTCGACGGCTTCGACACCCTGATGCTGGCTTACATTGCACCCTTGCTCAGCCAGACCTGGGACCTGAGCCACGGTGGCATGGGCAAGCTCTTTGGCATCGGCTACCTGGGCGCGGTGTTCGGTGGCTTCTGCATGGGGCCGATTTCCGACCGGATCGGCCGCAAACGCGCGTTGATCGCTTCGCTGCTGATCATTGCAACCTTCACCCTGTTGGGGTCACAGGCCGGATCGCCCGGTGAGCTGATGATCTACCGCCTGTTTGCCGGCCTCGGGCTGGGTGGGGCAATCCCCTGCATCACCGCGCTGACGGCGGAAAACGTGCCGGCCAGTCGCCGCACCTCCATGGTGACCGCGATGTTTCTCGGGTTTCCGATCGGCGCCGTGGTCGGTGGCGGGATCACGGCATTTCTGTTGACCCGCTTCGACTGGCCGGCAATCTTCATCGTCGGTGGCGTAGCCGCCATAGTCTGCATCCTGTTGACCACCTTCCTGGTACCGGCTTCAGAACCCGGCGCCGGCCGGCATGCGCAATCACCGTTCTCGACGCTTGGCAAACAGTTCGCCGATGGCCGCGGCCCGGCCACGGTGATGCTGTGGATCACCGCCTTTTGCGTAATGACGGTGACCTACTTCATGGTCAGCTGGACACCGACCGTGCTGCACCTCACCGGAATGGACCTGCACAAGGCCGACACCGCCAGCCTGTCGGTGAATATCGGCGGCATTGTCGGGGCATTGCTCATCGCTACCCTGGTGGGCCGCCGCAGCCCCTTCACGTGCGCTGCGTGCTTCCTGCTGGTCGGCACCCTGGTGGTGTGCGCCATCGGCGCCAGCCTGCAGAGCACGGCGCTGGCAGTGATCGCGTTCTTCTTTGCCGGCTTCGGTGTCATTGGCGGGCAACTGATCCTGCCGGCCATGGCAGCCCGGTTGTTCCCGGCGTCGGTCCGTGGTGCGGGCGTGGGGGCGTTGATGGGCATCGGCCGGATCGGCTCCATCGCCGGCCCGATGATCGGTGGCCTGCTGCTGAGCATGGAACTGCCCTGGACCTACATGTACCTGATTGCCGCCATTCCGGTGGCTGTGGCCGCCATGGCCGTGGCCAGTGCCGAAGTATTGCGCCCACGGGAGGCGGACGAGGCCCGCTGAGGCATCGCCCAAGGAGCATTGACATGACACGCGAGCCCATCCTTGTACCTGTGCAGCAGCTGCCGACCCATTGCGCCCGGTGCGTACAGCCGTTTCACATGGCCGACCAGCTTTACCTGGCGGTGGCCCAGTTCGCCCGTGACATACCCGGTGAGTCGCCCGGGATGCATGCCGGCGACAGCAACGTAGCCACGCGGCTGTACCAGTGGGCAGCGGCGGGGTTCACGCCAGTGGACGACATACCTTCTTTTGGCGCTGAAGATGCCGAGTATTTCGTCATCGATGGCCGTCAGTTCCTGGCGATTGCCAACATCCGCAGCGGTATCGGCCCTTATCAGCACGATGTCGAGTCGGTGATCTACACGCGTGACGACGATCGTTGGCTGGCATTCCAGCACGTGGAAAGTTTCGGCGCCAAGCAGTGGCGGCACTTCGAGATCGAAGGGCAGCACTACCTGGCTCTGGCCCAGGGCATCCTCGTGCCGGGGCTGGAAACCCACCACCCGGCCACCTCGCGTATCTACCGCTGGAACGGTGAAGACTTCGAGGTGTTCCAGGTGCTTGAAGGGCGCTGGGGCTACAACTGGACCCACGTCGAGCACCGTGGGCGGCATTTTCTCGCCTACGCCGACCACCTGTTGCATTCACCGGTGCTGGAGTGGCGTGATGGCCGTTTCGAGCCCTGGCTGGAAATGGCGGAAGAGGGCGGGCGGGCCTTTGCCTTCTTCGACGTGGAGGGAGAGCTGCTCGGGGTGTTCGCGAGCATTTCCGGCCGGACCGTGCTCGGCACTTTTTCCGACCAGGGCTTCGACCTGCGCCAGGACCTTGGCGGCCCCGGCGGCCGCGAACTGGCCCTGCTGGAACATGAGGGCCAGCGTTACCTTGCCCGTGTCGCGTTCATCACCGGTGGCCGCGAAGCGCCACAGACGGTTCAGGAGTCCGAGCTGTTTCACTGGCGAAAGGACCGCTTTCACAAGGTGGCCGGGTTCACCACCCACGGCGGCACCTCGGCGGCCTGGTTTCTGGCCGATGGTCATCCCCACCTGGTGGTGGCCAACAGCCTGAGCCCGCAGGTGCGCTTCAGCAACGACTGCCAGGTTTACCGCCTGGACGTCTGAGTCGCCCATTTATCACTCACCCTTACAGCCGGTCCCAAGGGGCCGGCCCGGTAAGGTCTTGCCCGAAAAAGGGGAAAGCAGTCATGACCCGTTACCAACAGGTTGGCAATCTCAAGGTCGCCAGCGTGCTGTTCGATTTCATCAACAACGAAGCGATTCCCGGAACCGGTATTGCCACCGACCGCTTCTGGGCCGGTGTAGAAGCTGTCATTCATGACCTGGCGCCGAAAAATAAAGCCCTCCTTGTAAAACGCGACACGCTGCAGGCCAACATCGATGCCTGGCATCAGGCGCGTGCCGGCCAGGTGCATGATGCGCAGGCTTACAAGGCGTTTCTTCAGGACGTCGGTTACCTGCTACCGGAGCCGGCCGACTTCAAGGTGACGACTGCACAGGTCGACGATGAAATTGCTCGTATGGCGGGCCCGCAACTGGTTGTGCCGTTAATGAACGCCCGATTCGCCCTGAACGCGGCCAATGCCCGTTGGGGGTCGTTGTACGATGCCCTGTATGGCACCGACGCTATCAGCGAAGAGGGGGGCGCCGAAAAGGGCGAGGGCTACAACAAGGCCCGTGGCGACAAGGTGATCGCGTTCGCCCGTGCCTTCCTGGACCAGGCGGTGCCGCTGCAAGGCGCTTCTCACGCCGACGCGTGTGCCTACGCGGTGAAGCATGGCCAGCTCGCAGCAAGCCTTAACGATGGCAACGCCGTTGGCCTGAAGAATGCCGCCCAGTTTATTGCGTTTCAGGGCGATGCCTCCCAGCCAACGGCGGTGTTGCTCAAGCACAACGGCCTGCACCTGGACATTCAGGTCGACCCGAGCAGCCTCGTCGGCCAGAACGACGCCGCCGGAGTAAAAGACATACTGATGGAGTCCGCACTGACCACCATCATGGACTGTGAAGACTCGGTTGCTGCCGTCGATGCCGACGACAAAGTGCTGGTTTACCGCAACTGGCTGGGCTTGATGAAGGGGGACCTGGCTGAAACGGTCAGCAAAGGCAGCCTGACCTTCACCCGCACCTTGCACCCGGACCGCGAATACACCCGCGCCGACGGTTCTGTGCTCAGCCTGCATGGCCGCTCGCTGCTGTTTGTGCGTAATGTCGGCCACCTGATGACCAACACCGCGATACTCGATGCGGCGGGCAATGAAGTGCCAGAAGGCATTCAGGATGCACTGTTCACCAGCCTGATCGCGCTGCACAACCGCAATGGCAACACGGGGCGAAAGAACAGCCGCACGGGCTCGGTGTACATCGTGAAACCCAAGCTGCACGGCCCGGAGGAAGTCGCCTTCGCCGTGGAAATTTTCGCCCGGGTCGAAGACGTGCTTGGCCTGCCGCGCAACACCCTGAAGGTCGGCATCATGGACGAGGAACGGCGTACGTCGGTCAACCTCAAAGCCTGCATCAAGGCCGCCAGCGAGCGCGTGGTGTTCATCAACACCGGGTTTCTCGACCGCACCGGCGATGAGATCCACACCTCGATGGAAGCCGGCGTCATGGTACGCAAAGCAGCGATGAAACGTGAGCAATGGCTGGGTGCCTATGAGGACAATAACGTCGATATCGGCCTGGCCGTCGGCCTGCAAGGCAAGGCGCAGATCGGCAAGGGTATGTGGGCCATGCCGGACCTGATGGCCGCCATGCTCGAGCAGAAAATCGCTCACCCGCTGGCGGGCGCCAACACCGCCTGGGTTCCTTCGCCCAGCGCCGCCACCCTGCATGCGTTGCACTATCACCAGGTCGACGTGTTTGCCCGTCAGGCCGAACTGGCCAGGCGCACGCCGGCTTCGCTGGATGACATCCTGAGCATCCCGCTGGCGCCAGATACCCGCTGGAACAGGCAGGAGATCCAGGACGAACTGGACAACAATGCCCAGGGCATTCTCGGCTTTGTGGTGCGCTGGATCGACCAGGGCATCGGTTGCTCCAAAGTACCGGACATCAACGACGTCGGCCTGATGGAAGACCGTGCCACCCTGCGAATCTCCAGCCAGCTGCTGGCCAACTGGCTGCGCCATGGCGTGGTCAGTCAGGCGCAGGTCGTCAACAGCCTGGAACGTATGGCCGTGGTGGTGGACCGTCAGAATGCCAGCGACCCGCTGTACCGCCCGATGGCGACCGGCTTTGCCGACAACCTCGCGTTCCAGGCCGCCCTGGAACTGGTCCTCGACGGCACACGCCAGGCCAATGGTTACACCGAGCCTGTGCTGCACCGAAAGCGCCTTGAGCTCAAGGCCAGATTGAAGGCCGGGTGATCCTCCCAGCCTGATCCGGCCTGCCTGCAGCCGGACTTCATTACCCAAGCCATCCCGCTTACTCCGCGATTTCGCGGAGGGATTTCATGCACCGACAAAAACGACAAGAAGAGGTACATCACCATGAAACAAGGCCAACCATTGCCGCCGCGTTCAACCTTGGTCTTCCTCCTTCCCCTGCTGGGCCTGGGTGGTCATGCCCATGCAGGGGGCTTCATCGAGGATGCCGAGGCACGCCTGTCCCTGCGCAATTACTTCATTACCCGCAACTATGTGAACGACGCGCGCCAGGGCAAGGCCCAGGCGTGGACCCAGGCGTTCATGCTCGACACCAGCTCAGGCTTCACCCCGGGGCCCGTGGGGTTCGGCCTGGATGTGCGCGGGCTGTTCGCCGTCAAACTCGACGGCGGCCGCGGCACCGGGGGCACCAGTTTGTTGCCGATCCACGATGACGGTCGACAGGCCGACAACTTCGGCCGACTGGCCGTGGCCGCCAAGGCCAAGGTATCGAGCACCGAACTCAAGGTCGGTGAATGGGTACCGCAATTGCCGGTTCTCTATGCGGATGAGTACGGCCGGACCTTGCCGCAGACTTTCAAGGGCGCGCAGGTCACCTCCACGGAAGTGGATGGCCTGACCCTGATGGGCGGACGCTTCACACAAACCAGCCAGCGCGACGACGCCAGCATGGAAGACCTGCCTGCCTTCGGCGCCACCAGCGACCAGTTCAATTTCGCCGCTGGCGAATACGCCTTCAATGGCGGCAAGAGCCTGGTCGGGCTCTGGCATGCCCAGCTCAAGGACATCTACAGCCAGGAGTACATTCAGTTCAAACACTTCCAGGATGTTGGCGACTGGGAGTTGGGGGCACGCCTGGGTTTCTACATCGGGCGTGAGGACGGCAGCGCGAAGGCCGGCGACCTGGATAACCGCACGTACTCGGGGTTGCTTTCTGCGCGGCTGAAGACACACACGTTCTACGTCGGATTGCAGAAACTGGAGGGCAGCAGCGACTGGATGACCGTCGACGTGACCTCCTCGGATGGCGAGTACCTCGCCAACCATAGCTACAGCAGCAAGTTCGATGCGGCAGGGCAACGGTCCTGGCAAGTCCGTTATGACTACAACTTTGCCGGACTGGGTGTGCCGGGCGCCTTTTTCATGGGGCGCTACATCAGTGGCGACCACGTCAACGCTGGCGACAACAGCAATGGCAAGGAGTGGGTGCGGGAACTCGAGGTGGGCTACGTCATCCAGAGCGGCCCCCTGAAGAACCTGGGTGTGCGCTGGCGCAACAACACCGCAAGGCGCGACTGGATGGATTACAACTTCGACGAGAACCGCGTCATTGTCACCTACCCGTTGTCGCTGCTCTGAGTTCACAAAAGCATCAGCGCACCCGTCCTGGCGACGGGTGCCACTGAGTCGTCACAGGCAGCCGGGTTCTACACCTGGCTGTTCAGCCAGGCCCGCCAACCACCCCAGGCGCTGATGTCCACGGCCCCTTCAAGGCCGCTGCCCTCACAGATGAAACCGGTTTCCCAGCGTCCATCCGCCAGCTGAACTTTCCCCAGCCCCAGGGGCGCCGGGATACCTTCAAGGAACGAACCCAGTTCGCTACTCGGGATCTCCCACACCTCGACAGCAATCGCCACGCCGTCTTTCACCCGGACCATGCCCGGACGCTTCACGGCGCCGCCGGGCAGGGCGTACAGGCGATAGTGCGGCGCGCTTTCAGTAGCCTCGATCAACCGGCCAGCACGCTGGGTAAGCTGGCCGTTCAGCGGCAGCCCGGCCAGGTGTGCACCACAGACAACGATCCGCGAGCGGTCGTTGCGCGCCGGGCGACCCACAGGCGCACCACCTTGATAGGCATGCGAGACGCTGAGCAGGTACTGATCGGTGAAGGCGCGCCCGAACAGCGTCACGCCCCACGGCAAGCCGTTGGCCATGAGCGCGCTCGGCACAGCCACGGCCGCATAGTCGAGCAGGTTCATGAAGTTGGTGTAGTAGCCAAGCTCGGCGTTGCGCAGTACCGGCTCTGCTTGCAGTTCAGCCAACGTTACCGGCCGCCCGATGGTCGGGGTCAGTACGCAATCGAGGTCGGCCATGATCCGGTCGCATTCGGCCTTGAGCGCCTGCAGACGGTACTGGGCGCGGAAGGTATCCACTCCTGAAACTTCAGGCGCCTTGCGCAGCACCGCGTGGATCACCGGCAACAGTGCCTCGGGCTGGCGCTGGGCCAAGGCGCCCACCACGCTGTAGCGCTCGGCCACCCACGGGCCTTCGTAGAGCAGACGCGCGGCTTCCAGGAAGGGCGACAGATCGATGTTCACGGCCTCGCCGCCCAGGGCTTTGAGCCGTTCGACCGCAGCAGCGAACAACGCCGGGCCTTCGCTGCAGCCGAAGAACTCCAGCTGTTCGGTGGCCGGTACGCCAAACCGGAACGGTCGCAGGTCGCCAAAGCTTGCGCCCTGGTTCCAGCCCGGATTGCCGCGGCTGTAGGCGTCCGCCGTATCAACCTGGGCGATCAGTGCCAGCAGTGCGCTGGCTTCCTCGGCGGTGGCGGTGAAGGTGGTGACGCAATCGAGGGTCCGGCACGCCGGGACCACACCCGCCGTGGACAGCAGCCCTTTGCTGGCCTTGAGGCCCACCAGGTTGTTCAAGGCGGCCGGCACCCGGCCGGAACCGGCGGTGTCGGTACCCAGGGCGAAACTTGCCAGTCCGAGCGCGACGGTTAATGGCGAGCCGGCACTGGAGCCCCCGGACGGGTAGTCGGGGTGCACGCTGTTGCGGCACGCGCCGTAGGGCGAGCGCGTGCCGTTCAGACCCGTTGCAAACTGGTCGAGGTTGGTCTTGCCCAGCGGGATGGCACCCAGGTCGATCAGCCGTTGCACCACCGTGGCGGATTGCTCCGGTACATAGGCAAAGGCGGGGCAGGCTGCGGTGGTCGGGATGCCGGCAAGGTCGATGTTGTCCTTGATGGCGAACGGCACCCCATACAGCGGCAGGTCTTCCGGGCGACGGGTTTCAAGTGCTGCGAGGTAAGGTTCAAGCTGTTCGGCGCTGAGCAGGTGGATGAACATCCGATAGTCCGGGTTCAGCTGCTCGGCGCGTTCGCGCAGGGTCAGGATCAGCTCACGAGCGGTGGTTTCACCGCTGAGGTAGCGGGCTTTCAGCACACTCAGGCGCAGGTCGGTGTTCATGCGGGTTCTCCAATGCTCACAAGCGCTTCTACAACGACAAGGGTCTGCCCGGCACGTACCGGTGAACCCGGCTCCACGCGGACCTCGCGCACGGTACCGGCACAGGTTGCCAGTACCGGGATTTCCATTTTCATCGACTCGAGCACCACCAGCGTGTCACCGGGCGCGACCTGCTCGCCCGGCGCAACCTGCACCTGCCAGAGGTTGCCGGCAATCGGGCTTTCGACCCCGGCATGACCGGCAGGCAGGGGCAGTTCGTCGGCTGCCGGGGCCATCGCCTCGGTGCTTTCGAAGTGGGCCTGGCCGCTGTCGATCCAGCGTTGGCGTTCGGCCTCGAAGGCGCTTTTCTGCTGGCTGCGGAAGGCGTCGATGCCCTGGCTTTCGCGGGCCAGGAATGCCTGGTAATCCGCCAGGCGCAGCTGGCTGTGCTCGATCGCCAACGGATAGCGGCCCAGCGGAAAATCGCGGCGTATGGTCAGCAGTTCTTCGGCGCTGACCGGGTAGAACCTGATCTGATCGAAAAAGCGCAGCAGCCAGGGCTTGCCATCGAAGGCGTCGACCTGACGGTAGCGGTTCCACATCTGCAGGGTGCGGCCAACGAACTGGTAGCCGCCCGGTCCCTCCATGCCATACACGCACATGTAGGCGCCACCAATGCCCACCGAGTTCTCTGCGGTCCAGGTACGGGCAGGGTTGTATTTGGTGGTGACCAGGCGGTGACGCGGGTCCAGCGGCGTTGCCACCGGAGCGCCCAGGTAGACGTCGCCCAGGCCCATCACCAGGTAGCTGGCGTCGAAGACCGTACGCTGTACTTCGTCGAGGTCCGGCAGGTCGTTGATGCGGCGGATGAACTCCAGGTTACTCGGGCACCAGGGGGCGTCCTTGCGCACGGTGGTCATGTACTTCTCGATCGCCAGCTGGCAGGCCGGGTCATCCCAGGACAGCGGCAGGTGCACGATGCGCGAGGGCACCTGCAGGTCCTGCGCAGTGCATACCGCTTGCCAGTGCCCCGAGACTACGGCGAGCAATGCCTCCAGTGGCAAGGTCTCGGGCTGGTAGTGCACCTGCAGCGAGCGAATCCCCGGGGTCAGGTCGATGACGCCTTCGAGTGCGCGGGCTTCGAGGGCCTGCATCAGCGCGTGGCCACGAAAGCGCAACACCAGGTCCAGCTCTGGCGCACCGATTTCCAGCAGCAGGTGGGTGTCGCCGGCCAGGCGGGCGACCAGGCGGGTGTCGTCCTGTCCGATGTCCAGCACGATTGGCGACTGCAACGGGCAGCCGAGCACGGGTGCGCTCAAGGGCGCGGTGACCGGCAGGGTGGCCAGCTGGCGCGCTTCAGCCAGCGGGGTGGGGATGAAGCGGACCTTGTCGCCGGCCTTGAGCTGGCCGAGTTGCCACAGGTCGGCCTCGATGACCGTGACCGGGCACACGAACCCGCCCAGGCTCGGGCCGTCCGGGCCGAGGATCACCGGCATGTCACCAGTAAAGTCCACAGCACCGATGGCGTAGGGGTTGTCGTGAATGTTGGAGGGGTGCAGACCGGCCTCGCCACCATCGGCGCGTACCCACTCGGGTTTCGGCCCGATCAGGCGCACACCGGTGCGGCTCGAGTTGAAATGCACTTCCCAGTCGGTGGCGAAAAACGTCGCGATGTAGGCTTCGGTGAAATACTCCGGTGCCGCGTGCGGCCCATAGATCACCCGGACCTGACGCACCGGCTCGAGCGCGGGCGGGGTGTCGAGTGCGTGGCCGAACGAGAAGTCGGTCAGTGCGTTCAGGTGCAGGATGTCTCCGGCGCGCAGTGCCCGGCCGCCATGGCCGCCGAATTGCCCGAGGGTGAAAGTGCTCTTGCTGCCCAGGTAGTCCGGGAGCTGCAGGCCGCCGCGCACGCACAGGTAGCTGCGCGCGCCGGCACCGCTGACGCTGCCCAGGCTCAGCACCGAACCCGGGCCGACATACAAGGCGGTGTTCAGCGGCGCAGTCTGGCCGTCGATTGCCAGCGGTAATGCCGCACCCGTCACGCAGACCACCGCATCGGTGTTGAATCGCAGGGTGGGGCCGCTCATGGTGATTTCCAGGCCCGCCGCCCCTTCGGGGTTGCCCAGCAACAGATTGCCCTGGCGCAGCGCGCGGCTGTCCATGGGGCCTGACGGCGGTACCCCCACGGCCCAGTAGCCGAGGCGGCCGGGGTAGTCCTGCACGCTGGTTTGCGTGCCGCCGCTGAGTACTTCGAAGGTCTCGGCGCGATAGACCAGGCCTTCCAGGCAGCGGGTCCACGGTGTTCCGGAAGCAAAGGGGGCGTCGGCAATGATCTGGCGCAAGTAGTTGCGGTTGGTCTCGACACCGTACAGCGCGCTGCGGGCGAGGGCATCGTCGAGTTGCTGGCAGGCCTGTTGGCGATCGGCGGCCCAACAGATCACCTTGGCGATCATCGGATCAAAGTACGCGGGGATCTCGCAGCCGGCTTCCACCCAGGTATCGATGCGCAACGCCTTGCCGTCGGCAGGCGGAAAGTCGACATGGGTGAGCAGCCCGGGGCTGGGTTGAAACGCCTTGCCCGGGTCTTCGGCATACAGCCGGGCCTGCACCGCATGGCCGCTGGGTGCAAGCCCGGCGCGCAAGGTGGCGAGGGGCGGCAGGTCGCCGGCCGCGAGCTGGATCATCCAGGCGACCAGGTCGACGCCCCAGACCTGCTCGGTCACGCCATGCTCCACCTGCAGCCGGGTGTTGACCTCGAGGAAGTAAAAGCGCTGTGCGTCACTGTCGAAGACAAACTCGACGGTACCGGCGCTGCGGTAGTTCACCGCTTTGGCCAGTTTTACCGCGGCTGCGCACAGGGCCTCGGCCATGCCTTCCGGCAGGTTGGGCGCGGGTGTTTCTTCCAGCACTTTCTGGTTGCGACGCTGCACCGAGCAGTCGCGAACACCCAGGGCCAGCACCTCACCGGCGCCGTCGCCGAACACCTGCACCTCCAGGTGGCGGGCGCGCTGGATGTACTTTTCGATGAACACCCCGGCATCGCTGAAGTTGTTCTGGCCCAGGCGTTTAACCGTCTCGAAGGCCTCTTGCAGTTCTTCGGCGGTGTAGCACACGCGCATGCCGATACCGCCGCCACCGGCGGTGCTCTTGAGCATGACCGGGTAGCCCACCTGTGCCGCAGCAGCGAGCGCTTCGTCGATGCTGTCCAGCAGGTCGGTGCCTTCCAGCAGCGGCACACCCTGTTGACGTGCCAGGGCGCGGGCAGTGTGCTTCAAACCGAATACCCGCAAGTGCTCGGCGGTCGGGCCGACGAAGGCGATGCCGGCAGCTGCGCAGGCTTCGGCGAAGGCGGCGTTCTCGGACAGAAAGCCATAGCCTGGGTGAATGGCCTGTGCGCCGCTGGCTTTTGCCGCGGCGAGGATCTTGTCGACCATCAGGTAGGTGCTGGCGGCTGCGCCTTCGCCCAGGCTCAGTGCCTGGTCGGCCTCGGCCACGTGGCGGCTGGCAATGTCAGCCTCGGAATAGACGGCGACACCCTTGATGCCAAGGTCGCGCAGCGTGCGCAGTACGCGGCAGGCAATGGCGCCGCGGTTCGCGATCAGTAAGGTATTGAACATGACACGTCCCCTGGAGGCGCTTGAAGGCCCCGACTGGGTTGCGGGCCGTCCCGCAGTTTTGTAAATGTCTCAGGGTCGTCCCCGGACAACAGTCAGGTTCACTCGCTGCGGCGACCCGCAGGGTTTGAAGGGCGCTGGCCACTGCGGAACAGGCAGGCTGCGAACAGGCTCAGGCGCAGCCGGGTGATCAATGCTTTCAGTCCCATATCAGCAACCCCGCTGGCGTCGGGTTGTAGCCGTTGCAGGGGTTGTTGAGTTGCGGGCAGTTGGAGATCAGCACGATGACGTCCATCTCGGCGCGCAGCTGCACGTACTTGCCAGCCTCGGAAATGCCGTCTTCAAAGGTCAGGCCGCCTTCCGGGGTCACCGGCACGTTCATGAAGAAATTGATGTTCGGGCTGATGTCGCGTTTGCCCAGGCGGCCATCGTGGCAGCAGGCGCGCAGGTAGTTGTCGCGGCAGCTGTGCATGTGCCGCGTGTCGAGGGCATAGCGCACGGTGTTGCTTTCCTGCGCACAGGCGCCGCCGAGGGTGTCGTGACGGCCGCAAGTGTCTTCGGTGATGGTCAGCATCGGCCGGCCAAGGTTCGAGTACAGCACGCTGCCGGCACCGAGGTAGACATTGCCCTGGCGGCGCAGGGTGCGCTGGACGTCGTAGCGCTCGCGCGGGTTGGTGGCGCTGTAGAACAAGGTGTCGATCGCCTGGTTGCCCTCAAGGTCGAGGATGCGCAGGGTTTGCCCGGCTTTGACTTCGGTCAGCCAGGGCTCGCCCGCGGGAATGATCGACTGCGACACAGCACTGTCGGCGTGCAGGGTAGGGTTCATGGTCCGGGTCCTCAGGCAAACAGGCGTTGGGTGTTGATGAAACCGCGCACGTTCTCCGGGCGCGAGGTGCGGCAGTGCTCGGCAACCGCTGCGTCGGCTTGGGCGAAGCGCAGGTGCACGGGCTTTGGTGCGTAACCTGTGTCCGGGTCCAGCGGATGCTGCAGCGCGGTGACCACGAACAGGGTGTCCATCGGCGCGTAGAGTTCGATGTAGTCACCGGCCTTGGCGTTGCCGCTGGCAAAGTGCAGCCCGCCATGGGCGTCGACATCCACCCGGCTGAACAGGTTGAGGGGCATGGTCAGGTCGGCCAGCTGCAGGTCCCACTTGCCCATCTCCACCAGCAGGTTGTCGTTGCCGTTGCGTACGAAGGCATTGCGCCGTTCCTGGTAGCGGCCCTGGCCGTACTTTTCCGTCACCTCCTGGGCGTTGAGCACGCCGCCCAGGCTGTCGCTCCAGCCGCAGGTGTCATGGGTGATGGCGGCCAGCACCCGGCCCATGTCGGAGTACAGGCAATGGCCCGCGGTGAGCTTGGCGGTGTGCTGGCACTTGAGCGTGTCGGGCAGGTTGAGGCGTTCGCTTTTTTCGTTGGCGTTGAACAGCATCAGGCTGACATTGGCGCCGCCTTCCAGGTCGGTGAAGCGCACCAGCTGCCCGCGCTTGAGGACAAAGGACAAATGCCCGCCACCGGGCAGGTGTTCGTCGGCAAAAACATGCGTTTCGGTCATGGGGTCAAATTCCTGGTTGCGGTTGAAGTGTGCGCAGGGGCGCGGCCTTGACGGCGCTTGGCTGTGTCTGGGCTTTGTTCGCCAGCGGCAGGTCGTAGGTCACCCGTGAGCCAAACGCGTGGGGGGCGTGCGGGTCGTAGCGGGTTTTGTCGAACACCAGCAGGCGGCTGCCGAGGCTGAAGCCTTCGCTGAGATCATGGGTGACCATGAACACCGTCAGCCGGGTTTCTTGCCACAGCTCAAGGAGCAGGGCGTGCATGTCTTTGCGGATGCCGGGGTCCAGGGCGCCGAAGGGCTCGTCGAGCAACAGCACCTTCGGTTTCATGATCAGCGCCTGGGCGATGGCCAGGCGTTGCTGCATGCCGCCGGAGAGTTGCGCCGGGTATTTGTGCTGCGCCGGTCCCAGCCCCACGCGGGCCAGCAGGTTCGCCGCCTGCTCGCGCGCGTCGCGCTTGTGGCGGCCGCGCAAACGCCCAAGCAGCGGTGCGCGCGACAGTTCCAGGCCGATGGCGACGTTGTCCAGCACGCTCAGGTGCGGGAAAACCGAATAGCGCTGGAACACCACGCCGCGGCTCGGGTCGGGCTCGGCGGCCAACGGCTGGCCACCCAGCAGGATCTGCCCGCGGCTCGGCCGTTCCTGGCCCAGCAACAAGCGCAGGAAGGTGGATTTACCGCAGCCCGAGGCACCGACCATGGTGCAGAACTCGCCTTCGGCAATGCTCAGGTTCAGGCCTTCGAGCACCACGTGGTCGTCGTATTGCTGCCAGACGTTGCGCACTTCGATAAAGCTCATGGGCGTGCTCCCTCGTACCAGGGGAAGGCGAGCCGGGTGAGGGTTTTCAGCGACCAGTCGGTCAGCCAGGCCAGCAAAGTGATCCACACCACGTAGGGCAGGATCACGTCCATGGCCAGGTAGCGGCGCACCAGGAAAATCCGGTAGCCGAGGCCATCCTCCGAGGCAATCGCTTCGGCGGCGATCAGGAACAACCAGGCCGAGCCCAATACCAGCCGCAGGGAAATCAGCAGACGCGGGGCCAGTTGCGGCACCACCACGCGGACGATGTAGGTCCAGGTCGAGGCCCCGAGGGTCAGGGCCTTGATGCGCAGCTCGGTGGGGATCTCACGGGCGCGCTGCTCCAGGTCACGGGCCAGAATCGGGGTGATGCCGATGACGATCAGCATCACCTTCGACAGCTCGCCCAAGCCGAAGACGATGAACAGGATCGGCAGGATCGCCAGCGGCGGCACCATCGAGACCACCACCATCAGCGGCGACAGGGGCGCGGCGAACAGCGGCAGCGTGCCGGCGATCACGCCCAGGCCCAGGCCGAGGGCGGCACTGATCAGCAACCCGCTGCCCAGCCGCTTGAGGCTGGATGCGGTGTCTTGCCAGAGCAGGTAGGCGCCGCTGCGCTTGTCTTCGGTGAAGGCCATCTGCTTGACCGCTTCGCTCATTTGCGCAGCGCTGGGCAGCAGCTTGTCCCGTGGGTTGTCGGCCAGCCGCTGCGCCGAGCCGATCAGGTAGGCACAGAGCAGCAGGGCAAACGGCAGCATGACCAGGAACAGGCGCGTGGACCGATCCGGGTGACGATTCAAAAGTCGCATGGCCAATCCTCGATCACAGCGTGCCGTCGGCAGCCATTTGCACGTAGTCGGTATCGAAGCGCAGCTTGAGGTTGCTCTGGTCACCGACGGTCACGCCTTTGGCGAAGCGCATGCCGACGGCGCCGCTGTCCTGCGCGCTGGCGCCGAGCAAACCGTGGCTGAAGGAGAACGTAGCGACCCTTTCCATGGTGCCTGGCAGCTGCGCGCTGCTGACGAAGTCCAGGGTGGTTTGCGCGGTGGCGAACAGGTGAGTAGTGGCGAGCTGGCGCTTGAACCCGGCAAGGTCGGTACCCGAGGCTTTGGCCATGTGCTCAAGCGACGCCTGGCCTGCGGGCGAGTCTTGCGCCATCAGCGCCATGACTTCGTACCAGGCGCCGGTCAGTGCCTTGCCCAGTGCGGGGTTGTCGTGCAGGGTCTGGGTGTTGACCACCATCAGGTCGAGGATTTCCCCCGGGATCTTGCTGGAGTCGAAGACCTGGGTGACCTCGGGCCGGGCGTTGATGTCGCCGAGCATCGGGTTCCAGGTGGTCACCGCCTGCACGTCATCGGTGTTGAAGGCGGCAGCGATATCGGCGTCGGAGGTGTTGACCACCTTGAGGTCGCGCTCGCGAAGCCCGGCCGTGTCCAGGGCGCGGGCCAGCAGGTAATGCGAGACAGACAGCTCGACCAGGTTGACGTCCATGCCCTTGAGGTCGGCCAGGGTTTTACCGCTGCCCTTGATCACCACGCCGTCGTTGCCGTTGGAGAAGTCGCCGATGATCAGCGCGGTGCTGTCGACGCCGCCGGCAGCCGGGATGGTCAGCGCATCCATGTTGGTCATGGTGCAGCCGTCAAACTGGCCGGCGGTGTATTGATTGATCGATTCGACGTAATCGTTGATCTGGGTGAGCTTGATGCGGATGCCGTATTTGTCGGCCCATTTATCGACGACGCCCTGCGCCGCCGCGTATTCCCATGGCATCCACCCGGCGTAAATGGTCCAGCAGATGTTGAAGTCGTTCTTGATGGCGGCCTTGGAAGAGAGGCTGGTCAACAGGACGATGCCTGTCAGGATCGCGGTCAGCAGTGGCTTTCGCATGGCAAGACTCCAGTTGGCGGTAGACGGTCGAGGAGCAGCGTGACCGCCCATTGCGTTGGGTGGTCTCTGTCTCCCGGGCTTTTATCCCGCCGTGTAACCTCAACTGGAGGTCGTCAGCTCTCGGTCCAGGCACTTGCCTGCGCAAGTCGGAACCCTAGCCAACCATTTACGAATTGTGGTGCGATAGCGCTCGCTACTCCTGCACACCCAGTGCTATGCCAGAGGCATGCCAGAAACGCCTGGCGTCTCGGGTAATACGCTGCAGCGCCCTGATTACGCGGCCCGCAGAACGAGAGGTGAGAGTCGCACGACGAATGGGCCGGGCGGGTTAAACGAGTGTGGTGCGTTCAATTGGTGCGTGGCGCACCTGAAGGGAGCGCAGGGGCGGGATCGGAGTTGATCAGCGCGAGAGGCGCAAGCGCCGGTCCGGTCAATGCCAGCACACAGCATGAGCTACGATGTACGAAACCGATTCTGGGAGGTGTCTTGATGAAAAAAATGCTGTTGGGCGCGTTACTGGTTTCTGCCACCGGCCTCGCCAATGCCGGCATTCCATTGGTCAATGCCACGTGCCCGGGAAACATCGAGGTCCATGCCGATGAGGGAGGACCGATTTACATCAACGGCAAGGAAAGCAAGCTGAAGAAATTCAACGATAACTATTTCGAAGCCAAGGGCAGCGGGGTCACCATCTCGTTGTCGATCAATCCCGATGGTTCGGCGAGCGTGTCGTACACCGGGAAGAACAAAGCCAACGGGATCTGCCAGGTCAAGGGATAGTGGCGAGGGGACTTGCGCTCTGGTCGGCTCCGACTGAGCGCAAGCATGGCCTGCCTCAATAGCCGCCACCGCCCATGCCCCCCATATTGGAAGGAGGTTCCCTGTTTTTTTGCTGGGCGCGACTCCATTCGTTACAGGTCATGAAGCTCTTGTGATCCACTTTCCCGTCGTCATCAAAGCTGACGCTATAGGGTTGCTTTTCACCTGACTGGGTAAGCATGTAGTCGAAGCAGGTACCGGGTACCACGGTTCGCTCGGAGGCGGTCAGGGGCTTGCCGCCAATTTGCAGGACTTGCTCCTTGCTCATGCCGGTTTCGACCTTGGCGACCAAGGGCTGGCTGCGATAGACATAGGAATCGGTCGAGCAGGCGCTTACGGCTGACAGCACGGCGATCAGCGCGAAAACAGGTTTGTTCATGGCAGTGCTCCCGGTGGAGAGTGTCGGGAAGAAACACCAGGGGACATCAGTAAAAGTAAAGTCGATGTGGGAAGCAGCCGCAACTGTTGGTCGGGCAACAGCAAGCCGACTGACTCAGCGCCCGGTGATGAGCCTGTTCATCGCCGGGCACAGGCAATCAGTCCAGGTCGCTCGCCGCGTGCCGCTCCGGCAGCTGGCTGGCTTCGTCGCCCCAGGTGCGGTTAACCCGTTGCCCACGCAGCACCGCAGGGCGCTGCGCAATAGCCTCTGCCCAGCGCCGTACGTGGGTGTATTGCTGCACGTTGAGGAATTCGCCGGCCCCGTACAGGTTGCCGCGAACAAGCTGGCCATACCACGGCCACACCGCGATGTCGGCAATGGTGTAGGTGTCACCGGCCAGGTAGGTGCTGTCGCTCAAGCGGCGGTCGAGCACGTCCAGCTGACGCTTGGCTTCCATGGTGAAGCGGTTGATCGGGTATTCGAGCTTTTCCGGCGCGTAGGCATAGAAATGCCCGAAGCCGCCGCCCAGGTAAGGCGCCGCGCCCATTTGCCAGAACAGCCAGTTCAGGGTTTCGGTGCGTCCGGCGGGGTCGCCGGGCAGGAAGTGGCCGAATTTTTCGGCCAGGTACAGCAGGATCGAGCCTGATTCGAATACGCGGATCGGCGGCTCGACGCTGCGGTCCAGCAAGGCCGGGATCTTCGAGTTGGGGTTGACCTGCACAAAGCCGCTGGAGAACTGGTCACCGTCATTGATGCGGATCAGCCAGGCATCATACTCGGCCGCGCTGCAGCCAAGCGCCAGCAGCTCCTCGAGCAGGATCGTCACCTTGACGCCGTTGGGCGTGGCCAGCGAGTACAGCTGAAGCGGGTGTTTGCCCACCGGCAGCACCTTGTCATGGGTCGGCCCGGCCACCGGCCGGTTGATGTTGGCGAACTCGCCACCCGAAGGGGCATCGTGCGTCCACACCTTGGGTGGCACATAGGCTGCAGCTTTGCTCATGGGGTAATCCTCCTGATTGGCTGGCTGTACTGTTGCTCAGCTGTGCAGCAACTGCAAGGTACTGAGCACGCACACCGAGGCATCGCTGGCGGCGGTGGCGCTGGTGTAGTCGACCTGGTTGTAGACCCCGCCATGGAAATTGAAGGTTTGCGTTTTCCAGTTGCTGTTCATGTGCAGCGAGCCGGTGCTGGCGCTGATGCCCTTGCATTTGGCCTCCAGGGTCAACACCCCGGTGTCACTGACCTGCACGGTGATGGCGAACACTGCGTTCAACGGCACATTGCTCAGCAGGGTGACGCTGGCCGGGGCCGCCTGGTTGAAGCTGGGGCGAAAGCCGTAGGTGATCTTGCCTTTGTTCCAGAACACCTTGAGCACCGGGCTGTCATCGTCTTTGACGTGCATCTGCGCGATCACCACCTTTTGCGCGTGGTTGACCTGGGTCAGGGTCATGACCTGGTGGCAACGATGGCGGTCGGCACTGGCCAGCGTCCAGTACTGGGCTTCTTTCCATTCGCAACGGGTGCGGTGCGTGCTTTTGCTGGAGGCGCCCTTGGTCGGTGCGGTGAAACGCACCGAGCCGTCGGCGAGGGTGCTGATGACCTTGGGGAAACGGGCCAGGGCCTGGGCGCCGGTGAGCTCCAGGGCAACAGGTTCGGCGGCGGAGGTGGCCACCGGGGTGGTGATGATCAGCTTGTCGATGTTGACGGTCATGGATGTTCTCCCGAACAAAAGTGAGACCTGAGTGTCTGTACGCTGCGACAAAATGTGTCGCAGGCGGAATCGAACTTATCGGCAAGCTAAATTTTCGTCAATGCTGGCAGCTAAATTAAATTAGCTTGCCGCGAAAAAGCCCGCACACGGCGGGCTTGTCCACTATGGCTTGATCACATGAACCAGCGGTACTCCCGGGCGCTGACGTCGTGCATGAAGGCCAGGTGGTCCTGGCGCTTGTTCTCGCAGTACACCATCACGAACTCGCTGCCCAACGCCTGGTTGACCACCGGGGGCTGGCGCATGGCGGCGACGGCACTGAGCATGTCCTTGGGAAATTCGATGCCGCTGCTGCGGTCTTCGTTGAGCGGGGCGATCGGTTCGCGGGCGGCATCCAGGCCATGTTCCATGCCGCTGAGGATCGCAGCCAGCACCAGGTACGGGTTGGCGTCGGCACCGGCCAGGCGATGCTCGATGCGCAGGTTGCGCGGGTCGGATTCGGGGATGCGAATGCACGCATCGCGGTCCTCGAAGCCCCAGCTCGCGCGGCTGGCGGCATTGACCATAGCGCCGTAGCGGCGGGTGGCGTTGTGGTTGGCGGCGAAGATCGGCATGCAGTGCGGCAGCAGCTCCAGGCAGCCGGCTACCGCATGGCGCAGGGGTTGCTGCTGATCAGCGGCGAGCAGGTTGTTGCCGTCGCGGTCATACAGGCTGACATGCACGTGCATGCCGCTGCCCGGTGCGTCGAGGTAAGGCTTGCTCATGAAGCTGGCGCGCATGCCGTGCTTGAGCGCCACGCCGCGGGTGCTGCGGCAGAACAGCGCCGCCCAGTCGGCGGCACGCAAGCCGTCGTCGCAGTGGCCGAAGTTGATTTCGAACTGGCCGGGGCCCAGTTCGGCGGTGATGACGTTGGCGTCCACCCCTTGTTCGTTGGCTGCCTCGACCATTTCACGCAGCACGTCGGAGTACCGTGACAGGCGTTCGATATGCATGTTCGGCTGATCGTCGGGGTCATCGCTGAACGGGTCGCGGGGGAACTGCGGCAGGCCGTCCTTGAGGCTGCGGTCGAACAGGTAGAACTCCAGTTCGAACGCCACCACCGGGCGAATGCCGCGTTTCTCCAGGCGCTTGAGCACCTGGGCGAGCACTTCCCGAGGCTCGAACTCGATGGGCGCCGAGGTGCCATCGGAGCTGATCAGCATTTGCCCCAGTGGCTGGTTTTCCCAGCGCACCGGCTTCAGCGTGCCGGGGATCAAGCGCCGTGGCGCATCCGGGTCACCGTCGTTGAAGCAGTAGTCGCCGATCGGGAACAGCCCGCCTTGCACGCCCAGCAGCACACAGTTCTGCGGGAGTTTCAGCGGGCTGCCGGCGGCGACTTTTTCAAGCATGTCGATGGGGTAGCGCTTGCCATAGAAATGCCCGGGAATGTCCAGGCTGATCAAGTCGACATAACGCACCTGAGGATGCTTGGCGCGAAACGCGCGAACTTCACTAAGCAGATCAGGGCAGTCATTTGTTGTTGTCATTACGTGCGATCCTGCGGCTTGTTTTCAACGGAATACCCAGAGCACCCGGGTCGTGTGTACGGTAAGGTTGGCGTAGCGGAACTGGCTGTGCGGCGGTAGCTGAAAACTGTCATTGACCCCGAGCGTGACCGGCTCGGGGTTGTCATCGAGCCAGATGCTCAGCTCGCCTTCGAGGACAAAGCCGCCTTGCTCGGAGCTGTCATCGAGGTGGCCTTCACCACTGCTGGCGCCCGGGGCCAGCAGGCTCTCGAGCATCGAAAAGCCGCCGGTGAGCTTGGGCGAGACCAGCACGTCGGTGATGCCGCTGGCGTAGTAAAGCGTGCGCCGCTCGCCAGGACGGGTCACCCAGTCGACTTCCCGCGGCTTGCTCAGGTTGTAGAAGTAGGTGGTGGGCACATCCAGGGTTTCGCTGATGGCAGTCAGGTCGGCCACGGTCGGGCGCGACAGGCCACGTTCTACCTGGGACAGAAAGCCCACCGAGCGGTCGATGCGCTGGGCCAGTTCGCCCAGCGTCAGGTTGCGGTGTTTGCGCAGGTCACGGATCAGGATCGCCAGGCCTTCGATTTCATCCTGCATGTCCATGGAGCTGTCCTCTCAAAGGTTGTCTCGCAGGCGGTACCAGGCCTTGGCCGCGGCTTCCAAGGGGGCTGCGAGCAGATCGCCGCCGGGGAAGCGGCCGTTGTCGATGGCCTGGTACAACGCCAGCAAATCGGTGTCGCCAAGGATGGCATCGCTGACCGCGCGGGCGCCAGCCAGGGTGGGCAGTACACCGTGCCCGGAAAAGCCCTGCAGCCAGTAGCGCTGGCCGCTGCGACCGATGTCCGGCGTGCGCCGCAGGCTGCAGTCGATATGCCCGCCCCAGGCGTGCTCGATGGCGACGCCGCGCAATTGCGGGAAGGCGCGTTCGAGCACCGGCCGGGTGGCCGCCGCGACATCCTCGGGAATGCCGCCCAGGTAGGTGCAGCCGCCGCCGAACAGCAGGCGGTGGTCCGGGGTCAGGCGGAAATAGTCAGGTACGAACTGGTTGTCGATCACGCAGCTGTTACGTGGCAGCAGCGAACGGGCCAGGGCCGGGTCCAGGGGCGCGGTGGCCACCTGGTAGGACCCCACCGGCAACAGGCGGCGCGACAGTTGCCGGTCGAGGCGGTCGATGTAGGCGTTGCAGGCCAGTACCAGCACATCGCTGCGCACGTCGCCGTGTTCGGTACGGGCGACGAAACCGTTGGCGGTTTCACGGTAACTGAGCCCCCGGGTCTGTTCATACAGGCGCCCGCCGGCTTCCTCGATGGCGGTGGCCAGCCCCTGGGCCAGTTTCAGCGGGTTGAGGTGCGCGCCTTCGGGGTCGTAGAGCGCGGCCTGGTAGCGCGGGCTGTCGATCCACTCGGGCAATTCTTCACGTTCGATCAGGCGCAGCTTGTCGTAGCCCCATTTTTCCACCGCCTCACGCTGAGCCTCGCGCAGCATGCCGACGCGGCGGGGCAGCACGGCGGTCCACAGGCTGCCTGGCCGGTAGTCGATGTCGAAACCGTGGCGGCCGGGGAGGGCACGCATTTCGTCGGCGGCCCAGCACATGCTGTCCCAGAGGCGGCGGGTGCGTTCCTGGCCCAGGGACTTTTCCAGCGGCCCCATGTCGCACGACCACCCCAGCAAGGCCTGCCCGCCGTTGCGCCCGGACGCTGCCCAGGCGACCCGGCTGGCCTCGAGCACGGTGACCCGTTTGCCCGCCAGCGCCAGGCGCAGGGCCGTGTGCAGGCCGCTGAAGCCGGCACCGATGATCAGCACTTCGGTGTCGAGCGAGGTGTTCAGGGTCGGGCGCAGGGGCAGGGGGCGGGGAAAGGTTTGTGCGTAATAGCTGGCGACATGCTGGGCGGATTGCTTGAACATGACGGGCCTCGTGAATTTTTATTGGTATATTTTCATGAAAAACTACCAGATAAATTTCACGAGTCCAACCCCCCACGGTTTACCCCAACCTGTAGGCGCGTGGCTTGCCCGCGAAAAACGACGCGGTGCATCAGGGGCTCCGCGGTGCCAGGTTCGCCGGCAAGCCTGGCTCCTACAGCCGCCGCGCGTTCCACACGAGCAACACCCGCGCCTGGATATGTAATTTCTCCAGCGCCGCCCCCTCGATCATCAACGGCGGATACAACGGATTATCCGAAATCATCCGCAACCCCCCGCCCGTCATGCGCTGCAAGCGCTTGACGAACAGATCGCCCTCCAGGCTGAACACATACACCGCATCAGTGCGCACCTCGTTGACGCCACGGTCTACCAGCAGCGCATCGCCGTCGTTGAACGTTCCGGCCATGCTGTCGCCGTCGCCGCAGATGATTGCCAGGTTATTCAGCCCCGAGTAACTGATGCCCTGGCTGCGCAGCCAGTCCTGGTGCACGGTCAGGTCGCGGATCACCTCGACATGCCCGGGTGGCGTGGTGCCGTTGCCCATCGAGCCACGAATATCGAAATGGGGAATGGTGACAAAGCCCGTCGGCAGCGCCGGGTCAACCAGCGGTACCTGGCCCTGCAGCACATCCATCCAGCCGCCGGGCAGGCCTTCAGCCGCTTCGATGCGGCGGGCGACTTCGTCACCGAGGTTCTTTTCGGTCTTGTGCGACAGGATCTGGCTCAGGTGAGCCGGGTTGATGCCCCAGCGTTCGGCGCAGGCGGCCTTGCGCTGGCTGCCGATCAACTGCAGCAGGTTGGTTTTGCGGATGTCGTGGATATTCATGGGCGCCGGCTGCCATTATTTAGCTATGTGCTAAACAGGCTAAACCAAAAGCGCCCACAGACAAAACCCGCTTACTGCACTTGCAGGCGCTGGGCCTGGGCCTTGAACAGGCGCTGACGCAGCAGGTCGTAGGCCCAGTTGTAGGCCATGGTGTAGGGCAGCATGAAGACGAAGAATCCGATCTCCAGCATGAACGCCTGCACCAGCGACAGGTTGAGCATGAACGCGGCAATCGGCACGCCGATGACGATAAAGCCGGTTTCAAAGCCACCAGCGTGCAGGGCCCGGACCTTGACGCTGCGGACCACCTTGTCCGCTGGCCAGAGGCGATCGAACACAGCGTTGTAGAGCATGTTCCAGAGCATCGCCACGCTCGACAGCACCAAGGTCAGGGCGCCCACTTCCAGCACCGAGCGGTTCATCAGCCAGGCGCCGATCGGGGCGCAGATCAGTACGGCAATGGCTTCGAACCCTACGGCGTGGACGACACGCTCGGCGAAAGATTTGTTGGACGCAATCATGACAACACCTGGGTGGTTGGTTTTGATGGGGTGATTGTCATCGGTTTTATGCGTATGTTAAAAATGGATTCCATCGATAAAAGCGATAGACGATATGCGTTACTCACCCGAAGCGTTGCACGCCTTCGTCGAGGCGGTCGCGTTGGGCTCGTTCTCGGCGGCGGCGCGCAAGTTGCGCAAAAGCCAGTCCACGGTCAGCGCGGCGATTGCCAACCTTGAGGCTGACCTGGGCGTCAGCCTGTTCGATCGGCAAAGCCGCCAGCCGGTGTTGACCGAGGCCGGGCGCAAGGTGCTGGGCCATGTGCAGGAGATTCTGGCGGCCAGCGAACGCCTCGACGAGCTAAGCATTCGCCTGGCCGATAATGTCGAGCCACGCCTGACCATCGTCCTCTCGGACATGTACCAGCTCACCCCGGACAACCAGGTCATGCGTCAGTTCGAGCAGCGCTATCAGGACATCGAGCTCGAATGCATGATTGCCGAGGCGGGGGATGTCCTGAGCCTGTTGCAAAGCGGGCGGGCGCACCTGGGGTTGCTTGCGGCGCAACCGCTGTACCCGCCGGACATCGCCACCCGGCGCTTGCCGCATCAGGCGCAGATGGGCATTTTTGTCGCCCGCGCGCACCCGCTGGCCGCACTCCAGCAGCCGACCCAGGCGAACCTGGCCAGCCATCGTCAGCTGTACCTCAATACTTACGCCGACAGCGAGTACAAACCGCAGGGGCGGGTGTGGTCTGCGCCTGATTACCTGCTGCTTTTGGAAATGACCGAACAGGGGTTTGGCTGGGCCGAACTGCCCCACGGGCTGGTGCAGCAGTATGGGCATGGCCAGCTGGTGGAGTTGCGCCTGGACGGCTGGCCGCGACCGATTGCCGTGGACGCGGCCTGGTCACGGCTGACCCCGCCGGGGCCGGCGGGGTTGTGGTTGCTGGATTGGCTGGGTCGCGAGGACTAGCAGCTCCTTGTCACTGCTTGAGTATCTCTACTTGACTAATACGTTTGGTCAGATTGCCCGAGTTCGGCTGAAGCGTCATGCCTTCCGGCACATCGTGAACATTCCCAGTCAACGTAGGCACATCGAAGTCACCACTATAAGAAGTGCTGATATAGGTATGCCAGGCGAAGGCATTACCCAGTCGCAACGTTGCACCTTCAGTCATGTTGGTTACTTTGGCGGACCACACTTTATTCGTCCAACTCGCTCCGCATTCCTCTTCGATCAAGGTAACGCGCTTCGCAGGTTGAATATCGAATGTACACCTATTGCCTTGCATGTTGACATTGTCAAACACGGTGATACTCATCAGCATCGGTGGATAGAAATTTTCTACTGTGGTTCGGTAGTCATCAAACTGCCGCGCAACATCATGGTTTTGAACTGTGCCAATGGGTACACCCTGATGTTCCAGGCGCGGATTGGAAAAATAGGGAATCGCACCGTGTGAAGTGACCTGGATGGTATGGAAATTCGGCGAACGATGCCGGTAGCCGTGATTGTAGTGTTTGGTTGGGTCCGGTACCTCCAGCCCATGGCCGCCCCCCAGGTTATGACCCAGCTCATGCGCCAAAGCGACTGTGCAACTGATTGTGTTGTATCCCGTTGCTTTGGTCGACCATCCAAAAGCGTTTCCACATACTGCACCGTTGGTGTTAAACAGAGAAACCAAATCAGCTCTGAGCGCGTCGCGGTGGACATAAACTTCTCGTGCCAGCGCTGTGTTGGGCCCCGCCATTTCTTGAAGCATCGCCCACTGGCTTTTGTTTGCTTCGCTATAGTCCGGGGCGAAAAAGCCGGCCAGTTCGTACGTCAACGGCACATGACTGTTGATCAGGTACTGGTTGGCGTTTTGCAGGGCTTGCACTAATGCTGCGCGGTAGTTTGGTGAGACGGCACGTCGCTCATTGGACGTCACGAAAAGCACTCTGATAGTACTATGAGCGGGCTTTTGCGCCTTGTTCGACGCCGCTGTTTGCACTGTATTCACCTTCAGAACCGGCTCACCATTGGGCGGCATTCTGGACTCATCGACTTTGATCAATACATGGCGGCCAGCGCCAACAGGCTCCAGTCGATAAAGTTTCCCTTTGATGTGGATATCCCCGGTCAGTTCATCGCCATCGCGGACCAATGAAATCCAGTTGAAGGGATCGAAGTCCACTTCCGCGGCAGAAGTGAAGCGCTGCTTTCGGTCCGACACCACATCGCCAATCCATCCGGACATTGCCGCGACGTCACTGAAGCGCGTGAGGTCAAAGCGGACGACGTCACCCTCAGGTGACGGGACCGATAGCGCAGGGACACCTGCATCAATAAGTGCGGGGTTGACCTTTACCTCCCAGGCCTTTTCCGTGGAAGGTGCATCCAGCAATGCAGAAAGCGAGGGATAGATGCCTTGTGTCGATAAAAGCTTATGCATCGCCTGTGTATCTGCTGCGGGACGTTCAAACAACATTGCAGCCGTCCCTGTTTCATCCATTGCAGCGTGAGAAGAGGACGTGCAGGCCGTCAGTAGCAAACTTGCCACAATCAAAAATTCAGACTTCCATTTACCGTGCATCATGACGTTGAGTCTCGTGAAGGGTCGAGACTCCATTGAATGCAGTTTTATCCACCCGACCAACTGGCATAACTATTAGTTGCCCGCGTCCACACAGCAGGCAGGTCAACACCCAAAGAGCGCCCATAAAGTGGGCGCTGTTCGGCCATCGCCTATGCTTTGAGCACTTAATGGACGAGTCAGGATTATCTGATGGCTACAGTGCCCATTGCCGATGCCATGCCGATCGTGCGCAGCGCGCTGCGCAACCTGTTGGCAGAGATGGGACACCAGGATGTCCACGAGGCCGCTGATGTACCCACGGCGCTGAGCTTGGCGCGCCAGTGCAATCCGCAATTGGTGATCCTCGAAATCGCCTTGCCCGGGCCGGGTGGGCTGGACCTGTTGCGCCGCCTGCGCGCCCGCGACAGCACGCAGAAAGTGCTGGTGTACAGCCTGCAGAACCCCGCGCACTTTGCGCCGCTGTGCTTCAAGGCAGGCGCCAGTGGTTTTATCGGCAAGCACGAGGACATGCCCAGCCTGCGCAAGGCAATCGGGGATGTTGTGGCCGGCCGTGGCCATTTTGCCCGCGAGTACATGCAGCCGGGTGGCGGCAGCGAACTGGAGAGCCTCACGCCACGTGAGGCGGCGGTGTTGCAACTGATCGCCGAAGGGCGCTCCAACCTGCGCATTGCCGAAGAGTTGCGCATCAGTTTCAAGACCGTCAGCACCTACAAGGCGCACCTGCTGGAAAAGCTCCATGTCAGCTCGAACGTGGAGCTGGCCGAGATCGCCCGCCGCAACGGCCTGGTGGCGGGCCAGGAACCTGCAGCGGGGGCGTTGACCGCCGAGGCGATTCCGACGGAGCTGGGCCTGCTGCGCAATCTGGTGGACGCCGCGCCCAACCCGATGTTCGTACGAACCACAGAAGGGCGACTGTTGTTCTGCAACCAGAAATTCCTCGATTACTACCGTATAACCGCCGAAGAAGCCCTGGGGTCGGGGTTTGCCGAGGCCCGCTGGTTTTCCCAGGCGGTGCGCGAAACGCTGCCCGAAGGCTTTGCCCGCATTGTGCTTGAAGGTGTGCCGCTGGCGGTGACCACGCGGGTGGAGATTTTTGGCCAGGCGCGGGTGATGCATTACTGGATGGTGCCGTACCGTGATAGCCAAGGGCATGCGTGTGGCGTGCTGGGCGGGTTGCAGGACATCACTGACAGTGAAGGGCAACTGGTGACCCTGCGTGATCAACTGCTCGCCGCCGAAGCGCAGGTACGGCGGCAGGCGGATTTCTACGAGGCATCGTTGAGCGAGCTGGCCGGGTGTATCGACGCACTGGCGTTGCATCCCGCCACGCCGGGGCTGTCCAGCCTGACCGGCCGCCTGCAGCGGTTGGGGCGTCTGCATCAGTTTCAGGAAAGTGCGCGCGTGCCGCTTGCTCAAGCCTGCGACCTGCCTGCGTTCATCAGTCGTTGCCTGATTGGCTACCCGCAGTCGCTGTTTGGCGTGCAGCGCATCGATACCCGGCGGGTATGGCTGGACACCGAGGTTTTCAGCGACTGGATGACCACCGCCATTGGCCTGTTCCGGGCCGACAGCGAAAGCCCTGCAATGATTCATCTGGACATGCGCGTGCGTGGCCAGGGGCAGGTTCAGGCGAGGCTGGAGATGGCCGGGCAGGCCGCAGTGCAAAGTCTCATCGACCTCAACCACTGCCAGCGTGTGGCCGAGTACCTGCACGGGCGATTTGCCCATGGCTACCATGAGCAACACCTCGCGATCGAGCTTGAGCTGACCCTGCCCCAGGCCGGTTCACCCGGAACGAATGGAGAACAACTCTGATGGCGGCTGCAGGAGGACTCTGAGTTCTTTCCGGCAGGGGGCCCCATAGCATGTGAGCAACTCGAATCCTTTCAGGAGTTGCCACCATGATCCACTCTTCGCACATCTCCAGCCGTTGCCGCCCCGGCGTTTTCAGCGCGCTGGCCCTGGCCCTGCTCATTGCTGCCGGCGCGGCCACGGCAGGTCCCGCCAGTACCGTGCCAGCGTCGCCGGCTTCCAGCGTGGCGGCCCAGCCGCTGGTGCTGCAGGCCCATGCACAACTGCTGGCAGGTGATCTGATCGCTGCGCAGGCGCTGCTGCAGCAAGCCGGCGCGCAAGGGCAGGGCGGTAACCGCGCCCTGGCCGAACAGGCCTTTATCGAGGACGCCAGTGGCCGCCACATGCGTGCGCGGCAATTCTATGACGCCCTCAAGGGTAGCGATCAGGCACAGGTGATCGCCGTTCCGGCGGCCATAAACCTGGCTGAACTCGGTCGCTTCGACGCCTCGCGCAAAGCCTTCGAGCAGTTGCGTCAGCAGTCGGCCAACGCCCAGGTAAAAGGCTATGCAGGCCGCTGGAGCCTGTGGCTGGCGGCACGCACTGCCAGCGACGCCGGGGTCAAGCCCGAGGTCATCCGCGCCCGCTTGCAAAAACAGGCCCGGGCCATCCAGCCGGCCAGCGCGCCACAGCGCGCGTTGCTGGCCCTGTATCAAGGCAAGTCCGATATCTCTGCAGTGTTTGCCGACATCGACGAACTGCAGGCCCCCGACGCGGTGAAGCGTGATTTGCGCACCGAAGCCGGGCTGTTTGCCGGTGGCTACCTCGACTACGTCCGCCAGGACCACAGCGGCGCGCTGCGCACCTACCAGCGAGCGCTTCAGCAGTCGCGCCCCACGGCGGTCGAGCGGCCGCTGCTGATCCAGACCAGCCGCGCCTTGCAGCTGTCCTCGCGCTGATCCATTCCCCCGATTTTTTTACTACTCAGCCCAGGGTTCAGCCCTGGCGGGAGCCTCTCATGAACAGGATTTATCGTCTTGTATGGTCCAGAACCCAGCATTGCTGGTGTGTAGCCTCTGAATACGCCCGCAAAGCCGGCAAGGGTGGCCGTGCATTGGCCGTGCTTGGCCTCTGCGCTGTGAGCGGGCTCAACGCCATGGACGCTGAGGCCGCCGCCGGCCTGTACGTCAACGACAGCAGCGACTCGGCATGCGTGTTCGTCAACGACACCGATGTCAGCGGCGACATGGGCTGGAAGTACGACGGCAACAACAGCAATTGCGACGCCAGTGACAAGGCGGGCCAGACCGGGCGCGTGCTCTTTTACGGCAACGGCACGCAGGGCAGCGATTCGCTGACCCTGGGCAACGAGCTGTATGTCAACGGCGGCCGTATCGGGCTGAACAACCGCATCGATGGCAGCAACTCGCTGGCCATCGGCAATGTGGCCACTGACGCGCTGGGCACTCAACTGGGTACCCGGGCCCTGGCCCAGGATTCGGTAGCGATTGGCAACGATGCCCTGGCCAGCGAGCAGAATGCCCTGGCCCTGGGCAGCAAGGCGCAGGCCGTGACCCAGGACAGCGTGGCCTTGGGGGCCGGCTCGGTGGCGAGTACCGCCGGGGGCGTTGCCGGTTATATTCCCGGCGGCGCCGATGCGCAGCAAGCAAACGCCGTCAATGCTACCCAAAGCACCCTGGGGGCCATCGCCGTGGGTGATGCTGCCAGTGGTCAGTTCCGCCAGATCACCGGCGTTGCCGCCGGCAGCCAGGACAGTGACGCGGTGAACGTGGCACAGCTCAGCAGCGTGGGCAACACGCCGATGACCTTCGTTGGCAACAGCGGTGCGGTGGACAAGAAGCTGGGCGATACCTTCGTTATCCAGGGTGCTGCGCTCAGCGCAGGAAACTACTCGGGCAACAACCTGAGAACCGAAGTGGACGGCAATGGCAGCCTGCAAGTGCAAATGGCCGACAACCTGGTGCTCGACTCGGTGACCACAGGCGATACCTCGGTTGCTACCAACGGTCTGACCATCGCTGGCGGCCCGAGCGTAACCAACAGCGGTATCGATGCGGGTAACCAGAGAGTCGTCAATGTCGCCGAGGGCGCTATCAACGTAGGCTCCCTCGACGCCGTGAACGGTTCGCAACTGGCTACGACCAACCAGCAGCTGGACCAGAACACCAGCCAGCTCAACTACTTCACCACCAACATCAGCAACGGCAGCATCGGTCCGGTGCAGCGCACCGGTACGGATCAACTGTCGCTGATTGCGGCGGGTGGCGATGCGTATTCGCCGGGTGTCGTGCAGACGCTCACCAACGTGGCCAACGGCGGGGTGTTCCAGACCTCCACCGATGCCATCAACGGTTCGCAGCTGCATACCCTGGCAAACGCCACCACCAACGCACTGGGTGGCGGTTCGGCGGTCAACCCGGACGGCTCGATCTCTTCCCCGGTCTACAACCTTGACGGTACGTCGTTGAACAATGTCGGCGATGCCCTGATCAATCTCGATGGCCGCGTCATTCAGAACACCAGCAATATTTTTGCCCTGCAGCAGGACGCGCTGCAGTGGAACGGTATGCTCGGCGCTTACGATGCCAGCCACAGTACCGGTGATGCGCAGAAGATCAGCAATGTCGCCGCCGGTGAAGTCAGCGACCTCTCCACCGACGCGATCAATGGCTCCCAGCTGCACGCCACCAACCAGCAGGTGCAGCAGAACACCACCGACATCAGCAACGTCACCACCAATATCAACAACATCAGCAATGGCTCGCTTGGTCCGGTGCAGCGCACGGGTACCGATCAGCTGTCACTGATTGCCACGGGGGGTGATGCTGCTTCGCCAGGCGCTGCGCAAGTGCTGAACAACGTCGCCGCCGGCGCGGTGAGCGACACGTCCACCGATGCGGTCAACGGCTCGCAGTTGCACGCCACCAACCAGCAAGTGGATGCCACGGTCACCAATGTCACCCAGCTTGACGGTCGAGTGACCAACGTAGAAGGCAACGTCACCACCCTGCAGGGCGATGTCACCAACCTTGGTGACCATGTCGAGAACATCTACAACAAAGGCACCAAGTACTTCCACGCCAACTCCACCGGTACCGATTCTTCCGCCACCGGTGCGGACGCGGTGGCTATCGGCATGGGCGCAACTGCAAGCCATGACGGCAGCGTGGCCCTGGGGGCCGGCGCCGTTGCAAATGGCAGCACGCTGGGTCATCAAGCCTACCTGGTAGGTGGCACCGCCTCGGGCGAAGTCAACATCGGCAACCGTCGCCTGACCGGGGTGTCGGCCGGCGCGGAGGACACCGACGGTGTCAACGTCGCCCAGCTCAAAGCCATCACCAGCGGTGCGGTTGCAGATGCGGTGCTGTACGACAACAGCAGCCACGATCGCATTACCCTCGGCGGCACGACCTATAACAGCGTGACCAAGAGCGGTGGCAGCAAAATCACCAACGTCGCCCGCGGTGAGGACGACAGCGATGCGGTGAACCTGTCTCAGCTCAACGAAACCAACACCCGGGTCACCAACATCGACGGCCGTGTTACGGCAATCGACGGCACCATCACCACCATCAACAACGGCGGCGGCATCAAGTACTTTCACGCCAACTCGACCCGGCCTGATGCAGTCGCCAGTGGCGTTGATGCAGTCGCCGTGGGCCCGAACGCCCAGGCCAGCGGCAGCGGTGCGGTTGCGATGGGCGAGGGCGCCAGTGCCTCGGCGGATGGCAGCGTGGCCCTCGGGCAAGGCGCCAGCGACAACGGCCGGGGTGCCCAAACCTACACCGGCAAGTACTCCAATGCGGCCAACGCCAGCGTTGGCACTGTCTCGGTGGGCAATGCCGCTACAGGCGAAACGCGTACCGTGAGCAACGTAGCCGACGGCAAGGAAGCCACCGATGCCGTCAACCTGCGTCAGCTCGACGGTGCGGTTACCGAGTCCAAGCAGTACACCGACGACTCCATCCACAACGTCAACAGTGAAATCGCCAACGTCACCACCAACGTCAGCAACCTCGATAACCGCGTGGGTCAGGTCGAAGGCGACGTAAGCAATGTGCAGAACGGCACCGACGGCATGTTCCAGGTCAACAACACCAGCAAGCAACCCAAGCCGCGCGCCACGGGTGCCGACGCGGTTGCCGGTGGTGCAGGGGCGCAGGCGTCGGCTGCCAACAGCGCGGCAATCGGTACGCGTGCGCGGGCCAGTGGCCGCAACGCCACGGCGGTGGGCAGCGACGCCCAGGCCCAGGCCGACAACTCGGTCGCACTGGGCGCCAACTCGGTGGCCGAACGCGCCAACAGTGTCTCCGTCGGCAGCGCCGGCAACGAGCGGCAGATCACCCATGTGGCTGCGGGTACGGCGCCGACCGATGCGGTCAACGTCAAGCAGTTGCAGCAGAGCATGGGCGACATTTCCAACCAGTTCTATGACTACACCGACGCCCGCTACAACGCGTTGCGCCACGACCTGAAAAAACAGGACGACATTCTCAGCTCGGGTATTGCCGGCGCGATGGCCATGGCCACGCTGCCACAGCCTTACTCGGCGGGGGCCAGCATGGCTGCTGCAGGGATTGGCAACTACCGCGGGCAAAGCGCGCTGGCAATTGGCGTGTCGAAGATTTCCGACAACGGCAAGTGGGTGACCAAGCTGCAAGGCAGCACCACCAGCCAAGGGGATACCGGCGTGGCCGTCGGCATCGGTTACCAGTGGTGAATGTTCCTGCCCGGGCCCGGCTACGGCCGGGCCGTTGCGAGGTGATCAAGATGAGAACGCTGAACCCGATTGATACCCGAGACGCCCACGTGGCGACACCCGATTCCAGAGAGGAACGCACCATGAATACCCCACGCAAATGGCTGGCCAGCCTGCTGCTGCCGATCTGCCTGCTGGCTGGTTGCAACGGCGTCGACCACGCCGCTGTACAGGCAGCAACGGCGCCAAAAGCCGAAAGCCTCGGCAACCTCGACTACCCGGCACTGCCGGTCATCCGTAATGCCGTGTTCAGCATGACGCCCCTGGTGGACGGCAAGCGCAATCCGGCGGTGATGCAGCAAATTTGCGGGCTGGCACGTGGCGAGGTTGATCGCGCCGAGGTTGAACGCTTCGTGGCCGGCAGCGGGGAAACCGTCGAGAGTCTGAACAGAAAAGGCGGCGTAACCGCTTTGCTGGTCAACGACAACCAGAAGGGCCGGGAAATCGCCTGCGCCGCGTACCTGGCCACTGCACCGCTGGTGCAGGTCGATGGCAGCGAGTTCATCAGTGCGAACAAAACGGCCGACGGCAAGCTGCAGGTCGACCCGGCGCGCCTGAGCGAAGTGATGGCGGTGCGTCTGGCCCTGTCCCGTACCGACGCCGAGTACTTCACCCTGATTGCGCAAAAGCTGCAGCAGTCACCGGGGCTGAGCGACGCGCAATACCATGCGCGCACCCGCGAGTTGTTTGCCGAGCTGGCCCCGGCCTTTCTCAAACGCGTGAAGCAGCAAATGCCGTTGCCCGGCACCCACTTCAAGCTCAAACAGCTGGATAAACAGCGGTTCGCGTTCAGCTCCGCCAATGGTGCCGAATATGAATACAGCACCGACGGTATGGTGCTGCGTCAGGACAACATCACCTGGTACGGCGAAGGGCAACTGATGGGCCAGCGGCGGGCGCTGAACATCGCGTACTACCCCGAGGACGTCACCCGGCGTGTCAGGTAGCCAACGGCCTGCCTGACCCGCCCGTGAGTGACTCGCTTCAAATGCCGGCGCGTGTGTCCTGAATCACCCCGCGACGCACCCGCACACGCCCGGCCGGCACACCTGCCACCGCCGCTGCAGCATTCGGGGCATCGAGCAGCACGAAGGTGGCCTCGTTGCCGACCTTCAGGCCGTAGTCCTGCTTGCCCATCACCGCCGCGCCGGCGTGCGTGGCCATGTCCAGGGCCAGCTGCAGTTCTTCGTCCCGGTAGAAGCCCGAGCGATAACCGATCAGCATGGCCCGTTGCAGCATGTCGGCGTTGCCATACGGCCACCAGGCATCACGAATATTGTCATTGCCGGTAAATACCCGCACCCCTGCTGCACGCAAACGCAGGATCGGCGGAAAGGCGTGATCGCCCGGGGCATTGGTCATGATCGAAATGCCCGCCTCACCCAGCAGGGTAGCGATGGCCAGCAGGACATCGTCGCTGACCTGGCCCAGGGCGTAGGCATGGCTGACGCTGACACGGCCCTGCAAGCCGGCGGCGCGGGTGCGGGCGGCGATGCGTTGCAGTTGCTCGACGCCTTGCAGGCCGGGCTCATGCAGGTGGATGTCGATCTTTACGCCATGGCGTTCGGCAATCCCGAAGACCACATCCAGCTGACCGTCGGCGTCACCATCCAGGGTGGTCGGGTCGATACCGCCAATCACCTCGGCGCCGTCGCGGATAGCCGCCTCGAGCACATCGGCGGTACCCGGGCAGGACATCACCCCGGCCTGAGGGAAGGCCACCAGTTCAATGTCGACGATGCCGCGCCATTTCTCCCGTGCCTCCATCACTGCATGCAGATTGGTCAGGCCGGTAGTGGCATCGACATCGACGTGGCTGCGCATGGCGACAGTGCCGAACGATACGGCCTGACGGATCAGCGCGTCGGCGCGTTCGACAATGGGGGGGGCCAGGGCCAGTTCGCGTTTCTCGATGGCCAGCCGCTCACGCAGGCTGTCAGCCGGTTGGTGCGGGTGCCAGCGGTCGCCGACAAAGCTCTTGTCCAGGTGGATATGACCATCAACGAAACCGGGCAGTAGCAGTTGCCCACCCAGATCGATGGACTCCACGCCTGCTACGGCGCCGACCTCGGTGCCCAGGCGGGCGATACGGCCGTCGGCAACGGCGATGGACAACGGGCTGCCGTCAGCAGCGACGGCATTGACGAACACACGATCAATCATTTCACGACCTCTAGGGGGAGGCCGCGTACCCTATAAAAACCGCGGCTCATCGGCCAATTAAATATCGGGATCGATAGCAGTGGCTTAGTGAATGTGCGCTCAACCGCCGATCAAGTGCTTGAGTGGATGGTAGTCGGCCTTGAGGTTATGGGTGGCCTTGAGGATGGCCTCCTCGATACCGCTCAGGTGGGTGCACACCAGGTCGATGGCAGCGGGCTGGTCGCCGGCCTCCAGGCATTCGATCAGGCGCAGGTGCTCGTTGCCCCGGCAGGCTTCGTGACGCTCGTCATCGAGGGTCGAGGCGTACAGCGAACCGCGCTCGATCAGCTTGCGGAACCAGTCCATCAGCACCGGGTTGTCGAGCACCTCGGCCAGGCGCAGGTGAAATTCGCCCAGCAGGTGCACATAGCGGGCGTGGTCACCGGCATCGGCCGCGGCTTCTTCTTCTGCAACATGCAGGCGCAGGGGCTGCAGCAGGCCTTTGTCGGCGCGTCGGCACAGCTCGGTGACAATGCCGATCTCGATCAGGCGCCGGGTCTCGAACACCGAGCGGATGTCGTCGTCGCTGGGCAACGACACCCAGGCACCCTTGTTCAGTTCGGTGGACACCAGGCCATCGCCTTCCAGCTGCTTGAGCGCGGCGCGCACCGAGGTACGGCTGACCTTGAACAGTTCCGCCAGCGAAGACTCGCCCAGTTTCATGCCGGGGCGCAGGGTGCGCTTTCTGATCGCCTCGTGGACTCCCAGGTAGACACGCTCAACCGTCGAGGCGGGGAGTTTTTCCGTCATTGCCAGCTCCGTGATTCCTTGATTGCCCCAGCATGCCGGAAATGTGTCGTGACCAAAAGTTTCGTTGCGAAATGAGCGTGAGGGCATCGCGCCTGCACGCTATCTCGTGTCAGTCGTGCCGCAGTGTCACTTAACTTGATTGTGTGTACATAAGTAGCGATTAAGTGGATACATGTTTCCGCCTGGCGTTACTCATGTTCTCACTGCGGTGGGCATTCTCGCTGACCGTTTGGTCAGGTTAAAGGGGCTTTCAACAGCCTTTATCAAAATTTTAAATTGATAAAAAACAATAGTTTGCATTTGTTTTGCGCATTCTCGCAACGGCCGTTCGGTACCCGTTTGGCACACATATTGTTCCTCGAAAATCGTCATACGAAAATTGTATGCAATCTTTGCATGCAGCGCCTTCCAGGCGTCGACAGCGGTCCCAACTCTTCAAGTCCAACAATAATTTGCTGCAGCGCCACCGGTGCTGCGGCAGGAGCCCGGGGAACATGCAATTGGATACTTCCAAACCTCTGGATACCGCGTACCTGTCACCCGATCCCGCCGTTACTGTGCAGGTTCCGGGGCACGCCAGCTTGAGCCCGAAACTGCATAACGCCGACCTTGCCCCGACCAAGGCCGCCGGCCGGCGCTGGGGCGGCTACAGCATCTTCGCCTTGTGGACCAACGATGTGCACAACATCGCCAACTACTCCTTTGCCATGGGCCTGTTTGCCCTCGGCCTGTCCGGCTGGCAAATGCTCGCGGCCCTGGCAGTGGGGGCGGCGCTGGTGTACTTCTTCATGAACCTGTCGGGCTACATGGGGCAAAAAACCGGGGTGCCGTTCCCGGTGATCAGCCGCATGAGTTTCGGCATCTATGGTGCGCAGTTGCCGGCGGTTATCCGCGCCGTCATTGCCATTGCCTGGTTCGGCATCCAGACCTACCTGGCTTCGGTGGTGTTGCGGGTGCTGCTGGTGGCGATCTGGCCGCAGCTGGCAAGTTTTGACCACAACGCCATTCTCGGTCTGTCGAGCCTGGGCTGGGCCAGTTTCGTCGCCATCTGGATGGTGCAACTGGTGATCCTGACCTTCGGCATGGAGATGGTGCGCAAGTACGAGTCGTTTGCCGGCCCGGTGATCCTCTCGACCGTGCTGGTGCTGGCGGTGTGGATGTACCAGCGGGTGGATGGCAACCTCGCCTGGTCGGTGGGTGAGCCATTGACCGGGGTGAAGATGTGGACCCAGGTGTTTGCCGGTGGTGCCCTGTGGCTGGCGATCTACGGCACGCTGATCCTCAACTTCTGTGACTTTGCGCGCTCGTCGCCGTGCCGCAAGACCATTCGCGTCGGCAACTTCTGGGGCCTGCCGGTGAACATCCTGGTGTTTGCGGTCATCAGCTTTGTGTTGTCCGGGGCGCAGTTCAGCATCGACGGTACGGTGATCGACAGCCCGACCCAGATCATTGCCGCCATTCCCGACAAGACCTTTCTGGTGCTCGGTTGCCTGGCGTTCCTGATTGTCACCGTGGCGGTGAACATCATGGCCAACTTCGTCGCCCCGGCGTTCGTACTTTCCAGCCTGGCCCCCAGCCGCCTGAACTTCCGCCGCGCCGGCCTGATCAGTGCAACGCTTGCGGTGCTGATCCTGCCGTGGAACCTCTATAACAGCCCGCTGGTGATCGTCTACTTCCTCTCCGGCCTCGGCGCGCTGCTCGGCCCGCTGTACGGGATCATCATGGTCGACTACTGGCTGATCCGCAAAGCGCAGGTGCATGTCCCCGATCTCTACAGCGAGGCGGCCACCGGCACCTACCACTACACCCGCGGGATCAACTACAAGGCCATCGCCGCCCTGGTGCCTTCGGCCATTGCCGCGGTGCTGCTGGCGCTGGTGCCGGCGTTCAGCGACCTGACGCCGTTCTCCTGGCTGTTCGGTGCGGCCATTGCCGGCGGCGTGTACTACCTGATTTCCGATCGCAAAAAACATTATGTGGACTGTTCCGGCGAGCACTTTGCCGTCGACAGCGCCCAGCACTGAGCGTCACGCACAAGGAACCGACCCATGAGAATACTGGTAGTCAACGTCAACACCACCGCATCGATCACCGAGGCCATTGCCCGCCAGGCACGCAGCGTGGCTTCGCCCGGCACCGAAATCGTCGGCCTGACCCCGCGCTTTGGCGCCGAGTCGGTGGAGGGCAACTTCGAGAGCTACCTGGCGGCGATTGCCGTGATGGAGCGGGTGCTCAGCTACGACCAGCCCTATGACGCAGTGATCCAGGCCGGTTACGGCGAGCACGGTCGCGAAGGCCTGCAGGAACTGCTCAATGTGCCAGTGGTGGACATCACCGAAGCGGCCGCCAGTGTCGCCATGCTGCTGGGGCATCGCTACTCGGTGGTCACCACCCTCGATCGCACCGTGCCGTTGATCGAGGACCGCCTGAAACTGGCCGGGCTGGAGAGTCGTTGTGCCTCGGTACGGGCCAGTGGCCTGGCGGTGCTGGAGCTTGAAGAAGACCCCGAACGGGCCATCGAGGCAGTGGTGGCGCAGGCTGAGGAGGCCGTGCGTATCGACAAGGCTGAAGTGATCTGCCTTGGTTGTGGCGGCATGGCCGGGCTGGATGAGCGCATCCAGGCCCGTACCGGCGTACCGGTGGTGGACGGTGTGACGGCGGCGGTGGCCCTGGCCGAGTCGCTGGTGCGCCTGAAGTTGAGCACCTCCAAGGTCCGCACCTATGCGACGCCGCGGCCCAAGCAGATTCTGGGCTGGCCACGGGCCCTGCTCGGCTGAGCACGACCCGCTTTACCGAACACTACCCCGCTTGCCGGGGTAGTTGGCTTTCAACTCAGCGACGCAGTTTGGCGCAATGATCCTGCGCCGGCTGCGCTGCCGTGTACCAGACATAGTCGGCACTTTCGGCGCTCACGGTTTTGCCCGCTTCGGCCAGAATCAGCACCTGATTGCCGTCGCCAGCCCCCAGGTCGCTCAGGTGCAGCGGCACCCCGAGGTCCTTGCGCACATGGAACTCACCGGCCAGCAATACCGCCGGGGTCGGGGCTGCGAGCAGGCTTTCGGCCATGCGCCGGTCGCGCTGTTGTTGCACGGCAAGCATGGCCGGCATCTGGGTTTCGGGCAGCAGGCCGCAATGCGATTCGCGGATATCATCGAGCAGCGTGGCTTGCACCTCGGGGCGCGTCGAGGCTGCGCCTTCAAGCACCGGGCGCTGCTTGTAGATCTGCATGATTTGCGCACGGTTCAGGTTGGCCGACAGCAACGGATAGGGTTGGCGCAGGGCATAGGTGACCAAGGCCCCGTACACGCTCCAGTCCCAGTTGGCCTGCCAGGCCAGGGCCTGGAACGCATCGCCGGGCGGCTGGCCGGCACGGGTCGCGGCCTGCGCGGCATTGACCTTGTCCTGTTGGTCGGGGTTGATCATTTCCATCAACAGGCTGCCCTGGGCGCGCTGGCTGGCCAGTTCGCGCAACAGCCACAGCTGTACGGCATGGTGATCGGGGTTGTCATGCTGTTCGCCAACCAGCACGCGCGGCGCGCTCGCCAGACGTTCGATGAGTTGTTGTGGGGTCAGGGTACGGCCGGTGGCCAGCTCGCGGATCACGCCAAGGTCGGCGTGATCGCGCCCTTGCGGGGCAATCGGCGCCGGTGGCGGCAATACAGAATGGGATTGGCAGGCCGCCAACAGGCTGACCAGGCAAAGCAGCAGAAGGCGCATCGGGATTCCTTGCTCAGTAGTTGCCCCTCGATCTGCGGGTGACGAGGGGAGTGGTATCAGCGCGCGATGATCAAAGGGTGTCCGCGTTCCGGGTGCTGGTGAATGAGCACCTGCAAGCCGTACACCGCTGCCAGCGCATCGGCAGTCAGCACCTCGGCCGGTGGGCCGTAGGCGTGGGGCAGGCCGTCTTGCAGCAACAGCAGTTGATCGCAATAGCGCGCGGCGAGGTTGAGGTCGTGGAGGATCACCATCACAGCGGCTCCGCGTTCGGCAAAGTCGCGCACCGCTTGCAAAATGGTGTGCTGGTGCAGCGGGTCAAGCATCGAGGTGGGTTCGTCGAGCAGCAGCGTCTGCCCCTCGGCGCCCGGCCAGAGCTGCGCCAGTACTCGCGCCAGGTGGACGCGCTGGCGCTCACCGCCGGACAGTGCCAGGTAGCTGCGTTCGGCCAGGTGCTGGGCATCGGCGGCGCGCAGGGCCTCGCTGACGATTTCGGCGTCACGCACGCGGCCACTGGCATGCGGCAGACGCCCCATGCCCACCACTTCGTTGACCGAAAACGCGAAGTTCAGGCTCGAACTTTGCGGCAGTACCGCCAGCCGTCTGGCCCGCTCCTGGCCTGGCCAGTCGGCAAGCGGGCGCTGATCGAGGCTGACATGACCCTCGGTAATCGCCAGCTCACCGCACAAGGCAGCCAGCAGCGTGCTTTTGCCGGCGCCGTTAGGCCCCAGCACCCCGAGCACTTCGCCGGGGCGCAACTGGACATTGATGTTGGCCAGCACGGTGCGGCGCCCGCGCTCTACCAGCAAGTTGTCTGCTACCAGCATCAGGAACGCCCCCGTACCAGCAAGAAGAGGAAGAACGGCGCGCCAATCAGGGCGGTGACGATACCGATCGGCAGTTCGGCCGGAGCCAGCAGCAGGCGCGCGATCAGATCGGCCAGCAACAGCAGCCCGGCACCGGCCAGCAGCGAGGCGGGCAGCAACACGCGATGATCGGGGCCGACCAGCAGGCGCATCAGGTGCGGCACCACCAGGCCGATAAAGCCGATCAGGCCGGCTGCTGCGACGGCGGCGCCGACGCCCAGGGCGGTGCACAGCACCAGCTCCAGTTTGATCCGCTCGACATCAAAGCCCAGGTGACGCGCTTCCGACTCGCCAAGCAGCAACGCGTTGAGCGCTGCGGCGCGGCGTGGCAGCCACAAGGCCACCGCCACCACCACGATCAACAGTGGCCACAAACGCTGGTAGCTGGCGCCGTTGAGGCTGCCCAGGTTCCAGAAGGTCAGGGTACGCAGGGTGGCGTCATCGGCGAGGTAAGTGAACAGACCGACACCGGCACCGGCCATGGCAGTCATCGCCACTCCTGCCAGCAACATGGTGGCGACGTTGGTCTGCCCGTTGCTGCGGCCAAAGCGATACACCACGAAGGTGACGATCAGGCCGCCGCCGAAGGCGCAGACCGACAGCACATAGGGCTCGATGGCCGGCGGCATGCCGCCCATCAAACTGCCGCCGACGATCGCGATGGCAGCGCCCAGCGCTGCCCCGCCCGATACACCGACCAGCCCCGGGTCGGCCAGGGGGTTGCGAAACAACCCCTGCATGGCCACCCCGGACAGCGCCAATACCGCACCCACGGCAATACCGAGCAACGTGCGCGGCATGCGGATCTGCCCCAGGATCAGGTCGGCCTGCTGCGTGACGTCGCCGTCCAGCTTCAGGCCGGCCAGACGCAAGCCGGCCTTCAGGGTTTCGCCCAGGGGCAGGCTGACCGGCCCAAGGGCCAGGGACAGCCAGATGACCAGCAGCAACACCAGGCCCAGCGCGATCAGCATCGGCCGCGGTCGGACAATCGCCGTCATTGGCCAGCCTCGGCACTCAGCGCCTTGGCCTTCGGGTAGAAGGCTGCGGTCAGCGTTGCCAGGGCATCTGGCACCCGTGGGCCGAGGCCGCCGATCAACAACGTCGGGTCAATCACCAGCACACGACCGTCACGACCGGCCTGGGTTTGCGCCAGCACCGGGTTTTGCTCGAGCAGCGCGGCGCGTGCCGCATCGCCTTGCAGACGGCTGCCGGCCAACAGGATCACCTGGGGGTTGAGGGCCAGCATGGCTTCGCTGGACACCGGTTTGTAGCCGATGTGGTCGCCCAGGCTCTGACCGCCGGCCTGTTCGATCATCCACGCCGCCAGGGTGTCCTTGCCCGCCACCTGCAAGTTGCCGCCGGAGTGGCTGAGCAGCATCAGCACCCGTGGTGCCGGGCTTTGCTGACGTGCCTGCTGCACCGCTGCCGCCTGTTGTTGCAGGCGTTGCTGGTAGTCGTTGAGCAGGGCTTGCGCCTGGGCCTGATTGCCCAGCAACTGGCCCAGGGTGGTCAGGTTTTGCTGCAGCGCCGGCACATCGGCCTTGGCCGACAGCAACTCGATGCGCACGCCGGCGGCCTTGAGCTGTTCCAGTACCGGCGGCGGGCCCATTTCATTGCTGCCGACCAGGATATCCGGGCGCAAGGCCAGAATGCCCTCGGCCGCCAGCTGCCGTTGATAGCCGACGCCGGGCAGGTTGTGCAGCGAACGCGGGTACTGGCTGGTGCTGTCGACACCGACCAGTTTGCTTTCGCCACCGAGCGCTACTACCCATTCGCTGAACGCACCGCCAGCGCTGACCCAGCGCTGGGGGAGGGCGTCACTGGCACTGGCCAGCTGGCTGAAGAGTATGCCGGCGCAGGCCAGCAGGAGTTTCTTACGCATCTAGGGACTTCCTCAGGCGCTCATCGGGGTCGCGGATTCTGCCAGTGCACGCCAGTCGTCACGCTCGGGAACACCGGGCTTGCGCACACCGAACAGCTGGATGACCAGTTCGCCGTCGGCATCGAAGCCCTCGTAGCTGGTGACAATGCCATCGACGCTTGGCTTGCGCACACGCCACAGCTCGGTGATGCCGGTGGTTTTCAGGTGCAGGTTGAACGCAGGATCCAGCACATTGAACCAGGTGTCCATCCAGCGCAGGTTGCTGACCGGGCCGGAGTGAATCTGGATGCAGTGCTTGTTGCCGACGAACACCATGATCGGCACTTCGCGCTTGCCGGCTTCTTCAATCACATTAGTCAGTTCTACCGTGGCCAGCGGTTCGGCCCATTGCTCGCCAGCCAGGCGCAAGGCTTGGGTACGCGCGACATCGTTGCGCTTGAGCAGGGCGAAGAAGTCGTGGGTGTCCTTGAGTTGCGACCACTCGCTGCGCAGGGTCTCGGCATCCACCTCGGCATCGGTGCGCGGCGCCTTGGCGGCCGGCAGCGGTTGCAGGTCGAGCTCTGCGCTCTGCGCTTCGGCACGGAAACGCTCGACCAGCGGCGCCCAGGCGGCGGCTTCGCTGGTGGCGGTGAGGAACACTTTGTGTACGGCGGTGCCCTGGCGGTCGAAGACCTGGATGCTGCGCTGCGGGCCACGTGCGGTGTTTTCGTCGACGGCAAAAACGCTCGCCCAGCCGCTGAGGAACAGGCGCAGGTCGATGTCTGGCGACAGCACCATGCCCATCTGGCCGCTGCCCATGATCGTCACTTCGTGGTAGATGCCTTTGCGCTCGTGAACGCAATGTTCGTTGCGGGTCAGGGCCATGATGTAGCCCAGTTCGCCGAGCGCCGGCAGCAGCGTCGACCATTCCGGGCGCAGGCGCACGGTATCGACACCCAGGCGGCTGGCGGTCAGTTCGGCTTCGCTGACGCCAAGCTTTGCGGCGGCATCGCGGGCGCGCAGGCCCGATTGTTCGGCGCGCAGCTGTTGCCATTGCTGGTACAGCGCAGGGCCACTGGTTTGGGCGCGAGGGGTGGCAGTCATGGTGAACTCCTTCAGGGTCATCGGTTCGCCGTAAGGGCGAATTCTATTGGTATTTGCACGCGGCTGGGTACGGCCCGGCCATCGACAATTTCGGGGCGGAAACGCCAGCGGGTGACGGCGTCGAGTGCTGCCTGGTCGAGACTTTCAATCCCCGACGAGCGAATCAGCGTGAGCTTGAGTTGCTGGCCGCGCTCATCCAGACACACCTCGACCTGCACCACGCCTTGCTGGTTGCGGCGGCGGGCCTGCGACGGATAGCGCGGCGGCGGGGGTGGGCTGACAAAACTCGGGCGCAGGCTCAGTACCGGCGATGTCGGTGGCGCAGGGGGGGCCGGAGCACGCGCGATTGCGGTGTTTACAGGAGCTGATGCCACTGCCGGTTGGCTGGGTGCTTGCTGCAGCGGCTTCGGCGCAGTGCTGGGCTGGGCTGGGCGTTGCCTGGCTTCTGGCGGTGGCGCTTTGGCGAGTGTCGGCTGTGTCTTGGCCGGCAGTGGTTTGGCGGCGGCGACAGGCTTTGTCGGGGCGGGTGCCTTGGGCGTTGGCGGCGCGTCGGCAGCGATGGGAAGCGGACGGGCAGGGCGTACGCGCGCAGGCTCGGCGGCCGACGCCAGGCTCACCAGTTGAATGGCCATCGGTGTTTGCCACGCCAGTGGTTCGGGCGCTGCCCGTAGCGAGTACAGCAGCCAGCCAGCGCTCAGATGCAGCGCGACTGACAACAGCAGACAGCCCCAAGGTTGCTTCATGCACGGTCGGTTCTTATTAAATTAGAATGCATATGGTAATAATTTGCATTTGTAAGTCAAGCTGGTTATTGTCGCCGCCGCTGCCACATGAAGCGTTTTCAGCGACCCGCCTTTCCCTGGAAAAGGGCCAATCGCCGAGCTCATAACAAAATCAAACACATCCCCGTCAGCCCCGACGGTGAGCGCAGGCGCGCCGCTAGGCCGGCCTGCAAGCACCGCGGCCTGACCATCAGGAGTCAGTTAGATGTCGATCCGCCCGCCATTTCCCCAGCGTTCCTGGCTTGCCTTGTTGCTGCTTTCGCCATCGCTGGCCCTGGCTGCCGAGCCCGTTACCCAGTTCGATACCATCAGCGTGACCGCCACCCGCACCGAGCAGACCCTGCTGCAAGTGCCGAGTACGGTGTCGGTGCATAACGAGCGTGAAATCGATCAGCACAACGACAAGAACCTCAAGGATCTGGTGCGTTACGAACCGGGCGTTTCGGTGAGTGGCACCGGCAGTCGCTTCGGCCTCTCCGGCGCCAACATTCGCGGTATCGACGGCAATCGTGTGTTGACCCAGGTCGACGGCGTGCGGGTTCCGCAAAGCAACTTCTTCAGCCCGTTCCAGGACGTGCGCAGCAACTACGTCGACCTCGACACCATCAAGCAGGTCGAAATCATTCGCGGCCCGGCGTCTTCGCTGTACGGTAGCGATGCCATTGGCGGTGCCGTCAGCTTCCTGACCAAGGACGCCGCCGATTACCTGGAAGAGGGCGACGACGCCTATGCCCGGTTCAAAACCGGCTACGACGGCAGTGATGACAGCTGGCAGCGCAGCGCCACTTTTGCCGGCCGCACCGGCACGGTCGACGGCCTGCTGCACCTGGGGCGCCGCGACGGTCAGTCGACCGACACCTGGGGCGGCAACGGCGGGGTGGGCAGCGCGCGTGAAGAGGCCAACCCGCTCGACTACACCACTGAAAACCTGCTGGCCAAGCTCGGCTGGGACTATGCCGATGGCGACCGCCTGCAGTTCACCTACGAGCGTTATCAGGACGATGCCGACAGCAACCTGCTGAGCGACATCACCTCGCGGGCGACCCTTACCAGTCCCGCAATTCGCGGCTCGCAATCCCGAGACAGCATCGACCGCGACCGCTACAGCCTCGAGCACACCCTGAGCCTGGACAGCCTGTTGGCCGACCAGCTGAAATGGCAACTCAACTATCAGGAAAGCAACAACAGCCAGAAAACCCTGCAGCAGCGCCAGACCGTTAGTGGCGTGAACCGCGGGCGCACGCGCGACTCGCAGTACGATGAGCGCCTGTGGAGCCTGAACACCCAGGCAGACAAGCAGTTTGTTGTCGGCGATACCCGTCATCACATGATCTACGGTGCCGAAGTCAAACGCATCGAGGCCAGCAACCTGCGCAAAGGCAATGAAGTACGCCTGGACACCGGCGCCAGCGTGCCGGCCACCGAGAACTTCCCGGTGAGCGACTTCCCGGACCCGACCAGCGAATCGCTGGGCCTGTTCGTGCAGGACAACATCGAGATCGGCCGCTGGACCTTGTTGCCGGGCCTGCGTTACGACTACTACCGCCAGACCCCGCACGTTACCGACGAATTCCTAAATGGTCTGCCGTCCGAAACCGACCCGTCGCGCATCACCGACGATCACATCTCGCCGAAGTTCGCCGTCACCTACCAGCTGACCGAGCATGAAAGCGTTTATGGCCAATACGCCGCCGGCTTCCGCGCGCCGAGCCCGGTCAACATGTACGGCGAGTTCAGCAACCCGCAGTTCGGTTACCAGCAGATCGGCAACCCGGACCTGAAGCCGGAAACCAGCGACAGCTACGAAATCGGCCTGCGGGGTCGCTACGACCAGGGCAGTTTCGGTGTGGCGCTGTTCTACAACAAGTACAAGGACTTCATCGCCACCGATACCGTGCCTGATCCTGATGGCAACGGCTTGCTGACCTTCCAGCCACGCAACCTGGGCAAGGTCACCATCCGTGGTGCCGAGGCCAAGGGCGACATCAAGCTGGATGCCTTCATGCCGGTCGGTACCCGTGCCCTGGGTTCGATTGCCTATGCCCGTGGCAAGGATGAAGAAACCGGTCAGGCGCTCAACAGCGTCGACCCGCTCAAGGCTGTGATTGGCCTGGGTTACGATGCCCCGAGCGGTATCTACGGTGGCCAGCTGACCTGGACCCTGGTGCAGGCCAAAGACCGCGTCGACCACACCGGCGATGCCGATCTGCTGATCAACCGTCAGTTCGAAACCCCGGGTTACGGCGTGCTTGACCTCAATGCCTGGTGGCAGGTGACCGAGCAGGTGTCGATCAACGGCGGTCTGTTCAACGTCACCGACAAGCAGTACTGGAACTGGGGTGATGTCCAGGGGCGTGACGAAGATGCCGCAGGCCTGGGGCGTCTGACCCAGCCAGGACGCTATGCAGCGGTCAACGTGATCTGGGAAATCTGATCAGGTAAAAAAAGGCCGCCCGCCCCCTTGGGTGGCGCGGCCTTTTGTTGTCTGTAGCATTTGGCGCGGAGCTGACTGGCGCTAGCGATCAATCGTCATCGTCGTCATCGTCCCGGTCGCGACGGCGGTCGTTGTCGTAGCCGCGGTAACGGTTATCGTCGCGGTAGCGTTTGTCGTAGTTGCGGTGGTCGCGGTCATTGCGGTCGTCGTCCCAGTCGCGGGAGTAGCGGTGGTCGCGATCCCAGCGGTGATCGTCGCGGTCGTAATCGTGGTAATAGCAGCCGGCCGTGGTGGCCAGTATGGCGGTGATTACGGCAAATCGGGTCAGGTGTTTCAGCACTGTGGTTCCTTGATCCGCACAGCGGTAGATAGGGTAATAGCTCAGACTGTGTTTTCGTGGTTTTGTTTCAATACTTGGCCTTTTCGCGGGCAAGCCCGCTCCCACAGGTACAACACAGTTTTCAGAATTCCTGCAGGACCTGTGGGAGCGGGTTTACCCGCGATGGATTTCGGAAACTGGCGACAAAAAAATGGCCCACACGCGGTGGGCCGAAGAAAGTTCTGAAGGGAGCGGGCCTACAGTGATGTCCTACCGTTAAGCGAGCGTTAACGCCGATCAGTCACTGATACGCGGCAGTACGATTCGCGCCCGCAAGCCGCCACCCGGTTGATTGCTCAGCTTCAGTTCACCGCCTTGCTCACGCACCGCCGTGCGTGCCGACGGCAAGCCCAGGCCGACGCCACCGGTATTGCGGTTGCGCGAGCTTTCCAGGCGAAAGAACGGCACAAACACCTCTTCCAGTGCGGCCTCCGGTATCCCCGGGCCCTGGTCGCACACGTCAATGAACAGGCTGTGGGCGTTGCTGCTCAGGCGAACCGCGGGTGGCTGGGCATACTTCACGGCATTGTCGATCAGATTTGTAATCGCACGTTTCAGCCCCAGTGGCCGCCCGAGATACACCAGGTTCGCCGGGCCTTTGAAGTCCACGGCGATCTGCTGGTCGCGATAATCGTCGACCAGGGTCTGCAGCAGCTCGGCCAGGTCGAACGGCGTGGCGGTTTCCAGGTGGGTTTCGTCGCGAAAGAAACCCAGTGCGGCGTTGATCATGGCCTGCATTTCGTCGACATCACGAAACAGCTTGCGCTGCTGCTCGGCATCTTCGATGAACTCGCCGCGCAGACGCATGCGCGTCAGCGGGGCGCGCAGGTCGTGGGAAATGGCGGCAAGCATTTGCGTCCGCTCGGCGATGAAATGCTGGATCTGCGCCTGCATGGTGTTGAACGCGGTGATCGCCTGGCGCAGCTCATGAGGGCCCTCCAGGCGAATCGGCGGGGCGCGCAGGTCGCTGCCAAAGCGGCGTGCGGCACGGGCAAAACGCTGCAGCGGGCCGGCCAGTTGCCGGGTACCGACCCAGGCCACCAGCAAGGCGGCCAACAACGCCAGCAGGCCGATGATGGTAAAGCGCATGCCCGAACTCAGGCCCCAGCTGCGGTAAGGCGGGGTGAAGTCCAGCCAGCTGCCGTCGGCCAGTTGCATGACCAGCTTGTAGTGCGCCGAAGGGCTGTCTTCGGGCCAGTCGGCCGGTTGAAAGCCTTCCACCTGACGCGGGTGGCTTGCCAGCAGGCCGCGCAATTCCGGTACTTCACTCAGGTCAATCGGAGTACCGGGGCCGGGCAGGGCGAGGCGTTCCCGCTGCGTAGTCCAATGCACCTGTAACTGGGGATTGCTCGCGGCCCGCGCCAGGTGCTCGCGTTGATCGATGGGGGCCGCTTCGAGCATGCGGGTGGTGACGGCAATCTGTTCGAGCAGGCCGGTCTGGCTCAGGGGTGGGCGTGCCCAGACGCCCGCCAGTTGCACGAAGGCGATGTTCAGTGCCACCGAGATCAGCATCGCGGCAATGATCGTCAGGGCAATGCGCCGGCTGATGCCGTCGCGGCGCAGGTCGAGGCGGATCATGAGCGGCTGACCTTGGCGTCGAACAGGTAGCCGCCGTTACGCACCGTGCGGATCAGCGCCGGGCGCTTGCTGTCGGGTTCGATCTTGCGGCGCAGGCGGCTGACCTGCACGTCGATGCTGCGGTCGTAGGCGTCATGGCCCTGACCACGGGCGAGGTCGATCAACTGCTCGCGGGTGAGGATGCGTTGCGGGTGTTCCAGAAACACCAGCAGCAGGTCGAACTCCCCGGCCGACAGCGGCACCATCACCCCCTCTGGCGTGCGCAGTTCACGGCGCGTCACGTCCAGTTGCCAGTCGTCGAAGTGGATCAGCGGCCGGGTTTCTTCACTCGGCGGGCGCTGCTGCTCGCCGGCGCGGCGCTGCACTGCACGCAGGCGGGCCAGCAACTCGCGGGCGTCGAAGGGCTTGCCGAGGTAATCGTCGGCGCCCAGTTCCAGGCCGATGATGCGGTCGCTCAGCTCGTCCATGGCGGTGAGCATGATGATCGGAATGCTGGTGCTGCTGCGCAGTTTCTGGCACAGGTGCAGGCCGCTTTCACCGGGCAGCATCAGGTCGAGAATGATGGTGTCCGGGCGCTGCTGCTCAATGGCTGCCCACATCGCCGTGCCGTTGGCGGCCAGGTCGACCTCATAGCCATGCATGACAAAGAACTTCTTCAGCAGGGCACAAATTTCCACATCGTCATCGACGATCAGCAGTCTGCTCACGTTCAGGTCCCGTGGGGCGCGAAAAGGTGCGTATCTAAAACCATTCTGCGGCGCCGGTCATATATTTCAATCACGTAACAAAGCTGCAATCAGGAAACAAAGCGGACATCAGCCAGCAAAGGCCCTGGGCGATCCTGTCGGTCATCCAAACCAAAGGGAATTTTCCATGCCGGCACAACCTCCGATTGACGGCCTCGACTGCAGTCAGTCCCTGACCCTCGAACTGCCCGCCCAGGACCTGTGGCGCAACGCCTTGCTCAATTACCAGGACTCGCGCCTGGGGTTGTGCAACGACGGTACCCACATGATCCTCGGCCACTACTTCGAGCGTTACAGCCCGACCAACAGCCAATGGATGGAATACACCTACAAGGTGTCGCTGTCCGAGCTGGTGCACTGGATCATGGCCAATGGTCAGCTGCATGTCGAACGTTCCGGCACCCCGCCAAGAGCGTCGCAGCCACAGCAAGGGAGCGCACGTCATGCGTAAACAACTCATCGCCCCGGTGCTGTGCATGTCGCTGCTGATCGCCGGTTGCAGCCAGAACAAGGTGGCGCCCAAGGACTATTCCGGTTTTTTGCGCAACTACGACCAGCTGAGCGAGCACAAGACTGCCTCCGGTGACTCGGTGTTGCGCTGGATCAGCCCCGACGTGCGCATGGAACGCTACTCCCAAGTGTATATCGCGCCGAGCCAGTTCTACCCGCAACCCAAGGCTACAGCGCAGATCCCCGACGCGACGTTGAAGGCGGTCACCACCTATTACGATGCTGCGCTCAAGCGCGAACTGGGCAAAGTGCTGAACCTGGTCGAGCAGCCCGGACCGAATACCCTGATCGTGCGCCCGGCCATCACTTCGGTGGGCGCCCATACCCAGTCGCTGCACTACTATGAGTACCTGCCGGTGACCCTGGTGGCCGCCGGGGTCAGCAGTGCCATCGGCATCCGCGACCTGGACAGCGTGATTGCCACCGAGGCGGCTTTCCTCGACGGCGGCAGCCGTGCGGTCGTGGCCGAAGTGGTGCGCAAAGGCACCGGCCTGCCGCTGGAGAACGACGAGCAGGTGATGACCGCCGAGAACCTCAAGCTGGTGCTAGACGGCTGGGCCCAGGACTGGCGCAACGCCGCGCAGTCGCTCAAGCAGCAGAACGCCGCTGCCTTCACAGGGCAAATATCCACGGCACCATGAACACGCTGACCACCATCACCAGCAAGGTGAAGGGCACGCCGACTTTGACGAAGTCGGCAAAGCGGTATTGCCCGGGGCCCAGCACCAGGGTGTTGACCGGGGACGAGACGGGTGTCATGAACGCCGCCGAGGCCGCCAGGGCGACAATCATCGCGAACGGGTAGGGCGAGGCACCCAGCTGCTCGGCAGTGTTCACGGCCACCGGCGCCATCAGTACCGCCGTGGCGGTGTTGGAGATGAACAGGCCAATGATTGCGGTGATGGCAAACAGGCTGGCGAGAATCATGTAAGGCCCGGCGCCGCCCAGCGTCTGCACCAGCCCGTTGACCGCCAGGGCGATACCGCCGGTTTTCTGCAGTGCCAGGGCAAACGGCAACATGCCGACGATCAGCACCAGGCTCTGCCAGTGGATTGCCCGGTAGGCACTGTTCATGTCGATGCAGCGCCCGGCGCCCATCAACAGGCAGCCGATCAGGGCGGCAATGACGTTGGGCACCAGGCCACTGATCATCAAACCAACCATCACCGCCAGGCTGATCAGGGCGTAAGGTGCCTGGGTCAGTGCGGGGGCGACATTGTCGACTTCGGCGGGCAGGCTCAGTACCAGAAAGTCCCGGGGTTGCGCCTGAAGCTGGCGCACCGACTTCCACGGGCCGATCACCAGCAGGGTGTCGCCGAGCTTGAGTTTCTCTTCCACCAGTTGTTCTTCAATGGCGCTCTGACCGCGACGCAGGCCGACCACGTTCAGGTCCCAGCGGGTGCGGAAATTCAGTTCCAGGATGCTTTTGCCGATCAGCTGCGAGCCCGGCACCACGGCGACTTCGGCCATGCCCACGGCGTGGGACTGGTCGATGAAGTACGCGGCCTTGAAGTGCAGGGGTTCCAGTTTCATGCTCTGGCACAGGCTGCGCAGGTCATCGCGCGGGGCGAACAGGTCGAGCAGCAGCACATCGCCCTCGTGCACCGTGGTGCTGGAGTCGGGGCTGATCACGCGGGTGGTGAACTTGTGCTGGCGCTCGATGCCGACCACGTTGGCACCGTGCACGGTGCGCAGTTTCAGCTCGCTCAGGCTGTGCCCGATCAGCGGTGAGTCCGGGCGCACCCGCAGGCGGCGTTCGCGGCCGGCCAGCTTGTAGTCGATGATCAGGTCGAGCAGGGTGCGGCGGGTTTGCGGGGTACCGTCCTTGCGCACCTCACCGCTGAGCCAGTGGCGGGTCAGCAGCATGTAACCGACGCCCAGCACCAGGATCACCAGGCCGAACGGGGTAAAGCTGAAGAAGCTGAAGCCTGCCTCGCCGTGGCGCACCAGTTCACTGTGCACCACCACGTTGGGCGGTGTGGCGACCAGGCTGAGCATGCCGCTGATCAAGCCGGCAAAACTGAGCGGCATCATCAGGCGGCTGGGGGACACCTTCATGCGTGCGGCGATGCTCAGCACCACCGGAATGAAAATCGCGACCACCCCGGTCGAACTCATCACAGAGCCCAGCCCGGCCACACAGACCATCAACAACACCAGCAAGCGCACCTCGCTGTTGCCGGCGCGGTCGGCCATCCATTCACCGATGCGGTAGGCGATACCGGTACGCACCAGGCCTTCGCCGATCACGAACAGCGCGGCGATCAGCACCACGTTGGGGTCGCTGAAACCGGCGAGGGCTTCCTGCACACTGAGAATGCCGGTGAGGGGTAACGCCACGATCACCAGCAGGGCGACCACATCCATGCGCGGCCGGTTGGCAATGAACAGGACCACGCTGGTAAACAGCAGGCCCAGCACCCAGAACAGTTCGTCGTTCATGCAATCTTCCTGATACGTGAGTGCACAGAGTCTGGCAGAAAGCACATGACGCTTCATTGATTTGTATGGGCGTGGCTAGTTGCGCGGTTGTAGTAATGCGGCCCCCTGATTCCGCACATTCCCTACCGCCTTATCAACGCGGTACCAGGCGAACGCTTCCGACGGTTCGCCCAGGTTCAGCAGCATCTGTTCGGCCTGGGCCTTGTCGCACGCCGGGTTCAACCAGGCCCGGGCCAGGCCCGGTGCGAATACGACGGGGCGGCGGTCATGGATATCCACCATGCCGCCGACGCTGTCGGCGGTGACGATGACAAAGCCGTCGTCGTCGGCCACATCCCATTGGCCGATGCCGGCACAAAAGGCCGGCTGGCCATCGCGGCGATGAATGTAGTAGGGCTGCTTTTTGGCCTCGCCTTCGTCGACCCACTCGAACCAGCCATCCACCGGCACCAACAAGCGGTGACCCCAGATCGCCCGGAAGAACGGCGAGTGCGCGACTTTCTCTACCCGCGCATTGATCGGTGGTGCGCGATCATGCGCCCAGTGCGGGCGCCAGCCCCAGCGTAACCACCGGGCCCGGCCGGGGGTGAATACGGCGACGTTGGTGCTGGGGGCGACATTGAAGTGCGCCAATGGCTGATCACCGACTTCATTGGCCAGGGCACCGGGCATGCTCAGGGCGTCGACGAAGTCGTGGATGCCATGGTACTGGCTCAGTCTTCCGCACATGTCGGCACCCTCATTCAGGACGATTTCAGGTTCTGATACGGTATCAGAGGCTATCTTCGCTGAACGTGATGAAAAAGAACTAACAGGTATCGCCAAAAGTTATTGGTTTATAGCCGATGCTTCTTTGAATATAGCCCTCAAGACTTTGTGGCTTTATTCGCATGGAAGCGTACGTATGAACAAACATATTGTCGTCGTGGGCGGTGGGGTAGGCGGCACCCTGCTGGCCAATCAACTGGTGGTCAAGCTCTACCCGGAGATCCTCGCAGGCCAGGTGCGAGTCACCTTGCTGTCCAGCTCCCCGGATCACTTCTACAAGCCGGCGTTCATGTATGTCGCCTTCGACTTGCACTTCAACGAAGAGCTCAAGCGCCCAGAGCGCTCGTTGCTGCGCCCGGAAATCGATTTTCAGGTGCAGGAGGTGACCCGTTTCGATTTCGCCGGGCAGACGCTGCACACCCGCTCCGGCAAGCGCTTTGGCTATGATTTTCTGGTGATTGCCACCGGTTGCGTGCCGGCACCGGAGCGTATCGAAGGCTTGCAGCAGGGCGGTGACCATTTCTATCAGTATGCGCCTGCGCGCCAGCTCGCCCAGCGCCTGGCAACCATCGAGAAGGGACGGATCTTCATCACCGTGACCTTCCCGCAAACCCCCAACGTGCCGCACCAATGTGGTATCGCGCCGGTAGAAACCACCTTGATGCTCGACGACTACCTGCGCCGGCGCGGGGTGCGCGACAAGGTCGAGATCATTTACACCTATCCGACCACCGCCCAGCTGCTGCGCAACTGCCTGTTTCTGCAGCGGCCGACGGGGGAAATACTGCCGGGCATTTTCGCCCAGAAAAACATCCGCTTTGAACGCGGCTTTACCCTGGCCAAGGTTGATCCCGACCAGCGCATTGCCTACTCCGAAGAGGGCCAGGCGCAGCCGTACGACATTCTCATGGCCACACCGCCGATCCGCGCCGTGGATGCGGTGCTGCAAAGCGGTGCGTCGCAGGCGCCTAATCAGGAGGGTTGGTTGCCAACCAACCACGAGACCTTGCAGGTGTACGGGCTCGACGGCGTCTACGTGATCGGCGACACGGTCGATCTGCCGGTCAGCAAAGCGGGCGGGGCCTGCCATAACCAGGCGCCGGTGATCGTCAACAATATCGCCGGCGAGATTCGCCTGGGCAGAACCGTGGCGGTGTATGACGGCAAGGTGCAAGCCGCAGCACAGATGGGCCTGAATGCGGGCATGCCGCTGACCTACGACTATCAACGCGATGTGCTGCCCACACCGCCGACCAAGCTCGGCGGCCTGTTGCGCAACGGCTTTAACCGCGGCCTGTACTGGGCCGTCGCCCGCGGCATGCTGTGACCTGAACTGGCAAGGAGCCGATAGACATGAGCGTGATCGAAACGCCTGCTCAGCAGGTCAGCAACCCGGGCCTCGAGGCCCTGTTGAACAAACTGCAACCGTTGCTCGACGGCGGCCGGCTGGACAACCTGGTGGACCTGGCCTCGTTGCTGTCCGACCTGGTGGACCTGCTGGATGCACCCTTGGTGGAAAAGCTCTCGACACAGTTCGAGGAGGCTACGGCGCTGAGCTGGAACCTGGGCAATGCCATCCGCCAGGCCAAGGCCCAGACCCGTGAACAGCCCGTGCCGCCCGGCCTGATCGGTTTATTGGCGATGCTTCGCGACCCGGACACCCGTCAGGGGTGTGCCTTGGTGCTGCGGGTGCTGAATGCCCTGGGCAAGCAAGGCTGATTAACTGCTGAACTTTATCGCCATCACCCGGTTGAGGCGCGGGTATTGGCGCGCGGGCAGTGGTAAAGTCGGCTTTTTTTCCGACGAGGGTGAGTCATGCGGGTAGTCATGGTGATGGTCGCTGCAGCAGTATTGGCCGGTTGTGCCTCTTCGGCCATGGAGGCGGCACGGGCCAAGGCACCGACCAAGCAGCTCACCTCGAGCAAGCCCGCCGACCGCGTGGCGCAGTGCATCCAGTTTGGCTGGCAGGACGAGTCGGTGTTTGGCGTCGACGCCAGCGGCTACCTGGAGCCCGGCAAGCAGGGCGGCTTTACCGTGTACACCCGCGAAGCGGAGTCGTTCGCCGACATCCAGCCACAAGGTGGCAACACTGCGGTCAGTTACTACGCCCAGCACAACGACAGCGTTGCCCTGCGCCGCATGGCCGCGTTGGCCACCTGCCTGTAATCCGCTAGCGGGGCATGTACCTGAGCTGCCAGCGCCGCGGAATGGTCAGTGAGACCAGCGCCAGCGCGGCAGCCAGCGCGGCGCTGAACAGCAGGGCAGCAATGCCGAAGCGCTGCTCCAGCAGCGCGCCGGCAACCGCGCCGGCGAACATCCCGGCCCAGGGAATCAATTGTACGCGCCAGCCCTGACGGCGCTCGCCCAGCAGTGCCCGGCCAAGCCCGCGACCAAAGCGTGACAGTGCGCCGGTAACGTACGTCAGGCCGATGGGCAGGCCGTTCACTTCCTCAACCACCGCATTGATCATGCCCATGGCGGTTACCGCGGCAATCAGCGCCGGCAACTGCCAGGCAGCGGGCAGCAAAGCGGCCAGCGCCAGCAGGGCGGCAATCAGCGACAGCAGTGGCCAGGGCCTGCGGCCACTGAGGCGGGCAACCACCACACCCAGCGCGTTGCCCACCACGAAGGCCAGCAACAGCGCGCCGATGCGCAGCACCAGGCTGGCGTCCCCTTCACCCAGCGACACCGCCAGGCGCGTGGTGTTGCCGCTCATGAACGAGACGAAATCGCCGGTGGCCATAAAGCCGATGGCGTCGGTCATGCCGGCCAGCACCGACAGGGCGGCGACAAAGTACAGCCCGACCTTGCCGCGCAATCTGTTCGTGCGCATGGCCCGGGCTGACGCGTATGAAGATCCTGGCAGCATCCCTTGCACTCCCGATCGACAAGGTGGGTATCAGGCGCGTTGCGCCAGCCTGGCTTCGAGCCCGGCGATATGCGCCTGCAGGCGTTCGCGCTCGCCACGCTCGGTGCTGATGTCTTCAAAGACGCTGATCAGGTGTTCCGGCTCACCGTCCTGACGTCGCTGCAGCGACGTACGTGCACGCACCCAAATGTAGCTGCCGTTTTTATGCCGCACGCGCTTTTCGACTTCGTAGCGTTCTGTTTCGCCGGCCAGCATGCGTTGCAGCAACTGCAGGTTTGCCGGCAAGTCGTCAGGGTGGGTGATCTGCTGGAAGGTCATGCCGTAGAGCTCGTCGGCGCGATAGCCGAGCAGTTCGCAGAGGCTGTTGTTGACCCGCTGCCAGGTGCCGTCCGGGTCGATGTAGGCGAGGGCGCCCCAGGCCAGTTCGAAGATGGCGCGAAAGCGCTCTTCGCTGATGCGCAGGGCGTGTTCGGCTACCTGGCGTTCGGTGTTGTCCATGCTGATGCCGACCATTTTCACCGAGCGTCCGACGCTGTCGCGCACCACCGTGGCCCGTGAGGAAATCCAGCGTTGCTCGCCATCGGGGCGGGTGATGCGAAAATCACATTCGCAACCGCTGCCGTCGGCAACGGCCTGGGCGTACATGGCCTGCATGTGGGCAACGTCTTCGGCGGGCAGGTGCACCCAGAAGTCTTCGTTGCGATGTACCGGCCAGCCGTACACCTGTTCGACGTTTGGTGAGTAGGTGACTTCGTCGCTGATCAGGTTCCATTCCCAGGTGACGATGCGCGCGCCTTCCTGGGCCAGCTTCATGCGCGTTTCGCTTTCCATGATTTCGGCGGTGTAGCGTCGGCGCAGATCGGTCATCGGCAGCTCGACCACTTGTGGCTGCTGGATGTTCTGCAGGGCTTCTTCGCCGTAACGCAACCAGATCCAGTTGACCTTGAGAAAGTCCGCCAGCTTGCGCAGGTTGTCGTAATCGATTTCGCCGCCGCGGGTCCATTTGTGCACGGCCGTGCGCGAGATGCCGAGGGCCGTACCGACGGCTTGCAGGGTCAGCTTGTGGTGCTCAAGCAGCTCCTTGAGGCGGAAGGCGAAACTGTTTTCCATCATGGGCGCAGGGTGTCCTGATCGGGGCCAAGAGCCTGCCAGTATACATAACCCGTTAACTTCGGGTTGACGGTGGACGCAACGCAGGTGAGCGCTTTGCGCTCAATCGCAGGCTGTCGCCAGCGCCTACAGGTTGCTTGTGGGAGCTGGCGATAGCCTGCGATCTGCCGCGTAGCGGCAGCAAGGCGTTACAGGTCGAGGACCAGACGCGCCGAGCGGGCCCGCGAAACACACAGCATCATGCTCTGCTGCGAGGCCTTTTCTTCGTCGCTCAGGTACTGATCAAAATGTTCGGCTTCGCCTTCCAGAATCGCTGTTTCGCAGGTGCCGCACACGCCTTCGCGGCACAGGCACTCGACCTTGGCAGCCTTGGACTTCTCGATGGCCTGAAGAATGGTCATGCCTTCTTCTACCTGCAGTTCGATGCCCGACTGGGCCAGCACCACGGTAAAGGCCGCGCCGGTGACGGGGGCGGCAGCGAACTGTTCCCAGTGCACACGCTGGTCGGCGATACCGGCTTTGGCGGCAGTGGCGATCACCGCGTCAATCAACGGTTTCGGGCCGCAGACGTACAGGTGCGCATCGTCTGCCAAGGACGCGCAGAGCGCAGCCAGGTCGAGTTTGCGGTCCAGGCTGTCGATGTAGAAATGGGTGTTGTCGGCATGCGGGCCGCTGGCCAGCTGCGCCTGGAACGCACCGTGCTCCGGGGCGCGGAACGCGTAGTGCAGTTCGTAGTCGGTGGCGCCGCCTTCGAGCTCGTGCAGTTGTGCCAGGAACGGGGTAATGCCGATACCGCCGGCGATCAGCACGTGGCGACCGGCGCTGGGATCGAGGGCGAAGAGGTTGTTCGGCGAAGAGATGGTCAACTGCGTACCGACTTCAACCTGCTGGTGCATGAACGCCGAGCCGCCCTTGGACTGCTCTTCCAGGCGCACGCCGATCTGGTAGCTGCGGGTGTCGCGCGGGTCGCTCATCAGCGAGTAAGCGTTGCTGAACTGGCTGCCGTCGGCGCCCTGCATCTGCACGATGACATGGCTGCCACCGGTGAAGGCGGGCATGGGTGCACCGTCTTCACGGGCCAGGGTGAAGCGCTTGATCAGCGGCGTGGCCTGTTCCACTTCGGTTACGTGCACGCTGAACATTTCGTATTTGTTGGCCATGGTTCACCTCGACTGCAGGGGCAACGCGGCAGGCCCTGCCGCGTCCCGTAACCGGTGCTCGCTCAGACGGCGAGGCACAGGTATTTGATTTCCAGATAATCCTCGATGCCGTACTTGGAGCCTTCACGGCCCAGGCCCGATTGTTTGATGCCACCGAACGGCGCGACCTCGTTGGAGATCAGCCCGGTGTTGACCCCGACCATGCCGTATTCCAGCTGCTCGGCGACCTTGAACACGCGGGCGATATCGCGGCTGTAGAAGTACGCTGCCAGGCCGTACTGGGTGGCGTTGGCCAGGGCGATGACTTCGTCGTCGCTGCTAAAACGCACCAGGGCTGCCACCGGGCCGAAGATTTCTTCTTCCAGCAGCTCCATGCCCGGGCCGACGTTGGCCAGCACGGTGGGCTCGAAGAAGGTTCCGCCCAGGGCGTGGGCCTGTCCGCCCAGCACCAGTTCGGCGCCTTTGCCGACGGCGTCGTCGATCAGGCTGCGCACCTTGGCCACGGCCTTGTCGGTAATCAGCGGGCCGATTTGCGTGCCTGCCGCAGTGCCATGGCCGACGCCCAGCTGGCGCACGCGTTCGACGAAGCGTTCGCTGAACTGCGCGTAGACGCTGTCATGGATATAGAAGCGGTTGACGCACACGCAGGTCTGGCCGGCGTTGCGGTATTTGGCAATCAGCGCGCCTTCGACGGCGGCGTCGATGTCGGCGTCGGCGAAGACAATGAACGGTGCGTTGCCGCCCAGTTCCAGGCTGACTTTCTTGATGGTTTCAGCGCACTGGCCCATCAGCAGGCGGCCGACCGGGGTGGAGCCTGTGAAGCTCAGCTTGCGCACGGCAGGGTGGCCGGTGAACTGCGCGCCAATGGCCGGTGCATCACCGGTGACCACGCTGAACACGCCGGCCGGTACGCCGGCACGCTCGGCCAGTTCGACCAGGGCGAGGGCACAGAACGGCGTTTCGTTGGCTGGCTTGACCACCATGGTGCAGCCGGCGGCCAGGGCCGGGGCGACTTTGCGGGTGATCATCGCCGCCGGGAAATTCCACGGGGTGATCGCGGTGCACACGCCGATGCCCTGCTTGATCACCAGCAGGCGTTTGTCGTTGGCCGGGCTCGGGATCACGTCGCCATAGACGCGCTTGCCCTCTTCGGCGAACCACTCGACAAAGGAGGCGGCGTAGCGAATTTCACCCAGGGCTTCGTGCAGCGGCTTGCCCTGTTCGAAGGTCATCAGCCGGGCCAGGTCCTGCTCGTGTTCGAGCAGCAATTCGAACCAGCGGCGCAGAATCTGCGCACGGTCTTTGGCGGTGCGGGCGCGCCAGCCAGCCAGAGCGGCCTCGGCCGCTTCGATGGCACGCTTGGCTTCGGCGCCGCCCATCAGCGGTACACTGCCGAGCAACGTGCCATCGGCCGGATCGGTCACCGCCAGGGTGCGACCGTCGTCGGCATCGCACCAGCGCCCGTCGATGTAGGCTTGCTGACGCAGCAGGGTGTTGTCATTGAGTTGCATGCAAGGCACTCCGAAGATCGCCGCAGGCTGGAGGGCCTGCGGCGAGGGCTATCAGTCGTCGAGGTGGGCGACGGCGATCAGGTTGTGGAAGTGGGCGATGCCGTGCTCGCTCATGCCGCTGCGCTCACGGTCGGCCATGATCCGGCCCTGGCCACGGTAGCCGCGGGACTTCAGGCCTTTTTGCACGCTTTCCACCAGGCGCAGGTCTTCCGGACGGAACACTTCGCGGTACCAGTCGATCAGCTTCTGCTGCTCTTCGGTGATGTCCTTGTTGAGGAAGTAGATGTCGTAGTGCTGCAGGGTGGTTTCGGCATCGACCGGGAACTCGTAGATCACGGTCATGAAGTTCGCTCCTGGCGGCACGTTGAACATGGTGCACGGCCACGCCCAGAAACCGGCGAAGGACGGGTCTTTCACACTTTCGTCAAACTTGAACGACTGCTCGGAAGGCTTGGCCAGGCCGTATTGCAGGGTCCAGTTGCCGTGCATGCTGTGGCTGTACTGGCCGACGTCCACCGAGTCGGAGAAACCAGGGTGGGCCGGGGCGCAGTGGTAGCACTCGAGGTAGTTGTCGACGATCGACTTCCAGTTGGCCGGGGTGTCGCTGACAAAACGGGCCGCCAGGTGCAGGTCGTCGATCACGCCGCAGGCTTCGCGCATGCGCGTTTGCAGGCCTGGCAGCTGGTCTTCGACCGAGCCGGCTTCCATGTCCATGTTGATGAAGATGAAGCCTGCGTACTCTTCGACGCGCAGTTGCACCAGCGAGGAGTTCTCTTTGTCGAAGTTCACCACGTTGTCGCAGTTGCGCGCGTGGGCCAGGTCGCCGTCGAGCTTGAAGGTCCAGGCGTGGTACGGGCAGGTGATAACGTTCTTGGCCTTGCCGCTGCCGCTGAGCAGCTGGTGGCCGCGGTGCGGGCAGACGTTGTAGAAGGCGCGCAGCACGCTGTCGCGGCCACGTACGACAATGATGCTTTCGCCGATCACTTCGCGGGTGATGTAGGCGTTGTTTTCTGCCACTTCACTGCGGTGGCCGACACAGATCCAGCTGCGTGCGAAGATCGCTTCTTTCTCGTGCTCGAACACTGCAGCCTGGGTGTAGAAGCTGGCAGGGATGGTGAAGGCCTCTTCGGCGTTGGCGCAGAAATCGGCGGGCAGGCGTTTGAAGTCATTCATGATCGGGTCTCACAAGCTCGGTTTTTTAGTTGTCAGTTAACGCGTATCTATCAGTTAACAGGTCGGGCAAAAAAAGGTCCTGGCGCCTGCCCTTGCAGGACGCACAGGACTAACGAGGGTTTCGTTCTATTGAGCCGTAACCGGGGCAGGGGCTTCGTTCACGGCCTTGGGTTCTTCCCCGGCCATGCGCGCTGCCTCTTCTTCAATACGGTAGGCCGGCATCTGGCCGTAGTCTTCGAACATCCATTTGAAGAAGCCGTAGATCTTCACCAGCAGGATCACCATGAACGGGATCGCGGTCAGCACCACGGCGGTTTTCATGGTCGACAGCGATGCCTTGGCAAACAGCATGGCCAGCGGCACCAGGGTCAGCACCACACACCAGAACAGGCGGTGGGTTGGCGTCGGGTCGTCGCCTTCACGCAGGTTGCGGGTGCTGGTGGCTGCTACGGCGTAAGCCGCGGCGTCCATGTGCGAGGCACAGAAGATCGCCATGATGAACAGGTACACGCCGAGGAACACCTGGCCCCATGGCAGTGCCAGCAGCAGGTGGGTCACCGCTGATTCACCGCCTTGTTCGCTGAGCATTTTCGGCACGTCCACGGCACCGGTAATGAACTGGTGCATGCTGTAGCTTTCCAGTGCGCCGAAGAAGAACCAGCAACCGAAGCTACCGCCCAGCAGCAGGGCCAGGACCACTTCCTTGATCTGGCGGCCACGCGAAACGCGGGTCACGAACATTGCCACGCCAGGTGCGTAAGACACCCACCACAGCCAGTAGAACACCGTCCAGTTGCGGGTGAAGGCACCGTCGCCCCCCGGGTCGGTGAACAGGCTCATGTGCACGTAGTTCTGGATCATCAGGCCAATCGAGTTGGCGGTGTTGTTGATCGTGAACTGGGTCGGGCCGACCAGCAGCACCACGCCGGCAAACACCAGTGCGCCGATGCAGACCATCTTGCTCAGGCGCTGCAGGCCACCGTCGATACCGATGTAGGAGCTGAGCGAGAACATGATCGCCACGGCGCCAATCACCATCAGTTGCACGGTGAAGGTGTCGGGGGTGCCGGTCAGGTCATGCAGGCCGCGGGTCAGGGTCGAGGCGGTGAGGGCGAGGGAAACGGTCAGGGCGCCCATCATGGTCAGCAGGAAGATCAGGTCGACAGTACGACCGACCGGGCCGGTGGCTTTGAAACCGGTGACGGCTTCAACGATCGAGGCCAGGTTCAGGCCGCTCTTCTTGCGCACGTGGAAGTGGTAGGCCATGGCCAGGGAGGCCAGGGCGTAGATCGACCAGGCGCTCACACCCCAGTGGAAGAACGAGTAGCTGATGCTGTACTCGAGGGCTTTAGGGGTGGCGGCGGCGATGTTCAGGCCAGGCGTCTGGTAGTAGTAGGCCCACTCCATGACGCCCCAGTAGAGGGTCGAGGAGCCCATACCGGCACAGATAAACATGAACACCCAAGTCGCTGTCGCGTACTCGGGTTTGCCACTGCCCAGGCGGATATTGCCGTATTTGCTGAAGGCCAGGTACAGCACGGCCAGCGAGCTACCGAACACCAATACCTGGACACTGGTACCGAAGGTGCGGGTGGACAGCTCGAACAACTGGTTGGCGGCGCTTTCAGCTTCGCTAGGGAAGGCTGCAAGGCCAATGACGGTGAGTAGCACGGCAATCAAACTCACAGTAATCAGGAACACATCAATCTTTTTATTTTTGTGCGACATCATCGTCTCCTGGACGTTGGCGTACTTATCTATACCCGGCAGGCATTCCGGGGTGTTGCGGTGCTGCTCCTTCCTTGGGTTGTTAACTAAGGGTTAACGTGAATCTTTGGGTTAACAGATTTTGCATTCAATCCACGCCGCTCGCAAGAGGGTGGGGCCACTTTGTCAGACAATTCTGACAATTGGCCCCACTCAATCAGCCTTCGATCAACGCGGTGATCGCCTGGCCGACCTGCTGGGTCGACTGCTGGCCGCCCATGTCGCGGGTGGTCTGGCCGGCTGCGATGACCTGTTCGATGGCCTTGAGGATGTCATCGTGGGCGGCGCGGTAGCGCGGGTCGGCACCGTCGTTGCCGAGGAAGTCGAGCATCAGGGCGCCGGACCAGATCATCGCGATCGGGTTGGCGATGTTTTTGCCGAAGATGTCCGGGGCCGAACCGTGTACCGGTTCGAACAGCGACGGGAACTTGCGCTCGGGGTTGAGGTTGGCCGACGGCGCGATGCCGATGGTGCCGGCGCAGGCCGGGCCGAGGTCGGAAAGGATGTCGCCGAACAGGTTCGAGGCCACCACCACGTCAAAGCGATCGGGCTGCAGCACGAAGCGGGCGCAGAGGATATCAATGTGCTGCTTGTCCCAGCTGATTTCCGGATAATTGGCAGCCATGGCGGCAGTGCGCTCGTCCCAGTAAGGCATGCTCACGGCCATGCCGTTGGACTTGGTCGCCGAAGTCACGTGTTTGCGCTCGCGGGTCTGGGCCACGTCGAAGGCGTACTTGAGGATGCGGTCAACACCACGGCGGGTGAACACCGACTCCTGCAGGACGAACTCGTTCTCGGTGCCTTCGAACATGCGACCGCCCAGGGAGGAGTATTCGCCCTCGGTGTTTTCGCGGATCACCACGAAGTCGATATCGCCCGGCTCGCGACCGGCCAGCGGGCACGGTACGCCAGGGAACAGGCGCACCGGACGGATGTTCACGTACTGGTCGAAGTCGCGGCGGAACTTGAGCAGCGAGCCCCACAGCGAGATGTGGTCCGGCACCTTGTCTGGCCAGCCGACCGCACCGAAGTACAGGGCGTCAAAATCCTTGAGCTGTTCGAACCAGTCGTCCGGCATCATCTTGCCGTGGGCCAGGTAGTAGTCGCAGCTTGCCCACTCGAAGAATTCGAAGCTGATGTCCAGGCCGTGTTTGCGCGCCGCCGCTTCGACGACGCGGATACCTTCGGGGAGAACTTCGATGCCGATGCCGTCACCCGGGATGGCGGCGATTTTGAAAGTCTTGCTCATGGGGGCGCACTCGTTGTCTAGGGAACAGATGCTGGCCATGCTATAAGGGCTTTATTCAGAGATAATCTCGCCATTCATAGATTCTTAGTGCACGAAACGTGAATAATCTTCCGAGCCTCGACGACCTCAACATCTTTCTCCAGGTGGCCAAGCGCGCCAGTTTCGCGGCAGTGGCCGACGAACTGGGCATGTCTGCCGCATTCATCAGCAAGCGCATCCGCGTACTGGAGCAGACCCTGGAGGTGCGCCTGCTGCACCGCACCACCCGACGGGTGACAGTGAGCGAGGAGGGTGAGCGGGTTTACCAATGGGCCCAGCAGATTTTCGACGCGGTGCAGCGCATGGGCGATGACATCAGCGCCCAGCACCGCGAACCGACCGGGCAACTGCGCATCGCCAGCAGCCTGGGCCTGGGGCGGCGCTTCGTTGCCCCGGCATTGTCGGAGCTGGCCGAGCGTTATCCGCGCCTGGACATCAGGCTGGATGTGCATGACAGGCTGGTGGATCTGATCGAAGAGGGCGTCGATCTCGACATTCGCGTGGGCAACGCCATTGCGCCCAACCTGATCGCCAAGCCCCTGGCTAAAAACCGCCGGGTACTGTGCGCCGCACCGGCGTACCTGGCGCGACGTGGCACGCCGAAAGCGCTGGCCGAGCTGGCCAGCCACGATTGCCTGGTGATCAAGGAGCGTGACCATCCGTTCGGCATCTGGGAGCTGGAGGGCCCCCAAGGCGCAGAAAGCGTGCGGGTGACCGGCAACCTGTCGAGCAACCATGGCGAAGTAGCGCACCACTGGTGCCTGGATGGGCGGGGAATTTTGCTGCGCTCCTGGTGGGATGTGCACGACAGCCTGGCGGAGGGGCGACTGGTCCAGGTATTGGGCGATTACCATCAGCCCGCGGACATCTGGGCGGTGTACACCTCGCCCCTGGCCAGTTCAGCCAAGGTGCGGGTGGCGGTGGAGTTCTTCCGGCAATACTTTGCCGAGCGTTACAGCATGCCGGCCCTTGGCTGACCCCAGGGCTCAGCCCTGCTGCGTTTTGGCGCGCGGCTTACGCGGGGTTTTCGTCGCTGTTGCGCTGCGCTTGCGTTTCTTTTTCCACGGTGCGCCGCCACGACCGGCCGGTGTCGCCGGGCCGCTGATGGTCAGTTGCAGCCCGGCACAGCGCTCCACTTGCTTGCTCATCCATGCTGACTGTTTGGCGACGAAGGTTTCAAGGCTCATCTCGCCGCTCTGGACCATGTCCAGCGCCTGTTCCCAGATTGCAGTGGTGCCGGGGTCGGCGATGGCTCGGGGTACTGCATCGATCAGGCTGAAAGCGGCCGGTGTGGCGCTGAGTGCCTTGCCCTGTTTGACCAGGTAGCCGCGATCGAGCAGGCCTTGAATGATCCCGGCACGCGTAGCTTCGGTGCCGATGCCGGTGGTTTCCTTGAGTTTTTGCTTCAGGCGCGGGGCGTCCACCAGCTTGGCAACATTTTTCATCGCCTTGATCAGGTCACCCTCGGTAAACGGCTTGGGCGGCTGGGTCCACAGGTCCTTGAGGTTGACCTCGGCCACCCGGCAGTCCTGGCCCTGATGCAGGGCTGGCAGCACCTGAGCAACCGGCGCTTCACGGCCTTTGCCCGGGTTCAGGGCTTCGGGCAGGGCGCGGCGCCAGCCAGGTTCGACGATCTGTTTGCCCACCGCCCGCAAGGCCTGCCCGGCGCAGTCGAAGTCGGCCTGTGTGCGGTCATACTCGTGATTGGGCAGGAACTGCGCCAGGTAGCGGGCGCGAATCAGGGTATACACCGCCTTGTACTTGGGCGGCAGGCGCGAAGGGTCGCTGGCGGCGGCCGTGGGAATGATGCCGTGGTGGGCGCTGACCTTGGCGTCGTTCCAGGCCCGCGATTTGCGCTGGGCCTGCAAGTGCGGCTGCAGGGGGGCAAGGCCGGGGTCGGCACGCAGCAATGCCGCCAGCGTGGCCGGCGCTTCGGCGTGCTGGCTGACCGGTAGATAGCCGCAATCGCTGCGCGGGTAGGTAATCAGTTTGTGGGTTTCATACAGCGCCTGGGCGATGTCGAGGGTTTCCTGGGCGCCCAGGCCGAACTTTTTCGAGCACAGCTCCTGCAGGGTGCCGAGGTCGAAGGGCAGCGGTGCCGCTTCGCGCACGCGCTCGGTAGCCACCTTGCCCACCTGGGCGCTGTGGGCGTTGCCGATAGCTGCCGCTGCGTCTTGCGCCAACGCTTGATTCAGGCAGCGGCCCTGGTCGTCGCAGGCATCTTCACTCGCGCGCCATTGCGCGGTGAACCGGGTGCCGGCGCTGTCGAGCAGTACATCAATGGCCCAGAACGCCACCGGCACGAAGTTGGCAATGCTGCGGTCGCGGTCGACCACCAGGCGCAAGGTCGGGGTTTGCACCCGGCCTACTGGCAGCACGCCTTTATAACCGGACTGCTGACCCAGCAAAGTAAAGAGCCGGCTCATGTTCATGCCGATCAGCCAGTCGGCCCGCGAGCGACCCAGCGCCGAGTGATACAGACTGAAGGTTTCGTTGCCCGGCTTGAGTGCAGCGAGGGCCTTGCGGATCGAGGCATCGTCCAGTGCCGACAGCCACAGGCGCTGGATCGGCCCCCGGTAGCGGCAGTGTTCCACCAGCTCACGGGCGATCATTTCACCTTCGCGGTCGGCGTCGGTGGCGATCACCAGCTCACTGGCCTCGCCGAGCAGGCGTTTGACGGCCTTGAACTGGCTGGCGGTTTTCGGCTTGACCAGCATCTTCCATTGGCTCGGAATGATCGGCAGGTCGGCCAGCGCCCAGCGTTTGTAGCGGGCATCGTAGCTATCGGGCGGGGCGGTTTCGAGCAGGTGACCGATGCACCAGGTCACGGTCACATTGCTGCCCACCCAGCAGCCATCGCCGCGACGGTTGGCGCCGAGGACCTTGGCAATATCCTTGGCCTGGGAAGGCTTTTCGCAGAGAAACAGGCGCATGCCGGCGAGGTGTCATTCTATGGCTGGAGTGGGCCATAGCATGCGCAGGATTGACAGGGCTGGCAAGTTTTATCTGTATGCATATACAGCTTTTGTTGTCTGCTCAGCCCGCCTTGCGCAAAGTCAGGTTGATTCGCAGACTCCCAAGCACCGGGTGCGCACCTGGCTTGAGCGGCAATACACCGTGAAAACGCAAACGGTCTTCACCGCCCCATACCAGCACATCCCCATGTCGCAGGCCGATACGTTGGGTGGGCTCATTACGTTGGTGTCCGCCGAGCAGAAACACCGCCGGCAAGCCGAGTGACACCGACACGATCGGCTGGCTGAAGTCGCGCTCGTCGCGGTCCTGATGCAGGCTCAGGCGATTGCCAGGGCGATAGCAGTTGACCAGGCAGGCATCGGGGATGAAGTTGGCAAACCCCGCCAAGGCTGCTGCGCGTTTGGCCAGGTCGAGCAAAACCTGCGGCAATGCTGGCCATGGGCGGTTGCTCAACGGGTCGACCGGGCTGTATCGATAACCCTGGTGGTCGCTGACCCAGCCCAGCGCGCCACAGTTGGTTAGCCCCACGGCCATTTTCAGCCCGCCGGGCGTCAGCATATGGCGAAACGGCGCCGAGGCCACCACTAGGCGAAGCGCCGGCAACATCGCCTCAACCTGAGGCAGGGCAAAGCCTGGCAGCACCACCGCGTGTGAACCTACCCATTGCTGTTGCAATGGGCTGTGAGGGTCGAAAAGGTCCAGCTCGGTTTGCATCGTAAGCAACCATTAATCAAGCGGGCAGGGGAAAGACGCTTTATGATAAGACCCTTTGCCGGGCCCGCGTCACCCTGTACGTTGCGCTTGAACCCCGGCATCACGGCACTTCAGCGCCCTTGAAAGAAAAAAATAAACTTTTTGAATTCAAGGGGTTGCCAGCTCAATCGAATGAGTCCATAATTGCGTCCATCGAAAACGAGGCAGCTGAAAAGCTTAGCGTTTTCAAGGAGATAGCGGTTTTATCGAGTTGTTTCCTTAAAGAGTTGTATATGTTTGAGATTGCTGTTTAGAGGATTTCAGGCATTTGAGGCCGAGTAGCAAAGTGGTTATGCTCCGGATTGCAAATCCGTCTACGCCGGTTCGATTCCGACCTCGGCCTCCATTATTGAAAGCCCCGCAGATTAACGTCTGCGGGTTTTTTCTTTGCGTGCTAGAAAAGCTCGGAGTTCCGATACTTTGGGGCAGGAGTTCCGATACTTTTCTATTTTGAAGGCTTGGCGATTGCACCGATTCGGCGGTAAACCCGCTTTTTTCCATTGCCATTCAGGATGAAGAGCGGTGACAGGTGTTCACTGGTTCTCCGCTTGATGCGCTCCAGCAGCGTACCCAGGCTGTTGATCACTCCATCTGCCTCCAAGATGATCCTCAGTCACTTGCCTGTCTTGCCTTGATTGACCAGAAAGTAGACCCCCTTCACATCGTCCGTCCGCATGGAAAGCACATCTGCTGGCCGTTGGCCGGCGAGGTACCCGACGGCTATCGAATGGCCGGTGGCCCCCACCTGATCGTGGGGCAGCATTTCTTCCTGGCGATCAAGCGTCAACGGGCCGGAATTGTTTGCCACCCACTGTGGCCGTCGCCGTCATAACATCCGGGCTGGTTTGGAGGCGTGCCGTTGCACGAAATACCCTGAACCTCTCGCCCCCCGTCGGGCCCCCAGGAGTGGTGTGAACAGCCCATCAGTAGGGCGCACAGCACCAGGACAACAGTCATTCCCCTTTGCATAGCGATCTCCTTGAATTCAGTTCCTGTATAGCGCGCACCTCGAAAAGGCACGTAGCTGATTTCCAACGTCAGCCCGCCTAGAGCGGGCTTGTTTATGCCTGAAGATTACCATGGCTCGTATTTCTGACTTATTGGCGGCGAGCAAGAATGCGCTCGCCTTCCTCGATATGCTGGCCTGGTCGGAGGGCACATCCACCAGCAAGCACAGCCGCGACGATGGGTACGACGTTGTCGTCGGCGGACTCAATAGCCCGAACACTTTCAAGAGCTACGCCAATCACCCGGGTGCATCCAGGCAGCGGCCCGCGCCGCCATGGTGCTCTCCGACCTGCTCGCTCGGGCTGATGCTCAAGCGGGAGAGCTGGCGAAAGTGTACGACCGAGCCCGAATTGCAGTCCTTACCTGCGAGGCGTCCTATACTGCGCTGATCAAGTAGAGGGAGCTCACAATGAAGGATCTGGAGGAGGTAATGGCCGCTGGCAAGCCGCTGATGCAGCAAGCCACTGAAGCTCTTCGTATATACAACGAGGCGAAGGGAAGCGTTTCCCCTGAAGAGGAACTTCGTCTATGGCGCGAGGCTGAATATCTTTTTGAGGCAGTTCATGAGTTTCAGCGGCGAGCTCTTGGTTGGCCTGTGCATTCGCTTCATTGACTGCCAGAGGCTTGAGATGGTCAGCAAAGCTGATGCATGAGAGCGATAGCTATGGTGAGGAGGCGCTTGAATTAAACCAGCGATGGAGCGTTCAAGGCGGGCGCCTCCTGATTTAGCAGATATCCTGAAAATCGTGATGCCGGTCAGACATTAAGCGGAATCAGGGGAAATAGATGAACTCCGGACTGCGTAGTCTGAAGTCTTTAATCATGGCTTGAGATCAAGCAATGCCGCGCCGTCGGTAAAGTCGAACGGAGCTGACCAGTGCTCATGCACAGTTTTCCATTGACCATCCATCAGTTGAAAACATGCGGTCATGCGTATCCAGCAAGATGGTTGCTCTTCATCATGTCCTCCGCAATCGGCAAGCCAGTGAGCGAAGGCGACGTTACCTCCTACCGTTACCTGCAATTGAGTGAATTCAAAATTTCCAACACCGGTGTGTTCGAAGCAGCGCCCCCAATGGGTTTGATACGCGTCTCGACCATTAAACTGGAGTGAATCTACTACGTCGAAGACTACAATGTCCTTGTCGTAGAACTGGATCAGTTCTTCTATGTTCTTGGACTTGACAGCTAGTCGCCATGATTCGATCAGTGTGCGGATTTCAGCTTCGTGTTGAATGCTCATAGTTAAACTCCTTGGTGCTCGATGGTTGGTGTGTTGTAAAGGGACATGACAGTGCTGTGGTGTTGCTCCTCTTACGGTGAATTCTTTTCGTACGAACGCTCGCGCCAATAGAAATGTACTGGGGGCTTCAAGATTATTTTTAATAACGAGTGATCACTATTTGTAGGTTATCGTGAAATTTGCGGATGCGTTGGCCGTACCTGGCTCGGGACCAGTAGACAACTCGCTTGTCTGAATGTAGCGAGCCTTGAAATCCAAGTTAATGACTCCATCATTCAGGCGCGTGATAGGAATGTCGCGACCCAGTTCCAGTTTTGAACCGTCGGCTTTCAATACCTGAACAGCTACTCCCGAGGCATCTGAGTCCGTATTTAATCCAAGTATTCCTTCCTGAGCATCTAGTATGGCGGAGCCATTGCTGCCTTCGAGGCGGATGTTTGCATTGCTTGTTTGAAAGTAATTGCCCACTAGTCCGGGTGTCGGGAATGTGCCAGCAACACAGTTGGTGAGTGGTATTTGGAAATTGACATCGCTTGAAGTGCTTCCTTTGCCGTTAAATATATTGCGAGTGAAAGCTCCAATTTGGACTTCTATTTGGTTGGAGGAGGCAGGTAGTTGGCAGTCGGATACTGTTATGCTTCCATTTATTGTTAAATAAAGGTGTGAGATTGTCCTATCGCCAATAGATATAGTTTCTGCATCCAAAACGGTTTGGGGCATTGGTTTGCTGATGCTGTGATGCCCAGATGATAATCGCCCTAGGTATACCAGTTGAGCGGTAATAGTAGGTGGGTCATATCTTACGTCGTAATTCATGAGAGGGGTGTTTGCAATGGTGCCGTAATATAGTGGCATAACATTTGAAATGCTGCCTAAGTGACCTCCTTGAGGTACTGTTGAAGCGTTCTGGGCGAAAGAATCGCTTGTTAATATAACTCCAACGCCTTCCGTTGATGTCTTATATATGGGGGTTGCTCCGAGCGGGGTGGGGTGGATGTGGTTTCCATTTATAATGACTAGGGCGCTGCCAAGGGCGTTATGATTCGCAACGTGGAGCCCGATTCTCGTGCCGATACAACGAAATCCGGACGATGCTGTTGCTGACACTGATCTTCCAATGATTGAGCCGAATGGGGCGTCTCTTGGGACAAATATGTCTCCCATTTCAATATTTATTGATTCCTCAGTTCCTCCATGGTTCCATATGCAGGCCGCAGCATTTAATGGAAGTGATAGTGTTACAATTTTGCATAAAAAAATTAAAGCGCTTCTCAGTTTTAGCATACAGTTTTCCATGGGAGTGTAGTTCATATGCTCGTTTGAATGGATTCAGCGTTTGGTGGCTGTGGTTGGCCACATTGGGTGTGGTCTTTTAACTATGGGGTTGAGTTATATTCTTAAGTTTGTTTGCTTCTCTTCTCGCAAGTTACCCCCACCACCCGATACCCATCAGTAATCGGTACGCCACCAACATTCAATCGAACTTCGCACTGCTGCTCGTTCTTCTCTCCCCATTTCAGGTGATAAACCGTACCGTCAACCCCGGACAGCAGTACCTGTCCTCCAGGTCCAACCACACCTGCGCTGACACCTGCCTCGTCGAGGACGCTTGTGCCAAATGGCGGTACCGAGCCATTGGCGAGGCGCAGGTTGAGAATGACCTTTTCCGAACGACTGGCTTTGAACACTGCTTTGACCACCGCACCCCGCCGCGGTACGACATGCATCACACCTTCATGGATGTCGATAGTCGGGTCTAGATCGCTCGTGTCGAGGGTGATTCGGTTTTTGCGATAAGGCTGCACATAAGGCACCAGGGCGTAGCCACGATCGTTGGTCCGAATACCCGGGGCGTTGTTGACGCCGACACCAGGTGTGCCCTTGACCTCAATCAGGGCGACTGTTTCACCAAGGCTCTGGCCGAATTCGAGGCCGCCGGCGTGGGCTAGCATGGACCCGGAAGCACCTACGGAAACCTGCCGGTAATCTTTGCCAGCACTGACCCCGGCGCTCAACTGCGCGGCCTGAGCTTGATAGCCGAGTCGGGCGGAGCCGGCGTTACCTCCATGCTGCGCATGGCTGGCATCTACGTTGTAAGTCACCGCCTCTTTGCGTCCGCTCAAACCAGCGCGCTGGTCGAGGCTGCCATCGCTGTTGCGTGTCATCGTGAAGTTGGCAGAACTGCTGGAGCGTCCCCCTCCACCAAAGGGCATCGACAGGGATAGCCCAATCTGGGCGCCCTGGTCGTAGTTGTCGGACAGACTTTTGCTGGCATACAGGCTGTAGGAGACGCCTTTGTATTGAGTGCTGACGCCTAGCTGTACCTGCTTATCTACGTGTGAGCTGCCCCAGTAATTCTGATGGCTATAGTTGAGGTACATAGAGCCAAAACCTTGCAGCGACTGATTTACGCTGGCCTCCAGTCGCCTACGCCTGGACACTGGGGAGTAAGAGGCATTGGCCCGTTGCATGGCAACGGCTTCGCTGAAGTCGCGGTAGTCTTCGGTGGAGTAGCGATAGCCGGCAAAACGTACCGAGGTGCCGGTTTGAAATGCTTTGCCATAACGCAGGCTATAGCTTTGGCCAGTCTGTTGCGTGGCCGGGCCGTTGTCATTGCGGGGCGTATCAGTTTGGGATTGGGTGACATCCAGAGACACCGCGCCAATGTTTCCCAGGCTCTTGCTAACGCCCAGCGCTCCGGCGCGATAGAACTCGCTGCCTTGGAGGCCACCGTACAGGGTCAAGTCATAGGGCAGGCCATACGCAAGCGAAGCTTGAGCAAAGTGTGGGCGAAGATCCCCATAAGCTGAAGTGTATTCGCCAAGGGTTAGGCTATAGCGCCAGTTCTTTTCACGAAGCATGTTGCCCAAGGTGGCATAGGGCTGGGTGAAACGGCGCTCTCGACCATCGGCTTCCGTGATGATGACTTCCAGCTCACCGCTGCCAGAGGCGGCGCTGAGATCATCGATTTCAAAAGCTCCCGGAGCCACATAGGTGGTGTAGAGGGAATAGCCATTTTGTTTCACCTCGACTTTGGCCTGAGTTTCAGCCATTCCGCGGATTACGGGAGCAAAACCTTGCATGGAGTTTGGCAACATGCCGATGTCGGACGCAATTTGCGCACCGCGAAACTGCATACTGTTGAATACATCACCAGGAGTGAACGTCTCACCCAGCGTCAGGGTGCTCTTAAGGTCCGTGAGATCGCGTTGTGCATAGGTGTTGCTGCGCTGCCATTTGCGGCGACCGTACGTGCTGTGGCTCAACGAAGCATTGCTGCGGAACCGCCAATCGCCGAGGTTAATTCCCGCCGTGGTATAGAGATTGTATTGCTCTGAGGTGCCACGGGAGTTGTTGTGGCTTTGCGCCGCTGAAAACTGATAATTGAGCAACGCCGCGTTTATTCCTCTGTCCCACTCGGCAGGGTTAACGTAGCCGGCGGCGTCCCGACGTAGGGCAATTTGAGGAATGCTGATATCGACCACCATCAGGTTGCCATCGAGGCTCACGCTGGCGCCGTCAATCAAAGCTTGCAGGTCGACGCATTCCGGTAAAGGCTGATCCGGCGTTTCATAGATTTGAAGCTTGACACCCATCTCTTTCAACAAGGTTGGCGATAGACATGGGCGTGCCTCGCTGTTGTCGTCAATTTCGACGGTCAACTCACGGCGATCATAAAAGCTCTGGTTCAACCGCAGCAGCATTAGGTAGGTACCCGGCCCCACGTTGACGCCATTTGCGATTGCATCTAGGTCCAGGTTTGGGCCAGCACTGGTGCCGTTGAATGGCTGCATGAACGATGAGTCGAATCGAACCGGCTCCCCAGCCTCACTGAAGCCAGCCGCGCAACCCATCATGATCGCGCCGCTCAAACGCAGTTTCTGGAATGGGGCGCCGGAGAAAATGGGCTGCCAAGCCAAGTTGATCGTAGGTGGGGAATGACGAGACATTTTTTCACTCAATTGAAAGTCGCCTCGCCAGTTGCAGTAGCAAGTGAACGCAGCGAGGCGTAATCGGGAACACTAACTGGCTGGTAACGCAGATCTGATAGGTGCCCTGGTGGGTTCGGAATAGCCGCCGTAGTCGTTGATTACGGAGAACTGCACCTCAGTGGCCTTTCCGGCTGGGCCAGGTACCGGGTAATGCTGGCTACTCATGGGAGCAACCATGGCCGGATCTTGCACGTTCACTACCTGGTCGCCTGCCATCAGTTGCACGCCGGCAAAAGAGAGATGGAACGCCGACGGGTTCTCCACCGACAGCACTGATTGGCCTTCTTTTTTACTGATAGTCCAGTTAAGTGTTGGTAGCGCTTCGAGCATTTGCCCTTTCAGTCCTGCTGGGCGATAAAAAAGTTTGATTCGAGTGCGAATTGCAATTTTCAGGGTGTTGTTATCGCCCGCGCTGGCTTGAGGGATTTCCTGAGCATTGAGGTAGAACACTGATTCACGATCTTGTGGCAGTTCGCCGGGTACTTTCTGTACTCGGACGATCTGCTCTTTTTTTGCGTCCAGTCGAAATAGTGCAGGACTGGCGACAAACGGCACTGTTACGCTGTTATCGTCATTTTCGTTGTTGATCCACACCTGTACTGCATAAGGCAATGGTGTTGAGTTACTCGCGGTTATAGATGTGTCACGCTTGCTGCCATCGAACACCAGGCGAGTGCTACTCAGCATAAGCCCGCCCCAACTATTGGTGCTGAAAAAGCTACTGCCTACGATCGCTGCCAATAGCGGCCATCTGAGTGATGGGAGAGAAAAAAGCCTCATACTTATGATCCTTGTTGCGCGGTTGTGACAATGCAGGAGTTGGGGCGACTCCAGGAAAAGAATCGCCCAATCGGCAGCAATTAGTCGTATGCAACAGAAAAGGATACTTTCGAGTTTGCTGGGCCTGCCGTAACAGTCGAACTCGTTGCGATGTAGTGGGCGGTAAACTCCATGCCGTTAGCTAGGTTTGTATACCGCGATGAAGGTTGAGAGACGGGTACCTCAGTGTTTGTGGCGTCCATGATGCGTACGGCCACACCGGTCGCTACGCCTGTATCAGGCATTAGGCCAAAATATTGACCACTGTTTCCGGCGACACCGCTTTGAGGCAGAAAGGTAACCTTGGCACCCTGTGTGTCAGTGATGGTGCAAGCCGCACCGGAGCGGTCGACACTTAGTCTGAAACGACCACCTCCAGCGGTGTCGCCTGAGGCCCTGAATGCACCCAAAGTTATATTTCCTAAGGCAACGTCATTGTTCGTAAGGGAGGTGGCTAAGTCGGTAACAACCACTGGGCAGGTATTTGCGGTGATAGTACCTCTGAATGTTATATCTCCATCTGCAGCCATTGCGATTTGAGTGGATGCAAGGATAAGTACGAGCGCCGTCGCCCCATGAAGCGCATGTTTTTTCATATTCAAAATTCCTGTGGATTTGAGGGGGTTAAGTTTCTATCGGGGGCGCGAAATCCGGTAGTCGAAATGGTCGTAATAGCTGTACGAAAATTCCTACAAAATATTTTAATAAAAAAGCAATTTATATAAAGGTTTAGCAGTTAAGCTAAAGACAGGTTGTGGCGGTATCACTATAATCCGCACGCCGAATTAGGGTGCCATTGTCTCGGTCATCGAAGGTGCGCCGCTTTGAACTCAGTTGGAGAGCTTGCAATTCAGTAGGTCTGCATTTTTCGTATAGAGCTAAAATCAAGGAATTTCCCATGCGCAACGCCATCATCGTGGATGACCATCCTTTTATTCGTGCAGCACTAAAAGCGCTATTGGAAAAGGCAGGCTACGACGTTGTTGCGCAGGCGGAAGATGGAGCTTCAGCTATTCAGTTAGCCGCCGAGCACCGACCGAGCCTTATCGTCCTGGATATCGCCATACCCACAGTAGATGGCCTGTTGGTGTTGCGGCGGTTAAGTGAGCTGGATATCAAGAGCAAAGTGCTTGTGCTGAGCTCCTATCCAGCTGAGTTTTATGCGCTACGTTGTATGAAGGCGGGCGCAGTGGGCTTTTTATCCAAGTCGCAGGACACCACTGAGTTACTGCGGGCCATCAACGCTGTTAATTCGGGGTACTCATACTTTCCTCACGTCACGTTGCAGTCAGTGTGCGGTAGCGATGTGGGCTCCTCTGAGCAGGCGTTGATCAAAAGCCTTTCCAATCGGGAATTGGCGATTTTCATGAAGCTTGCTGCCGGGCTCGATAACAAACAGATTGGTGAGCAGTTATTGCTCAACAATAAAACTGTGAGCACCTATCGAACTCGATTGATTGAAAAGCTCGGTGTCAGTTCGGTGGTGCACCTGGCCGACATGGCCAAAAGAAACGATCTGATATGAAGGCTATGACTTCGTTTACCGGTGTCCGCCTATGCCTGGCGGTGCTACTGCTGCTTTTTGCATCGGTGAGTTTTAGCCATGGCCAATCCCTAACCCTGTTGGGGCGGTCCGAAATTGCTGTTACTGAAGATCGGCTGCACCTAAGCCTTGGCGACTGGGAGTGGCTGAAGGCCAAGCAAGTATTACGGCTGGGAGCCTCGGGGCCAGATTACCCGCCTTTCGACATCAGCGTTTCGGGCGAAGAGTACGAAGGATTGACCGCAGATTTTGCTCAATTGCTGTCAAAGTTGCTGCATGTGCCGATTGAAGTGCGCCGGTATGAGTCGCGTAAGCAGGTTATCGCAGCGCTCAAGGCTGGAGAGATCGATTTACTCGGGACCGCCAATCGCTTCGAAGCGGCCGATGCCGAGCTCGTTCTGTCGAATGCCTATGCTGAAGATCAGCCAACGATTGTAGCCAGAGCAGACATGGTCGATGCATTGGACCCGGACCTGGCGCACCAGCGCGTGGCGATGCTCAATCATTACCTACCTGCAGAGACTGTGCGCGATTTTTACCCTCAGGCTCAGGTGCAACTGTATTCGTCATCTTTGGCGGCTATGGGAGCTGTGGCGTTCGGAAAGGCTGATGTGTTTCTCGGCGACTCGGTCAGTGCCAATTATCTGATTGGTAACCGTTACATGGACACCCTGCAACTGGCTGACCTGGCCAATTTGCCAGCGAGCCATTTCTCTTTCGCCTTAGCGAAAGAGAATCTGCGGTTGTTGGCCCTGGTCAACACGGCCTTGGAAAGCATCCCGCTCAATGAGCGCAAGCGTATTCTTCGGCGCTGGAATGCCAGTGACAGTAGCACCGTAGTTAATAGACATATCCACTTTAGCGAGGCAGAGCGTCAGTGGGTGGCGCGACATCCAAGACTGCGCGTAGCCTTCAGCGATAATGCGCTGCCGATCGCATTTATTGATGACAACGGCAAATTGGGGGGGATTAGTGCCGACATATTGGCAAAGATCAGCCAGCGGACGGGTTTGAAGTTCGACGTACTGCGGGCAGACAGCAGTGAGACGCTGGTGAATTTGGTCAGGACGGGGCAGGTTGATGCGCTTGCAGCGTACACGCCGACGCCCCACAGCAAGAGCGGGCTCTCCTTCACTCGGCCTTATTTCATCAGTCCGTTTGTCATGGTCGCAGGTATTGGCTCTGATCGGCCAAGTAGTCTCGAAGACTTGGCCGGCAAGCAGCTGGCAATGATACCGAGTAGCCCGTTGTATCAGTACATCATGCGCAATTACCCAAACGTACGCCTGATCGAAACCAGTACGTTTGTGGATGCCATGGCATTGGTGGCCCAAGGTAAGGCTGACGCGATGGTCACCTCATTAATCAGTGCACGGTATGTGATCGGGCGCCATTACCAAGACTCTTTGAAAATCACGTCGACCGTTGATATGCCGCCCGCTCAGGTCTCTCTGGCGACTGCGCCCAATGCGGCGGAGCTGCAGTCAATCTTGAACAAGGCGCTCTTGAGTATTACGCCACAGGAAATGGAAAAACTCACCAACCGCTGGCGCGGAGATGTGCTGGTCGAAGACTCCTTCTGGCGCACCCACAAGGGTAATATCTTGCGCGGTCTGGCTTTGGCTGTTGTGTTGTTGGTGCTGGCTACAATCTGGATCACCTACTTGCGTCGGCTGATTCACAAGCGACAGGAAGCAGAGAGGGCCCTCGGCAACCAACTTGCGTTCATGCAAGTGATGGTAGATGGCACCCCGCATCCGATCTACGTGCGTGATCGGGAGGGCCGACTGCTCAACTGCAACGCGGCTTATGCCGAGATTTTGGGTTTAGATAAACCCAATATCCTTGGGCGGGATATCGCCGCGGTAAGCATCGTCGATCCGAATGACCTGCAGGCCTACGAGGCGGAATACCAAGCCGTTATCGGCAGTGGTATTGCCAAAGTCCAGGACAGAGCGGTCGCCACTGTCGATGGCCGACAAATGACGATCTATCACTGGATGTTGCCATTTCGCGATTGTGATGGTCGGGTGGATGGCATTATCGGTGGCTGGATCGACATCAGCGAGCGCCAGTGCTTGCTTCAGGCGTTGGAAGAGGCCAAGAACGAGGCCGACAACGCCAGCAATGCAAAATCAACATTCTTGGCGACTATGAGCCATGAAATCCGCACGCCGATGAATGCGGTAATCGGCATGCTCGAACTCGCGAATAAAAAAGCCGAGCAGGGCGTGTTTGACCGATTAGCAATCGAGGTTGCCTCTGACGCGGCGAAAGGGTTGCTGGAGCTGATTGGTGACATTCTAGACATTTCACGAATCGAGTCAGGTAAGTTGTCACTGGCGCCAGAACGTGTCTCGCTGTGTGAGCTATTTGAGTCGCTTACCCGGCTTTTTGAAGGGCTGGCCCGACAGAAGGGGTTGAAACTCACACTGCAGCTGGATCCTCGTGCTAATCGAGTTGTGCATGCCGATCCGGTTCGGCTCAAACAGATCATTTCCAACCTGTTGGGTAACGCGATCAAATTTACCGATGAGGGCTCTGTGGATTTGAGCGTTTGCATCGTGCCCAGTGGCGACGAACGAGTGCTCGCCCTGAACATAGCGATCGCGGATACCGGTTGTGGTATATCCGAGCAGGACCAGCAACTGCTGTTCAATCCCTTTGCTCAGGGGAGCAATCACGCGCATACAGTTCGCCAAGGGACGGGCTTAGGGCTGTTTATCAGCAGAACGCTTTGCGAGATGATGAACGGTGAGTTGCGACTGAGTAGCACCGTCGGAATCGGAACCGAGGTCATGGTTGCGCTCGATTTACCCTTACTTGGCGAGGTTTCAATTGTCGATCGGGTCGTGGTCGAAGCGCCGGCAGCTCACCACTCGCTTAATATTTTGGTGGTTGACGACCACTCCACCAACCGTCTGCTTCTTTCGCAGCAGCTCGATTATCTGGGGCATCGCACTGTTTTGGCAGAGGATGGTGCCGTTGGGTTTAAAGCTTGGCTTGCCCAGTCATTCGACGTTGTAATCACCGACTGCAACATGCCATCAATGAACGGATATGCCCTGGCAAATGCTATTCGAGCGCATGAGAAGGAGCACGGGAATCGACCTTGCCATCTGATTGGTCTTACCGCCAATGCACAACCCGAAGAGCGCCAGCGTTGCATGGGCGCGGGAATGGATGATTGCCTGTTTAAGCCAATTGGGCTTCAACAACTGGAAGCTGGACTGAAAGGGGAGTTCCACTCTCAGAGTCGAGCCGATTACGCGCCAGCTGAGCCTACGGCATTCAATATGTGCCAGGTTTTAAGTGTGCTGAACGATTTGACCGGAGGGAATGAAGCGGCTGTAGAAACGCTGCTTGGTGATCTGGATAACAGCAATCGCCGTGACTGTGAATCATTGGAGAGGCTCAGTCATTGCAAAGACCTGAATGGGCTCGTGCAGCTCGCGCACAAAATCAAAGGCGGGGCTCGGGTGATTCGACATCACGCGGTAATCGAAGCCTGCGAAGGGGTAGAGTTGCTCTGTGCTTCGGGTCAGTCGGACTCATCTGAGCTGGTACGGACATGCGATCAGTTGACGTACTTGCTGACCAAACTATCTGAAGAACTGCAGGAATGCATTACCAACTTCGACAAGGTCTAGAGGGTTTTTCTGAACGAGGAGGGCGATAGGCCAACGCACCGAGAAAATGCCTGGCTGAACTGGCTGGCGCTGCTGAATCCACATTCATAGCCGATCGAGTCGATTGCATCGCTTGTGTGGGCCAGCAAGATTTTGGCCCGCGCAATACGCCGCGATAAGATGTATTGATAGGGTGTTACGTTGAAAGATTGCTTGAAGAGCCGTAAAAAATGGAACTGACTGACTGCCGCGATTGCAGCAAGGCTTCCGACGGATATCTTAGTCTGTAGGTGCTCTTCTATGTAATCCGCTAGTCGCGCTTTTTTTATCGGGTTGAACCCTGTAGTAGTTTGCGGAGTGAGGGGTTTTCTTGACATGTAAACTAGAAGCGTCATCAAAATCGACTCGCGTAGCAGTGGGTCGCTGGCATGAGTAAATTGCCCGCACATCATTTGAATGAAGTTGTCATTGAGCTGAGTTTGTGCTTTTAGATCCAGTCTTCCATCCGAGCTTGGTAAAAGTTCAGCAAGTCTTGGATCTATACTCATGACTGTCGCACAAAACATGCTCCCTTCGTAGGCGGCTTTGAATTCAGACCCTTTAGGAAGGACGTCAATTTTTCCGCGTAACCGGCCGCCGTGTGGAACTATTTTTCCATCAACTCTGGCTTGTCCAAATTGGTTTTCACCCTGGCTAAAGAATACTAATGAATGAGTAGAGCGGTTTAGCTTGATGAGGTGATCACCTTGAATTTCAATTTGATCAACTCTTCCAAAGTCCCATGTTTGTGAGCTGACTTGTAGTGGGGCCTCCAACTCATAGTGGAGCCCTTCGAGGTCAATTCTCCCCCCGTTGTATCTGATTGCTTCGCTCATGCCGGATTTCCTTGTGCATCACCGATGCATCTTCAGCCCCCAGCTTAGCAGCCTGAGGGGGATGACTGCTTGCTCTAGCGCAACGACGTGTCAGTCGGCCTACCCGGCGCCGCCCTGGTTGATCACCACTGGCGTCTCAATAAACTTTCACGCCCCGGGAGGCGTATCTTCATGCTTAAATCTCGGCTACGTATCCTTATGGTAGCTCTCACGGTCACCCACCAGCCTGTCAACGCTCAACTGACACATGACACGGGTGAACAACCCGGAAATGTGCGCTGGCAGCCCTGCGTTAACAGTGACTTTCGCGCATGGTTCGACGATGAGCCGCCACAGGGACTGCTCTGTGGTCATGTTGAAGCGCCATTGGTTTATTCGACAAATGCCCAATCAAGTGATGTGCGACTGGCATTGACCCGACTCCCCGCGACAGGCGTCAAAAAGGGCAGTGTGGTTTTCGTCAGCGGTGGCCCAGGGATGCCGGGAATCAACCCTTACCTGTCTAACGACAGAACGGTTGACCGGCTAAAAGAGTCTTACGACATCATTGGATACGACCCCCGAGGTGCTGGCCAGTCAGTACCGAAGATTTCTTGTGCGTTTCCCGATCTCGATGCCCCCCCTTCATTTGCTGACGGTGGCATCGCCGAACCTGAGGCTTCGCTCCGCCAGGTTATTGCCGCGTGCATCAGCCAGTCTGGTGCCCAGGTTCTAAAGCATATTGGCACCCATGAAGCAGTCAATGACTTGAATATGATTCGTGCTGCATTGGGCGAACCTTCCTTGACCGCAGTGGCGTACTCCTATGGCACTTTGGTCGCCGGGTTGTATGCCGAGCGGTTTCCTGAAAAGACTCGCGCAATGGTGTTGGACGGCGTGGTGGATCTCTCGGAGGACAACTACACCCAGCAATTGAATCAAGCGCGCTCCTATCAACAGACGTTCCAGCGGTTCGTAACGTACTGTGCCAGAACGCCTCATTGCCCATTGCCTGGGGATGAAAGTCGTGCGGTCGATGCGTTCCACCGAATATTGCATCACCTGAACGAGGACCCGTTGATCACGCAGGAAGGTGATGAAATTAACGGCGACGACCTATTCACCGCTACTCATGGGTTGCTGCTGTGGCCGCACCGCTGGCCCGATTTGATCGCATTGTTACAGAACGCCAATGCAAGGACTGGGGATGAACAGGTGGCTGCTCTGATTGATGAAAACACCAGTTTGAATGGCGATGCACTGAGCGTTATTACCTGTGCGGATACTGCAACGCCAGACGCCGATATTAAGGTGCTTCACAAGCAACGACAGGAGATTGGCGCTGCATGGCCTTTCACGAACTACATGGCAGCAGAGGAGTGGCCCTTGGAAATGTGTGACCTGTGGCCGTTCCAGGGTACGTTTCACGCACATACGCCGGTGGTTTCTCCAATGCTGCCGCCATTGCTTTTTGTTGGCCAGCGTTACGACGCAACCACGCCCTACGTTAATGCCCAGCAGATGGCAAAAGTGTTCAGGAGTCCACTGATCACTCGTGAAGGAGACGGGCATACCTTGGTGCTTCACGGTATCGATCGCTGTGTAGACGAGGCTGTGGTGGACTATTTACTGATGCCCGAGGAGGGCGCAGGCGACAAAACCTGTCGGTGAGCTAGCCAGTGTTTTATCGCGTGTTTAGCCGTGGTGCGGCTCTGGCGGTTTCCCTCCCCATGTCGGTGAGCAGCCGCTCAATAGCTTGTTCTTCAGCTCAGTGTTCTCTACGTGAAGTCTGGACACATCCCAGGTCAATCGTTCGATCTTGCTGTTCAGCTGGATTATCTGCTCGGCCTGGCCATGATTGATCGCCACCAGCTTCGCGATGTTCTTCCGGGCTCGGGAAAGGTCGTGTTGCAATTGCTCGTTTTCCCCCTCGAGCAGGAGGGTGTGTTGCTCGAGCATTTCCATAGGCGTTGGCATGCCCAGCGAAAAGCTGTCATCGTCGATGATCACGGTGTCACCCACCAATACTGTTTGTATATACAGTAATCGAAGCCAGTGAATCTGAACAGTTCAGGGTGACGAGTTGCAGGAGGAGGGTTTTTTTTCGGTCGGCAGGACGCCGGAGGAGGGGTGAAAATCAGTTCCAAAACCAGAAAGGCCCACCCCTCTAGAACGGGACTCTCAGGCTGATGGAGAGGAATTCGTTTTGGAACTGAAAAGCGGTTCCAGGCCGCAGCGGGCGGGATTTCTTCTATCGGATTGCAAATCCGTCTACGCCGGTTCGATTCCGACCTCGGCCTCCATTATTGAAAGCCCCGCAGATTAACGTCTGCGGGGTTTTTCTTTGCGCGCTGGAAAAGCCGATCATTTCCGCATGTCTGGTTGAAATGGCGTCACTCTGCGCACATGGTGCCCGGCGGCTATATTCAGATGGGGTGGAGCCAAGGGAGGAGGAGCGCTATGGACAAGGCATTTCGAAATATCGTTTTTGTTGTCGGGGTTATGTTGCTGATAGTCGGGGCGGGTGTAACGCTGAATTTCATTTTGCGGGAAAAAGCTGATGATGCCCCGGTGATCATCATATTGATCCTTGGGGTCATCATGGTTGTCGCAGGCTGGAAACAAAGTCAGAAGGGGTAGGCCGCCCAAGCCCCTTGCTTGGCGGCCCTCGTTCCGTTGATTGAGTATCGTTACCCTATTGCAGGGTTGTATCAACACGGAAAGTCATATGCTCAAACGGCCTACCGCACTTGTGATCGTGGCGACGGCACTACCCGCATGCCAGCCGAAGTGGAAGTCGATGACAGAGTAAGAAGCTCAGCAGCAGCGGGAATTTGCTGAAGCTCTTTGGGCCAAAGACAGGGCTAGATATCCCAGCCTTGTAGAATGGCTCAGTGATCAGATCAGCCCCGGCCTTTGAGATCAGTTGATGTTGGCCAGTTCTTCTTGGTCATGCGTTTTCTTGCAAGCCTCATCCGTCAGACTATAAAGCTCAACCCGCACAGCCTCGGGAATAGGCACTGACAGGTTGCTGGCCCGCTCAACGTAAACATAAACAATATGTGCGACCGCAGAGGCGTGTGCTTCATCGCCGCGAAACAATGCCACTTCATAACGCGCACTGCTGTTGCCCAGATGAGATATCCGCACGCCAACTGCAATTCGCCCGGGAAATTCGATGGGGGAGAAGTAGGTGCAGCCTGAGTTGACGATCAGCCCGATCACCGGGCTGCCGGTGATGTCCAGCGTGCCCCGCGCTACCAGAAACTCACTGATCGCCGCTTCGCAGTAGGAGTAATAGACAACGTTATTGACGTGCCCATAAGGGTCTTGATCACCCCAGCGTGTCGTCACTTCGGTGAAGTAGTTGAATTCTGCCCGGCTCGCGGGTGAGGCGCGGTGGCTCATAGGATTTCCTGGTAGCAACGTGATTCCGGGCCACCCTATCAGCGAGCTTGCTCGGCCGACCCTCTCAAAGAGAGGGGGCGATGTGGCCTTAGGGAAAAACGGTTACCAAGGTTTGTGCTCCTGCTGGGCCAGCGAGCTTTCAGCTGATCCTTTTGCAAGTTCGACGGCTGCCGTAATGGCAGCGCGGGCTTGAGGGCTGTTCTTCCAGCAGGTCGAGCCTAATGCAGCCGCTGCTTGCGCCAGGATGTCACTGACATCCGACCTGGCGAGATCATGCAGCGATTCGATTCCCATCTGCTCAAGCCGGGTAATTACGGTAGGGCCTACACCCTTGAGGGCTAGCAGGGCAGTGCGTTCCTTCGATGGAAACGGCATCAGTGAAATCCTTTTCCAGCAGTTGGGCTGCCCTTTGTACAGGACTAACTCGGAACCAGGCAAATCACATCGGTTACCGGGCCGCAGCTGTGCTGTGCATTCATGCGGTCGCAATGCACAGTGGCTTCTTCTTTGTTCTGATAGCTGGGTTTAAGCCGGATTTTTTCCTGATTGTCGTAAATGTCGAAGCCGCCCGACACCGTGTTGCATAGTACCGGGTGCCCGCGCGGAAAGATTCCTGCTCGATTGGCACCGCCGGAACAATAACGAATCTTGGTTGCATTTTTTTGCGCCTCCCCAGGCAGACATCTAACTATTAGTCATCGATTTGCCTCACCGCAACCAGGCGCTGAGAGAAGCGACAGGAGGTATGAAAAACCGGGTCATGCAGTGCCGGTCCTCATCAGCAGATGATTCTTCTTAAGCATCCAGGCCTTTGCTTTTTAATTGGTAATGAAAACTGTTCTCAATATCTTCGCGCTCCTGTACTCTTGCCAGCGCTTTTGGCGGCAGCCCGCATTGCCGCCTGTTTGAACGGTCAGTTGGGGATGGAGATGGATGACAAAAAAGGGCCCGTTGCGATGCTGCAATGGCGTGCAACGTTCCTTGGCGAGGGTGTTTTGCAGGAAGAAGATTACGATCAGGCGTTAATGGCTGCGGCGCGGCTGGAGCAATCGGGCGCGGTCAGCGCCGGTGAATGGCTGCAGATGGTCCGTCAGGCCAATGCCGCATTGCTTTACCAGCCATGAGCAGCGCTCAACCCAGCACCCACACCAGCATCGACAGGGCCAGTGCCAGCAGTGTGCCCAGTACCGCAGCGTACTCGATCTTCGAATGCTGCGCATGCACGCGCACGTCCTCAAGGTACTCTGACTGAGCGGGGGCGTGCGCGTAATGACGCAAATCGTCGGTGAGGCTCTGCAGGCGAGCATCGACGATAGCCGCGACGGTATAGAACGAGGCGATATAGCTGGTGAGGACGATCAGCAGGTACTTCATGTTCGCTCCCTGGCGTTGACGATTTTGAATCCCTGGCTTATACAAGCGTCCCTTTTTGCCAAACGCACTGCCGCAGGTACTGATGATGCATGACGAGCTGGATATTCACGAACCTGAACACGATCACCTGCTCGATCATGAGTTCTATGACGTTGACCCTGCCCAACAGGACGAAGTCGACCCGCTGTTCGACCCTCAGGACGACGAGCCGGCCGACACCCTGGATGAAATGGACTGGGACGAAGGTGTCGACCCGCTTGACGACTTTTAGGCCGGGAGCCGACTTATCGTCCGTCCACCGAGAACCTGCCGGCGCCAGTCACTGACAGCAACAGCAAGCCGCCGCAGATGCTCAGGTTCTTGAAAAACTGCACACTGTTCGCGGCGCGGGCTGCCTCGTCGGTCATGGTCCAGAACGGGTGGCCAATCAGTGCCGTGCCGATCACGAACAAGGCGAACAGAAAGGCCAGAGGCCGGGTAAAGAAACCGATGATCAGCAGGATGGCGACAAAGAACTCCATGATCACCGCGACCCCGGCAGCCACCATGGGCATGGGAGCGCCCAGCGAAGCCAGGTAACTGACGGTGCCGTCGAAGCCGGTCAGTTTGCTCCAGCCAGACATGACAAACAGGATCATCAGCAGGATACGCGCCAGCAGAATGATTACATCGCGCTGGTTATCGAACAGGGTATAGCGCATGGCCGCCTTCCTTTGTTATGGGGCCATTTCACCATAGCAGCTGGTTATCGTCTTTGCCCCGACGGGCGGCGGCGGGCAATAAAAAAGGCGCCTGCAAGGCGCCTTTCAAGAAGATGGTGCGAGTGGCGGGACTCGAACCCGCAAGGCTCACGCCGGCAGATTTTAAGTCTGCTGTGTATACCAATTCCACCACACTCGCACAGGTTTGAAAGGGTCTGGCAACCGGGCGTGTCGTTGGATCGAAGCCCTGGGGAAAATGAGTTTCCGCCGCAATCAAGCGTGCTTTATAACTCATCGTTATATTTGAGTCAACCGCAGCCACGGCCTTGTAACCGCCATGGGCTGCGCCTTTGGGGGCGCTGCGCGGCTATTGATCCTGTGCTTTTCATTAGAAATATCGATCTGCTGGAATTGCCAGCTGCACGGGCTGTCTATGCTTGAATAAGTCTGCGTATTGCGTGGGGGTTCCATGAGTTCTTCTGATCGCACGGACACCCTGCAAACCAGTCCCTATGAGCAGTTGGTGCAGGCCGTGGTGGACTACGCCATCTACATGCTTGATCCTCAAGGGCATATCGTTTCCTGGAACGCAGGCGCGCAGCGCATCAAGGGCTGGCGCGCCGAAGAGGTGATCGGCAAGCACTTCTCGCTGTTTTTCACCGAACAGGACCGCGCTGAGGGCAGACCTGCCATGCTGCTTGAACGGGCGCTCAGTACCGGCGTTGCCCAGGACGAGGGCTGGCGTGTGCGTAAGGATGGCACGCGTTTCTGGGCCTTGGCAGCACTGGATGTGATCCGTTCGCCAGACGGAAAAATCATCGGCCTGGCGAAAATAACCCGGGATATTACCGACCGCCTCGAAGCCGCCCAGCAGCTCGACGCCATGCGCGCGCAGCTGTTTCAGGCGCAGAAGCTCGATGCCCTCGGCCAGTTGACCGGGGGCATGGCGCACGACTTCAATAACCTGCTGACCATTATCATCGGATCGGCGAAGCTGGCCCTTGGCAGTCAGGATTCGCAGCGAGTGCATCGTTTGCTCGAGCATATTATTGATGCCGGTGAACGCGGCGCGCAGATGACGCAGCAGCTGCTCAGCTTTGCCCGGCACAAGGCATTGAAGTCAGGCCGGGTACGGCTGTCGGTATTGATGGAGTCAAGTCGTTTGCTGCTGGGGCACGCGCTGCCCAAAGGGGTCGAGTTGCAGGTCCGGTTGGAAGAGGGCTTGCAGGATGTCGACGTGGATGGCGGGCAGTTGCAGATGGTGCTGGTCAATCTGATCCTCAATGCCCGTGATGCGCTGGATGGGGAAGGGGTTATTTGCCTTCAGGGATGCAACTGTCAGCTGGCAGGTGAGGTCGAAGACTTGCACGGGGCGTTTGTACGACTGGACGTCAGCGATGACGGTCGAGGTATTGCCCCCAATGTGTTGCCGCGGATCTTCGAGCCTTTCTTCACCACCAAGGCATTTGGCAAGGGAACCGGGCTGGGGTTGAGTCAGGTCTATGGCTTCATCAAACAGAGCAATGGCGCTGTCACGGTGGCCAGCGTGCAAGGGGAAGGCACGCATATAACGTTGTACCTGCCGGTATTTGAGGCGAACACTGCGGCGTCCAATTGAACGGGTGAGCGTATCGTGGAACAACTCAAGCGCCTTGTCAGCGGTATCGATGGTCTGGATGCATTGCTCAAGGGCGGCCTGATTGCCGGTGCGTCCTATATCGTTCAGGGGCCGCCGGGCTCGGGCAAGACCATATTGGCCAACCAGCTGGCATTCAATCATGTCGGGCAGGGCGGGCGCGTGCTGGTCGCCACTCTGTTGAGCGAGTCGCACGAGCGTCTGTTCCAGTACCTTTCTACCCTGAGCTTTTTCGACCCGAGCCTGGTGGGCAATCAGATCCAGTTTGTCAGTGCGTTCGATACCCTGGAGCGTGAAGGCCTGGACCCGGTGGTCAAACTGCTGCGCGGCGAAATCAGTCGTCACCAGGCCACCTTGCTGATTGTCGATGGCTTGTTGACCGCCAGGTCTCGGGCAGATACGCCGCTGGACACGAAAAAATTCATTGCCGACCTGCAGGGCCATGCAGCGTTTTCCGGTTGCACGGTGCTGTTCCTCACCAGTTCGCGACTGGATGATGGCAGCCCCGAGCACACGATGGTCGATGGTGTGATCGAACTGGGTGAGGTGCTGGTCGGCAATCGTTCGGTACGCCGTATCCAGTTACGTAAAACCCGTGGCAGCGGTGCGTTGTCAGGTCTGCATGACTGCGAAATCACCGAGGACGGCCTGCAGGTCTATCCGCGCCTTGAGTCGTTGTACAGCCACCCCAGTGGCGGCGGCAGTGACGAGCAGGGGCGCGTCAGCAGTGGTATCAATGCGCTCGATGCGCTGCTCGGTGGCGGATTGCCAGGGGCTTCAGTCACGCTGGTAATGGGGCCCTCGGGGATCGGTAAAACGTCCCTGGGTGTGAGTTTTCTGGCGTCAGCCACGCCGCAGGCGCCCGGGCTGCATTTCGGCTTTTACGAAACACCGCATCGATTACGCCTCAAGGCCAGTGCGCTGGGGCATGATTTCGCTGAACTTGAGCGCCAGGGCGCGCTGCACATCCGCTGGCAACCGACCACTGAAGGCGGGCTCGATGAAGTGGGTGCGCGGCTGCTGAGCCAGGTTGAGGCGCACGGTATTCGACGCGTGCTGATCGACAGCCTGGGGGCCTTTACCCGCCTGGCAAGCAACCCGGCGCGGCTGAACGAATTTTTTCGCGCCCTGACCGGTGAGCTACGGGCCCGGGATGTCAGCGTCATGGCTACCTGGGAGATGCGCGATATCTTCGGCTCGGAAATCAATGCACCTGCCCCGGACCTGTCGAGTATCGTCGATAACCTGTTGCTGATGCGCTTTGTCGAGCTGGAGTCGGAGCTCAAGCGTTTGTTGTCGATTCTCAAGGTGCGTGACAGTTACTACGACCCGGCGCTGCTCGAGCTGATCATCAGCGCGCAGGGTATCGATCTGCAAAAAGCCTTTACCCAGGCGACGGCAGTGCTCTCCGGCACTCCAGCGCCGGTACCGGGCGCGTGAACGTTCAGGCGGCACGGCCATGAGCACGATTCTGGTCGTCGACGACGAGTACCTGATCGCCGATATCCTCAGCTACGCCCTGGAAGATGAGGGGTATCGGGTGGAGACGGCCAGCAACGGGCAAAAAGCGCTGGATATCCTCAAAGGCAAGCGCGTGGAGCTGGTCATCACCGACTACATGATGCCGCAGTTGAACGGAGAGGAGCTGGCAGTGGAAATCCGCAAGCAACCACTGTTGCAGACCCTGCCGGTGATACTGATGAGTGGTGCCCAGGCGCATGAAGGACGAGGCAATCCTGACTTGTTCGTGGCGGTGTTCGACAAGCCGTTCGACATTCGCGAGATGATAGCCAAGGTCAAGGAGCTGGTTGGCGCGCCCAAATCGTCGTGAGGCCATTGCGGCCGGCCGCAAGGGCTGACGAGATCAGGGTCAAGCGCATCCGTGCGACTTGAATCAGCGCGCGTCACTCGTGGTGATTGTCTCCTTTCTCCGGCGCCGGGCTGCCGGCCTGAATGCGCTTGTAGATCTCTTCGCGGTGCACCTGAACATCTTTAGGCGCATCGATGCCGATCCTCACTTGCATACCTTTGACGCCCAGAATGGTGACTTTGATGTCATCGTTGATGACGATGCTTTCGCCAACCTTGCGGGTGAGTATCAGCATGTATTTCTCCTTGGTAACGTAAGTTGCTGTGCGGGCTGCGCTCGCACTAGCCGGGAACCCGCGCTGCGTGTTCCTCTTTTCCTTCATTAAAGACGTTTTCGGCGGATATTAATTCCCCCGAATACACAATCTGTGGTGAGCCTTCAGTCGCAGGTGCCCTGAGCGGCAAATCAACGCTGCAGCCCCGTGATTACGGCTCACATCCGCAAGCATAGGGGGCTTGAGCGAATATGGGAAATTTCTCTGCATGATAGGGGAATTGGGGCCTGTTGTATCGATCTTCAAGGGGGTGCCAGGCTTTTCAGGAACACTGCCAGGCGCACTTCTTCGGTATCCAGCCCCTTGCGTTTACGTGCGGGCGGCAGCCTGGCCAGTTCACCGCGGGTGAAACATTCCAGCAGGGCCGGGTGGATGTAGCAGCGCCGACACACCGCGGGTGTGTTGCCCAGGCGCAGGGCAACCTGCTTGACGGTATCGACGATCTGCCGGCGGGCTTCGGTTTCAGGCTGCCATTGCAGCTTGCGCAGCAGGTTCAACGCCAGGGCGCTGCCGGCCCAGGTGCGGTAGTCCTTGGCGGTGAAGTCACTGCCGGTCAATTGTTGCAGGTAGGCATTGATATCGGCAGAGCCAACACTGTGGCGATTGCCTTGTTCGTCCTGATACTGGAACAGGTTCTGGCCGGGCAGGTCCATGCAGCGTTTGATCAGGTTGGCCAGGCGCCGATTGCGCAGTGTCACCTGGTGTTCGATGCCGCTTTTGCCGCGAAACTGAAAACGTATGGCGATGCCCTGAACCTTGACGTGGCGGTTGCGCAACGTGGTCAGGCCGAAGGAGTTGTTGTCGCGGGCGTACTGACGGTTGCCCACGCGAATCAGGGTGGTGTCGAGCAGGCTGACCACCAGGGCCAAGACTTTCTCGCGGTCCATGCCCGGGCGTGCCAGGTGGCTGTCCAGCTGGCTGCGCAGCTTGGGCAAGAGGCTGGCGAAGGCTTGCATGCGGCCGTACTTGTGGCTGTCGCGAAAATCGCGCCAGTGCGGATGATAGCGATACTGCTTGCGGCCACGGGCATCGCGCCCGGTGGCTTGCACGTGACCTTGCGGGTCGGCGCAGATCCACACGTCGGTATAGGCCGGGGGAATGGCCAGTGCCTTGATCCGCTCCAGCGTGGTTGGGTCGCTGATGCGCTGGCCGCTGGCATCGAAGTAAACGAATCGGCCGCGCAGTGTTTTACGGCGCAGGCCCGGCTGGTTGTCATCGACGTAATGCAGGCTCTCGGGAAGGGCGACTTCGTCCATTGCACATGTCCGGTGATCGAACTTGTACTATGGACCGCACGATCAGCCCAGCAGTGCCACCGATTTTATCTGTGCGATCAGTTGCTGGCCACTGTGCAGGCCCAACTGGTCGGCCGAGTAACGGGTGATGCGTGCCAGCAGCACGCTGCCGGCAGCATCGAGGCTGACCAATACATGGGCGTTGTTGTCCGCTGGCTGATGGCCGCTGACCCTTACCGGAAGCCGGTTGAGGATGCTTGAGCTGGCATCGTCGGCTTGGCTCAGGCTGACATCCCGGGCCTGAACCTTGAGCCGAAGTGGCGTGCCCAGGGGCAGCGGTTCGTGAGCCAGGCGCAGTTCCAGGTGACTGCCCGGCAGTTGCAGGCCCAGCAATTGATAGTGGTGGTCGTAGCTGCTGACCAGACCTTCGATGATCACACCGGCATCATCACCCTGGGCCAACGGCAGGTCGAGGCGGGCGAGGGTGGCGGCAATCGGGCCGCTGGCCTGGACTTTGCCGTGCTCGAGCAGCACCAGATGGTCCGCCAGGCGAGCCACTTCATCCTGGGCGTGACTGACATAGATCAGCGGAATGTCCAGTTCAGCGTGCAGGCGCTCCAGGTACGGCAGAATTTCGCGCTTGCGCGGCCCGTCCAGGGCGGCCAGCGGTTCGTCCATCAACAACAGTTGCGGGCTGCTGAGCAAGGCGCGGGCGATGCCCACCCGTTGTGCTTCGCCGCCGGAGAGGGTGGCCGGCTTGCGCTCGAGCAAGTGCTCGATACCCAGCAACGCACACGCCTGGCCGAGGCTGACCTTGCGCGCCTGGGGCGGGATGCGCCGCCAGCCGAAGGTCAGGTTGCCCTGCACGGTCAGGTGCGGGAACAGGCTGGCTTCCTGGAATACATAGCCGATCGGGCGCAGGTGCGGGGCAATGAAATGATTGCGTCGCGAGTCCTGCCAGACCTGCCCGTTGACCTCGATGTAGGCGTCGGACGCGCGCTCCAGGCCAGCCAGGCAGCGCAGGCAGGTGGTCTTGCCCGAGCCGGAATGACCGAACAGGGCACTGATGCCGCGACCGGGCAGTTGCAGGTCGACATCCAGTTTGAAATCGTTGCGGGTAACGTTGAGCCGGGCATGAATCATCACGGCTCAACTCCAGGCCGATTTGCCCCGGCGGCTGGAGTACAGCGCCAGCAGCACGAGGAAGGAGAACACCAGCATGGCTCCGGCGAGCCAATGGGCTTGCTGGTACTCCATGGCTTCGACATGGTCGAAAATCTGTACCGACACCACGCGGGTCTTGTCGGGGATGTTGCCACCGATCATCAGTACCACGCCGAATTCACCCACTGTGTGGGCAAAGCCGAGGATGCTGGCGGTGATGAAACCTGGACGTGCCAGGGGCAGCACGACATGGACGAAACAATCCCAGGGGCTGGCCCGCAAGGTAGCGGCCACTTCCAGCGGACGCTCGCCAATGGCAGTGAAGGCGTTTTGCAGCGGTTGCACGACAAAGGGCATGGAGTAGATCACCGAACCGATCACCAGGCCGGTGAAGCTGAACACCACGGTGCCCAGCCCCAGCGCTTCGGTGGTCTGGCCGATCCAGCCATTGGGCCCAAGGGCCAGCAACAGGTAGAAGCCGATCACTGTCGGTGGCAACACCAACGGCAGTGCTACCACAGCACCCACCGGCCCGCGCAGCCAGGAGCGCGTGCGCGCCAGCCACCAGGCGATGGGGGTGCCCACCAGCAGTAAAATCAGGGTGGTCAGGCTGGCCAGTTTGAAGGTCAGCCAGATGGCACCCAGGTCGCTGGCGTCCAGCGGCATCAGATTTCGTAGCCGTAGGATTTGATCAGTGCAGTGGCTTTCGGGCCTTTGAGGTAGTCGACCAGCGCTTTGGCGGCCGCGTTGTCCTTGCCCTTGTTGAGGATCACGGCATCTTGCTTGATCGGCTCATGCAGGCTGGCGGGAACGATCCAGGCTGAACCTTCGGTGACTTTGCCGTCTTTGTAGATCTGCGACAGGGCGACAAAGCCCAGCTCGGCGTTGCCGGTGGACACGAACTGGAAGGCCTGGGTGATGTTCTGGCCTTCGACGATCTTGCCTTTGGTGGCGTCGTTCAGCTTGAGCTTGTCCAGCACCTGAGTGGCAGCAAGGCCGTACGGGGCGGCTTTGGGGTTGGCGATGGACAGGTGTTTGAATTCATTTTTCTTCAGCACCTCACCTTTGTCATCGACGTAGCCCGGCTTGGCCGACCACAGGGCCAGGGTGCCGACGGCGTAGGTGAAGCGTGAACCTTTGACGGTGTCGCCTTCGCTTTCCAGCTTGGCCGGGGTGCTGTCGTCGGCGGCAAGGAACACCTCGAACGGTGCACCATTCTTGATTTGCGCGTAGAACTGCCCGGTAGCCCCGTAGGCAGCGACCAGCTTGTGCCCGGTGTCTTTCTCGAAGTCCTTGGCGATGGCCTGGATCGGCGCGGTGAAGTTGGCTGCAACCGCTACCTGGACCTCATCGGCCCAGGCGCTGTTGAAAGTCATGAACGTGGCCAGGGCGGCCAGGGCAAAACGGGGGGCGCACTTACTCATGAAACACAGCTCCATGGGCTGAAGGGAATCGTTGTATACAAGAATATATAGCGATTTCCCGACAAACGGAAAGCGCTGTGTTAACGACGCAGTTGCGCCAGTGCGCGCTCAGCCAGGCTGCGGGTCAGCTCACCAGCTGGCAAGGCCCGGGCCAGACGCGCCGCCTGTCCTGACCAGAGGTTGCTGAAATCGCTGCTGCCATTGGGTTCGCTGATCGCCCGCAGCGGCATCAGGGCACCGCCGGCCAGCGGAAAACGCGGCGCCAGGGCACTGATCGGGCCGAGTTCGCGCATGATGCGGGTGGTGATGCCCCGGGCCGGGCGGCCGGTGAACAGGTTGGTCAGTGCGGTTTCGCTGTCTTTGGTGGTCTGCAGGGCCTGGCGATGGGCGGCCGAGACTTTGGCTTCCGGGCACAACAGGTAGGCGGTGCCCAATTGCACGCCGGAGGCGCCCAGCGCCAGAGCGGCGACAATGCCACGGTGGTCGCCGATACCGCCGGCTGCGATCACCGGCACGCTTACGGCATCGACCACCTGCGGCACCAGGGCCAGGGTACCGACCTGGGTGTTCAGGTCAGTGCTCAGGAACATCCCGCGATGGCCGCCGGCTTCATAGCCCATGGCAATGATCGCATCGCACCCGTGTTGCTCCAGCCAGATGGCTTCGTCGACGGTGGTGGCGCTGGACAGCACCTTCGCCCCGGTGGCTTTGACTCTTGCGAGCAAACCAGCTTCGGGCAGGCCGAAGTGGAAGCTGACGACGGCGGGCTTGAAGGCTTCGACCAGGCTGCAGGGGGCGTCGTCGAACGGCGCGCGGTTGGACACCGGCGTCGGTGCGTCGAAGTCGGCGCCAAGCTCTGCATAGTAGGGCTTGAGTGCCTGTTTCCAGGCCGCGTCGCGGGCCGGGTCGGGCTCAGGCGGCTGGTGGCAGAAGAAGTTGAGGTTGAGCGGGCCGTTGCAGGCCTGCTTGAATGCGTGCAACTCGGCGCTTATCTGTTCCAGGTTCAAGGTCGCACACGGCAGCGACCCCAGGCCACCGGCATTGCTCACGGCAATGGCCATGGCCGAACCGGTAGAGCCGGCCATGGGCGCTTGAAGAATCGGCAGTTCGATCCCCAGCAGGTCGAGAAGACGGGTGTCTGGCCATTGACTCATCCTGGAACTCCTTGTGCGCAGGCGACCTTTATAGCGCTTTGCTTACCTTGATGTCGGTGATGTTCTTAGCGTCTTCGCCGTGGAGCTTTACCAGGGCAGCTTGTACTTCTTCGGGCGCGTCGCTGCTCAACTGGGCGAAGTCGAAACGACGCTCACCGTCGATCTTGTACTTGATGACGTACTTGGTGGTCTGGCTCATGGCTTATCTCAGTTTCGACGACGAACGGCGGATGAACTTGATCTTGTGGGTGAAGGTCGGTTTGGTCACGGCCGACAGCGCGCGCGGGCCAACGGTATCGATGGTGATGTTCCAGAAACCGGTGCTGGGCACAGTGATCTTCGCCGGGAAGTCGACAAACGCGCCGCCGTGGTAGGTATGACGGCCGCCGTTCTTGAAGCTGCGGAAGTTGGCGTCGTTCATCAGGCGGATGTTGCAGCGCTGGGAACACTCGATGACGACAATGTCGTCTTCGTTGAGGTGTTCACGCTGGTGTACGAATTTCATGTTGCTCTCCGCAATGGATCTTTGGGCAAATCAAAACGATACCATGATCACAGGTTACACTCCCGCCCTTCGTGCCAGGGCCAAGATAAATCTGCCAATCAAGGGAGCAAAATGGTCTTGGCGCGGTCAGAGTATTTTTCCGTGGTGGAGGTGTAGCTTGATGAAGTGGGTTGTAGTGGCGTTGGCGGCAACGCTGGGCGGGTGTGTCAGCGTGTCGGAGCTTGAAAGCTCGCCTGAAACCTTGAACGTGATTTCCGGCAAGAAGCCCAAGGCATACGCTGAATGCGTGCAGAAGCAACTGGCTGAAACCCGCGGCCCGCTTGAGGTTGAGCCACATCATGACGGCCTGCGCCTGGTGGTTCCGCAAAAGCTCGGCAGTGGCCCTGCCGCTCTGGTGGACATCAACGAGCGCGGTAGTGGCAGCAGTATCAAACTGTACGAACGCCTGAACAACTTTCCGCTGCGCCTGGGTGATGTGAAAACTGCGGCGACACGCTGCATTTCTGGCTAAGACCTTAGCGCACTCAGACCCCGCTCGATCAAGATGGGCTGCCCGGCAGCCCCACCTTCAGCCTGACATCCGTTCTATCAGCGTCCATAACCGCGCATCTTCGAAATCTGCCACGACCAGTTGCGCGCCCGCCGCCAGCAGGGCGTCGGCCGGTTGGCTGGTGGACAGCCCGACGGTAAAGATCCCGGCCCGGCTGGCGGCAGTCACGCCCGGTACCGAATCCTCGAACGCCAATGCCTGCCCGGCGCTGGCCTGCAAGCGCTCGAGCGCGCTCAGGTAGGGCAGCGGGTCGGGCTTGGCGCGCGGCAACTCCTCGGCCACCAGTACATGTTCAAAGCGCCCGCCCAGGCCCATGGCATCGAGCATGTGCACGGCATTGGCGCGGGGTGCATTGGTAACCACGGCCATGCCGACACCGGCCTTTTCGGCATGTTCGAGCAGGCGCAGCAACCCGGCGGTGGGCTGCAAGGTGGGCGACAGGGCGCGAAAACGCGCTTCTTTGCGGTCGGCAAAGGCCTGGTGCTCGGCCAGCGGGCGCCCCGGAAACAGGTAGCGGCACAGGTCGGCGTTGGCGCGGCCGCTGACGTGGGCGTCGAATTCTGCCTCGGTCAGCACCCGGCCTTCTTCCTGCAGCAGTTGCTGCATGGCCAGCAGGTGAAGTTTGTCGGTATCGGTCAGGGTACCGTCGAGGTCGAACAACAGGGCTTCAAGCATGTAAGGCATCCCTTGCAAAGGCCGCTCATCATAACCCGATCGAGGGGGCTGGTCAGTGCGCGCACAAAAGAGTACAAATGTACTCCATGAGCACACTATCTCCCAAACGCAGTGCGATCCTCACGTTCATTCGCGAGCGCATCGCCGACCATGGCCAGCCCCCGAGCCTGGCCGATATCGCCACGGCCTTCGGTTTTGCCTCGCGCAGCGTTGCGCGCAAGCACATCCAGGCGTTGTGCGAGGCCGGCTTCATTGAGGTCACCCCCAACCAGGCCCGCGGCATCCGTCTCGCCGGGGTATTGCGCCGCCCCGAGGTGCTGGAAATCCCGGTGCTGGGGCAGGTGGCTGCCGGACGGCCGATTGGCCCGGACGTCGACATCCACGAGCAGCTGATGCTCGATGCCCATCTGTTCAGCCGTTCCCCCGACTACCTGCTCAAGGTGCGTGGCGATTCGATGCTCGAAGACGGCATCCTCGATGGCGACCTGGTGGGCATCAAGCAACAGGCCGAGGCCCGTGACGGGCAGATCATCGTCGCGCGCCTCGATGGCGAGGTGACGATCAAGCGTTTTGAGCGGGTCAGCGCGACGCATTACCGCTTGCTGCCACGCAACCCGGCCTATGCGCCCATCGAAGTGGGCCCGGGGCAGGACTTCGCGATCGAAGGCGTGTTCTGCGGCCTGGTGAGGCGCGGCTGATGGGCGCGCTGATCAGCCTCGACGGGCTGCTCGACCAGCAACGGGTCTGGAAGGGCCGCCCGCAGGTTCAGTCCAAGGGGTTGCAGCCCACAGGCCATGCCGTGCTCGACAGCGCCTTGCCGGGCGGCGGTTGGCCGCCCGGTGCCCTGACCGAGGTATTGCTGGCTGCTGAGGGCTGCGGCGAGCTGCAATTGCTCTGGCCAAGCCTGGCGCGCCTGACCGCCAGTGGTGAACGGGTGGTGCTGATTGCGCCGCCGTTCATTCCCTACGCCCCGGCCTGGCAGGCCGCCGGCGTCGACCTGCAGCACCTGGCGCTGGTCGAGGCGGCGGCCGACGAGGTGCTCTGGGCGGCCGAACAATGTTTGCGCTCGGGCAGTTGTGGCGCGGTGCTGTGCTGGCCGCACAAGGCCGACGACCGTGCCTTGCGCCGTTTGCAGGTGGCCGCCGAAAGCGGCCAGACCCTGGCGTTTGCCTTGCGCCCGCTGCAGGTGGCGCTGAACCCTTCGCCCGCCGCTTTGCGCATTGCCGTCGATGCGCGTCCGGCCCAATGGCGGGTGCTCAAATGCCGTGGCGGCCTGGCCCCGGCGGCGCCCATTGCCAGCCCCGGGCGAGGCTGATGGATCATGCTCTGGGCTTGTATTGGGCTGCCGCAGCTGGCACTCGACGCCGTGCTGCGCGGGCGCGACGATCCTGATACACCGCTGGCGTTGCTCAGTGGCCCGCCGCAGCGCCGGGTGTTGCAGGCAGTCAACCCGGCGGCGGCAGCGCTTGGCCTGCGTGCCGGTCAGGCGCTGACCACGGCCCAGGCGCTGGCCGGTCATTTCACTTGCGTCGACCATGACCCGGCAGCCATTGAGGCGTTGCAACAACTGCTCGCGGCCTGGGCTTACCGCTTCAGTTCCCAGGTCAGCCTGCATTACCCACGGGTCCTGCTGCTGGAAGTCGAATCCAGCCTGGGGCTGTTTGGCCCCTGGCCTGCGTTCGAAGCGCGTTTACGTACTGAGCTGAGCGCCCTGGGGTTCCGGCATCGTATTGTCCTGGCCAGCAACCCGGTTGCCGCGCGCATGCTCGCCAATTGTCACGATGGCCTGGCACTCGATTGCCCTGAGCAGACCCGCGCAGCGCTTGAACAACTGCCTATTGAGCGGGTCGGGCTGCCCGTCGAGGCGGCCAGCGCCTTTGCCCGCATGGGCCTGCGTCGGCTCGGCCAGGTCATGGCGTTGCCGCGTCAGGCGCTGGCCCGGCGTTTTGCCGCGGCGGTGCAACTGCATCTGGACCGCCTGCTGGGGCTGCGGCCCATGGCGCTGACCTTCTACCTGCCACCGGATCGCTTCGATGCTCGGCTGGAGCTGAATTTTGATGTCGAGTCCCATCAGGCCTTGCTCTTCCCCCTGCGCCGCTTGATCAACGACCTGGCCGCGTTTCTTGCCGGTCGCGACAGTGGCGTGCAGCGTTTTACCCTGCACCTGGAACATGCCGAAGGGGCCGACACCTGTGTGCCCGTAGGGCTGCTGGCCGCCGAGCGCGACCCGCTGATGCTGTTCGAGCTGGCCCGTGGGCGTCTGGAGCAACTGCAACTGGGCGCGCCGGTGCGCAACCTGCGCCTGCTGGCCGAAGACCTGCCGGCCTTTGTGCCGCAACACCGCGAGCTGTTCGACCCGCGCCCGCAGCAGAACCAGCCCTGGGAACAGCTACGCGAACGCCTGCGCGCGCGCCTGGGCGACAGCGCGGTGCGCGGCCTGGCGGCCCAGGCCGACCACCGTCCGGAGTGCGCCTGGCAGCTTGATAACGGCATGACACGGCCGCCAGCCACAGCGCCGGCGCCGCGCCCGGGCTGGTTGCTGGCCACGCCCCAGGCGTTGTCAGGGGTAGGGGTGCAACTGCTGACCGGCGCCGAGCGGATCGAGTCCGGCTGGTGGGATGGCGGCGATGTGCGCCGTGACTATTACCGGGTGCAGACCCCGACCGGGCTGTACGCCTGGGCTTACCGCGACCTGGGCGAAGACGGGCCGTTGTGGCTGCAAGGCTGGTTTGCATGACGACACCGGCGGCTTATGCCGAACTGCACTGCCTGTCCAATTTCAGCTTCCAGCGCGGTGCCTCCAGCGCCCAGGAGCTGTTTCGCCGCGCCCGCCAGCAGGGCTATCAGGCGCTGGCGATCACCGACGAGTGCACCCTGGCCGGCATTGTCCGCGCCTGGCAGGCGGCCAAGGCGGTAGAACTGCCGTTGATCGTCGGCAGTGAAATCCGTGTGCACGAGGGGCCCAAGCTGGTACTGCTGGCGGAGAACCTGACGGGCTATCAGCACCTGTGCAGGTTGATTACCCTGGGGCGGCGGCGGGCTGAGAAGGGCGCCTACCAGGTGCTGCGTGATGACTTTGCCGGCCCGCTGGACGGCCTGTTGGCCCTGTGGCTGCCCGACGACGATGCGCATGACCTGCAGGTCGGTCAGTGGTTGCGCGAGCGTTTTGCCGAGCGCCTGTGGCTGGCGGTGGAATTGCACCGAGGTGCTGACGACGGGCCGCGTCTGCAGCGCCAGCAAGCCCTGGCCGCGAGCCTGGGTATCACTGCGGTGGCGAGCGGCGATGTGCACATGCATGCCCGTGGGCGGCGGGCGCTGCAGGACAGCATGACCGCCATCCGTCATCACTGCACCGTGGCGCAGGCCGGGCAACGTCTGTTCGCCAACGGCGAGCGCCACCTGCGGCCGCTGGCACAGCTGGCCGAGCTGTACCCGCAGGCCTTGCTCGATGAAACCCTGCGCATTGCCGCCCGCTGCCGTTTCGACCTGAGCCAGCTGCGTTACCAGTACCCACGCGAGCTGGTGCCCGAAGGGCACACGGCCAGCGCCTGGCTACGTCATTTGTGCGAGCAAGGGGCATGCTGGCGCTGGCCCGGCGGCATTGAGACAAAGGCGCGCCAGGCTCTGGAGCACGAGCTCGGGCTGATTGCCGAACTGAACTACGAAAGCTATTTCCTCACGGTCCACGACATCGTCAACTTTGCCCGTGGCCAGGGCATTCTCTGCCAGGGGCGCGGCTCGGCGGCCAACTCGGTGGTGTGTTTCGTGCTGGGCATCACCGAGCTCGACCCGATGCGCAGCCACTTGCTGTTCGAGCGTTTCCTGTCACGTGAGCGTGATGAGCCACCCGATATCGATGTCGATTTCGAACACGAGCGCCGCGAAGAAGTCCTGCAGTATGTGTTCAGCCGTTACGGTCGCCACCGCGCCGCCCTGACCGCGGTGGCCAGTACCTACCATGCCGCAGGCGCGGTGCGCGATATCGCCCGGGTGTTGGGCCTGCCGGTGGCGCAGATCAATGCCCTGGCCGACTGCTGTGGCCGCTGGAGTGACCGCTTGCCGTCAGCCGAACAGCTGGTTGAAGCCGGTTTCGATGCCGACAGCCCCTTGCTGCACCGGGTGCTGACACTGACCGGTGAGCTGATCGGCTTTCCCCGGCACCTGTCGCAGCACCCGGGTGGTTTTGTTATCAGCGAGCAGCCGCTGGACACCCTGGTGCCGGTGGAAAACGCCGCCATGGACGGTCGCACGGTCATCCAGTGGGATAAGGACGACCTTGATCTGGTCGGCCTGCTCAAGGTCGATATCCTCGCCCTGGGCATGCTCAGTGCCTTGCGCCGCTGTTTCGACCTGTTGTACCGCCACCGCGGACGCCAGCTGAGCCTGGCGCAGATCCCTGCCGATTGCGCAGCCACCTATGAAATGATCGGACGCGCCGACACCGTCGGCGTGTTCCAGATCGAGTCGCGGGCGCAGATGGCCATGTTGCCGAGGCTCAAGCCGAAAAATTTCTACGACCTGGTGATCGAGGTGGCCATTGTCCGGCCCGGGCCAATCCAGGGCGACATGGTCCACCCCTACCTGCGCCGGCGTCAGGGCCTGGAGCCGGTGAGCTATCCGTCACCCGAGCTGCGCGCGGTGTTCGAGCGCACCCTGGGCGTGCCGTTATTCCAGGAGCAGGTGATGGAGCTGGCGATGGTCGCCGGCGGCTATTCGGCGGGCGAGGCCGATCAGCTGCGGCGGGCCATGGCCGCCTGGAAACGCCACGGTGGCCTGGAGCCGCACCGTGAACGGCTGATCAAAGGCATGCTCGGCAACGGTTACAGCAGCGAGTTCGCCGAACGCATTTTTGAGCAGATCAAAGGCTTTGGCAGTTATGGCTTTCCGGAATCCCACGCCGCCAGCTTCGCCTTGCTGACCTACGCCAGTTGCTGGCTCAAGTGCCATGAACCGGCGATTTACGCCTGCGCGCTGATCAACAGCTGGCCCATGGGCTTCTACAGCCCCGACCAGATCCTTCAGGATGCGCGCCGCCATCGCATCGAGATTCGCCCGGTGGATGTTTGCCACAGTGACTGGGACTGCAGCCTGGAGCCGGGGGCAGGGCAGGCATTGGCCCTGCGCCTGGGGTTGCGGCAGGTGCGCGGCTTTCGCCAGGAGGACGCCCGGCGCATCGAGCGGGCGCGGACCGAGGCGCGCTGGCGTGATGTCGCTGACCTGTGCCAGCGCGCACAGCTTGATGCCCGCGCACGTGAGCTGCTGGCAGATTCGGGTGCCTTGCGCGGGCTGGCCAGCGATCGCTACCGGGCGCGCTGGAGCGTGGCGGCGGTGCAGGCGCAGTTGCCGTTGTTTGCCGGGGTCGAGGCGCCAGAAGAGGCGCCGGTGAGCTTGCCGCAGCCATCGGTTGGCGAGGACATGTTCGCTGACTATGCCAGCGTCGGTACGACGCTGGGGCCGCACCCGCTGACGTTATTACGCCGCCGTCTCGCAGTGTTGGGCTGTCGAAGTTCGCAGGAGCTGGAGCAGGCCGAGCATGGCGACAAGGTCAGCGTGACGGGGTTGGTAACCGGCCGGCAGCGCCCGCAGACGGCCAGTGGCGTGACCTTTGTCACCCTTGAGGACGAGTTCGGCAACGTCAATGTGGTGGTCTGGCGCGAACTGGCCGAGCGTCAGCGCCGGGCCCTGATAGGGGCCCGGTTGCTGCGGGTGAGTGGGCGGCTTGAGTGTGAGAGCGGCGTACGCCACTTGATCGCCCAGCGCCTGGAAGACCTCAGCCACCTGCTGCAGGGTCTGGATGTGCGCAGCCGGGATTTCCACTGAAGCACCTCTGTTCCGGGGCCGCTGCGCGGCCCATCGCCGGCTTCGCCAGCTTGTGTCTTCACATGCCTTTAAAATCAGAGGTGAGAGCGGTGGATGGCAGACTGATAGCCAGCAGTGCCCTAGAGCACGAGTAGGAGCATA